>NZ_JBIWFS010000002.1:228007-1306591 GCF_044763135.1 Streptomyces sp. NPDC096205 | reverse complement strand
GCGTCGCGGGGTCTGGCACGCACTCCCCCACTGCCTTAAGGGCGTGGGGGGACCCCCAGCCGCGTTGTCGTCACTCGCCGACGCTCCGCGTCGACGCCCTCCTCCGCCTTGCAGCTGCACGCACCAGACCCCGCTCGACCCGGCCAGGAGGCGGAAGCGCCTCGCAGCCGGCCTGATCCAAACGACAGGCCCTAGGTGCGCCTACCCGCCGTGTCGCGTCATGCCGTCTTACGGCTGATCGCTCGCTGTGGTTGGTCGCGCAGTTCCCCGCGCCCCTTTGGGGCACTCCCCCTCAGGTGCGCAAGATCCATGGCCTCCGCCATCCGCGCGTACCCCCGGTCGCTCGGGTGGAGATGGTCGCCGCAGTCGTAGTCGAAGCGCAGGCGGCGTGGGTCGTACGGGTCGCGCAGGGCCTCGTCGAAGTCGGTGACGGCGTCGAAGACGTGCCCCGCGCGGATGTCGGCGTTGATCCGCTGCCGTACGTCCTCGCGGGCGTCGGTGTAGCCGGGGTGGCCCTTGAAGGGCATGAGGGTGGCGCCGACGACCTTGATGTCCTGCGCGTGTGCGCGGCGGACCAGGGCGCGCAGGCCCGCGAGGATGCGGTCGGGGTCGGCGAGGGCGGGGTCGCGCAGGATGTCGTTGACGCCGAGGTCCACGACGACGACCTTCACGCCGGGGACGCCCAGCACGTCCCGGGTGAAGCGCCTGAGCCCGCCGGGATTCTGCGGCAGGACCGTGCGGGCCAGGGGACGGACGTAGCCGTCGGCGAGTATGCGGTTGCCGCTGATGCCCTGGTTGACCACGCCGTGGCGTGGCACGTCCTCGCCGCGCTCGGCCGCCGCGCGCAGCCGCCGGGCCAGTACGTCGGGCCAGCGGCGGTTCTCGTCCACGCTGGAGGAGGAGCCGGCGGTGAGGGAGTCGCCGAGGACGACGACCGTGCCGTCGGCCTCGGGGCCGAGCACGTCCAGCGCGGTCACGTACCGCCAGACGTCGGCGCGCGAGGTGTAGGCGGTGCCCGCGAGGTCGCCGGTGTGCTCCCCGACGGCGGCGTAGCCGGTCTGCCGGGCGCTCGGGTGGATGGTGACCGGGCCGGAGGGGACGGGGGAGTAGGTGGTGATCAGCACGTCCGCGTCGGCAGGGACGGACAGCGCGACCGGGTCGCTGACCACCTGCTGCCCGGCCGGTACGACGACCGTGGTGCGGCCCGCGAAGGTCAGGCGGCGCATCGTGCCGGGTGCGGCGGCCGCGCCCTGCTCGTCGGCGGCCAGCGCGACCGTGGCATGGGTGAGCGTGAGGGGTCGTAGGCCGAGGAGATTGGACAGCGTGACGCGGGCACTCGTGCCCCCGACGCTGGTGTGCACGACATTGCGCACCGAGCGCCCGGCCAGCCCCCGGGCCTCGGTGCCGGGCTCGGCGGCCGCCGGGGAGGCCGTCCAGGTGCCGGCCCAGACGCCCGTGGAGGCGGGGACGGCGCCGTATCCGCGCCCCGCGGCGAGCGTACGGCGGGCCGTGCCGTCGTCCGCGGCGACGGTGACGTAGATCGCGGCGGACAGCACCACGACCAGCGCGGTGATCGCGGCGAGCAGTGCACAACCCTGATGACGCCTGGTCATGCGGTGCGTTTCTCCTCGGACCGGGGAGCCCGGAGCTCCGGTGGGATCACCCGATGTGATCACTCGGATAAACGCCGGGAACTCCTGTTCCGTTCCAGGAGTCGGTCATGAAGGGACAATGTCGATGTCGGGGACTGTGGACGGGTGGAGTGCATGAACCGTACGAAACCGGATCAAGCGGGCGAGAGGGCCGAGCCGGGCGCACGCGCCCCGGAGGTGCGTGCCGCGCGCGCGATGAACGTCTTCAGCGCCGCCGACGAGGAGAAACAGCGCGGCGTCCGCCGGATGAAGCTGACCGCGACCGGGATGCTGCTGTTCGTCGCCCTGGTCTACGTCCTCGCGAAGTGGGGCGTGAACGCGGGCGCGGGCATCTGGGCGGGCTATGTCGCCGCGGCCGCCGAGGCCGGCATGGTGGGTGCGATGGCCGACTGGTTCGCCGTCACCGCCCTCTTCCGCCACCCCCTCGGCCTGCCCATCCCGCACACCGCGATCATCCCCACCAAGAAGGACCAGCTGGGCGTCTCGCTCGGCGAGTTCGTCGGCGAGAACTTCCTGTCCGAGGACGTCGTACGACGCCGGCTGCGGGCCGTCGGCATCAGCAGCCGCCTCGGCGCCTGGCTCGCCGAACCCGAGCACGCCGACCGGGTCACCGCCGAGCTGGCCACCGCGCTGCGCGGCGCGCTGACCGTGCTGCGCGACTCCGACGTCCAGGCCGTCGTCGGCGAGGCGATCACCCGACGCGCCGACGCCCAGGAGATCGCGCCCGGCATCGGCAAGATGCTGGAGAAGGTCGTCGCCGACGGCGGCCACACGCGTGTCGTCGACCTGGTGGTGACCCGCGCCCACGACTGGCTGGTGCTGCACAGCGACTCGGTCATGGACGCCGTACAGGGCGGCGCGCCCGGCTGGACGCCCCGCTTCGTCGACAAGAAGGTCGGCGAGCGCGTCTACAAGGAGCTGCTGCGCTTCTGCGCGGAGATGCGGGACATGCCGACCCACCCCGCGCGCGGCGCCCTGGACCGCTTCCTCACCGACTTCGCCTCCGACCTGCAGTCCGACACCGACACCCGCGCGCGTGTGGAGCGGCTCAAGGGCGACGTGCTGGGGCGTGGCGAGGTCCAGGACCTGATCGCGTCGGCCTGGACCGCCGTACGGTCGATGATCGTCGCGGCGGCCGACGACGAGCGCAGCGAACTGCGCCTGCGGGTGCGCGCCTCGCTGCTGTCGCTGGGCGCCCGGATGGCGACCGAGCCGCGCCTGCAGGAGAAGGTCGACCGTTGGGTGGAGGGCGCGGCCGTGCATGTGGTGACGACCTACCGCCAGGAGATCACGTCCCTGATCACCGACACCGTCGCGAGCTGGGACGCCGAGCACACCACGCGCAAGATCGAGGCGAACATCGGCCGTGACCTGCAGTTCATCCGGATCAACGGCACGGTGGTGGGCTCACTGGTGGGCCTGCTGATCTACACGGTGTCGCGGGCGCTGGGGGCGTAGGCGTCCGCCGCGCAGGCGTGAAGGGGCCGGTCGGGGGCATCCGTCGGGGTGGTTTGCTCGACGAGGAGGGAGCCCATGACCGCATCAGGAGCCAGGGCCGGGACCGGCCGCACCGTCACCACGAACATCCCCGCCCGTCTCGACCGTCTCCCGTGGTCCCGCTGGCACTGGACGATCGTCGTCGGCCTCGGCACCGTATGGATCCTGGACGGCCTGGAGGTCACGGTCGTCGGCAACATCGCCGGCCGGCTCTCCGAGTCCGGCAGCGGGCTGCCGATCAGCTCCGGGCAGGTCACCGGCATCGCGGCGGCCCTCTATGTGGCCGGCGCCTGCTCGGGCGCCCTGTTCTGGGGCCGGCTGACCGACCGCTTCGGCCGCAAGAAGCTCTTCATGATCACCCTCGCGGTGTATCTCGCGGCGACGGCCCTGACCTCGGTGTCCTTCGACGCCTGGTGGTTCTTCCTGTTCCGCTTCCTGACCGGCTTCGGCATCGGCGGCGAGTACGCGGCCATCAACTCCGCGATCGACGAGCTGATCCCGGCGCAGTACCGCGGCCGCGTCGACCTGATGATCAACGGCAGCTTCTGGCTGGGCGCCGTAGGCGGCTCGCTGCTGTCGATCGTCGCCCTGGACACGGACATCTTCGCCATGGACGTCGGCTGGCGTCTGACCTTCGCCCTCGGCGCGGTCCTGGCCGTGGTCATCCTTCTCGTACGACGTCATGTCCCGGAAAGTCCGCGGTGGCTGCTGATCCACGGCAGGGACCGGGAGGCCGAGGAGATCGTGACAGGGATCGAGCGGCAGGTGGAGGCGGAGAAGGGCGAGCCGCTGCCGCGCCCCGAGGGCGAGATCACGATCCACCAGCGCGGGGCCGTGACCTTCGGGGAGATCGCCCGGACGGTCTTCGGACGCTACCGCCGCCGCGCGATCCTCGGCTTCTCCCTCTTCATCGGCCAGGCGTTCCTCTACAACGCGATCACCTTCGGCTTCGGCGCGATCCTCACCACGTTCTACGACGTCCCGACCGGCGACACCGGCTACTACTTCGCGGTCATCGCCATCGGCAACTTCTGCGGCCCGCTGCTGCTGGGCAAGCTCTTCGACACGGTCGGCCGCCGGGTGATGATCTCCTCCACCTATCTGCTCTCCGGCCTGCTCCTGTTCGGCACGGCCTGGCTGTTCGACCGGGAGGTGCTGAGCGCCGGCACCCTGACCGCCTGCTGGTGCGCGGTGCTGTTCTTCGCCTCCGCGGGCGCCTCCAGCGCGTATCTGACCGTCTCCGAGGTCTTCCCCATGGAGACCCGCGCGATGTCGATCGCCTTCTTCTACGCCCTCGGCACCGCGGCCGGCGGCATCAGCGGGCCGCTGCTGTTCGCGGACCTGACGGAGACGGGCAAGGTCACGGACACGGTGCTCGCCTTCCAGATCGGGGCCGGGCTGATGTGCGCGGCCGGGCTGGTCGCGGCGGCGCTGGCGGTGAAGGCGGAGCGGCGGTCCCTGGAGGACATCGCGCGGCCGCTGACGGCGACGGCACCGGCGGTGAAGTCGCGGACGGCGGGGGCGTAGGCGGCCCGTCTGTGGGTGTGAGGGGGCTGGTCAGGCACCGGTCGTCGACCCAGGGCGGACGATCATCAGGACCGTCACCGTCGCCCACAGCAGGTTGAAGACGCCGGTCAGCATGGCGAGCCGCACGGTGGCCTCCCGACCGCCGGTGCCGCCCTCCACGAGGGCCTCCTGCCCGGGCAGGACGAGGGCGCCGAGGACGAGGGCGGCCAGGACGGTGAGGACGATGGACACGATCAGCCAGGTGTCCCCGAGGACGCCCATCGCGCTCGCCGTGCCGAACCCGAAGACCGGGACGACCACGCCGACGACGGCGTACACCCGGCAGATACGGTGCAGCAGCCGCAGCGTCTGAGCCGCTTGCGGATCGTCGGGCGCGGCCAGCGCCCTGCGCGCGGCGGGCGGGAACATGCTGGCGGCGACGGTGACGGGGCCGATCGCGACGATGGCGGCCAGGACGTGGACGGCGAGCAGGAACTTGGTCACGGCGGTGACGCTAGGCGGCGCCGGGATCATGGAGAAGGGGCGAGAATGCCAGGGTCCGACGGATTCTCGCCAGGTGGCGGTGGAGGGGTGGGGGCATGCATGTGGTGGCGGTCCTGGCGCTGGACGGGGTGATCCCCTTCGACCTCTCCGCGCCGGTCGACACGTTCGGCTGGGCGCGGCTGCCGGACGGCCGGGTGCCGTACGACGTGCGGGTCTGCTCGGTGGGGGAGGAGGTCCGGGCGGGCGCGTTCACGATCCGGGCCCCGTACGGCCTGGACCTCCTGGCGGAGGCCGGCACGATCATCGTGCCGGGTGTGCAGGACCCGCCGCGCGAACTGCCGCCCGGCGTCGCGGAGGCGCTGCGCGCGGCGGCGGCCAACGGCACGCGCATCGCGTCGGTGTGCGTGGGGGCGTTCCTGCTGGCGGCGACGGGCCTGCTGGACGGCCTGCGCGCGACGACCCACTGGATCGCGGCGCCGGATCTTTCCGCGCGCTATCCGAGGGTGACGGTCGACCCGAACGTCCTGTACGTCGACAACGGCCAGTTCCTCACCTCGGCCGGCGCGGCCGCCGCCCTCGACATGTGCCTGCACATGATCCGGGGGGACCACGGCTCGGCGGTCGCCGCGTACACGGCCCGTATGTCGGTCATGCCCCTCGAACGCGAGGGCGGCCAGGCCCAGTTCATCACTCACGACCTGCCCCCGGCCCCCGCGGGCGCGACCCTGGAACCCCTCCTGCACTGGCTGGAACAGCACTGCGACCGCGAGTTGACCCTGAACGACATCGCCCACCAGGCCGGCATGAGCACCCGCACCCTCAACCGCCGCTTCCGCGACCAGACCGGCACGACCCCGCTCCAGTGGCTCCACCGAGCCCGCATCCGCCGCGCCCAGCACCTGCTGGAGACCACGAGCCATCCTGTGGAACACATCGCCGTCCGGTGCGGGTTCGGGTCTCCTACGGCTTTCCGGGAGCGCTTTCGGAGGGTGGTGGGGACGAGTCCTTTGGCTTATCGGAGGTCGTTTCGGGTGGGGGCGGGGGCGGGGGCGGGGGCGGGAGCGGGGGCCCGGCCGCCGGCCGTCGAGTGAAGACCCTGCCC
This sequence comes from Streptomyces sp. NPDC096205, assembly GCF_044763135.1. NCBI lineage: Bacteria > Bacillati > Actinomycetota > Actinomycetes > Kitasatosporales > Streptomycetaceae > Streptomyces > Streptomyces sp. NPDC096205. The sequence continues at coordinate 1,300,330 of NZ_JBIWFS010000002.1, read as the reverse complement.
TGCCTCAGTGATCCACCCGCATGACGACCTTCCCGACCTGCCCGTTCCCCTCCAAGTACGCATGCGCCTCAGCCACCTCCCCAAGCTCGAACACCCGGTCCACGACCGGCTCGAAGTGCCCGAGCCGCAGCCCCGATTCGATGTACGCCCGCCCCCGCCGGAGCCGCTCAGCGGAGCGGGTGATCTCCAGCATGGTGAAGGTGCGGATGCTGACCGCCGGCATGCCGAGGTCGAAGGAGGGATAGGGGGTCGGGGCGTTGCTCTGGGCGCCCCAGAGGAAGAGGGTGCCGTCGGGGGCGGTGGCTCGGACGAGGTCGGTCACCCCCGGGCCGGCGACGGCGTCCAGGATGAACTCCGCGCCCTTGCCGTGCGTCAGGGAGAGGATGCGGGCCGCCACGTCCTCCTCGTCGGAGACGATGACCTCGGTCGCGCCCGCGTCCAGGAGTTGCTGCCGCTTGGCGCGGGTACGGGTGACCGCGACCGGTGTGGCGCCGATGCGGTGGGCCGTCTGGATCGCGGCGAGGCCGACGCTGCTGGAGGCGGCCGTGATGACTGCGGTGTCGCCGGGGCGCATGCCGCCGACGTCGAGCATCGCGCCGTACGCCGTGAGGTACGGCATCCAGACCGCGGCCGCGGTGACCGGGTCCGTGTCATCGCCGCGCGGCAGGACGAAGGAGGCGGGGACGCGCGCGCGTTCGGCGTAGACGCCGTAGTCGTTGTGGGAGAAGCCGGGGATGACGCTGACCGGCTGGCCGATGCGGAGGCCGGTGACGCCGTCGCCCAGGGCTTCCACCACGCCCGCCGCCTCGTTGCCCAGGCGGGCGGGCAGGTGCCTGACCGGTTCGATGTAGCGGCCGGTGCGGAAGAGGACTTCGGCCCGGTTGACGCCGATCGCGTCCACCCGGACACGTACCTCGCCGGGGCCCGGCTCGCCCGGGTCCAGGTCCTCCACGCGCAGCACCTCGGGACCGCCGAACTCGTGGAACCGCACAGTTCTGGACATGGCGCAGCAACTCCCCCTGGGTGAAGCCCGTTTGAGATCGGCCTCCACCCTGGACCCGAAGTACGATCGCTGTCAAACTTTGATGACCGTCGTACCATAGGGCGCATGTCCGTCCTGGAACGCACCCCGCCGCACCCCGACGTCTCCGCGTTCGACCTCCAACAGGTGCTGGAGGCCCTCGTCGACCCCGTACGGCGCGGCATCGTCACCCAACTCGCCTCGTCCGGCGAGGACATCGCGTGCGGCGGCTTCGACCTCACGGTCAGCAAGTCGACCGCGACCCACCACTTCAAGGTGCTGCGGGAGGCCGGGGTCATCCGGCAGTACTACGTCGGCACGTCCCGGATGAACGCCCTGCGCCGCGCGGACATGGACACCGCGTTCCCCGGGCTCCTCGATGCGATCACCCTCGCCCACGGCAGCCGTCGGTCCCCCGCCTGACCTGCGGCCTACCGTCGGCCGAGGTCGGCGCGGCCGAACAGCAGGGCGTAGCCGGGCGGGAGCGCGGCCAGGACGCGGTTCGTGAGGTCGTCGCCGATCAGCGGCGGCAGCGCGCTCAGTACGGAGCTGACGTCCCAGCGGGCCGTGGCCGGGGTCGCGCCCTCGATGCGGGACGCCACCGAGTCGACGAACCCGGGGGCCGTGAGGGGGCTGGTGACCGGGATCTGGCCGGCGATCAGCCGGGCCGCCTGCTCGGGGAGGGCCCGGGCCAGGTCGACGCGTTCGTCGCCGGTCACATGGCCGCCGAGGGTGGACAGGACGATCCGGGTGACGCGTTCCGCCTCCGCTCTGGTCGGGTACTGGCCGGACTCCCGTACGGAGTCGATCAGCAGGTTCCAGTCGGCGCGGGCTGCGGAGGTCCGTTCCTCCGGGGCTATGCAGCGCTCCTGCGTCGTCACGGTCATGGTGCGGGCTCCTCCTCGCGGGCGGTCGGCCCCCAGACGGGCCATGGGCTACGGGACACGGGGTGACGGCGGTCGCGGGCGGGCGCCCCGCGGGGGTGCGGGCCGCGGGGCGCTGCCAGGGATGCGGTGGACGTTCCAGGGATGCGGTGGACGGATGGGCCGAGTCGGCCGCTCGGCCGCTCGGCGGCTCAGGTGCTCAGCTGCCTGTGGTCGTTCCCGCCGCTGATCTCGATGCGGCGGGGCTTGGCGGCCTCCGCCACGGGGATGCGCAGGGTGAGGACGCCGGAGTCGTACGAGGCGTCGATGCGGTCCGTGTCGAGGGTGTCGCCCAGGAAGAGCTGGCGGCTGAAGGCACCGGTCGGCCGCTCGGCGGCGATCAGCTCCGCGCCCTCGGGGGCGGGGGACCTGCGCTCGGCACGGACGTTCAGGACGTTGCGTTCGACGTCGAGCTCGATCGTCTCCGGATCCACGCCCGGGATGTCGAAGTGGACGATGAAGTCGTCACCGGCTCGGTAGGCGTCCATGGCCATCGCGGCCGGGCGGGCCGCGGAACCGAAGACCTGCTGCGCGAGCCGGTCGAACTCACGGAACGGGTCGGTACGCATGAGCATCACGGGTCACTCCTTTGCTGAGGTGCTGGTGTGCGATGCCCTACGGCTTCTTATATAGCCCGCAGACAGAAACTTGACAAGACCTGACTCAGGTCTGAGGTGTGAGTCGTCCCCGGCGTAGCTTTGGGCTGAATTCGGACCTCATGCGCATGGAGGCACTCATGGCTCGGATCCCCAGCGCGGCCGTCGCCGCGACCGGACTCGTCGGCGGATACGCCGTGGCCCGCTGGACCAAGAAGCGGCAGCTCGGCGGCGTCGTCCTGGCCGCCGCGGGGGCCGCTGCCGCCCAGCAGTGGCGCACCCGGGCGGGCGGCCCGGCAGCCGGCGCCCTGAGCGCGGCCTACGTCGCCGCCTTCGCGGGGTCGCATCCGCTGGCGAAGAAGGTGGGGGCCTGGCCCGCGGTGTTCGGGGTCGCGGGGGCGGTGGCTCTCGCGTCCTGGGCGGTGGCGGACCGACGGGGCTGAACCGTCGCCTCGCCTCTGCCGTACGTCCGGCTCGGCGGCGCCGGCTCGTCTCTGTCGTACGTCCAGGCTTGTCGGCGTCACCTCACGTCACGGGTGGCGCCGGGAGTGCCCTATCTCCGCCAGGAAGGCGGTCCAGGCGGGCGTGGAGATCGCCAGCTGGGACTTGGTTGGCTGCTTGGAGTCCCGGATGGCGATGCCGTGGGGGATGAGGGCGGCCTCCACGCATTCAGTGGCGTTGCCGCCGCTGTACGACGACTTGAACCAGGCGAGCCCGGATTCGGGCGGGGGGCCTATGGGCATTCACAGCTCCTTGCGCACGCGATGGATCATGGCGGAGGAAGCCTCCATGTTCAACGCTTGTGCGCGAAGGTACTCGAACGCAAGTCTGTATCGCTCCAGTTCCTCGTCCTTCTCCAGGAAGAGCGAGCCCGTGTGGAAGTCGACGTACACGACGTCGAGGCTCGGCTCGGTGCCGCCGATGATCACGAAGCTGCCCAGGGCGGCGGCGTGGGCCCCTTGCGAGAAGGGCAGTATCTGTAGCGTGACGTGAGGCAACTCGTTTGCCTCAAGTAGCCGGTCGAGCTGGTCTCTCATGGTCTGGGGTGAGCCAACGACCCTGCGGATCACGGACTCGTCGAGGATTGCCCACAGCCGGGGCGGCTTTGGCCGGGTGAGGATCTCCTGCCGCTTCATCCTGATGTCTACGAGCCGCTCGATCTCAGCCTGCTCCAGCGGCACCTCGTTGGCCTTCTGAAGCGCGGTGCTGTAGGCGCGTGTCTGGAGGAGCCCCGGGACGTAGACACACGCGAAGTGGCTTTCCGCCACGGCCTCGTCCTCAAGGGTCAGCAGCAGGTTCATGCTCTCCGGGATGGAGTCGGCGAAGGAGCTCCACCGCCCTTGCTGCTTGGCGTCCTTGGCCAGGGCGACAACTGCGCGGCGTTCAGCTTCAGTTGCGCCGTACTCGCGGCACAGTGCATCGACCACGATCCACTTGACCGGCCCGGCCTGTGTCTCGTAGCGGCTGACTGTCGCCTTCGACACCCCGACGAGCCGCCCGGCCTCCTCAAGCGTCATGCCCTGTCGGGCGCGCAACTTTCGCATCATGGCGCCGAGTTGGCGGCGACGTGTTGTGGTCCGTTCCGACATGGAGGTTCCTTCGCCGTACGGCGGGCCGTCGCCCGCGGAGCCCCGCCAGGCTAAGCAGGAGTGCGGCAGGGCAGCCATCAGATTCACTCGATGGATTCTCGTGAGAAGTTACACAGCGAGATTTCTCTGTGCCATTCTCGACTTCAGATCGCTACGCAGCGCAGCCGTTCAGGCACGGCAGGCGCAGTGCGCGCGTGGCCTGGGAGGGAAGGGTGGCCGTGCACAGCTACGACATCACCGAATCTCAACTCCGCTGCGTCGTGCCCTTCAGAGCGGCACCGGCGGAGGTGCGGCTGCTGCGGGCGGCGGCAGCCAGACAGCTCGCGATGTGGGGGATGCCTGCTGCTGCCGACGAAGCGGGGCTCCTCGTCACCGAGCTGGCGACCAACGTGGTGAAGCATGTCGGCGAGGGCTCCTCCGCAACTCTGGTTCTGGAGCGCAGGGGTGAGCGGGTGCGGTTCGAAGTCCACGACCAGAGCAGGGTCATGCCGCTTCTCAGGGCTGCGGAGTGCGGGGATGAATGCGGTCGTGGCCTCCACCTGATCACGTCACTGGCGGTGGACTGGGGCACGGTCCTGACTGCGGTCGGCAAGGCCGTTTGGTGTGAGGTCGACGCTCTCGATGCCGGCGCTTGCCTCCGTATCGAGCGGGCCGTGGCCGTGCTTGAGGGCTACCAGGGGTCGCGCGGCACCGCGGAACTATGCGGAATGGGACGTGAAGCGGCCCTTGATCAGTCGGTCGTCGAACTGATCGCGGACCTGCTTCACTGGGGCGCCGCGCGCGGCCATGATCCAGACGACATCCTTGACAGGGCGCAGATGCATTACGAAGCGGAAGCGGATGCCGCCTAGTGGGCGGCAGCCTCGGCGGCCTTACGCATCTCCTCCCGGAGAGATGCCGGAGTGCGCCAGGATTCTCCGGGACGGCTCCTGTGGCACATGCGGTGGCAGTTGGCGCACAGGCACGCAAGGTCGTCGAGAGCGGTCTCCCTTGTTCCGGAAATGTGGAGGGGAGTGACGTGATGCACTTCGATGTAGCCTTCGCCCAGGTCGCCGTAGGCGCGAGCGAAGTCGAAGGTGCAGACCTCGCACTGGAGCGCGCCTCCACGGGCCAGGACTTGCTTGATCTTCCGGAGCCGGAGGTTCGGGTCCCGTTCGCGCGCCAGGGCACGGCGCACAAGGAGCCGCCCCTCGATCGCCGTCGCGCCCGTGTCATCGAATTCGTCGGGCTGTCGCGGAATGCGATGCATCTCACCCGACGCGATGGCCTCCTCCAGCGCCGCAGCAGCCTGGAGCATCTCGGCTTCACGTTCCGTGAAGGCGTCGATCATGAGCAGAGTGGGCTTGCCGCAGCGCGTGGCCTTGCCGGAGTGCGAGCTGTGGTTGGTGGCGAAGTCGCTGGTCTTGCGGCTGACGCTGTCAGGCGACCTGAAGGAGGGCTCCGTTATTACTGCGGGGGCGTGGAGCGGGAGCGAGCGCAGCAGTTCCGAAAGCTCCTGCACCTCCCTGTCGCCCGTCCGCAACTCGCGCCAGCCGTTCTTTACAACCAGAGCTCCAGCCAGCAGGAGCTCGTCTTCAGTCCACGCAGGTATCCGCACGGGCAATATCGTATGAGTGTTCGGTGTGACGGAGGGGGCGTTCAGTGAACTGCCGGGCGTGTTGCACACTTGGTGGGTCTCGTTGTCAGTGGGGTCTGTCACCCTCAGTGATGGTGGACTGCAAGATGAGTCTGCCGCGGTACGGCTGTAAGGAGGGGGCATGACCCACACCAAGGAACCCGAGGGCGTCAATGCAGCGCCGGCGGTGCCCGAGTTCACTTCGATCGAGATCTGCGCAGGAGCCGGCGGGCAGGCGATCGGTCTGCACCAGGCGGGCTTCGGCCACCTGGCCCTCGTGGAGATCGACAAGTACGCGGTTGACACGCTCAAGCTCAACATCGAGGAACACGAGGTGTGGGCGTGGGAGAGAGTGCACTGCGACGTCCTGTCGAAGGACGTGAAGGAGTTTGATCCCTTCCGTGACGTGACCAAGAGTGCCGAGCTGCTGAAGCCTCGTTCTCTTGATCTGCTGGCCGGAGGTGTGCCCTGCCCTCCCTTCTCTCACGCGGGCAAGCAACTGGGCAGGGACGACGAGCGAGACCTCTTCCCCCGGATGCTGGAGCTGGTCCAGATCCTGGAACCGCGCGCGGTCATGATCGAGAACGTGCGGGGGATCATGGACCCGAAGTTCTCGGACTACCGCGACTGGATCAAGGCACGGCTTGAAGGCGGCTCTTACCGCGGCGAGGACGGTCAGACGGTTTACGAAGAGGGCCTCGGCTACAAGGTCGTCCGGTGGGGCGTCCTGGAGGCCAGCGACTTCGGCGTACCGCAGCTGCGACCGCGCGCCATTCTTGTCGCCTTCCGGGCGGACGTGATCGAGGATCTGAAGTACGAGTGGCCTACCGCGACTCATGAGGAACCCGTCAGCGTCGCTGACAGCCTTGAGGCGTCCATGCGTGAGCGGTTCGAGGAGTGCTGCACGGGGACCCTTGCCGGGCTGGCGCAAGAGAGGTTTGACCGCTGGCTGAAGATGGCGCGCGACCGTGACGCCGAACTCAAGGGCAAGGGCGGCGGCATCGCGCCTACGCTCGTCGGCGGGTCGAAGAAGCACGGCGGTGCAGACCTCGGACCCAGCCGCGCGAAGGCCGCCTGGAAGCAGCTCGGTGTCTCCGGAATGGGCGTCGCGAACGACATCGACACCTGCAAGACGAAGAAGACGCAGGGACGCGACCTCCTCGGCGACGACGGACCGATGCTCACCGTGCGACAAGCCGCCATCATCCAGGGCTTCCCCACGGGCTGGGACTTCTCCGGCGGCAAGACTGCCCAGTACCGGCAGGTCGGCAACGCCTTCCCGCCGCCGGTTGCCCGGGCCGTCGGCACGTCGATCATCGAGGTCCTCAAGGCCGCGCGGGAGCGTGACGAGAAGAAGGGCTGATCAGCTTCCCGGCTTGCCCTTCCGAAGCGCGGGCCGCCGCTTTTCCACCTCAGCGGCGATCCGCGCAGCACACTCCTCCGACGGCTCGTGTTCCCAGAACCGGAGCACCGTCCAGCCGGCCTCCTCCAGACGCTGGTCGGTGTCCCGGTCACGGGCCATATTCCGGGCCACCTTGTCGGACCAGTACCCCGGATTGGTCTTCGGGGGGACGTAGTGCTCAGGGCAGCCATGCCAGTAGCACCCGTCAATGAAGACAGCGACCTTCGCCGGGCCGAAGACCAAGTCAGCGGTCCGGCGAACGTCCGGCAGTGGACGTGCGGCCACGCGGTAGCGGAGCCCCTGCGCGTGGACAAGGCGACGGATCAGCCGCTCCGGTGTGGTGTCGCGGCTGCGGATCGCCTGCATGTTCCTGCGTCGGGCTGCCGACGACGCCCATGATCCGGCCGGCGGCGACCACGCGGTGCCGGGCACTTCCGGAGAATCTGAAGACTTACTCATACCCCTCCGACTCTTACCAGGTCGCCAGGGTTGAGGCGAGTTCCTCATAGGGCCGCAGTCGTCCCTGGCCGATGCACTCAGCAAGATCGTTCTTCTGCTGCTTGCTGCCTACCTCCGCCACAGCCTGCCGCAGAGCATCGAAAGCGATGTGGTAAACGGCGTCTACTTCACCAGTTCCCCGTGCGATAGCGGTAATTCTGCTCGGCATCGGCTCTGCAGTTATGGCCACAAGATGTGGAAGTCTGCCACGCCTGTGCCGGATCATCTGCAAAAATTCATGCCGAACGTTCTGGACTCGGTCTGATCGAATCGTCCACTTGCAGGAAACGGCAGCGTGCAGGAACGGACTCCCATCCGGGAGGGAACTGCTGTGGGCGACACCCACTGTAACGTCGGGCTTGATCAGATAGTCCAGGAGACCCAGATCCGCGCTCAGCACGGCCGCGCCGCTGATGGCCTTCCTCAGCTCCTTCAAATGTGAATACTGGGAAAAATCCTCGACCTTCTTTTTGTGGTCCACGAGCCAGGTGCGGGAGGCGTCGGCTTCCGGAAGTGCGCTTTCCAGATCTGTTTGCACGAGTCGCTCCAGGGCTGGACCTGGGCTTTTCGGGAGGCCGGGAATAATCACGCTGGGCGTGACCCCTAGATGCTCAAGTATTTTTCCAGCGAGGGCCTTCGAGGCGTTGCTGCTACTGTCTGCACTATTCGGTACAGGCTTCCCTGAAGCCTTGAGCTTCTTCCACCCGAGGAGTGCGGTGGCGAATGGTGCGCTCATGCCTGCCGCCCCTCTACTTGGTGTGAGAGGGCAACGGTGGGGCAGGCTCAGGCGCATCCTGGGGGAGCGCCACTACCCAAGCCTGTCCGTCCCCCATTACGGCATGGCTGGCGTCGCCATGATGCGGGCGCCTCCTGGCTACTCGTACGCTGACGAACTCACCTTCCCGAGGCGGCAGAAGGCCGAGCTGCTCCGCTACCGTGCGATGGCTGTCGTAGTCGCCCATGATCAGGATTCCCTCGGGCTGGAGTGCCGAGCGGGACCCGCCGTTCCCGCGGACTCGCTTCATGTAGTCCTTCTGCTGGGCCACGGTACGCACCACATTGCGGCCTATGCGACGTTGCTGGACTCGCCTGAAGAGTTCATTGAGCCGCTGCTGCCCTGATGGCAACGCGAAGACCGCTGCACGGTCTGCGGCATCCATATGGAGGAGCACGTTCTCCGGCAGCTCCGAGTCACGCCACAGCCACTGGATCTTGTCTCGGTGTGCTGCCTTCACGGTGAGCTTCGCATCGCGGTTGCTGCCCCGGTTCAGCCACTCCTGACACACTCTGAAAAGGCCTGCGCTCCAGAGGCTGTCGTAGTCATTCGCCCACACAAGCAGACAGAGGTGTCCCATGGCCTCTGGCGGAATCATCCAACCGCCAAACGTCTGGGAGTACTTGCAGTCGACGTCTAGATCTGCGATGCGGTAGTCCATAGCTGCGCCATCGGCGAACTTGAACTCTCGTTGCAGGTTGATTTCAACGAGGGTGCCGGCGTGAGTTCTCTCAGTCTTATAGAGCTGGGCCCAGTCGTAACGGCCCGTGACTTCCCCATTGAGCAGTTGATCTATAGTGTTCCGTAACACTCCCGCAAACCGCTCTTCCGAGCGCTCCATACCGGTCAGAGCAGCGTGGACAGCTTGAAGTTCGGCATCTCGCCTCACCTCTTCTGCCAGGCCAACGTTCTGTGCGGCCTGGATATCAATGGGCAGCAAGCAGATCCCTCCCCTTCAGGACGAGCTAACCGGGATAGTAGCGTCGTTGCCGTACCGCGAGTCCTTCGCACGGAACCGCACCAGCCTGCGGTCCGCACTCACTGCCGAGGCCGGCGGGATGAGCGTGAAGGCCATGACAACCTTGGCCGGGTCGGCCGAGCCGTTGCGGACGGCGCTCTGCACGTCGCTGTTGACCCTGCCTTCCACGATGGGATACAGCAGGACCACTCCCGTTGTGGGCCCTACGGCGGAGTGGCCGCTTGAGGCGGCAGCTTCATCGATGAGGCGCTGCGCCGCCATGCGGTGTTCGACGCTGGCGATGCGGCCGAAAGACGTCTTGCCGGTTTGCCGACGCCGTCGGACCAGAGACAGAGGCACGGAACCGAGGATGCTGGCTTCTACTCGCTTGCCGGAGGACAGGCGGGGAGAGATGAGCAGCCAGTTGGCCACCTTCGCGAGGGCTCCGTCGAGCTGCCGCAGGTAGGTGAGATGCGGGTCGAAGTACCGGGGCCGCTCCCACTCAAGCTGCGCCAGCACCCGCACCAGGTCGTCGTGATCGACGACCCCGGTCAGAGCCTCGAATTTCCGCGCGACGGCACTGGAGTCGTCCGGCGGATTGATAAACGTCTCAGGCGCTGTGACGAGGGCATCCAGCAGCGGGCGCCACCGCTCGGTGTTGCGCTTGAGTGCCGAGCTGTCCAGGGGGTATGAGGCGGGCTCAATGGGGCGGCCGGGTGAGCGGATTTCTACCAGCTCGGCATTGAACATCTTGTTGCGGGCGGAGGGCTTGATCCACGGAAGGTGCTGCGCCACCAGAGGAGGCACTTCCATTGGCGTGATCTGAGGCTGCCCATCCACCATCTCGGCGTACTGGGCCAGCTGCTCCCGGAACGTCTCCTCGTCCCGGCAGATGCCCTCGTACGCCTCGTACAGATCGACCGACCCGTCGCGACCGAACGGTTCTTCGCGCCCGATGTAGAGCCGGACCAGGTCCCGGTACCCTGGCCGGAATCCGAACCAGCGCCCCATCTGCATGAGCGTGTCCGCCTGCTGCGTAGTACGCCGGTAGTACGTAACGGTGAGGCCCTCCACGGTGAAGCCCCGCGACAGCTTCGTGCCTCCAACCAGGATTTTCCAGACATGAGGGGTCCGGTCGAAGTCGAGGTCGAGCTGGTCGAAGTAGCGGTCGGTGTCTCCGTTTACGACGACGACCGGCTGTCCCCCTGAGCCGATGCGCTGCTTGGCCTTATTGACGTACGGGCGCAGCTCCTCATAGGTAGCCGGCATCGGCAGGTCGGCTGCGCGAGACTCACTGACTGGGGCGAAATCCGACTGCCATAGGGCGGCCAGGCGTTCATGGCCGGCGGTGGAGCTGTAGCCGGATTCGTGCCACATGGTGTTGATGCGTAGCGCGAGTTCGGCGTGGTCGTCCTTCCGCACTGACTGATGGACGAGCATGGTGTGGTGCCGGAACGGACCGTCGGAGATGCCGTGCTCAGCTCGGTAGAGCTTCAGGGCACCAGAGAGCACGAAGGCGTCCATGGCTTCCTGGAGCCGGTCGCCGGTCGACTCGTAGATGCCCCGGACATGCGTCTTCTCTTGTGAGTTGGCGTAGGTCTTCTCGTCCACCGGGATGGAGGAGTCCAGGTCATGGAAGTCCTGGGCGCCCATGTATCCGGAGGGACGGGGAAGCGAGATGAGGAAGTCGCTCGGGAAGATGTCCGCGTCATCGCCCGGATCGACGAAGACGTTGGCGAACGGAGTTGCGGTGTAGCCAACGTACTGCGCCCGCGGCAGGAGCCCCAGGAGCTGGGAGATCAGGCCGTTGATCGCGGTGCGATCGGTGCTGCCGCGCTCCCACTTCTTAGGGTCCGAGGTGTTGACCGATGCTTGGTCGGACTCGTCGTCGATGATCAGAGCCGGGAGCTCTCCGAGCAGGCCGTGAATCTGCTTGAGATCCTTGACCAGCTTCTCGAGGACCGACTTGTTTTTCTTCACCACCAGGATGCGAGCGGCAGCATGGTGCAGGTTCACCGGGGCACAGAGCGGAAGTGCTGGTTCACGCTTCTCGAACTCCAGGGCGCGAATGCCCTGGGCCAGGCTCTTGTAGTCGTTGTCGCGTGTTGTCAGGCGTTCAATGTCGAAGGCGCCCAGGGATGAAGGACGTCCGCCGTGCTGCACGAAGTCCGGCCAGTCTGCGTCCCCGTCACCGACGTAGTCCACGCCCACCAAGGAGTCGATGTCCGCGACATCCGCACCGCGCAGGATGTTCTCCTGGCCGATCAGCTCCATGTCGAGGCGTCGCTGGGTCTGGGCTCGCAGGAGGTTGAGCGTGCCGCCGAGAACGATGACAAGGCGGTAGCCAGCGTCGATGGCCTTTGCCGTGACGCCGGTGAAGTTCGCCGTTTTGCCGGACTGCACATAACCGACCACCAGGCCCTTTGCCTGCCGGGCCGCAGGTTGCTCCGGGTCAGTAAGCCGTTCGACGACCGCCCGGCTTGCCTCGTCCAGACTTGCGATCGCTGAGTCCGGCCAGCCCTTGGCTCGGAGCTTGCGCTCGTACGACGTCCAGTAGAAGGACCGAGCGGCCGCACGCTCGGGGGTGTACCAGGGGGCGAACTCGCGGGTGATCACCGTAGGCCCTGGCAGCTTGGCCACTGGGACCGCAGTGTCGAGTGTCTTGCGCAGATCACTTCCGAACTTGAGCCGCTCATACACGGCCGCTCGCCGTTCGTCAGTGCGGGCAGGGCTGTCCTGCGCCCAGCGGGGCCCCTCGGCGAAGTCCCAGGCAGTGAGGTGGCGGCTCCACAGCGTGATCAGCGCTTCGTCTCCACTGATCAGGGCTTCCCGGAAGCGCTCTTCGCTCAGGTCGGCGTCCGGGTAGTCCTCGTCGGCGGCCAGCGCTGCCCACTTAGCGAAGTGGCGGGGGCTGCTCACCATGCCAGCCAGCGCCGACGTGTGGATGTCCAGCAGCACGTTGGCGGGGGTGTAGCTCATGCAAGTCCTCAATCACGGATCAGGGGGAGCGGGTCCTCGGAGAGACGCGGGCAGTTCAGGAAACCGACTGCATGCGTCGCGCGCGGTGGGCCTCCGCTGAGGCCAGGAGGATCGTGTTCCAGTAGTCCACGCGGTCCTGGCGGCTGCGCTCCCAGCGTCCGAGGCCGAAGCAGTCCTCAAGGAGGAGGTAAAGCAGGGTCTTCGTCACCGGAGTGTCGTTGGCTCCGCCACGCCTGCCGTCGTTGAAGTCTTCCCGGAACTCCTTATTCAAAATGACGCTGTTGTTCTCGCGATCGAGATCGAAGAAGCGGTCGCTTGGAAGCGTCCCCCACGTGAAGGAGATGGGCTCCTCGCCGGGCTTCTCCGGCAGCTCCTCTTTGATGACCCGCTTCACCTTCGGGTCCAGGCCCTTGCCGGGAGGCGTGACCGCCTTACGGACGATCTCGGTTCGCTTCGCCCCGTCCCGATACGCGCTCTCAGCGTCTGCAAGGTATTGGTGGAAGGTGTGCCCGTCGGCATCGACCGCCTTCTCCACGCCCAGGGTGAAAGCCGGAGTGACGGTGACGCCTTCCTTCTTCACGTCGAGGCTCAGGACACTGTTCTCCTGGGCCGGGAGGTCTACTGCCACCCGGGCCAGCACGAGGTGCCCCTCTGGGCTGCGCAACCCGTTCCAACCGCCCGCCTGCACAAGGCGGTTGTTGCGGTAAAAGTAGAAGCCCTGTCTCTCCGTGAGAGATCCGACTTGCCGGAACCCGGCCTGCTTGGACTTGGCGGCCCAGATATGGGCGGTGAGGCGCATATCCCCGATGCCCTCGACGGGCGCGGTGAACTCCTTCGGATAGCCCTTCTTGCCGGGGACCGTGTACCCGAAGGGGTCCAGCGCTTCCACGGCGATGTGGTCCACCTCCTCACCGAGGCCGCTCTCACCGGTGCTGACGTCCCAGACAGCGATGTCCAGCTTGAGGCCCTGCTGGAGGAAGCGGTGGAGGTAGAGGCCCAGGTGAGTCTCCAGGCGCGAGATCGCCTTCGAAAGGAATTGGTCGCTCTGGCCCCGAGTGACCGTTTCGAAGGCACGGACACCGTCCCAGCGCACGACCGTGCCGTGCCACTCGATGATTCCGTCGTAGCGGTCGACGAGGTCCTGGGCATACCGGGGGTCAACCGTGTCGCATCGGAAGCTGTCCGCGATGCCCTCTGCGGTGAGGCGGCGGCCCGCCGCACGGCTGCGCTTGGTCCGGCTGACGACGGTGAGGGAGGAGGCATGAGAGAGCGATGCCGCCTTCAGACCGGTGCCGTACATGCCGAGGGCGCTATCGCCGTAGTCCCGCCGCCGCCCCACTGTCATCGCCGCGTCCAGGCCGGACTCGTCCATGCCCTGGCCGTTGTCGATGATCAGCAGGGTGAGTATGCGCTCTGCGTCGCGCAGGAAATGAACGACGATCTCGTCGGCGCCCGCGTCGATTGAGTTGTCGATCAAGTCTGCGACGGCGACCTCAAACCCGTAGCCCTGGTTGGTCAGAGCCCGGCCGTAGCCTGCGTCTGGCGGCAGGTGTGCGCTTCCGGTCGTGGGGACGTCGTACTGCCAGACGGTGCCAGGCTCGTAGGGCATCGCTTCCTCAAGTGCGCAGCTCAGGGCCCCACTTCCTAGGAGGGAGCCCTTCCGGTCGAAAGGTAAATGTGACCGTACTGCAAAGGTGGGACATAGTGTGAGGTTGAGCGGTGAACTTGGCGGATTTTCCCCTTATCCGTCAAGCGCAGGGTTGTGATCCTCAGGCCCCTGACGCCCCATGGCACTCCCCATACCCCCGCCCCGACCCACACCAACACCCACCCCCCCGCCCCGGAGGCCAAGCCACAGCCCGCCCCCGCGCGGCCAGAGTCGTCGCATACTGCGGCAGCAGCGTCGCGTCAGAAGGCGAGGCCCCCTCGGAAGCCGCGAAGGCCTCGTAGGAGGGGACCGTGCCCGTGACGATGCCGAGGTTGCCCGTGCCGGAGGCGGCGAGTTCGCGGAGGGCGGACTCGGTGGTGGCGAGGTGGTCCTCGTAGGAGGGGTACTCCGTCGCGAGGGCCGGGTACGCCTCCAGGAGTTCGGCGAACTCCGGGGCCGGCCAGTGGAGGATCGCGACCGGGAAGGGGCGGGACAACGCCTCCCGGTAGGTGCCCAGTTCGGCGCGCAGGCGGGTGATCTCCGCCTCCAGTTCGGCCGGGTTGTTCGAGCCCAGGGACCAGACACGCTTCGGGTCGTGCAGTTCGTCCAGCGACACCGGGGAGGAGTGGAGCATGTCCGCCAGGGTGTCCCAGTCGTCGTGGGGGACGCCCAGCATGCGGCGGACCCGGTGGCGGCCGAACAGGAGAGGGTGCGTGGACTGGGCGGGGGAGTCCTGGTCCGAGGGGATCAGCAGGCGGGCGGCCTCCGTGAAGGTCGCCTCCGCCGCCTCCAGCTCGTCGTGCGACTCCAGGGCCTCGGCGACGATCACCCACGGGGCCGGGTCCCGCGGGGCCGATGTGCGGATGCCTTCGATGATCGCCCTGGCCTCGGCCTCGTGGCCGTACTCCCACAGGTTCGACGCTTTCAGGGCGCGGATCAGGGCCGGGTCGTCCAGGCTCTCTCCCGACGCCAGCAGGCGGTCGTAGAGCGCGGTCGCCTCGGGGCGGGCGCCGGACAGTTCCAGGTGGGCCGCGGCGCGCAGCAGGAGGGCCTCGGCGTCCTCGGGGTACAGGCCGGCGGTTCGCTCCAGGCGTGCCGCTTCGGCGGAGTGGTCGACGTTCTCGGCGGGCGTGTCGGGGCGCATGGTCCACACGGTACTGCCGGGCGCCGACAAAGGAGAGAGATCCTCGGGTCCCGACCTCTTCCCGACCCCTTCCCGACCCTGGTGACCTCTGCCTCTTCCCCTTATCGTGCCCGCGGTCCCTGTCCCGGGAGGCTCCCATGCGCGTGCCCGTCGTCCAGCACCGCACCCTCCGCCGCCGCGCACGGCGCCGCCGTGCCTTACGGGCCGGCGGTGAGCTGCTCGTCACCCTCGGTGTCGTCCTGCTGCTTCTCGTCGTCCATCAGACGTGGTGGACCAACCGGCAGGCCAGGGCCGGAGCCGAGCGCACCGTCCAGGCCCTCGAGCGTCAATGGACCGCCCATCCCTCCACCCGGGTTCCCCCTGCTTCTCCGACTCGTGCGCCCACCCGTTCCCGTCCCGGGACCCCTGCCCCCGTCGCTTCCGCCGCCACAACGGCCCCCGCCCCCCACCTCCCCGCCTACGCCATCCTCACCATCCCCCGCCTCCACCTCCGCGTCCCCGTCGCCGAAGGCGTCCGCCGGGCCGATGTCCTCGACCGCGGGTACGCCGGTCACTACCCCGGCACCCAACAACCCGGCCAGGCCGGAAACTTCGCGCTCGCCGGGCATCGCAACACCCACGGGGAGCCGTTCCGCCACCTCGACCGGGTGGGCGAGGGGGACCGGGTCGTCGTCGAAACGGCCCTCGCCTCGTACACGTACGTCGTCGACCGCGTCCTGGCGCGCACCTCGCCCCGCGACTCCGGTGTCCTGCGGCCGGTGCCCGCCAGCCTCGTCCATCCCGGGCAGGGGTACCGGGAGCCCGGGTACTACCTGACTCTCACCACGTGCACGCCCGCGTACTCGTCGGCGTACCGCCTCGTGGTGTGGGGAAAGCTGGCCTCGGTACGGCCTCGTCGACCCGGGGCAGTAGCCTGGGGGCCGTGAGAAGGGAGCAGCCTGTGATCCGTCGCCATGCCGGCGTGCTGCTGCTTCTCGTGCTCGGCCTCGCCGCCGCCCTCCTGGACTCCGGCGGCCTCTACGCCACCGTCGCGCTCGCCGCGACCGCCGCGGCCGGGGCCGCGCTCGCCGTCTGCGCGGTGATCACGGCGCGCTGCACGCCGTCCGTGCCGCCCACGCGCGTGCGTACGGCGATCCGCGACCGGGACCGGCGTACGGCCTTCCTGCCGCAACGCGACCCGGATGCACGGGGCCGCCGCCGTCCGCGAGCACCCGGGTACGCCCTCCCGGCGACCCCCGCGTAGAGCAGCTCACCCAAGACGTCTGCCCGCGCGGGTCGTCATGCCGTCATGTCCGCATCCGGCACGACCTGCCCCGGAGGGCTCACCCATGTCCGCCTTCATGTCCGTTTTCGCCAGTCTTGTCGAGCAGCTCGCCGATCTGCTCGGTCCCGTGTTCCACGGTTCCGCGGCCGCCGCCGCGATCGTCCTGTTCACCGCTGTCGTACGACTCCTCGTCCACCCCCTGTCGCGGGCCGCGGCGCGTGGCGCGCGGGCGCGGGCCGCGTTGCAGCCGCGGATCGCCGAGCTGCGGAAGAAGCACGCGAAGAACCCCGAGAAGCTGCAGCGGGCCGTGCTGGAGCTGCACGCCGAGGAAAAGGTGTCGCCGCTGTCGGGCTGTCTGCCGAGCCTGTTGCAGGCGCCCGCGTTCTTCCTCCTGTACCACCTGTTCTCCAGCTCCGACATCGGCGGCGAGCCCAACGCGCTGCTCGGGCACCAGCTGCTGGCCGCGCCCCTCGGGGACCGGTGGGCCGACGCGCTGACCGCCGGTGGGGTCTTCGGGGGTGCCGGGCTGGTGTACGTCGTGCTGTTCGCCGTCGTTACGGCCGTCGCCGTCTTCAACTTCCGGCGGGCGCGGACGGCCCTGGCCGGTAACGGGGCCCTGGCCGACGGTGGGGCCCTCGCCGGCAGTGGGGCCCCGGGCACGCCCGGTGCCGGGGGTGTCGCCAAGGTCATGCCGTTCCTGTCCTTCTTCACCCTGGTCACCGTCGCCGTCGTACCGCTCGCGGCCGCGCTGTACGTCGTGACCAGCACGGCCTGGAGCGCGGTGGAGCGCGCCCTGCTGTACCCGGCGTAGCGCTACGGTCCAGTACGTGAACCGGGTCTTGCGGAGTGGACGGTGAGCTTGGAGGATCGGCCAAGTCCTGAGATGGCTGCACACATCGGCGGGGCGAACGCGATCGAAGGAGATTGTGATCATGAAGCTGCTGCGTGTCGGGACGGCCGGAGCGGAGCGACCCGCTCTGCTGGACGCCGAGGGAACCCTGCGGGACCTGTCGGGGATCGTCCCGGACATCGACGGACCGCTGCTCGCCGACGACGCCGCGCTGGGCCGCGTCCGGGCCGCCGCCGACTCCGGTGAGCTGCCCGTGCTGGACGCGACCGGCCTGCGGGTCGGGCCGCCGGTGGGGCGCATCGGCAAGATCGTGTGCATCGGGCTGAACTACCACGACCACGCCCGCGAGACCGGGGCCGAGCCGCCCGCCGAGCCGGTCGTCTTCTTCAAGGCGGCGGACACGGTGGTGGGGCCGTACGACACCGTCCTCGTACCGCGGAAATCGGCGAAGACCGACTGGGAGGTCGAACTCGCGGTCGTCATCGGGCGTACGGCCCGCTACCTCGACTCCGCGGAGGAGGGGCTCGCGCATGTCGCCGGGTACGCCGTCGCGCACGACGTGTCCGAGCGGGAGTTCCAGATCGAGCGGGGCGGGACCTGGGACAAGGGGAAGAACTGCGAGACGTTCAACCCCTTGGGGCCCTGGCTGGTGACCGCGGACGAGGTTCCCGATCCGCAGCGGCTGGGTCTGCGGCTGTGGGTGAACGGGGAGTTGAAGCAGGACGGCACGACCGCCGAGCAGATCTTCCCCGTGGGGGAGGTCGTGCGGTACGTAAGTCAGTTCATGACGCTGTACCCCGGGGACGTCATCAACACCGGGACGCCCGCGGGGGTGGCCATGGGGCAGCCCGAGCCCAAGCCGTATCTGCGGGCCGGGGATGTCGTGGAGCTGGAGGTCGACGGGCTCGGGCGGCAGCGGCAGGAGTTGAAGGACGCCTGACGGGGCGGGGCCGCGGGGTGCCTCACCCGAGCAGGGTCGCCAGGCGGCGCCAGGTCTCCCTCGGCAGGCTCTCCCGCGGGTTGCCGTCCACCACCTGGAGGGCCACGTGGTCCGCGCCCGCGTCCAGGAACGCGTTGATCCGGTCGCGGATCGCGTCCTGCGTGCCCCAGGCGAACACCGAGTCGACCAGGCGGTCGCTGCCTCCGCCGCGCAGGTCGTCCTCGGTGAAGCCGTGGCGCAGGAAGTTGGACGTGTAGTTGGGCAGGGTGAGGTACGGGGCGAGGAAGGCGCGGGCGAGCGTGCGGGCCCGGGCCGGGTCCGACTCGGGGACGACCTTCAGCTCCGGGGCGAGCAGGGGGCCCTCGCCCAGGGTCTCGCGGGCGGCGGCCGTGTAGTCGGGGGTGACGAGATACGGCACCGTGCCCGCGGCGCGCTCGCGGACCAGACGCAGGGCGCGCGGGCCGATCGCGGCGACGACCCTGCGGTCCGCGGGGACGCCTGCCGCGTCAAGGGCGTCGAGGTAGGCGGCCAGGGCGGACACCGGGCCCCGGAACGGCTTCGGGGCCCCGCCGTGCCCCACGCCCAGGCCCAGCACGAACCGGCCCGGGTGGGCGGCGTCGACCTGCGCGAAGGCGGCGGCCGAGACGGGTGCCTCGTACTGCCAGATGTTCTGGATGCTGGTGCCCACCGCGATCCGCCCGGTGGCCGCCAGCAGGGGTGCGGCGTGGCGGGCGGTGCTGTTGCTGCCCAGCCACAGGGCGCCGTAGCCGAGCTGCTCCAACTCGGCGGCGGCTTCGGCCTGTTCGGAGCGGCGGGCCGGGTCCTCCGCGCGCAGGCCGATGCTCCAGATGCCGTACCGGCCAACGCTTTGTTTCGTCGGGTTCATCGGGCGACCTCTCCGGGGGCGGCGGTGAGTGCTGCTGTCTCGGCGGAACCCTGCGGTTCCCGCGGACATCCCAACGCCGCCGGCCCTCCGGAGTCATCCTCGGCCGTCAGACTTTCAGGAACTCCTCCAGCGCCTCGACCACGAACCGGTGGTCCTGGAGCTGCGGCAGGCCCGAGACCGTCACCGCGCCGATCACGCCGACGCCCTCGACGTTGATCGGGAAGGAGCCGCCGTGGGCCGCGTACGTGTCCGGGTCCAGGCGGGAGGAGTCCTCGAAGGTGGTGCCCTTGGCGCGGAAGCGGGCGCCGACGAGGTAGGAGGAGGAGTGGTAGCGCTCCACGACCCGGCGCTTGCGGGCGATCCAGGCGTCGTTGTCGGGCGTGGCGCCCGGCAGCGCGGCGTGGAACAGCTGCTGGCCGGCGCGGTGGATGTCGATCGCGACCGGCGCCTGCCGCTCGCGGGCCAGCTCCACCAGGAGCGAGCCGAGCCGCCAGGCGTCGTCGGCGGTGAACTCCCGGAAGACCAGGCGGCGTTCCTGCGCCTCCAGCTCCTCGATGCCGGGGGTGAGCTCCGGGGTGATCTTCGGGGTCATGGCCGGCTTGTGCGTGCTGTGCGTGTTCATCAGAGAGAGACCACCACTCCGTCTCGGGCCGAACGGCGGGCCGCTTCCAGTACGTCGAGGGCGGCGGCCGCCTCCAGAGCGGTCACCGGGTTCGGGGCGCCGTCGCGCAGGGCGGCGGCGACGGCAGCGTAGTACGCCGGGTAGTCGCCGGGCAGGGTCGGCACGGGGCGGCCGCCGCCGGTCAGCGGGGACTCGCCGGACCCGAGGCGGCCCCACATCGCCTCGGGCTCCGTGCCCCACTCGGTGCCGTCGCCGGGGCGGGCGCCTTCGCGCAGGGCCGCCTCCTGCGGGTCCAGGCCGTACTTGACGTAACCGGCCTGCGAGCCGAGGACCCGGAAGCGGGGGCCGAGCTGGGCGGTGGTCGCCGAGACGTAGAGGTGGGAGCGGACGCCGCCGGCGTGCGTGATCGCGATGAAGGTGTCGTCGTCGGCCTGCGCGCCCGCGCGCCGGACGTCCGACTCGGCGTATACGTGGGTGGCCGGGCCGAAGAGGACCAGTGCCTGGTCGACGACATGGCTGCCGAGGTCGTACAGCAGTCCGCCGATCTCCGCCGGGTCGCCGGACTCCCGCCAGCCGCCCTTGAGTTGCGGGCGCCAGCGCTCGAAGCGGGACTCGAAGCGCCATACGTCGCCCAGCTCGCCGTCCTCCATCAGCCCCCGCAGGGTGAGGAAGTCGTTGTCCCAGCGGCGGTTCTGGAACACGGACAGCAGCAGGCCGCGCTCCTCGGTGAGCGCCGCCAGTTCGCGCGCCTCCGCCGCGGTGCCGGCGATCGGCTTGTCCACCACGACGGGGAGGCCCGCCTTGAGGGCGGCCGTGGCCAGCGGGACGTGCGTCTTGTTGGGCGAGGCGATCACGACGAGGTCCAGCTCGTCGGCACGGGCGAGGAGGTCGTCCGCGCTTGCGGCGACGCGTACGTCCGGGAACTCGGCGCGCGCCTGCTCCTGCCGCTCGGGGTTCGACGTGACGACCGTGTCGAGAGCGAGGCCCTCGGTGGCCGCGATCAACGGGGCATGGAACACGGACCCGGCCAGGCCGTATCCGACGAGGCCCACGCGCAGGGGGGCGGAGGAGCTGCCGAGGGGAGGAGTGCGACCAGTCATGCAGCCCACTTTCGCAACGCTGTTGCCAAAGTGCAAGCGCGGGGGAGAATGGGGGGTGTGATACGGGCGGAGGCGGGTGTGGTTGTGGGTGTGGACGGAGGGGGCGGAGTGAGTGGTCCTGAGGGGGCCGCTGTGCGGCACACTCCAGGAACAGTCGGTCGGGTCGGCGGAGCCCGCCGTGCTGCGGGGGCGAATCTCCCCGCCCTGCGCAGTCACAACACCGCGCTCGTGCTCGGGCTCCTGCGGGCGGCCGGGAGGGACGGGATCAGCCGGCTGGAGCTGGCCGAGCGGACGGGGCTGACACCGCAGGCCGTCAGCAAGATCACCGCGCGGTTGCGGGAGGACGGGCTGGCGGAGGAGGCCGGGCGCAGGGCCTCCACGGGAGGCAAGCCTCGTACCGTGCTGCGGCTGGTGCCCGGGGCCGGGCACGCGATCGGCATCCACCTCGACCGTGACGAGCTCCGCGCGGTGCTGGTCGACCTCGCGGGGGAGGTGGTGGGGGAGCGGCGCACGGCTCTGGACCTGGGCGCGGGTGCCGAGGCCGTCCTGGAGGCGGTGGGCCGGGAGGCGGCCGCGCTGGCCGGGGTGGAGTCCCTCGCCGAGAGGCCCACCCTCCTCGGGCTCGGGGTCGCCCTGCCCGGCCCCCTCGACCACACCAGCGGCGTGCTGCACCGCGTGACCGGGTTCCCGGAGTGGGACGGGTTTCCGTTGCGGGACGCGCTCGCGGCTCGGCTCGGGGTGCCGGTGGTGGTGGACAAGGACACCAACGCGGCCGCCCTCGGCCTCGCCGCGTCCGGTGAGGGCGGGTCCTTCGCCTATCTCCACCTCGGTACGGGGCTGGGGGCCGGCCTGGTCATCGGCGGGGCCGTGCACCGGGGTGTCCGCACGGGGGCGGGGGAGTTCGGCCACCAGGTCGTCGCCCTCGACGGCCCGCCCTGCCCCTGCGGCAACCGCGGCTGCGTCGAGGTGCTGTGCCTGGACGCCGTCGCCCGCGGCGAGGTCGCCGAGGCGGCCCGGGTGCTCGGGGTCGGCGCCGCCAACGTCGTCGGGCTGCTGGACATCGACCTCGTACTGCTCGGCGGCCGCACCGTCGCCGCCGCGCCCGACGCCTTCGTACGGGGTGTCGGCGCGGTCCTCGACGCCCACGCCCGGCGCGGCGGCGGCCCCGGCTCCCCGGTCCCCGTTCGCCTCGCCCCCGGCGGCACCCGCGGCGTCGCGGAGGGCGCGGCCCAACTGCTCCTGGCCCCCCTGTTCGGCCGGGCCGACGCCTGACACGCGGAAACCGGCCCCGGTACGGCAAGTTGCCCCGCCCTGACGGCATCCGCGGAGGGCGCCCCTGGTGGCACTTGCGAGGGACGCCGCCCAACTGCTCCTCGCCCCCGTCGGCCGCCCCGGCGCCTGAAGCACACGAACCGGCCCCTGCACGGCAAGCTGCCCCCGCCCCCGGCGGCATCTGGAGAGGCCGCCCCCGGCCTGCAATGCGCGGAGGATGCCGCCCACCCCACCGCAACCCCTCCTCCTCCACCTACAGCAACCCCCTCCCCCGACCGAGCGCACTCCCCCACACCCGCGGTGCGGCACCCGCCCCGCCCCCACCCCGCCCGTCATGCTCATGTGTTCATGCGACGAATGCGCCCATCCTCACCCCCCGCCCTCCGCCTCGCGGCAGCCGGAGCCGCAGCCGCAGCCGCCGCCGGGCTTCTCGGTGTGCCGGCCCCCGCACAGGCCGTCGAGGCCGGTCCGGCGTGCGCGGCGCAGGAGGGGCGTGCCTTTCCCCTCACCACCCGTATCCACGGCGGCCCCGAGACCTACGAACCGGGCGGGGCGCCCGGTGTCTGGTCGCTGGTGCTGACCAACACGACCGACCGCATCTGCACCGGCATTCACCCGGTGGTCGTGCTGACCGACGAGGAACGTGCCCTGCGGCCGGGCCAGCCGCGCCTGGACTTCTACGCCGGAGGCCGCCCGCACCGGGTGCGGTTCGAGGCCACGGACGAGGACGAGCTGGTCGGGGCGTTCGCCGACGACGCCGCGAAGTTCCCGGGGTTCAGCGTGGGTCCGGGAAGGACGCTCACGGTGAAGGTGCGGTTCGCGCTCGCCGAGGGCACCGTGCCGAACGAGGTCACCGCCACCGCAGCCGTCGTACAGCGCCGGGACGACGACGGGGACTGGGTCGGCCACTCGAACGACTACCGCTTCACCATCGGCACCGACCCGGACGCCACGGACTCCACCGAGCCCACGGATTCCGGCTCCACCGACCCCACCGGCCCTACCGATCCGGCGGACCCGTCCCCTCCCGCCGACCCCCGCTCCGACCGCCTCCCCTCCGTAGGAGAACTCGCCCGCACCGGACCCACCGCACTGCCCGCCGCCCTCGCGACCGCGGCCCTGCTGCTGGCCGCGGGAGCCGCGCTGCGACACCGCAGGAACGGCCGCTGACAGGAGCCCGGCCCTGCGGTGGGCCGCCACGCGCCGTCTGCGACGATCATTTCGTGGACTACCCGAACGACCAGGCCCCCGGCGCCCCCGTCCGCCGCGGCATCCCCGAGCATGGCCGTATCCCCAAGTACTACGCGGTCAAGGCCCAGCTCGACCGACTCGTCGAGGAGCTCCAGGAGGGCGCCCCGCTGCCCACCGAGCGCGACCTGTCCGAGCGGTACGAGGTCGCCCGCGAGACCCTGCGGCAGGCCATCCGCGAGCTGGTCCTTGAGGGCAAGCTGCGCCGCAGGGGCCGCGGCACCGTCGTCGCGGGGCCCAAACTGGAACAACCGCTGTCCCTCGCCAGCTACACCGAGGGCGTACGGCGGCAGGGCCGCACCCCGGGCCGGCACCTCGTCGGTCTCGACCGCTTTCCCTGCCCGGAGGCCCTCGCCGCCGAGACCGGGCTCAGCCGGGGCGAGCCCGTCTGGCACATGGAGCGCGTGCTGCTCGCCGACGACGAGCGGGTCGGCCTGGAGAGCACCTACGTCGCCGTCGGGCGCGTGCCCGACCTGGACACCGGCTTCGAACCCGACTCCTCCTTCTATGCCTACCTCGACGCCCGGGGCATCACCTTCGGCGACGCCGACGAGCGCATCGAGACCGTCCTGGCCACCCCGCGCGAGGCCCTCCTCATCGGCACCCCGCCCGCCCTGCCCATGCTCCTGATCCACCGGATCTCGCGGGACACCGAGGGCCGCCCCCTGGAGCGGGTCCGCACCCTCTTCCGCGGCGACCGCTTCTCCTTCACCACCCGCCTCGGCGGCTGAAAATCACCCTCCGATGCACTCTCGGAAAATAACGAACGCATAACGGGTCTAGCCCAAACGTGATGACCAGTTCACGCTCTCGTTGTCAGCCGGACCCTTCCGGTTCCCCGACCCCGAGGAGTGTTGCCGCCGTGAGAGTGATAGTCGTCGGAGCCGGCGTGGTGGGCACCCTGCACGCCTGGCACGCAATTCAGCGCGGCCATGAGGTCGTACAGATCGAGCGCGAGGCCGAGGCCCGCGGTGCCTCCCTGCGCAATTTCGGCCAGATCTGGGTCAGTGGCCGCGCGGGCGGCGAGGAACTCGACACCGCCCTGCGGGCGAGAGAGCTGTGGGAGGAGATCGGCGCCCGGGTGCCCGCACTCGGCTTCCGCCCCAACGGCTCCCTCACCCCGGTCCGCGGCGACCTCGAACTCGCCGTCGCCGAGGCGGCCGTGGCCCGCGAGGACGCCACCGCCCGCGGCTACAAGCTGCTCGGCCCCGCCGAGGCACGCGCCCTGAACCCCGCCCTGCGCGGCGAGTTCACCGCGGCCCTGTACTGCGAGCGCGACGCGGCCGTCGAACCCCGCACCGCCCAGCTCGCCCTGCGCGCCGAGCTGCAGAAGTCGCCGAACTACCGCTTTCTGCCCGGCCGCGAGGTCCGTGACGTCGTCGGCGAGAACGCCGTACGCGACGACCACGGCGACGTGCATCACGGCGACGCCGTCCTCCTGTGCACCGGCGCCTGGCTCGGCGGCCTGGTCCGCGAAGTAGCCGGCCCCGACCTGCCCGTGCGCCGCGTCCGCCTCCAGATGATGCAGACCGACCCGCTCGGCGAGCCCCTGACCACCTCGGTCGCCGACGCCGACAGCTTCCGCTACTACCCGGCGTACGCATCCACGGCACTCGACGCCCTCAACGCCGGTCAGCCGCAGGCGAGGACGGCCGCGGACCACCGTATGCAGCTGCTCATGGTCCAGCGCGCCGACGGCGGGCTCACCATCGGCGACACCCACGAGTACGAGCACCCCTTCGCCTTCGACACCGTCGAGGACCCCTACGACCACCTCACCGAGGTCGTCGAGTCCTTCCTCGGCCGCCCGCTGCCGAAGGTCCGGCGCCGTTGGGCGGGTGTGTACGCGCAGTGCACCGACACCTCCCGTGTGGTGCACCGCCAGCGGGTGCGCGACGGGGTGTGGCTGGTCACCGGGCCCGGCGGGCGCGGCATGACCTGTTCCCCGGCGATAGCCGAGACCACCGCGAACGAACTGGGCTGGTGAGCACCACGATGACCCACGACCTTCAGTTGATCGTCCTCGACATGGCCGGCACCACCGTCGCCGACGGCGGCCTCGTCGAGCAGGCCTTCACCGCCGCCGCCCGGCACCTCGGCGAGGACCCGGCCGGCATGATCGACCACGTCCGCGCCACCATGGGCGAGTCCAAGATCTCCGTCTTCCGGCACCTGTTCGGCGACGAGGCCAGGGCCCAGGAGGCCAACAGGGCCTTCGAGGCGGCGTACGCCGAACTCCTCGACGGCGGCAGCGTCACCGCCCTGCCCGGCGCCCGCGAGACCATCGAGGAACTCCAGCGCCAGGGCCGCACGGTCGTCCTCACCACCGGCTTCGCCCGCCCCACCCAGGACGCCATCCTCGCCGCCCTCGGCTGGCAGGACCTGGTGCCGCTGACCCTGTGCCCCGCCGACGCCGGCGGCCGCGGACGCCCCTACCCGGACATGGTCCTCACCGCCTTCCTGCGGACGCGGAAAGCCGACTCCGTGGACCGGATCGCCGTCGTCGGCGACACGTCGTACGACATGCTCAGCGGGGTCCGCGCGGGCGCCGGGCTGGTCGCCGGTGTGCTGACCGGGGCGCATGACGAAGAGGCACTCAGGGCCGCCGGTGCGTCCCATGTCCTGGAGAACGTCGCTCAGTTGCCGGGAGTGCTCCGGTGAGCAGCAGCGGCATCCGCTTCGACTCCGTCACCGTCGCCTACGACGGCAACGTGGTCCTGGACGGCCTCGATCTGACCGTCCGCCCCGGAGAGGTCATGGCCCTGCTCGGCCCCTCCGGGTCGGGCAAGACCACCGCCCTGCGGGCCGTCGCCGGATTCGTGCGGCCCGCCTTGGGGCGGGTCCACCTCGGCGACCGGGACGTCACCGAACTTCCGCCTCACAAAAGGGGCATCGGCATGGTCGTCCAGAGCTACGCCCTCTTCCCGCACCTGCGCGTCGAGGACAACGTCGCCTTCGGGCTCAGGGCCCGCAAGGTGGCCAGGGCCGAGATCCGCACCCGGGTCGCCGAGGCGCTGGAGATGACCGGCATGGCCGCGTACGCCCGCCGCCACCCGCGCGAGCTGTCCGGCGGCCAGCAGCAACGCGTCGCCATCGCACGGGCCCTGGCCATCCGCCCGGCCGTACTGCTCCTGGACGAGCCCCTGTCCGCGCTCGACGCCCGGCTGCGCTCCGGCATGCTCACCGAACTCGCCCGGCTGCACCGCGACCTGCCGGACGTGTCGATGCTGTACGTCACCCACGACCAGGTCGAGGCGCTCACCCTCGCCGACCGGATCGCGGTGATGGACAAGGCCCGCCTCCAGGCCTGCGGCACCCCGCAGGAGCTGTACCGGGCCCCGGCGAACGAGTTCACCGCGTCCTTCGTCGGCAACGCCAACCTGCTGCCGGTGACGGTGACCGCCGAAAGCGTGATCTTCGCGGGTACGGAGCTCAAGACCGCCACCACGACCCCTCCGGGGCCGGCCACACTCTGTCTGCGCCCCCACCTCGTCGGCCTCGGCGACGGCCCCAACCGCCTCACCGGAACCGTCCGCGAGATCCAGTGGCGTGGCGCCACCCACCGGCTCCACGTCGACGTCGACGGCCACCGCGTCCTGGCCGACCTGGGCGAGCTCAAGCACCCGCCCGCGCTCGACGAGACCGTCACCCTGCACTTCGCGCCGGAGGACGCCGTCCTGCTGGGGGCCACCGATGGCTAGGGCCTGTCGTTTGGATCATGCCGGCGTCCAAACGACAGGCCCTAGGCGCCTGCTCTGGACCCTGCCCCCGGTGGCTCTCCTCGGCCTCGTCTTCCTCTACCCGCTCGCCCTCGTCGTCCAGCAGTCCTTCCAGCCCGACGACACAGGCACCTCCCTCCAGCCGTACGTCGACGTCTTCGCCTCCGAGTCGTTCCGGCGCGCGCTGTGGATTACGGTGTGGCTGGCGCTCGCCTCCACCGCCGGATGTCTGGTGCTCGGCTTCCTGCTGGCGCTGATCATCGCGTTCGTCCCGTTCCCGGGCGCGCGGACGGTGGCGCGGTTCATCGACGTCTACCTGTCCTTCCCGTCCTTCCTCATCACGCTGGCGCTGCTGTTCATCTACGGCAGCACCGGCATCGTCGGCTCGTTCCAGTTCCTCACCACGCCGTGGGGCGTACTGCTCGCCGAGATCACGTACTTCACCCCGTTCGTGATGCGGCCGCTGCTCGCCGCGTTCGCGCAACTGGACACCGCCCAGCTGGAGGCGGCGAGTTCCCTGGGCGCCAAGGCCCCCCGGATCGTCCGGCAGGTGATCCTGCCGGAGGCGCTGCCCGCCCTCGCCGCGGGCGGCAGCCTCGTCCTGGTGCTGTGTCTCAACGAGTTCGGGATCGTCCTGTTCACCGGGGCGAAGGGCGTCACGACCCTGCCGATGCTCGTCTACGGCAAGGCCATCCTGGAGTCCGACTACCCGGGCGCCTGTGTGGTCGCCGTCGTCAACGTCCTGATCTCCGTGGGCCTGTACGGCCTCTACCGGGTGGTGAGCCGCCGTGCTGGTGCATAGCCGCGGGGCGAGGTGGGCCGTGTGGGCCGTGTTCCTCGTCCTCTTTCTGCCCCTGTTCGCCCTGCCCCTGCTGGTCGTGCTGGCCGCGTCCTTCGCGACGAACTGGTCCGGCGTGCTGCCGTCGGGCTTCACCACCGGCCACTACGACGCCGCCACCCGCGGCGAGGCCCTGAGCGCCCTCACCACCAGCCTGCTCACCGCGCTCGCCGCGAGCCTGCTCGCGCTGGCCGCGGGCACCTGGGCGGCCCTCGCGGCCGCGGCCCTGCGGGGGCGGTACCGCAGGGTGATGGACGCCCTGTTCGTGCTCCCGGTCGCCGTGCCCTCGGTGGTCGTCGGCCTGGCGATCCTGGTCGCCTTCTCCAAGCCGCCCTTCCTGCTCAACGGCACCCGCGAGATCGTGATCCTCGCCCACACCGTCCTGGTCACCGCCTTCTCGTACCAGTCGGTCTCCGCCGCGATCACCCGCCTCGACCCCGCATACGAACAGGCCGCCGCCTCGCTGGGCGCCCGCCCCGCGTATGTCCTGTGGCGGGTCCGGCTGCCCCTGCTGCTGCCGTCCCTGACCGCGGCCGCCGGCCTGTGCTTCGCCCTCTCGACGGGCGAGCTGAGCGCCACGATGATGCTCTACCCGCCCGACTGGACCCCTCTGCCGGTCCTCGTCCACGCGGCCACCGACCGCGGCGCCCTCTTCGCCGGCTCCGCGCTCGCCATGGTCCTGATGGCGGCGACCCTGCTGGTCCTGCTCGCCATGTCCCGCCTCCGCAACCGCGCGTCCTACCGCTGACCACCGTAGAAAAGCCGTCAAAGAGCCAGGAGTTCACCTCGCCATGCCCACAAACGCCCTCAAGCCGGTCGCCGCCCTCGCCCTGCTGGCCGCCCCGCTCACCGCCTGCGGCGGGAACTCCGCCGCCTCCGACGAGAACGTCGTCACCGTGTACAGCGCCGACGGCCTCAAGGGGGAGAACGGCGACGGCTGGTACGACCGTGTCTTCGAGGACTTCGAGAACGAGACCGGCATCAAGGTCGAGTACGTCGAGGGCGGCTCCGGCGAGATGGTGCAGCGCGCCGTCCGCGAGAAGAGCAACCCGCAGGCCGACGTTCTCGTCACGCTGCCGCCCTTCATCCAGCAGGCCGACAGCAAGGGCCTGCTGCAGACGTACACGCCGAAGGGCGCCGAGCAGGTCGGCGGCGCCGACAAGGCCGCCGACGGCACCTGGACGTCGGTCGTCAACAACTACTTCGGCTTCGTCTACAACAAGAAGGAGCTGAAGCAGCCCCCCGCGACGTGGGAGGAGCTGCTCGACGGCACGTACAAGAACAAGCTCCAGTACTCCACCCCCGGCGTCGCCGGCGACGGCACCGCCGTGCTCATCAAGGCCATGCACGACTTCGGCGGCGAACAGCCCGCCATGGACTACCTCGGCAGGCTCCAGTCCAACAACGTCGGCCCCTCCGCCTCCACCGGCAAGCTCGCGCCCAAGGTCGACAAGGGCGAACTCCTCGTCGCCAACGGCGATGTCCAGATGAACTTCGCCCAGGCCAAGACCATGCCGAACCTCGGCATCTGGTTCCCGGCCCGCGAGGGCGGCGAGCCCACCACCTTCGCCCTGCCCTACGCCGCCGGCCTGGTCACCGAGGCCCCGCACTCCGGCAACGGCAAGAAGCTCCTGGACTTCATGCTGAGCCAGTCCGCCCAGCGCCAGGTCAGCGAGATCGGCGGCGGCTTCAGCGCCCGCCAGGACATCGAGGCCACCGACGCCAACGCCATCGCGCTGGACAAGCTCATGGACGGCGTCACCGTCTTCGAGCCGGACTGGAACGACATCGACAAGAACCTCAGCTCCTACGTCGACGCCTGGAAGTCGGCGACCGGCAGCTGAGCCCCTGCCTGCACGACCAGCGCGCTACCCCACCACCCACGGAGTATCACGTGTCGTCACCTCGCCTCACCCGCCGCACCCTCCTCCTCCTCTCCGCCGCCGCCCTGGCCGCATCCACGGGCCTGGCCCGGGCAGCCGCCCGCACTCCCAAGGTCCTGGTCATCGGCCTCGACGGCGCCCTGCTGACCCGTATCAAGGACGCCGACGCCCCGAACCTCGACGCCCTGATGGCCGCCGGCCTGACCGCCCCCAGCAGCATCTACGCCAACCCGCTCGCGCCCACCCTGTCCGGACCGGGCTGGTCGACGCTGATCACGGGCGTGTGGCCCGACAAGCACAACGTCAAGGACAACTCCTTCACCGGCGCCCGCTTCACCCAGTACCCCGACTTCCTCACCCGCGCCGAGACCGTGAACCCGGCCCTGACGACGTACGCCGTCTCCTCCTGGGCCCCGATCACCGACACGATCTTCTCGGCGAAGGTCGACACCCGCGTCTCCACCCCGAGCGCCGAGTACGACACGGGCACCACCTCCCGCGCGGTCGCCGCCCTGCGCGACGGCAACCCGGACGCCGTGTTCGTACAGCTCGACAACGTCGACCACGCCGGCCACAGCCACGGCGCCGCGAGCAGCCAGTATCTGGACGCGATCCGCGGGGTGGACGCCCAGGTCGGCCAGATCGTGAACGCGGTCAAGTCCCGCCCCACGTACGGGAACGAGGATTGGCTGATCATGGTCACCGCCGACCACGGCCACACCGACGCGGGCGGCCACGGCGGCTCCACGCTCCCCGAACGCCAGACCTTCCTCATCGCCACAGGCCCGGCCATCGCCTCCGGTTCGACGCGCTACGACGTGAAGATGCCGGACGTGGCCGCCTCGGCCCTGGCCCATCTCGGCATCGCCCTCGACCCGGCCTGGGGCCTGGACGGCCGCCCGCTCCAGCAGCCGCAGCCGGACGACTTCGACGCCCTGCGCGCCCAACTGCGCACCCGAACCGACGAGACGGGCATCCCGTCCGGGCTGCTCGGCTACACGCACACCCCGCCGGCCGGCTGGTCGGTCGACAACTCCGCGATGGGCACGGGCGGGGTCACCGAATGGCGCGGCTGGTCCTTCACCACCGACGAGTTCTGGACCCAGTCCCAGCGCGACCAGAACCGCGAGTGCAACGTCCGCGCCCGGGGTGTCTTCGCGGTCGCGGACGGCGACGAGTGGACCGACAAGACGTTCACCGGCACCTTCGACTCCACCCTGGTCAGCCCCGCCCATCCGGTCACCGGCGGCACCACCGCCACCCTCACCTACACCACCTACTACCGCCAGGAGTCCCCGCAGAAGGGCGAGGTGCTCGTCTCCTACGACGGCGCCGCCCCGACCGTCGTCCGCACCTACACCGCCGACGTCCCCTCCCGCACCGAGACCGTCCCCCTCCAGGTCCCGCCCGGTGCGACCACCGCCCGCGTCCGCTTCCGCTACACCGGCGGCAACAACTGGTACTGGGTGATCGACGGGGTACGAATCAGCGGCTCCTGACTAATCTTGGGGGCGTCGGTACGCCGTGGTTCCGGCGCCCCCGTTCCGCTCGTACGCAACGTTCCGCTCGTACGCAACGCCAGGAGACCGAAGCACATGGCAGACCGCAAGCCCATCGAGTCGTGGCTCACCGACATGGACGGCGTCCTGATCCACGAGGGTGTCCCGATCCCCGGCGCCGACTCCTTCCTGAAGAAGCTGCGGGAGTCCGGCAGGCCCTTCCTGGTGCTGACCAACAACTCCATCTACACCCCGCGCGACCTGCACGCCCGGCTCAAGCGGATGGGCCTGGACGTGCCGGTGGAGAACATCTGGACCTCCGCCCTCGCCACGGCCAAGTTCCTCGACGACCAGCGCCCCGGCGGCACCGCCTACGTCATCGGCGAGGCGGGCCTGACCACCGCGCTGCACGACATCGGGTACGTCCTCACCGACCACGAGCCCGACTACGTCGTCCTCGGCGAGACCCGCACCTACTCCTTCGAGGCCATGACCAAGGCGGTCCGCCTCATCAACGACGGGGCCCGCTTCATCTGCACCAACCCCGACGAGACCGGCCCCTCCACCGAGGGCCCGCTCCCGGCGACCGGTGCCGTGGCCGCGCTGATCACCAAGGCGACCGGCAAGCAGCCGTACTTCGCGGGCAAGCCGAACCCGCTGATGATGCGCACCGGCCTGAACGCCATCGGCGCCCACTCCGAGAACAGCGCCATGATCGGCGACCGTATGGACACCGACGTCCTGGCCGGCATGGAGGCGGGCATGCAGACCTTCCTGGTGCTGACCGGCCTGACCCGGCCCGACCAGGTCGAGAACTTCCCGTACCGCCCGTCGAAGATCGTCGACTCGATCGCGGACCTCGTCGAGCGGATCTAGGCGGAACTGCCGTCCTGACCGGCAGGGGGCGTGGCTGAAACGTCTCTGCCGCGAAAAGTGACCCGTTCGGAGCAACCGGACCCCGCTCGAGGATGCGGGGTCCGGCCGCGCGGGGGAGGCTCCAGGGAACTGGAGGTTCACGATGGGTTCCCTACGAGTCACTCTCTGTACAGCGGTCCTCGCCCTCACCGCCCTCACCACCCCGGTGGCCCACGCGGCGGACCCAGGTGTCTCGATCCGGCCCCAGGCCCCGGCGCCCGGCGGCGAGGTCTCCCTCAAGGTCACCGGCTGCCCGGGCCGCACCGCCACCGTCGCCTCACCGGTCTTCGTCTCCGACGCCCGCCTCACGGGCGGCGAAGGCACCCTGACCGGCGAGACCCGAGTGCGCACGAGCGCCGAGCCCGGCTCCCACGCCCTCACGGTCAGCTGCGGCGACCTGCGCGGCAAGGGCTCGATCACCGTCGCCACCCACCCGTCCGCTCCCGCCTCCCCGATCGCGCCCGTCCGCGCGGGCGGCGGCGGTGCGGCGCACCTCGCTTCCCCCGTCGACGCCCGCACCACCGGACCCGGCACCGCCCAGGCGGTGACCGGACTGATCCTCGCCGGCGCCGCCGCCTTGGCCGTCGTCCTGCTGCCCCGCGCCCTCGGTTTCGCGCGGTCCGGCAAGACCTCCGAGGCCCGGCGGAGCCGCGGACGGAAGTGACCGCCGTGTCCGGTCATGAACACCCCTCCGGGACGGGCCGGCTGCTGACCGGCCTGGCCTGGACGGTCCTGCTGCTCGGCCTGTGGCTGTGGGGCCACGGGATCACCGACGGCCACCACACGTCCGCCCCCACCACCGGCGACATGGCCGCCGTCGGCCGCCCGCCCCACGACAGGCTGCCGCCCGCGGTGAAACCCCTCGGCGACGCCCTGCCACAGCGCGTCGACATCCCCGGCCTCGGCATCCAGGCCCCCGTCGTCGCCCGCGGCCTGGACCGCGAGGGGGCCGTCGAGCCGCCGCCGTACGACCAGGCCGGTGTCGTCGGCTGGTACGCGGCCGGCGCCGCACCGGGTGCGCCCGGCGCGGCCCTCCTCGTCGGCCATGTCGACACCGAGACGCGCCCGGCCGTGTTCTACAAGGTCAGCGCCCTCCAGCCGGGCGAGACGGTCCGGGTGATCCGGGACGACGGCACGGTCGCCGAGTTCACCGTCGACGACGTCGACGTCATCGCCCGCGACCGCTTCGACGCGGCCCAGGCCTACGGCCCCCGCCAGGACGGCCGCGCCGAACTGCGCCTCATCACCTGCGGCGGCACCTTCGACCGGGCCAGCCGCAGCTACACCGCCAACGTGGTCGTGTCGGCGTACCTCACCGGCACCGGCGTCTGAGCGGGCGTTCGGGGGGTAACAGGTCTCCGACGTCGAGGCGGACGACCTCCAGGGCGTCCGCGCGCCTATGTCAGGATTGAGCCTTGAAACACTGCACTCCGAGGGGGAGCTGGATGTACGGCAGCAGGGGGGCGGCCGGAGTACGGGCGACCGTGGCGGTGCTGGGGGCGGCACTGCTGGTCGCGGGGTGCTCCTCCGACGGCAAGGACGAGCCGGACAAGGCCGACATACGCATCACCCAACAGCCCAAGAACATCACGCCGTTCTGGGTCAACCCGGACGGCAACGCGGTCGACCAGGTCGCCGCGTACGAGAAGGACGGCAAGAAGGCCGAGGCCGGGCAGATTCGCAAGATCGCGCAGCAGCCGACCGGCGAGTGGATCAGCCCCGAGGACCCCGAGAAGGAGGCCCGCGGCTTCACCGAGGCCGCCGCGAAGGCCGACCGCACGGCCCTCCTCGTCCTCTACAACATCCCGCACCGCGACTGCGGCCAGTACTCCGGCGGCGGCGCCACCGACGGCGACACCTACCGCGCGTGGATCGACGGCGTCGCCCGGGGCATCGAGGACCGCTCCGCGACGGTCGTCCTCGAACCGGACGCCGTCCTGCACCTGGTCGACGGCTGCACCCCGGACGAGTTCCACGAGGAGCGCTACGACCTCCTCGAGTACGCCATCGGCAAACTCACGGCCCTGCCGAACACCAAGGTCTACCTGGACGCGGGCAACGCCGGCTGGGGCCACCCGGACCAGATCCACGAGCCCCTGAAGTGGGCCGGCATCGACAAGGCCGACGGCTTCGCGGTGAACGTCTCGAACTTCTACACCACCGACGCCTCCCTCGCCTACGGCAAGCAGCTCTCCGCCAAGGTCGGCGGCAAGCCCTTCGTCATCGACACCAGCCGCAACGGCAACGGCCCCTACACCGAGGGCGAGGAGTCGGAACGCTGGTGCAACCCCCCGGGCCGCGCCCTCGGCGAAGCCCCGACCACGAAGACGGCCGACCCTCTCGTCGACGCCTACCTGTGGGTGAAGCGCCCCGGAGAGTCGGACGGAGAGTGCAAGGGCGGCCCGAAGGCGGGGGAGTGGTGGCCGGACTATGCAGTAAGGCTGGCTGAGCGCAGCTAGGGGCGCGGGGAACTGCGCGAGCAACCACGCAGTTCCCGCACCCGCCATCAAACGCTAGGGAACCCGAACCCACTGCGCCTGAGACGGCACCCCTTCCCCATCGGTCACAAACAGCATGTACCACCCAGCCTGAACCAGATTCCGATTCTCAGGCACGGTGACAGTCACCTTGTCCCCCTCCACGCTGAAGTCCAGCTCGATGGACCGCTGATCCACATCGGTCACATGCGTGGAGGCCGAAGGCCGAATCAACCGCACCTTCTTGATGGCAGAGGCCTGCGCCGAGGAGTACGTCCCGGACTCACCCCGCGCGATGCTCTCGGGCCCCCCGGACAGGGACGGCCGAGCCCCTCGGTAGAGGTACGGCGGCGTGTAGATCTCGATCCGCTGCTCGAACTTCCCCGGCTTGGTGTTCGCCTTGTCGGCGTACAGCGAGTCCGACCCGAAGAACATCACCCGCCCGTCGGGCAGCAGAATCGACCCGGAGTGGTAGTTGCGCCCCACCAGCGGATCGGCGACCTGGTCGAACGAGTTCGTGTCCGGGTGATAGAGCCGCGCCTGAAGGATGTTGGAGTCCCCGCGCCCGCGGTAGTCCTCCGAACCGCCCGACACCAGCACGGAGTCGTCCGGCAGGATCGACGTCTGCGGATACCGGGTCCCCTTCTCCAGCGTGGGCCCGTCCACGAACTTCGGCTGGTCCGCCTTGAGATCGACGATCCGCGTCCTGTTGCTCGACTCCTTGGACTCGCCGACCCCGCCGCCACCGACGACCATGTACTTCTCGTCCTGCGCCGGAGGCAGCAGCACCGTGCCGGACGTCTCCATCCGGTCGGCGTCGCTCAGCCCGGGGATCTTGGTGAACTTGTTGGTGTCCACGTCCCAGACGCCGGGCTCACGCCCCACGTCGTCGGGCCCGTAGCCCGCGTTGGACCCCGAGTAGAACAGCTTCCCGTTCTGCATCAGGAACAGCGCCGGATAGGTCGGGAACTGGCGCATGGTGCCGGTGTAGGACCAGTCCTTGGTCTTCGGGTCGAACACCTCGTTCTTGCCCGGCACCAACTGCCCGATGTCGTCCAGCCCGGACACGCTGAGGACCTTCCCGTCGCTCAGCGTGGTGAGCGTCGGGTACCAGCGGGCCTCGTTCATCGGGTCGACCTTGATGTACTTCTCGGCGACCGGATCGAACTCGTAGGCGTCCCGGATGCCCTGGAAGTCCTTCTTGTCCAGGGCGAGCTTCTGCGCGATGCCGTACGTGTTGCGCGCGTCGGCCCCGCTGAGGCCCTGCACGCGGTAGTTGTCCTGGGTGCCCGTCTCGTACTCGGCGCCGCTCTTCTGCGCCTCCACGTAGATCCGGCCGAGCCCCGGGTCGTTGCGCACGAACTCGCCCGTCACCGGGTCGAAGACCTTCTTCGCGCGCGGCACCAGCACCGGGTCCTTGGAGACGAACGTCCTGCCGTTGCGCTTGCCGGTGAACTTGGTGCCGGCGGGCAGCGTGATCGGCTTGTCCGGGTTCTCGTTGTGGACGATCATCAGGCCGCCGGCCTTGGTGACATCGCCCTTGAGCTTCTCGTACCGCCTGGTGCCGCCCGCGATCAGCAGATTGCCGTTGGCGAGCTGGGTGTGGCCGGTGCAGAACAGGTCGTTCGGGGTCGGCACCTTCTTGATCGTGCCCTTGACCGGGTCCCAGATCCGGGTGTCGAACTGCTTCGCGTCGAAGTTGTCCTGGTTGTTGCCGGAGCCCGCGACCAGCAGGATCTTGCCGGTGTGCAGCAGCGCCGCGTGAATGGTGTTCTGCCGGTACTCCTCCGGGAACTCGATGATCTCCCAGTGGCCGTTCTCGGCTTTGTACTCGGATTTGTTGATCTGGTACTGGTGGTACTTCTCGGTGCTGAAGCGGTAGAGCCACGGCCCGTTCGTCCCGGCCAGCGCGAGTACCACCGCCGTGCCTATCGCGAGTCGACGGGCGCGACGGCGGCCTGCACGGTCCTTCATTCCTTACGTCCCCCAAGGGCGATCTGCATGGTCTGGTCGGTGCCTGAACCGGAGGCGGCCCACGGCTGCTGGTGCGGCACCCCGTGCGGGGCCGACGCGGGTACGGCGTCCTGTACGGCCGGGTCGGCGGCCGCGTTCACGGCGGGCTTCTTCCTCTCCCGGCGCAGTTCGTAGCGCCAGACGAAGATCGGCGCGGCGGTGATCAGCAGCGCGAAGGACGCCCAGATGATCATCGCGGGGTGGGAGTGGCCGAAGACGAAGCCGGCGGCGATCGAGCCACCGAAGATCAGGATGAAGTACCAGTGGTACCGGAACGTCCCGAACCAGCGGTCCGGGCTCGCCGAGTCGCCCTTGGGCGTGACCACGAACTTGCTCTTGCGGCGCAGAGCCGAGTCGATCAGCGCCTTGGCGTACAGCGGCGCGGACAGCGCGGACATCACCATGCCGGCCACACCGCCGGAGCCCTCCGGCTCGTGCGGGGAGACGTTGTGCCGCCGGTTCCAGATGTACAGGCCGATCTGCAGCGCCGAGGCGTTGCCGTACAGCATCAGCCACACGGTCGGGTCGATGTTCACACCCGAGGCGCCCAGTCCCAGGAACAGCGCACAACTCAGGGCCGCCAGGATCCAGTTCAGGGCCGAGATCGGGTAGAAGATGATCATCATCGTGTAGTTGAAGAGCTTGCCGGGCGGCATCGTGCCCCAGCCCTTCCAGTACTGCTTGAGGATCGTCTCGTACGTCCCTCGCGACCAGCGCATCTGCTGGGTGAAGAAGTCCGTCCAGGCACTCGGCCCCTCGCCGACCGCGAGCACGTCCGGGGTGTACACCGAGCGCCACTTGTTGCCCGTCGCCGGGTTCTTGTGGCGGTGGATCTCGAAGCCGGTCGCCATGTCCTCGGTGATCGAGTCGTACAGACCGCCGATCTGCTTCAGCGCCCTGATGCGCACGGCGTTGGAGGTGCCGACGAACATCGGGGCGCCGTACTTGTTGCCCGCGCGCTGGATCAGGGCGTGGAAGAGGAACTGCTGCGACTCGGCGGCCTTGGTGACGAACGAGTCGTAGTTGCCGTACACCTGCGGGCCGATGACGAAGCCGACGTCCGGGTCGCGGAAGAAGCCCAGCATCCGCTCCAGGTAGTTGGGCATGGGGACGTGGTCGGTGTCGACGGAGGCGAAGAAGTCGTAGTCGTCGCCGTGGGCTTCCAGCCAGGCGTTGTAGTTGCCGTGCTTGGTCTTGGCGCGGTGCGGGCCCTTGGCCTGGTTCCACTTGGCGACGCCCTTGCGGGAGAAGTGGTGCACGCCGAGGCGCGCGCAGACCTCCTTGACGGCCGGGTCGTCGCCCTCGTCGAGCAGCCACACGTGCATCAGGCCCCGGTGGCGCAGCTTGACGGCCGCCTCCAGGGTCTTGGTCACCATCTCCAGCGGCTCCTTGCCGGGCACGAAGGAGGTGAGGAAGGCGACCCGGGTGCCGGTCTCGGGGACCACGGGGATCGGGTCGCGGGCGACGAGGGTGGCGTGCGCGTTCGACAGAACGTTCATGCAGCGGAAGAACTCGATCAGACCGATCGAGACGAGCATGACGATGTCGAGGGCCGGCAGGAAGTCGTAGGCCGGATAGTCACGTTCGGTCCAGTGCTCCGGCTGCAGCAGCCAGAACAGCAGGACCAGCGAGAGCACAGGAGCCGCCGCCAGCATCAGGGCCACCCGGATGCGGTGCGGCTCCTGGGATATCAGCGAGCGGTACTGCACCCTGTACGGCTTGTTCGGGTCCGGCTGGGTGAGGGGCCCGGCGAGCCGGCTGTAGTGCTCGTAGTCGTAGCGCGGCAGTGTCGTCCTGATCCGGCGGAAGGCGCCGGTGTTGCCCGTTCGATGCCACGGCACCCGGAGCTGGGTGGTCTGTGACGGGTCGGAGTTCTGCCCGGCGCCCGTCGGCGTCGACGTCATGAGTCATCCCCCCACACGCGAGTCACTGCGTGTATGTCGGTCCTTTCGCCTGGTGACGGTCCCCCTCGACCTGCACAAGGCGTGTGTGTGGTGGGCCTGGATCCCACGTCGTGCACACCTTATAGACAGGGAACCCGGACCTTCCGGTTGCATGATGCCCCCCTCGGCACCGGTACCGGAACAGAAGAAGGCCCCCCGCTGCTGCGGGGGGCCTTCCTCTTCGTCTGTGCGCCGCCAGGGACTCGAACCCCGGACCCGCTGATTAAGAGTCAGCTGCTCTAACCAACTGAGCTAGCGGCGCCTGCTGACGTGGACAACTTTACATGACCCCCGGGGGTGCTCCCGACCACCCGGAACCAGGGGATCTACCCCGAACGGGCGCGCGTACACCATTCGGACCGTCAACATGCGCACCCATAAGCCGGTTGGGAAACTGCTCCATGTGCACAGGCCTGGACATTTCCACCTGGAGTGTGAGGGGAATCGCATGGAGACTCCGGAGACTCCGGTTTTCGAGGAATTCGATCCCGCGAGCGATTGCGACTGCCCCGGCTGCGCCCTCGCCCGGCAGCATCTCCCACCGCGTCCCGGGGCGGTGGGCCACCCGGCCGCCCATCGGGTGCTGGCGGTGACCACGGTCGCCACCGCCGCCCTCGGCGGGGCCCCCGCCCTGCCGGCCGCCGCCGCTCCCGACACCGCCCAGCGCCCCGGCGTTCCCGCAGGTGACGAGCCCGACACCCCGCAGGGCAGCGCCGCCCCGCTGCACGGCCCGGCGGGCCGCCCCGCCCAGGGTCCGACCGTCACGGAGGCGCCCCCGATCACCCGCGCGGAGATCATCAACCGCGCGAAGAAGTGGGTCGCGGCGCAGGTGCCGTACAGCATGAGCGCCTACTGGTCCGACGGTTACCGGCAGGACTGCTCGGGCTTCGTGTCGATGGCCTGGAACCTGCCGGGCAACGAATGGACCGGCACCCTCGGCCGCTTCGGCGACCGCATCGCCAAGGAGGACATGCAGCCCGGCGACATCCTGCTCTTCCACAATCCGGTGAGCCCGCAGAGCGGCTCGCACGTCGTCCTCTTCGGCGGCTGGACGGACTACACCCACAGCTACTACATCGCCTACGAGGCGACCCGCCCGCATGCGCGCAGGCAGGCCACCCCGTACGCCTACTGGAGCCACTCCGGCCAGTACCTCGCCTACCGGTACAAGGGGCTGATCCCGGGCACGGGCGGCTCCGTGCCGGAGCCCGTGCCGGAGCCGGTGCCCCAGGCGCGGACGCCGTACCCGGGAGCGGCGTCCTTCGGCCCCGGCGCGAACAACGAGTACGTCACGCTCCTCGGCCGCATGCTCGTGGAACGCGGCGCGCGCTCCTTCTACACCTCAGGCCCCGGCCCCCGCTGGTCGGACGCCGACCGCAGGGCGACCCGCGCCTTCCAGCTGGCCCAGGGCTGGACCGGCGCCGACGCCGACGGTCTGCCGGGGCCCCGCACCTGGGCGCTGCTGACGACAGGCGGGGGTCGCGACATCACCACCGGCGCGGCGGGCCCCCCGGCCCCCTCCTCGCCGGGGGTCCCGCCCTTCCCCGGCCGGGCGGTGTTCCGCCCCGGAGCGGTCAGCCCCCAGGTCACGCTGCTGGGCCGGCAACTCGTGCAGAAAGGGTTCGGCAGGTACTACACCAAGGGCCCGACCCCGAGATGGGGCGAGGCGGACCGCAGAGCGGTCGAGGCGTTCCAGCGGTCCCAGGGCTGGAGGGGAGCGTCCGCGGACGGCTACCCGGGCCCGGAGACGTGGCGTCGCCTGTTCGCCCTCTAGGGGCGCGACCAGCCACATACGGCCCGCACCCGCGGGCCGCGGCACACCCATGACGCATCTGGCGCGGAGGCTGGAGGCAAGCATGACCACGACCACTCCACAGACCCCGGAACCGGAGGGCCCGTCGAGGCCCGCCCGGCTGATCCAGAACGAGTCGACGACCGAGATCCCCGTCCACCTCCTCTTCCGGGACGACCCCGACCCGGAACTCCTGCCGCTGAAGCCCGCGGTGGTCGCCCGCAGACAGGGCACGGGGGAACAGCCCCGTGTCCGCCGCCCGGCGGCAGCCACCCCGCGGCCGCTCCCGGAGCCGGACCCCTCGCTGGCGGAGCGGCCTGCCCGGGTCCTGCCCGGCTCGGCGGGCGTACTGGCCGGAGCCTGCGGGGCGGCGGGCTGCGCGGCCACGTCATGGTGGGCGGGCCTGCTGCCTCCCACCGTGCTGGAGGCCCTGGGCCTGCCACTGCCGCACGCGGCGGGCCTCGGCCCGGCCCAGTGGGCGGCGTACGCGGGGGCGGGTGCGCTGACCCTGTTCGGGTTCGGCGGTCTGGCGCGCGGCCGCACGGGCAGGGCCTGGGTGCTGGGCCTGTTCGGCCGCTACCGCGGTACGGTCCGCCGCTCCGGCCTGATGTGGATCAACCCGCTGCTGCTGCGCCGCCGTGTGGACGTACGGCTGCGGCACTGGAGGAGCGAGGCCATGCCCGCGGCCGACGCGAGCGGCGTCGCGCTGCGGGTGGTCGTGCTGGTGGTGTGGCGGGTGAGGGACACCGCGCGGGCGGTGCTCGGAGTGGAGGACCACGAGGCGTACCTGCGCGAATGCGTGGAGGCCGCGCTCGCCCGGGTGCCGGTGGAGACGCCGGGGGAGGGGTCGGTGGCGGCGGCAGGGGAGGGCCTGACCCGGCTGGTGGCGGCGGAGGCGGCGCCGGTGGGACTGGAGGTGTTCTCGGTGCAGCCGGTGCGGGTGGAGTACGCCCCGGAGGTGGCGGCCGCGATGCACCGCCGCCGGATCGCCGCGCTGGACGCCCGGAACCGGGCGACCGTGCTGACGTCGGTGGTCGACTCGGTGGAGGACACCCTGACGCGGCTGACCGTGCGCGGCCTGGTCGAGCTGGACGACTACGAGCGCAAGGCGCTGGTGAAGGACCTGACGGTGGCGTTCTGTGCGGGGCGGGGAGAAGCCGGGCCGTGATTGGTATGGACATGTTCAATTAACGGCAATAACCTCGAACTTGGTCTAGACCTACCCCTGCACGGCTCACTGAACTCCCCACGTTCTCCAGGAGCGGCAGTATGCGCAAAAGGACCAAGTTCTACGCCGCCGCGGTGGGACTCGCCACCACCGGAGCGTTCGTGCTCTCCTCCGGCGGCGCCAGCGGCCACGGCTACACCGACCTCCCCATCAGCCGGCAGAAGCTGTGCCAGAACGGCACCGTGACCGGCTGCGGGTCGATCCAGTGGGAGCCGCAGAGCGTCGAGGGCCCGAAGGGCTTCCCCGGCTCGGGCCCCGCCGACGGACAGATCTGCAACGCGGGCCTGGGCCAGTTCGCCCCGCTCAGCTCGCCGCGCACGCCGTCCGGCGGTGCCTGGCCCGCCACCAAGGTCACCGGCGGACAGAGCTACACCTTCCGCTGGCAGTTCACCGCGATGCACGCCACGACCGACTTCAAGTACTACGTCACCAAGCCGGGCTGGAACCAGAACCACAACCTCGCCCGGTCCGACCTCAACCTCACCCCGTTCCTGACCGTCCCCTACGGCGGTCAGCGGCCCCCGTCCACCCTCTCCCACAGCGGGACCCTGCCGTCCGGGCTCAGCGGTCGGCATGTGATCCTCGCGGTCTGGACGATCGCCGACACGGGCAACGCGTTCTACGCCTGCTCGGACGTCACGTTCTGAGCAAGGCTTGAGCGAACACACCTCACCCCGCGGGTAGGTTCCCCCTGCGCCGCCACGACCACGGCGGCGCTGGGGGAACACCGACACGACTTCGGGGGAAGCGTGATGGACGTCATTTTCTATCTGGGCCCGGCCCTGATCATGGCCCTGGCCGTCGGCATGGCCTGCTTCGTGGTGCGCAGCTGGCTGCGGCTGCGCGCTGCCTGGAGCAGCGGGCTCACCGCCGAGGCGCGCTGCCTGCGCGTGTACACGACCACGCACGGAGGCCGTGACTCCTCGGTGCGTACGGCCCTGCGCCATGTCTACGAGTTCACCGCGCGCGACGGCCGAGTCGTGCGGTTCGAGGAGGAGGGCGGGCCCGGCACGGTGATCGAGGGCGACTTCGTCACCGTGCGCTACGCGGAGGGGGCGCGGGTGAGGGCCACGGCCCTGGCCCCGCGGCGCGGTCTCGCGGCGGCGGGCACCGCAGGGGTCCTGGTGTTCCTCGGCGGGATCGTCGTCCTCTGCGTCGGCTTCATGGTGGCCTACGCGACGATCTCCTCGTATCTGCCGCTGTGACCGAACGCCGAAGGGCCCCTCGCTCTCGCGAGAGGCCCTTCCGCTGTGCGCCGCCAGGGACTCGAACCCCGGACCCGCTGATTAAGAGTCAGCTGCTCTAACCAACTGAGCTAGCGGCGCATGACTCCCGCCTTCCGCTTTCCGCGGCCGGCGACGAAGAAAATACTACCTGGTCCCGAGGGGTGCTCGTGACCACCAGCCTCGGGACCAGGAGCAGCGGCTAGATCGCCAGGGAGAGCAGTACGGGCGCCGCGTTCCGGTTGAGGGTGTCGGCGGCCTGGCGGAGCCGGTGGGCGTGTTCCAGCGGCAGGGACAGGGCGAGGCAGCCGACCGAGGAGCCGGCGGTGATCGGGACGGCCGCGCAGACCGTGCCGACGGCGTACTCCTGGAGGTCCAGGACGGGCACGGTCGGCGGCTGGGCCTCCAGCCGGGACAGCAGCAGCTTGTCGCTGGTGATCGTGCGCGAGGTGAGGCGGGCCATCTTGTGCCGGGAGAGATGGTCGCGCCGGCCGTTGTGGTCGAGCTGGCCCAGCAGGCTCTTGCCGACCGCGGTGGCGTGCGCCGAGTAGCGGAAGTCCACCCACTCGTTGACCGCGGGCGTGGCCGGGCTGT
Source organism: Streptomyces sp. NPDC096205 (assembly GCF_044763135.1). Lineage (NCBI taxonomy): Bacteria > Bacillati > Actinomycetota > Actinomycetes > Kitasatosporales > Streptomycetaceae > Streptomyces > Streptomyces sp. NPDC096205. The sequence continues at coordinate 1,256,876 of NZ_JBIWFS010000002.1, read as the reverse complement.
CGGCGTACTGGGTGACCTTGACCTCGCCGTCGACGTACCGGCTGATGTACACGGCGGCGCCGACCGAGTCGCGCAGCCGGTTCAGGGTCTGCTGGAGCTTCTCCCGCAGGGCCTCCTCGTGGTGATGGGCCGAGCTCAGCCGGGCGAGCGCGTCGCCGGTGACGTACGCGCCGTCGGCGACCTGTTCGACGTAGCCCTCGCGGCGCAGCATCAGCAGGAGGCTGGTCAGGCGCTCCGTGCCGAGGCGGGTCTCGCGGGCGAGTTCGGCGTCGGTGACGCCGGTGGTGTGCCGTGCCACGGCCTCCAGGACGCGCAGGGCGTCCTGTGCCGAGTGGTACGGCGCGGTCGGCTCGTGCTTGAGCGCCACGGTTTCCCCCTGCGGTCGCTTCTCAGTGCCGTGATCCGAGGCTCGGACCCACTCAACGATAACTGTCAAACGGCTTGTAGTGAGCGGGTGTTGACGAGATTCCGGCCCCGTCAGCAGGGGGATGCCCCGCTGGCATATGCCATCAGCAAGTCCAGCCGCTTGTCCGGTCCGGTCGCTTGTCCGGTCGCTTGTTCGGTCGCTGTGGGGACGCCGCCCGGCGGTTCGGTGCGGGCGGCGCCCCGGTGTCACAGCACCGCGCTCAGGAACTCCCGCGTCCGCACCTGCTCCGGCTCGCCGAACAGCTTCTCCGGCGGGCCGGACTCGATGACCTTGCCCCGGTCGAACATCATCACGCGGTCGGAGACGTCCCGGGCGAAGTTCATCTCGTGGGTCACGCACAGCAGCGTGATGTCCGTGGTGTGCGCGATCTCCCGCAGCAGGTCGAGCACCCCGGCCACCAGCTCCGGGTCCAGGGCCGAGGTCACCTCGTCGAGCAGCAGGATCTCCGGCCGCATGGCGAGGGCCCGGGCGATCGCCACCCGCTGCTGCTGACCGCCGGACAGCTGGGTCGGATGCGCGGTGATCTTGTCCGCCAGGCCCACCGTCCCGAGCAGCTCCCGGGCCCGGTCCTCGGCCTCGGCGCGGTCCATGCCGAGCACGTTGACCGGCGCCTCGGTGATGTTCTGCAGCACGCTCATGTTCGGGAACAGGTTGAACTGCTGGAAGACCATGCCGATCTTCTTGCGGATCTCGCGCTGGTACTTCTCGTTCGCCGGCCTGAGCGAGCCGCTCGGGCCCGGCATGTGGGTGAGCGGCTGCCCGTCCACCAGGATCATGCCGTCGCTGACCCGCTCCAGCGTCATCAGCAGCCTGAGGATCGTGGTCTTGCCCGAGCCGCTCGGCCCGATCAGGGTCACGTGCTGGCCGCGCTCGACGGTGAAGTCCAGCTGGTCGAGGACGACATGGTCGCCGTAGCGCTTGACCACCCGGTCGAAGGCGACCAGATGGTCCGCCGCCTGAGGGAGCCGCGCGTCGCGCTCGTCGTCGGGACTCGTCTTCGTCAGGGGATCAGTGGCCAAGGCGCCTCTCCAGCTTTCTCATCAGCAGCGAGGTCGGATAGCTCGCCGCGAGGAAGATCAGGCCCGCGAGCGTGAAGGTCTCGGCGTAGACGAAGTGGTCCGCGCCGTACTCCCGGGCCTCCGCGACCATCTCCGTGACCGTGATCACGGCCAGGAAGGGGGTCTCCTTGAACATGGCGATGCCGTAGTTGCCGAGCGCGGGCAGCACCTTGCGCACCGCCTGCGGCAGGATCACCGCCTGCCAGGTGCGGCGCGGTGACATCGACAGCGCCCGGCACGCCTCCCACTGGCCCTTCGGCACGGCGTCGATGCCCGCCCGGTACACCTCCGACAGATAGGAGGCGTAGTGGATGCCGAGCACCGTGATGCCGATGGTCAGCGGTTCCACGGTGTCGAAGATCGCGTAGGCACCGACCAGCTGCACCAGCAGCGGGGTGGACCGTACGAACTCGGTGGCCGCCCGCACCGGCCAGGTCACCAGCCGGGTCGGGGCCCGCCCGGCCATCGCGACCACCAGTCCGAGGACGGCGGCCACCAGCGTGCCGAGCACCGTGGCCAGCAGCGTCGTACGGAAGCCCTCCAGCAGGATCGGCAGCGCGTCGCGGAAGGCCTCCCAGTCCCAGTCGTAGCTCACCGGACACCTCCCGGCACGCCGGGCGCCTTCACGGCGGCGGTGCCGCGGGCGTTCACGGGCCGGCCGAGCCGGGCCTTCGCGTGCCGCTCCAGGGCGTTCATCAGCAGCGTCAGGGCGTAGGCGAGGACGAAGTACATCACCAGCAGCGTCACGAAGGCCCAGGTCGTCTCGCCGGTGCGGTCACGCATCTGCTGCACCACCGTCGTCAGGTCGCTCGCGGTGATCAGCCACAGCAGCGGAGTGCACTTCAGCAGCTGGATCAGCAGGTTCGTGAACGACGGGATCATCTGGACCCACGCCTGCGGCAGCACCACCCGGCGCATCCGCTGCAGTGGCGTCATGTTCAGCGCGACCGCCGCCTCCCACTGCCCCTTCGGTACGGCGTTCAGCGCGCCGCGCACGACCTCGGAGCCGTACGCGCCGTAGTTCATGCCGAAGGCCAGCACCCCGCAGAACAGCGGTGTGAGCTCGTAGCCGAAGAGCAGCGGGAAGGCGTAGTACAGCCAGAACAACTGGACGTACAGCGAGGTGCCGCGGAAGAACTCCACGACGACCCGTGACACCCCCCGCGCGAGCGCGGGCCCGCTGTTCGCCATGAGACCGAAGACGAAGGACAGCGCGAGCGCGACGAGCGCGCCGAGCACGGTGGCCTCGACCGTCACCCACAGCCCGGAGCCGACGTCCGGGAGATGGTCGAAGAAGTATGTGTAGAAGTCACCCATGGGCAGGCGTCCCCGTCAGGCCTTGCACAGGTCGGCGGTGCGCAGGTTCGCCGGCGGGATGGTCTCCTTGCCGAAGCCGTACTCGCCGATGAGCCGCACATAGCGCCCGGCGTCGGCGGTGATCTTCTTCAGCTCGCCGTTGAAGGCGTCCCGCAGCTCCTCCTGGCCCTCGCGGAAGACCGCGCCGCCGGGGCTGTACTGCTTCACCCCGTCCAGTTCCGGGACGAAGGGGTCGGTGACCTCCAGGCCGCTGTTGTTCTTGGCGAGCCAGTTCAGCGAGATGCTGGTCAGCAGGAACGCGTCGATCCGGCCGCTCTTGACGGCGTCCGCGCCGTCCTGCGGCTTCTGCAGCGTCTTCAGGTCGTCCTCGGCGATCCCGGCGGCCGTGGCGTAGGTCTTCTCCACCGCTCCGGCCATCACACCGATGCTCGCCCCGGCCTTCTTCGCCGACGCCAGGTCGGTCAGCTTCCGCGGGTTGCCCCGCTTCACCAGCAGCGCGGTGGGGGAGATGAACTCGGGCTCGGAGAACAGGGCCTTCTCGCAGCGCTCCGGGACGATGGCCATGCCCGCGCTGATCACGTCGTACTTGCCGGCCTGCAGCCCGGGGATCAGGCCGTCCCACTCGGAGAAGGTCGGGCGCAGCTCGCCGATGCCCAGGGCCTTGAAGATCTCCCGGTGCAGCGTGGGCGCCTCGCCCTTGAGCTGCCCGCCCTCCTCGTAGCCGTAGGGGGCCTCGTTCGCGTACGCCACCCGGACATAGCCCTGCTTCTTCAGCTGCTCCAGGCTCGAGCTCTCGCCGTCGGCGCCGGCCGTCTTGCTGCAGGCGGCCAGCAGCCCGGGGACGGTGAGCAGGCCGCCGACAGCCGCGGTTCTGTTGAGGAAGCCCCGGCGGGACAGGTTCGGGAACTCGGACATGGACACGCGACCTCCAAGAGCCTTGCCAGATCTGCCCGTACACAGACCGGTGGTGGCGCCTGCCCGCTCCCCGGGAGCTATGCGGACTCATGGAGGGACGTTATGCAACGGTGATATGAGCGTTATTTGTTCGTTTCCCGTTTCTTCGCTCTACGGCTGTTCATACGCACTCACACCTGAACGATCGGCTCCCGGGTGAACAGTGCGCCCAGCGCGGGCGCGTTCACCCGGCGGTCGGTCAGCCGCAGCGCCTCCCAGACCGTCACCTGGTTGGCCGTCAGGACAGGCTTGCCCAGCGACTTCTCCAGGGCCGGCAGATGGGCGGCCGTGTGCAGGGTCGTGTCCGGGACGAGGACCGCCTCCGCCTCACCGCTGTCGGCCTGCTCGGCCAGCGCGAACAACTCCGGGCCGCCCCAGGCCGCGGCATCCGCCGCACTGCCGACCCCGGCGGCGCGCACCGCGACCACCTCCAGGCCGGCCGACCGCAGGAAGTCCGCGAACAGCCCCGCCACGTCGTCCGGGTAGGTGGCCGCGAGCGCCACCCGGCGCACCCCGATCTCCTGCGCCGCGTGCACGAAGGCGAACGACGTGGAGGACGCGGGCATCCCGGCGGCGCGGGCCAGCGAGCGCACCTGCTCATGGGCACCCTCCCAGCCGTGCACGAAGCTGCCGCTCGTGGAGGCCCACACCACCGCCTCGGCGCCCGCCAGCCGCAGCGCCTCGACATCCGCCGCGAGCCGGTCCGCGGCCCCCATTCGGCGCAGCACCTCCACCCGGCGGGCGTCCTCGTCGGTGTCCGTGCCGATCACATCCACCCGGACGTCGCTCGCGAGGAGCTGCTCGATCCGTGGGTAGTCGTCCTTCGGGTGATCGCTCGGGCAGAGGAATCCGAGTGCGGTCATGTCGCCCCTTCCGGCTGTTCTTCCGGCCGTTCTTCCTTGGCATGTCGAGCAGTACGGGTACCCAGCAGGCGCGGCGTAGCCCCCCTCGTCACCCGACATCCCCTCGTACGGGCCCGAGCCCGGGGAAATAACCGGAGACAGTCTCCTGTTAACGCGTGGAGGACAGCACAGCAGCACTCTGGAGGCACCCCGTGGCGGCAGACGAGATCCGAGGCACGACCCGGGGGAGCGCCCCCGTCCCCCTCTCCGTACTGGATCTCGCGACCGTCGGCTCCGGCCGGACCGCCACCGACGCCCTGCGCACCAGCGTGGCGCTCGCCCGGCTGGCCGAGTCCCGGGGCTTCCACCGCTACTGGGTCGCCGAGCACCACTCCATGCCCGGCGTCGCCTCCTCCTCACCGGCCGTGATCCTCGCCCACCTCGCCGCCCACACCGACCGCATCCGGCTCGGCTCGGGCGGCGTGATGCTGCCCAACCACGCCCCGCTGGTCATCGCCGAGCAGTTCGGCACGCTGGAGGCCATGGCCCCCGGCCGTATCGACCTCGGCCTGGGCCGCGCCCCCGGCACCGACGGCGCCACGGCCGCCGCGCTGCGCCGCTCCGACACCCTGGACGAGGGCGCCGACGACTTCCCGCAGCAGCTCGCCGAGCTGACCCGGTTCCTCGACGACGACTTCCCCGACGGCCACCCCTACCGCCGGATCCACGCCGTCCCCGGCCCCGTCCAGGCGACCTCGCCGGGCGGCGTGCAGTCCCCGCACCGGCCGCCGCTCTGGCTGCTGGGCTCCTCCGGGTTCAGCGCCCGGCTGGCCGGCCTGCTCGGGCTGCCGTTCGCCTTCGCCCATCACTTCTCCGCGCGCAACACCGTCCCGGCGCTCGACCTGTACCGGGAGTCCTTCAAGCCGTCCGCCGTCCTCGACGCGCCGTACGCCCTGATCGGCGTGTCCGCGCTCGCCGCCGACGAGGAGAAGGAGGCCCGCCGCCAGGTCAGGGCCGCCGCGCTGAGCATGATCCGGCTGCGCACCGGCCGGCCGGGCCTGGTGCCCTCCCCGGAGGAGGCGGAGGCCTATGAGTTCAGCCCCCTGGAGCAGGAGTTCATGGACTCCTGGAACGCCAACGTGATCCACGGCACGCCGGACGAGGTCCGCTCGGGCCTGGACGACCTTCAGAAGCGCACCGGCGCCGACGAACTGATGATCACGGGCAACGCCCACAGCGGCGAGTTCCGGCTGCGCTCCTACGAACTCATCGCCGACGCCTACGACTTGCCGACGGCGTAGGACGTACCCGCCCGACGCCTACGACTTGCCGCGGGCGTAGGACGTACCCGCCCGATGCCTGCGACTTGCCGACGGCGTAGGACGTACCCGCCCGACGCCTACGACTTGCCGACGGCGTAGGACGTCCCCGCCCGCAGGCCGGAGATACGATCCGGCGCCACCGGCCGTGAGTACAGCCAGCCCTGGCCGGTGTCGCAGCCGATCCGCCGCAGCCGTTCGGCCTGCGCGGGTGTCTCCACGCACTCCGCGGTGACGGTCAGCCCGAGCCGGTGGGCGAGCTGGATCATCGCCTCCACGACGACCTCGTCGGCCGGGTTCGGCGGCGCGCCCTCCCCCTCGTACTGGAAGCCGCGGACGAAGGAGCCGTCCAGCTTCAGCACGTCCACCGGCAGCCGGGAGAGATAGGCGAGGTTGGAGTAGCCGGTGCCGAAGTCGTCGATGGCGATGCGCACGCCCATGGCGCTGAGGGCCTGGAGCACCTGGAGGGGGCGGCCGGCGGAGCCCATCACGGCCGACTCGGTGAGCTCGATCTGGAGCAGCTCGGGAGCCAGCCCCGTCTCGCCGAGGACCCGGTCCACGTCCGCCACCAGGTCGGAGTCCCACACCTGGCGCACGGCGACGTTGACGCTGACGAACAGGGGTTCCTCGGCGGGGTGTTCGAGCTGCCAGCGGCGGGCCTGACGGCAGGCGGTGGCCAGCACCCAGCGGCCGAGCGGCACGATCGCGCCGTCCTCCTCGGCCAGTCCGATGAACCGATTCGGCGTCAAGATGCCGAACTGCGGGTGGTCCCAGCGCACCAGCGCCTCCACCCCGCGCAGTCGCCCGTCCGCCATGCCGACCAGCGGCTGGTACTCCAGCCGGAACTCGCCGCGTTCGATGCCGGGCCGGAGCGTGGAGGCGAGGGCCTGACGGGTCATGCGGTGGGCGTTGCGCTCGGGGTCGAACAGTGTCCAGCGGTCCTTGCCGTCGGCCTTGGCCCAGTACAGCGTGGTGTCGGCGGCCTGCATCAGCCCCGTCGCGGTGGTGTCGGCGGCGAGCCGCTCGACGACCCCGACGGACGCGGTCACCGACAGCCGCCGGCCGGACAGGTCGAAGGGCGCACGCAGGGCGCGCAGCACCGACTCGGCGAGATCGGCGAGCTGTTCGGTGCCGGTGGAGTCCTCCACGAGCAGCGCGAACTCGTCGCCGCCGAGTCTCGCGACCAGCGGCGCGCCGGCGCGTGCGAAGCCGGCCTCGTCGGCGCAGCGGGTGAGACGTTCGGCGACGGCGGCGAGCAGGCGGTCGCCGACGCGATGGCCGAGGGTGTCGTTGATCGCCTTGAAGCCGTCCAGGTCCAGATAGCACAGGCCGATCCGGCCGGTGCTGCCGCGCTCCTCCGGCTCGGACTCCAGGGCGGCGGTCAGCCGTTCGAAGAACAGGGTGCGGTTGGGCAGCCGGGTCACCGGGTCGTGCATCTGCAGATGGCGCAGCCGCGCCTGGAGTTCGCGGCGGGCGCTGATGTCGGCGACGGACAGCAGCACGCCCTGGAAGCCCTCGTGCAGCGGGGCCACGGTGACCTGCACCCACATCGCGTGTCCGTCCGGGTGCTTGACCCGGCGGGTGCAGCGCAGCCGGGCCCGCCTACCGCGCAGCACCTCGCGGTAGGCGTGCCAGGTACGGCCGTCGGAGGTCAGGTCGACCAGCTCGGCGGCGACCTGTCCGGCGGGCGGGCGCGCGGCGGTGCCGAAGAGCGCCGTGAAATTGTCGTTGGCGGTCACGACCAGTCCGTCCCGGTCGACGACGGCCATCGCCAGCGGCGCCGAGGCGAACGCGGACCGGAAGGAAGCTCCCGCCTCCACCGCCCGGGTGACCTCCGTGCCGGTACGACGAGAAGCTTCGGGATCACTGTCTGTGACGGCCGGCCGGACGAGGTCTGCCGCGGCCGTCGGCCCTTCGGACGCTGCGCTCACCGCTCGCTCCCGCAGTGCACTCGATCTGCTGGGTCTCTGCTCGATCTCTGTCCGGGCAGGAAGTGTCAGGAAAGTGTGCCGATCATAGAGGCTGCCTTCCGGCCCTTCCAGCCGTTCTTCAGTGTCCCCCGTACGCCGCGTGATGACCCGCCTTTCTGATGGATCGTTTCTGCCCCTGGCTGGACAGGTTTCTTCGGCAGCCGACCGATTGTGACGGACCGTGAGCGGTTCGGGGGTGTCGGGGGCGTGGCCCGGCGCTCGGTGGCGTACGCACCGGCTCCTCGGGGGGCGCCTGCCGGGTGCTCGGGGGCGTTGCCGCCGGGTGCTCACCCGTCCGATGCAGGCAAACAGGGCATATATCAATAAAGTCGCACAGGCTGGACGCGGTGTCCCCGTGTACCGCATCCGGAGGTTCCTGTGCCGCGTCGTTTTCCGCGCCCCCCACTGCGCAGCACCGCGGCCGTCCTCACCACGATGTCGGCGCTCGCCGCCACCTCCTTCATCGGCGCCCCCTCGGTCGCCGAGCCCTTCTCCTCCTCCCCCTGCGCCCTCACGCGCACCGAGGCCCATCACTCCGAGGGCGTCGACACCTGGAACGCCGCCTATCCGAAGCCGGCCCGTGAGCTGAACGCCGTCCTGGTCTTTCTGTCCTTCCCGGACGCCGAGCCGCTGACCAGCCCGGAGCAGCTGACGGCCGATCACTTCCCCGCCACCAGCACCTTCTTCGAGCGTGCCTCCTACGGCCGGTTCACCCTGCGCCCGCGCCCGCTGCGGCAGTGGCTCACCATGCCCCGCCCCTCCACCGCGTACGCCATACGGCGCGACTGGAACGCCGCCCATCGCGCCGCCTATCTGCGTGACGCCCTCGCCGTCTCCGACGGACAGGTCGACTTCTCGGCGTACGACGTCGTGTACTTCGTCGCCGACCCGGACGCGCCCGGGGTGGACTCCGACGCCACCAAGGTCGTCAACCTGGACGTGCCGCTGCGGGCCGACGGCACGGAGATCCGCAGGTTCGTCACCGTGTTCGAGAAGCATCCGCCGGACCGGCTCGTCCTCGCCCATGAGACCGGGCATGTCTTCGACCTGCCGGACCTCTATCACCGGCCGGCCGACGGCACCGGCGACTGGGACACGTACGTCGGCGACTGGGACCTGATGGGCAGCCAGTTCGGCCTCGCGCCGGACCTGTTCGCCTGGCACAAGTGGAAGCTGGGCTGGCTGGAGCCGCGCCAGGTGGTGTGCGTGCCGGGCGGCGGGCCGACGTGGCTCACGCTGGAGCCGCTCGGCGCGGGCCCCGGCGTCGCGGTGGCCGGGGCCGCGGGCGCGCCGGTCTTCGGACTGGGCCGCGGCACCAAGCTGGCCGTCGTGCGCACCGGGCCGGACAGCGCGCTGGCCTTCGAGGCGCGCGGCCCCGTCGGCAACGACAGGGGTACCTGCCGCTCGGGGGTGCTGGTGTACCGGGTGAGCAGCGCGGCCGCCTCCGGACGCGGGCCGGTGGAGGTGATCGACGCCCACCCGGAGACCGAGGCATGCTGGGACACCTCCGTCTATCCGCCTCTCGCGGACGCGCCGGTCGGTGTCGGCGAGAGCTTCACCGTGCCGGGTGACGACGTACGCGTGGAGGTGGAGGGGCGGACCCCTGCGGGGGCGTGGACCGTGAAGATCGCCCCGGCGTGAGACTGCGTACGGGCAGCGGCATCGCGTACGGAGAAAACAGATGAGCGCCCTCGGAGAACCGAGGGCGCTCATCCAGGTCAGCGACCTTTTAGCTGTGCGCCGCCAGGGACTCGAACCCCGGACCCGCTGATTAAGAGTCAGCTGCTCTAACCAACTGAGCTAGCGGCGCCTGCTGACGTCGTAGACCTTAGCATCCTGATCGGCGGGAGGAAAAATCGATATCCGCACCGCCGCACGGGCCGCCCGTACGGCCGCCCAGAGCAGTACCTCCGGCCCCGGCAGCCAGGGCTGACGGGTGTCGGGGGCGACGAGCCAGCGGGACTCCAGGGGGCCCGGTTCGGCGGGGCCGCCGGCCGGCGCGGGGACGGTCACGGCGTCGCCGGTGCCGTGGCAGAGCAGGGGCGGGATCGCCGCCGTACGGCTGCTGCCGCCGAGGTCGGGGTCGTGGTCGCGGTCGTCGCGGTCACGGGCCCGGTCGCGGGAGCCGAACTCCTCCCACTCCAGCAGCGACGGCAGCCGCTGGGCCGTGCCCGGCGCGGCGAACAGCAGCATGCGGCCGCGGTAGGCCGCCACCGGGCCGGAGCCCGGACCGTCGTCCCACAGCCGGTCCAGCATCCGGCGGCCGAACATCGCGGGCGCGCTCACCACGTCGAAGGCGGAGCCGCACGGCAGGACCACCGGGGCGTCCGGGCGCTCCTCCCAGAACGCGAGCGTGCTACGCGGATACGTTCCTGCCGAGGCGAGCCAGGCGGCTCCGTCCGGGGTGACTCCCGCGAGGTCGTTCCGAAAGCTGCTCATGCCCACCAGATGTACCGGGTGTGAGCGTGCCGTCTCCCTGGGTTGCCGGAAATCGGGACAGGGGTGGGCGGGCAGGAGTATCTTGCCCGCCCGGCTGGCATATGCCGGGCGGGCGGGCGGTCGGGTCAGACCGGGTCGGCGTGACCCGCGCCGTTCTCGCCGCGCAGCAGGCTCTGGCCGAACTCCACCATCTTCTTGGCATAGTCCTCGGTCCACTCGGCCCGCTCCGCGATGGCCGCGGCCGTGAGCCGGTCGAAGCGCCGCGGGTCGGCCAGCTGCGCCGCCGCGATCGCCTGGAACTCCATCGCCCGGTCGGCCGCCGCACGGAACGCCTGCGTCAGCTCCGTCGCCCGCGCGAGCAGCGCCCGCGGGTCGTCGATCGACTCCAGGTCGAAGAAGTGCTCCGGGTCCCCGGCGGCCTCGGCGGGCTCGAAGAGCAGGGGCGCGGGGCGTAGCCGCGGCTCGTTCGGGCGCGGCGTGTGCTCCGCCATGTCATGTCCTCCTCGTACGTGTCCGATGGCGCGCCTGCGGGCGGACCACCCTCCATTGTCGCGCGGGGCGCAAGAGGGCCTCTGGCGCGAGGCCCGTGACCGGTTGGGCTCCGCGGCGTTTGTCACGGCATGCGCAAGATCATCACCTGCGGCCTGCTGGCCGCCGCTGCCCTCATGACCACCACGCCCGCCTTCGCGAACGACGGAGACTCAGCGTTGGGCCCCGGCGTCAACGCCGCCAACAACTGGAACTTCAGCGCCGCCGCCGTCTGTCTCCAGGAACTCGCGGTCGTGCCCGTCGGGGGCGCCTGGACGGGCGACCACACCAACCACTGCACCATCGGCAACGTCCTCGACCAGGCGACCGGCGCCCTCGGCTCTCTCACCCGCCACTGACGCACCGTCCTGGCGGCCCGTCTCAGGGCCGCCAGCTGACCCGGTGTTCCGCCAGGCGGGCCAGGACCGCGTGGTTGGCCTCCCAGCCGTCCGGGAACTTCACCACCGTGCCCAGCTGGACCGGCTCCGTGGACGGGTAGTCGTCCAGGAGGTCTGTCACGCCTGCGCGGCAGATCATGATGCAGGCGTGGCGGTGGCGGGAGGCGAGGACGCAGAGGCGGCCGGTCTCCAGGTGGAAGGCCGTGGCGTCGGGGCGGCCGGACAGGGGGTGGAGGACGACCGTGACGTCGTACTCGCGGCCCTGGAGTCGGTTGGCGGTGTCGACGGTGACGTCCGCCGCGCCCAGTTCCGCCAGGGCTGCGCGGATCGCGGCCGCCTGGTCGCGGTGGGCCGTGCCGACGGCGATGCGGTCGGCCGTGAGGGGCGTCGGGTCCGGTGAGCGCTCCGAGAGCGCCGCGCCGCCCCGGTCCAGCAGGCGCCGTACCACCGCCGCGACCGCCCGTACGGCCTCCGGGTCCGTGCGGGGCGTGTGTCTGGCGGGCAGCTCCAGCAGGCCCCAGCCGGACTCCGCCGCCTCGTCGATCACCCGGTCGGGGCCCGAGCCGTCCGAGCGCACCGCGAAGGTGAGCCGCCGGTCGCCGTGCCCGGTGCCGCTGCGGAACGGCGTGTACGGGTAGAACGCGTCCGACACCAGCGGGGCCGCCGAGGCCGGCAACCGCCAGGACACCGGGAGGCGGTGCTGCGGCAGGCCCGGGTTGTGCGCCAGCAGCGTCGTCACCGCCGACGCCGACGGGTCGTACGACAGGCCCGCCCACTGCTCGCTGCCCACGATCGCGAACGGGTCCAGCTGCCCCGGGTCACCCACGAACAGCGCCCGCTCGAACAGGCCCGCCACGGCCAGCAGCCCGTCCGAGCGCATCTGGTACGCCTCGTCGACGATCGCATGCCGCCAGGGCTCGTCGACCTTCACATGCGCCCACTTCGCCGCCGTGGAGATCACCACCGGCAGGCCGGCCAGGTCGCCCGCCTTCGCCGACTTGCGTACGTTCGGCAGGTCGTCCAGCGCCTTGTCGTACGGGTCCGAGTCGCTGCTGTGCAGGCGACCCACCGGCAGCTCCGGGCTCTTCTCGGCGAGCCGCAGCACCAGGTCGTCGACCTGGGCGTTGGTCTGCGCGACCACCATCAGCGGGCGGCCCGCCTCCGCCAGCTCCAGCGCCGCGCGCACCACCAGCGTGGACTTGCCGGCCCCGGGCGGGGAGTCCACCACGACACCGCGGTCGGTGCCGTGCAGCGTGTCGTGCAGGATCGCCTCGGTGGCCCGGGTCGCGGCGGCGCCGGGGTCGAACGCGGTCTGCGTGGTCACAGCAGGTCCTCCTCGGTGACGGGGTCGGCCGCGGGCGCCGGCTCCTCGCCGGGCGGGCCGCCGTGGGTCCACGGGGTGTTCTCCGCGTCGGGCAGCTTCGCGCCGCCGCGCTGCTCGTGCTCGAAGGCGGTGAAGCAGAGCGCGTCGCCCTTCTCCGGCACCGAACCGGGCTCCGGCTCCTTGCCGCGGCCCATCTTGTCGAGAATGCGCAGCACCACCAGGGCGTCCTGCGCGCTCTCCTCGTACCCCACCACCTCCGCCGTCTGCGGCTTGCCGCCCAGCGAGCGGTACACCCGCGCGCGCTCCCCGACATGCGGCCGGTCGTCGGTGCGGAGCGTCACCAGCGGGCGGGGGCTCGGCCGCTTGCCCTCGGAGTACGCCATGACGACGTCGACGACCTCACCGGCGAACGCCTCCCCGGCCAGCCGCCGCCCGGCCATCACCAGCGGGTCGTCGAGCGCTTCCTGCGCCTCCAGGCGGGCCTGCTCGCGCTCGCGCGCGGCCAGCTTGTTCGCCGCCGTCACCGCGTCGTCGCGGCGCGGCTGCGGGGGCTCGCCCGCCAGCACGCGGTCGCGGTGCCCGGTGAACGACCAGCGGTCGCGCGTCCACCGCTCCTCGGCGTGCGCCGCCTCGGGCAGGGCCCGCAGCAGGTCCAGGCCCCGCCAGAGCGCGTCCCAGGTGGGGCGGGTGCGGCTGAGGACGAGGTCGCGGATGTGCCGCTCGGCCGCGGTGAGCTCGCCGAGGCGGTCGTCGGCCTGGAGGCCGTCCTCGGCGGCGGCGAGCGCCGCGCGCGCCTTGTCGTAGCGCTCGAACGCCGGCGCGAGCAGCTTGTTGTCGAACGCCGGGTCGGTGGCCGGGCCCGCGGGCGGCCACTCCAGCTGCCCCCCGGCGTCCCGCGCCAGCTCGGCCCGCAGCGCGGCCTCGGCACCCGTCGAGCCCGCGGGCGGGTCGATCCACGCGAGCAGAGCGCCCAGGTGCTGGTCCTCCAGGGTGGACTGGCCGGTCGCCCAGTGCCGGGCCAGCACATCGGTCAGCGCCAGCAGCAGCGAGGAGCCCGGCACCCGCGCCCGCTCCCCGAAGTGGGTGAGCCAGCGGCCCAGCAGCGGCACGCGCGGCGGCGCCGGATAGGGCGTCTCCGGGTCCTGCTCGGCCGTACGCCGAAAGCGCATCGAGCGCCCCAGCAGCCGCACGTACTCCACACCGGCCCGGCTCGGCACGATCAGCTGCGGCGCGTCCGCGCACAGGTCGACCTCGACCTTGACCCGCTTGCCGGTCTCCGGGTCGGTCTCGGTGCGCTCGGCGACCTCGACGGCATCGGCGTACGACTCGATGTACGGCAGGACGACGTCCGCCAGGTCGGCGAGGAACGCGGACCTCAGGTCGCGGTCGCGCGGCTGCGGCACCACCAGCAGCCGGGGCGCGTCCCGGTCGGTGCCCACCAGGGCGCCCAGCGGGGCGCCCGCCTCACCCGCGGTGGTCAGCGGCACGCACACCAGCGGCCGCTCGGACAGATGCCGGTGCCGCACCGTGGCCAACGGCTGCGCGACCCCGGTCTCGACGGCCTCCAGCCGGGCGAGCGTGGCGATCAGCGACATACGGCGACCTCCGCCCGCGCCCCGCCCAGGGCCTCGGCCCGCAGCCGGGCCGCCCGGCGCAGTGCCGCCACCGCCGGGTCATCGGGGTCGCCGCTCTCCCCGCGCGCGGCCGCGAGGACGTCGGTGACCGTGGTCAGGGCGCCCAGCTCCGCGCGGACCGGGCGGCCCAGCGTGGTCACCACGTCGGCGGCGCGGGCCCGGTCGCGGCAGTGGAAGGCCAGCTCACAGGCGGACAGGCACTCCGGCGCGTAGGTCGCGGGCACGCAGGCGACGGCCGCCGCCAGCTCCTCGGCCGGCAGCTCGGGGGAGAAGCACACCCCCTCCGGCAGGGCGTCGGCGATCTCCTCGAGCCGGGTGAGCCGGGCCAGCTGGCGCCGGGTCACCGCCCGCTGCTTGCGTACGTCGACGGCGGAGGCGGTGGGCTGGTTGGAGAAGTCCTTGGGGCACACCAGCACGACGCGGTGATGCACGCGCGGGGGCGCCTCCAGCCGCGCGGCGACCTCCTCCAGCGCCAGCACGTACACCGCGGCCTGCCGGGCGGCCGCGCCCACCTTCGCCGGGTCCGCCGAACCGTCCAGCATCGGGAACGACTTGATCTCCACCACCGACCAGGACCCGTCGGGGTGCACCACGACCGCGTCCGGCTCCAGGAAGGCCGGCGAGCCCGCGACGTCCAGCGCGAGCATCGGATGGTCGAGCAGCGTCCAGGTGCCCGGTGCCTCGACGGCCTCGCGCAGCGCCAGCGCGGTGCGCGCCGTACGGCCCTCGGGGCCGATCGCCGACAGGTCGGGCACGGACGCCTCGTGCGGCGGCTCGGTGCCCGGCGCCAGCACCCGGTGCACCAGCCGCAGCAGCTCCGCGCCGCCGTCCGCCTTGACCTTCGCCTCGAAGGCGTTGCCGCGCGTGAGCGCGAACTGGGACTGGCCGAAGGCCGAGGGGGAGCCCAGCGCGCTCGCCAGCGCCGCCTTGTCCACCCCCGCCCCGTCGAGGATCGCCCGCCGCCGGCACCCGGGGTTGGCGGCCAGCGCGGCGAGGGCGCGCGCGTCCAGCGCTCTCGCCGCCACCTCGGGGCCGCGCAGCTCAGCGAGCCGCTGCCGGAGCCCCGTCGCCCGTGTCCGCGGGGGAGGCGTCCGGCCCGGCTCCCTGGGGGAGGGCGGACTCACGCTGCCGTGGAAATCGCTCACCCGCCGAAGTCTGGCATCCGCCACTGACAATCGGGGCCTGTGCGCCCTCGGAGACCTGCGGGGAACTGCCGGACCGCAGCGCCACGGACCCGCGGACGCGGTCCGCCGCCCGCAGCACGAGCGGCGTCAGCAGCAGGCCGACGCCCATCACGGCGGCGCCCGCGGCGGCGTCGAGGAAGTAGTGGTTGGCGGTGCCCATCACCACGATCGTGGTCACCAGCGGGTAGACCACACCGGCCGTCTTCGCCAGGCGCGTCCCGCCGAACCGCCACAGCATGACCCCGCACCACAGCGCCCAGCCCACATGCAGGCTCGGCATCGCCGCGTACTGGTTCGTCAGATTGCCCATCCCGCGCGGCGCGCTCGCCTCGCCGCCCCACCAGCCGTACGAGCTGTACTGGGCCATCGTGTCCACGAAGCCGTGCCCCGCGTCGAGCAGCCGGGGCGGGCAGGTCGGCAGCAGCGAGAACCCGATCAGGCCGAGGAACGTCGAGGTCATCAGCCAGGTGCGGGCCGCCCGGTAGCGCACCGCACGCGAGCGGAACAGCCACACCAGCAGCGCGGGCGTGATCAGGTAGTGCAGCGAGGCGTACCAGAAGTCGGCCGGCACGCCCAGCCAGGTGTGACGGGTGAACAGCCGGTTGAGCGGGTGTTCGGCGTTGAGGTGGAGGAACTTCTCGACGCGCAGGATCGCCAGGCCGTGGTCGACGGCCGTCGTGACGTCGTCCCGGGCGAGGAGCCGGCCGGCCGAGTAGCAGGCGTAGACCAGCAGGATCAGGGGCAGCTCGGTCCACCAGCGCAGACGCGGTGGTGCCGCCTCCGCGCGCAACATCTCGGACTGCGGCATCCGATCGCCCTCCCCCTGTCTCCGTGCGTGGCGCCGGATGGCCCGGTCGGCCACTTTACGCCGTATGCCACGCCTGTGCGGGGCTCCGGCCCTCAAAGACGCAGCCCCCGGCCCCGGGGTTGCCCCGGTACGGCGTGCGCGATGATGGAGGGGTTCCGCCTGTGGTTTCTCCCGGAAAGGCCCCCCATGGCACCGCGCATCCTGCTGGCCCGGCACGGACAGACCGAGTGGTCGCTGTCCGGCAAGCACACCGGCCGCACGGACGTGCCGCTGCTGGAGGAGGGCCGCCGCGGCGCCAAGCTGCTCGGCGAGCGCCTGCACCGGGCGCCGTTCGACGGGCTGCCCGGCGTGGAGGTGCGCACCAGCCCGCTCGTCCGCGCGCGGGAGACCTGCGAACTCGCCGGGTTCGGTGACCGCGCGACCACCTGGGACGCGCTCATGGAGTACCACTACGGCGCCTACGAGGGCATGACCCCCGCCGAGATACAGGCGATACGCCCCGGCTGGCTGATCTGGCGCGACGGCGTCCCCGAGGGCGAGACGCTCGCCGAGGTGAGCGCCCGCGCGGACGAGGTCGTCGCCTGGGCGCGCGAAGCCGACCGGGACGTCCTCGTCTTCGCCCACGGGCACATCCTGCGCACCATCGGCGCGCGCTGGCTGGGCCTGCCGATCGACTTCGCCGCCCGTATCCGCCTCAATCCGACCTCCCTGTCGGTGCTGGGCTGGGCCTACGGCGAGCCGGCCGTCGAGAGCTGGAACGACCTGGGGCACCTGGCCGGCTGACCCGCGCCACCCGGCGGCCGAGGCGCTGACGCCGTAACGCACATGCGTGAGCGTCACCTCGTACGCACACGCGTGTGCCTCACGCCGTACGCGGCAGCGAGGCGTGCTTCTCCAGGAATCGCGACACCCCCGACGCCCGCCGGTGCGGCAGCAGCACGCGCGCGGTGCCCGCGAGCATCGTCTGGATGCGGGAGGACTGCACCTCGCCCAGCAGCTCCAGCACCCGCAGCCCGGCGGACGCCGCCTCGTCGGGGTGGCCCCCGCGCGCGAGGTCGTCCGCCAGCTCGGCCGTGTAGAGGGCGATGTTGCGGGTGAAGTGCGGGTCCTGCAGATGCGCGGCCCGTGCCGCGTGCCGGGCCGCGCGCGGCCAGTCGCCCAGCGCGGACCAGCACTGCGCCTCGAGGCCCTCCAGTTCGGCCTCTCCGTAGAAGCTCATCCACTCGGGGTCGGCGTCCGAGGGGCCTCGCTCGTAGAGGGCCTGCGCTCGCGCGAGGGCCTGTTCGCAGCCGGTGCGGTCGGCGAGCCCCGCCCAGCCGCCCGCCTCGCGCAGCGCCAGCAGCGACATCAGCCGGGGCGAGCCGAGCGGCCGGGCGATGCGCTGGGCGGCCTGCGCGGCACGCACCGCCTCGCGCGGGCGCCCGGCGTCCCGCGCGAGGAACGCGGTGTTGCAGAAGGCGTGCGCCTCCAGCCCTGCGTCACCGTTCATCCGCGCGGTCGCGAGCGCCTCCGCGTAGTGCGAGCGTGCGTCGTCGAACCGGCCCGAGTCGTGCGCCAGCCAGCCCACCGAGATCGCCAGCTCACCGGCGCCGGAGTGGAGCCGGTCGGTGGTGGTCTGCCGGGTCGTGCCGGCGTCCAGCAGCGCGTACGCGGCGCGCAGCGGGGCCGCCGCGCGCCGGTAGAGGCCGTCGGCGCCGTGCCGGTCGTCGAGCAGCCGGATCCTGCGGACGGCTTCCTCCAGGGCACCCGCCTCGCCCGACCCGACGCGGTGGCCGAGGCGTGGCGCGGCCGTGGCGTCGAGGGCGAGACCGAAGGGTCCCAGTGAGGCGGCGGCCACGGTCGCGCCCCCGCCGGTCATGAATGCGCGACGCAGCACGTCGCTCTCCTCATAGTTGTCGTACGTCTCGAAGGGGTCCTGCGGGTCATACGGATCGGGGCCCTCCCGTGTCTCACCGGTGGGGAACGCCGGGCTCGCGGGGGAGTCCGGCGGGACGGGGCGCGCGGCGCGGCCGCGGACCGCCGAACGGGGCGCGAAGCCCAGGTCGGTGAGCGTGCGGCCGGGGAACATGTGCAGGAACACCCGTTCGTACGCGTAGTTGGGGCAGCGGATCTCGCCCGCCTCCACCCGGCCGATGTAGCGCGCGTCACAGCTGACCTGCTCGCCGATCTCGCGGGCGGCCCGCCGTACCTCCGCGGCGAACTCGGCCGGGGAACGCCGGCCGCGCAGCCGACGGAAGGCGAGGTTCGGCCGTGGGGGCCGATGGGGCTGGGACGAGGTCACCGTGGACGACGTCATGGCCGGGTCCTCTCGTGCGAACCGTCGAACCATGCCGGAGAGCGGGCGACTTGACGGATGTGGCCTTATGTCTGACCTGTCCCACTGTGACGCCCGGATTCCGGCGGGCAAGAACGTACCTGCTGCGACCGGGCCGCCACGCGGTGTTTGGCTACAAACCGGATATCTCATCCAAGATCTGCCATGAACTGCCATCCTTTGCGGCTGACTTCCGCCGTAGCCGTTGACGCGGCCCCGCGTTGAACCCCATGGACCGGGAGCCGCCCGACTCCCGACCCGCACGAACGAGGAGGTTCGTAGTGGAGGGCGGGATGCAAGCCAGTACGCCGTCGCCCGCGTGGGACCTGGTGACGGTGCCGGCGCGGCAGGGTCTGGAAGCGGTCGACATCCTGCGGCGGGGCGCCGGTGACGGGGTCGGGCCGGTGCTGCACGACGACGGCTGCGGGACGCTGGGCTTCCTGGTGCCGTCGGGTACGGCGGCGGCGTGGGACGTGCCCGGCAGCACATGTGTGGAGACCGAGGGGCGAGGGCTGAGCCTCGTCGCCCCTGAGCCGCCGGTGGAGGGGTCCGACTGGCTGCTGCCGCCCGGGGACGCCGATCTGGCCACCGACCCGGCCGTCCTGCGGGCCGCTCTCGGGGAGGCGGCCCGGTTGATCGAGGCCGCCGACAGCCGCCGGTGAGGTCTCCCCGCGCCTCCCGGGTCCGTGTGCTGGGACAATGCCTTCATGGGAAAGTCCAGGAACGCCCGGCGGGGTGCCGCCGAGTCCGTCGTCGAAACCGTCGACGGGGGACTCGCCGAACTCATACCCGACCGGGACCGGGCGCGGGCCTGGACCCTGCTCATCGACGGGGCGCCGCAGTCGCACGTCGACCTGGATGATCCCGCGTACCTGTCCTTCGAGTACCAGCGGCGGCTCGGGCACGTCGTCGATCTCGCCGCGCCCGCCGGGCGGCCGATCCAGGCGGTCCACCTCGGCGGCGGCGCCCTGACCCTCGCCCGCTACGTCGCCGCGACCCGGCCCCGCTCCACCCAGCAGGTGGTGGAGTTCGACGCGCCGCTGGTGCAACTGGTGCGACGGGAACTGCCCTTGGAGCCGGGCGCACGCATCCGGGTGCGGTCGGTGGACGCCCGCGAGGGGCTCGCGAAGGTGCCCGACGGCTGGGCCGACCTCGTCGTCGCCGATGTCTTCAGCGGCGCCCGCACCCCGGCCCACCTGACCTCGACCGAGTTCCTCGACGAGGTCCGCCGGGCACTGAAGCCGGGCGGCCTGTACGCGGCCAACCTCGCCGACGGGCCGCCGCTCGCGCATCTGCGCGGCCAGATCGCCACGGCAGCCGCCCGGTTCGCCGAGCTGGCGCTGCTGGCCGACCCGACCGTCCTGCGGGGCCGGCGCTTCGGCAACGCCGTGCTGGTCGCGAGCGACCGCCCCCTGCCGCTGGCCGAGCTGACCCGTCGTACGGCCTCCGACCCGCACCCGGGCCGCGTGGAGCACGGGCGGCCGCTCACCGACTTCGCGGGGGGTGCCGTACCGGTGACCGATGCGGCGGCGGTGGCCTCGCCCGCGCCACCGGCGTCGGTGTTCCGCTGACCGGTCCGGCGGCGGACGCGGCGCGGAGTGCCGTGGCTCAGTAGGTGCCGACCTCGACCCGCGGCGGGCCGTCGTGCCAGGTGCAGAACACCGACACCCGGTCCGCGCCGGAGCTGAACTCCACCCGGATCCACGACTCCGTCTTCCACACCTGCATCGACCAGCCCGTCTCGGGCGTCGCCGTCACCAGCGTCGCGTACGACCCACGCAGGTCGAACACGGCCCGGCCGCCGTCGGTGGCGTAGCTCTTGACCTGGCCGGAGGAGGGGGACGGGGCCGGGCCCGTGGCGGCGGGCGGCGACGGGGTGCGGGTCGGCGCGGGGGAGCTCGGCTTCGGGGACTCCTTCGCGGGCGCCGACGCCGACGGGCTCGGCGACGGATGCGGCCGGTGCGTGCTCGCCGAGGTCGCGAGCGGCTTCGACCCTGGCGCGGTCGCGTCCGCCGTGACCGGCAGGGCGCGCGGCGGGTCGTACGCCGTGGAGTCCAGGACCGTGCGCACACCCCACCACGACAGCGTGACCGCCGCGCCCGTGGCGAGCGACCAGGCCAGTGCGTGTACGAGTCCTCTGCGCATCGCGGGCCATACTGCCTCACCCGCCTCACCGTGTGCACAGGCGCTGAGTTGTCCACAGGCTCCGATCCGGCTCGACGGCATGGCGTACGGTGCGGCGCATGGCAAGTGTGCTCGTGGTCGAGGACGACCAGTTCGTCCGCTCGGCGCTCATCCGGCATCTGACCGACGCCGCCCACCTGGTGCGCAGCGTCGGCACCGCGCTGGAGGCGCTGCGCGAGGTCGCCCATCACCGTTTCGACGTGGTCATCCTGGACCTCGGCCTGCCCGATCTGGACGGGTCCGAGGCGCTGAAGATGCTGCGCGGCATCACCGACGTCCCCGTGATCATCGCCACCGCGCGGGACGACGAGACGGAGATCGTCCGGCTGCTCAACGCGGGCGCGGACGACTACCTGACCAAGCCGTTCTCGGTCGAGCACCTGTCGGCCCGCATCGCCGCCGTCCTACGCCGCTCCCGTGCCGCCACCGCGGAGGCCGCGCCCTCGTCGGTGCTGCGGGTGGGCGGGCTGACCGTCGACCCGCTGCGCCGCCAGGCCGAGCTGGACGGCGTCCGGCTCGACCTCACCCGCCGCGAGTTCGACCTCCTCGCCTTCCTCGCCGGCCGCCCCGGTGTCGTCGTACCGCGCCGAGAACTGCTCGCCGAGGTGTGGCAGCAGTCGTACGGCGACGACCAGACCATCGACGTCCATCTGTCCTGGCTGCGCCGCAAGCTGGGCGAGACGGCCGCCGACCCGCGCTATCTGCACACCCTGCGGGGCGTCGGGGTCAAGCTCGAACCGCCGGGGCCCGTGCGATGAGGTGGGCACTGGTCAAGGTCTCGCTCGCGGTCACCGCGATGGTGGTGGTCGCCTTCGCCGTGCCGCTCGGCCTCGTCATCCGCGAGATGGCCCGCGACCGGGCCTTCTCCAACGCCGAGCGGGACGCGGCGGAGATCGCCCCGGCGCTGTCCATCACCACCGACCGCGAGCAGTTGGAGCGGTTCGTCGCCTCCGCCGGTTCCGACTCCTCCGGCACCGCCCTGCACATACCCGGCGGCGAGGGCGCCCCGGCCGTGGAGATCGGCCGCAGGCGGGCCGCCGCCGAGGACATCGAGGCCACCCGCAGGATGGGCCGCGCCTCCACCGCCGAGGCGCCCGGCGGCTCGGTCCTGCTGCAGCCGGTCGCGCTCGGCTCCGGCCAGATCGCGGTGGTCGAGGTGTATGTGCCCGACGCCGCCGTCGACAAGGGCGTCGGCACCGCCTGGGCCGTGCTCGCCGGGGTCGGACTCGCCCTGATCGTCGGCTCGGTGGCCGTCGCCGACCGGCTCGGGGTGCGCATGGTGCAGCCCGCCCAGCGGCTCGTCGAGGGCGCCCGCGAGCTGGGCGAGGGCAAGCTGGGCGCCCGCGTGCCGGAGGAGGGGCCGACCGAACTGCGGCTCGCCGCGGTCGCGTTCAACTCCATGGCCGACCAGGTCGTCCAGCTCCTCGCCAACGAACGGGAACTCGCCGCCGATCTGTCCCACCGGCTGCGCACCCCGCTGACCGTGCTGCGGCTCAACGCGGCCTCGCTGGGCGACGGGCCGGCCGCCGAGCAGACCCGGGCCGCGGTCGCCCAGCTGGAGAGGGAGGTCGACACCATCATCCGTACCGCCCGGGAGGCCAAGCCGCAGACCGCGGCCGCCGGGCCCGGCGCGGGCTGCGACGCCGCCGAAGTGGTGCGCGAGCGCATGGGGTTCTGGTCGGCGCTCGCCGAGGACGAGGGCCGCAAGTGGCGGGTGGCCGGCGTGGACCGGCCGGTGCGCATACCCGTGGCCCGCGCCGACCTGGCCGCCGCGCTCGACGCCCTGCTCGGCAACGTCTTCCGGCACACCCCGGAGGGCACCGCCTTCGCGGTCGACGTCCACAACGGCGAGGACGCGGTCATCGTCCTCGTCTCCGACGCGGGCCCCGGGATACCCGACCCGGCCGCGGCGATGGCCCGCGGCCGCGGCTCAGGCACCGACGGCTCCACCGGCCTCGGCCTGGACATCGTCCGCCGCCTCGCCGAGTCCACGGGCGGCGACGTGACGATCGGCGCGTCGGTCCTCGGCGGCACGGAGGTCCGCATCTGGATCCAGCTCGACGCGCGGGCGGGCGAGCCACGGCGCCGAGGGCACCGGGGCCCGGTACGCCGCCGGCGAGGCGGCCCGCGCCGCGCCAGGGTGGAGAGACCGGGCGGGGTGACGGGCTGGGGCCGACGGGCCTGAGCCGGCCTCGCAGCCTGTCACATTGGTCTCGACCTTTAACCGGTCCCGATGCCTTCCTTAAGCGGGCCCTAAGATCTCGAACCCCCGTCCGGATCAGGCCGATTGCCCGATTCCGGGTCGCTAGCGTGCTGCCGCACCTCACCCCCGAGGACGCTCCGAACGGCAGAAGGCAGGCACGCGATGAGTACGCACCGGCGCAGGATCGGCGGCAGGACCAAGGCGATCGGCGGACTGGTCGCCGCGGCGGTGGTGGGCGGCGGGGCGTTCCTGTTCACCGGCACCGCACAGGCCGCGGGCGTCGGCGCCGCGTACACCAAGACCAGCGACTGGTCGACCGGCTACACCGCGCAGTACGTCGTGACGAACAACAGCGGCCAGAAGAAGGCCGACTGGAAGCTGGAGTTCGACCTGCCGGCCGGCGCGAAGCTGGGCTCGCTGTGGAACGCGGAGTCGAGCGTGTCCGGGCAGCACGTCACCGTGACGCCGCCCAAGTGGGACACGGACGGACTGAGCGCCGGCGAGTCGGTCACCGTCGGCTTCGTCGTGAACGGCACGGCCGATCCCACGGGCTGCCGTATCGACGGAGGCACCTGTTCCACCGACGGCGGCGCCACCCCCGAGCCCACCGGCCGCCCGACCCAGTCCCCGACGCCCACCGCAAGCCCCACCGCAAGCCCCACCGCAAGCCCCACCGCGCCCCCGAAGCCGACCGCGACACCGACCGCGACACCGACCGCGACCCCCACGGCCTCCCCCTCGGAGAGCACCGGCACCGGCACCCCGGCCACCGCCGGCTTCGCCCCGTACGTCGACACCAGCCTCTACCCGTCCTTCGACCTGGTCGCGAACGCCCAGGCGACGGGTGTGAAGCAGTACAACCTCGCCTTCGTCACCGACGGCGGCGGCTGCACACCCAAGTGGGGCGGCGTCACCGACCTCGGGAGCGACGCGGTCGCCGCGCAGATCGGAGCCCTGCGCGCCAAGGGCGGCGACGTCCGGGTCTCCTTCGGCGGCGCCGCCGGCAGCGAACTGGCCACCGCCTGCACCTCCGTGGACGCGCTCGCGGCGGCCTACGGCAAGGTCGTCGACACCTACCGGCTCACCAAGGCCGACTTCGACGTCGAGGGCGGCGCGTTGCCGAACACGGCCGCCAACACCCGCCGCGCCCAGGCGATAGCCAAGCTCCAGCAGCAGCACCCCGACCTGGACGTCTCCTTCACCCTCCCGGTCATGCCCGAGGGCCTCACCCAGGACGGCGTGAACCTCCTGGCGGACGCCAAGAAGAACAACGTGAAGATCAGCGCCGTGAACATCATGGCCATGGACTACGGCCCCGCCTACAGCGGCGACATGGGCACCTACGCCGAACAGGCCGCCACCGCCACCCAGGCCCAGATCAAGGGCGTGCTCGGCCTCTCCGACGCCGCCGCCTGGAAGGCCGTCGCCGTCACCCCGATGATCGGCGTCAACGACGTCACCTCCGAGATCTTCAAGGTCGACGACGCCACCCAGCTGGTGAACTTCGCCAGGTCCAAGGGGATCGGCTGGCTCTCCATGTGGTCCGCCACCCGCGACCAGCAGTGCACCGGCGGCGCCAAGAACTACGCCGACCCCACCTGCAGCTCGATCCTCCAGGACAAGCACGCCTTCACCAAGGCGTTCGCGGCCGGCAACTGACCACGGCCGGACCACGGGGGCGCGGCCCGCTTGTAGCATCTGAGCACCGCGCCACCGAGGGGGAGCCGTGATCGAACTTGCCGACATGATCCGCGAGTTGAGGCATCAGCTGACGACGGCCCTGGCGGACGGCGAGGGCGAGGCCGTGCGGTTCGAACTCGGCCCCGTGGAGGTCGAGGCGACCGTCGCCGTCAGCCGTGAAGGGGGAGCGGACGCCAAGGTCCGGCTGTGGGTGGTCGACGCCACGGCGAACGGCAGATACGCGAACGGCCACACCCAGCGCGTCACGGTCACCCTGACGCCCAAGGCCGTCCCGGCGGGCGGCGGAGCGGCGCGTACGGTGCTGATCTCGGGCGGCGAGGTTGACGACGAGCGCCTCTGACCCGGGGCTGCGCCCGGAGCGTGTCGCGCAGATCGTCGTCCGGCTGCCCGGCGACGGCCCGGGACGACGGGGTTCGGGTTACCTCGTCGCTCCGGGCAAGGTCCTGACAGCCGCCCACGTCGTGCACGGCGCGGCGGACGTCCGTGTCCTGTTCGAGGCGGATCGGCCGGGCCGACGCCTGGCCGCTGCCGAGGTGCGCTGGACCCACCCCGGCATCGACGTGGCCGTGCTCGAACTGCAGGACGAGGCCGGCGGGCACGGCAGCGACACCGACCGGCCCGGCATCGAAACCGACCGGCACGGCCCGCCGATGGTGACGTACGGCAGGCTCGGCGAACAGGACGCCGTCGTACGCTGCACCGCGCTGGGCTTCCCCCGCTTCAAACTCCGTACGACACCCGACGGTTCCCGCTTCCGGGACGCCGAACACGTGCAGGCCGCGTGCGCGGTGCTGTCCAACCGGCGTGAGGGGACACTGGACCTGGCGGTCATGGCGGCACCCCCAGAGGACCCGGACCCGCGGCGGGACGCGTGGGAGGGCATGTCGGGTGCGGCCGTCTTCAGCGGCGGACGACTGGTCGGCGTCGTGACCCGCCACCACCGCGGGGACGGCCCAGGACGCATCGCCGCGAGCCGGGTCGACCGCTGGGCGGACGCCCTGGACGCCACCGAACAGGCTGCGCTGGAAGAGCTGTTGGGGCAGGAACTCCGCTTCACGGCACTGCCCTCCGTGGCGCCGCCCAGCACGCTGCACCTCCTCCAGGAGGCCTACCGGGCCCAGCTCGCCGACATCGCACCGGAGCGGCTGGAGGAACGGCAGCCGCACCTCGCCGATCTGGTCTCCTTCTGCGCGGGCCAGGACTCCTACCTCTGGCTCCAGGGCCCGCCCTGGGCGGGCAAGACGGCGCTCGCGTCCTGGTTCGCGCTGCACCCGCCCCGCGGCGTCGTCCCGGTGTGGTTCTTCATCACCGCGCGCCAGGCAGGCCAGTCGGACAGCGACGCGTACACCGCGGCCGTCGTCGACCAGCTCGCGGCGATCGTGGGCCGCGAACCCCTCACCCCCGGCTCCCCGGCCGCCCGAGACGGTGAACGCAGGCTCCTGCTGCGGCAGGCGGCGGAGCAGCTGGCACAGCAGGACCGCACACTCCTGCTGATCGTGGACGGCCTGGACGAGGACCAGTCCCTCACCCTGGGCAGCGCCGGCACCAGCATCGCGGCGCTGCTCCCCGAACGCCCCCCGCCCAACGTCCGCGTCCTGGTCACCAGCCGCACGAGCCCGGGCCTGCCGGCCGACGTGAAGGGCGACCACCCGCTGCGCGACTGCCGGGTGACGCGGCTCGAGGCCACGCAGGCGTCCCGCCACACCCAGTACGAGGCGACGCACGACCTCCACAAGGCGCTGTCCGGGGACCGGCTGCAACGCGACCTCGTCGGCCTCCTGACCGCGGCCCGCGGCACACTCACCACCGACGACCTGCGAGAACTCACCGGCGAACCCGCCTTCGAGCTGAACCGCCGACTGAGCAGCGCGTTCGGGCGCATCCTGAGACTGCGCGGCCGGGTATCGGGAGGCGGCGGCAGCGGTCCCGAGGGCTACGGCGACGACCTGGCGCTGTACACGTCCGCCCGCGGCTACCTCCTCGCCCACGAGAGCCTCCTCAGCACGGCCCAGCAGGACCTCGGCCCCGATCTGGACATCTACCTGGACCGTCTGCACGCATGGGCGACGTCGTACGAGGAAGGCGGCTGGCCCGAGCGGACGCCGGTGTACCTGCTCCAGCCGTACGGCCGTCTGCTCGCGTTCCTCCGGGACTCCGGCCGGCTCGCGGCCCTGGCCGTGGACGCCCGGCGGCACGACCTGCTGCGGGGCGCCACCGGGAGCGACGCGGCGTGCCTTGCGGAGATGGGCGCGGCCCGGGAGATCCTCACGCATGACGCCCCGGGCGACCTGGAGGGACTCGCGGCGCTCGCCGCGGCGGAGGACCTCGTGGCGCAGCGCAACGCCTCACTGCACCCGGACATACCGGCGGTGTACGCCCGGCTGGGCAGGGTCCGGCACGCGATCGGGCTGGCCCACAGCGTGCTGCGGCCCCTGGACCGGGCCCGTGCGCTGAGCGGCGTGGCCCGGGAACTCGCCGAGACGGGCGACCGGCGGGCGGTGGGGCTCGCCCGGGAGGCGGTCAGGCTGGCGGAGGCCGGGCCGGAGGCCGACATCGGCTCCCCTTCCTGGCAGGTCGTGGCGGCCCGCGGAGTACTCGCCCAGGCCCTGGCACTGCGCGGCCTGGAGGGCGAGGCGGTCCAGGCGCTGGCTCCGCTGAATCCGCCGCGCGACGAGGGCAGACGGCATCTGGTCGACGCCCTGGCCGGGACCGCAGTGCTGTTGGCGGATCCGACGCCGGCGGCCGGCATGCTCCGCCGCGCCCGGCAGGTCGCCGAGTCGATCCACTTCCTGCCGCACCGCGTCCGTGCCCTCGTCACCGTCGCCGAGGCATGGTCGACGGCCGGCGCACGCGAAGAAGCGGACGAGATCTACGACGCCGTGACCGGCCTCGCCCGGCGCGGCACGGTCCGCCACGGCAACCTCCCGGCGGCGGTCGCGCAGGCACTCCACGAACCGAGCCCCGGGCGGGCCGCGGCCATGGTCGAACTGGTCCAGGCGGCACTGGGGGAGGAGCCGCCCGTGCCCTCCCCGGACAGCGTGCCCGGGGTGGTGTGCGGGCTCGTCGTCGCGAACCGCCTGGCCGAGGCCCAGCAGCTCCTCGACACCGCGGGGACGAGGAGACGGCTGGCCGCGCCGGCCTCGGAACGCTCGGAGATGTGGCGCTCGCTCGCCCTGGGATGGGCGCGTGCGGGCCGGCCGCGGGAGACGGCGAACGCGCTGCTGAACCTGGCGCAGCAGTGGCCGGACCCGTCGGAGCCGGGCCTCGTCGAGCAGGCCGTCCGGCTCCTCGCGGACGCCGGTGCCGTCGACGGCCTCGATGCTCTGCTGTTCGCCGCGGCCGACCGGGCCAACTGGACGCTCGCCGCCGAAGGCCTGGTCGCGCTCGCCGCCCGCCGTGCCCCGGGCGCCCCCGACGAGGCGCTGCGGCTGCTGCACGAGGCGGAGCACGGCGCGCCCAGCTCCGCCACCCGTGACTCCTACGAACGGGACGTACGCCTGGGTGTTCTCGCCGGGGCGCTCGCCAGGGCGGGCCGGGCCGACGACGCCGAGCGGCTGGCGGAGGCACTCAGGGAGCCGATGTCGCGCTCGTGGGCCTCTTCCGCCGTGGCGCTGGCCGTCGCACAGCAGGACCTGCCACGGTCCCGGCGGCTGGCGGAGCGGGCGTACGAGCTGGTGACCACGCCAGGTCTCGCGCTGCGACTGGGCAGCGTGGAGACGGCCGCCGTCGAGGCCCTGGCACGCTCCGGGTCGACGGAGCGGCTCGACGAGGCGTTCGGCGACCTGCCGGGTCTGAGAGCGCTGTCGCTGATGGAGCGTGGCAGCGTGCCGGCGTCGGTGATCGAAGCGCTGTGGGAGCGCGACCCGGCCCGGGCCGAAGGACTGGCGGACCACAGGTTGTACCGCCTGCTGCCCAGGCCTCTGCTGGACATCGCCGAGTTCTTCCTCGCCGTCGACCGGCACGACGCCGAGCGCGGTGTGCTGGTCCGGCAGGTCCTGCTGAACAGGACGGCGAACGCCGGCCCCGTCGAGCGGCTCACGCCCCACGAGCAGGCGCTGGCGGTGCTCATGGCAGCCGTCGACGACCCGCTCGAGGCCCGCCGCCTGCTCGACGGGATGCCGCTCAGCTGGATCCCGTTACCGCAAGGGCGTCCCGCCCTGGCGCTGGTCCACGCCGCGCTCGGCGACCATGAGGCCGCGCTGGACGCCGCCCTGCGGATCACGGACGCGCGGCTGCGCGCCGAGGCGTGCGCCCAGCTCGCCGCGTACACCGCCTGTGCGGCCGACGGGATGACGGCCCGGTCCTTCTTCGGCGGCACGCCCGCAACCCTGCTGACGCTCCGTAGGCTGGCCGCCCGGCTTCTGCCGCCACCGGGCGGCCCCGACCTCCCGCGGGCCCGCGCCCTCCTCGCGGCGGCGCTCACCCCCGCGGGCTGGGACACGGCCGTCCGCGTGCTCGCGGAGATCGACCCCGCCGCCGTACGGAAGGTGCGGGACGTGGTCTTCGCCCACCTGGACCTCGACTGACCGCCGATGACGGCCGGGGCGCGGCACCCGGGGAGGAGGGTGCCGCGCCCCGTTGCCGTCAGAGGGCGTCCACCTCCGGCAGGACGCCCGACCGGGCGGCACGGCCGTACCAGTGGGCGCTGGACTTCGGGGTGCGGGCGAGCGTGGCGTAGTCGACGTAGACCGCGCCGAAGCGCTTGCCGTAGCCGTAGGCCCACTCGAAGTTGTCCATCAGGGACCACAGGTAGTAGCCGCGCACGTCGGCGCCGTCGGTGATGGCACGGCGTACGGCGGACAGGTGGCTGTGCAGGTAGGCGATGCGCTCGGGGTCGTGGACGCGGCCGTCGCCGTCGGGCTTGTCGTCGTAGGCCGCGCCGTTCTCGGTGATGTACAGCGGGACACCCGGGGCCTCGCGGCTGAAGCGCATGATCAGCTCGTGCAGACCGGTCGGGTCGATGGTCCAGCCCATCTCGGTGCGCTCGCCGGGCGTCTGGTGGAACGCCACGTCCTCCGAACCGGGCCACGGGGAGTGGTCGCTGGCGCCGTGACCGTCGGAGCGCGGGCCCTGCGGGGCGCGATCGGGGGCCGAGACGAGCGTCGGCGTGTAGTAGTTGATGCCGAGCGCGTCCAGCGGCTGGTGCGCGGTGCGCAGGTCGCCGTCCTGGACGAAGGACCAGTCCGTGACGCCCGCGGTCGCCGACAGCAGCGACTCCGGGTAGGCGCCGTGCAGCATCGGGCCGTGGAAGACGCCGTTGGCCAGGTCGTCGATCCGGCGTGCGGCCGCCAGGTCCGCCGGGTCCTGCGAGAGCGGGCGTACGACGGAGGAGTTGAGGCTCACCGCCACCGAGTTGCGGGCCGGCATCACCGAGCGCAGCGCGATCGTCCCCAGGCCGTGCGCCAGGTCGAGGTGGTGCGCGGCACGCAGCGCGGCCGCGCCGTCGGTACGGCCCGGGGCGTGCACGCCGGAGCCGTAGCCCAGGAAGGCGCTGCACCAGGGCTCGTTGAGCGTGATCCACTGCTCCACACGGTCGCCGAGAGCCTCGCCGACGATCTGCGCGTACTCCGCGAACCGGTACGCCGTGTCGCGGGCCGGCCAGCCGCCGGCGTCCTCCAGCTCCTGCGGCAGGTCCCAGTGGTAGAGCGTGACCGCCGGCTTGACGCCCTTCTCCAGGAGCTCGTCGACCAGCGAACGGTAGAAGTCCAGGCCGCGCTGCACCGCGGGCCCCCGGCCGGTCGGCTGCACCCGCGACCAGGAGATCGAGAAGCGGTACGCGTTCAGGCCCAGGTCGGCCATCAGGGCCACGTCGTCGCGGAAGCGGTGGTAGTGGTCGACAGCGATGTCACCGGTGTCGCCGCCGGCCGTCTTGCCCGGGGTATGGCTGAAGGTGTCCCAGATCGAGGGCGTGCGGCCGTCCTCCCGCACCGCCCCCTCGATCTGGTACGCGGATGTCGCCGCGCCCCAGAGAAAGGCGGGAGGAAAGGTCACCGGGGTCACCGGCTGTACGGACTCAGGCATGGAAGCGCTCCCATCGAGGGTCGTCGAGACCATAGGAGGAACAGAGGGAAGAGGGGGGTGTCGAGAAGGGCCGGGGCGGCGGTGACCTGGCCCTGTGGAAGGAGGCGGCGGGCGTGGCACCCGGGTGAGGTGCCGTCCGTGTGCGCGGGGGTGTCACGGGGGCCTGCGCGGGATGCCGGGGGTGGTGCGGTGGGCGGTGCCTCGGGCTGTGGGGCGGTGACGCCGGAGCGCCGGGCGCCGGTACGGGGTCCAGCGGTACGACGTCCAGCGGTGCGAGGCGCCGGACGGCGAGGCACCTCCGCGCCGAGGCACCCGCCGGCCCGTTGCGGCCGAGGCGCCCCCACACCGAAGTCCCGAGCCACCCGCGGCGGCTGAGGCGCCTCCGCGCGGACGCATCGACCGGCCAGCGGCAGGCGAGGCACCCCCGTACCGAGGTCCCGAGCCGCCAGCGGCAGGCGAGGCACCCCCGTACCGAGGTCCCGAGCCGCCAGCGGCAGGCGAGGCACCCCCGTACCGAGGTCCCCGGCCACCCGCAGCAGTCGAAGCACCCCCGTACCGAGGTCCCCGGCCACCCGCGGCAGCCAAGGCACCTCCGTACCGAGATCCCAGCCACCCGCGGCAGCCGAGGCGCACCGAGGCATCCACCACCCCGCGGCAGCCGAGGCGCACCGAAGCCGAGGCCCCCCGGCCCCAGCCCCGCCCCACGGCACAGGCACCCCCGGCCCCCCGGCGCGGCCGGGTCAGCCCTTCACCGCGCCCTGCATGATGCCGCCCACGATCTGCTTGCCGAAGATCGCGAAGACCAGCAGCAGCGGCAGCGTGCCCAGCAGCGCGCCCGCCATGATCAGGGACTGGTCGGGCGTGTAGCCGCGGCCCAGACCCGCAACGGCGACCTGCACGGTCGGGTTGCCGGTCTGGCTGAGCACCAGGAACGGCCACAGGAAGTCGTTCCAGGTCTGGACGAACGTCAGCATGCCGAGCACGGCCATCGCCGGCCGGGCCGCCGGGAACACGATGTGCCACACCACCCGCCAGCTGCTCGCCCCGTCCACCCGGGCCGCCTCGATGACCTCGTCCGGCAGCGCCTGGAGCAGGTACTGCCGCATGAAGAACACACCGAAGGCGCTCACGATCGACGGCAGGATCACCGCCTGCAACTGGTCGGACCAGTTGAGCTTGGCGACCATCATGTACAGCGGGATCACGCTGAGCTGCGGCGGAACCATCATGGTGCCGACGACGATCAGCATCATGGCGTTACGGCCCTTGAACCGCAGCTTGGCGAAGGCGAACCCGGCGATCGTCGACAGGAACACGATGGTGGCCGCGGACACCCCGGCCACGAAGGTGGTGTTGATGAACGCTTCGCCCAGGTTGGCGTCGGTCCAGGCCAGTTCGAGGTTGTCGAAGAGGTTCGAGCCGAACCACAGCGGCGGCGGGGTCTGCGCCAGGCGCTGGTTGTCCCGCGAGGCGGCGATCGCGGTCCACACCAGCGGGAACAGCGAGCCGATCGTGAACAGCGCGAGCACGATGTACGCGACGGGCCCGGCGTGCAGCGTGCCGCCCGCCCGGGCGGCCCGGAGCCCGCGCGTACGGGCCTTGGGCGGCGCAGTGCTCTTGCGCGGCGGGGTCAGTGTCGTCGTCACGGCCGGTTCTCCTAACTACTGGCGCGCAGCCGGCGCGAGATGACGTAGTTGACGAGCCCGATCACGATGAGGATCAGGAACATCGTCCAGGCGATGGCGGAGGCGCGGCCCAGATGCTGGTTCACCCAGCCCTGCTCGTAGAGGTACAGGCCGAGCGTCTGGAACTGGTGCTCGCTGCCGCCCGAGGCACCCCGGGTCGCGTCGAACAGCAGCGGCTCGCCGAACAGCTGCGAGGCACCGATGGTCGACACCACGCAGGTGAACAGGATCGTCGGACGCAGCGCGGGCAGCGTGACATGCAGGAACTGCCGCCAGCGGCTCGCCCCGTCCAGCGCCGCCGACTCGTACAGATCCTGCGGGATGGCCTGCATCGCCGCGAGGTAGATCAGCGCGTTGTAGCCGGTCCAGCGCCAGATGACGATCGTGGACACCGCGAACTGCGAGGGCCACTTGTCGTTCTGCCAGTCGACGTTGTCGAAGCCCACCGAGTTCAGGACCCAGTTGACCATGCCGTAGTCGCGGCCGAAGAGCAGCACGAACACCAGCGAGGCCGCGGCGATCGAGGTGGCGTACGGGGCGAGCATCGCGACCCGGTAGAAGGTCGAGGCCCGCAGCTTGTAGTTGAGGATGTGCGCGATGCCGAGGGCCATCAGCAACTGCGGGACGGTGGAGATGATCCCGATGGTGAGGGTGTTCTCGGCCGCGTTCCAGAAGAACTCGTCGTCCAGGATGCGCGTGTAGTTGCGCAGGCCCACCCAGTCCATGTCGGTCGGGGCGGTCACCTCCACCTGGTGCAGCGAGGCCCAGCCGGTGTACAGCAGCGGGAACAGGCCGAAGGCGATGAACAGCAGGAAGAACGGGGAGACGAACGCGTACGGGCTCCAGCGCACGTCCCGCTGCCAGCGGCGGGACAGCCGGGCCCGGTGCCGCTGCTCCTGTGCGGTTGCTTCTCCGGTCGGGCGGACCGGGGCCGCGCCCCCCTCCTTCACGGGGGGCGCGGCGGTTTCGTGCCGGGCGGCCATGCCGGTCACTGCTCCAGCTTGTTGTCGATGGTCTTCACGGCCGCGTCCCAGGCCTCCTGGGGCGACTTGCCCTGGGCGGCGAGAGCGACGCCGTTGTCCGTCAGACCCTGCTGGACGATCAGGTCCTTCGGGCCGATGATCTGCACCGGGATGTTCTTGGCGGCCTCGGCGAAGATCGTGCCGATCGGGGTGTCACCGGTCATCTCGTTCTTGGCGCCGGTCACCTCGGGCGAGGTGTAGACGGCCGGGGTGCTCGGGAAGCTGCCCTGCTTGGCGAACAGCTTGACCTGCTGCTCGGGCGCGGTCAGCCAGGCGGCCAGCTTGGCGGCCTCCTCGGCGTGCTTGCCGGACTTGGGCACGGCCAGGAAGGCGCCGCCCCAGTTGCCGGACTTGGGGGCCTGGGCCACGTCCCACTGGCCCTTCGCCTCCGGCTTGGACTTGCCCTTGATGGTGCCGAGCATCCACGGCGGGCAGGAGATCGCGGCGAACTTGCTGTTGGCGATCGTCTGGTCCCAGGCCGGCTGGAACTGCGTCTGGTTGCCGACCACGCCGTCCTGCGCGGCCTCGGCGGTGAGCATGAAGCCGTCCTTGACGGCCGGGTTGGTCTTGTAGACGACCTCGCCGGACTCGTCGTAGAACTTCTTGGTCTCGCTGCCGAGGATCGCGTTGAGCAGGCCGCCGGGGGAGTCCATGAAGTAGGTGCCCTTCGGGGCCTTCTTCATGTAGTCGCGGCCGACGTCGACGAGCTTCGCCCAGTCGCCCGCCCAGAGCTTGCCGACCTCCTCGCGGTCGGTGGGCAGACCGGCCTGCTGGAAGAGGTCCTTGCGGTAGCAGATGGCCATCGGGCCGACGTCGGTGCCGAGGCCGACGGTCTGGCCGCCCTCGGTGGTGGCCTGCTGCCACTTCCATTCCAGGTAGTCGCTCTTCTTGCCGTATTTCGACAGGTCGAGCAGCTTGTCGGACTGGGTCTGGACGACCTCGGAGATGTTGGCCACCTCGACGGCCTGGATGTCCATCAGACCGCTGTTGGTGGTGAGGTGGTTGACGAGCGCGGGGTAGTAGTTCTCGTTGCGCTCGATGACGTTCTGCTCGATGTTGATGTCCGGGTTGAGCTTCTCGTACTCGTCGAACAGCCCGGCCTCCTTGAAGCCGAACGTGCCGAACAGGCCGACGGTGAGGGTGGTCTTGCCCTTGCCGCCGCCGTCACCGCTCGAGGTTTTGTCCGACCCGTCGCCGTCGTCGGCACAGCCTGCCAGCAGTGCGGCGCCCAGCGACGCGACGGCCGCGAGGGCGATCGCCCTGCGACGGGTACCGATACGTGCTCGCATTGCGTCCTCCTGTTGCCCTGACGTGCCGACCCCCCGGCCTGAAAATGGTGCTGCTCGGCCCCTTGTGACGTGCTGCGGCTCGGGCGGGGAACGTGCGGGATGTGTATGACCCAGGTAGCGTGGGAGCGCTCCCATCAGTGATGTGTTGAAGGTTCGTCGCTGCGGGCGAGGGTGTCAAGGGAGTCGGCGGGGTCAGATGCGTTCGGTTATCGGGCTGTTAACTGGAACAGGCTCGGCGCGTGAAGCCGGACCGGAAGGGCGTACGACACGGTGACAGCACGACCGGAATCCACACACCCCTGCGCATGGAACCCGCCCACCGCCCGGAACGGAACCCATCTGCACACCACGCTGCCGCTGGGCGAAACGGGAACGCGCTCGGCTGCTCCGAAGCCTCGCGCTCGGCCGACGGGGGAGCCCCGTGCCCGGCGAGACCGGAACGCCCCGGCGGGCCGGCCGGGAACCCTGTGCCCGGCGAGACCGGAACGCCCACGCCCGTACGCCGGGGAGCCCGTGCTCGGCCGACCCGAACCCCGTGCTCGGCCGACCCGAACCCCGTGCTCGTACGGTGGGAAGGCCCGCGCCCGGCGAGCCGGAGGGCCCGTGCTCGTACGACAGGAACCTTGCGCGCGTGCGACCGGAACGCCCCTGCGCGTACATCGGGCAAGCCCGCGCCCTGCGAGACCGGAAGGCCTGTACGCGTACGACCGGAAACCCCGTGCCTGTACGACGGAAAGCCCCGTGCCCCGCGAGACCGGAAGGCCTGTGCTCGTACGGCCCGAAGCGCCGGGCCCGTTACGGTCCGAAGCCCCGGGCCCGTTACGGTCCGAAGCCCCGGGCCCGTTACGGTCCGAAGCCCGTCCGCGTGCGCCCAGGCCGATCCTGTGCGCAAGGCCCGAACCCCCTCCGGGTGCGACCCGAAGGGCGCCCGCCGGGCGGCGACGGCGGTCCGGCCGGGGCAGGGCGGTGGGGGAAACGGGGAGCTTCGGGGAGGGGGTCGGACGGTCCGCGGAGCCCGGGCGTGGAATCCGGGACGATGGTCGTGTCCTGCGGGACTGTTAGATTCCAGGCCGATGTGTTGTGACGGGAGGGCGGACCCATGGCAAGCCACGGAGCACGAGGCCGCAGTGGCGGCAGGCCGACCCTCGAAGAGGTCGCCGCGCGGGCCGGAGTGGGCCGGGGCACGGTTTCACGGGTGATCAACGGCTCGCCCCGGGTGAGTGACGCGACGCGCGCGGCCGTCGAGGCGGCGGTCGCGGAGCTGGGTTATGTGCCGAACACGGCGGCGCGGGCCCTCGCGGCCAACCGCACCGACGCGATCGCGCTGGTGGTGCCCGAGCCGGAGACCCGCTTCTTCGCCGAGCCCTACTTCTCGGGCATGCTCAAGGGCGTCGGCGCGGAGCTGTCCGACACGCAGATGCAGTTGCTGCTGATCTTCGCGGGCAGCGACCGGGAGCGGCAGCGGCTCGCGCAGTATCTGGCAGCGCACCGCGTGGACGGCGTCCTGCTGGTGTCGGTGCACGCCGACGACCCGCTGCCTGACCTGCTGTCCCAGCTGGAGATCCCCGCGGTGATCAGCGGTCCGCGGTCCGTGGACGAGACGCTGCCCTCGGTCGACTCCGACAACTACGGCGGCGCCCGCTCGGCGGTCGAGCACCTGCTCTCCCGCGGCCGGCGCCGGATCGCGCACATCACCGGCCGGCTGGACGTCTACGGCGCCCAGCGGCGTATCGACGGCTACCGGGACGCGCTGAGCGACGCGGGCCACGAGCCGGACGAAGGGCTGATCGAGGCGGGCGACTTCACCGAGGAGAGCGGGACACGGGCCATGGCGGCGCTGCTGGAGCGCCGCCCGGACCTGGACGCCGTCTTCGCCGCCTCCGACGTGACCGCGGCGGGCGCCCGGCAGACGCTGCGCGCGGCCGGCCTGCGGATACCCGAGGACGTGGCGCTCGTCGGCTACGACGACTCCGCGATCGCCCGCCACATGGAGCCGCCGCTGACCAGTGTGCGCCAGCCCATCGAGGAGATGGGCCGCAGGATGATCGACCTGCTCCTCAGTGAGATCGCCGACCGCCGTCCCGCGGTGTCGCGGGGGCTGGAGCGCCGGCAACTGGTCCTGCCGACGAAACTGGTGCCGCGGGCGTCGTCCTGAGGTGTGCGGCGGCCTGCGTCTCTCTCGGGAGGGGGCGTAGGCCGACGGCCCACCGGGGGCGCCGGAAAACGCATCAGGCGGTGACCTTCTCGCGAAGGTCACCGCCTGAT
Organism: Streptomyces sp. NPDC096205; assembly: GCF_044763135.1. Lineage (NCBI taxonomy): Bacteria > Bacillati > Actinomycetota > Actinomycetes > Kitasatosporales > Streptomycetaceae > Streptomyces > Streptomyces sp. NPDC096205. The sequence goes on along the minus strand of NZ_JBIWFS010000002.1, from coordinate 1,219,990 downwards.
CACACAGGGTGAGTGACGGGACTCGAACCCGCGGCATCCTGGACCACAACCAGGTGCTCTACCAGCTGAGCTACACCCACCATGACCGGTGTTCGAGGAGTGTTTTCCCCGACCGGCCGAGAAGAAGTCTACAGGGTCCGAAGGGGTGCTCGCGCACAGGTTTTCGCGCGGCCCCCGGGGACGGCTACTGAGCGGGCAGGACGTGCTTGGCGGCGATGGCCTTCGCGGTGTCGGAGTCCGGGCCGGGCTGCGGCACGAAGACGGCCTCGCGGTAGTACCGCAGTTCGGCGATCGACTCGCGGATGTCGGCGAGGGCGCGGTGGTTGCCGTTCTTCTCGGGGCTGTTGAAGTAGGCCCGCGGGTACCAGCGCCGGGCGAGCTCCTTGACGGAGGAGACGTCGACGATCCGGTAGTGGAGGTAGTCCTCCAGCGTGGGCATGTCCCGCAGCAGGAAGCCGCGGTCCGTGCCCACCGAGTTGCCGCACAGCGGGGCCTTGCCGGGCTCCTTCACGTGCTCGCGTACGTACGCCAGGACCTGCTCCTCGGCGTCCTGGAGCGTCGTGCCGCTCGGCAGCTCCGCGAGCAGGCCGGACGCGGTGTGCATCTGGCGCACCACCTCCGGCATCGTCTCCAGGGCGGAGTCCGGCGGACGGATGACGATGTCCACGCCCTCGCCGAGCACGTTCAGCTCGGAGTCGGTGACGAGGGCGGCCACCTCGATGAGCGCGTCGTCGGACAGCGAGAGGCCGGTCATCTCGCAGTCGATCCACACCATGCGGTCGTTCATGTGTCTCACCTTACGGGCCGTGGTGTGGGGCTGAGGAGCTGCGGGCGCCTACTGAGTGGGAGCTGTGAAAAGAGAAGCACCTTCCCCGCGCGGTCCCGGAAAGGACGGCGCGGGGAAGGTGGGGTTCCCGTCAGGTGCCCGTGCGGGGACCCGGGAGGCTGGCCAGCGGGACCGCTCCCGCGGTGGCCGTGCGGCGGGTCTGGAGCGGGACCGGGTTGTCCGGGTGGAGCACCTGCGGGGGTCCCGGCGGCGGGGGCAGCTGGGCGGACGGGCCGGTCGGGGCGGTGGCGGCGCTCGGTGCGCCCTCACCGCTGTCCGGGCGTTCGCTCTGCGGCCTGCGTGCGCGGTACGCCGCCCGGTACGCGGCCGGCGACGAGCCGAGCTGCCGCCGGAAGTGTCCGCGCAGCGCGACGGGGGAGCGGAAGCCGCAGCGTCCCGCCACCTCGTCCACGGAGTAGTCGGACGTCTCCAGCAGCCGCTGGGCCTGCAGGACCCGCTGCGTGATCAGCCACTGCAGCGGTGCCGAGCCGGTCAGCGACCGGAAGCGGCGGTCGAACGTACGACGGCTCATGTACGCGCGCGCGGCCAGGGTCTCCACGTCGAACTGCTCGTGGAGGTGTTCCAGCGCCCAGGCGACGACCTCGGCGAGCGGGTCGGCGCCGATCTCCTCCGGTAAAGACCGGTCGAGGTAGCGCTCCTGACCGCCCGACCTGCGCGGTGGCACCACCAGCCGGCGGGCCAGCGCGCCCGCCGCCTCGTTGCCGTGGTCCGTCCGCACGATGTGGAGACAGAGATCGATCCCGGCCGCCGTACCGGCCGACGTCAGCACATCGCCGTCGTCGACGAACAGCTCACGCGGATCGACATGCACCGACGGATAGCGCTTGGCCAGCGTCGGCGCGTACATCCAGTGGGTGGTCGCGGGCCGGCCGTCGAGCAGTCCGGCGGCCGCGAGCACGAACGCTCCGGTGCACAGTCCTACGATCCGGGCTCCCTCTTCGTGGGCTCGGCGCAGAGCGTCGAGCGCCTCCGCCGGCGGCGGGGAGGTGATCGACCGCCAGGCCGGCACGACGACCGTGCCCGCCCGCGAGATCGCCTCCAGGCCGTGCGGCGCGGTGAGTTCCAGGCCCCCAGTGGTCCGCAGCGGGCCTTCCTCGCCGGCGCACACCAGCAGCCGGTAGCGCGGTACGCCGGCGTCCTGGCGGTCGATCCCGAACACCGACAGCGGAATGGAACTCTCGAAGATGGGCCCGCCGCTGAACAGCAGCACCGCGACGATCTCCTTGCGGCGTCGCCCGGTCAGTTTCCGGGCCGCGGCGTCCGCGGTGGCAGTGGAGTCGTGGCTCATACTGCTAAGCCCCCCTCGGTGGTCGCGGCTCCTCGGTTGTGTCGCTCCTGCACGTTTCCCCTCGGTCCTGCACGAGTCCCCCGCCGTAAGACAAGATCGAATCTACTGCGTCACGCCGTGCCTCGGTGACCAGTCTCTGCACCCGGCACATTGTCGACATGGCAACTTGGCGTAAAGCATTCGATCACGAAGGGTTGCACTCGCGAGCCGCAGAGGGAAGTGCGCCTCCTCGCAGTGGCCAATCCGCGTAGGGTGCGCGGGTCGCCGGAGACCCTTTCCGTGCAGGTCGAACGGGGGTTGGGGGGTGTTCGGGAGGGGGGTTCGGCGGCTTTGGGAAGTTGGCTGAAAACAGGTGGGCCGGGGCGCCAAAACCGGTCAGTCAACCGGTGAATTCTCGCCCGCGTGACGGCCTCCGCGCGACCCCGCCCGCGCCGCGCAGCGCTCGGAGCGGCGCAGCAGCACCCGGCACACGGCGGTGACCGCCGCAAGCCCGAGCGCGCTGCCCGCGGCGCCCCCGAGCGAGGTGCCGTACCCGACCAGCACCACCGGGACGAGGACGCAGCTGAAGGCCGCCCAGCGGACCACGTCGCCGGCCGACTCCGGTGCGGCGGCGCCGTGCGCGGGCCATCCTTCGGGCGGGCGCGGGGAGGTGCGGGGTGCGGGCATGGCGTGCTCCCTGGGGCGGAGGTTCACCGTGATCAACGCCCGTTCGACTGGTCGGTCACTGTCGACGGCGCCGTACCGGCACGGTGAGCGTGTTCCCGGTGTGCCGGGGGAAATTTACTTGAATCCTGATCGGATCGCCTGTACAGGGCAGCAACCATTGCGTTCCGGGCGCCCCCTCGTGCATGCTCCGGGGAACCCCCGTGCAGTTGCGCGGGATCTGGGCTAAGGAGGCGTGCCGCCGTACCCTTGGGGGTATGGGGTTGGGAAGATGATTCCCGGACACAGCTCCGCCGCACACTGTCGTCCCACCCAATTAAGGATCACGACCCCGAGACAGCCATGGCCGGTCACGAATTCTTCGAACACGCGGACCGCAAGCGGCCCGTCGCCGACCCCACGGCGGCCGAGCCCCTGGCGGCGGAAGAGCCACGCCATCCGTGCGACCCCGCTTTCAAGCACGGGGTGGTCGTCGGCTTCGACGGCTCGACCTCCAGCGAGCGTGCCCTCGCGTACGCCATCGGCATGGCCCGCCGCTCCGGATCGGGCCTGATCATCGTCCATGTCGCCAACCGGCTGCCGACCACCGTGTGGGCGGGCTGCGAGCCGCCCGTCTTCGTGGACGTGCCGGACCACCGCACCGAGGTGCTCGGCCTGGAGCTCGCCTGCGCGGACTACCTCGCCGAGGTGCCGTGGATCCTCGTCGAGCGCGGCGGTGACATCTGCCACGAGCTCGAAGAGGTGGGGCGCGAGTACGAGGCCGACGCGATCGTCGTCGGCTCCACCCATGGCATCGTGGGGCGTATTTTCGGCTCCGTGGCCGGGCGGCTCGCCAAGCGCGCCAAGCGCCCCGTCGTCGTCATCCCGTAACTCGCCCTCGCCCCAGGTGAGATGCGGGCTCGGCGTCTCCAACTCCCTTTGTGCAGTGCGCGAATCTACTCGCGCGTAGAGGTGTTTGTGCCCTTGTGAAGGGCATATACCGGTCACCGCACAACTGCACATGCATGAAGGGAGCCCGCCGTGGACAACGACGTCTCTGCGGGAGGCACCACCACGATCGCCGGCCGACTCGCCCTGGGGATCACCCTGTTGGCCTTCGGGCTGGGGTACACGGACGTGATCGACGGCGTGACGGCGGCCGACGCCGTATCCATCGCCCACTACATCGGCGGCGTCGCGCTGTTCGTCGCCGGTCTGTTCGCCTTCCGGGACCGTGACGCGGGGACCGGTACGGCATTCTCGGTCCTCGGTGCGATGTGGTTCACCTGGGCCGTGACCGACGCGGGTTCCGCGAACGCGGCGGGGCTGTTCTATCTGCTGTTCGCGCTCGTGGTGCTGTCGCTGGCCGCGGCGGGCGGGGACCAGCTGGCCCGGGGGACGTACGGGCTGTTCCTCGTCGGGCTGGTTCTGATGGCGGTCGCCGCGTTCGCCGACAGCGGGTCGTTGACCAAGGCCGGTGGGTGGTTCGCCGTGGCCGCCGGTGCCGTTGCCTGGTATGCCGCGACTGCGGCTCTCGCGCACTGGCCGACTGTGCTTCCGAAGCGCGCTGCCGGTCGGGGGGTGACGGCCGCCGGCTGATCGCAGCGCGGGGGCGCGGGCGCTGAGCCTGAGCCCCCTATGGAGACGGCCCCCCACGTATCGGTGGCGTACGTGGGGGGCCGTTCTGTTGTCTTGCCTGTATCGGAGCGTCGTGGCTTGTCGCGCAGTTCCCCGCGCCCCTGAAAAACGGGCCTCTACTCCACGGTTACCGACTTCGCCAGGTTCCTCGGCTTGTCGATGTCCCGGCCCAGGGCCAGGGCCGTGTGGTAGGCGAGGAGCTGGAGGGGGATGCCCATGAGGATGGGGTCGAGCTCGTCCTCGTTCTTGGGGACGAGGATGGTCTCGTCGGCCTTCTCCTGGGGCTGGTGGGCGACGGCCATGATCTTGCCGCTGCGGGCCTTGATCTCCTCCATGGCGGCGCGGTTCTTCTCCAGCAGGTCGTCGTCGGGGACGATCGCGACCGTGGGGAGGGCCGGCTCGATGAGGGCGAGGGGGCCGTGCTTGAGCTCGGAGGCGGGGTAGGCCTCGGCGTGGATGTACGAGACCTCCTTGAGCTTGAGGGAGGCCTCGCGGGCGACCGGGTAGCCCCGGACGCGGCCGATGAAGAGCATCGAGCGGGCGTCGGCGTAACTCTTGGCCAGCTTCTCGATCTCCGCCTCCTGCTCCATGATCTCGGCGATCTGGGCGGGCAGCTTGCGCAGGCCCTCGATGATGCGCTTGCCGTCACGGACGGACAGGTCGCGGGTGCGGCCGAGGTGCAGGGCGAGCAGGGCGAAGGAGACGCAGGTGTTGGTGAAGCACTTGGTCGACACCACGCAGACCTCGGGGCCGGCGTGCACATAGATGCCGCCGTCGGCCTCGCGGGCGATCGCCGAGCCGACGACGTTGACGATGCCGAGGACCCGGGCGCCCTTGCGCTTCAGCTCCTGGACGGCCGCGAGGACGTCGTAGGTCTCACCGGACTGGGAGACGGCGATGTAGAGGGTGTCGGGGTCCACGACCGCGTTGCGGTAGCGGAACTCGGAGGCCGGCTCGGCGTCGGCGGGGATGCGGGCCAGCTCCTCGATCATCTGGGCGCCGATCATGCCCGCGTGGTACGAGGTGCCGCAGCCGAGGATCTTCACGCGGCGGATGCGGCGGGCCTCCCGGGCGTCCAGGTTGAGGCCGCCGAGGTGCACGGTGGAGAAGCGGTCGTCGATACGGCCGCGCAGGACGCGGTCGACCGCCTCGGCCTGCTCGTGGATCTCCTTGTGCATGTACGTGTCGTGGCCGCCCATGTCGTAGGAGGCGGCCTCCCACTCCACGGTGGTGGGCTCGGCGGTGGTGCGCGTGCCCTCGGTGGTGTAGGTGCGGAAGTCGTCGGCCTTCAGCGTGGCCATCTCGCCGTCGTCCAGGGTGACGATCTGGCGGGTGTGGGCGACCAGGGCGGCGATGTCCGAGGCGACGAACATCTCCTTCTCGCCGATGCCGAGGACGACCGGCGAGCCGTTGCGGGCGACGACGATGCGGTCCGGGAAGTCGGCGTGCATCACGGCGATGCCGTAGGTGCCCTCGATGAGGCGGAGGGTCTCGCGGACCTTGTCCTCGAGCTTCTCGGCGCCCGAGCGGGCGATGAGGTGGACCAGGACCTCGGTGTCGGTCTCGGAGAGGAACTCGACGCCGTCCGCCTCCAGCTTGCGGCGCAGGTCGGAGGCGTTGTCGATGATGCCGTTGTGGACGACGGCGACCTTGAGGTCGGCGTCCATGTGCGGGTGGGCGTTCACGTCGGACGGGGCGCCGTGGGTGGCCCAGCGGGTGTGGGCGATACCGGTCGTGCCCTTGAAGCGCGCCGGGACCTTGGCCTCCAGGTCGCGCACCCGGCCCTTGGCCTTGACCATCTTCAGGGCCGGCGTCTTCGGGGAGGAGACGACGACGCCCGCCGAGTCGTAGCCGCGGTACTCCAGGCGCTGCAGGCCCTCCAGCAGCAGGGGAGCGACATCACGCTTGCCGATGTATCCGACGATTCCGCACATACAGACGTATTCCTAGCCGTAGACGATCCGGCGCAACTGCCGGAGCGAGAGCTCCGGCGGTGCCACCGCCCGGTATTTGAGGTCCGCCTCGATCCGTTCGAAGATCTCCGCGTTCAGCAGGCCCTGGGCCTGCAGCTCGCGGTGGCGGCGACGGACGAACTCGGTGGTCGTCTCGTCGAAGTAGGCGAGCACGTCCTGGATCACCCGCAGCGCCTCGCCCCGGTTCAGGGGTGTCGACCGCGTCAGATGATCAACCAGTTCGTCGTGCACCCGTAGATCCTGGAGGAGTCGAAAACGTTACGCAACAATCCTGCCCGATTTCGGGCAGGCGAGCACGGTGGATGGGTCTCTTTGTCGCATTCGTTTGAGGATCGCCTGTTTCGCCGGGCCGGTCGGCGGGCGCCGCGGAGGACCGTACTCCGGGGCGCCCGCTCGTTCTCGGGGACGTCAGAACCCGGCGATCGGGTTCCGCAGGGTGCCGACCAGCTGGAGCGCGGCCGAGGGGTCCGCCAGGTCCACCATCTGCTTGTTGTTGCGCAGCTGGAGGCGGTTGAGGCAGGACAGGGTGAACTCGGGGGCGAACATGTCGTACTGGCGGAACTTGTCGGCCAGCTCGGGTGTCGCCTCCTGGTAGTCGCGGGTGACTTCGGCGACCGTGCGCCAGAAGTCGCCTTCCTCCAGGACCCCTTCGGCGGCGAGGTTCGCGGCGAGGAAGCGGAAGAAGCAGTCGAAGACGTCCGTGAAGACGGACAGCAGCTTCTGGTCCTCGGGGACCTCGACGCGGATACGGGCGACCTCGGGCGGCAGCACCGCGTCCGGGTCCATGACGACGATCTCCTCGGCGATGTCCTTGTAGATCGCGCGCTGCACGGCCCCGTCCTTCAGGACGAGGATCGTGTTCTCGCCGTGCGGCATGTACGCCAGGTCGTAGGCGTACAAGCTGTGCAGCAGCGGGACGTAGTACGCCCGCAGATAGCGGCGCAGCCACTCGACCGGGGCGAGGCCGGAGCGCTCGATCAGCGCGGCGGCGAAGCCGCGGCCCTCGTGGTCGACGTGCAGCAGCGAGGCCATCGTGGCGAGGGACTCGCCGTCCTGGAGGGAGCCGACCGGGCTCTCCCGCCAGAGCGCGGCGAGCATCTTGCGGTACGGCGAGTAGCGGTCGGTCGCCTGCTCGTACTCCAGGTGCCGGTAGCCGACGGCGGCCCGCTCGCGGATGATCGACAGGCCCGTCGACTTCAGCACCGGGTCGCCCTCGATCAGCTGGGCCAGCCAGTCGTTGATCGCCGGGGTGGCCTCCATGTAGGCGGCCGAAAGACCGCGCATGAAGCCCATGTTGATCACAGACAGGGCTGTCTTGACGTAGTGCTTCTCCGGCTGCGAGCTGTTGAAGAAGGTCCGGATGGACTGCTGGGCCAGGTACTCGTCCTCGCCCTCGCCCAGGCACACCAGGTGCCGGCGGGCGACCTCGGCGGCGAAGGTGACGGTGAGCTTGTTCCACCACTGCCAGGGGTGGACGGGGATGAGGAGGTAGTCGGCCGGGTCCAGGCCCTGGTCGGTCAGCTGCCGCTCGAACCGCTCGACGGCTCCCTCGCCCAGCTCCTGCCGTACGAACGTCTCGTACTCGATGCCGACGCCGGCCGTGAACGCGGCCCGCGAGCGGTGGGCGGCCAGCCACACCAGGCGGACCGGGCTCGCGGTCTCGGGGGCGTACGACAGGTACTCGTGGACGCCGAAGCCGAGGCGGCCGTTGTTGGCGACGAAGCAGGGGTGGCCCTCGGTCATCCCCGTCTCGATGGCCTGGAAGCCGCTGTCGATCAGCTCGGCGACCGGGATCTGCGGCTTGGTGAGCTTGAAGCAGGTGCCGGAGAGGGTGGAGGAGATCTCCTCCAGGTACACCGGGAGGATCTCCGCGCTCAGGCCGAGGGCGTCCTTGAACTCGACGAAGAAGTCCAGTGCGGCCAGCGGGAGTTCGGCTCCGTCGCGGTGGCGGGATATGGAGTCGGCGTCGACCTGCCAGTGGTCCAGGGCACGGCGTACGGCGGTGAAGCGGTAGGAGGTGAGGCCGTCGTCGCTGCGCACGACGTACGACTCGCCTTCCGGCTCGGGCGTGAGCAGCCGCTCGTGCGCGAACTCGGCGAGCGCCTTGCGGATCAGTTGGCGGTTGGCCTGCTCCCAGCGCTCGGGGGTGAGGTGGGCGACGGCGTCGGCGAGGGTCATGCCGCCACCGCCTTCTCGAACTGCTCACGGGTGCAGAAGCTGAGCAGGGCCTTCTTCTCCGGCTTCTGGATCTCGCGCTCGGGCACGAAACCGACGGCCGCGTTCAGCGCGTGCACCGCCTTGTTGCCGATGTCGGGCTCCACGACGACCCGCCGGACGGCCGGGTCCTCGAAGAGGTGGGCCATCACCGCGGTGATCACGGCCTTGGTGAAGCCGTGCACGGGCGTGTCCGTCGGCGGGGTCAGGAAGTGCATGCCGATGTCCCCGGGCTGCGGCTCGTACAGCCCGACCAGCTCCCGCCGGGCCGGGTCGTAGTGCTCCATCAGGAACGCGGGCATGCCGTCCGTCAGGCCGAGCAGCGCGTGGTGGTGCTCGTCGGCCGCGATCTCCATGTAGGCCCGCTCGACGTCCTCCAGTCTGGCGTCCTGCATCATCCAGAACGCGGCCTTGGGGTGGGTGACCCAGGCGTGCAGGAGCTCGGCGTCCTTCAGCGGGTCGAGGGGTCGGAACGTGAAGGTCATGGTGGTGCTCATACTGCGAACTCCTGGAAGGCGATCGACTTCTCGACCGGGTAGTACTCGGAGCCGAGCAGCTCCCTGATGATGCAGCTGTTGCGGTACGCGCCCATGCCCAGGTCGGGGCTGGTGATGCTGTGGGCGTGGACGCCGGCGTTCTGCAGGAAGACACCGCGGCCGGTGACGTCGATGGCGTAGTTGCGGGCCACGTCGAAGTTGCCGTGGGAGTCACGCACCAGCCGGTCGTGGATCGGGGTGAGGAACTCGGGCTCGGCGTAGGCGTAGCCGGTGGCCAGCACCAGGCCCTCGCTCTGGAGCTCGTACTCCTTCTCCTGCTCCTCCTGGCGGAAGGAGAGGGTGTACGTGCCGTTCTCGTACCGTGCGCTGTTCAGCGAGGAGTTGGTGAGCAGGCGGGTGGGGACCGGGCCGCGGAGGTTCTTCTGGTAGAGCAGGTCGAAGATCTCGTTGATCAGGTCGCCGTCGATGCCCTTGAACAGGCCCTTCTGCTGCTGGGTGAGGCGGTAGCGGGTCGCCTCGGGCAGCGCGCGGAAGTAGTCGATGTACTCCGGCGAGGTCATCTCCAGCGTGAGCTTGGTGTACTCCAGCGGGAAGAAGCGCGGGGAGCGGGTGACCCAGTTCAGCCGGTAGCCGTGGACGTCGATCTCGGCGAGCAGGTCGTAGTAGATCTCGGCGGCGGACTGCCCGGAGCCGACGATCGTGATCGACTCCTTCTTCTGCAGCTCCGCCTTGTTCTGCATGTAGCGGGAGTTGTGGAAGAAGTCCCCGTCCAGGCCGCGGACGGCCTCCGGGAGGTGCGGGGAGGTGCCGGTGCCGAGCACGAGGCGGCGGCCCCGGTAGGTCGTGCCGCCCGCCGTCCGTACGACGTACACCTCGTCCTCGTACGTCACCTCGGTGACGGTCGTGCTGAAGCGGACGTTGCTCAGCTTGTTCGCGGCCCAGCGGCAGTAGTCGTCGTACTCGACGCGCAGCGGGTAGAAGTTCTCGCGGATGTAGAACGAGTAGAGCCGGCCCTTCTCCTTCAGGTAGTTCAGGAAGGAGTACGGCGAGGTCGGGTCGGCCAGGGTGACCAGGTCCGACATGAACGGCGTCTGGAGGTGGGCGCCGTCCAGGAACATGCCGGCGTGCCACTCGAAGTCCGGCTTCGACTCCAGGAAGACGCCGTCGAGTGCGTCGACCGGTTCGGTCAAGCAGGCCAGGCCGAGGTTGAAGGGGCCGAGCCCGATGCCCACGAAGTCGTACGTGCGGCTGGGTTCAGGAAGCGCGGTCAAGGGATTCTCCCAGGTACTGCTCGGCGTGGCCGGCGATCAGGTCGAGGACGGCGGCGATGTCGGACGCCTGTGTCTCGGGGTTGAGCAGGGTGAACTTCAGGTAGTGGCGGCCGGCGACCTTGGTGCCCGCGACGATCGCGTCGCCGGAGGCGAACAGGGCCTTGCGGGCGTAGAGGTTGGCGCGGTCGATCTCGGCCGGGTCGGTGACGGCGGCGGGGATGTAGCGGAAGACCAGGGTGGACAGCGAGGGCTCGACGACCACGTCGTAGCGCGGGTCGCCGGCCAGCAGCTGCCAGCCCTCCTCCGCCAGGTCGCACACCTCGTCGAAGAGCTGCCCGATGCCGTCGGCGCCCATCACGCGCAGGGTCATCCACAGCTTGAGCGCGTCGAAGCGGCGGGTGGTCTGGAGGGACTTGTCCACCTGGTTGGGGATGCGCTCCTGCGCGGCGCGGCGCGGGTTGAGGTAGTCCGCGTGGTACGTGGCGTGGCGCAGGGTGGCCGCGTCGCGGACCAGGATCGCGGAGGAACTCACCGGCTGGAAGAAGGACTTGTGGTAGTCGACGGTGACCGAGTCGGCGCGCTCGATGCCGTCGAGCAGGGCGCGGCGCTTGAGGGAGGCCAGCAGGCCGCAGCCGTAGGCGGCGTCGACGTGCATCCAGGTGCCGAACTGCTCGCACAGCTCGGCGATCTCGGGCAGCGGGTCGATGGAGCCGAAGTCGGTGGTGCCGGCGGTGGCGACGACGGCCATGGGGACCAGGCCGGCGTCCCGGCAGCGCTGGAGCTCGCGGGCGAGGGCGACCGTCTGCATCCGCTTGTCGTGGTCGACGGGGACGGTGACGACGGCGTCCGGGCCGAGGCCGAGCAGTTTCGCGGACTTCTTCACGCTGAAGTGGCTGACCTCGGAGGCGAAGACGCGCAGTGTGCCGAGGTCCTCGGTCTTGGCCTCCTCCCTCGCCAGCAGCAGCGCCTGGAGGTTGGACTGCGAGCCGCCGGAGGTGAACACGCCGTCGGCGGCGGGGCCGAGGCCGATGCGCTCGGCGGTCCAGTCGATCAGCCTGCGCTCGATGAGGGTGCCGCCGGCCGACTGGTCCCAGGTGTCGAGGGAGGAGTTGACGGCGGACAGGACGGCCTCGCCGAGCACGGCCGGGATGACGACCGGGCAGTTGAGATGGGCGAGGTAGCGGGGGTGGTGGAAGTAGACCGCGTCCCGGAGGTAGACGTCCTCCAGCTCGTCGAGGACGGCGGCGGTGTCGTGCAGGGGCCGGTCCAGGTCGATCCGCTCGATGCGGGGGGCGAGGGCGTCGACGGCCACGCCGGTGAACGGGCGGTCGGTGGTGGCGAGTTTGGCCGCCACCCGCTCGACTCCTTCGGTCACGGAGCGGCGGTAGTGCTCCGCGGTCGTGTCATTGAGCAGGTGCGAGCGCATGCGGGGGGCCTCCGGGTGGGGATGGACCGTGAGGAAGTCCGAGAGGACATAAAGGAAGAGGGGCGGAGCCCCGGGCTTCGAACTTAGGTTAGCCTAACCTAAGTTGAATCCGCGACACTCCACCCCTCAAGTGACGGCCGTCACGCCGGCGCGAACCGCCGGTCGTCACACGGCAGTTCAGTCCTCGGGCTGCTCGCGCAACTGTTCTTCGCTCAGCCCACGCCGCCAGTACCCGACGAACGTGACCTGCCGCCGATCGACGCCGCGCTCACCGACGAAGTGCCGCCGCATCTCCTTCATGCAGCCGGACTCGCCCGCGAGCCACACGTACGGCTGCTCGGCGGGCGGCAGTTCGGCTTCCTTGATCGCGCCGAGGGCCATGGGGGACCCCTCGGCGCGGCTCTCGTCGCGCACCAGCCAGGTCACCTCGGCATCGGCTGCCGTCTCGATGTCCTGGATGTCCCCGGCGTCCGCGACCTCGACCCAGGCACGCACCGGCATCCCGGCCGGCAGCGTCTCCAGGCCGGCCAGCAGGGCGGGCAGTGCGGTCTCGTCGGCCCACATCAGCACGAGGTCGGTCCCCTCGGGCGGCCGGAACCTGATCGCCCGGTTGTCGGCGACAGCGGGCCCGATCAGCACGACCTTGTCGCCGGCTTTCGCCCTGGCGGCCCACCGCGAGGCGGGCCCGGCCGGGGCGGCGGCATCCGGCTCCACGCCGTGCAGCACGAAGTCGATGTCGATCTCGTCCGGCTCGCGCCGGAGGCTGCGCAGCGTGTACGACCGCATCACCGCCCGCACGTCGTCGGGCTGTTCACGCCAGGCCTGGTACCAGTTCTCGCCCGCTTCGACCGGTACGCCGGGTTCGGTCCGCCCCTCGGCCGGGATGAACAGCGACAGCGACTGGTCGGCCCCGTCGGAGTGGAAGTGGGTCAGATCCTCACCGCTGAAGGTGACGCGGACGAAATTCGGTCCGAGGGACCGTGCCCGCACGACCTGGAGGGAGAAGAACCGAAAGGCAAGGGTGTCGGGCGTACTCATGAAGGCTCCTGGGGTGATGTGCCCTTTTCAGGGGCGCGGGGAACTGCGCGACCGGCCACAGGCGGCGCGCAGCTCCCCACGGCGAGAAGCGACCAGGCTCAGGCGACCTTCTTGGCCTTCTCCAGCGCCTCGGCAAGGTCCTCCACCAGCGCCACACACTTGTCGTACGACAGAATCGGCTCGGGCGAACGCGCGATGACCTGCCCGGCCTTCACCGCAGGCAGCTTCTTCCAGGTGCCCTCGGTGATGTCGGCGGGCTGAATCGTCGAGGACCGGTCGTCCATCATGATGATGTCGGCCCCGTACTTGTCGACGTTCTCCCAGCTGAGCGACTCGTACCAACCGCCCCCGACCGCCTTCGCCTTCTCCGACGGCTCGACGAAGTTCACGCCGAGCGCCTTGAAGTACTCCAGGTCGAGGGACAAGTTGGAGCCGGAGACGTAGAACAGGTCCTGGCTGGCGGACCCGGCCATCACCTTGATGTTCGGCTTGGCCTTGGCGGCGGCCCGCAGTCGCGCCGAGGCGTCCTCGAACCGCTTCTTCGCGTCGGCCACCTTCGCGGAGGCGACATCCGCACCGAGGGACTTGGCGAGCTCCAGCATCCGCGCGAGGGAGACGTCGAGCTTGCGGTCGTAGGCGGAGATGGCCACGCTCGGGGCGAGCTGGGCGATCTTGTCCTTGGACTCCTCGGGGACGTACCAGAGGGTGCCCGCGGAGTCGAAGGTGGTGGTGATGAGGACCTCGGGGGCGAGGGCCGCGTACTGCTCGACGTTGAACTGGCCCCAGACGTTGCCGAGGACCTTCACCTTGGTGATGTCCATGTCGCCGGCCTGGACGTCGGGCTTGCCGTCCTGCGTCTTGGTCGGGCCGAAGACGCCCTTGACCGGGATGCCGTAGTCGAAGAGGGCGGCGGCGACACCGGTGAACGCGACGATGTTCGCCGGCACCTTGTCCAGCTTCACGGTCGTGCCGCGGTCGTCCTTGAACGTCCAGGGGCCCGACGCCTTGCCGGTGGCCTTGGTGTCCGAACCACCGCTTTTCGCGTCGTCGTCACCGCAGGCCGCGAGAACGGCACCGAGGCCGAGGACGCCACCGGCGGCGAGGATGCCGCGGCGGGTGAGGTGGGTGGCACGGGCATGGGACATGGCTGGCTGCTTTCGAACAGGGCGGAGGGCCCGCCGGACGATTCGAAAGGTAGGTTAGCCTAACCTCAGATCTTGTCCAGGGGCGGACCCTCCCGCAGCCGGACCCGTTGCCGGGACGGCTCAGCCGGTGAGCCCCAACTCCCGTGCGATCAGCATGCGCTGGACCTCGCTCGTGCCCTCGCCGATCTCCAGGATCTTGGAGTCGCGCCACATGCGGGCGACCGGGTACTCGTTCATGAAGCCGTAGCCGCCGTGGATCTGGGTGGCGTCACGGGCGTTGTCGACGGCGACCGTCGAGGAGTGGAGCTTGGCGAGGGCGGCCTCCTTCTTGAAGGGGGCGCCGGAGACCAGGCGGGCGGCCGCGTCGCGCCAGGCGAGGCGGGCGGTGTGGGCCTTCATCTCCATGTCGGCGATCTTGAACTGGATGGCCTGGTTGGCGCCGATCGGGCGGCCGAAGGCGTGACGTTCCTTCGCGTACTTCACCGACTCGTCCACGCAGCCCTGCGCCAGCCCCGTCGCCAGCGCCGCGATGGCGATCCGACCCTCGTCGAGGATGCGCAGGAACTGGGCGTAGCCGCGGCCCTCCTCGCCGAGCAGGTTCGCCGCGGGGACACGGACGTCGACGAACGACAGCTCCCGCGTGTCCGAGGCGTTCCAGCCGACCTTCGAGTACGGCGCCGCGACCGTGAAGCCCGGGGTGCCCGAGGGCACGATGATCGCGGAGATCCGCGGCCTGCCGTCCGGCTTGCGGCCGGTGACCGCGGTGACCGTCACCAGGCCGGTGATGTCGGTGCCGGAGTTGGTGATGAAGCACTTGGTGCCGTTGATCACCCATTCGTTCGTGTCCGGGTCGAGACGGGCCGTCGTGCGGGTCGCCCCGGCGTCCGATCCGCCGTCCGGCTCGGTGAGCCCGAACGCGCCCAGCATCTCGCCCGAGCACAGCCGCGGCAGCCATTCGCGCTTCTGCTCGTCCGTGCCGAACAGATGGATCGGCATCGCGCCCAGCGAGACCCCCGCCTCCAGCGTGATCGCGACGGACGAGTCGACCCTGGCCAGCTCCTCCAACGCCACGCCGAGGGCGAGATAGTCGCCGCCCATGCCGCCGTACTCCTCGTCGAACGGCAGCCCGAACAGGCCCATCCGGCCCATCTCGCGCACGATCTCGTACGGGAACTCGTGCCGCTCGTAGTAGTCACCGATCTTCGGTGCGACCACGTCGTGCGCGAACTCCTCCACCGTGCGGCGCAGTTCTTCCAGTTCGGGGGTGAGACGGTAGTCCATGGTGTGTCACTGCTCCTGGTGGGAGAGGGCTCGTACGGTGCGGGAAGGGCTGGGTCGGCCCAACTGGCCGGCCATCCACGCGCTGGTGGCGACGAGACGGCCGAGGTCTACGCCGGTGTCGATGCCGAGGCCCCGCAGCATCCACACCAGGTCTTCGGTGGCGAGGTTCCCGGTGGCGGACTTGGCGTACGGGCAGCCGCCCAGCCCGCCCGCGGAGGCGTCGACCGTGGTGACGCCGTGCCGGAGGGCGGCGTAGGTGTTGGCGAGCGCCTGCCCGTAGGTGTCGTGGAAGTGGACGCCGATCCGGTCCGTGCCGACCCCCGCCGCGTTCAGCGCGGTCAGCAGCGCGGTGACCTGGCCCGGGGTCGCCACGCCGATCGTGTCGCCGAGGCTCAGCTCGTCGCAGCCCATGTCCATCAGTGCCTTGCACACCCGCACGACCTGGTCCGCCGGGACCGGGCCCTCCCACGGGTCGCCGAAGCACATGGAGAGGTAGCCGCGCACATGGCCCTGTTCGGCCTTCGCCCGCGCCACCACCGGCTCGAACATGGCCAGGGCCTCGTCGACCGTGCGGTTGAGGTTGGCCTTGGCGAACGACTCCGTGGCACTGGCGAACACGGCCACCCGCCGGGCGCCGAGGGCCAGCGCCCGCTCCAGGCCCCGGTCGTTGGGCACGAGGACCGGCAGCTCCACGCCTTCCAGGTCGCGTACGAGCGGGAACAGCTGCTCGGCGTCCGCGAGCTGGGGCACCCACTTGGGGTGGACGAAGCTCGTCGCCTCGATCGTCGTCAGGCCCGCGTCGGCCAGCCGGCGCACGAACTCCGCCTTGACCTCGGTCGGCACGGTCGCCTTCTCGTTCTGCAGGCCGTCGCGCGCGCCGACCTCGTGGATGCGCACCCGCGCGGGCAGACCCGGCGCCGGGACCACCATGGGAAGCTGCGGCTGCGTCATCACTCCGCCTCCTCGTGCGGCGCGATGACCGCGAGAACCTGGTCCATGGCGACCGTGGTGCCGGGCGTGACGTCCAGTCCGGTGACCGTGCCGGCGTGCGGGGCGGAGATGACGTGCTCCATCTTCATCGCCTCCACCACCAGCAGGCTCTGACCGGCCGTCACCTCGTCGCCGACGGCGACCTTCACGACCGTGACCGTGCCGGGCATGGGCGCGGTCAGCGAGTCGCTGCCCGCGTGGGCGGCCCGGTCCAGGGACGCGGCGACCGGGTCGTGGTCGCGTACGTGCCAGGCGTCGCCGTCGCGGCCGATCCAGTCCGCGGCGCGGTGGAAGGTGTGCCGGACGCCGTCCAGGGTCACGGAGACGGAGTCGTCCGTGACCGTGTGCGTGCCCCGCGGGGAGTACTCCACCGGCTCGGTCACCCGCAGCGGGAACGCGGCCGGCTTCGGCTCGCCGCCGAGGCGCCACCCGCTCGGCACCGAGAACGGGTCGGTCCAGCCCTCGCCGGCGGGCCGCAGCGCGTCCAGCCGTACGGCCGCCGCCGCCTCGTACACCTCCTCGGGTACGTCGGTGACCACCAGGTCGTCGACCGCCCGCTCCACCAGGCCGGTGTCCAGCTCGCCCGAGACCACGTCCGGGTGGGCCAGCAGCCTGCGCAGGAACCCGGCGTTGGTCTGCACGCCCAGCGTGACCGTCTCCGCGAGGGCCGCCCGCAGCTTGCGCAGGGCCGTCTCGCGGTCGGGGCCGTACGCGATCACCTTGGACAGCATCGGGTCGTACAGGCTGCCGACCTCCGTGCCCTCGGTGAGCCCGGAGTCGGTGCGCACGCCGTCGCCCTGCGGTTCGCGCAGCCGCAGCACCCGGCCGCCGGAGGGCAGGAACCCGCGCGCGGGGTCCTCGGCGCAGACACGGGCCTCGATGGCGTGCCCGGTGAGGCGGATGTCGTCCTGGCCGAAGGCCAGTGGCTCACCGGCCGCCACCCGCAGCTGCCACTCCACCAGGTCCAGGCCCGTGACCAGCTCGGTGACCGGGTGCTCCACCTGGAGGCGGGTGTTCATCTCCATGAAGTAGTACGCGGACGGGTCACCGCCGGGCACGATGAACTCCACCGTGCCCGCGCCGCGGTAGCCGCAGGAGCGGGCCGCCTGCACGGCCGCCTCGCCCATGGCCGCGCGGGTCTCCTCGTCGAGGAGCACGCTCGGCGCCTCCTCGATGATCTTCTGGTGGCGGCGCTGCAACGAGCACTCGCGCTCGCCCAGGTGCACCACATTCCCGTGGCCGTCGGCCAGGACCTGGATCTCGATGTGCCGGGGCCGGTCGATCCACCGCTCCACGAGCAGGGTGTCGTCGCCGAAGGAGGCGCGGGCCTCGCGGCGGGCCGCCGCGATCTCGTCCTCCAGCAGGCTCAGGTCGCGCACCAGGCGCATGCCCTTGCCGCCGCCGCCCGCGCTGGGCTTGAGCAGCACGGGCGCGCCCAGTTCCCGGGCGGCCTCGGCGAGTTCGGGGTCGCGGCCACCGGGCACCACGGGCACCCCGGCCGCCTTCACGGTCTCCTTGGCGCGGATCTTGTCGCCCATCAGGGCGATGGCGTCCGCGGGCGGCCCGATGAACACGAGCCCCGCCTCGGCGCAGGCGCGCGCGAAGCCCGCGTTCTCCGCGAGGAAGCCGTAGCCGGGGTGCACGGCCTGGGCACCGGTACGGGCGGCGGCCTCAAGGAGCCGCTCGACGGACAGATAGCTCTCGGCGGCCGGCGCCGGACCGATCCGTACGGCGGTGTCGGCCTCCCTCACATGCCGCGCGTCGGCGTCGGCGTCGGAGAAGACGGCCACCGAGCGCACGCCCAGTGCCCGCAGCGTGCGGATGACACGGACGGCGATCTCGCCGCGGTTGGCGACAAGCACGGTGTCAAACATGGGTCCTCACATCCGGAAGACGCCGAACTGGGGGTCACCCAGCGGGGCGTTGGCGCAGGCGGTCAGAGCCAGACCCAGCACCTGGCGGGTCTCCAGGGGGTCGATGACCCCGTCGTCCCACAGGCGGGCGGTCGCGTAGTAGGCGTTCCCCTGGCGCTCGTACTGCTCGCGCACGGGCGCCTTGAACGCCTCTTCGTCCTCCAGCGGCCAGCTCTCCCCGCGGGCCTCCAGTTGGTCCCGCTTGACCGTGGCGAGGACCGAGGCGGCCTGCTCGCCGCCCATCACGGAGATCTTGGCGTTGGGCCACATCCACAGGAAGCGGGGGGAGTAGGCGCGGCCGCACATCGAGTAGTTCCCGGCGCCGTACGAGCCGCCGACGACGACGGTCAGCTTCGGCACGCGCGTGCAGGCGACGGCCGTGACCATCTTGGCGCCGTGCTTGGCGATGCCGCCGGCCTCGTAGTCCCGGCCGACCATGAAGCCGGAGATGTTCTGCAGGAACAGCAGCGGGATGCCGCGCTGGTCGCACAGCTCGATGAAGTGGGCGCCCTTCTGGGCGGACTCGGCGAACAGGATGCCGTTGTTGGCGACGATCCCCACCGGGTGGCCGTGGATCCGGGCGAAGCCGGTGACCAGGGTCTGCCCGAACTCGGCCTTGAACTCCTGGAAGCGCGAGCCGTCCGTGATCCGGGCGATGATCTCGCGGGCGTCGTAGGGCGTGCGGGAGTCGACCGGGACGGCGCCGTACAGCCCGTACGGGTCCACCTTCGGCTCGGCCGCCGGACGCACCTGCCACGGCAGCGCCCCGCGCGCGGGCAGCGTGGCGACGATGTTGCGCACGATCCGCAGCGCGTGCGCGTCGTCCTCCGCGAGGTGGTCGGTGACGCCGGAGACCCGGGAGTGCACCTCGCCGCCGCCCAGCTCCTCGGCGGTGACGACCTCGCCGGTCGCGGCCTTCACCAGGGGCGGGCCGCCCAGGAAGATGGTGCCCTGGTTGCGGACGATCACGGCCTCGTCGCTCATGGCGGGCACATAGGCGCCGCCGGCCGTGCACGACCCGAGGACGGCCGCGATCTGCGGGATTCCCGCACCCGACATCCGGGCCTGGTTGTAGAAGATCCGCCCGAAGTGCTCCCGGTCCGGGAACACCTCGTCCTGCATGGGCAGGAAGGCGCCGCCGGAGTCGACCAGGTACACGCACGGCAGGCGGTTCTCCAGGGCCACCTCCTGGGCGCGCAGATGCTTCTTCACGGTCATCGGGTAGTACGTGCCGCCCTTGACGGTGGCGTCGTTGGCGACGATCACGCACTCGCGCCCGGCGACCCGCCCGATCCCGGCGATCACCCCGGCGGCCGGGGCCTGTCCGTCGTACATCCCGTCGGCCGCGAGGGGAGCGAGCTCCAGGAAGGGCGAACCGGGGTCGAGCAGGGTGTCCACGCGGTCGCGCGGCAGCAGCTTGCCGCGCGCGGTGTGCCGCGCCCGCGCCTTCTCGCCGCCGCCGAGGCGGGCCGCGGCGAGTTTGCCGCGCAGCTCCTCGACGAGCGCCCGGTGGGCCTCCTCGTTGGCCCGAAAGGCCTCCGACGCGGGATCTGCCGCGCTCTGAAGCTCCGGTGCCTCATCCATCCTTGCGGGTCCCCTCACCTTGTTAATGAGCGTTAACGCATTTCCTCCAGGTTAACGAGCGCTAACCTCCCTGTCTAGAATTGGTTCCATGGCCACCAGAACCGACGCCCCCACCCGCCGAGAGCAGATCCTCAAGGAGGCCGCGCGGCTGTTCGCCGAACGCGGCTTCCACGGCGTCGGTGTGGACGAGATAGGGGCCGCGGTCGGCATCAGCGGGCCGGGCCTCTACCGCCACTTCCCGGGCAAGGACGCGATGCTCGCCGAGCTGCTGGTCGGCATCAGCGGCCGCCTGCTGACCGGCGCCAAGCTCCGGGTCGCCGAGGCGGACGGCGTCCCGGCGACCCGGCTCCTGGACTCCCTGATCGAGGGCCACATCGACTTCGCCCTCGACGACCGGCCCCTGATCACCCTGCACGACCGCGAGCTGGACCGCCTGCGCGACAGCGACCGCAAGCTGGTCCGCCAGCTCCAGCGGCAGTACGTCGAGCTGTGGGTGGAGGTCGTCCGCGCGGTCTACCCCGACCTCGGCGAACCGGCCGCCCGCTCGGCCGTCCACTCCGTCTTCGGCCTCCTCAACTCCACCCCCCACCTCGGCCGCGCCGGCTCTCTCCCGGGCCGTGCCGCCACGGCGGAGCTGCTGCACCGGATGGCCCGGGGGGCGTTCGCGGCGGCGGGCAGCGACTGAGCCGGGCGGGGGAGACGCCCTGGGGAGCCGCACCGGCAACCGCGTGACGAGCGTTACGGCCCTCGGTCTCTGGACGGTTCTCGCTACCGGCCGGTACGGTTGGGTCTGAGCAAGCGCTTAGACATGTGACCTGGAGGTGGCGGCGTGCGCCGTACGGTGTTCAACGAGGATCACGAGGCGTTCCGGGAGACCCTTCGCGCCTTCATCGAGGCCGAGGTCGTACCGGTGTACGACGAGTGGTTCGCGGCCGGCCAGGCGCCGCGCGAGTTCTACTACAAGCTCGGCGAGCTGGGTGTCTTCGGCATCAGCGTGCCGGAGGAGTACGGCGGCGCCGGCATCGACAGCCACAAGTTCGAGGCCGTCCTGTACGAGGAGACCGCCCGTGCGGGCGTCCAGTTCGGCGGCTCCGGCGTGCACGTGCTGCTCGCCCTGCCGTACCTCAAGATGCTGGCGACGGACGAGCAGAAGAAGCGTTACCTGCCGAAGTTCGTCTCCGGCGAGGAGATGTGGGCCATCGCGATGACCGAGCCGGGCACCGGCTCCGACCTCGCGGGCATGAAGTCCACCGCCAAGCTCTCCGAGGACGGCACGCACTACGTCCTCAACGGCGCCAAGACCTTCATCACCGGCGGTGTGCACGCCGACAAGGTCATCGTCTGCGCCCGTACCGCCGCGCCGACCGCCGAGGACCGTCGCCACGGCATCTCCCTGTTCGCCGTGGACACCAAGTCCGAGGGCTACTCCGTCGGCCGCAAGCTGGACAAGCTGGGCCTGCGCACCTCCGACACCGCCGAGCTGGCGTTCGTCGACGTCAAGGTGCCGGTCGAGGACCTGCTGGGCGAGGAGAACAAGGGCTTCTACTACCTCGGCCACAACCTCGCCTCCGAGCGCTGGGGCATCGCCTTCGGCGCCTACGCCCAGGCCAAGGCCGCCGTCCGGTTCGCCAAGCAGTACGTGCAGGAGCGCACCGTCTTCGGCAAGCCGGTCGCGCACTTCCAGAACACCAAGTTCGAGCTGGCCGCCTGCCAGGCCGAGGTCGACGCCGCCGAGGCCGTCGCCGACCGCGCCACCGAGGCGCTGGACGCCGGCGAGCTCACCCCCGCCGAGGCCGCCTCCGCGAAGCTGTTCTGCACCGAGGTCGCCCACCGCGTCATCGACCGCTGCCTCCAGCTGCACGGCGGCTACGGCTACATGAACGAGTACCCGATCGCCCGCCTGTACGCGGACAACCGTGTCAACCGCATCTACGGCGGCACCAGCGAGATCATGAAGTCGATCATCGCCAAGGACATGGGTCTGTAGGCAACGGCCCTCTCGGGACAGTACAACTGTCAACCATGAGCCAGGCACTTGAGGATCTCCTCGATCTGCTCGACCTGGAGCAGATCGAGGAGAACATCTTCCGCGGCCAGTCCCGCTCCGCCGTCGTCCCCCGGGTCTTCGGCGGGCAGGTCGCCGCCCAGGCGCTGGTCGCCGCGGGACGCACGGTCCCCGCCGACCGGCTCGCCCACTCGCTGCACGCGTACTTCCTGCGCATGGGCGACCCGGGCGCGCCCATCGTCTACAACGTCGAGCGCATCCGCGACGGCCGCTCCTTCACCACCCGCCGGGTGGTCGCGGTCCAGCACGGCCGGCCGATCTTCTCGCTGTCCGCGTCCTTCCAGACGTACGAGGAGGGCCTGGACCACCAGGCGTCCATGCCGTCCGCGCCCGACCCGGCGGCCCTGCCCACCTCCAGCGACCGGCTGCGCGGCTACGAGCACCTCGACCCCCGGGTCGTCGAGCACTTCCTCGCCGCCCGTGAGGCGATCGACCTGCGCTATGTCGACGAGCCGCCGTACGGCCGGTACGGCGCACCGCGCGAACCGCACTCCCAGGTCTGGTTCCGCACCAACGGCAAGCTCGGCGGCGCTGTCGACGAACCGCTGCTGCACGTCGTCCTCGCGACGTACGTCTCCGACATGACCCTGCTGGACTCGGTCCTGCTCGCGCACGGCCGGGGCGGCTGGGCGGTCGGTGACGTGGTCGGCGCCTCCCTGGACCACGCGATGTGGTTCCACCGCCCCTTCCGCGCCGACGAATGGCTCCTGTACGACCAGGAGTCCCCGTCCGCGTCCGGCGGCCGCGGCCTCGGTCAGGCCCGCATCTACACCCAGGACGGCCGCCTCGCCGTGTCGGTCATCCAGGAGGGCGTGGTCCGCGTCCCCCGGTGACAGGACTCAGTCGCTCAGCTGCACCAGCGGAACGAGGCGTTGTTGTTGTACGTGTTCACCAGCCGACGCCAGCCCGTGCCGGCGGCGATGGTGTCCGAGGCGCCCGCGTAGTTGCTGTTGAAGTACAGCCGTCCGCACCGCTCGGTGTAGTTGTAGGCGCTGGCGGCGTTGTTCTTCACCGACTGGCCGTTGTCCCAGGTCCAGCCGGCGAAGTTGGAGACGTTGTAGCCGGTGGAGACCATGTCGCCGCCGTAGTCGGAGTTGTAGAAGAGGCAGAAGCTCAGGCCGATCGGGACGTTGATGGCCGCGCAGTCCTGCAGCGGGGTCGCCTCGGCCGACGTACCGCTCATCAGGCCGGTGGTGGCGGCGAGCCCCAGCAGGACCGTGCCGACTCGTCTGAAACGCACTTGGTTCCCCCTTGATCATGAGTGGTCGAGCATGATCGTAGACCAGGGGGTGTGCGACAACTACGGCAATAATCCGGCCAGTTGACGGCCGGAAACCGACTAGCCCAGCCCCGCCTCCGACAGCAGGTAAGCCGTCATCGGGTCGTAGTGGCGGGGGCTGACCA
This sequence comes from Streptomyces sp. NPDC096205, assembly GCF_044763135.1. NCBI lineage: Bacteria > Bacillati > Actinomycetota > Actinomycetes > Kitasatosporales > Streptomycetaceae > Streptomyces > Streptomyces sp. NPDC096205. The sequence continues at coordinate 1,196,774 of NZ_JBIWFS010000002.1, read as the reverse complement.
CATGGTCGTCGAGGGGGACCGTCACCTGGACGGTGCCCTCGGCCTCGGCGAGGAAGAGGGCCGGGTCGTTGCAGTCGGCGTAGCCGACGGAGTCGACGCCGTGCTGGCCCGCGTAGCCCGCCCAGCCGTGGTCGGCGACCACCAGGTCGGGCAGGGGGCGGCCCTCGCGCTCCAGGGCGGTGAGGATGGCCTTCATCGGCTCGCCCGAGTGGGTGTGCCAGAGGGTCGCGCCGTGCTCCAGCACCGCCACGTCCGCGAACTGCATGACGTAACCCTCGTCCGTCTGCAGTCCGTCCGGGATGACGACGATCTCGCAGCCCGCCGTGCGCAGGGCGGCCGCGGTCGCGCGGTGCACGTCGAGCAGGCCGCCCGGGTGGCCGGTCGCGAACAGCACCCGCTGCCGGTCCTCGGCCGCCTTGCGCAGCCGGCCCGCGAGCCGCTCCAGCGCGTCCACCGTCAGCTCCGGGTCGATGGTGTCCTGGCCGTACCGGTACTCGGGGTCGTCGCTCACCCCGCAGCGCTCCGCCATCACCGCGAGCACGTCCTGCTCGTCGGTCCAGCGGTCGCCGAGCTCCAGGCCCAGCCAGTAGTTGCGCACGCCGTTGGCCAGCTGGCGGTAGTGGGAGAGGTTGTTCTCGCGCGGGGTGGCGACGTCACCCGCGATACGGGTTCTGACGAGGTGTTCGACGAGCTCGGCGCGGCTGGGTGTCCCGGGTATCGGCATGATTCCCATTGTGAGGCAGACCTCCCTGCCGGTCCCGGTCGTCCCGCGCGCTGGGACGCGCGTCACGTCACCCGGTGCGCCGCAGCGCGAACCACAGCTCCATGCGTACGTCCGGATCGTCCAGGTCCGCTTCCAGCAGGGCCGCGCAGCGGGTGATGCGCTGGCGGACGGTGTTGCGGTGCACCGACAGGGCGACCGCGGTGCGGTCCCAGCTGCCGTGCAGCGACAGCCAGGTGCGCAGGGTCTCGGTCAGCGGCGGATGCAGCGGGGCGAGCAGCGCACGGGCGTGCGCCTCGGCCTCGTCCGCCGGGATCAGGTCCCCGAGGGCCGGGCGGTCGCCGTGCCGGAGCAGGGCCGTGCGGGTGGCACGGGCCCGGGCCAGGGCGCGGGCCGCCTGTGTGTCGGCGACCGGCCACTCCGCGGGCTCCGCGGCCGCGCTGACCCCCAGTGTCCAGCCCTGCTGCGGCCCCGGCTCCCGCCCGGCCGGCAGCAGCACCCGTACGACGTCGTCCGCCAGGTCGACCAGCGGGGAGCCCAGCGCCGCCCCGAGCGCGGACGCCGCCACCGGGTCGGGGCCACCGGGCCCGTCCGGGCAGGCGTGCACCACGTGCCACGGCCCGGCCCCGAGCAGCCCGGCCACCTCACCGGGCGCCGCACCCAGCAGCAGCCGTACCAGCGCCGAGGAGCGGGCCGCGCCCGGACCGCTCTGGTGTTCCCCGGTCAGCAGCGACAGCAGTACGGCCGCGACCGACGCGATGGTGTGGTCGCCGGGGTCCCGGCGGGGCGCGGCGACGGCGAGCACGAACCCGTGCCCGGCGCCGAGGGCGTACGCGGTGAGGTGCGCCCCGCCGATGGTGTCACTGGCGGAGGCGGACCCCCGCGCGACGACCAGCCCGGCGAGTGCCGCGAGAGCGGCCCCCACCTCCGGGTCCGGCCGTCCCGCCGCGGCGATCTCCGTCCCCTCCGGCCCGTACAGCACGGCCCGCCCCCCGACCCGCTGGGCGAGCCGGCGCAGCACCGACGGCACCGGGTCCGGGCGGGCCGCGGCGGCGGCGAGCGACTGCTGGGCCTCGGTGACCCGGCGCAGCTCGGCCGTGCGGGCCCGGGCCATGAGCTGCCACACCGCGCGGGCCACCCCGGAGAACGTGGTCTGCGGCGGCACCTCCAGCAGCGGCAGGCCGTACGCCTCGCAGGCCGCGACCAGGGCGCGCGGGACCGTGTCGTGGACGGGCGCGAGCCCGAAGCCGAGGGCCGCGCCGCCCGCGGCGACGATCCGGGAGACGTAATCGTCGAAGTAGGTGCCCGAGCCCGCCGCCTCCGGGATGTGCACCCCGGCCGTCAGCAGCAGCTCACCGCCCAGCAGATAGGGATACGGGTCGGCCATCTCCGAGGTGTGCGCCCAGTGGACGACGACCCCCGTGGCGGGCGGCCCGGCGATCTGGCGCAGGCCGAGGTCCTCCCGGGCCAGGAGTGACGCCAGGGGCACGGGGGGAGTGGGCGGAACGGTGGGTTCCGGCATGGTGTGCGAACCCTCCATTCTCAGTGGCCTGAATGGATGAAACGTACACTTCGCAGCCGCTCGTCGGCCACCTAGGGTGCGCGAAGAGGGCCCGTCCCGGCCCCCGGCCCGCCAGTAGAGTCATAGGGCAAGAAGTACATACGCGACGAAGCGTAGGAAAGAAGGCAATTGACCATGAGCAGCAACGAGACGCCCCGCGGCCCCGTCGACTCGTCCCGCATCCCGCGGTACGCCGGTCCCGCGACCTTCGCCCGGCTGCCCCGCCTGGACGAGGTCGGCCGCGCCGACGTCGCCGTCGTGGGCGTGCCGTTCGACTCCGGCGTCTCGTACCGGCCGGGCGCCCGCTTCGGCGGCAACGCCATCCGTGAGGCGTCCCGGCTGCTGCGCCCCTACAACCCCGCGCAGGACGCCTCCCCCTTCGCGCTCGCGCAGGTGGCGGACGGCGGCGACATAGCCGTCAACCCGTTCAACATCAACGAGGCCGTCGAGACGATCGAAGCCGCCGCCGACGACCTGCTCGGCACCGGTGCCCGCCTGATGACGCTGGGCGGCGACCACACCATCGCCCTGCCCCTGCTGCGCTCGGTGGCGAAGAAGCACGGCCCGGTCGCCCTGCTGCACTTCGACGCGCACCTCGACACCTGGGACACGTACTTCGGAGCCGAGTACACCCACGGCACGCCGTTCCGCCGCGCGGTCGAGGAGGGCATCCTCGATACCGAGGCGCTCTCCCACGTCGGCACCCGCGGCCCGCTGTACGGCAAGCAGGACCTCACCGACGACGAGAAGATGGGCTTCGGCATCGTCACCTCGGCGGACATCTACCGCCGCGGCGCCGACGAGGTGGCCGACCAGCTGCGCCAGCGCATCGGCGACCGCCCGCTGTACATCTCCATCGACATCGACTGCCTGGACCCGGCCCACGCGCCCGGCACCGGCACCCCCGAGGCGGGCGGCATGACCTCCCGCGAGCTGCTGGAGATCCTGCGCGGTCTGGCATCCTGCAACCTGGTCTCCGCGGACGTCGTCGAGGTGGCGCCCGCGTACGACCACGCCGAGATCACCTCGGTCGCGGCCTCCCACACCGCGTACGAGCTGACCACCATCATGTCCCGCCAGATTGCCGAGGCTCGCTCGAAGTGACGCACGACCACGACCTGGTACTCCGCCCGACGCCGGCCCAGACGGAGGCCGCGCTGAATCCTCCCCCCGGCCGCAACGGCGGAGACCTGGTCGTGGAGACCCTGGCCGGGCTCGGCGCGACGACCGTCTTCGGCCTGCCCGGCCAGCACGCCCTCGGCATGTTCGACGCCCTGCGCCGGTCCGACCTGCGGTACGTGGGCCTGCGCGTGGAGAACAACGCGGGCTTCGCGGCCGACGCGTACGGCCGCATCACCGGCGAGGCGGCGCCCCTGCTGCTGTCGACCGGCCCGGGCGCGCTGACCTCGCTCGCGGCCCTCCAGGAGGCGGCGGCCGCCAGCGCCCCCGTCCTCGCCATCAGCAGCCAGGTCCCGACGGCGGGCCTGGGCGGCGGCCGCCACGGATATCTGCATGAACTCCCCGACCAGGCGGCCTCGTTCCGGGGCGTGGTCAAGTCGGTCCACACGGTCCGCACCCAGTCCCAGATCCCGTCGGCCATCGCGGAGGCGTGGGAGTCGGCCCTGACCGCCCCGCACGGCCCGGTGTGGGTGGAGATCCCGCAGGACGTGCTGCTGGCGGAGACCCACCTGCCGGTGGTGACGGCGGTGGACGCGACGCCGGAGGAACTGGCGCCGCGGCCCGAGCTCACGGCGGTGGCGGCGGACCTGCTGTCTTCCGCCGCCCGGCCGGCGATCATCGCGGGCGGTGGCGCCGTACGATCCGACGCCTCGGGCAAGCTGAAGGCGCTGGCCGAGAAGCTCCAGGCCCCGGTGGTGACGACCTTCGGCGGCAAGGGTGCCTTCCCCTGGAAGCACCCGCTGTCGTTGCAGTCCTGGCTGGAGGACCGGCACACCACGGACCTCCTGGAGGACGCGGACGTCCTGCTGGTGGTCGGCTCGGGCCTGGGCGAGCTGTCGTCCAACTACCACACGTTCAAGCCGCGCGGCCGGGTCATCCAGATCGAGGCCGACCTCGGCAAGCTGGAGTCCAACCACCCGGCCCTCGGCATCCACGCGGACGCCCGGCTGGCGTTGCAGGCGCTGCTGGAGACGGTGTCGCAGCGGGACGATGCCTCTGCGCCTGAGCGGGTGCGGGCCCTGCTGGCGAAGGTGCGGGACCGTATCGCCGCCCAGGAACTCACCCTGGAGCAGCAGGTGTTGGCTTCCGTCCGCGCGGCGCTCCCCTCGGACTCCCCGTCCTTCTGGGACATGACCATCCTGGCGTACTGGGCCTGGTCGGCCTTCGACCCCAAGGGCCCCAACCACATGCACTCCGCCCAGGGCGCGGGCGGCCTCGGCTACGGCTTCCCTGCCGCACTGGGCGCGGCCGTGGCCGACGGAAGCCGCCCCGTCCTCGCGGTGTCCGGCGACGGAGGCGCCCTGTACTCGATCGCCGAGCTGGCGACCGCGAAGCAGTACGACCTCCCGGTCACGTGGCTGATCATCGACGACGGTGGCTACGGCATCCTGCGCGAGTACATGACCGACGCGTTCGGCTCCGCCATGGGGACGGAGCTGACCCGGCCCGACTTCGTCGCCCTCGCCGAGTCCTTCGGCGTGCCGGGCGTCCGTACGACGCCGGAGTCGCTGGAGGCGGACCTGTCGAAGGCACTGGCCACGCCGGGGCCCTCAGTGGTCGTGCTCCCGGCCGTCCTGCGGATGTTCGCGCCTACGCACTTGCCTTCAACGCCCTGACGAAGGACGACCAACCGGCCGTGGAGAACACCACGGCCGGGCCGTGCGGGTTCTTGGAGTCGCGGACGGGGACGCCGGTGGGGTGGTGGTCGAGGACTTCGAGGCAGCTGTTGGCTTCGGTTCCGCTGTAGGACGACTTACGCCAACCGCTGGCGGGGGTCGTGTGATCAGTCATGGTGTCCGTAGTCCTTCGCTGTCGCTCTCAGCAGGTCGAGTGACTCTTGCAGCGGCAACGCGTCGCTCAACGCGAGATGGTAGGCGCCTTGGAGTCGCTCGACGACAGCGGGGGAGTCGTGGACCTTTCCGATCTGGAGGCCCTCGGTGTACGCGACCGGGGGCTGGTCCTCGAACCACATCAGCGTCAGCATGCTGTTGAGGATCTGGTAGGCGCCCACGCCGTAAGGCATCACGTGGACGCGTAACCGACCGCCCTCGGCCAGGTGCACGATGTGCATGAGCTGCTCGGCCATGACCTCTGGGCCGCCGACAGGGCGTCGTAGAACCGCCTCGTCCAGCAGTGCCCACACTACGGGTGTCACCGGGTCGCTGAGGATCTTCGAGCGCTCAAGGCGTGTGACAACGAGCCTGTCACATTCCTTTTCACTCGCCGGGGGGTACCCAACGCTGAGAAGGGCGTGTGCGTACGCGTACGTCTGCAGGATGCCGGGCACGAACGTGGGAGCGAACTCGCGGATCACAGTCGCCTGTTGTTCGAGCTCCCTGGCCGCCTCGAAGTAGTCCTCCACAGCGGCCTGCTCGTGCGGAAGGAAGCTGCTCAACACATTCCCCGTGTTCAGAGCCCCGTCCAGCCGCCGCGCATCCTCCCGCGAGGGAACCCGTCGGCCCGCCTCGATGTGCGCGATGTGCGAACGCGTCATGACCGCCATGTCGGCCAGCTGCTGCTGCGTCAGGCCGGCCGTCTCGCGCTGCTGCCTCAGCCAGTCACCGTACGTGTTGGTCATGGCCAACTCCCTTGTGACAAATGCCTGGTCACATCCGACCCCCTGGTCAGGCTAGCCCGGCACGTCTCACTCTGTGAGTGGATCGCTACACAAAGCGATACCCCCGCGACCGTGCGACCGGTCCGGGGGCGTGGTCATCAACTCTGCCTAGGGGCCGACGACATGCGTCACCGTATCGCCGTTTTCTTCCTCCGTGCGCGACTTCGGCGCCAGGCGCCACCGCTTCCGCTTCCGCTTCCGCGCCCCGCACCGCTGCTCGGCATCGGCATCGGTTCCCTGGGGATGCCGCCCGCGAGGGAGGCGACCAGGTGAGCGAAGCCCGCCTGCTGCCCTGGGAGGGGACGGAAGGCAAACCCTGCTACCTGGTCACCGACGGAACCGGCTACCTCTCCCGCGTGGCCGACACCATCGAGTGCGTGCAGCTCGGGATGGCCGGCGACCTCCTCGAGCACGCGGCCGATCTGCTGGCCGACGACACTGCGACCAACGCCCAACTCCGGTTCATGCTCGCCCGGATGCGGGAGGCGCTGACGGATGTGCGCCGGATCGCCGAGAGCAGGGGCGCGCGGCTGCCCGCGCCCGGCGGCGAGGGCCTGTGATTTCGAGCCGCCCCCGTCGTGCGAGGTCACGGCGGGGGCGGCTCACGTGCGGGGCCGGACGTTCCGGTCGGCTCCGCCAAGTTGCCTGCGTCACTTGGGCGTTGATGATGGACAAGAGCCCGCCTGTTCGCCCGAAGCCCACTATGCTCTGCGCTACCGGTACTTCGTTCGCCGTCCAGTGCTCCGGTCCTGTCCCAGGGCCGGATCCCGCCGCGAGGCGGGACACTACGGCGAGAGGAGTCCGGCCATGGCAAGGCGAAGGCGTGGCACGGCAGGTGGCGAGCCGGAACCGCTTCCCCGATGGGCGCGGACGGCGGTCGCGATCCTGACACCGCTGGCGCCCCTTGTCGCGGTGTGTGTGCAGGTGTTCGCCAAGTAGAGGCGACGAGAGGTGTGGGGCGGACCGGAAGGTCGACTCGCGGCATGCTGGGCGAGTCCGACCGCCCATTACTCGGCCGGACCCACCCGGCGCACGCACTGCGGTCCGGCCCCGGTGCCCGCCGGGGTCGGACCACATTTCCGCGCCGGCCTGCACCCGTCGAACCCGTCCCCCGACTCGAACCCGACAGGTGCCTGCCACCTCTACTCTGGCACGTTCGCCGTGCGTGCGCGTCGGCGTTACCAGATCGCCTCGACCCACTCCGGATGGTCGATGAACGGGTTCCGGTTGTGCTGGTAGGTGTCGTAGATGACCTGGTTGCGGCGCTCCTCGAAGGCGTCCGGCGGGTCCTCGGCGCTCCAGGCCTTCAGGACGGAGAGGCGGCCGTGGTACGGGGTGCCTCCGGTGTTCACCGCGTCCTTGGGCTCCAGGTTCGGCCAGCCGTCGTCGCCCTCGTAGCGGACGGCCATGTAGAGGATCATGCGGGCCACGTCGCCCTTGACCGCGTCGCGCGGCTCGAAGGAGTCGGAGTCCATCAGGCTGCCGCCGCTGTTGGTGAAGCTGGAGCCGCCGTTGTCGAAGTCCAGGTTGCCGCGACGGGCGTTGACGGTGACGTCCTCCGGGCGGATGTGGTGCAGGTCCGTGCCGGGCCCGGCGGAGGTGCCGAAGTCGCCGTGGGACTGGGCCCAGACGTGCTCCCGGTTCCAGTCGCCGGTGTCGCCGCCGTTGAGGGACTTGCTGCGGGAGATGCCCGAGTACAGCAGCTTCACGTTGTTGCTGTTGTTCGGGTCCTGGTCGGTGACCTTCAGGGCCTCCCAGAGCCCCGAGTAGGACAGCTTGGTCTGGCTGCTGATGATGGTGTGCAGCGAGGACTTCAGGCTCGTGCCGGTCTTGCCGATCGCGTTCTTGTAGTACGTCGAGTCGTACGCGGTCGTCGTCGCGGCGGCGGGCGTCGCGGTGAGTGTGGGGGCGGTGAGCCCGGTCAGCAGGGCGGCGGTGGCGAGGGCCACCGACCTCCAGCGTCGGGCGCGGGAAGACGGCATGTGGGGTCCGTTCTACGCGGGTTGATGGAGCGGCACCCGGGAGAGTGACATGCACATGTACTCATTGGGGTGAACGAACAGTGTCGGTTGCATGACAGAAGCTGTGAAGGGCCCGGGGAGCTTCTGATCGAAAGCGTGCAACTATCCGTCAACTTCGTGAGTCAACAGGGGCATGACGCACCAGAGACGCGCGAGAGCCCTCGCCGCCACCCTCGGCGCCGGCCTCCTGATACCCCTTGCCGCCGCCTCACCCGCCGACGCGGCAACCCCCACGGTCAGCTGCACCTCCGCCAAGGCGGGGCTGGCCACCAAGCTGCGGCAGGACATCCAGGCCGCCGTCAACGCCCGCAGCGGCACCATCGCCGTCGGCGTCTACGACCGCAGCACCAAGACCATCTGCACCCTGCGTCCGACCGTGCGCTACGACTCGGCCAGCGTCGTGAAGGTGACCGTCCTGTCCGCCCTGCTCTACGACGCGCAGAAGTCCAACAACCGGGCCCTGACCGACCGCGAGATGTCGCTCGCGCGGAAAATGATCACCCAGTCGGACAACGACGCCACCACGGCTCTGTGGAACCAGCTCGGCGTCACGAAGATCCAGCGCTTCCTGAACGCCGCCGGCATGACCCACACCGTCCCGGGCCCCTACGGCACCTGGGGCCTCACCAAGATCACTGTCACCGACGAGCAGAAGCTGCTGAAGATGCTCACCTCCAGCAGCTCCACCGTCCTCAGCCCGGCCCGCCGCGCCTACGTCCTCAAGCTGATGCGTGAGGTCATCCCCTCGCAGTTCTGGGGCACCCCTTACGGCGCCCCCTCCACCGTCACCAAGGCCGTGAAGAACGGCTGGCTGCAGCGCTCGACCGACCACCGCTGGCGCGTGCACAGCATCGGCGCCTTCAAGGGCAACGGCCACGACTACTTCATCAGCGTGCTCACCCTCAACAACACCGGCAGCACCTGGCAGTACGGCATCAACACGATCCAGAACATTTCCAAGGTCGTCCACCGCGACCTGCACGCGAGCTGACGCCTCACCGACGTCTCACTCGCGACTTCACGGCGCGGTCTCCCGCCCGTCACCGGTCCGCCCTACGGTGGCGCCCATGCGCCTGAGAACCGTACTCGCGACCGCGACCGCCGTCCTGGCGGCGGCCAGCTGCCTGACCGCCGCCGGGACCGCCAACTCCGCGGAGAGCCGCGCCTGTTCGCCGTCCGTCGCCGTCGAGGGCTTCTCCGACGCCCTCGACAAGACGACGTACGAGGGCATGTTCGTCGGCAACTTCTCCGCGCTGGCGACCGACGCCGACGGCTCCCTCGCCGCCGTCTCCGACCGCTCCTCCCTCTTCCGCCTCGACCCGCGGACCCTCCGCCCGCGCGCCGTCGTCCCGCTCGCCGACGAGCAGGGCCGGGCGCTGGACTCCGAGGGGCTGGCCGTCGACCGGGACGGCACCTACCTCGTCTCCTCCGAGACCGAGCCCGCCGTACGCCGCCACGGCCGCGACGGCGCGATCCTCGCCGGCCTCCCGGTGCCGGACGCGCTGCGTGTCGCCCCGGCCGGCCGCGCCCGCGCCAACCAGACCTTCGAGGGGCTCACCCTGCTGCCCGGCGGGCGCACCCTGATCGCCTCCATGGAGTACGCGATCTCCGGCGACACCCCCGGCCTCGTCCGCCTCCAGACCTGGCGGCGGCACGGCACGGACTTCCGCCTCTCCGCCCAGTACGCCTACCGCACCGACGACGGCCTCGGCGTCCCCGAGATCCAGGCCCTGGCCGACGGCCGCCTCCTCGTCCTGGAACGCGGCTTCACCGCGGGCGTCGGCAACACCGTCCGCCTCTACCTCGCCGACCCGCGCCACGCGACCGACACCAGCGGCGTCGAGGAGCTGACCGGGCAGGACGACGTACGACCGGTCGAGAAGACCCTGCTGGCCGACCTGGTGAACTGCCCGTCACTGGGAGCGACCGCCAAGCAGCCCCAGCCGAACCCCCTCCTCGACAACATCGAGGCCATGACCGTCACCGGGCACGGCCCCCACGGCCGACTGCACGTGCTGCTGGCCAGCGACGACAACCAGAACGCGGCACAGATCACGCGGTTCTACCGGCTGACCGTGCGCCCCTGAATTGTTGCGGAGGGATGAAATCCGCTTCGGTCCGTGTTGGAGCCTTCCGGTAGATCAGGACGACTGGATCAGCACGACCGGAGGGCACCGACGTGGAACCGCAACGGGGATGGGCACGGAGACTGGCGGCATACGCCTGGCGATATCCCAAGGACGTCGTCCTCGCCCTCGCCTCCTCCCTCCTCGGCATGGCCGTCATGGCGCTCGTCCCGCTGCTCACCAAGGTGATCATCGACGACGTCGTCACCGCCCGGACCCGTGACATGGCGCCCTGGGCCGCCGGCCTGATCGCCGCGGCCCTCCTCGTCTACGCCCTCACCTACATCCGCCGCTACTACGGCGGCCGTCTCGCCCTCGACGTCCAGCACGACCTGCGGACGGAGATGTACGAGACGATCACCCGGCTCGACGGCCGCCGCCAGGACGAGCTGTCCACCGGCCAGGTCGTCGGCCGCGCCACCAGCGACCTCCAGCTGATCCAGAGCCTGCTCTTCATGCTGCCGATGACCATCGGCAACTTCGCCCTCTTCCTGATCTCCCTGATCGTGATGGCCTGGCTGTCGATCCCGCTGACGCTGGTCGCGCTCGCCGTCGCTCCCGCCCTGTGGTTCATCGCCAAGCGCAGCCGCGCCAAGCTGCACCCCGCCACCTGGTACGCCCAGGCCCAGGCCGCCGCGGTCGCGGGAGTCGTCGACGGCGCCGTCAGCGGCGTACGCGTGGTCAAGGGCTTCGGGCAGGAGGAGCAGGAGACCGGCAAGCTGCGCGAGGTGGGCCGGAAGCTGTTCGCGGGCCGGCTGCGCACCATCCGCCTGAACAGCAGGTACACCCCCGCCCTCCAGGCCGTCCCCGCCCTCGGCCAGGTCGCCATGCTGGCCCTCGGCGGCTGGCTCGCGGTCCGCGGCCACATCACCCTCGGCACCTTCGTCGCCTTCTCCACCTACCTCGCCCAGCTCGTCGGCCCCGTCCGCATGCTCGCGATGGTCCTCACCGTCGCCCAGCAGGCCCGCGCCGGCACCGAGCGCGTCCTGGAGCTGATCGACACCGAGCCGTCGATCAAGGACGGCACCAAGGAACTGCCCGCGGACGCGCCCGCGACCGTCGAGTTCGACGACGTCTCCTTCGGCTACGAGCCCGGACAGCCGGTCCTCGACGGCCTCAGCTTCGAGATCCGCCCCGGCGAGACCCTCGCCGTCGTCGGATCGTCCGGCTCCGGCAAGTCGACCGTGTCGCTGCTGATGCCGCGCTTCTACGACGTGACGCGCGGCGCCGTCCTGATCGGCGGCCACGACGTGCGCGAGCTGACCCAGGAGTCCCTGCGGGCCGCGATCGGGCTGGTCCCCGAGGACTCCTTCCTCTTCTCCGACACCGTCCGCGCCAACATCGCCTACGGCCGCCCCGACGCCACGGACGAGCAGATCGAGGCCGCCGCCCGCGCCGCCCAGGCGGACCGTTTCATCGCCGAGCTGCCCGACGGCTACGACACCAAGGTCGGCGAGCACGGACTGACCCTCTCCGGCGGCCAGCGCCAGCGCGTCGCCCTCGCCCGCGCGATCCTCACCGACCCGCGGCTGCTCGTCCTGGACGACGCCACCTCCGCCGTGGACGCCCGGGTCGAGCACGAGATCCACGAGGCGCTGAAGCAGGTCATGGAGGGCCGCACGACCCTCCTCATCGCCCACCGCCGCTCCACCCTCAACCTCGCCGACCGCATCGCCGTCCTCGACGGCGGCCGCCTCGCCGACCTCGGCACCCACGAGGAGCTCCAGGAGCGCTCGGCCCTCTACCGCCGCCTGCTCACCGACCCCGACGAGCTGGGCGGTGTCTCCCCGGGCCACACCCAGCCCCTCGCACCCGCCGAGGACACCTCCGTACGGGACGAACTGGACGCCGAGTTCGACGCCGAGCGCGGCATCACGCCCCGGTTGTGGGCGGGGGAGCGCGCGCCGAGGGACGCCGCGATGTCCGGCACTCCCGCCACCCCCGAGCTGCTCGCGCAGGTCGAGGCGCTGCCCCCGGCCACCGACACCCCTGAGGTCGACGAGGCCCGCGCGGTGCGCGCCGAGGAGCAGTACGGACTGCGCAGACTGCTGAAAGGTTTCGGTCTTCCGCTCCTGATCAGCCTCGCCCTGGTCGCCGTGGACGCGGGGATGGGTCTTCTCCTCCCGGTCCTGATCCGGCACGGCATCGACAGCGGCGTCACCGAGGCCGCGCTCGGCGCGGTGTGGGCGGCCTCCCTGCTCGGTCTCCTCGTGGTCGCCGTGCAGTGGGCCGCGCAGACCGGTGAGACCCGGATGACCGGCCGTACCGGCGAGCGGGTCCTGTACGCGCTGCGGCTGAAGATCTTCGCCCAGCTCCAGCGGCTCGGCCTCGACTACTACGAGCGCGAGCTGACCGGCCGGATCATGACCCGGATGACCACGGACGTCGACGCCCTGTCGACCTTCCTGCAGACCGGCCTGGTCACGGCCTTCGTCTCGGTCGTCACCTTCTTCGGCATCATGGTCGCGCTGGTGGTGCTCGACCTCGAACTCGCCCTCGTCGTCTTCGCCACCCTGCCGCCGCTGATCGTCGCCACGTACTTCTTCCGCCGCGCGAGCGTGAAGGCGTACGAACTCGCCCGCGAGCGCGTGTCGGTGGTCAACGCCGACCTCCAGGAGACCGTGGCCGGGCTGCGGATCGTGCAGGCCTTCAGGCGCGAGCGCGACGGGGCGCGCAGCTTCGCCGAGCGCAGCGACAGCTACCGCCGGGCGCGCGTGCACGGACAGTGGCTGATCTCGATCTACTTCCCGTTCGTGCAGCTCCTCTCCGCGGCCGCCGCGGCCTCGGTGCTGATCGCCGGTTCCGGCCGGGTCGCCGAGACCACGCTGACCACGGGCGCGCTGGTGGCGTACCTGCTGTACATCGACCTGTTCTTCGCGCCCGTCCAGCAGCTCTCCCAGGTCTTCGACGGCTACCAGCAGGCGTCCGTCTCCCTCGGCCGCATCCAGGAGCTGCTCCAGGAGCCGACCTCGACGAAGTCGGCGCGGCAGCCGCGCGACGTGCCCTCCCTGCGGGGCGAGATCGCCTTCGAGGACGTGCACTTCGCATACGGCTCCTCCGATGAACCGGAAGAGGCGCTGACCGGCATCGACCTGCGCATTCCGGCCGGGCAGACGGTCGCCTTCGTCGGCGAGACCGGCGCGGGCAAGTCGACGCTGGTGAAGCTGGTGGCCCGCTTCTACGACCCCACGTCCGGCCGGGTGACGGTCGACGGCGCCGACCTGCGCGACCTCGACCTCACCTCCTACCGGCACCGGCTCGGCGTCGTCCCGCAGGAGGCCTACCTCTTCCCCGGCACGGTCCGCGACGCCATCGCCTACGGCCGCCCCGACGCCACCGACGCCGAGGTGGAGGCCGCCGCCCGCGCGGTCGGCGCCCACGAGATGATCGCCACCCTGGAGGGCGGCTACCTCCACGAGGTCGCCGAGCGCGGCCGCAACCTCTCCGCCGGACAGCGCCAGTTGATCGCCCTGGCCCGCGCCGAGCTGGTCGACCCCGACGTCCTGCTCCTCGACGAGGCGACGGCCGCGCTGGATCTGGCCACCGAGGCCCAGGTCAACCAGGCCACCGACCGCCTCGCCGGCCGCCGCACCACCCTGGTCGTCGCCCACCGCCTGACGACAGCCGCCCGCGCGGACCGGGTCGTCGTCATGGACCACGGCCGGGTCGCCGAGGACGGCACGCATGAGGAGTTGCTGGCCCTCGGCGGCCGGTACGCCGAGCTGTGGGCGACGTTCGTGGGGGAGCCGGTGCCGGCGCCGAGCTGAGCGCGAGGGGGCGGGCCCGTGTCCCGGGCCCGTCCCGGTTGTGCAACCATCCGACACACGCCTGGCGTCCGTACAGCAGTACGGCGATGGTCGTGTGGCTCGGGAGGACGACAGTGGACAGGGGTGACAAGGGCGCGGGCGCGATACGCCGACGGTTCGCGCTCGGCATGGCCGTGCTGACCGCGTCCGGACTGCTGGCGCTCGGCGCGCCGGGAACGGCCCAGGCCGCCTCGGCGGAGACCTGCGCGGGCCGCAAGGTGCGCACGCTGTCGTTCTCCACCGGCGCGGTGCACGTCTACAAGAGCGGCGGCGTCGTCTGCGCCGTCACCTACGCCAGGCGCCCCGGCCCGCAGCACTGGATGACGGTGAGCGTGCAGGCACGGGGCTTCCGCCCGGCCCACAAGGAGGGCTTGCGCACCCGCCGTATCGGCCCCGTGCGCACCTACGCGGGACAGCGCTGCGTGCGGGTCAAGGGCTCGCGGGGCAACGGGTCGGTGGACTCGGGCTGGATTCTTTGCTGATCGCGTCCGATCAGTGCCTTTTGCGCAACTGTTAGCTCAACCTCCCCTGGTGTGAACCGAGTTGCTCCGATAGCTTCCGGCGCACATCTGTTTCCCAGGGAGGGTGCATGCGCAAGGCGCTCAGATGGCTGCTCGCGCTCGCCGTGCTCATAGGCACGCTGAGCACGGCCGGGGCGGCCACCGCCGCCCAGCCGGAGGCCACCGGAACCGGCGACATCAAGGACCGGCTCCTCTCCGTACCGGGCATGAGCCTGATCGAGGAGAAGCCGTACACCGGCTACCGCTTCTTCGTCCTCAACTACACCCAGCCGGTCGACCACCGGAACCCGTCGGCGGGCACGTTCCAGCAGCGGATCACCGTCCTGCACAAGGACGTCAGCCGCCCGACCGTCTTCTACACCGGCGGCTACAACGTCTCCACGACCCCCAGCCGCCGCGAGCCGACCCAGATCGTGGACGGCAACCAGGTCTCCATGGAGTACCGCTTCTTCACCCCGTCCCGGCCGGCCCCGGCCGACTGGAGCAAGCTGGACATCTGGCAGGCCGCCAGCGACCAGCACCGCATCTTCAAGGCGCTGAAGGGGATCTACTCGCAGAACTGGATCTCCACCGGCGGCTCCAAGGGCGGCATGACCGCCACCTACTACGAGCGTTTCTACCCGCGCGACATGGACGGCGTGGTGGCCTACGTGGCCCCCAACGACGTGGTCAACAAGGAGGACTCCGCCTACGACCGCTTCTTCGCGTCCGTCGGCACCAAGGAGTGCCGCGACCGGCTGAACGCCGTCCAGCGCGAGGCGCTCGTGCGCCGGGAGCCGCTGGAGAAGAAGTACGAGGCGTACGCCGCCGAGAACGGCCTCACCTTCAACACGATCGGCGGCCTCGACCGCGCCTACGAGGCGGTCGTCCTCGACTACGTGTGGGGCTTCTGGCAGTACAGCCTGCTCGCCGACTGCGGGACGATCCCGGCGGACGCGGCGCACGCCACGGACGACGAGATCTGGACCTCGGTCGACACCATCTCCGGCTTCTCGGCGTACGCCGACCAGGGCCTGGAGACGTACACGCCGTACTACTACCAGGCGGGCACCCAACTGGGCGCGCCCACCATCCAGTTCCCGCACGTCGAGAAGCAGTACATCCGCTACGGCTACCAGCCCCCGCGCAACTTCGTCCCGCGTGACATCCCCATGGCCTTCCAGCCGTGGGCCATGCGCGACGTCGACAGCTGGGTCCGCCACAACGCGCACCACATGCTCTTCGTCTACGGCCAGAACGACCCCTGGGGAGCCGAGCAGTTCCGCCTCGGCAAGGGCGCCCGTGACTCCTACGTGTTCACGGCCCCCGGCGCCAACCACGGGGCCCGCGTGGCCGGCCTGGTGGAGGGCGAGAAGAACCTCGCCACCGCCCGAATCCTCGACTGGGCGGGCCTGTCCCCGTCTGTCGTGTCGGAGGCCAAGCCGCTGGCCAAGTTCGACTCGAAGCTGGACCGGCGGATGCCGGAGCGGGGGCTTCGGCGATAAGTGACTGTCACTTCGACGGCGGGCTCTCGGGGGCCCGCCGTCGGGTTTTCACGGGCAGACGGAGGCGTCCGAGTCGCCGGGGACGTAGGCCAGACGCTCATCCCGGGTGAGGTCGCGGCCGAAGGTGCGGCAGACCTGCCGGAGCGCCTCGTCGGCCTCCGGGATCGAGTCGATCCTCCACAGCCGTGCCGTCCCGTCCCCGCCCGCGGTGGCGAGGGCACGGCCGTCGGGACTGAACGCCAGTGAGTTCACGCCGTCGAAGTCGGCGAGGAGGGCGACGCGGGCCTTGCCGCTGTCCGCGTCCCACAGCCGGACGGTTCCGTCCGCGCTGCCGGTCGCGAGGATGCCGCCGTCGCGGTGGAACGCGACGGCATACACGGGTGCCCTGTGTCTGGTCATCTCGGCGAGCGTTCTGCCGGTGCGCACGTCCCACAGCCGGACCGTTCCGTCCGCGCTGCCGGTGGCGACCTTGCGGCCGCCCGGGCTGAACGCCACCGACCACACCGCATCGTGGTGCCCCACAAGAGCGGTGATCCTCCTTCCGGAGGCCACATCCCACAGAGTTGCCTTCGAGTCGTCACCGGCGGTGGCGAGGATGCGGCTGTCGGGACTGAAGGCAACGTCGTAGACGGCCTCGCTGTGCGTGGCGAGTTTGTCGCGGGCCTTACCCGTGTGTGCGTCACGCAGGTAGACGGTTCCCTCCTCGTCGGCGGTGGCGAGGGTCCGGCCGTTGGGGCTGAACGCCACCGCGCGCACCAGGTTCTGATGTTCCCCCTTGAGCTCGGCGGTCATCTTCTCGGTGTCCGGGTCCCACAGGCGGACGGCCCCGTCGTCGCTCCCCGTGGCGACCGTGTGGCCGTCCGGGTGGAAGGCCACCACGTTCACCTCTGTCTTGTGCTCCAGCGTTCCCCGGTGCCTGCCGGTGTCCGCGTCCCAGAGCTGAGCGGTCCAGTCGGCGCTCGCGGTGGCGAGGGTGTGGCCGTCCCGGCTGTAGGCCACCTCGTACACGGTGCTGGTGTGGCCCCTGAGAGTGGTGCTGTCCTTGCCGGTGTTCGCGTTCCACAGGCGCACCGTCGTGTCGCGGCCGGCGGTGACGAGGGTGCGGCTGTCCCGGCTGAACGCCAGCGCGAGCACGTCGTTGGAATGTCCGATCAGGGCGCCTCTGGGGCCCTCGCTGTCGGTGTCCCACAGCCGCACGTAGCGGTCGGTGGTGGTGGCGAAGGACTTGCCGTCGGGACTGAAGGTGATCAGAAGCCCTGGTTCGTACAGGGTGGTGCGTACGGTGCCGCTCCCCGGATCCCTGAGTTCGACGATGTCGTCGTCGGCGGTCGCGAGCGTGCTGCCGTCCGGGTTGTAGGTCACCGAAGTCACCGGCAGCTCGTGGTCTTCAAGCGTCTTGCGCAGTCTTCGGGTGTCCAGGTCCCACAGGCGGACGGTGGTGTCGTCGCTTCCGGTGACGAGGGTCTGCCCGTCGGGGTGGAAGGCCACCGTCCTGACCGGCTTGGTGTGCCCCTTGAGCGTTCCGAGGGGTTTGCCGGTGGCGGGATTCCACAGGCGGACCGTGTTGTCGTCGCTGCCCGTCGCGAGGATCTGTCCGTCCTTGCTGAACACCACAGCTCTGACCGGCCCGGTGTGTCCCGAGAGAGTTCTGCGAAGGTCGCCCTTGCCCGGGTCCCACAGGCGGACGGTGTTGTCGTCGCTGCCGGTCGCGAGGCGTCCGTCCTTGCTGAACGCCACCGCGTTCACGGGCTGGTGGTGCTGGGTGAGCCTGACCCGGGTCCTCAGCGTCTTCGCGTCCCGCAGAAGGACGGTGTGGTCGTCCCCGGCGGAGGCGAGGATGCTGCCGTCCTCGCTGTACGCCACGGCCCGCACCACGTCGGTGTGCCCGGACAGGCGACGGTGGGCGGGCAGGGCCGAGGCACTGCGCACGGTGTCGACGGCCTCGGGCGTGTCCTTGGTCCGGTACGCCTTCACCGCCAGCAGCGCGGCCAGCTCCGGGTCGGTGTAGAGCAGCTCGTTGGACTGCGCCGCCAGCTCCCGCGAGAGGGACCTGTCCTTGGCGTGTCCCACGCGCTGCCACTGCCAGAACACATCTCCCATTGCGATCAGCGCGAGCACCAGCAGCCCCGCCAGCACCGCGATGACACGCCGGCTCCGCCGAACCTTGGCCCGCTGCCGCTGCCGGCTGGCCGACAAGTACTCGGCGATGTCCGGAGGCAGTCGGCGCCCTCGGGACAAGTCCAGGCCCTCCGACAGTGCCGTCCCGCCGAGCAGGTCCTCCGGGTGCTTCTTCCCGGCCGCCCAGCGGACCTGACGTTCGCGGGTGCGTTTGAGCCACTCCTGGAAGAGGTGGTCCTTGTCGACCCACTTGCGCAGGGCGACCCAGTCGCGGATGAGAGCCTCGTGGATCAGCTCGGCCACCGGTTCCCCATGGGGAGCACCGGCACGCTCCGGGGCCTCCAGCTTCTGGGTGGTGATGATGCGGTGCCGCGCGAGGGCGACGATGACGGCGTCGACGTCGCCCTGATCGCCGGAGTCGCTCGGGTCGGCGGCCAGGTCGCGCAGTTCGTCCAGCGGCACCTGCCTGCGGACCGGCGTGATGTTGTGGCGCGGGTCCGCCGGATGCACCAGGGACGTCAGCGCGCGCTGGGCGATCTCCTGCTGCTCGGGTGAGAGTTCGGCGAGGGCGCTGTCGCACCAGGTGGTGACGCTGCCGCTGACGCCCCCGATGCGTCGGTAGGCCTCGTGGGTGAGGTAACCCTCCTGGCGCAGCTCCCACAGCTGCTGGAGGGTCATCTCCAGCAGCGGCAGCACGGTGACGGGCGCCCGACGGGTTTCGGTCGCCGCCTCGGGGGTGATGTCGAGGACGTCGCCGATGATCCGCTCGGGCAGCCCTGGCTGGAAGTGCAGGCCCACGTCCCGTGCGGGCTTGACGATGATGTCGTGCAGGTCCTTCTGGCTGAGCGTGCCCGGCACGTTGAGCAGTCCCGGCATCGCGGCGTCCAGCAGCCGGGGTGCGCGCGCGGCCAGCTGGGGATAGAAGTCGTCACGCATGATCAGGACTACGGTGATCTTGGTGTACCAGTCGGCGGCCGAGGTGACCTCGTCGATCACCGCGAGGGTGTCCCGCAGGCGGCCGTTGGTGCTCTGCAGCAGCAGCTCCTCGAACTGGTCGATGACCAGCAGGATGCGTTGGTAGGAGGGCTCGGCCGCCAGCCTGCGGTTGACCGCCGCGATGATGCCGTTCTGCCGCGCCCCGGGAAGTCCCGCCTGCTCCAGCTCGCCGAGCATGTCCTGCCGCGGCCGCGCCAGCACCGGCAGCCACCGGTCGCTGCCCCGCAGCGTCCCCTCCGCCAGCGCGCGCAGCACACCCGCCTGGATCAGCGACGACTTGCCCGACCCCGACGGCCCCAGCAGCAGGGTGAGCCGCCGCTGCCGGGCCAGGTTCGCGAGGACCTGGTCGACCGCGGCCGACCGGCCCTCGAACCATCGCGCGTGCTCGGCCGTGAACGGCTCAAGGCCCCGGTAGGGGCACACCCCTTGATCGGCCAGCTGCGGCAGGATCTCCCGCAGCACCTCGGTCGGGGTGGCGTACGCGATGCCCAGGCCCCGCTGATACACGTCCGGCGCGGTGATCTCGGTGAGCATGCCGAGGACAAGGCCGGTCTGCTCGTCGAGGACGGGCCCGCCGCTGAACCCGGTCGTGAGGTCGTTGGCGCCGGTCAGCTGCAACTGTGCGCCCCGGACCTCCGTGGCGCGCAGCATGTGGCCCGCCACGCCGTAGCCCCAGTGCCCGTCGGCCCGGGCCTGGGTGGGAAAGCCGTACGACTGCACCTGATGGCCTCGGCAGCCCTCCGCCGAGCCCAGCGGCAGGACGCGCGCCCCGACCGGTACGGCGGTCAGCCGGACGAACGCCACGTCCTCCGCGTCGGACGGGCGCCACAGCTCCTCCGGGACCGTGCCCTCCACCCGCTCGGCGCCCACGTGCGGGAAGGACAGCAGGACCGGCGCACCCGGACCGCCGCCCGCCGCCTCGACGACGTGCGCGCAGGTCACCACCACGTCCTCGGCCACCAGAAAGCCGGTCCCGGCCACCCTGCCGTCCGGCGCGAGGACCTGCGCCACCGCCGTAGGCAGATCGGACGTCAGCCCGTCGCCGCCCGGACTGCTCTCCACGCCCGTCACAGCGATCAGCCCCCGTCATCAGGGCCGGCGTGCTTCCAGGCCACGGTCACCTTCAGATTGCAGCCGGCCTGGCTCTTGGCGATGACGGCCCCGGCCTCGAAGGCCAGATCAACACCAAACTCGATGGTGATCTCGTCGGGGCTGGCCTTGCGCAACTGCGTGAGGGCGGCGCGCGCGGCCTGCGTGACGGGCTCCAGGGAGTCTTCCAGGGTCGTGGGGAGCTCGCGCACGGCGTCGCCGAGCCGGCCGGCCTTCACCGGCCCCCCGTCCGGCAGGCCCGGCTGCTCCACCAGCACGGAACCCCCGCCTTCCAGCGGAATCCGAGTCAGAGCCATCGCGACGCCTCCTTCGCGGGCCGGTCCCGGCACCGGCTCCTGCGGGACTCCACCACCTTCCTCGAAGCCGGAACCCGCCGCACCCGGGAGTGGGCCGAACGCGTGTCCGGCATGCGCGCACACCGGACACGCCCACGAGGCGTCAGTACGTCAGCCCGTGCCCGATCGGGTACAGCACCTTCGTCGGGTCGTCCGCCCGCTGCACCGGCACCGGCAGCTTGCCGCGCGGGGACACCTCCCCGGCGATGACCCGGGCGGCCGCCCGCAGTTCGACGTCCGTCCAGGAGTACGTCGCCAGGTAGGCGCGTACGCCGGGCAGGCGCGCCACGTCGTACGGATTGCGGACCGCCACCGCGACGACCGGCACGCCCGTCGCCAGCAGCCGCTCCACCAGGGTCTTCTGACTGCTGGTCGCCGAGACGTTGTACGTCCCCACCACCACCGCGTCCGCCTCCCCGGCCGCGGCGACCGCACGGTCGATCACCGCCGCCGACGGCGCCGTACCGGTGGACATGACGGTGGTGGCGAAGCCCTGTTCGGCCAGCGCGCCGGCGAGGACGCCGGTGGGCGGGCCGGTCGTGCCCGAGGGGGAGGCGAGGTCGGCGCCGAGGACGAGGACCTTGCCGTGCGAGGCGGGGGAGAGGGGCAGCAGGCCGCCCTCGTTGACCAGCAGGGTCGTGGTGCGCTCGGCGATGCGGTCGGCCGTGGCCAGGTGCGCGAGGTTGCCGACCGCGCGGTCGACGCCGCCGGGGACGGCGTACGGGTCGTGGAGCAGCCCGAGCTTCGCCTTCAGCCGCAGCACCCGCAGGACCGACTCGTCGAGCCGCTCCTCGGTCAGCTCCCCGTCCTGGACGGCCTTCAGCACCGCGTTCCACGCCACGTCCAGCTTGGGCGGGTTCAGCAGCTGGTCCACACCCGCCTTCAGCGCCAGCACCGGCACCCGGTCGTCGCCGTACTTCTGCCGTACGCCCGCCATGTCGAGGGAGTCGGTGACCACGACCCCGTCGTAGCCGAGCTGCTCGCGCAGGATGCCGGTGAGGATGGGGCGGGAGAGGGTGGCCGGGTCGCCGGAGTCGTCCAGGGCGGGGACCAGGATGTGCGCGGTCATGATCGAGTCGATGCCGGCCGCGACGGCCGCGCGGAACGGCGGCGCGTCCAGCGTCTCCCACTGCGTGCGCGTGTGCGTGATGGTCGGGAAGCCGTAGTGGCTGTCGACCTCGGTGTCGCCGTGCCCGGGGAAGTGCTTGGCCGTCGCCGCGACCCCGGAGTGCTGGTACCCCTCGACCTCGGCCGCCACCAGCCGGGAGACCGCGGCCGGGTCCGCGCCGAAGGACCGTACGCCGATCACCGGGTTGGCCGGGTTGACGTTGACGTCGGCGACCGGCGTGTAGTCCTGCCGGATGCCCATCGCGCGCAGCTCCCGGCCCGCGATCCGGCCCAGGGTGCGGGCGTCGGAGCGGGAGCCGCCCGCGCCCATCGCCATCGCGCCGGGGAACAGCGTGGCGGGCTTGCCGACCCGGCACACGATGCCGTGCTCCTGGTCGGTGGAGATCAGCACGGGCAGGCCGCGCGGCTGGTCCAGGGACGCCCGCTGGATGCCGTTGGACAGCTCGGTGATCTGGCGCGGGTTGCGGGTGTTGTGCGCCCACACGAAGTAGATGACGCCGCCGAGCCGGTACTTGGCGATCAGCTCGGCGGCCGTGCGTACGCCGAACTCCTTGAGGTTGGCGTCGATGTCCGCCTGGTCGGGGGCCGTGGCCGAGTGGCCGTAGACGCGGGAGACGAAGAGCTGGCCGACCTTCTCCTGGAGCGTCATGCGGGAGACGAGGCCGCGCAGCAACTTGTCGTCGACCTCCCCGGCGGCGAGGGCGGGCCCCCCGACCGCGAGGGCCGCGGTGGCGGCCGCGCCGGCGGTGAGGACCGTACGTCTGGAGGGTTTCGCGGTGCTTCCCGTGCTGGTGTCGTGCACGTGCACTCCTTCCGGAGGCTGCGAGGGTCCGCTGAAGGAAACTTCCGAGGAGCCACCAATATCCGGGAAGTTTCTGCCAGTCAAGGGAGTGCACAGGGGGTGTTGCCGGGTGGTGTCAGTCCGTCATGACCGGTGTCCGCGCGGCCACCGCGGGCCAGTGCTCCTGCAAGGTGCGTACCGTCTCGGCGATCGCCGGACGCCGGGAGACGCCGGTGCGCCACAGCGCGTACAGCCGCCGTACCGGCGTCGGATCGAGTGCCACCTCCACCACCCCGCCGGGCAGCGGGCCACGGCCGAGCCGCGGCACGAGCGACACGCCGAGCCCGGCCGCGACCAGCGCGACCAGGGTCGGGTTCTCGTCCGCCTGGTGCACGATCTCCGGCTCGTGCCCGGCCCCGCGCAGCGTCCGCATCAGCCAGTCGTGGCACACCCGCCCCGGCGGCTGGCACACCCACCGCTGGCCGCCCAGCTCCTCGCGCCGCACCGACTCCCGCCCCGCGAAGGGGTGTCCCTCGGGCACCAGCAGCGTGCACCGGTCGTCGCCGATCACCGCCTGCTCCACCCCCGGCGGCACCCGCAGCGGTGCGATGTCCCAGTCGTGCGCCACCACCAGATCCAGCGCGCCCTTGGCGACCATGCCGACCGACAGATGCGGGTCGATCTCGCTCAGCCGGGTGTCCAGCGCCGGATGCCGCCGCGCCAGGTCGGCCAGCACGCCCGGCAGCAGCCCGCGCGCCGCCGACGCGAACGCGGCGATGGTCAGCCGCCCCGCCGGCACCCCGCGCCGCTCCTCCAGCTCCGTCTCGGCCCGCTCGACGATCGTCAGCAACTCCTGGGCCGTGGCGACCAGTTGATGCGCCTCGGCGGTCAACCGGACACCCCGCCCCTCCCGTTCCAGCAGTACGGTCCTGGTCTCCCGCTCCAGCTTGGCGATCTGCTGGGACACCGCCGAGGGCGTGTAGCCGAGTGCGGCCGCCGCGGCACCGACACTGCCGTGCACGGAGACGGCATGCAGGGCACGCAGACGCTGGAGATCGAGCATGGAGGGCTCCTGAAGGCTCCTGGATTAAGCATCACTGAATCGAACCGTGCATCAATCATCGCTGGTCCTGCACAGTCCGGGCGGGTGATCCTCGACGCATGCGCCCCGCACACCTCGCCCTCGCCGTCCTCGTCGCCGCCGTCTGGGGCGTCAACTTCACCGTCATCGAGATCGGCCTCGGCCACTTCCCGCCGCTGCTGTTCTCCGCCCTGCGCTTCCTCGTGGCCGCGCTTCCGGCGGTGTTCCTGGTCGGCCGCCCGAAGGTCGCGTGGAAGTGGATCCTGGGCGTGGGCCTGGTGCTGGGCGTCGCGAAGTTCGGCCTGCTGTTCGTGGCCATGGACACCGGCATGCCGGCCGGGCTGTCCTCCCTGGTGCTCCAGATCCAGGCGGTGTTCACGGCCCTCATCGCCTACGCCGCCCTGCGCGAACGCCCCACCCGGACCGGAGCGGTGGGCATGGCGGTCGCCCTGTCCGGGATCGCCGTGGCAGCGGTCGACGAGGGCACCTCGGGCCCCCTCGGCGCCTTCGCCCTCTGTGTCGCCGCCGCGGCCTGCTGGGGCGCCTCCAACGTCCTGACCCGCAAGGCGGCACCCCCCGACGCCCTCAACTTCATGGTGTGGGTGAGCACGGTCCCCGTCCTGCCCCTGCTGGGGCTGTCCCTGCTGACCGAGGGCTGGGACCGCGACGCGGCCGCCCTGCGCGCGCTGGACTGGCAGGGCGCCGGCACCGTCGTCTACGTCGCCTGGGTCACCACCGTGTTCGGCTTCGGCGCCTGGGGTTGGCTGCTGCGCCGCCACCCGGCCTCCACCGTGGCGCCGTTCTCCCTCCTCGTCCCGGTGTTCGGCATGTCCTCCGCCGCGCTGTTCCTGGGCGAGCCGGTCAGCGGCCTGCGCTGGGTGGCGGCCGCCCTGCTGGTCGGCGGCGTGGCACTGACGTCCTTCGCGCCGGCGGGCCGCCGGAGCCGGGTCCACCCCGTGGACGCCCCGGCGCCCGAACCGGCCGTCGGCCGATCATGACGCCATGCCCGTAGCCGACATCCCCGGATCCAAGTCCATCACCGCCCGCGCCCTCTTCCTCGCGGCCGCAGCCGACGGCGTCACCACCCTCGTACGGCCCCTGCGCTCCGACGACACCGAGGGCTTCGCCGAGGGACTGGAGCGCCTCGGCCACCGCATCGGCCGCACCCCGGACACCTGGCGGATCGACGGCCGCCCCGAGGGCCCCGCCGTCGAGGAGGCCGACGTCTACTGCCGCGACGGCGCGACCACGGCCCGCTTCCTGCCGACCCTCGCGGCGGCGGGCCACGGCACCTACCGCTTCGACGCCTCCCCCCAGATGCGCCGCCGCCCGCTGGGGCCCCTCACCCGCGCCCTGCGCGACCTCGGCGTGGACCTGCGGCACGACGAACGCGAGGGCCACCACCCCCTCACCGTCCGGGCCTCGGGAGTCGAGGGCGGCGAAGTGGTGCTGGACGCCGGCCAGTCCAGCCAGTACCTCACCGCGCTGCTCCTGCTGGGCCCCCTGACCCGCACGGGCCTGCGCATCCGGGTCACGGACCTGGTCTCGGTGCCGTACGTCGAGATCACGACGGCGATGATGCGGGCGTTCGGCGCACGGGTGGAGCGCGACGGGGAGGTGTTCGTGGTGGAGCCCGGCGGCTACCGCGCGACCACCTACGAGATCGAGCCCGACGCGTCGACGGCGAGCTACTTCTTCGCGGCCGCCGCCCTCACCGGCGGCGAGGTCACCGTCCCCGGCCTGGGCAAGGACGCACTCCAGGGCGACCTGCGGTTCGTGGAGGTGCTGGCGCGGATGGGCGCCGAGGTGGAGGTCGGCCCCGACGCGACACGCGTGCGCGGCACGGGCGAGCTGCGCGGCATCACCGTCAACATGCGGGACATCTCCGACACCATGCCCACCCTGGCCGCCCTCGCCCCCTACGCCACCGGCCCGGTCCGCATCGAGGACGTCGCCAACACCCGGGTGAAGGAGTGCGACCGTCTTCAGGCCTGCGCGGAGAACCTGCGCCGGCTCGGGGCCGAGGTCGCGACGGGCGAGGACTGGATCGAGGTGCGCCCGGCCGCGCGGCTGCGGCCCGGCACGGAGATCAGGACGTACGGCGACCACCGCATGGTGATGTCCTTCGCGGTGACGGGCCTGCGCACCCCCGGAATCTCGTTCGACGACCCGGGATGCGTCCGCAAGACTTTCCCCGACTTCCACGAGGCGTTCGCGGAGCTGACGAGGGGTTTGGGGCAATGACGTTCAAGCTGGAGGGGCCGGTCCTGGAGGGCGAGTCGGTCCGCCTGGAGCCGCTGAGCCCGGAGCACGCGGCGGACCTGGCGCGGGCGGCCGAGGAGGACCGCTCCGGCTACTCCTTCACCTGGGTGCCCAGGGCCGAGGAGGTCGACGCGTACATAGCCGAGCAGCTGGCCCGCGCGGCGACGGGCCGCCTCGCCCCGTACGCCCAGATCTCCCTGGAGTCCGGCAGGGCCGTGGGCGCGACGGCCTATTTGGAGCCGCGCTGCTTGCTCTCCGACGACCGTCTGGACGCCGTCGAGGTCGGCTTCACCTGGCTCGCCGCCTCCGCCCAGGGCACCGGCCTCAACACCGAGTCCAAGCTGCTGCTCTTCCGCCACGCCTTCGAGGTCTGGCAGCTCTCCCGGGTCGACCTCAAGACCGACGCCCGCAACGCCCGCTCCCGCGCCGCCATCGCCAAGACCGGCGCCCGCTTCGAGGGCGTCCTGCGCAACTGGTCCCGCTCCTGGGCCCCCGGGGAGAGCGGCCTGCGCGACTCGGCGATCTTCTCCGTCACCGCGCAGGAGTGGCCGCACTGCCGAGGGCTGATGGAGGCACGGCTGGCGAACGGGCGCCGGCCTACGCCGAGTCGTTGAGCAGCCGGAGCAGGTGGTCGTGGCCCCTGCGCAGGAGGCCGGGGAGCGGGCGGGCGCTGTCGTACCAGCGCTTCTCGTACTCCCAGCACAGCCAGCCGTCCCAGCCGTGCCGGGACAGCACGTCCACGCACTCGGTGAGCGGCAGGACACCCGCGCCGAGCGCCAGCGGCGTGGTGTCCTCGGCGGACGCGATGTCCTTGACCTGGACATAGCCGAGGTAGGGGCCGAGGGCTGCCAGCGTCTCGGAGGGCTGCTCGCCGCCCAGCCAGGTGTGCATCACGTCCCACAGCGCACCCACCTGCCGGTGCCCGACCAGCCCCAGGATCCGCAGGGCGGCCGCGCCGGTGCGGTGCGAGTCATGCGTCTCCAGCAGGATGCGTACGCCCGCGTCGGCGGCATGCTCCGCGGCCGTGCCCAGCCGCCGCGCGGCGGTCGCGTCCGCGTCCGCGGCGGGCTGCTCGGCATCGGCACCCGGGAAGACCCGGATGTACGGGGCGCCGAGGTCATGGGCCAGGTCCACAAGCCCGCGCAGCTCGTCGATCACCGGCTCGTCGGGGCCGGGTGTCGCCACACGCGCGTACCCCGCGACGCACAGCGGTTCGATCCCGGCCTCCTTGAACCGCGCGGCCGCATCCGCCCGTTCGGCCGCGCCGATCCCCGGATGGACCGGTTCCTCCGGATGCGCACGCACCTCCACACCGTGAAAGCCGTGCTCGGACGCGAGCCGCAGGACGTCGGGCAGGGGCATACCGGGTACACCGAGAGTGGAGAACGCCAGCTTCATGCTCAACGACCTTACTTGCGCGGGGGCCCCGACGGGATGTCCCGCACGGCCGAACCCGAACCCGAGCCGGACCCCGAGCCCGGCCTCACTCCGCCTCGGCCCGCCGGTACACGTTCACCAGCGTCCCCGTGCTCGCCCGCTCCGTGGAGACCAGCTCGAAGGGGAACCTGGCCCCGCCCTCGGGGAAGACCGACTTGCCGCCGCCCAGTACCACCGGCATCACGATCAGGCGCAGCTCGTCCGCGAGGCCCTCGGCGATCAGGGTGCGGGCGAGGGTGGGGCTGCCCATCACGAGCAGGTTGCCGCCCTCGGACTCCCGCAGCTTGCGGACCTCCGCGACGGCCTCGGCGCCCGGCAGCAGGGTGGTGTTGTCCCAGGTCAGGTCGGACTCGCCGAGGGTGCCGGAGACGACGTACTTGCGCAGGGAGTTCATCCGGTCCGCGAAGGGGTCCCCGGCGCGCTCCGGCCACGCCGCCGCCATGGTCGCCCAGGTACGGCGCCCGAACAGCAGCGCGTCCGCCTCCCGCAGTGCCGCGTCGAAGGCGCCGCCGACGACCTCCGGGTCGAAGAACGGGTGCGTCCAGCCGCCGTGCGCGAAGCCGCCGTCGGTGTCCTCCTGCGGACCGCCCGGCGCCTGCACGACACCGTCGAGGCTGATGAACTCGCTGATGACGATCCGCATGGTGGTGGTGCTCCTTCACGTCCGTACGTAGGCCTGGTGCTTCAAGGTCGTTACGGTCATGCAGACGGACGCGGCGCCGGAAAGTCATCGCACTGGAGGAAAAAAGTTTCAGCGGGTGACCTCCACCCCGACGGGCGGCTTCCCCTGCGTCCACACCGCCCGCACCGCGACCCGCTCGAACCGCCAGCCCTCCTCGGTGCGGCGCAGGTCGCCCTCCCACCGGCCGCCGACCATGAGGACCGACTCGTCGGCGTGCACATGGGTCATCAGCGCGTTCCAGGAGGCGGAGGCCCGCTTCCCGGTGGTCTCGGCCAGCACCCCGGAGGCGATGTGCTGCGTACGGACGTACCGCCCGAGCGCCACCTCGGTGTCCTGCACGGCCGCGTCGCCCGTGCTCGTGCCGAGCGGCGTCTCCATGCGGGCGTCCTCGGCGACGTAGGGCCGCATCCAGCCGGGCGTGAAGTCGCGGGCGTCCAGGGCGCGGAAGAGGCTGTGGACGAGGGTCTCGATCTCTGCGTGCGTGTTCATGCACCCCACCCTCGTCCCTCAAGCGGACTTGAGGTCAAGGCAGTTCCGCGGACGCAATTCCCTTGCACCGCGAACGCCGGACATGGTCCGGTGTCCGCCATGACCTCACTCATCCGCCACATCACCGTGGACTGCGCCGACCCCTACGCCCTCGCCCAGTGGTGGGCCAAAGCCCTCGACGGCACGCTCGGCGAGGACGACTTCCCGGGCGACCCGGAGGCCCTGGTGAGCACCCCGGGCGGCGACGTGCTCTTCATCCGCGTCGACGACCCCAAGTCCGTGAAGAACCGAGTCCACTTCGACGTCCAGCCCCAGGACCGCACCCGCGACGAGGAGGTCGACCGCCTCCTCGCCCTCGGCGCCGCCCTCCACGCCGACCACCGCCGCCCCGACGGCACCGGCTGGGTCACCCTGAGCGACCCCGAGGGCAACGAGTTCTGCGTGGAACGCAGCGCGGCGGAGCGAGCGAAGCAGGCCTAAAAGAAACAGGCGTACAGGCCTAAAAGAAACAGGCGTAAAAGAAGCAGGCTTAAAAGGGGCCAGCCATCCCCCCAGCCGTCCCCCAGCCGTCCCCCCCGGCCGTGCTCAGCCCTTGGGCACCCCGGTCGACCCCCGCACCATCAACTCGCCCCGCACCGTGGCGATCCCGCCCGGTGGCTGCTCCTCGCGGCCCATCGCGATCCGCCCGGCCCGGGCTCCCGCCTCGGCGAGCGGCAGTCGTACGGTCGTGAGGGACGGCACCGCGTCCACGCTGAACGGCAGGTCGTCGAAGCCGGCGACCGAGACGTCCTCGGGGATGCGCAGCCCCGACTCCCGCAGGGCCGCGCACGCGCCCAGGGCGACGGAGTCGTTCGCGGCCACGACGGCCGTCAGGTCGGGGTCCCTGCGCAGGAGTTCGAGCGTGGCGTCGTAGCCGGACTGGCGGTCGTAGCGGCCGTGGACGGTCCGGCCGGGCCGGTCCTCGATGCCGGCGGCGGCCAGTGCCGCGCGGTGGCCCTCCAGGCGGTGCCGGGTGGTGGTGCGCTCCTCGGGGCCCGCGATGTACCCGAGCCGCCGGTGGCCGAGGCCGATGAGGTGCTCGGTGAGCCGCTGGGCGCCGCCGCGGTTGTCGAAGGCCAGCGCGACGGCGTGCGCGTCGGGGGCCGGCGGCCGCCCGCACAGCACCACCCGCGTGCCGGCGTCCGCCAGCTTGCGCAGCTTCGCCGCGACGGCCGCCGCGTGCGGCTGGTCCTCGACCGCGCCGCCGGTCAGCACCACGGCCGCGGCCCGCTGCCGCTGGAGCAGCGTGAGGTAGGTCAGTTCACGCTCCGGGGAGCCACCGGTGTTGCAGACGACCGCCAGCCGCTCACCGCCCGCCCGCCCTCCCGGGCCGCCGATCTCCGACTGGATCGCGCTCGCCATGATCCCGAAGAACGGGTCGGCGATGTCGTTGACGAGGATGCCGACCAGGTCGGACGTGGCGGCGGCGAGTGAGCTCGCGGGTCCGTTGAGGACGTAGTCCAGCTCGTCGACCGCCTTGAGCACCCGCTCGCGGGTCGAGGCGGCGACGGGATAGTTGCCGTTCAGCACGCGCGACACCGTCGCGGGCGAGACCTGGGCGCGGGCCGCCACGTCCGCCAGGGTCACCGTCATCTCGTAGTCCTCCGGTCGCGCATTTTCGTCGTACCTCGTCGTACACGTGCCCCGCAGGGGCAGCGGTTTCATCCGACCGCACGTTCCCGGTCCCGTCATCGGTTCCGCGGCGATCGTCGCCGGTTCGGTATCGGGCCCATGGACCGGCGTGGTCAGCGCGGTGCCGTCGTACGACCGTCACCCCGTCGTTCGCCCCCTCGAACAACTCGAGGTGACCGCGGCCTTGTCCGGCCGCTGATCAGAGGCTAGCTTCTTTCTGCATAGAAAGCGCTTGCTGTACTGCTGACCCGGCACGGCCCGGCAGTCGTACGACGCCAACGAAGGGAACGACGTGACACGCAAGACGGTGCGTATCGCCATGAACGGCGTGACCGGGCGCATGGGCTACCGCCAGCACCTGGTCCGCTCCATCCTGGCCATCCGCGACCAGGGCGGGCTCGACCTCGGCGACGGCACCGTGCTGTGGCCCGAGCCGGTCCTCGTCGGCCGACGCGAACACGCGCTCACCGCGCTCGCCGAGCGGCACGGCCTGCAGTACTGGGCGACCGACCTGGACGCTGTCCTCGCCGACGACAGCGTCGAGATCTACTTCGACGCCCAGGTCACCTCCGCCCGCGAGGAGGCCATCAGGAAGGCCGTCGCCGCCGGAAAGCACATCTACACCGAGAAGCCGACGGCGACCGGCCTGGAAGGTGCCCTGGAGCTGGCCCGGCTGGCCGAGGCCGCGGGCGTGAAGCACGGCGTCGTCCAGGACAAGCTCTTCCTGCCCGGCCTGCTCAAGCTGAAGCGGCTCATCGACGGCGGCTTCTTCGGCCGGATCCTGTCCGTGCGCGGCGAGTTCGGCTACTGGGTCTTCGAGGGCGACTGGCAGGACGCCCAGCGCCCGAGCTGGAACTACCGCGCCGAGGACGGCGGCGGCATCGTCGTCGACATGTTCCCGCACTGGGAGTACGTCCTGCACGAGCTGTTCGGCCGCGTGACCTCCGTCCAGGCCCTCACCGCCACCCACATCCCGCAGCGCTGGGACGAGGAGGGCAAGCCCTACGACGCCACGGCCGACGACGCCGCCTACGGCATCTTCGAGCTCGAGGGCGGCGCCATCGCCCAGATCAACTCCTCCTGGGCCGTCCGCGTCAACCGCGACGAACTCGTCGAGTTCCAGGTCGACGGCACCGAGGGCTCCGCCGTCGCCGGCCTGCGCAACTGCCGTGTCCAGCACCGCTCGGCCACCCCCAAGCCGGTCTGGAACCCGGACATCCCCGCCACCGAGGTCTTCCGCGACCAGTGGCAGGAGGTCCCGGACAACGCCGAGTTCGACAACGGCTTCAAGGCCCAGTGGGAGCTCTTCCTCAAGCACGTCTACACCGACGCGCCCTACCACTGGGACCTGCTCGCCGGCGCCCGCGGCGTCCAGCTCGCCGAACTGGGCCTGCAGTCCTCGGCCGAGGGCCGCCGCCTCGACGTCCCGGAGATCGCCCTGTGAGCATCCGACTCCCCGACGGCCGGGGCGGCCTGCGCACCTACGAGCCGCGCACCGAGCCCCTGGCCGTCCACACCGGCGCGCCCCTGACCTCCCGTACGGTCTTCTCGGCGGCCCACGTCGTCGCCGACCCGTACGCGGACACGACCCCCGACTCGCCCGCCGCCGTCGACTGGGACGCCACCCTCGCCTTCCGCCGCCACCTGTGGTCCCACGGGCTCGGCGTCGCCGAGGCCATGGACACCGCCCAGCGCGGCATGGGCCTGGACTGGGCGGGCGCGGCCGAACTGATCCGCCGCAGCGCCGCGGAGGCGCGCAGCGTCGGCGGCCGGATCGCCTGCGGGGTCGGCACCGACCAGATCGCGGGCGGTTCCCTCGCCGAGATCCGCTCCGCCTACGAGGAGCAGCTCGCGGTCGTCGAGGAGAGCGGGGCCCAGGCCATCCTCATGGCCTCCCGCGCCCTGGCCGCGACGGCGCAGGGCCCCGAGGACTACCTGGAGATCTACGGCCACCTCCTGCGCCAGGCCGCCGAGCCGGTGGTCCTGCACTGGCTCGGCCCGATGTTCGACCCGGCGCTGGAGGGCTACTGGGGGTCGTCGGACCTGGACGCGGCGACGGAGGTGTTCCTGGAGGTCATCGCCGCGCACCCGGACAAGGTCGACGGCATCAAGGTCTCCCTGCTCGACGCGCAGCGCGAGATCGACCTGCGCCGGCGCCTCCCGCAGGGCGTGCGCTGCTACACCGGCGACGACTTCAACTACCCCGAGCTGATCGCCGGTGACGACCAGGGCTTCAGCCACGCCCTGCTCGGCATCTTCGACCCGCTGGGCCCGCTCGCGGCGGAGGCGGTGCGGGTCCTGGACACGGGGGATGTGCGCGGCTTCCGCGAACTGCTCGACCCGACCGTCGAGTTGTCCCGTCACCTCTTCCAGGCGCCCACCCGCTTCTACAAGACGGGCGTGGTCTTCCTGGCCTGGCTGGCCGGCCACCAGTCCCACTTCACCATGGTCGGCGGCCTGCAGTCGGCCCGCTCCCTCCCGCACTTCGCCCGCGCCTACGAACTCGCCGACGGGCTGGGCCTGTTCCCCGACCCGAAGCTGGCGGAGGAGCGGATGAGGAGCCTGCTCGCGGTGTACGGGGTGGACCAGTGAGCGACGGCCTTCAGCGTTTCAGCATCAACCAGATGACGGTCAAGCAGCTGTCCCTGCCCGAACTGGTCGCGGCCTGCGGCGAGTTGGGGATCACGCAGGTGGGCCTGTGGCGCGAGCCGGTCCAGGAGTACGGCCTGGATGCGGCGGCGAAACTGGTCCGGGACGCGGGCCTGACGGTCACCACCCTGTGCAGGGGCGGCTTCCTGACGGCGATCGAACCGGGAGCGCGGGCACAGGCCCTGGACGACAACCGCAGGGCGGTCGACGAGGCGGCGACGCTGGGCACGGACACCCTGGTCCTGGTGTCCGGGGGCCTGCCCGCCGGCTCGAAGGACCTGCACGGGGCCCGGGAGCGGATCGCCGACGCGCTGGGCGAGTTGGCGCCGTACGCGCAGGACCGTGGCGTACGCCTCGCCATCGAGCCGCTGCACCCCATGTACGCGGCCGACCGCTGTGTGGTCTCCACCCTCGCCCAGGCCCTCGACCTGGCGGAGAGGTTCCCCGCGCACCAGGTGGGCGTGACCGTGGACACGTACCACATCTGGTGGGACGACCAGGCGCCCGCGCAGATCGCACGCGCCGGGGCGTCCGGCCGTATCCACACCTTCCAGCTCGCCGACTGGACGACCCCGCTGCCGGAGGGCGTGCTCACCGGGCGCGGCCAGATCGGCGACGGCTCGATCGACATGCGCGAATGGCTCGGCCACGTGGAGGCGGCCGGGTACACGGGCGCGATCGAGGTCGAGCTGTTCAACGACGGCCTGTGGGCGAGGGACGGACGGGAGGTGCTGGAGGAGACGGCGAGCAGGTTCGTGACCCACGTGACGGGCTGAGCGAAGCTCTCAGCGCACGCGGTCGCCCCCGTCGCTCTCCTGGCTCTCGCGGGCGGCGGCCGCGTCCAGGACCGTGCCGAGGTCGCGGACGAAGGCCGCCCGCTCCAGGAAGGTGAACCGGCGCACGATCGCCGAGGTGAGCACGATCCGCGTGCCGTCGGCCCGGGTCAGGGACACCGTGCAGTCGCGGCGCGCCGCGAGCCAGGCGACCAGGCTGCCGGCGAACGCCTCGGTGACCGCGCCGGGTTCGAGCACCGCGAGCAGCACCTGCGGACGCGCCTCGGGCGAGCCCGGCGGCAGGACCAGGGAGGTGTCGGCGCGGACCCGCCCGCGCAGGGCCGGTTCGGTCGCCAGTCTGCGCCACAGCTCAGGGACGCCGGTTCCGGCGACCCGGCTCTCCACGGTGATCCCCACACGCATGTCCATCACCCCGTACGGTGGTGCGCGGCGACCACGGCTGCGTCCGCGGGCACCGCACACCGGCTTCCCCCGGCTTCCCCCTGCTTCTCCCCGACGGGACGAAGCGGTGCGGAGAAAAAGCATGGCCACGCCGGGCGGCGGAATTCATTGGCCAAGAGTGCACGGATCTTGGCGATTTCTGCACGTTCCTGTGCTCTCACGTGTGATGCCGGTAATCCCTGGGCGACATGCCGTACGCCCGCCGGAACTGCCGGCTGAACGCGGCCGGGTCCCGGAACCCCCACCGCGCGGCCAGCGCCGCGATCGGCCGCGACCGCAGCCCGGGATCGGCGAGGTCGCGCCGGCAGTGCTCCAGCCGCCGATGCCGTATCCACGCCGCCGGGGTGGCCCCCTCCTCGGCGAACAGCTGGTGCAGATGCCGTACGGACACCCCGTGCGCGGCGGCGACACTGGCGGGCGACAGCGCGGGGTCGCCGAGGTTGCGGTCGATGAAGTCCAACGCCCTGGTGTGCAGGGCCCGCCGCCGCGACTCGGGACTCATCGCGTCCTCGGCGTCGAGGGCCTGCCCGAGCACGGAGGTGAGCAGATCGGTGGTCACGCCGCCGAGCGTGACGGCGTCGGGCGGGGCGAACTCCTGGGCCCGGGAGGCGACTTCGGCGAGCCAGCGGTACAACACACCGCCGATGCCGTGCCCGAGGGGGAGGGGCACGGCTAAGACCTGCCGCAGCGTACGCGGCGGCAGCGGCAGCAGCGCGTGCGGAACGGTCACGACGACGCAGGTCCCGTTGACGTCGGGCCCTGGCGGAAGGTGCCGGGCCTCGTACGGCAGGCTGCTGTCGACGATGACGAGGTCGCCCGGGCCGAACAGGTCCTGCCGCCCGTTGTGCGCGATCCCGCCCTTCCCCGTGAACTGGCAGTTGATCTGGTACACCTCGGGGTCGAACCGCCGTATCGCCCGAGGCGTCCGCACCGACTCCAACTGCGGGAACGACAGATCGGCCACCTGTACGTCCCCGAGCGCGAGCACCCGCATCACGGCCCGGAAGTCCTCGTCCTGCTCACTCCTGAGCAGATTCGGCAGATGTGTCCGCGCGGCGATGTCCTGCCACAGCTCCCACCGCTCCCCAGCGGCCACGACCTCGGTCCGGTATTCCTTCACCAGCATGGCCACGCCCCCACGCCCCCAACGCGTCCCGCACGGCTACTGCTTGAGCGGGCAACATCCTAGGGAGGCGGGGCCGGAATACTTCCCTTCGCGTTCGGGTCCGTCAGGTGGCCGACGGCCGTGGCTGTTCGGGCGGGACCGAGGTCTCGGCCATCTCCATCCACCGGTCGAGGTCGGCCTGGGTGAACTCCGTCCAGGCCGGAACCCCGGGCAGTTGGCGCAGGAGATCGAAGGCCGCCGCGACGCGTGATCCGTGCAGCACAGGTGTGTGGCAGCCGGCGACGACCTCGGCGCCCAGCCCCTGGAAGTCGTCCACCACCGCCCGGAACTTCCGGTCGTCCAGCAACGCCACCCAGGGCGAGACCAGCCGCCCGCCGAAGTACTGCCCGTCGCGGAACTCCTCGTCGGACAGGCCGGCGACGTCGGGCAGGGGAGTGGGCACGTTCGTCGCGAAGGTGTCCACCGCCCACAGGACCCTCGTCTTCGAGTCGAAGAGGGAGCGGGTCGTCGGGTTGTCGTACAGCGGCGGCCGTTTGGCCACCAGGGTGCGGTCACCGATGTCCACCGTGTCGCCGTCGATCATGAAACGGCACCGGTTGACCGGTGTCTCCCACTCCTCCGCCATCCGCCCGATCGAGAACCAGGTCGTCAGCAGGGTCGCGTTCGGGCATTCGGCCAGGGCGGCCAGCAGGTTGCCCGCGTGGTCACGGTCGTCGTGGGTGAGGAAGATCCACCGCACGTCCAGTGGATCCACCACCGACCAGGCGGCCTCCAGCCACTGGGATCGAACCGCCGGCGCCCCCGTGTCCACGAGCACCGGTTCGGCTCCCCGGATCACCATCGAGTTCATCGGGAAGTGGCCGACCGGCGGAGCCTCCAGGGCCCACGGGATGACGAACGTCTCGTCGGCGACTCTGTACGGCTGCAGAAGTTCGAAGGTGTCCGTAGTAGTCATCGCCGCGCTCCTTGGGAATGGCCTCCGGCGGCTGTGCCTGTTCCTCCAGTCCAGCCCCATGCCACGCCCGCGTCAAACGCGGGACAGCCCCTTTTGTTCTGGGCTTTCGCCGAGGCGCTCAAATCCACACCCGCCCCCTGACTGTCACACCGCACCGCTACCGTCGACCCCATGCCCCACCACACGGCGAACCCCACCGACGAGCGCCGCATGGCCGTGCTCGAAGGCGTGCTGGAGAGGATCACGTACGCCAACGAGGAGAACGGCTACACGGTCGCCCGGGTGGACACCGGCAGAGGCGCCGGTGATCTGCTGACGGTCGTGGGGGCGCTGCTCGGTGCCCAGGTGGGGGAGTCTCTCCGGATGGAGGGGCGCTGGGGGTCGCACCCTCAGTACGGCAAGCAGTTCACCGTCGAGAACTACACCACCCTGCTGCCGGCCACCGTGCAGGGCATCCGGCGGTATCTGGGATCGGGGCTGGTCAAGGGCATCGGGCCGGTGTTCGCGGACCGGATCACGCAGCACTTCGGGCTGGACACGCTGCGGATCATCGAGGAGGAGCCCAAGCGGCTCATCGAGGTTCCCGGGCTCGGCCCCAAGCGGACGAAGAAGATCGCGGACGCCTGGGAGGAGCAGAAGGCGATCAAGGAGGTGATGGTCTTCCTCCAGACCGTCGGCGTCTCCACCTCCATCGCCGTCCGCATCTACAAGAAGTACGGGGACGCCTCCATCTCGGTCGTCAAGAACCAGCCCTACCGACTCGCCGCCGACGTCTGGGGCATCGGCTTCCTCACCGCCGACAAGATCGCCCAGTCCGTCGGCATCCCGCACGACAGCCCCGAGCGGGTCAAGGCGGGGTTGCAGTACGCGCTGTCGCAGTCCACCGACCAAGGGCACTGCTTCCTTCCCGAGGAGCGGCTCATCGCGGACGCCGTGAAGCTGCTCCAGGTCGACACGGGCCTCGTCATCGAGTGCCTCGCCGAGCTGGCCGAGCCGGACGAGGAGAGCGGCGAACCCGGCGTCGTACGGGAGAAGGTGCCCGGGCCCGATCCGTCGTCCGACGAGCCCGTCACCGCGATCTACCTCGTCCCCTTCCATCGGGCCGAACTGTCCCTGTCCGGCCGGCTCCTCCAGCTCCTGCGCACCGAGCAGGACCGGATGCCCGGCTTCCGCGAGGTCGACTGGGGCAAGGCCCTCGGCTGGCTGAAGGCCCGCACCGGGGCCGAGCTGGCTCCCGAGCAGGAGGCCGCCGTCAAGCTGGCGTTGACCGAGAAGGTCGCCGTCCTCACCGGTGGGCCGGGGTGTGGCAAGTCCTTCACCGTCCGGTCGATCGTGGAGCTGGCCCGCGCCAAGCAGGCGAAGGTGCTGCTGGCCGCTCCCACCGGGCGTGCCGCCAAGCGGCTGGCGGAGCTGACCGGGGCCGAGGCCTCCACCGTGCACCGGCTGCTGGAACTCAAGCCCGGCGGGGACGCGGCGTACGACAAGGACCGGCCCCTCGACGCCGACCTGGTCGTCGTCGACGAGGCGTCCATGCTGGACCTGCTGCTCGCCAACAAGCTCGTCAAGGCCGTGCCGCCCGGGGCGCACCTGCTCTTCGTCGGGGACGTGGACCAGTTGCCCAGCGTGGGGGCGGGGGAGGTGCTGCGGGATCTCCTCGTGGACGGCAGCCCGGTCCCCGCCGTGCGGCTCACACGGGTGTTCCGGCAGGCGCAGCAGTCCGGCGTGGTCACCAACGCGCACCGGATCAACGCCGGGCAGCATCCGCTCACCGACGGCATGAAGGACTTCTTCCTCTTCGTGGAGGACGACACCGAGGAGGCCGGTCGGCTCACCGTCGATGTCGCGGCGCGGCGGATCCCGGCCAAGTTCGGGCTCGACCCGCGCCGGGACGTGCAGGTGCTGGCGCCGATGCACCGGGGACCGGCGGGCGCGGGCACGCTCAACGGCCTGTTGCAGCAGGCCATCACGCCGGGGCGGCCGGACGTGCCCGAGAAGCGGTTCGGCGGGCGCGTCTTCCGCGTGGGGGACAAGGTCACCCAGGTCCGCAACAATTACGACAAGGGGAGGAACGGTGTCTTCAACGGCACCGTGGGCGTGGTCACCTCGCTCGACCCGGTCGACCAGCGGCTCACGGTGCTGACGGACGAGGACGAGGAGGTGCCGTACGAATTCGACGAGCTGGACGAGCTGGCGCACGCCTACGCGGTGACCATTCACCGCTCGCAGGGAAGTGAATATCCAGCGGTGGTGATCCCGGTCACGACCGGTGCGTGGATGATGCTCCAGCGGAACCTGCTGTACACGGCGGTCACCCGGGCGAAACGGCTGGTCGTCCTCGTCGGTTCGCGCAGAGCCATCGGCCAGGCGGTGCGTTCGGTTTCGGCGGGCCGGCGCTGCACGGCGCTGGACTTCCGCCTCACAGGCGGCTGAACCGGCGGTTGAGCGCGCTTCATACTCCTTGCGACGAAAAATGATCGATCAAACGAGTCGCAAAGGTCACAGAGCACTTCCCGTGGCCCGGTGGAGGGGGCAGGATGGGCAAGTTGGCGGCACTGAGTGCCGCCGATAAGCCCAATGGTCGACCCCGAGTGCACTCTCCTGAGCCAAATGGGGGATGGTAGAGACAGTCAGGGCACCTCGAAGATGAGGCACTACGTCGGTGAGGGAAGACGTGAGCGACAACTCTGTAGTACTGCGGTACGACGGCAGCGAGTACACCTACCCGGTGATCGACAGCACCGTCGGGGACAAGGGCTTCGACATCGGGAAGCTGCGCGCCCAGACCGGTCTCGTGACCCTGGACAGCGGGTACGGCAACACCGCCGCCTATAAATCCGCCATCACCTATCTCGACGGCGAGGCGGGGATTCTTCGCTACCGCGGCTACCCGATCGAGCAGCTCGCCGAGCGCTCCACCTTCCTGGAGGTGGCGTACCTGCTGATCAACGGCGAGCTGCCGACCGTCGACCAGCTCACCGCGTTCAAGAGCGAGATCACGCAGCACACCCTGCTGCACGAGGACGTCAAGAACTTCTACCGCGGCTTCCCGCGTGACGCCCACCCGATGGCGATGCTGTCCTCGGTGGTCTCGGCGCTGTCCACCTTCTACCAGGACAGCCACAACCCGTTCGACGAGAAGCAGCGGAACCTCTCCACGATCCGCCTTCTCGCCAAGCTTCCGACGATCGCGGCGTACGCCTACAAGAAGTCGGTGGGCCACCCGTTCGTCTACCCGCGCAACGACCTCGGCTACGTCGAGAACTTCCTGCGCATGACCTTCTCGGTGCCGGCGCAGGAGTTCGAGCTCGACCCGGTCGTCGTCGCCGCGCTCGACAAGCTGCTGATCCTGCACGCGGACCACGAGCAGAACTGTTCGACGTCGACGGTCCGTCTGGTCGGCTCGTCGCAGGCGAACATGTTCGCGTCGATCTCCGCCGGTATCTCCGCGCTCTGGGGCCCGCTGCACGGCGGCGCCAACCAGTCCGTCCTGGAGATGCTGGAGGGCATCCAGGCCTCCGGCGGCGACGTCGACTCCTTCATCCGCAAGGTGAAGAACAAGGAGGACGGCGTCCGGCTGATGGGCTTCGGCCACCGGGTCTACAAGAACTTCGACCCGCGCGCGAAGATCATCAAGGCCGCCGCGCACGATGTCCTCTCCGCCCTCGGCAAGTCCGACGAGCTGCTGGACATCGCCCTGAAGCTGGAGGAGCACGCGCTCGCCGACGACTACTTCGTCTCGCGCAACCTCTACCCGAACGTCGACTTCTACACCGGCCTCATCTACCGGGCCATGGGCTTCCCGACCGAGATGTTCACGGTCCTGTTCGCCCTCGGCCGCCTCCCGGGCTGGATCGCCCAGTGGCACGAGATGATCAAGGAGCCGGGCTCCCGCATCGGCCGCCCGCGCCAGATCTACACGGGTGTCGTCGAGCGCGACTTCGTCCCGGTCGAGGAGCGCTGACCCCTCCGGTGAGGGGCGTCGCTTTCCTGGCGCCCCGCCGCTGAGGGTGTCACTTCCGAGGACCCGCACCTGATCAGGCCCCGCCCCGTTCCGATGGGTGCGGGGCCTCGTCGTAGGCGAACAAACGCGTAGGCGAACAAGAAGAAGGCGCCCCGGTGCGTCGGTCCCCCCACGGGCCGACGACCAGGGCGCCTTCCCATGTCCCGGTGCGGATTCCCCCCACGGGATCCGGCCGGGCGCTTGTGAGGACACAGCGCCTGAATCGCTGTCGAGCGGCAGGGGCAGGGAACTGCCCGCGCCGCTCCAAAAAGGGGCTGCGGTCTGCCGGGACAACGCACGCTGGGAGGGCCGCTCAAAGCTTCCCGCGTGCGTGCCCCGGCAACGCAAACTCTGAGGCAGTCCCCCAAGACAACCTCAGACGTCGGTGAGCGCCCCCCAAGACGCCTTCCGACATCGCCAACTTAGACCTTCGAACCCCTTCGATGGTTACGTTCACATCACTGTGATCTGCGTCTCTTGCAAATGTCCCCTTAGATGAGCAAGAGGCATGTTCGGCGAACGATGCCCCAGCGTAAGGAAGATGCGCGAGACTTGTGAAGAGCTTATGTGAGGCCCGCCCGGGACTCCAGAGGGCCCCCGTCCTTACCGTCCGGTACGTCCATGAGCCGCGTCCGCCGTACGGAACGTCCGCAGCCGCAGGCTGTTGGTGACGACGAAGACGGAGGAGAAGGCCATCGCGGCGCCCGCGATCATCGGGTTGAGCAGCCCGGCCGCGGCCAGCGGCAGTGCGGCCACGTTGTAGCCGAACGCCCACACCAGGTTGCCCTTGATCGTGGCCAGCGTCCTGCGCGACAGCCGGATCGCGTCCGCGGCCACGCGCAGATCCCCGCGGACCAGCGTCAGATCGCCGGCCTCGATCGCCGCGTCGGTGCCCGTGCCCATCGCGAGCCCCAGGTCCGCCGCGGCCAGCGCCGCCGCGTCGTTGACGCCGTCGCCGACCATGGCGACCACATGCCCCTCGGCCTGCAACCGCCGTACGGCGTCCACCTTGTCCTCGGGCAGCACCTCGGCGACCACCCGCTCGATGCCCACCTCGTGGGCCACGGCCTCGGCGACCGCCCGGTTGTCCCCGGTGAGCAGCACCGGAGTGAGTCCCAGCGCGCGCAGCTCACGCACCGCCTCGGCGCTGGTGTCCTTCACCGCGTCGGCGACGGCGAGAACTCCGCGCGCCTCCCCGTCCCAGCCGACCACCACGGCCGTACGCCCGCCGCTCTCGGCCTCGGCGCGCGCCCGGGACAGCTCCTCACCCAGCGGCCCGAAGAGGCGCCCCACCGCCACCTCATGGCCCGCCACGCGCCCGCGTGCGCCCCGCCCGGGGACGTTCTCGAAGTGCTCGACCTCCGGCAGCGGCCCGACGCGCTCCTCCGCGCCCGCGGCGACCGCCCGGGCGACCGGGTGCTCGGAGGCGTGCTCCAGTGCGCCCGCGAGCCGCAGCAACTGCTTCTCGTCGGTGCCCTCGGCCGCGTACACCTCGTGCAGCGTCATCCGGCCGGTCGTCACCGTCCCGGTCTTGTCGAGTACGACGGTGTCGACCCGCCGCGTCGACTCCAGGACCTCGGGGCCCTTGATGAGGATGCCGAGCTGCGCGCCCCGGCCGGTGCCGACGAGCAGCGCGGTCGGCGTGGCGAGGCCCAGCGCGCAGGGGCAGGCGATGATCAGTACGGCCACGGCGGCCGTGAAGGCCGGGGTCGGCCCGGCCCCCGAGCCCAGCCAGAAGCCGAGCGTGCCCAGCGCCAGCGCGATGACGACCGGCACGAACACCGCCGCGACCCGGTCGGCGAGCCGCTGCACCTCGGCCTTGCCGCTCTGCGCCTCCTCCACGAGCTTCGCCATCCGCGCGAGCCGGGTGTCGGCGCCGACCCGGGTGGCGCGTACGACGAGACGGCCGCCGGCGTTGACGGTCGCGCCGGTCACCGGGTCCCCGGGCGCCACGTCGACCGGCACGGACTCGCCGGTGAGCAGGGAGGCGTCCACGGCCGAGGCGCCCTCGGCGACCACGCCGTCGGTGGCGATCTTCTCCCCGGGGCGCACGACGAACAGGTCGCCGACCCCCAGCGCGTCGACGGGCACCCGCACCTCGCGCCCGTCCCGCAGCACGGCCACGTCCTTGGCGCCCAG
This sequence comes from Streptomyces sp. NPDC096205, assembly GCF_044763135.1. Taxonomy (NCBI): domain Bacteria; kingdom Bacillati; phylum Actinomycetota; class Actinomycetes; order Kitasatosporales; family Streptomycetaceae; genus Streptomyces; species Streptomyces sp. NPDC096205. The sequence continues at coordinate 1,154,544 of NZ_JBIWFS010000002.1, read as the reverse complement.
CTCCATCAGCGCCCGCAGGGCGGCTCCGGCGTGGCGCTTGGCGCGGGCCTCCAGATAGCGCCCGAGCAGCAGGAAGGCCGTGACTCCGGCGGCGACCTCCAGATAGAGCGTGGAGGAGGCGTCGGTGCGCGAGACGGTGAGGTCGAAGCCGTGCCGCATGCCGGGCATCCCTGCGTCGCCGAGGAACAGCGCCCACAGCGACCAGCCGAAGGCGGCCAGCGTGCCCAGGGAGACGAGGGTGTCCATGGTGGACGCGCCGTGCCGGACGTTGGTGAAGGCGGCCCGGTGGAAGGGCAGGCCGCCCCAGACGACGACGGGCGCGGCGAGGGTGAGGGAGAGCCACTGCCAGTTGTCGAACTGCAGGGCCGGGACCATGGCGAGCAGCACGACGGGCGCGGCGAGCAGGGCGGAGACGAGCAGGCGCCCTCGCAGGGACACCAGCTCGGGATCGTCCTGCGGGGCCTCTTCCTGAAGAGTCTCGACAGGCGTCGGCTCCTCGGCCGTGTAACCCGTCCGCTTCACGGTCGCGATCAGGTCGGCGACCCCGACACCGGCCGGGTAGCTGACCCGCGCCTTCTCGGTGGCGTAGTTGACCGTCGCGGTCACGCCCTGAATGCGGTTGAGCTTCTTCTCGATGCGGGCCGCGCAGGAGGCGCAGGTCATCCCTCCGATGAGCAGCTCGACCTCGGCCGTGGGGGCCGGGGGTGCCTCGGGGGTGCTGGTCATCGCGTACTCCAGAAAACGGACCGGGCCGTACCAGGCCAGTATCGGCGGCCGGTACGGCCCGTGGGGAGGCGGGTGGGGCTCAGACGCGGCCGGTCAGCTCGTAGCCGGCCTCGTCCACGGCGGCGCGGACGGCCTCCTCGTCCAGCGGGGCGGTGGAGACGACCGTGACCTCGCCGCTGGCGGCGACGGCCTTCACCGAGGTGACGCCGGGCAGCTGGGAGATCTCGGCGGAGATCGCGCCCTCGCAGTGGCCGCAGCTCATGCCGCTGACCTTGTAGACGGCGGTGACGGTGTCGGTCTGGGCGGTCATGTCGTTACTCCTCGTCGAGGCGCGGGTGGCTGGTGGGGTCCACGGTGGGTCCCGCACTCCTCACTGTATACCCCTGGGGGGTACTTCACCAAGCAGGGACACGCCCGCGTCGCGTTAACGTTCCGGGCGGAGAGAGGGGTCGCACATGCGCGCAGTGGTGTTCGAGCGGTACGGCGAGACGGCCGAGGTGCGGGAGGTGCCGGACCCGCGTCCGGCCGGGCACGGTGTCGTGGTGCGGGTGGAGGCGACGGGGCTGTGCCGCAGCGACTGGCACGGCTGGATGGGCCACGACCCGGACATCACACTGCCGCACGTGCCCGGTCATGAACTCGCCGGCACCGTCGAGGCCGTCGGCGACCGGGTGACCCGCTGGCGGCCCGGCGACCGCGTCACCGTGCCCTTCGTGTGCGGCTGCGGCACCTGTGCGTCCTGCGCGGCCGGCGACCACCAGGTGTGCGAGCGCCAGACGCAGCCCGGCTTCACCCACTGGGGCTCCTTCGCGCAGTACGTCTCCCTGGACCACGCCGACGTCAACCTGGTCGCGATACCCGACGACCTGTCGTACGCCACCGCCGCCTCGCTCGGCTGCCGGTTCGCGACCGCGTTCCGCGCGGTCGTGCAGCAGGGGCGCCTCGCCGCGGGGGAGTGGGTGGCCGTGCACGGGTGCGGCGGGGTCGGGCTGTCCGCGGTGATGATCGCGGCGGCCTCCGGCGCACGGGTCGTCGCCGTCGACGTCTCGCCGCGGGCGCTGGAGCTGGCGCGGACCTTCGGGGCGGCGCACGTCCTGGACGCCTCCCAGGTCCCCGACACGGCCGCCGCCGTCCTGGACCTCACCGGCGGCGGCGCCCATCTGTCGCTGGACGCCCTGGGCTCGCCCGCCACCTGCGCCGCCTCCGTCAACGGCCTGCGCCGCCGGGGCCGCCACGTCCAGGTCGGCCTGCTGCCCTCGGCCGACGGCACCACACCCGTGCCGCTGGCCCGCGCCATCGCCCTGGAGCTGGAGCTCCTCGGCAGCCACGGCATGGCCGCGCACACCTACCCGGCGATGCTGGAGGCCGTCCGCGCGGGCATGCTGCGGCCCGACCTGCTGGTCACGTCGAGCATCGCCCTGGACGCCGTACCGAAGGCGCTCGCGGAGCTGGGTACGGCGCCCGGGGCGGGGGTGACGGTCATCGAGCCGTGGCGCTGAGGGCGGCCCACTCCCGGTCCAGCATGGCCATGATGACCTCGTCGGCCCACTCGCCGTCCCGCAGGGCCGCCTCCCGGCGGATGCCCTCGACGGTGAAGCCGACCTTCTCGTAGACGTGCAGGGCCCGGTGGTTGTGGCCGTAGGCCGCCAGCTCGATGCGGTGCATGCCCAGCTGCTCGAAGCCGTGGCCGACGATCAGTCGCATCGCCTCGGTGCCGAGCCCGCGCCCCCGGCCGCGCGGGCCCAGCAGGGTGCGGAAGGTGCAGCTGCGCGCGTGCGGGTCCCACTCGTAGAGCACCACCTCGCCGACGACCTCGCCGGTCTCCCGGTCGGTGACGGCCAGGTCGAGCCGGTCGGCCTGCTCGGAGCGTGTGGCGTACCAGGAGCGCACCTTGTCCAGGTCGAGGTCGCTGCCGGGCTCGTAGGTGAAGCGGAGCACCTCGGGGTCGCCGATGATCTCCCACATCACATCGGCGTCGGCCGCGGTGAAGGGCCTGAGCACGGCCCGTTCGCCGGTCAGCACCGGCTTGGTCGAGAAGTCCATGGACGGCACTGTGCCCCACCCGACGAGTGGGGCACAGCTGGATTTCCAGGGGGTCAGTCGGCCCGGCGCCCCCGGTTCCCGGGCCGGGAGGCGACCCACGCGCGGACGGTGTCGGCGTACCAGTAGGGCCTGCCGCCCTCCACATGGTCGGGTGGTGGCAGCAGCCCGTGCTTGCGGTAGGAGCGCACGGTGTCGGGCTGCACCTTGATGTGCGCCGCGATCTCCTTGTAGGACCACAGCCGTCGGTCGGTCATGAGTCGCACCTCCCTGCGTCGCGCCGCGGCGCGGCCGGGGGTGGCCGTCGGGGGAGCCGGGCGCAGTGCTGGCGATCACCAGGCCTGTGCCCGGTGAACGACGCGGCGTGACGGAGAGGAAGCGGCCGTGGGCGGGGTGTGACGGAGGGGGCGCGTGCGCGGGACATCTGTGACAAGGGGGTGGTGTTGGTGACAGAAGTGATACATGGCGTACACGGGGTCGGCAGGCGTACGTCCCTCAGGCTCCACAGGACCGCAGATACGCCCGCGTCCTGCGGGCGATCGGCAGCGGCCGGTCCGGCTCGCAGGGGTACATGTCCTGCTCGACGATCGCGAAGAGGTCCACGTCCAGCTTCTGCGCCGCCTCCAGTACGGGTCCCAGCGCGGGCACCCCGGCCGGCGGCTCGCACATGACGCCCTGCGCCACGGCCGGTCCGAAGGGGGTTCCCTTCGCCTGTACGTCCGCGAGGATCTCCGGGTCCACCTGCTTGAGGTGCAGATAGCCGATGCGCTCGCCATAGGTCTCGATCAGCTTCACGCTGTCGCCGCCGCAGTAGGCGTAGTGGCCGGTGTCCAGGCACAGGGACACCAGGGAGGAGTCGGTGCCGTCGAGGAAGCGGGCCACGTTCTCCTCGGTGTCGATGTGGGTGTCGGCGTGCGGGTGGACGACGATGGTGAGCCCGTAGCGCTCGCGCACCTCGCGGCCGAGGCGCTCGGTCAGGGAGGTGAGGTCGCGCCATTGCCCGGGGGTGAGCGTGCTCGGTTCCAGCACCTCGCCGGTCTTGTCGTCCCGCCAGAAGGAGGGGATGACGACGAGGTGCCGGGCGCCCATCGCCTGGGCCAGGGCGGCGTTGTCGGCGACATGCGCCCAGGTCCGGTCCCAGACGTCCGTGCCGTGGTGCAGGCCGGTGAAGACCGTGCCCGCCGACACCTTCAGGCCGCGTTTCGCCGTCTCCTCGGCGAGCACGGCCGGGTCGGTCGGCAGATACCCGTACGGGCCCAGCTCGATCCACTCGTAGCCGGACGCGGCGACCTCGTCGAGGAAGCGCTGCCAGGGCACCTGGCGGGGGTCGTCGGGGAACCACACGCCCCAGGAGTCGGGCGCCGAACCGATGCGGATGCGGGACAGTGAGGACTGAGGCGACAGCGACGTCATGGGCGCCAGCGTGCGGGGCCCCGGAAAGGGTGTCAAGCACTGGTCCGAATGTCCGGACAAAATATTGACAGGGTCGCGGGGGCAGGGCTAGAAACCGGAACAGACACCGGAGTCAGCCGATCCGACGGCACGAAGGGAACGCGATGGCGTACGACCTGATCACCATGGGGCGGCTGGGCGTGGACCTCTACCCGCTCCAGGCGGGGGTCCCGCTGGCCGAGGTGACGGCCTTCGGCAAGTTCCTCGGCGGCTCCGCGGCCAACGTCGCCGTCGCCGCGGCCCGCCTCGGCCGCCGTACGGCGCTGATCAGCCGGACCGGGGACGACCCCTTCGGGGCCTATCTCCACCGGGCGCTACGGGAGTTCGGCGTCGACGACCGGTGGGTGACGCCGGTGCCCGCGCTGAAGACACCCCTCACCTTCTGCGAGATCTTCCCGCCCGACGACTTCCCGCTGTACTTCTACCGGCAGCCCAAGGCCCCCGACCTGGAGATCGACGCCCACGACCTGGACCTGGACGCCGTGCGCCAGGCCCGCGTCTTCTGGGTCACCGGCACCGGCCTGAGCGAGGAGCCCAGCCGTACGGCGACCCTCGCGGCGCTCGCCCATCGCGCGAAGGCCGGCACGACGGTCTTCGACCTCGACTGGCGGCCCATGTTCTGGCAGGACCCCGACACCGCCCGCCCCTTCTACGCCGAGGCCCTGCGGCACGCCACGGTCGCCGTCGGCAACCTCGACGAGGTGGAGGTCGCCACCGGCGAGCGCGAACCCCACGCCGCCGCACTGGCGTTGCTGGCCGCGGGCGTCCGGCTCGCGGTCGTCAAGCAGGGTCCCAAGGGCGTCCTCGCGGTCGGCGCCGACGGCGACTCGGCCGAGGTGCCGCCCCTGCCCGTGACCGTCCTCAACGGCCTCGGCGCCGGGGACGCCTTCGGCGGCTCCCTGTGCCACGGGCTCATCGAGGGCTGGGACCTGGAGACGACCGTGCGGCACGCCAACGCCGCCGGCGCGATCGTCGCCTCCCGCCTGGAGTGCTCCTCGGCGATGCCGACGCCGGCCGAGATCGAGGCGGCCCTGAGCGCGGGAGCGGTGCTGTGAGGGGCGGCCGGGTGGGCGGGTCGCACACCCACCGGGCGCTCGCGCTCCCCGAGGTCGACGTCGCCGAACTCGTACGGCTGCGCACCCGGCACCCCGAGGCCGTCGCCGAGGCGGCCGCGCGGCGGCTGCGCAGGCCGCTGATCGGGGACAGCGGCCGGCTGATGATCGTGGCCGCCGATCACCCCGCGCGGGGCGCGCTCGGGGTGGGGGAGCACCGGCTCGCGATGGCCAACCGCGCCGATCTGCTGGCACGGCTGGTCCTGGCGCTGTCCCGGCCCGGCGTCGACGGGGTGCTGGCCACCGCCGACATCCTCGACGACCTGCTGCTGCTCGGAGCACTCGACCACAAGGTCGTCATGGGCTCGATGAACCGCGGCGGACTGCAGGGCGCCCGCTTCGAGCTGGACGACCGCTTCACCGGCCACCGCCCCGAGGACATCCAGCGCCTCGGCTTCGACGCCGGGAAGCTGCTGCTGCGCATCGACTACGACGACCCGGGCTCGCTGGCCACCCTGGAGTCCACCGCCCGCGCGATCGACGACATGGCCGCGCGCCGGCTCCCCGTGTTCGTCGAGCCTTTCCTCTGCGGACGCGACCCGGACGGACGGCTGCGCAACGATCTGTCCGCCGACGCCGTCACCCGGTCCCTCGCCATCGCCTCGGGCCTGGGCGGCAGTTCGGCCTACACCTGGCTGAAGGTGCCCGTCACCGACGAGCCCGACGACATGGCCCGCGTCATGGAGACCACGACCCTGCCGGCCGTGCTGCTCGGCGGGGACGTGGGCGATGACCAGGACCGTGCGTACGAGAAGTGGCGGGGTGCGCTGCACCTGCCCACCGTGCGCGGCCTGGTGGTGGGCCGCTCGCTGCTGTACCCGGCGGACGGCGACGTGGCCGCCGCCGTGGACACCGCCGTCGGACTGCTGTGAGGGGCCGCGTGAGCCGCATGACCCGTACGAGCACGGAGCTGCACATCCCCCGGGGCGCGAGCGCCGAGGGGCCGTACGCCGTCGACATCGGCCCCGAGCGGGCCGGCTGGACCTACAGCGGCCTGCGGGTCGTCGAGCTGGAGGCGGGCGGCGACCACACGTTCTCCACCGGGGACAGCGAGTGGATCGTGCTTCCGCTCAACGGCGGCTGTAGCGTGCACACGGCGGACGCCGACTTCCAACTCCTGGGCCGGGACAGCGTCTTCGCGTCGGTCACCGACTTCGCGTACGTGCCCCGTGACACCCGGGTCCAGATCGCCTCCGGTGCGGGAGGCCGCTTCGCCCTGGCAGGAGCGAAGTGCGAGCGCCGACTCCCCGCCCGCTACGGCCCCGCGCCGGAGGTCCCCGTCGAACAGCGCGGCAGCGGCGGCTGCGCCCGCCAGGTCCGCAACTTCGCCTCCGCCGACGCCTTCGACTGCGACCGGCTGATCGCCGTCGAGGTGATCACACCGGGCGGCAACTGGTCGTCGTACCCGCCGCACAAGCACGACGAGCACCGGCCGGGCGAGGAGGCGGAGCTGGAGGAGATCTACTACTTCGAGATCGAGGGCGAGCACGGCTACGGCTACCAGCGCGTGTCCCCCTCCCGCGAGGGCGGCGCGGACGTCCTCGCCGAGGTCCGCTCCGGTGACGCCGTCCTCGTCCCCGACGGCTGGCACGGCCCCTCGATCGCCCAGCCCGGCCACGCCATGTACTACCTGAACGTCATGGCGGGCCCGGGCGAGACGCGCGAGTGGCGGATCTGCTTCCACCCGGACCACGGAGAAAGCACAGGGGGATACCGATGACCATCAGGCTCACCGTCGCTCAGGCGCTCGTCCGCTTCCTCGCCGCCCAGCACACCGAGCGCGACGGCGAGCGGCGCCGGCTGATCGGCGCCACCTGGGGCATCTTCGGCCACGGCAACGTCGCCGGGATCGGCCAGGCGCTGGTGGAGTACGCCGACGTCATGCCGTACCACCAGGGCCGCAACGAACAGGCCATGGTGCACGCGGCCGTCGGCTACGCCCGCCAGTCGAACCGCCTGTCCACGCACGCGGTGACCACCTCCATCGGCCCCGGCGCGACCAACCTGGTCACGGGCGCCGCCCTCGCCACGATCAACCACCTCCCGGTGCTGCTCCTGCCCGGCGACATCTTCGCGACCCGGCCCGCCGACCCGGTCCTGCAGCAGCTGGAGGTGCCGTACGCGGGCGATGTGTCGGTCAACGACTGTCTGCGCCCGGTGTCGAAGTACTTCGACCGCGTCCACCGCCCCGAGGCCCTGATCCCCGCCGCCCTCCAGGCCATGCGCGTGCTCACCGACCCCGTCGACACCGGCGCGGTCACCCTGGCCCTCCCCCAGGATGTCCAGGCGGAGGCGTACGACTGGCCGGAGGAGTTCTTCACCGAGCGCACCTGGGCCGTACGACGTCCAGGCGCCGACCCGGCCGAGCTGGCGGAGGCCGTCCGGGCGGTACGGCGTGCCCGCCGGCCCCTGCTGATCGCGGGCGGCGGCGTCCACCACAGCCGCGCCGAGGACGCCCTCGCCGAGTTCGCGCAGACCACCGGCATCCCGGTCGCCTCCACCCAGGCCGGCAAGGGCTCCCTGCCCTACGACCACCCCCAGGACGTCGGCGGCATCGGCCACACCGGCACCGCCACCGCCGACGCGCTGGCCAGGGACGCCGACCTGGTGATCGGGGTGGGCACGCGGTACACGGACTTCACCACCGCCTCGGGCACGCTGTTCGCCGGCGACGGCGTCCGCTTCCTCAACCTCAACATCGCCCCCTTCGACGGCCACAAGCTGTCCGGCATCCCGCTCGTGGCGGACGCCCGCACCGGCCTGGAGGAGCTGACGGAGCGGCTGTCGATGCACGGGCATCGCGTCGACGAGTCGTACGTCTCCTCGTACACAGAGGACAAGACGCGCTGGGAGCAGCGCGTGGACACCGCGTACGCCGCCGACGACCCCGGCGTACGCCCCACCCAGACCCAGGTGCTCGGCGCGCTGGACGCGGTGGTCGACGGGACGGACATCGTCATCAACGCGGCCGGGTCCCTGCCCGGCGACCTGCACAAGCTGTGGCGGGCCCGGTCGGTCGACCAGTACCACCTGGAGTACGGCTACTCGTGCATGGGCTACGAGATCCCGGCGGCCATCGGGGTGAAGCTCGCCGCGCCGGAGCGCCCGGTGTGGGCGCTGGTCGGGGACGGCACGTATCTGATGATGCCGACCGAGATCGTCACGGCCGTGCAGGAGGGCATCGCGATCAAGATCCTGCTGGTGCAGAACCACGGCTACGCCTCCATCGGCGGCCTGTCGGAGGCGGTGGGCGGCGAGCGCTTCGGCACCGCCTACCGCTTCCGCGCCGACGACGGCAGCTACAGCGCGGCCCCGCTGCCGGTGGACCTGGCCGCCAACGCCGCCAGCCTCGGCATACGGGTGCTGCGCGCGAAGACCGTCGCCGACCTGCGGTCCGCGCTGACGGAGGCGCGGGCGGCCGACACTCCCACATGTGTCTACGTGGAGACCGAAACGGCAGACACAGTGTCGGGCGCGCCGCCCGCGCAGGCCTGGTGGGATGTTCCTGTGGCCGAGACCGCGACCCGCCCGTCGGCGGTGAAGGCCCGCGAGGAGTACGACCGGCACGTTGCGACCCGACGCCGCCATCTGTGAAGGAGTTACTGGGAATGACGAAGATCGTCAACCACTGGATCGGCGGCAAGACCGTCGAAGGCGCGTCGGGGAATTTCGGCCCGGTCACCGACCCGGCCACCGGCGCCGTCACCACCAAGGTCGCCTTCGCCTCCGTCGAGGAGGTCGACGCGGCGGTGCAGTCCGCGAAGGAGGCCTACCTGACCTGGGGCCAGTCCTCGCTGGCCCAGCGCACCACCATCCTGTTCCGCTTCCGCGCCCTGCTGGACGCCCACCGCGACGAGATCGCCGAGCTGATCACCGCCGAGCACGGCAAGGTGCACTCCGACGCCCTCGGTGAGGTGGCGCGCGGCCTGGAGATCGTCGACCTGGCGTGCGGCATCAACGTGCAGCTGAAGGGCGAGCTGTCGACGCAGGTCGCCAGCCGTGTCGACGTGGCCGCGATCCGGCAGCCGCTGGGTGTCGTCGCGGGCATCACGCCGTTCAACTTCCCGGCGATGGTGCCGATGTGGATGTTCCCGCTCGCCATCGCGTGCGGCAACACCTTCGTGCTGAAGCCGTCCGAGAAGGACCCGTCGGCGTCGCTGAAGATCGCCGAACTGCTGTCCGAGGCCGGTCTGCCCGACGGCGTCTTCAACGTCGTCCACGGCGACAAGGTGGCCGTCGACCGCCTCCTGGAGCACCCGGACGTCAAGGCCGTGTCCTTCGTCGGCTCGACCCCGATCGCCCGCTACATCCACACCACCGCCTCCGCCAACGGCAAGCGCGTCCAGGCGCTCGGCGGCGCCAAGAACCACATGCTGGTCCTGCCGGACGCCGACCTCGACGCGGCCGCGGACGCCGCGGTGTCGGCGGCGTACGGCTCGGCGGGCGAGCGCTGCATGGCCATTTCGGCCGTCGTCGCCGTCGGCTCGATCGGCGACACGCTGGTGGAGAAGATCCGCGAGCGCGCCGAGAAGATCAAGATCGGCCCCGGCAACGACCCGGCCTCCGAGATGGGCCCGCTGATCACCGCCGCCCACCGCGACAAGGTGGCCTCGTACGTGACCGGCGCCGCCGACGAGGGCTGCGAGGTCGTCCTCGACGGCACCGGCTACAGCGTCGACGGCTTCGAGGACGGCCACTGGATCGGCATCTCGCTGCTCGACAAGGTGCCCACCAGCGCCAAGGCCTACCAGGACGAGATCTTCGGCCCGGTGCTGTGCGTGCTGCGCGTGGACACCTACGACGAGGGCGTGGCGCTGATCAACGCCTCCCCGTTCGGCAACGGCACCGCGATCTTCACCCGTGACGGCGGCGCCGCCCGCCGCTTCCAGCTGGAGATCGAGGCCGGCATGGTCGGCGTGAACGTCCCGATCCCGGTCCCCGTCGGCTACCACTCCTTCGGCGGCTGGAAGGACTCCCTCTTCGGCGACCACCACATCTACGGCAACGACGGCACGCACTTCTACACCCGCGGCAAGGTCGTCACCACCCGCTGGCCGGACCCCTCCGAGGCCCCGGCGGGCGTGGACCTGGGCTTCCCGCGCAACCACTGAGCCCACTTCCTGTGAGCCCGGGCACGCGGGGTGCCCGGGCTCAGCCCTGCTGCGTCTGCATCTGCTCGACCTGCTCCGTGAGGTCCCCCGTCTCGGCGGCGGGCGGAGCCTCGACCCCGGCGGTGGCGCCGAACTTCAGGAAGTCCATGGTCATGCTGACGTTGCCGATGTCCTGCTTCATACGGACCGGCAGGTCGTCCTCACCCACCCAGATGTCCATCACGATGGTGGACGGGTTGCCCGCCAGGTTGGTGAACGGGTTGTCCTCGGTGTAGGCGTCGGCGAACTTGCCCAGTTCCTTCTCGCCCAGCTCGGCGCGGTAGTGCACCGTGCTCTTGCCGTTGATCGTCTCCTGGCCGAGGTCCTCGACGTCCTTGGCGAACTTCAGGCCCCGCATGGAGGCGGCCGGGCTGCTCGCGCCGGGGCTCGTGCTGAGCGCCTGGGCGCCCTTCTCGCCGAGCACCGCCGACGCGTCGATCTTCATCCACTCCTTGCCCGCGATCGGGCCGGAGGACTGCGGGTCGATGTCGTAGTAGTAGGCGCCGTCCACGAACAGCATGCGCGTGGTCGGCGCGTCCTGGAGCGCCTGCATCTGGGCGGCGGCGGTGTCCATCTCGACGTCGAAGGCGTACCCGTCGCCCCAGGAGTACGTGCCGTTCATGCTGACCGGTGTGCCGTTGCCCATGTCGGCGGTCATGTTCATCTGCGCCGACCCGATCTTCTCCGTCCGGTCGGTCGCCCGCGCCAGCGCCGCCATGATCGTGTCGGCGTTGTCGACGGCGGCCTTCTGCGCGGCGCCGCCGCACGCGGAGGTCGTCACGAGCGCGACGGCCGTCACGCCTATCCAGGCAGCCGTGTGCCGCACCTTCATGTATCCCCACCCCATAACTGTGTGTCAGTTGTGAACGGCGACTGTAGCGGAGCCCACTGACAGCCCCGTGACCGCCCGGGTTTGCCCAGGTGAACTCACCGGCGCCCCTGAGGGGCCCGGGCCTTCGCCCGTACCACGGCTGCGGTACACCCGGCGGGGCCCGTACGCCCGGGGGAGGTCGGAGGGTCCGACCGGAGGTTGTTCCGGGTTGTCGGTGGCGGCCCGTACCGTGGGCGCATGGATCTTCGAGTGCCCGGACTGCGGGGCCTGCTGCGGGGACCGCGGCGGCTGGTCGCCGCCGTGGCCGCCGTCGTCGTGCTGGCCGGAGCCGGGACATGGACCGCGGTCGCCTCCGACGAGCAGCCCGGGGTGCTCCGCACCGACCAGGTGCTGGCCGGGGCGCGCGGTGCGCGGATCGACACCTCCTACTTCACGTCCGCGACCGGCGGCCGCCGCCCCGCGGTCCTGCTCGCGCACGGCTTCGGCGGCAGCAAGGCCGACGTCCGCGAACAGGCCGAGGAGCTGGCCCGCGACGGATATGCGGTCCTGACCTGGTCCGCGCGCGGCTTCGGCGAGTCGACCGGGCGGATCGGGCTGAACGCCCCCGAGGGCGAGGTCGCCGACGCCTCGAAGCTGATCGACTGGCTCGCGCGGCAGCCCCAGGTCCGGCTCGACGAGCCGGGCGACCCGCGCGTGGGCGTCGCCGGTGCCTCCTACGGCGGCGCGGTCGCCCTCCTCGCCGCCGGACACGACGACCGGGTGGACGCCATCGCCCCGGCGATCACCTACTGGAACCTCGCCGACGCCCTGTTCCCCCACGGCGTGTTCAAGAAGCTCTGGGCGGGCATTTTCGTCAACTCCGGCGGCGGCTGCCAGGCGTTCGAGCCCCGGCTGTGCGCGATGTACGAGCGGGTCGCCGAGTCCGGCACCCCGGACGCCGAGGCCCGCGCGCTGCTTCAGGAGCGCTCGCCGTCCGCGGTCGCCGACCGCATCGACGTGCCCACCCTCCTGGTCCAGGGCCAGACGGACTCCCTCTTCCCGCTGGACCACGCCGACGCGGCGGCGAAGGCGATCCGCGCCAACGGCGCCCCCGTCGACGTCGACTGGATCGCCGGCGGCCACGACGGCGGCGACCTGGAGGGCGACCGGGTCCGTTCCCGGGTCACGGCCTGGTTCGACCGCTACCTCAAGGACGACAAGGCTGCTGACACCGGCCCCGCCTTCCGGGTCACCCGCACCGGAGGCGTCGACTCCACCGACGGCACCGCCCAGTTGCGGGGCGCCGACGCGGACGCCTACCCGGGCCTGCGCTCCGCCCCGCGCGAGATCGCGCTCAGCGGCGGCGAGCAGACCTTCGCCAACCCGGCCGGCGCGAGCCCGCCCGCCGTCTCCGCCCTGCCCGGCCTCGGCACCGGCGGCGGCCTCGCCCAGCTCTCCTCCCTCGGCCTCGGCGTCTCCCTCGACTTCCCCGGCCAGTACGCCCGCTTCGACTCGACGCCACTGCGGCAGAGCCTGCGGATCACCGGCTCGCCCACGGTCAGGGTCCACGTGGCCTCGACGAGCCAGGACGCGGTCCTGTTCGCCAAGGTCTACGACGTCGGGCCGGACGGCAGGCAACAGGTGCTGCCGTCCCAGCTGGTGGCACCGGTCCGGGTGGAGGGCGTAAAGGGCGGCGTCGGTGCCGGGAGGACCACGACCGGCGAGGTCGGGGCGGACGCGAGGAAGGCCACGAGCGGCCAGGTCGGCGCGGGCGCCGGGAGGCCCACGACCGGCAAGGTCGGCGCGGGCGCCGGGAAGCCCACGAGCAGCAACGGCAGTGCGGGCACCGGGAAGACCACGGCCACGACCGGCAAGGACGTCACCCTCACCCTCCCCGCCATCGACCACGAGGTCGACAAGGGCCACCGCCTGCGCCTGGTCCTGGCCTCCACCGACCTCGGCTACGCCTCCCCGGCGGCCCCGGCGACGTACACGGTGTCCCTGGAGAGCGCCCTGTCCGTGCCGACGGCCCCGCGCGTGGAGACCGCCGCCGCCCCGCTGCCCGCATGGGTCTGGTGGCTTCCCCTCGCCGGCGCGGTGACCGCCCTGGCCCTGCTGCTCGGCGCCCGCCGCCGTACCGCCGCGCCCGCGCCCGACCCGGAGCTGGCCGAGGTGCCGCTGCAGATCACCGATCTGAGCAAGAAGTACGCCAAGGGCGACCGCTACAGCGTCCGCGACCTGTCCTTCCGGGTGGAGAAGGGGCAAGTGCTCGGCCTGCTCGGGCCGAACGGCGCGGGCAAGACCACCACCCTGCGCATGCTGATGGGCCTGATCCGGCCCGACGCCGGCGAGATCCGCGTGTTTGGCCAGGCGGTCCGCCCCGGCGCGCCCGTGCTGTCCCGGGTCGGCGCCTTCGTCGAGGGCGCGGGCTTCCTGCCGCACCTGTCCGGCCGGGAGAACCTGGAGCTGTACTGGCGGGCCACCGGCCGCCCGCCCGAGGACGCCCGTCTGGAGGAGGCCCTGGAGATCGCCGGGCTCGGCGACGCGCTGGCCCGCGCGGTGCGCACCTACTCCCAGGGCATGCGCCAGCGCCTCGCCATCGCCCAGGCCATGCTGGGCCTGCCCGACCTGCTGATCCTGGACGAGCCGACGAACGGCCTGGACCCGCCCCAGATCCGCGAGATGCGCGAGGTGATGATCCGGTACGCGGCCGGCGGCCGCACCGTGATCGTCTCCAGCCATCTCCTGGCCGAGGTCGAACAGTCCTGCACCCACCTGGTGGTGATGGACCGCGGCCGCCTGGTGCAGGCCGGCCCCGTCGGGGAGATCACCGGCAACGGCGACACCCTGCTGGTCGGCACCGCCGCACCCCTGGAGGAGGCGGTGGTGGAGAAGGTGGCCGCGCTGCCCGGTGTCGCCTCGGCGGCCCGCGCGGACGAGGGCCTGCTGGTCCGGCTGGACACCGAAGGCACGGCCGGCACCCCGCAGCGCCTGATCGCCGAACTCGTCCGGCTGGATGTGCCGGTGACCTCGGTCGGCCCTCACCGCCGCCTGGAGGACGCCTTCCTCACCCTGATCGGAGGTACCGCATGAGCACGCTCACCGAGGCCGCCTCCGGCTACCGGCCGGGCCGCACCCTGCCCCTGCGCGTCGAGCTGGTCCGCCAGCTCGGGCGCCGCCGCACCCTGGTCATGGGCGCGATCCTCGCCGCGCTGCCGTTCGTGCTGGTCGTCGCCTTCGCCATCGGCGGCGAGCCGGACGGCGCCGACGGCCGCGTCACCCTGATGGACACGGCGACCGCGTCCGGCGCCAACTTCGCCGCGGTGAACCTGTTCGTCTCGGCGGGCTTCCTGCTCGTCATCCCGGTCGCCCTGTTCTGCGGGGACACGGTCGCGAGCGAGGCCGGCTGGTCCTCCCTGCGCTATCTGCTCGCCGCCCCCGTGCCCCGCGCCCGGCTGCTGTGGTCCAAGCTGGCCGTCGGGCTGGGGATGAGCCTCGCCGCGATGATCCTGCTGCCGGTCGTCGCCCTCGCCGTCGGCACCGCCGCCTACGGCTGGGGCCCGCTGGAGATCCCCACCGGCGGCGAGCTGGCCGCGGGCACGGCCGCGCAACGGCTCGTGGTGGTCGTCGGGTACCTCTTCGTGTCCCAACTGGTCACCGCCGGGCTGGCCTTCTGGCTGTCGACCAAGACCGACGCCCCGCTCGGCGCGGTCGGCGGCGCGGTCGGCCTGACCATCGTCGGCAACGTCCTGGACGCGGTGACCGCCCTCGGCGACTGGCGCGACTTCCTGCCCGCGCACTGGCAGTTCGCCTGGGCCGACGCCATCCAGCCCCGCCCGGAGTGGTCCGGCATGATCCAGGGCACTGTCCTGTCCATAACGTACGCGCTGGTGCTGTTCGCGCTGGCCTTCCGCGGTTTCGCCCGCAAGGACGTCGTCTCCTAGGTCACCGGAGGATCACCCACCGGTCTCGGCGGGCCTGTGTCGTGCCCGCTTCGAGACCCATCCGCAACACCCCGTCGCGCACGTTCCGGTCCGTCACGCCGTCACAGTCACAACAGACCACGGCGTGAACGGACCGAGGGGGCACAGCGGATGGAGCGACACGGGACACAGCGGCGGCGGTGCGGACGGCGGATCGGCGGGGCGCTGACCGCCCTCGCCGCCGCCGGCGGACTGCTGCTCACGGGCTGCTCGGGCACCGGGGACGGCAGCGACGCCTCGAAGGCCGAGCGCGGCTTCCCCGCCCCGCGGCAGACCGCCGGCGACCAGGACCTGCGCGACGACACCTCGCGGGACCCCGACGACACCTCGCGGAACCCCGACGACACCGAGCGCGCACCCGACCTGCTCTCCACCTTCGCGCTCGACGTGGACACCGCCTCCTACGGCTACACCCGCCGCGTCCTGGCCGAGGGCCGCACCCCCGACCCGGCGCAGGTGCGGCCCGAGGAGTTCGTCAACAGCTTCCGCCAGGAGTACGCGCGCCCGGACGGCAACGGCTTCACCGTCACCGTGGACGGCGCCCGCACCGGCGAGGAGGACTGGTCGCTGGTCCGGGTGGGCCTCGCCACCCGGCTGCCCGAGCGGGAGAGCGAACGCCCGCCCGCCGCGCTCACCTTCGTCGTCGACGTCTCCGGCTCCATGAGCGAGCCCGGCCGCCTCGACCTCGCCAAGGAGTCCCTGGACGTGATGACGGACCGACTGCGCGACGACGACTCCGTCGCCCTGGTCACCTTCTCCGACGAGGCCGAGACCGTGCTGCCGATGACCCGGCTCGGCGGCCACCGGGGCGCGGTCCACGACGCGGTCGGCAGCCTGGAGGTCCTCGGCTCCACCAACCTCGGCGCGGGCGTCGAGACCGGCTACGCCACCGCCGTCGAGGGCCTGCGGGAGGGCGCCACCAACCGGGTCGTGCTGGTGTCCGACGCGCTCGCCAACACCGGTGACACCGACGCCGACACCATCCTGGAGAAGATCGGCGCGTCTCGCCGCGAGCACGGCATCACCCTGTTCGGCGTCGGTGTCGGCAGCGACTACGGCGACGAGCTGATGGAACGCCTCGCCGACCGCGGCGACGGCCACACCGTGTACGTGTCGGACGCGCAGGACGCCCGCGAGGTGTTCTGCGAGCAGCTCCCGCGCCATGTCGACCTCACCGCCCGCGACGCCAAGGCCCAGGTCGCCTTCGACCCGGCCACGGTGAAGGAGTTCCGCCTGGTCGGCTACGACAACCGGGCCGTCGCCGACGGGGACTTCCGCGACGACCGGGTCGACGGCGGCGAGGTCGGCCCGGGCCACACGGTGACCGCGCTGTACGCCGTACGCACGGCTCCCGGGGCCTCGGGGCATCTGGCCACGGCCACCGTCCGCTGGCTGGACCCGAGGACACGGACCCCGCACGAGCGCTCCGGCCAGCTGGACGCGGCGGCCCTGCACAGCTCCGTGGGCGCGGCCGCCCCGCGCTTCCAGGTCACCGCGGCCGCCGCCTACTTCGCCGACGCCCTGCGCGCCTCGGGCGACACCCGCCTGCCGGGAGCGCCCAGCCTCGCCCGGCTCACCGAGGACACGGAGGAACTGGCCGACCGCACCGAGGACCCCGCGGTGGAGGACCTCGCCGACGCCGTCCGGCAGGCGGACCGGCTGCTGTGAACCCCGCCTGCCGGCCCCATTGACCTTTCCTTACGCGCGAGTAAGTTGACGTCGCACCAAGGTCGTTCACCGGCACGTTCGCACCGGGAGCCGTCATGGGCGTACGCAGGGATCTCAAGCGGGCCAAGCAGCGCACCGACCTGGCCGGCCGTGCCCCGGTCGAGCTGATCAGGGACGACACCGGAGCGGTGCGCGAGGCCCGCGCCGCGCCCCTGGCGCCTCCCCAGGCCTCCGGCAGCATCGCGGACCTGCCCTTCACCAACGCGGCCGAGGCCCCCGACGCGGTGGTGCTGCGCCGCCGGGAGCCGGGCGGCTGGCGCCCGGTCACGGCCGCCGCCTTCGCCCGGGAGGTCACGGCCGTCGCCAAGGGCCTGGTGGCGGCGGGCCTGGAGCCGGGCGGCAGGGTCGCGGTGATGTCCCGCACCCGCTACGAGTGGACGGTCCTGGACTTCGCGATCTGGGCGGCGGGCGGCCAGGTCGTGCCGATCTACGCCACCTCCTCCGCCGAGCAGGTGGACTGGATCGTCCGCGACTCCGGCGCCCGCCTCGTGATCACCGAGACCGCCGAGAACACCGCGACCGTCCACGAAGGCACCGCGGAGCATCCGGAGCCGCCGCGGGTCCGAGAGCTGACGCAGACATCAGCCGCTGACGCGGCGGGGGGCGCCATCGCCGACCTCGCCGCCCTCGGCCGGCATCTGCCCGACGAGGACGTCACCAAGCGCCGCACCGCCCTGACCCCCGACACGGTCGCCACCCTCTGCTACACCTCCGGCACCACCGGCCGCCCCAAGGGCTGCGTCCTCACCCACGCCAATCTGCACGCCGAGGCCGCCAACACCGTCGAGCTGCTGCACCCGATCTTCAAGGAGGTCACCGGCCAGACCGCCTCCACCCTCCTCTTCCTGCCGCTCGCCCACATCATGGGCCGCACCCTGCAGATCGCCTGTCTGATGGCCCGTATCGAGATCGGCCACTGCCCGAGCATCAAGCCCGACGAACTGCGGCCCGCGCTCAAGGAGTTCCGCCCCACCTTCCTGGTCGGCGTGCCCTACCTCTTCGAGAAGATCCACGACACCGGCCGCGCCACCGCCGAGAAGCTCGGCCGCGCCGCCTCCTTCGACCGCGCCCACCGCATCGGTGTCCGCTTCGGCGAGGCGTACCTGGAGAAGTTCCTGGGCCGCGGCAAGGGCCCGGGACCGGGGCTGTACGCCGCGTGGGCGCTGTACGACCTGCTGGTCTACCGCCGGGTCCGCAAGGAGCTGGGCGGCCGGGTGCGCTACGCCATCAGCGGCGGCTCCCCGCTGGACCGTGAGCTCAACCTGTTCTTCCAGGCCGCCGGGATCATCGTCTACGAGGGCTACGGCCTGACCGAGACCACCGCGGCCGCCACCGTCGTCCCGCCGCTGGAGCCCCGCCCCGGCACGGTCGGCCGGCCCGTGCCCGGCACCGCGGTCCGGATCGCCGACGACGGCGAGGTGCTGATCAAGGGCGGCATCGTCTTCGGCGCGTACTGGAACAACCCACGAGCCACCGAGGAGGCCTTGACCGACGGCTGGTTCGCCACCGGTGACCTCGGCTCCCTGGACGACGACGGCTACCTCACCATCACCGGCCGCAAGAAGGACCTCATCATCACCACCGGCGGCAAGAACGTCTCCCCGGCCGTCCTGGAGGACCGCCTGCGCAGCCGCGCCCCCGTCGGCCAGTGCGTCGTCGTCGGCGACAACCGGCCCTTCGTCGCCGCGCTGATCACCCTCGATCCGGAGGCGGTCGCCCACTGGCTCGCCGTACGCAAGCTGCCCGCCGACACCCCGATGGCCGTTCTGGTGCGCGACCCGCGGATGCGCGCCGAGGTGCAGCGGGCCGTCGACCACGCCAACCGGGCCGTCTCCCGTGCCGAGTCCATCCGCGCGTTCGCCCTGGTGGAGGGCGAGTTCACCGAGGACAACGGCCTGCTCACCCCGTCCCTGAAGGTCAGACGCCATGCGGTGACCCAGGCGTACGCGGAACAGATCGAGCAGCTCTACGCCCAGTGAGCCCCGGACATGCGAACGGCGGGCCACCGTAAGAAACCGGGGCCCGCCGTCGCGGAGAGCGAGATGGCTCAGCCGTTCTTCTCGCCGTTGCCCGCGAGGACCGAGATGTCGTCCAGGATGTGCGACAGCGGCTCGTCGCCCTTGGCCTGGGTGGAGTTCTCGACACACTGCTGGTTCTGCGGCGCCGACAGGATCGGCACGTCCTGCAGGACTCCGACGGCGACGATGCCGAGGAGACCCTGTGCGTTGAGCTTGGCCGGCAGGCCGATGCAGGGCTTGTTCAGCGAGCCCTGGACCAGCGAGAGCTGCGGGCTCATGTTGCCGAACGTGGCCGAGTTGCCGAACTCCTGCGAGGCGCCGTTGCCGCTGGCGGACTGGGTGCCGTCGCCGTCACCGATGGCCATGGCCGGGGAGGCGATGCCGGCGACGGAAGCGGCGATAGCCGCGGTTGCCCACAGCTTCTTCATGTTCGTTCCCTTCGAAAAGCGGACTCCGGTGGGGAGTTGCATGATCGTCAACGGCGGGAACGCGGCCCAGGTTGCGGGAAATGGCCCGATCGGCGCAGCGCACTCCGATCATGGGACGAACGCCCCCCCCTCGGCGGCCGCGCCTCTCAGGGGCAGGCGAGCGCGCTCGCGCGCACGGCGGGTGAGGTGCGGGTGTATCGGGCGGGTCCTTGAGGCGGGGATGCGTACCGGGCTCGACCAGTGGCCGGTCCTGGCGCAGCCGTTCGGTGAGCGCACCACGGCTCTGCAGACCGCGCAGGGCCGCCACGAGGAACCGCCGCCGGCACTGGATGCGCCCCAGGCTGGCGCCGGCGTCGGTCTTCCGCGGCAGTACTTACTCCAGCGCGGCCCCGCCGCCGAGGCGATGCCTGCCGGGGCGGACGATCAGCTCCGGGCCGCCTGCGCGAGGATGTTCATCGCTCGCGGCGCCTGACGCCCCGGCAGCGCGGCGCCGCCGAGCAGCCCCGCGGCGGCGGCCGGCACGAGTGCGGGGACGGCGGCCCGGAGGCCGCTTCTCGTCATCACGCGACGCAACGTAGAACAGCGGGCCGCCGGGAATTCGGCGGCCCGCTGGCGGACTGTTCGGAAAATCAGTCCGAGAGAGCTGTGCGAGACAGCCCGTTCACCCCGTACGACGTCAGCCGTTCTTCTCGCCGTTGCCCGCGAGGACCGAGATGTCGTCCAGGATGTGCGACAGCGGCTCGTCGCCCTTGGCCTGGGTGGAGTTCTCGACACACTGCTGGTTCTGCGGGGCCGACAGGATCGGCACGTCCTGCAGGACGCCGACGGCCACGATGCCGAGGAGCCCCTGGAGGTTGGCCTTGGCCGGCAGGCCGATGCAGGGCTTGTTGAAGGAGCCCTGGATCAGCGCCATCTGCGGGCTCATGTTGCCGTAGGTGGCCGAGTTGCCGAACGACTGGGAGGCACCGTTGCCGCTGGCGGACTGGGTGCCGTCGCCGTTGCCGATGGCCATGGCCGGGGAGGCCGCGCCGACAACGGAAGCGGCGACCGCGGCGGTGGCCAGAACCTTCTTGATCACTTGGTTAAGTCCCTTCTGGAGAAACCCCGTCCACCGGAGCGCCCTGACCAACATGCCCCGGCCCTGCTTGGTTGTCCCTATTCACTCCGATGGCCCAATCCGGCGCCCGGCGATCCTTACGGGTGAATGGCCGCAACCAATCCCGTGGCGACGGGTTGATGCGAGAGCAGGCACCCGCTTGAAGGGGCAGCAGGAACCCGCGTCGCGGGTCAGGAAAGGAAAGCGAAATGCTGAAGAAGGCAATGGCCGCGGCGGCGATCGCCGCGTCCGTCGTAGGTGCGTCGGCGGCTGCCGCACCCCAGGCGCTTGCCATCGGTGACGGTGACGGCACCCAGTCCGCGAGCGGCAACGGCGCGCACTCCGCGTTCGGCAACGCGGTGACCAAGGGCAAGATGAGCCCGCAGGCCACCCTGGTGCAGGGCTCGGTCAACAAGCTCTGCGCGGGCGTGCCGGTGAAGGCCAACCTCCAGGCCATCCTCGGCATCATCGCCGCCGTCGGTGTGGCGCAGGACGTGCCGATCCTGTCGGCCCCGCAGAACCAGCAGTGCGCCGACAACTCCACCCAGGCCAAGGGCGACGAGCCGCTGTCGAACATCCTCAGCGACATCTCGGCGCTGTCGGGCAACGGCGAGGGCAACGGCTGATCAGCCGGCAGAGGCCGCCCGGGAAACGGTGTTGCACACGCCGTCCCCGGGCGGCCTCGTTCGTGCCAAACCTGTCCGCCGTTGAATGTCCCCACTCAGGCGAACCGTTTCCTCTCCTGTGCTGCATCGGTGTCAATTCTATGAGGGCGGAAGAGTGAATTCCCCCGCGACGCGCGTTCATTAGTTTCTTCGTCCGTCTATCCCTCGTTCTACAGCCTGCCGGTCATGGTGCGAGCCACCCCAGTTGAGCTCGCTCGGCTTCGGCCGTCAAAAGGGCGTGACCGCAGAGAAGGGAAAGTCCATGAAGAAGACCGCTGCTGTCGTCGCTGGCGTGATTCTGGCCCTGGGCGGGGCCGCGCCGGCCTTCGCCGACGGCGGGGCCGAGGCCACGGGTGTCGCTGTCGGCTCCCCGGGGTTCCTGTCGGGCAATGTCGTCCAGGTCCCGATCCACGTGCCGATCAACGTCTGCGGCAACACCATCAACGTGATCGGGCTGCTGAACCCGGCCATCGGGAACACCTGCATCAACGACTGACGTCGTCGAGGCGAGCAGCACCCGCGCGGCTGCGCATCGGCCGGCCCCGGACTGAAGCTCAACCATGTTCCGGGGCCGGCCTCTCCCATCCTCATCAAGCAGGAAGACAACGAGATTGCGACAGACCCTGAGTAGGGGAATGGTCGCGGCCGCTGCCGCGACGAGCATCCTGTCTCTGTGCGGCAGCCCCGCCCTCGCCGACTACATGTCCGGCGGGCCCGCCTCCGCCTCGCCCATCGCGACGTCGGGCACCCACCGCACGGGTTCGGACGACCACGACCACGGCCACGGCGAGAAGTCGCCCGACTCCTTCGGCGGCGGTTCCGGGGGCCCGTCGCACGAGGAGGGTGGCGGGTACGGGGGCCCCTCAGACGACGAGGGCGGATACGGGGGCCCGTCGGACGACGAGGAGGGCGGTTACGGCGAGACCCCGACGACGCCGCCGCATACGACGCCGCCGCATACGACGCCGCCGCACACCACGCCGCCGCATACGACGCCGCCGCACACCACGCCGCCGCATACGACGCCGCCGCACACCACGCCGCCGCACACGACGCCCCCGCACACCACGCCGCCGCACACGACGCCCCCGCACACGATGCCGCCGCACACGACGCCTCCGCACACGATGCCGCCCGGCGGTCACCACCACGGGCGCCCGCCGCACATGCCCGACACGGGCAGTGAGGCGATGATCGCCGCCTCGGGGGTCAGCGCCGTGCTGATCGTGGGCGGAGTCCTGCTCTACCGACGAGGCCGAGCCGCGTCCCGTCGATGACCACAGGTGCCCGGCACCCGTGACCAGCCGCGCCCCGGCTGACGACCCGTTGTCGTCAGCCGGGGCGCGCGCATGTGTGGGGCCCGGTCACCCGTGCGGTGGCAAGGCGCACTCGGACGCCGTATCCGCGCTGGCGTACTGCCCGTTCATATGACTCAGTGTCAATGACCCGTAGCAAAAAGGGCGAGAGAACACGTCAGAAGAACAGCGCGAGAGTGGAGAAAGGAGCAGGCATGGCCCCACAACAACGTCGGTCCCCGTCCCGGCGGCTGGCGCTCGTCGCGGCGACGGTCGCGGCGTCGGCCGCCCTGGCGTCCGGTCCCGGTTTCGCCGCGGGACTGGGAGTGGTGGCGGTCGGCGACCCCTCCGCTCCCACGCCGACGTCCCCGGCGCCCGCGGTGGCCGCACCGTCCGTGTCCCCCGAGTCGACCCCGAGCGTTCCGCCGGAGCCGGCCTCGCCGGCCGCCGTGCCGAAGAAGCCCGCCTTCGGTGCCTACCTCGACTACGGGGCGCGCGGTGTGGCCCGGATGGCCGAGTTCAGCGACTGGCTGGGCGGTGCCGAGCTGCGTGTCGCCCACACCTACCTGCCCGGCGACCTCTGGAGCAACATCGAGGGGCAGCCCGGGTTCCTGGACGTGTGGGCCGACTGGCGCACCGAGCAGGCCGACCGGATGCTCGTCCTCAACGTCCCCATGCTGGAGCGCAACGAGGAGGGCCTCTCCGACTCCCAGGTGCGCGGCCTGCTGCGGCGCGGCGCGGCCGGGGAGTTCGACCATCACTTCCGGGCCCTGGCCGAGCGGCTGGTCGAGCTGGAGGTGCCGGACACGGTCCTGGTGCTCGGCTGGGAGATGAACGGCATCACGTACACCCACCGCTGCGGCCCGGACCCGGAGTCCTGGAAGGCGTACTGGAACAGGATCGTCACCGCCATGCGGTCCGTGCCGGGGCAGAAGTTCACGTTCGACTTCACCCCGAGCCGCGGCCGGGACGCCGTTCCCTGGACCCAGTGCTACCCCGGCGACGACACCGTCGACATCATCGGCATGGACGCCTACGACCAGCCGGAGGGCCTGTCGTTCGACGAGCAGGTGACGGAGCCCTACGGACTTCAGCAGCATGTGGACTTCGCGAAGGCCCACGGCAAGGCCGTCTCGTATCCGGAATGGGGACTTTTCCGCAACGGTGACAACGCGGAGTACATGCGGCGGATGCTCGCCTGGATGGACGAGCACGACGCGCTGTACCACACGGTGACCGACTACTGCCCGCACGGCGTGTGGCAGTGCTCGCGCAATCCGCAGGCCTCGCAGGTGTACCGGGAGATCATGTCCGGCCGTACGGAGGAACCGGCGCCCGAGCCGACCACCCCGGAACCCACCACCCCCGCACCCACCACCCCCGCACCCACCACCCCCGCACCCACCACCCCCGCACCCACCACCCCGGTCCCGAGTCAGCCCTCGCAGCCGCCGGTCGACTGTTCGCCGCTGGAGCTGGGCGACTGGGTGGAGCACTGGCTCGGCGGGAAGCTGTGCGTCAAGTTCGACTGGTGGTCGCGGCTCAGCTGAGCGGCCGCGCTGAGCGGACCCGGTACACGAACACGCCCCCGGTGGCGGCAGGCCCCGTCAGGACCTGCCGCCACCTTCGCGTTCCCGGTCCCGCCACCGCTGCAGCAGCTGCTTGGCCCGGTGCCGGGCCCCGGCCTGCGCGAGCGCGGCGCCGAGCAGCGGGGCGGTGCTCCGGCGGGCGAGCAGGAGCCGCTGGTTGACGACCGGTTCGGGCCGCCAGCGATGCTTGTACGACTCGTCGCCGCGCAGCAGGCTCAGCGTGCCGCGGCGTCCGGTCAGGACGTGCTCGGCGCAGGCGTCGAGCAGCATCACCGCCACGTCCGCCTTGCGCTCGCGCAGGAGCGGGTGGGCGCCGTAGAGGTAGCCGCCGGCCAGGCGCGGGGACGCCAGAGCGACGTCGACCGCGACCACGTCGCCGTCGAGGTGGAACTCCGTGACCACGGCGTCCCCGGAGCGCACCATCGGGCCGACCGCGCGGACCAGGTGCTCGGCGAAGCGGGGCCGCAGATGCTCGCCGGTCACCCTGCGGCCCTGCCACTGCAGCCGGTGCAGGGCGAGCAGCCGCCGCACCGCCCCGTCCACCTCGGCGGGCGGGACGACCTGCCGCCGGATGCCGAGCGCGCCCAGCTTGCGCAGCTTGGCGCGCACCCGCTGCTGGGTCTTGGCGGAGGGCAGCCGGGCGATCAGCTCGTCCATCGGCAGGGCGGGCAGCTCCAGGCACACGGAGTCGCTCACCCGTCGGCGCGGGCCGCTCCAGCGGGCGTAGATCCGCTCTGCGGCGGCGCCCGGACGTACCTCGCGCAGGTCGATCAGCGCGGTACGGGCGGCTTCGGTGAGGCGGCCGGTGAGCGCGGCGGCCGCGCCCTCGGCGTGCTCGTCGTCCAGCAGGACGTCGCCGTAGTCGGAGATCGTGCCGCCGAGCGGCACCAGGGCGGGCAGGGGGCGGCGTACGGCCATCAGGGGGGCGGCGGCGAGGAGTTCGCCGTCGGCGCCGCGGACCAGGAACAGCCGCAGCCGGCCCGGTCGGCCGTACGACAGCCACCACGAGTGCAGCCAGGTGTGGCTCTGGAACGGGGTCGCCGCCGAGCAGCGCCGGTAGAGCCGGTCCCAGGCGGGGGCGAGGGCGGCGAAGGCGGTGTCGTCGGTGACGAGTTCCGCGGTGCAGGCGGGGGCTCTTCTGGTGCGTACCGGGTTCTCGGTGCTCGTGGTCACAGCGCCCCGCGGGTGTCGGCGGCGACGGCCGGGGCGGGCAGGGAGGCGGTGGGGCCTTCGGGGCGCTCGGTGCGGCGCGGCCGGACCAGCAGGAGCATGCCGCCGAGGAGGCCGCCCGTGCTGGCGCCGACCAGGCCGGTGAGCAGCGGGGACGCCGAGGACGGCTCGGTGGGCGCGACGGCACGGGCGAACTGCTGGAGTTCGACGTGGGTGGCGTCGGAGGTGTCGTCGGCGTGCCGGGTCAGGGCGCGGGAGACGGCGTTGGCCATGTCGGCGGCGAGGTCGGGCCGCGAGGAGGTGGCGGTGACGGCGACCATCGGCGCGTCCGGCGAGGTCGCCGTCCGCACACTGGACCGCAGGGTGCTCACCGGCACGCCCGCCCACACCTGGGCGTCCCCGAGCACCGCGATCTGCGTGGCGACGCGGCCGTAGGCCTGGGCGAAGCCGAGCGCGTCCGACGGGTCGGACCTCTCGGCGGGGACGACGACGACATAGCTGGTCGCGCTGTAGGTGGGGGTCTTCAGCGCCCCGTACGCACCGCCCAGCGCACCCCCCACCAGGACGCCGGCGGCGACCAGGGCCCACGGCGGCAGGGCCTTGGCGCGGGCCAGCGGGCGGACCGCGCGGTGCTGTGCGGAGGTCTTGTCGGTCATGCGGAACTCACTCCTGGGGTGGTCGGGACGTCGAGGGGGCGGACCGCTGCCGCGTACACGTCCATGAGCCGGGCGGCGCTGCGGCTGATGCTGTAGTGGTGGGCCGCCTCGGGGGCGGTGCGGGGCGCGGCCCCGGCCGCACGGACCTGGGCGATCGCGTCGGCGAAGGCGTCCGGGCCGCCGGTGACGCGGCGGGCGGCGGACGCGGCGCTCGCGGGCAGGTCCTCGACGGCGGGGCAGGAGGTGTAGAGCACGGGCAGCCCGGCCGCGAGGGCCTCCACGATCGCCAGGCCGAAGGCCTCCTCGGGGGACGGCGAGGCCAGCAGGTCCATGGCGCAGGTCAGTGACGGCAGGTCGGGGCCCGGGGAGCCGTCGGGCAGACAGGGGCGTTCGCCGGTGAACAGCACCCGGTCGGCGACCCGGGCCTCGTGCGCGAGGCGGCGCAGCACGTTCTCCTCGGGGCCGCCGCCGACCAGCAGCAGCCAGTGGTCCGACGGCAGCCGGGCAAGGGCCCGGACCAGGACGTCGAAGCGTTTGCCCGCGGTGAGGCGGCCGACGCCGCCGACGACGTAGGAGTGTTCGGGCAGGCCGAGGCGCCGGCGGGTGCGATGGCGCTGGAGCGGGTCGAAGCGGAAGCGGGCCAGGTCGATGCCGTTGGGGACGACCTCGATCCGGGGTGCGGGGACGCCCCAGCGCCGCAGGCGGTCGGCGACCGTGGGGGAGACGGCGACGGTGGAGCGGCCCAGGCGTTCGGTGGCCAGATACAGGGCGCGCACGCCCCGGGTGAGCCGGCGGCCCTCCAGCTGGGAGTCGCCCAGGGAGTGCTCGGTGGCGACGATCCCGCGCACTCCGGCGAGGCGGGCGGCGAGGCGGCCGTAGACGCAGGCGCGGTAGAGGTGGGTGTGGACGAGGTCGTAGCCGCCGGAGCGGATGAGCCGGACCAGGCGGGGCAGCGCGGTGAGGTCGCGGTTGCCGCCCATGCCGAGGTGCGTGACCCGCACTCCGTCGGCCGTCAGCCCGTCGGCGACCGCGCCCGGGTTGGTGAGGGTCACCACGTCGCAGTCGACCGGCAGATGCCGCAGCAGCAGCCGCAGTTGCTGCTCGGCCCCGCCCACGCCGAGCCCGGTGATCACATGCAGCGCCTTCATCGCGCGACCTCCACGGGACGGCGGCGCAGCCGGTGCAGCCGGTGCTTGAGATACAGGCGTACGGCGGTGTCGCGCTGGCCGATGTGCACGCGGGGCAGCGCCAGCGGGCCGGTGAGCGGGCCCGGGTCGATGGCGCAGGCGTAGGCGTATCCGGCCTCGGCGACGGCGGTGACGGCGCGGCGGTCGACGGCGCCGTACGGGTAGCAGAACCCGGCGACCGGAGCACCGGTCAGCTCCGAGAGCAGTGCTCTGCTCTCGGTGACCTCTGCTTCCAGGACCGGGTCGGCGGCCCGGGTGAGGTCGATGTGGGTCAGACCGTGCGAGCCGATCTCCACGCCCTCACCGGCGGCGCGCCGGATGCCGTCGGCGGTCAGCAGCGGCTTGCGCGGGCCCAGCGGATCCCACGCGTTGTCACCGCCGAGGCGGCCGGGCAGCACGAACAGGGTGGCGTTGCAGCGGTGGCGGCGCAGCACCGGCAGGGCGGCCGTGACGAAGTCGGCGTACCCGTCGTCGAAGGTCAGGCCCACCAGGCCGTGGGCCTCGCCGCGGGCGCGGGCGGTGAGCAGGTCGGCGAGGGAGACGCCGGTCAGTCCGCGGCGGCGCAGCCAGGCCAGCTGTCCGTCGAGGCGTTCGGGGGTGACGGTGATGCGGTAGGGGTCGTCGGTGCAGTCGGCCACGGAGTGGTACATCGCCACCCAGGGGGTCGAAGCGCCCGGCGGTCGTCTGTCGGTGTCAGCGGTTACGGCCATGCGCGTGCCTTCGGGTCGCGGGACGTACGGATCGGAGTGCGGGTGCGATGCCCCGGGCGCCGAGCGCCCGGCCGAGCAGGACGAAGACGACGGTGACGGTGGCGCCGCCCGCGGCGAGGCCGGGCAGCGGGTCCGGGAAGCGGCTCGCGACGAACGCCCCGGCGACACCCGCGCCGAGTGCCGCGCCCAGCGGACGGGACAGTTCGCGCAGCACCGGGCGGACCCGGACGGGGACGCTGCGGGTGCGCATGCCGGCCAGCAGCAGGGCGGCGGTCACGGTGATGCCGACGGCGTTGGCGGCGGTGATGCCGAGCACGCCCCACGGGCCGACGGTGAGGGCGCCGATCCAGGAGGTGGCGAGGATGCCGAGGGCCATCGCGCCGACCGGGTACCAGCTGGGGCGGGCGGCGGAGAAGTAGGAGCGCACCAGCACGCCGACCAACGTGTGGCCGAGCAGCCCGAGCGCGTACACCCGCATCACGTCGGCGGTGGCGTTCGTGTCCCTCGCCGTGAACGCGCCGCGCTGGAAGAGCAGTTCGACGATCTGCGGGGCGCAGGCGGCGACCGTCGCGGCGCCGAGCAGCACCACCCACGCGGTCAGTACGAGGTCGCGCTCCACCCGGTCGCGGGCCCGCTCGGTGTCGCCGTCGGCCAGGGCGCGGGCGACGACCGGGAAGGTGACCGTGCACAGCATCAGCGACAGCACCATCGGCATCTGCGTCACCTTCTGGGCGTAGTTCAGGTGCGAGATGGCGCCGGAGGGCAACTGGGAGGCGAGGAAGCGCTCGACGAGGACCTGGGACTGACGGCACAGCGCGAACAGCAGCACGGTCGCGATCAGGGCCAGGCCGACCGGGTGCTCCTGCTCCTGCCGCTCGCCGAGGATGCGAGGGCTCTTCCGTCGCAACTGCCCCAAGAGAGAGGGCAGTTGCACGGCCAGCATCAGGCAGCCGCCCACCGCCACGCCCATCGCCGCCGACCGCACCCCCCAGCGGCCGCCGAGGACGAACATCCCGGTGATGATGCCGGTGTTGTACGCGACGTAGATCGCGGCCGGCGCCAGGAAGCGGCGGTGGGCGCGCAGGGCCGCGCTGCAGTACCCGGCGAGCCCGAAGGTGAGCACGCAGGTCGCGGTCAGGCGGGTGCAGTCGACCGCGAGGTCCGGGTCGGGCAGGCCGGGGGCGAGGGCCCGGACCACCTGGGGCGCGGCCAGCACGATCAGGCCCCCGACCGCGACGAAGGCGAACGCCAGCCGGGGCAGGGTGCTCGCCACCAGCGCCCGCACCGGGTCACCGGCTCCGCCCCGCGCCCGCCGGGCCAGCGCCACGCTGAAGGCGGGCACCAGCGCGAACGCCAGGCCGTCCTCGATCAGCAGGGTCGCCGCGAACTCCGGCACGGTCCAGGCCACCAGGAAGGCGTCCGTGTCACTGCCCGCCCCGAACAGCCGCGCCAGCGCCTGATCACGGACCAGGCCGAGGACGGCTCCCGCGAGGGAGAGCGAGGCGGTGACGAGGGCGGCTCGGGCGAGGAAGCGGTGGGAGGGGTGTGCGGCTACGTCCTCGGGGCGGGGGCGGCCGGTCGTTTCGCCGGGGCTGGGGCTGGGGCTGGGGCTGGGGCTGGGGCTGGGGTGGTCGGTCGTGTCATCGGGGCGGGCTTGGGGGAGTTGGGCGGTGCCTTCGGCTCGGGTGGTGGGGTGGGTCGGGGGAGGGGGTTGCGCGGGAAGGGGCTGCGCGGACGGAACCTCCGCGGACGGGACCTGCGCGGAAGGAAGCTGTGCGGATGGGAGCCGGGCGGTGCCCTCCGCACAAGTAGTGGGCTGGTGCGGGGGGCCGGTCGTTTCCTCGGCGCGAGGCGGCTGGGAAGGCGTGACCGTCATCGCGTCGCACCCTCCGCGCGCAGCGCGGCGTGAGCCGGAGTCATGCCCTCGGCCTCTCCGTCCCCGGCCTCCCGCCCGCCGACCAGCGCCCACCACGCCGCGAGCCCCAGGGCCACCGCGGTCAGGACCGTCGAGGGCCCGCCGATGTCGGCGTACACGAAGTCGGTGAGCTGCCAGACCAGCAGGCCGCAGGAGACCAGCGCGCAGTCCGGGCCCAGGCCCGTGCGGCGGGCGCGCCACAGGCCGGTCAGGGCGCACACCAGGAGAGCCAGCCAGCCGCCGGCGAGGGCGAGTAGGCCGACGAGCCCCTGCTCGGCGAGGACGAGCAGGTACATGTTGTGCGGGGACAGCAGCGGCTGCCGGCGAAACGCGGCGCCGGCCCCCTCGGTGTCGCTGCCGGAGGACAGCGCGAGTGAGGCGTGGCTGTCGCGGTGCTCGGGGAAGCCCTTGAGGCCGACGCCGGTCAGCGGATGCTCGCGCCACATGCCGGTCGCGGCCGCCCACATGGTGTACCGGTCGGTCACGGACTGGTCGGGGGCGTCGGTGACCTGGGTGATGCTGGCGATGCGCTCCTGGAGCATGGCCGTGCCGATGCCGAGCCCGCCGACCAGCAGCACGCCCGCCGCGAGCACGACCGCGCCCGCCTTGAGGGCCCTGCGCATCCCGGCCAAGCACAGCTGGGCCGTGCAGGTCACCGCCGTGGCGATCCAGGCGCCGCGGCTGAAGGACAGCGCGAGCGGCACCAGAAGCGCGAGCGCGCAGACGACGGCGACGGCCCGCTGCCGCAGGGAGGCCTGCCCGAGGGCGAGACCGACCGCGCAGATCAGGCCGAACGACACCACGGTCGCCATGCCCATCACGTCCACCACGCCGAAGGTGCCGACGGCCCGGATCTGCTGGCCCTGGTAGGAGGCGCCGGTCCCGGTGACGTACTGGTGGACTCCGACCGCCCCCTCCCAGCCCGCGAGCCCGACGAACGCCCAGGCCAGCAGCCTGAAGTCGGCGCGGTCGCGGATCAGCAGCACGACCGCGGCGGGGACCAGCACGAACACCTGGAGGTAGCGGCCGAGGCCGGTCAGCCCGGCCCCCGCCGACGACGCCCCGACCGCGGCGAGCGCGAGCCCCACCACCGGCAGGCCCAACACCGTCGCGGCCGTACGGGACAAGGGGCGGCGGCGCCGGCGCAGCAGGCGGACCACGCAGAAGCCGACGACGAGCGCCGACAGCGCGTCCGCCGGGCCCGCCCCGCCCTCCGCGCCGGGCGTGAGGGGCAGACCGAGCAGGGCGACCACGGCCACCACCGGCCACACCGGCGACGGTGTCCGACGGGGAGCCGGCGGCAGGGCGAGGGTCATCGGTGTCAGCTCCCGGTCGGACGCACGAGCGAGGCCGCGGTGCGCAGCAGGATGCAGATGTCCTGCCACAGCGACCAGTTGTCGATGTAGGCGTTGTCGAAGCGGGCCCGGTCCTCGATGGAGGTGTCGCCGCGCAGCCCGTTGATCTGGGCGAGTCCGGTGATGCCGGTGCGCATGCGGTGGCGGGCCGCGTAACCGGGATAGGTCTGGCTGAACTGGCTGACGAAATACGGGCGTTCGGGGCGCGGGCCGACCAGGCTCATGTCCCCGCGGAAGACGTTCCACAGCTGGAGCAGCTCGTCGAGGGAGGTGCGCCGCAGGAAGCGGCAGAACCACGGCATGTCCCGCTGGCCGGCCACGCTCCAGCGGGTCGCGGCCTCGTGCGCGTCGACGGGGCGGTGGGTGCGGAACTTCAGCAGCGTGAAGGGGCGCCCGTCCTTGCCGATGCGCTCCTGGCGGAAGACCACGCCCGGCCCGTCGGTCAGCCGCAGCACCATCGCGCACACCAGCAGCAGCGGGCTCACCGCGAGCAGCAGCGCCCCGGACACCACCACGTCCAGCGCGCGCTTGCCCGCGCTGCCGCGCAGGCCCGAGCCGAGCCGCAGCCGCCGGCAGGAGAACCCGGCGAGCAGCTCCCGGGCCTCGTGGGAGGGCGAGTCGGCGTCCAGCTCCCACACCGCGCACCCCGATTCGGAGAGGGCCCGCAGCAGCGGCGCCTGCCGCATCCGCGCGGAGGGGTGCACGACGAGGATGTCGCGTACGGCGTTCTGGATGAGGGCGCGCTGCACCTCGGCGCCGTTGGTGAGCACGGGCAGCCCGCCGGTGCCGTCGGGGTGGTCGGCGACGACCCCGACCGGCCGCACCCCGCAGCGCGGGTTGCGCAGCACCGCGGCGGCCACGCGCTGCGCGGTGTCCGCGGGGCCCACGACGAGCGCGGCGCGCGGGCGGCGCAGCAGGGCGACGCGCCGCCGCCGGTGCACGAGCGCCCGTCCTGCGCAGCTCGCCGCGCAGTGCGCCGCGACACCGGCGGCGAGGGTGCGGGCGCCGAGCGCGTCCTGCGGCGCGTACGCCGCGACCAGCGTGGCAAGGCCCAGCCAGGCCACGGTGATCCGGCCGCAGACGGCGGGCAGTTCGTCGAGCACGCCCTCGACACGCCGTGGCCGGTGCGGGCGCAGCAGCATCGCGGCGGCGATCAGCAGCGCCATCAGGATCGGGCGGCGTCCGGCGAGGGCCAGGGCGCCGACGGCCGCGGCGGTGGTGTCGGCGAGCAGCAGCGGCAGGGGTGAGACGGGGCGGGCCGGGGGCCTGCGGGCGGGGAAGAGGAAGCCGGGGGTGCGGCCGCGCGGGGGCAGTACCGACCGGGGCGGGAATCGGTGGTTCCGCGGCTGGGCGCCGGGCGAGGGGACGGTGCTTTCCGCGGTCACGAGTGGATGGACTCCCTGTACTCGGTGGACGCGACACGCGCCGCGGTCCGTACGCCGTCCAGCAGTTCGCGGTACACGTCCCAGGCCGCGGCGGCGGTGTGCCGCACGTCGTGTGCGGCGAGGACGTGCCGGCGCCCCCGGTGGCCGAGCGACTCCCGCAGCAGCGGGTCGCGCAGCAGACCGGTGAGGGCGGCGGCGAGCGCCGCCGGGTCGCCCGGGGGCACCAGGCAGCGGGGCGCGAGCTCGGGCGGCAGGCTCTCGCGGGCGCCGTCCACGTCCGTCAGGACCACCGGCCGCCCGCACGCCATCGCCTCCAGCGGAGCCAGCGCCATGCCCTCCCAGCGCGAGGGCAGCACCACCAGATCGGCGGCCTGGTAGCAGGGCACGGTGTCGGCCACATCCCCCGCGAACAGCACCGACTCCGGTGCGGACGTGGCCAGTTGCTCCCGGTCGGGGCCGTCCCCGACGAGTACGAGCCGGGCGCCCGGCACCTGCCGTATGACTGTGTGCCACGCGTCGAGCAGCACGTCCTGCCCCTTTTGCGGACACAGCCGTCCCACACACACCACGAGCGGTCCCGCGGGCCCCAAGTCCGGCAGCAGGGCGGCCCGTACGGTGTCCACGGCGGCCGGGTGGAAGACCTGCGGGTCGACGCCGTTCGCCACGACGCTCCAGCGCGCGGCGATCCCGGCGCGCACGCCCCGCTCCCGCTCGGCCTCGCTCACGCACATCGTGCGATGGGCCCAACGCGCCCCGAACCGCTCCCACTTGAGGGCAAGTGCGGCGGTGGCGCCGCCGACCGCCTCGAACGACCAGGCGTGCGGCTGGAACACCGTCGGAATCCGCCCGCGCACCGCGAGGCGCCCGGCCAGACCGGCCTTCGCGCTGTGCACGTGCAGCAGTTCGGGGCGTACCTCCTCGATCAGCCGGCCGAGGGAGTGCACTTCACGGCCCAGCGCGGGCCCCGGCGAGCGGGTCGCGGCCCACGGCCGCACCTCGGCACCGGCCGCGCGCAGTGCGGCGGTCAGCGGGCTGTCCGGACAGGCCACGGTGACCTGCGCACCGGTGTCGAGCTGGGCGCGGACCAGTTGGGCGACCACGCGGGCGACCCCGCCGTCGACGGGCTGCGTGACGTGGAGGACCCGCAACGGAGGGTCGGTTGCTGACGGGTGCATGCGCGGCTTCCTCGCTCACGGGTGACGCTGGCAACGTTCGGGAACGCGCATCACTGCTGAGCGTCGACGGCGGCGAAGAGCGCGCCGGCCCACGCCGCGTCCCGTGAGGAAACGAGCCGGAAGGCCGGCTGGTCACCGCCGCGCCGCACAGCCGCGCCCCGTTCGAATGCCTCCTCGGCGCGGCCGCGCGTGCGCGCGTACGCCGGCATACGCGCCCCCGACGCGCCGACCAGGGAGTAATGCGGACGGAGCAGCAGCGGACCGAAGGGAGAGCGCATGAGCGGCGATGTCCTTTCGTGCGATTTGCTGGCTATAGGTGTGGGGCGGGAGAGCCGCAACTCTAACCGCCATCCGCATTAATCACCTGATATCGGGCAAGTGTGTCGAATGGTGAAGTCGGGCCCTCGGTGGGATCACCCCATTGGCGGCACAACTCCCCGGCGCGTCGCGCGTTTTCACAGCGCCGGGCATCCCCGCCCGGCTGTTTGTGTCAACCCCAAGGAGCACCTCTCCATGTCGCGTATCGCGAAGGGCCTGGTCCTGACCTCCGCCGCCGTCGCGGCCGTCGCCGGCGGTGCCGGTGTCGCGTCCGCCGGCGCCGACGCGGCCGGCGCCGCCGCCCACTCCCCGGGCGTGCTGTCGGGCAACGTCCTCCAGGTTCCGGTCCACGTGCCGATCAACGTCTGCGGCAACACCGTCAACCTGGTGGGCCTGCTGAACCCGGCGTTCGGCAACACCTGCGTCAACGACTGACGTCGCGACGCGTACCTGCGCGACCGGCCGCCCTCCTCGTCCGGAGGGCGGCCGGTTCGTCGTGTGCGCCGTATGGGGTGCATGGGGTGATCGTTCGGTTGCAGGAAGTGACCGTCACTCGCACGGTTGATCCAAGGCCCGATGCACCATCGAAAGGAACCCCCATGCGTGGTCTGCCCGTACGGCGTCTCGCGTCCACCGCCCTGTGCGCCGCCCTCGTCCTCGGAATCGCCGGCCCGGCCGCGGCAGCGGCGGACAGCGGCTCCGCCCAGGACCGCATCCAGGCGGCGTCCCGAGCGTCCCTCCCCGGCGCGGACGCGCTTCTCGCCCAGGCCGAGAGCCTGAGCGGATTCGGCTCCGTCCTCACCCCTGCCGGTGACCTCGTCACCGAGACCCTCCGGTCGGACGACGGCCAGCTGACGAAGGAGCAGGCCTCGGCACTGGCCGACGCCGTCGCGAAGGCCATGGACGACCTCGAGACCGCGGCTCCGGCCCCACCGCCGGCCACGCCACCGGTCGCGTCGACGACACCGTCCGCGACGCCGTCGGTGACGCCGTCCACGGCACCGTCCACGGCACCGTCCGGGGTCGCCCTGCCGGCCGCGCCCTCGCTGCCCGCCACGCCGTTGGTGCCGGCCGCCCCCTCGTTGCCGGCGGCGCCTTCGTCGCCCGCTGCGCCCTCGGTGCCCGCCGCGCAGGTGCTCCCGGCTCTCGACGCGAGCGACGACGCGGTGTCGTACGCCGACGCCCTGGACGAGGCGCTGGCCGCCCTGGACGAGGCGGTCGACGCCTTGCTCGAGGTCGCGACCTCCGGCGAGGCCGGTGGGGTGCTCCCGGCGGCCGACGATGTGGTGACCGGGCTGGTCGACCTGCTCACGGCCCTGCTGCCGGACGGCGCCCTGCTCGCGCCGGACCTGCCGGACGTACAGCTGCCGACTCTGGCCGACGTACAGCTGCCGACCTTGCCGGACGTACTGCCCGGCACCTGAGGCCACGCCGTATCTCGTATGAGGGATCGGCGGTGCAGAAGTTTTTCTGCGTACGGGGTTTCCGGCCCGCGGGGTAGGTCGTTGTGCACGGCGTCGGAATTCCTCCTGGAAAGGAACATGATGAAGTCCCTGAAGGCTGCCGCTGTCGTCGCCGGTTCCCTCGCCCTCGCCGGTGCCACCGCTCCCGCGTTCGCCCAGAGCCCCGCCGACCTCACGCCCACCAGCCTCACCGGCGCCGTGAACACCCTCACCAGCGCCGACGGCGCCGTGAACCACATGACCAGCGGTAACCTCACGGCCAAAGACGTGATGCCGCTGCAGAGCCAGTCGGACGCGCTCAACACGGAGAACAAGGACTCCGTGCTGAACACCGTGAAGGGCGCGACCACCGCGCTGAACTCCAGCGGCGGCCTGCTCGGCGGCCTGCCGCTGCAGAGCTGAGCATTTCCTTTCGAAAGCGGCGCCGCATTCCGCAGAGTCGATTCCGCAGAGCCGATTCCGTGGAGCCGATTCCGTCGAGCCGGCTCCACGGAATCGGCTCTCGGCGTCGCCCATAGCGCCTTTTCGGCGACCGCGTTCGAGACGCGTCCCTCGTTCGTGTGGAGCGCCGGGAAAGCGTCCCCCGGGCGGGTGAGAACACGCCCGGCGGCATTCCGCCCCGCCGATAAGGTCGCGCGGTGACCACAACCCCCAGCGCACCCGTCCGCCCCGCCGACCTCGGCACCCTCGTCGTGATGACCTGGAGCGGCGAGGCCCCGGACGGCAGCGACATGCCCTACCTGCTCGCCTATCCCCTCGGTGACGGCCCCGACGGCCCGGAGGCGACCAGCGCCGCCGTCGCCCAGATGCTCGCCAACAACGGCCTGCCCGTCGGCGGCGACCTCGTGGACGGCAACGCCAGGCCCAGCCTGCCGGTCAGCCTGCTCGTCGAGGCGGGCCAGGCCGTCCTCAACCTGCCGCCGCTCAACGCCCAGTGCCCCGCGCCCCCGGAGTGGCTCGCCGCCGTCGGCGAACGCGGCTACGCCTACCTGGTGTTCACCACCCGGCCCTGGCCCGAGGCCGAGCCCGGCAAGCCGGTCGAGCCCGAGGCGCTCGCCGCGTTCGCGGGCGCCGACGAGACGCTGACCGCCGCCGCGCACGTCGTCCTGCCCGCACGCAGCCTGCGCGCCTGACCGGCGTGGGCGCCGCCACCGCGGAGGCGCGGGCGGAAGGCACCGGCCGGGCCTTCGCCCTGCTGCTGGTGATCACGGGAGCGGCCGGACTGCTGGCCTCCTGGGTCATCACCATCGACAAGTTCAAGCTCCTTCAGGACCCCGGCTTCACGCCGGGGTGCAGCCTGAACCCGGTGGTCTCCTGCGGCAGCGTCATGGAGAGCGACCAGGCCGAGGCGTTCGGGTTCCCCAACCCGATGCTCGGCCTGGTCGCCTACGCCGTCGTGATCTGCGTCGGCGCGAGTCTGCTGGCCGGCGCCGCCTTCCCCCGCTGGTACTGGCTGACCTTCCTGGCCGGCTGCCTGTTCGGCGTCGGCTTCGTCTCCTGGCTCCAGTTCGAGTCGCTGTACCGGATCAACGCGCTGTGCCTGTGGTGCTGTCTGGCCTGGGCCGCGACGATCGTCCTGTTCTGGTACGTCCTCTCCCTCACCGTCCGCCGCGGCTTCCTGCCCGCGCCTGCCTGGGCGAGGACGTTCCTCGACGAGTTCACCTGGGTGCCGCCCGTGCTGCACCTGGGGGTGATCGGCATGCTGGTGCTGACGCGTTGGTGGGACTTCTGGACAAGCTGACCACTCGTACTACTGCGGCAGTCGGGGGAATTGTGCGCGCTCGCCGCGTACGGAGTCGTTACGAGGTACGGACGTTGAGAAGCCGATCCAGGAAAGGCCCGTACCTGACATGAAGCCGAC
Organism: Streptomyces sp. NPDC096205; assembly: GCF_044763135.1. Taxonomy (NCBI): domain Bacteria; kingdom Bacillati; phylum Actinomycetota; class Actinomycetes; order Kitasatosporales; family Streptomycetaceae; genus Streptomyces; species Streptomyces sp. NPDC096205. The sequence continues at coordinate 1,117,256 of NZ_JBIWFS010000002.1, read as the reverse complement.
CACCCGAGGAACCCTCGCCGCCGTCCTCACCGGCGTCGCGGCCGCCGTCGGTGCCGCCGCCGCGACCCCCGCCGCAGCGGTCGGCACGGTCCCCGTCCCCGTGCCGCTGCAGGGCGTCGAGCAGTCCCTGGGCATGGAACTGCCCGAAGTCGGCGGCGAGCTGCCCCTGCTGATGCCGGGCGCCCCCGAGGGCCCGCAGTACGTCGAGGGCCGCCTGCTGCCCGAGCGTGCCGTCCCGCAGCTGCCGGTCAGCGGCGGCCTGCCCGGCCTCGGCCTGCGCGCCCCGGTGCCGCACGTCCTCGGCGACGGCTTCGACCACGTCGCCCTCGGCACCCCCGCGTCCGACCTGGAGACCCTCGCGCCCGGCCTGACCCTCGACGCCCCCCTGACCCCGCCCAACCCCGAGGCCTTCGGCCTCCCCGACCTCAAGCTCCCCCAGGCCGGCCTCCTCGCGCCGGTCCTGCAGACCGTGCCGGGAGCCGAGCTGGGAGCCGGCGGGGGGCTGTAAGCCTCACACGGCCGTACGGGGGACGGGACTTCGCCTGTACGGCCGTACGGCCGAAGAGGTGCGGCCGTGAGTGCGGGGCCCGGGCGGCAGGCGGCGCCCGGGCCCCGTGGGTTTGCCGGGGTGTTCCTCATATGGACGTACCGACGGTGACCGGGTGGGGCGATCGGCGGTTACCGATAGGAGTGCACAGCCCGAGCGGACGAGGAGAGCGTGATGGTCGTAGGTGTCGGCGGAGTGCCGGTCGGAGCGGAACAGGGACCCGGGAGACCGGCGGGGCCGGCCGGGCCGGCGCCGGTGAGCGGGACCCGGCGGGACGTGATGCGCGGGCTGCTCGCCTCGGCGGCCGCCCTGACGCTGGCCCCGGTGGTGGCGGCCTCCCGGCCCGTCGACCGCGAACGGCCGGACGACGGCCGGCCGGGTGACGGCCTGCCGGGCGACGACACGTTCGACGAGATGTACCAGGGCCACCACATCCGCGGCGTCAAGAACCTGCCCGGCCGCACCTTCGGCGACGGCGAGTGGCATGTCACCGTCGACGGCCGCCCGCTGCACCTGATGCGCCGCGCCGACGGCACCTGGCTGACCATGGTCGACCACTACGCCTCCTACGCCACCCCGCTGGAGGCCGCCCGCGCGGCCGTCGACGAACTGGGCCCGGCCCAGAAACTGCGCGAGGAGACCGGACGGCACGCACAGGAGCACATGCACCAGGGGGGACACGATGGCGTACGTCCGTAGGGACGTCAGCACCCTGACGAGCGCCGAGCGGCGCCGGTTCGTCAAGGCGATGCTGGAGCTCAAACGGCGCGGCGAGTACGACGAGTTCGTGCGCATCCACATCGAGCACTACGTCTCCGACGGCGAGGGCGGACTGCGGACGGCCCATATGGCGCCGTCGTTCCTGCCCTGGCACCGCAAGTTCCTGATGGAGCTGGAGAAGGCGCTGCGCCGGGTCGACGCGTCGGTGTCGCTGCCGTACTGGGACTGGACGCGCGACCGTACGGCGTCCTCCGTGCCGTGGACCTCCGACCTGCTCGGCGGCAACGGCCGCAGCTGGGACCGGCAGGTGACGACCGGCCCGTTCGCCTACCGCACGGGTAACTGGACGCTCAAGGAGGGCGTGACCGACGGGGAGTTCCTCACCCGCGACCTGGGCCGCCGCCGCGATCCGATCGCCCTGCCGACCAAGAGCGACCTGGAGTGGGCGCTGAGCGACCCGGTGTACGACGTCTCGCCCTGGGACTCGACGTCCACCCGAGGCTTCCGCAACAAGCTGGAGGGCTGGGGGAGCGGCCGGGGCAGCGCGGCCTGGCGCACCCACAACCGGGTGCACCGCTGGGTCGGCGGGGCGATGGTGGGCGGCGCCTCCGTCAACGACCCGGTGTTCTGGCTGCACCACGCCTTCATCGACCTGCAGTGGCAGCGCTGGCAGCGGCGCCACAGCCCGCACCGCTATCTGCCCGCCACGCCGCCCGGGTCCGGCCACAGCCAGCAGGGCAGGGTCGTGGCCCGGCACGAGCGGCTGCCGCCGTGGGATGTGACGCCGGATCAGCTGGAGGATGTCAGCCGGGTGTACCGGTACGGCTGAGCCTGGTGGTCCGGTCGTGGAACAGGGGAGAGCCCCGGCGCTCGGAGTGCCGGGGCTCTCGGTTCGCGGATGCGAGAGGTCAGCTGCCGTAGCCGCCCTTGTCGTCGTCGTAGCCACCGTCGTGGTCGCCGCCGATGTTGGCGCAGGTGTTGCCGAACGCGGGGTTCAGCAGGCCGATCACGTCGACGGTGTTGCCGCACACGTTGATCGGAACGTGGATGGGGACCTGGACCAGGTTGCCCGACAGCACGCCGGGCGAGCCGACGGCCTCGCCCTGGGCGCCCGCCTCCGCCAGCGCCAGGCCGGCCCCGCCGAGGACCATGGCGCCGGTGCCGAGAGCGACTCCGGCCGCCTTCGCGATGCGAGACATCACGTTCTCCTTCTTGACTCGATGAGCACGACAGCTGGACTCGCCGCCGCACTTCTCGTTCAACGCGAGGGGTGTGGGCGGGTCACGGCGCAGACGGACGGATCACTCGTTTTGAAGCAGGACCGCGACGGTGGGAAAACGACTCAGCCCAGGCAGGGACGCTCCACTAGCCTCGCGGAATGACGACGACGAACACACGAGCGGCACAGGAGCAGTCCGCCGTACGGCTGATCGGGCTGTGGGCGGAGGAGAACCGGGTGCGGGCCTTCGCGGCGGTCGCCCTCGGCGCGGCGAGCCCCGCGGAGGTGGCCGAACGGGCCGGCCTCACCCCGAAGGCGACGGCCACGGCTCTGCTGCGACTGCGCGAGCAGGGCGCGGTGACGGCCGACCAGGACGGCGCCCTGCACGTCGGCTACGACCTCTTCCGCGAGCTCGCCCGCGCCGCACGCCCCGAGCCCGCGGCCGACGCCCCGGCCACCGGCGACGAGCGCACCGACACCCTCGTACGTACCTTCGTCCGCGACGGCCGCCTGCTGCGCCTGCCGGCCCAGTGGACCCGCAAACAGCTCGTGCTGCGCTACATCGCCGAGCAGACCTTCGTGCCGGACGTCGACTATCCGGAGCGCGTGGTCAACGACAAGCTGCGCGCCTGGTGCGAGGACGGCGACGTCGACCATGTGACGCTACGGCGATATCTGGTCGATCTTCAGCATCTGAGCCGGAGCGAGGGGGTGTACCGGCGCTTGGCCTGAGCCTGGTCGCGCGGGGGCCCAGGTGTTGAAAAGACCAGCGTTTCCGCTGGTCAGAGGGTGTTTGCGCCCCCGGCAGGACTCGAACCTGCGGCCAAGCGCTTAGAAGGAACTGGGTGAGATCACCAACGCGCCCCCTGTGACCTCGTGTTATCCGGGCGACGGCTGCGGTTGGGCGACACCTTCGACACGCATTCGACCAGGCGCGGGTGACGCCTGTCGGCTGAAGGCGCCCGCCCCGGGTATCCGCCTGTACATGCTCGCTCTGACGGCTTACCGCTCGTACCACGGTGCAACGACGGTGTGGGCGTTCGTAATCGCGATCCTCATCGTGGTGGCGGCGGCTTGGTACGTCCAACGCCGGAGGTGACCGACAACTCCCGATCGGCCTGGGGCAGCAACCGCTACGAACCGTTGATCGGGATCTCGTAGACGATCTCGCACTGAGCGGCGGGCACGACGATGTCCGCGGTCTCGACCGGTCGCCCTTCGTCGCTGTAGTACGTCCGCCGGATGTGCGTGACGAGCGCGGACTTCTGGATGCCCAGGAGTGAGGCCTCCTCGGCGGTCGCGTGCCGGGGCTCGGGCTGTTCGACTGCATGGCTGACCGTGATGCCGATGGCGGCCATACGGTTCACGACACCCGCCCCGGCGTGCGGCCCTCCCTCGGGGAGGACGACGAGGGTGCCGGCGGTGAGGTCGTACGGCTCCCAGCTCGTGGAGAGTTGCAGGGGCCTGCCATCGGCGAGGAACTCGTAAGTGGTGCGGACGCACAGGTCGCCCTCGGCGATACCGAGCCGTGCAGCGATGTCGGCCGGAGCCGGGACCTTGGCGTCGGTCCGGCTCTCCCAATCCCCTTGCCTGCCAGCGGCCTTCATGTCCGCCCGGAACGGTGACCTATCGGGCCGCTCACGCGCAGACGACCGCACCATGCGCACGCGCTCCCGAGGCTCGGCGACGTAGGTGCCCGACCCGGCGCGGCCCTCCAGCACACCTTGAGAGATCAGCAGCTCCTGTGCCCTGCGAACCACGTTTTCGCCCACGCCGCACTCCTGGCCGATCTGGGCGCGGGACGGCAGGCGGTCCCCGGGCTCCCATACGTGCTCCGCGATCCTCCGCCGGAGTTCGTCGGCGATGCGGAGATAGGGCGGCTGCTCAGGCATATGGAAAATCTAGTCCACTAGCTCTAACCTAGTTAACTAGCTTCACTGAAAGTGATCGCCGGTTGACGGAGGCTGCCCTGTGCCCGCTTCAGGAGTTAGCGCGGCGGCCATCGCTGCCCGGCTGTCCGCCGTCGGGCTATCGGCACGACTGGAGGACTACGACCGCTACACGACGGTCGAGGTGGAGCTGCCGGAATCACTCTCCGCCGAGTTATGGCGGGAGGTCCTGGAAGCGGTGGCCGTTGCCGATCGCTTCGGCCTCCTGGCCACCAGCCTGCACCGCCGCACCCTCTGGGCGGTCGTCAACAAAGCGGTCCCCACGACGGGCGATGTCGGGGGACCGAGCCATCAGCGATAGGAGCTGAGCAGCGTGCTCAACCGTATCCGCCGTGCCGCCTCGCTCACCAGGGCGCGGTACTTCCCGAGGGGCAGGCATCGCCGCTCCTTAACGCCCTCTGGGCCGCCGACCGTTCCGGCCTCCCCTGCGGGGACTGACGGGGTGCCGGCCGTCCTGGGTCCGGCTCCCGTGAGCGGGAGTCACTGGCACTCACTCCCGGGTGAGGACGTCGCGCTCGTCCGCCCGTACGTGCTGGCCTGGGAGAAGCGCGCGCATGTGCGCCCCGTGGTCGTCGCTCCCCACTTACCGGCTGAGGCCTGGTCGAGCCTTGCGGGAGCGCACTGATGCCTCACCGCCGACAGTTCTACATCGCGACCGCCTCGGCAGCCCCCTACAGATCGACGGCATGCCGGATCGGCACACACCCCACCTGCTCAGAGTCCACCCCTGCCGCGGCGCCGACCGACTTCCCGGTGGTCTACGAGGCGTGCGACTGCCCATGCCACTCAGTGTCCGACTGGCCCACGCCCAGGGAGGTGAAGCGGTGATCGAACGGGCCCCTCACGGCGCGCTGGCCACCAACATCGAGGTCACGGCGGCCACCGTGCAGCGCGGCGACATCATCCAACTCGGCGGTGTGGCCCACCGTGTGCGTGACCTCTGGCAACTTCCCCAGGGAGCCAAGCAACTCCTCTTCGAGACGGGGGAGCTGCTGACCATACACACGCGAACCAGGCTGGCCGCCGTGCGCATGCTGAGAAGGCGGTGACCGGCCGGTGTCTCCTCGCCATCACGACATCGCCAACGACCTCCGCCACCAGATCACGAACGGCCGCATCCAGCCCGGGGATCGCCTCCCGTCCGAGACAGCCCTCGCCGACCGCTACAAGGTCAGCACAGTGACCCTGCGGCGTGCCCTCGCAGTCCTCCAGGGAGAGGGCCTCGTCGAGAAGATTCACGGCAAGGGCAACTTCGCTCGCCGCCCACTCCGCAAGATCGTGTATGTCGGTGGATGGGGCACGCTGGACCCATGGACGGCCACTGAAGCGGCCCTCCGCGTCACCGTCCACAGCACCACAGTTCAGGCACACGGACACCTGACAACGCTGCTGAAGGTGCCTACAGGCAGCTCTCTCGCCGAACTCCGCTGTATCACCTACGCGGGAGATTCCCCGCACGGCCTGGCCTGCATCTACACCCCGCGCGACCTCGCGCCGGCCGGAGTACTAGACGACGAGTCAGCATGCCGGGCCGTAGCCGGGAGATTTGCCCTGCTAGGCCCGCCGCCGGCTGCTGTCCAGGAGACGGCGCGCGCCCGCCCACCGACACCGGACGAAGCATCGACCCTCCGTACCCATTCAACCGCACCAGTCCTCGCGATCACCCGTGTGGCGACCGACTCCACCGGGCGAGTGGTGGAGGCCGCGCTCCTGGTGTTCCCGGGAGACCGGGTCGATGCGGTCTTCACCACCCACCACGTGACGGACGAGAGGCAGACACAACCATGACGCCACCGAATGACCTACGCCTCCTCCCGTGGTCGGGACCGGAGGGCAAGCCCTGCTATCTGAGCACCGACGACAAGGGCGGCTTCATGTCCCGCCTGGCGGACAACATCGAGGCGGTACAGCTCGGAACAGCGACGGAACTCCTGGAGCATGCCTCGGAGACGCTCGACGACCAGGACACGGGCCCAGAAGACCTACGCCGGCTGGCTAAGGAACTGACCGGGGCTCTCGGTGCCGTGCTCCGCGTGGCAACCAGCCGCGGTCTCCTCCCGGCGGTGAGGGACCCTCATCGTCCCTGACAGCGCAAATGCGTTCGGCGACGGCTGGCGGCGCACGCACGATCCACTCCGACGGGGAGAAGCCAGGCCGAAAGCCCGGTCTCTCCCCGTTGGTCATGTTGCTGCGTGCGCTCTACCCGGCATCGCAGATGCCCCTTGGGCGTACCCCTATGGCAAGTTGGTCGGCATGCGAACCGGATTGAAGGTCCCCCGGGGCCTGACAGGTACCACGGTGGACCGCACCGCCTTTGACCATCAGGTCCGCCTGACGCTGAACTCCAAGGGCGGCAGTGGGCATGGCGTCGAAGCCGAGCTGATCCTGGAAACCCGGTTTCTGTTCCGGGAGGCGTCCGGCATCTGGCACGAACTGGAGCCGGGTACGGGCATCGCCCTCGCACCGGTCCTCGACCTCTTCGGCCAATCCGTCGCGGCCGTCGACGTCCAAGGCCTCGGCACCCTGACCATCGACTTCCAGGATGGCGCCGGCCTGTGCATCAACCCCGACCCGCAGTTCGAGTCATGGCATCTGATCGGCACCGGCGTCGATGCCGTCGCGGTCGGTCCTGGTGGCGAAGAGGCCTGGGAGGCCTGATCGCAGGATGGGGCCCTCAGCTTGGGAACCTGCGGTCATTTCGGTCGGTCCGGGCGCTGACCTGGGCGAAGGGTTGGGGCGGGGCCTCGTCGGGCTCGGTCCATTTCACCGTGATTCCCCGCTGTTCCCCGCCCGATCTGGTGCGCTTGTGGTGCAACGTTCACACTGGGCATGTCCGCTGACTGTCAGTGGCGACGTCTAGCCTGCGGCTGTGGATTGGAAGACCGACGAAGAGTTCTACGCATGGGTCGAAACGCTGGGCGAGCCGTGCGTGGTGTGTCTGGACAACTTATGGCGAATCGACGCAGGCCCCAAGGGAAGGATATGTCCACAGTGCCGGAATGCAATGCGGCAGGCGCGTCGACACGGACTGACGCTTGCACGCGTCAATGCGATTCTCAGAGCTCAGGATGACACCTGCCCGCTGTGCCAAGGCCTAGGTGGCGGCCCGTCGATGGAAGGGCTGTCTTGGTGGCATATCGACCATGATCACGCCTGCTGTCCGGGGCAGTCGTCGTGTGGGCAATGCGTACGAGGGCTTCTGTGCAGGAACTGCAACTCCCGCGGCTTGGCGTGGTACGAAAACCTCACGGCTGACCTGCAAACCTGGGATCATATCAATGCCTACCTGGCCGATCCTCCAGCGCGCAGACCTGAGGCGGCGGTGCTCTTCCATGGCGATCTTCAGGGCGTACGCTCGCGTGACGGGGCCTTCGCCGGGTGGCGCTCCGACCGGCTCCTCCACAGGACGCCCGGGCACCCTCTCAAGCCGTGAGCGCGATCGTCACTGTAGGTCCGATGTCGAGCGCACCGCGACCGGCCTCAGCCGCGTTACTTGTTGTCGTCCGTCAGAGTAAGTTGCGACGGCGGACCGTGGTGGTGGGGCATTGGGTAATGACCTCTTCGTCCCGAAGCACTCGACGGTCCGGTTGGCCGAGTCGGCCAGGAACTGCTGCACTTGGGCGGGGTGCTCGCTTGGGTTCGTGGGCCTCTCACCTGCACTGACAGTCCGCAGACGTCCGCGCTCGTCCGCCTGTGCTCGTCGGCGTTGTCACGCAGTTAGCCACTCACCAAAGTGCTAATCCTCGGGGCGGGGAAACACCGGTGCACATGTTCGGTTGCTGGTAGTGCAAGGCATAGAGAAGCGAATGGCGTTCTCGTTCAAAGCTATAGTTGCGGGCAAGCTAGCGCCTTGCTGATCGATAAGGCGATTACTCAATGGCGGGGTACGCTTGACACTCTATCGAGCACTGCCGGTGCTGATGCGGGCAGTCAGGTGCACGAGTAGTTGGTCGACAGGCCTTACTGTCACAGCAGCAGCCTATTCTGGGCTCCAGGTACGTGGCATTTCAGCTGGATCACCCGGCAATCCGAAATTGTGCACTCGCCAGCCGCCGAGCTCCGGTCGAAGTACGAGGGTCAGAACCCTTACCTCTGTAGGTAGCAGGCCTCCAGCCACGACCAAAGCCTCGCCTTCGTCCCTCACTTCCACGACTATTCTTACGTATGCAACGTCATAACATGGCTTCATGACGCCCGTGGTAATGCCGCCACTCTCAGTCTTGCTGCGTATTTCACCCAGATTCCACCGCCTTTGCGACTCTGGCGTTATTACGGTGTGCAGGCTAGCGTAGTCATCTTCGAGAGCCATGTACCAAAAGGCCAACGCGACCGCAAACGGATTGTCGGGGGTCAGCGGGCCTCCCGCTGCTAGGGCAGCATCGATTGGTGCCGAAATCAGGCGGCCGGGGAATGGAACAGCCTCTGCCGGAGCTTCCTGCAATGGAAACTCTGGCGGCACGGCAGGCTTCCGCCGGCCTCGACGAACAGCGGCAAGCAAACGTGAACGTGCAGTCTCTGGGCTTACCTCGAAAAGATCTTCAGACACCAACTGCGCAAGTAGACCTGGCCGCGGGCAGTCTTCGACCCGAAAGACTAGAAGCTTTCTCTGATCTCCGAGCGGGTCAGCCCTCCAGGCCTCCTGCCACTCCGCCTCCCCGTATGAAGAATTCAAATATGCGTTGGACAGTATGACGATAGTTCGTTCCGCAATCCGTGTTGCCCTGTGCATCTCAGTAACAAAATGAGAACCAGCCTCAAAATCCCAGGCCTGTAGAACGGTCGTATGTCCGGCCTCTTCAATCTGCCAGGCTGCCCATTCAGCCCATTTGCGATCTTCGCCCGTATAGCTGATAAAGAAGTCCCGCACGCTGGGGTCGCCCGTCTCCTGGCGGTCTGATGGATTCATCTGCCCTCCGTTGGTTCTCTACGCCCTGGCAGGGCGGGAGGCGGTCGCCGGCCGCCGCCAGGGTTGGCTTCCAAGATCGCCACGGTGTGTTCCGCGGGCTGTCTGGCAATTTTCGCACCGGCCGCTCAGCGAGGCACGTGAGCAGGGCACTGACTCTTGGCGTGGGCCGCGGGCCCGTTAGATAGGGGGCCTATGCCCGAGACCAACGACGCGCACCTGCGCTGACGGTGTGGCTCATGCCTCTCGGAGCTCAGTTGCTTTCACCGTGGTTCCCCGGCGTTCCCCGCAGTATCTGGTGCGCTTGTGGTGCGCCATGCGTCCTGCACACGACCTCTGTACATGCGAGCTATTGACTTCAGCAATGCCGGTCTCGATGAGGCATTGACCAGCCGCCGGCTATCCCTCACATCTGACCTCTAGCGGATGTGGGCAAGTCGGCGCTAAGGCGGACTGGGACCAGAGTGGGTTCAGTCGGAGGCGGTGAGCCAAGCAAGGAGCCGCCGAAGGATCAAGGCTTCGGCAGGTTCAGGTGTCCTGAGCAGGACTCCCTGAATGGCTTGAGCGGCCTGACCGTCTGCTCCAAGGTCCATGACCTGCTGCAGTGCCCGCCATCGCGTCTCAACTGCTGTGCCTGGCGCCGTACATACTTGACACCACAAACGAGCTGCTTCGTCAGAGAACCCCTCGTCGGTAAGAAGCGTCGCAATGTCGATGATCTGGTCAGCTGTCAGTGGAACGGAGGCCTCGACGCGGGCCATAATCTCCCGAATCGCCGCGCGGCCCATCGTTGTAAGCCACGCTTGGATCACCGCTGTCAGCTCAGGCGTCGTCACGCCGGGATCAGCGAGCAGCTCTAGTGCGAGTTCTGATACAGCCGCGTCTTCACCATGCTCGGCCAAAACTGGCAATAGCAGGGAACGCAGAGCTGCACCGCCGTACGGGCGAGCACGCAGGGCCTCAATTACTACACTGCACCCGTCATGGTGATCGTGTCGGAAGATAGCCTTGGTAGCACTTACAAAGGCGTTGTTTCCTGTGCCCGGGTGAGACAGCAGCATCTGCGCCAGTGGGAGAATGTTCTGTGGTGATGCTCCAACGCGAATGAGGGCATTCATCACGGAAGTGTATTCATTGGGAGAAGCTTGGAGATTTTTGCACCAGGCCAAAGCCTCGGGGCCCGCCTCCGCGCCAAGGGCGTCGATCAATAGACCGAGCTCCCGATTCAACCAGTATCGGCTGCGTGGTGCGGCAGCAAGGCTCATTCGGGTTAACTCGGCCGCCTGGCTTTTGAACCCGCTCTCTAGCAGGTCACGTGCTACGTCCGGACGTACGTCAGTGTTCCAGGCTGGGTGGTCACGCATAATCTCGACGATTTTGTCTGCTGCGTCCGATCCAGCGTTGTCGACCCAGGCGTTGACGAGCTCACCAATCTCTTCATCGTCGGCAGATTCGTTAAACAAACGTTGCGCGAACCGGGGCACGTCATCGACGAGGCCAAATCGAAGCAACGTCATGGCCAGGCCCTTAAGGGACCATGCGATGATGACTTTCTTATTGGCGACAGCGCTATTTACCTCTTCAGTGCCGGTCTGTCCAGCTATAGTGAACAGTAAATCTCCCGCCCGCTCAAGCACTCCCGAATTCTGCTCGGAACCACCCAAGATGGAGCGGGCGAATTCGAATAGGCCGTCCACCTCGCCTAGGGCTAGAAGCTGCTCAGCAGCATCGAGACGGTACCAATTCTCAACTTGAGGGTCACCTAATACGCGCAGCAAAACCTCGACCCGAAATGCTTGCCCTTTGGGGTCGACAGAAGAAAGTATGCGGCAGCAGTTAAGTGCGGCTCGAGGTGAGGCGCTTTCGGCTATCTCTCTCAGTAGCTCGATTCCCCCGCTCAAGCAGGCGACATTTGCGTAAGCTGCCGCAGCATTGGCTCGTAGATTCGTTTTAAGCCCTTCGGATTGCGCGAGCGTCCGAAGGTGGGTTGCGAGTCGTTTATTCCCGCGAATCTGGGAGAGCTCCGACAAGACTTGACTCTCCGGCGAGGAAAAGTCGTCATCCGAGTCGGCGAAGTCCATTAGGCGGTCGATCACTGAGCGTTCCAACGCGGGACCCAGCGGTACCCCAGCCGTGACCAGACGCAGGGCCATGATTCGATGACGCAGGTTCCCGGCCAGGAGGTGGCGGACGACGAGAGTTACGTCGTTGCCAGGCTCCCGCGCCCACAGAGCGAAGGTGAACAGGACTCGATTGCGTTTGGCAGCGTTAGTGATGGCCTCGGACCACGTATCCAGATGCGGGAAGTCCGAAGGGATCCCCTTGACTTCATCCTGCGCCGCTATAAATTCAGCAAACGTTTTATGGAGAAAGGATAGCTCAGTACCGTCGAAGGCCATTACGCCTGTCTGTGCAAGAAAATTGCCAAGTTCGCCCTGGGCTCCTTGTGGCCATTTCATTCCCGACGGCAGGTGTGAGGCTAACCACTTCTGAGCTGCTTCGAGCAGGCGAGGGGCTAGTCGCTGAGCCTCAATGCTCTCCCATGCGAGATGTGTCACTAATTCATCGCGATGTTCCAGGAGCCAATAGGCAAGGCGACCAAACCCGCGGGCCTCCCATCTATCACAGAAGCGAGTAACAACATCCCTGCTTCCCTCCCGTGCGGCACGAAGGTCGTCAAGAAAAGTCTCATAGAGCGCAATCCGCCCTTGTGGTAACGGTGAACGCGGATTGCGGCTGCGAAATGCAGTTGCGATAGTTGCTAGTAGAGGGACTTGGAGTACTTCTTGCAGAGCTGCCTGGTCGACTTCTTCAAGGAATTCTTGAGCCCTTAAAGATGGGTTATGATCCCCTTGGGTTGTGAACCATCGTTCAGCAAAAGCGAGCTGTTGAATTTCATCGAATCCTTTGAGGGTGTAAAAGCCAATCCCCGGCAGGCTCTCAAAGGGTTTTAGCTCCTCCTGTGGGAGGGGTCGTGACGTTATGATAAGCCGACAATTTCCATTCGGCCTGATCTCTCTTGCTAGTGTCTGCAGGACGCTATCCCGACTGCTGGGATTTGACATCTCGTCGAGTCCGTCGACGATGATGAGCCATCGAACGCCATGTGGGCGCTGAATGAAGCGTTCGGGTCCAATCGGGCTCATCAAGGTACCGGTGCGGGCTACAGCATTACTCAGCTGCTGGTACCAGGCATGGCGTGTAAGCAGATCTGCCGATGTGACGCGGACGCAAGCGACGGCTTCAGTGCACCACGGCAGTTCTGCGTCAGTCTCCCGCAGCCAGTAGCGAGCGATTTGGCGCACCAGATGCTGGCCGAGGGTCGTCTTGCCCGACCCCGGTCCCCCAGTGATGAAAAGGTGATCATGTGCTGATAGGGCAGCGGCAAGGGTGGGTGCTGGCTCACCGCCACGCAGTGCCTGCCTGCTGGAGCCAGGTGACAGGGGCTCAATGTCCTGCTCGACGAAAATGTCAGACAGTGGCGGCTTGCGTACGCCTAGTAGATCATAAGGGAATTGATCAGCTGCACGAGCCTGGCTTCGTAAGAGGTCCTCAAACCATGCATCAGGCAGGGGAATGTCTGCCCAGCTGGCCCTTACGGTCGGTCCATGCCGGCGCGCGGCCAACTCCTTCTGATCTAGGAGCCGCTTGGCCTTGAGCCATGTGACAGTGACGGAGTCGACGGGTTGCCCCAGTGCCGCAGCAAGCCGCTGGGTGGTTTCGAGATCTCGGAGACGCTTGCCTCCAACGATGTCGTAAACGGCGTTCTTGTCAGGGGGAGGGACCTGCCGATGCCGCCGAGATGCGCTCAGGAAAGCATGTGCTGTCTCGTGTCCAGCGTCGCGGAGGGCTGTGCGGAACCAGTCAGCTAGTTCGCCCAGTTCGGGCTGTGGCTGCTGGCTGGACCTGCTTGGCCGTCCACCGGGCATGTCCCCCCCTGATCAGTTTCCGCAGAGTTTCACCACGCTAGAGGGAAACTGCGCTGCGCGGGGACTGTTTGCTGCATCGATCCCATGGTGAGTGGGACGACCGAGGGGAGACGACGTGGCATCGGTCGATGCAGTGATAGCGGCAACAGATGGCAGCCCCTGGGCGCTGCTGGCCCTGTTTGTGCTGGTGATGCTGTCGGAGGTGATCCGTCGCGCATTCAGGTACAAAGTGGTGATACGGAGGGAGGCGGAGCACACGCGGAGGGTTGAGGTGGCCGTGGCGGGAACTCAATCGCAGCACCGTGCCGAGGTGGTGGCGGCTTGTTTGGGGTTGCGGTCGGACTCTGAACCGCCTGACACAGGCCTGCCGAGGCGGCGATGATCAAAGCGTCAATTAGTGACTCACTGCGGGCCCATCCAGGTCGGTGGAGCGGCTTTGGGGTGGCGCTGCTTTGGCGCGAGTGATCATGGCCCCGTAAGCTTCCGGCGCGTCGGGCAGTCTGTGGACCTGCCCGGTAAAGCACGACGTTGGGGCCATGATCTGCGAGGCTCGCGCCAAAGTGGCTCCGTAAAGCCGTGGAGCCGACCGCCCCAGCCACGACGTATCCCTTCTCTGGCCTCAGGCGGCTGATTGCTGTATGCGCGGCACGGGCACCGGCCGGGCTGGAGCGGGGCGGAGACAGGAGCGCAGGCCCGGCCGGGGGACGGGCCGCGCGCGGGGAGCGGAGCGAGCCGCCTTGATGAAGTAGGGAAAGTCTTATCCCGCTGGGATGAGGCGCTTGCCGTCGTGGCTTCGTACGTGGGGGCCGTTGCCGTCCAGCGCGTCCAAGAGCCTGATCGCGAAGACCTCGGCCATGCGTTCGCTGACCTCGTCAGGCGTCAGCCACTCCACGGCCGTCGACTCGCTCGATGTGCGCTCGACTCCCCCCGAGGGCTTGCAGCGGAAGACCAGGGCCACGATGCCGCGGGTTGTGTTCTTGTAGACGCCGGTGAGTTCGTCGATCTCGACGTGGATGCCCGTCTCCTCCAGGACCTCGCGGGCGACGCCGGCCTCGGGGGTCTCGGAGAGTTCGAGTACGCCGCCGGGGAGTTCCCAGGTGCCGTTGTCGGCTCGGCGGATCGCCAGGAGGCGGCCGTCCTCGCGCACTACGACCCCGGCGACGGAGACGGAGTGGAGTGGCGGCAAAGTTGCATCCTGGGTACTCATATACAGGAGCATAGGAGGCGGGGAAGGACTATGGGAACCGAAGCAGGTGGGGGCAGGTCGGGGCCTCGGTACGTGCAGATCGCCGACGAGATCGTGCAGCAGATCCGGGCTGGTGTCCTCAAGCCTGGTGACATGGTGCCGAGTGAGTCAGAGTTGGTCGATCGTTACGGCGTCTCCGGGGGCACGATCCGTAAGGCCATGGTCGAGGTGCGGGCGAGTGGGCTCGTCGAGACCAGGCACGGTAAGGGCTCGATCGTGAAGGATCGGCCGCCGGTGCGGCACCGCTCCTCTGATCGCTTCCGGCGCTCGCTCCGGCGTGGCGGCAAGGCGGCCTACCTCGCTGAGTCGGCGCAGTCCGGCGCTACGGCCAAGGTCAGCGTCCTGTACATCGGGCCGATGTCGGCCCCTGAGGATGCTGCTCGGCGACTGGGTGTTGAAGCCGGCGATCAGGTTCTCGCTCGGCGCCGCCTCTACTTCCGCAACGGCACTCCGGTCGAGACCGCCACCTCCTACCTTCCGTGGGACGTGGTGAAGGAGATCCCCGAGCTGTTCGCCGAGAACCCTGGCGGAGGCGGCATCTATGCCCGACTTGAGGACCACGGGCACGAGTTCGCGGAGTTCGTCGAGACGTTGCAGGCGCGGCCGGCCTCCAAGGCGGAGGCGTCGGAGCTCGCGCTCAGCCCCGGCTCGCCGGTGGTTCATCTGATCCGTGAGGCTCGCACGACCGAGGGGCACGTGGTCGAGGTCTGCGACACGCTCATGGCCGCTGACCAGTTCGTTTTCGAGTACCGCATCCCTGCTGAGGACTGACGTTCCCTCAACTCCCCGCAGCCCGTCGCGAGTTCTTCTTCGCGGCGGGTTGACTCATGTATAGGAGTCATGCGCTCTTCTTCATGTCACTCATATACATGAGTGACGGAGTCCCACCTCTGCATAGGAGTGCTTTGCCATGCGTCAGATCCCTGTCGACACCACCGCCGCCACTGTGATGGTCGCCAAGACTCCGCAGCCCAAGGTCCGTGACCGCCGCACCGGAGAGATCGCCACTGACGCCGACACCGGCGCCAAGCTCATGACCGTCGACGTGATGTTCGCGGCCAACGACGAGGTTGAGATCCTCTCCGTCACCGTCCCGGAGCCGGGCATCACCGGTGAGCTGGCCATGGGCACCCCGGTGGCCCTCACCGGCCTCGTCGCCCGGCCCTGGGAGAACGACTTCAACGGCCAGAAGCGGCACGGCATCGCCTTCCGCGCGGTCGCCGTGACCTCGCTCGTCGACACGGCCGCGAAGGCGGCCTGATCATGACCGCCGTCACGGTCGCGCTACTGCTGGTCGTCGCCACTGCGGGTCTCCTGCGGTGGCGGCGTCCCGCCTGGTACTGGCTGACCTTCGGAGTCATCATCGCCACGCTGCGCGTCCTCATCCGGTACGCCTCGGTCATGGACGCCTGCGGGCTGACCGTCCCGCCCTCGCGCTGGCGCCTCACGTTCGCCCGGATGACCAACCGGCCCGTGCCCGAGTCGCGACCGCCGCGCATCCTGCGGTTACGGCCCACCCGCACCGGGCTGGTCCTCCGGCTCCAACTCCGGCCCGGGCAGGACGCGTTCGACTTCGCCGCCGCCTCCGACCGGCTCCGCCACTCCTTCTCGATGTACGGCGTCACCTCGCGTGAGCTGCGCTCGGGCGTGGTTGAGCTGAGGATGACCGGTTACGACGTGCTCAAGCGCGTGCAGATGCCCTCCAGGACCGACACCCGGCCGATGCGGGTCCCGGTCGCTCTGCGCGAAGACGGTGCCGTCCACTACCGCGACTACCGGGCGATACCCCACGCCCTCACCCTCGGCGCCACCGAGTCCGGCAAGTCCGTCTACCAGCGCAACCTCGTTGCCGGGCTCGCCCCGATGGACGTCGCCCTGGTCGGCATCGACTGCAAGCAGGGTGTGGAGCTGTTCCCGCTGGCTCGCCGATTCTCCGCCCTCGCCGACGATCCCGACACCGCCGCCGAACTCCTCGACGCGCTCGTGATCCGCATGAAGGACGTCTATCAACTCATCCGCGCCGAGCAGCGCATTACTGCCGACGTACCGGACGCCGAGATCGCCGCCGATATCTGGGACCTGCCCGAACACCTCCGCCCGACCCCCGTCGTCGTCCTGGTCGATGAGGTCGCCGAACTCGCTCTCTTCGCCAACAAGGAAGAAGAGAAGCGGCGCGACCGCATCATCACAGCCTTGGCTCGCCTCGCCCAGCTCGGCCGCGCGGCCGGCATCTACCTCGAAATCTGCGGCCAGCGCTTCGGCTCCGAACTCGGCAAGGGCATCACCATGCTCCGAGCCCAGCTCACCGGCCGCACCGCCCACCGCGTCAACGACGAGACCTCCGCGAACATGGCCTTCGGGGACATCTCCCCGGATGCTGTCCTGGCTGCCATCCAGATTCCCGCCGAGATGCGCGGCGTCGCCGTCGCCGGTGACTCGACTGGTGGGTGGCACCGCATCCGCGCCCCGCACACCTCACTCCGCCAGGCCGTCAACATCTGTAACCGGCACGCCGACCGCACCCCGGAACTGCCCGAACTGGCGCCCTTCCGCCCCGCGCTGACCGGCACCGCCGCCGCAGTCTCCGCGCCGCTGTCCAAGACGGCCCCCGTTACGGCCTGACCTGCCGCACCTCTCCGGTCAGCGCGACCGCCTTCGCGCCAAGTCCCTACCCCCGCCGTGCCTGATGAAGGGAGAACCCCGCCATGTGCCCCGACTGCGAGGACTTCGCCCGCACCGTCCTCCTCCTCGGTCAACTCGCCCTGTACGCCGACATGAACGGCGCGGATCTCGACTTCGTCGAAGCTGTCAGCCCCTCGCTGGCCGCCTCGCTGCCCGAGCCGCCCGGCACCGCCGCCGAGGACTCCTGATGGCTACCCGCGCCGGTCTGCGCATCGATGCGGTCCTGGTCCAGGCCGTCATTGCCGGAGCCCTGTCCTTCGCCCACCTGCACGACTTGGCGGCCGCTGCCGGACAGGACGGCTGGAAGGCCTGGGCCTACCCGGTCAGCGTCGACCTGCTCCTGGTCGCAGCCTGGCGGCGGCTCCGCAGTGAGGGACCCTCCCGGCTCGCCTGGTCCTGGTTCCTCATCGCGCTGTTCGCCTCGCTTGGCGCCAACGTCGCCACCGCCGGATTCCTCGACCTGGCTGACCCGCCCGCGCTGCTTCGCCTCGGCATCGCCGGATGGCCCGCTCTCGCGTTCCTCGGCGGCACCCTCCTCGCCCACTCCGCCAAGCATCAGACGCCAGACGCGCCAGCCTCCGAGCCCGAACCCAACACCACCGCGGAGCAGGACACGGCTCCGGAGCCCCCAGCCCCCGCAGCCGACGAGACACCGGCCCTTCCGACCTCGACCCCGGCCCCCGCGGTTCCCCCCGTCCTCGTCGACCACGCCCGCAAGGTCGCCGACGAGTACCACATCCGCACCGGCTCACCGATCGACACCGACACACTCCGGGCCCGCCTCGGCGTCCCGCCCCACCTGGCCGACGCGATCGCCGCCCACCTCACCTGACCAGGAAGGAGAACCGGCCATGCCTGCCCGCGACCACTTCCACTCCGTGATGCGCATCGGCCCGGTGCAGATCGGCACCCACCGCGACCACCACGGCCAGACCAAGCACGCCGCCGTCTGCACCGCCGACCGCTGCGGCTGGTCCGCCGACTACTCCGGCCAGTCCGCCGCCCAGCTCGCCGCCCGCACCCACCGCTGCCGCGTCCGCTAGGAGGCCACCGCCATGCAGGTCCCGCTCTGGCTCGCGCTGCTCGTCGTCGGCTACCTCGGCATCAAGCTCATCCGCCCGCCGGCCTGGCTCATCGCCGTACTGCTCCTCGGCGGCTTCCTCCTCGCCGACAGCGTCCTGGCTCCCGCGATCAACACCGTCGTCAAGTAGCCCGCGAAAGGAGATCCCCGATGTTCCGTCCGAAGATCCCCACCATGCCCATGCCGACGGGCCTCACCACCCCGCCCGCCGTCGTCGAGCCGGCCACCGGCACCCCGAACACCGAGCCGCCGCTGTCGGTCACCCCTACGCCTTCGGCGTCGTCCCGGCCCACGGTCCAGCTCACCCCCGGCACCGCCCTCGCCCTTGTCGGCGGCGGCACCGCCGTCGTCCTGGTCCTCGGAGCCGTCCTCGTCTCGATGCTCCTGGCCGTCGCCGTCACCGGCGTCTCGGTCGCCATCTGCGCTCTGGTGATCCGCTCGCTCGTCAACGCGGACGCCAAGCGACGCTGACCGGCCCCCGGGCGGCCTCGATACCGCCAAGCATCCGCCGCCCGGGCGCCGTCCCCGCCCGATCTCGCAACCGGAAGGAACCCCCAGCATGGCCTACCGCGCCTCATCCGCGACACCGAGTGCGCCCACGCCAGACACCTTGCTCGACCCGATCACCCTCGGCGACGTGCTCCGAGTCGCCTCGTCCTCCGACTACGCCCGGTGGGAGGACCAGATCCGCCGCACTGGCGGCTGCTCCGATCCGATCCACCTCACGGGGTGGGTCCTCCACAAGGACAAGGCCAGCGGCGAGACCCTGCACCACTACTCCACCGCGGACGAGCCCGGCGGACGCCTCCGCCTCGCCTGCGGCAACCGGCGTGCCTCCCGTTGCCCCGCCTGCGCCTGGACCTACGCGGGCGACACGTACCACCTCATCCGCGCCGGTCTGGCCGGGGACGACCGCCGCGACGTCCCCGCCACGGTCCGCGATCACCCGCGCGTCTTCGCCACGCTCACGGCACCGTCGTTCGGCCCGGTCCACAACCGGCCCGATCACGGCAACTGCCGCTGCGGCACTCAGCATGCGCCCGACGCCCCCGAGCTGGGCACCGCCCTCGACCCGGACACGTACGACTACGCGGGCGCCGTGCTGTTCAACAATTACGGCGGGCAGCTCTGGCAGCGCTTCACCACCCGGCTCCGCCGCGAACTCGCCGCCCGCGCCGGCCTGACCCGTCGGGAGCTCGCCGAACACGTTCGCGTCTCGTACGGCAAGGTCGCCGAGTTCCAGAAGCGCGGGGCCCTGCACTTCCATGCCGTAGTACGCCTGGACGGCCCGGAGGGGCCCGGGACGCCACCGCCTGCCTGGGCAACCGTCGACCTCCTCACGGATGCCCTACGCGCCGCAGCAGCGCACTCGTACACGTCCGTCTCGGTCCCAGCTGCCGGGGACCAACCGGCCCGCACCTTCCGTTGGGGCCGTCAACTGGATATCCGCCCCGTCAAGGCCTTCGGTGACGGCTCCGACATCACCGAACAGGCCGTGGCCTCGTACGTAGCCAAGTACGCCACCAAGGCCGCAGAGAACACCGGCACCCTGGACCGCCGTATCGGCGAACTCGCCGAACTCGACCGCCACCAGGTCCCCGACCACACCCGCCGGCTCATCACCGCGTGCCGCGACCTGGACAGCCTCTACCCGGACCGGCGCCTCTGGGCCTGGGCGCACATGCTCGGCTTCCGCGGGCACTTCTCGTCCAAGTCGCGTACGTACTCCACCACCCTCGGCGCCCTCCGCCAGGAGCGCGCCGACTACCGGGCCGCCCAGGAGCGCGAAGCCCTCGGCCTGGACGACACCGAGCCGGACACGGTCCTCGTCCTGACGGACTGGCAGTACGCCGGCCATGGCCACACGCCGGGCGAGGCTGCCCTCGCCGCGACCATCGCCCGAGGCCTCCAGACCAACCGCGAGACCGCCCGCGAAGCCCTCCTGAGCGAAGGGAGCAAGGAATGACTACGGCCGTCCGGCCACGCAGCATGCTCACCCTCGCCGAGGTCTGCGAGGAACTGGCCATCTCCCGCTCGACCTTCTACGACTGGCGGGCCAAGCGTCGTGCCCCGCGCTGCATCAAGCTCCCGAACGGTGACCTCCGGGTCCGGCGGAGCGACCTCGAACACTGGCTCGACGACCGTGAGGACGCCGCCTGATGGAGACGACGTACGACGTCAAGGTCTACAAGATCCTCACCTACAAGGGTGCGCGGAAGACCACGTACACCGTGCGGTGGGTCGTCGCGGGGAAACGCTGGCGTGAGCCCTTCGACACGGTCGCGCTCGCCGAGGGCTTCCGCTCCGAACTCATCCGGGCGACGGGCAAGGGCGAGGCCTTTGTCGTCGCCACGGGGCTTCCGGTGTCCCACCGCTCCAAGGCGGCGGCCATGAGCTGGTACAAGTTCGCCGTCGAGTACGTGGACGCCCGCTGGGCCCAGCTCGGTGGCAACAGCCGTAAGAACATGGCCAAGACCCTGACGGCGACCACCATTGCCCTGTTGAAGGCCAAGCCGACCCAGTTCGAACCGGCGGCCGTGCGGACCGCTCTGCGAGAGTGGGCGTTCAACACCAACCGACGCCCGGACGCCCCGCGAGACGTGGTGGCCATCCTCCGTTGGGTCGAGCGGAACTCCCTGCCCGTCTCGGCCTGGGAGGACCCTGAGAAGGTCGACGACGTTCTGCGCGCGATCGATACCCGGCTGGACGGCAAGCAGGCGGCGGCCTGGTCGCGGAAGCGCAATCGCCGGATTCTCAACGTCGCCATGAAGTACGCGGTCCGGCGGCGCATCCTGCGGGCCAACCCCCTGCCCAAGGGGAAGGAGTCGACGGCTGCCGTGAAGACCTCGAACGCCGTCGACAAGCGATCGTTGCTGAATCCCGAACAGGCGGCTGCGATGCTCGGCTGGATACGGAGCCGGCCGCGTGGCGGTAAGCGACTTCACGCCTTTTTCGCCACCCTGTACTACTGCGGTCCCCGGCCCGAGGAAGCCGTGGCCATGCGGGTGGAGGACGTGACCCTGCCCGCGCCCGACGCCGACGACCAGTGGTGCGAGCTTCTGATCCACACGGCGACCCCGGAGGTCGGAAAGCAGTGGACCGACACGGGGGAGATCCACGAGCGACGTGACCTGAAGGGGCGTGCGGAGGGCGAGACCCGGACTGTGCCGGGGCATCCGGCCCTCACGCGCATCCTGCGGCAGCACATCGAGGACGAACAGCTCCAGCCGGGTGACCTCCTCTTCCAGGGGGAGGCGGGTGGCATCCTCGCCGGTTCCGTCATTCGCCGGGCGTGGCGCAGTGCCCGTAAGGCCGTGCTTCCCCCGCACGTCGTCGAGTCGCCTACCGGCCGGCGCGTCTACGACAACCGGAACACGCGCCTGACGAAGTGGCTCAACGACGGGATTCCGCCCGCCCAGGTGGCGGAGTGGGCCGGGAACAGCGTGGCCGTGCTTCTGGCCACGTACGCCCGCTGCATCGACGGGCAGCTGCCGGATCTCAAGCGGCGCCTGGAAGCTGCGGGCGACCTGCCGGAGGCACCTGGCCTCGGCTGAGAACTTCGACACGTATTCGACACGGCCACCCGCGAAACCCCGGTGACGGCCGGACAGCCCCGGAGTCTGCTCTTGATCGTCGAGAGGGGACCCGGGGCTGACGTGTGCCGGGCTTCACCCGGTCTGACCAGCAAAAATGCCCTCCCGGAGGGAGGGCGGAGACTTGCGCCCCCGGCAGGACTCGAACCTGCGGCCAAGCGCTTAGAAGGCGCCTGCTCTATCCACTGAGCTACGGGGGCCGGTGTGGTGGCCTGGTGTCGTGGTGCCCCGGTGAGGGCTGTTCCCCGACGTCGCCGGGGACAAGGATAGGGCTCCGCGATCCATGTCCCTGTCGCCTCGCCTCCGTGGCTCGATGTGGAGGTTCGGTGAAGCGGTCCTGATAATCGCAGGCAGTTACGAATCGTGCAGCGGTTTTTGCGGGTTGAACCACGGGTGTTGTGCACTCGTTATGCCTGGCCTTGCCCGGTGTCCCGGTCGTACCTTCCGCCCCTTCTGTCCTGTCGGCGCGCAGAGATGCCTATATGCTTCAGAATTCCCCTAAAATTGGGCATTCTTCGCATGTGGTGACCTTGGACGTAAGGCCTCAACTGCTCGACGCACTCTCCGCCCTGCGCGACCGTGTCGCCGCCGCACGCTTCCCGCTGCCCCTGGCGGGGGCGCCACGCGCGCGTGCCAACCGCGACGAACTGCTCGCGCAGCTCGACGACTACTTGGTGCCCAGGCTGAGAGACCCCGAAGCCCCCCTGCTCGCCGTCGTGGGCGGGTCGACCGGCGCCGGCAAGTCGACCCTCGTCAACTCCCTCGTGGGGCGGCGGGTCAGCGAGGCGGGAGTGCTGCGGCCGACGACCCGCACTCCGGTGCTGGTGTGCCATCCGGAGGACCATCACTGGTTCAGCGGCATGCGCGTCCTGCCCGACCTCACCCGCGTGTGGGTGCCCCATCAGGAGCCGGGTGACGACCTGCTGCTGCCCGGGGAGCATCCCGCGCGCGTGCTGCGTGTCGAGACCGCCGACTCCCTCCCGCGCGGCCTCGCCCTGCTGGACGCGCCCGACGTCGACTCCCTCGTCGCCGACAACCGCGTCCTGGCCGCCGAGCTGATCTGCGCGGCCGACATCTGGATCATGGTCACCACGGCCGCCCGGTACGCCGACGCCGTGCCCTGGCACATGCTGCGCACCGCCAAGGAGTACAACGCCACCCTCGTGACCGTCCTCGACCGGGTGCCCCACCAGGTCGTCTCCGAGGTGTCCCGGCAGTACGGCGCCCTGCTCACCAAGGCCGGCCTCGGCGACGTGCCCCGCTTCACCGTGCCGGAACTGCCCGAGTCGGCCTGGGGCGGCGGTCTGCTGCCCGCCTCCGCCGTGGCCCAGCTGCGCTCCTGGCTCGTCCATCAGGCCCAGGACCCCTCCGCGCGGCAGCACGCCATGGCCCGTACCGCGTACGGCGTCCTGGACTCCCTCAAGGCCCGGATGCCCGAGCTGGCCGGTGCCGCCGCCGCCCAGTACGCGGCCGCCCTGCGGCTCACCGCCGCCGTCGACGCCGCCTACGACAGCGAGCACACGCGTGTGCGCGGCCGGCTCCAGTCCGGCGCCGTCCTCGCCGGTGGCGCGCTGAAGCGCTGGCGGGCCTTCCCCCTCGACTGCACCGCGGGCGAGCTGCTCGACGCGCTCGTGGACAGCCTGGGCGCCCTGCTGGTGTGTGCCGTCACCGCCGCCGACGAGCGCATCGACGACGCCTGGCGTCGCGAACCGGCCTCCGACGCGCCGGAGCTCCAGCCCCGCGATCCCGAGCCGGAGAGCGCGGAACACCGTATCGGGATGGCCGTACGGCGCTGGCGGCGCGAGTTGGAGGAGTACGCCGAGGACGAGATCCGCGACCTCGACCGCGGCCAGGCCCCCGACCCCGAGGTGGTCGCCGCGCTGGTCGCCACCGCGCTCCTCGGCGGGCGCCGGGCCCGGACCGCGGGGGAGGGGCTCGCCGAGCGGCTCGGGGCGCACGGGGCGCTGCGGCTGCGCGACCGCGGCGGGCGGCTGCTCGCCGAGCACGTCGATCGCGTGCTGCACACCGAACGCGAGCGGCGCCTCGCACCCCTGGACGCGCTCGACGTCCATCCCGAGCCGCAGGCCGAGCTCATCGCCGCGCTGTCCGTACTGCAGAAGGAGAGGTGACCGTGACCGCCGTCGCCGATCAGGATCACACGGACCAGACGAACCACATGGATCACATCGACCGCACCGATCGCACTGACCGCACCGACCGCACCGACCGCACCGAGAACACGGACCACGCCGAGAACACGGGGAGTCCGGAGATGGCTGTGAACAGCGACACCAGCAACACCAGCGATATCAGCGACATCAACAGCACCAGCGACGTCGGCGATAGCGGCGACAACGGAGACCGTGCTGCTCGTGATGAGGATGCGGTAGGTGGCGGGGAGCGCGCTGTCGAGCGCGAGGAGGCGGCCGAGCCGGAGGCCGGTGCGTCGGAGAAGTCGGCGGACAGGGGGCACGCGCGCGTGGCCGGGGAAAACCGGCGCAGCCGTGCCGATACCGGTGGTGCGTCACGTCGTACCGACGACGACACCTCGCGTCGTAGCGGTGATGACGCCTCACCTCGTCCTGGTGACGAGGCCGCGCGGGGTGAGTCCGGGGACGTCTGGGACGACGGGCTGATCGCGCGGCGGGTCAACGAGGGCGAGCAGGCGGCGGCCTCGGTGATGGAGATCCGGGCGTCCGTGCCGCAGACCTCCGCGCCACTGGCGTACGACGGGGGGCTGCGGTCGCGGCTGGACGCGTTGCGGGAGCTGGTGGGGCTGTCCCGCACCCGGCTCGACAACCGGACCCTCTCGGAGGCGGGCCGGGTCCTCGACGAGGCGGCCGCGCGACGCAGGCTGTCGGGGCAGCACACGGTCGTCGCGATCGCGGGCGCCACCGGCAGTGGCAAGTCCCAGCTGTTCAACACGCTCGCCGGGGTGACCATCTCGGAGACGGGCGTACGCCGGCCGACCACCGCCTCGCCCATCGCGTGCAGTTGGAGCGACGGGGCGGCGCCGCTGATCGACCGGCTCGGGATTCCGGGACGGCTGCGCCGACGGCCCGTGCAGAGCCCGGAGGGGGAGGCGCAGTTGCGCGGCCTGGTGCTGGTCGACCTGCCCGACCTGGACTCGGCGGCCGTACAGCACCGTGAGCAGGCGGACCGGGTGCTCGCTCTCGTCGACGCGATCATCTGGGTCGTGGACCCGGAGAAGTACGCCGACGCGGTCCTGCACGAGCGCTATCTGCGGCCGATGGCCGGGCACGCGGAGGTCATGTTCGTCGTCCTCAACCAGGTCGACCGGCTGCCCGGGGAGGCCACCGAGCAGGTCCTGGACGATCTGCGCAGACTGCTGGACGAGGACGGGATCGCCCTTGGCGAGCACGGCGAACCGGGCGCCCATGTGCTCGCCCTGTCCGCGCTCACCGGGGAGGGCGTCGGCGAACTGCGCGAGTGCCTCGGCCGGTTCGTCGCCGAGCGCGGGGCGCCCGCCCGGCGTATCTCGGCGGACCTGGACGCGGCGGCGGCCGGGCTGCGGCCCGTGTACGCGACCGGGCGGCGGACCGGGCTCAGCGAGGAGGCGCGCGAGGAGTTCGCCGCCCGGCTCGCGGACGCGGTCGGCGCGACGGCGGCGGGCGAGGCCGCCGAGCGCGCCTGGTTGCGCAACGCGAACCGGGCGTGCGGGACGCCGTGGCTGCGGCTGTGGCGGTGGTACCACGAGCGGGGCGAACCCCCCACGGGGCGGCTGACGTTGCGGGCCCAGGCCGACGAGGAGGCGACCGCGCGGCAGCGCGTGGAGCAGGCCGTGCGGATCGTGGCCGACCGGGCCGTGTCCGGGCTGCCCACGCCCTGGGCACAGGCGGTGCGCGAGGCGGCCGCGCGGGGCGCCCATGGGCTGCCCGAGGCGCTGGACCAGCTGGCGGCCCGTGCGGGGCTTCCGCCGGGACGGCCGCCGCGGCCGGGGTGGTGGCCGGTGGCCGTGCTGGTGCAGGCCGCGATGACGCTGCTGCAGGTGGTCGGCGGGCTGTGGCTGGCGGGGCAGATCGTCGGCGTCATGGCGCCCAATCTGGGCGTGCCGGTGCTGCTGATGGTGCTGGGCATCGTCGGCGGGCCGCTGGTGGAGTGGAGCTGCCGGATGGCCGCGCGGGGCCCTGCCCGGCGCTACGGGCAGGAGGCCGAACGCCGGTTGCGGGAGGCGGCCGCGGGGTGCGGGCGGGCGCGGGTGCTGGATCCGGTGGCGGCGGAGTTGCTGCGGTATCGGGAGGTGCGGGAGCAGTACGGGCGGGTGGTGGGGGTGGGGTGAGGGGCTGAGGGTGAAGGGATGGGGGTGTGGTGGTCCTGGTGGTGCGGTGAGGGTCCTGGTGGGGCCGGCGGTCCTGGTGTGCGGCATGGGTCCCGGCGGGGGCTGGCGGTCCGGGAGGCGCAGTTGAGGGCCCCGGAGGGCCGCTGAGGTGGGCCGATCCTCGCGGAGATCACCTGTGGGTGATCTCGTCCGCGCTGGGGTTCACTCGGGCGGGTGGCGGGGTTTTCCACAGGTGGGGGCGTGATCCACAGGGCCCGGCGAGGGGGGTGCGGTGCGGGGCAGTCTGGCTCCGCAGCCGTACGGGACTGGCCCGTACGCGAGTCCGCCCGGCACACGGGGCCGGGCGCGGGAGGGGTTCGCGATGAACGAGACGATGATCTGCGTGGTGGGCCGGGTGGCGACCCAGCCGGTGTACCGGGACCTGACGTCGGGGCCGTCGGCGCGGTTCCGGCTGGCGGCGACCGCGCGCTACTGGGACCGCGAGAAGGAGGTGTGGACGGACGGGCACACCAACTTCTTCACGGTGTGGGCCAACCGCCAGCTCGCCACCAACGCGGCGGCGTCACTGGGCGTCGGCGACCCCGTCGTCGTCCAGGGCCGGCTGAAGGTCCGCCAGGACGTGCGCGAGGGGCAGAGCTGGACGTCGGCCGACATCGACGCGGTGGCGATCGGCCATGACCTGGCGCGAGGCACGTCGGCCTTCCGGCGGGGCGGCGCCAGGGCGGAGACCGGGGAGGCGGGGGCGGCCCAGCAGCCCGAGCCCAACTGGGAGACACCGGTGGAGGATTCGTCGGAAGGTGAGGAGAAGGGGCACAAGGATCAACTGCCCGCCGCCGCAGCAGCAGTGACATGACGTCAGGCCGATCGTGATGACGCGTGGATGACCGGTGGCTTATCGGCGAATGCACTGTGGACGAACTGGTGGATTTGTCGATAAGCCCTGCTCGGAGGCCCGTTCCGGCGATAACGATTGCGAGTCGGATCACCGGTCCGACTATCTGACGGGGAAGAGGGGTCCGCTGTCTCCCTAGGATGCGGGACGTAGCTCTTGGGGCTTCTGATGCCGCTGGTGGGAGCCGGGTCGGGTCCTCCGGTGCCGCTCAACTGGTCCTGCTCGAAGGGGAATCGTGTGATGTCTTCGCTCTCCGCGCCGACCGCGGTACCCGCGCGCAGGCGGGGCGCGGCGCGCCGCCTGGCCGCCGCGACGCTGGTGTCCGGACTCGTCGCCGCCGGTGCGCTGGTGGGCGCGGGCCCGGCCACCGCCGAGGACGCGGCGGTGCGGGGACAGGGCGGGGCGGTCGCCACCATGGACGGGCTGGAGACGTACGGCACGGCCGTGATCCATGGCGAGGACGGGGACCAGGAGGTCCCGGCGGGCCTGTTCGAGATGTCCGTCGAGGGCGGCGGCACCCTGCAGACGTACTGCGTCGACCTGTACAACCCCACACAGCGGGAGGCCAAGTACCGGGAGACGTCCTGGAGCGGGACCTCGCTGGGCGCCAACAAGGACGCCGGGCGGATCCGCTGGATCCTGCAGAACTCCTACCCGCAGGTGAACGACCTCGCGGCGCTGGCCCGCCGGGCGGGCATCGGCGGGGGCCTGACCGAACAGGACGCGGCGGCCGGGACGCAGGTGGCGATCTGGCGCTGGTCCGACGGCGCGGACGTGGCGGCCCTCGATCCGCAGGCCGAGCGTCTCGCCGACTACCTGGAGAAGAGCGCCCGCTCGCTGCCGGAGCCGCGTGCCTCGCTGACGCTGGACCCGCCCGCGGTGTCCGGGCAGCCGGGAGGGCTGCTCGGCCCGGTGACCGTGCACACCAACGCCCAGGGCGTGACGCTGACGCCGCCGGTGGACGCGATGGCCAGCGGGGTGCGGATCGTCGGCAAGGACGGCAAGGACGTCACCGCCGCCCGGGACGGCAGCCAGATCTTCTTCGAGGTGCCCGCGGACGCGGCGGCCGGCTCCGCCGAGCTGACCGTGCAGGCCTCCACCACGGTGCCGGTCGGACGTGCCTTCGCCGCCGAGAGCCGCAGCCAGACGCAGATCCTGGCCGGCTCCAGCGAGTCGACCGTCTCCGCGACGGCGAGTGCGACCTGGGCGGAGACCGGGGCGATACCGGCCCTGTCGTCGCGGGAGAACTGCGCCGAGAACGGGGTGGACATCACCGCGGCCAACTCCGGCGACCAGCCGTTCACCTTCGAGCTCATGGGTGTCGAGCACACCATCCCGGCCGGCGCGTCACGCACCGTGACCGTGCCGCTCCAGGAGGACCAGGCCTACGACTTCACCATCGAGGGCCCCGACGGTTTCGCCAAGCGCTTCAGCGGCGTCCTCGACTGCCACACCCAGGGCGACACGACCTCCGACGACCGCACCCAGCTGATGACCGAGCCCAGCCCGGCCACCGTCGGCGGCTCCACCACCGACGTCAACCTCGCCGAAACGGGCGGCACCGACATCACGCCCCTCATCGGCGGCACGGCCATCGGCCTGGTGGTCATAGGCGGGGCTGCCCTGGTGCTGCTTCGGGACCGGCGACCGGGGACGGGCGACTGATCGGTCGGCGTCAGGCCTAGCCGGGCGGTGAGAGGGCGCTCGGCGCCTGCGGCATACGCCCTCAGCTCCACACCACGCCGCGAAGCCAGTCGGTGAGCTCCGAGAAGTCGGTGTCGCGGAGGCCCTTCGTCGGGTCCACGCGGTGGAGGAGCGACGGGCCGGGGTGGCCGGCCGCCACCCACTGGCGGTCCATCGAGCTGATCTCGTCGTCGAGCCAGATGAAGGGCCGGCCGTCGGCCCGCTCGACGAGGGGGCGGGTCTTCCAGTGCAGGCCGTGGGGGCCGGGCTCCGGGGAGGTGGCCGGCCACTCCAGGACGGGCAGCCGGGGGAGTCCGATGCGTGGGGCGACGACGTCGTTCGCCTCCTCCTGCCAGGTCGTGGCCCAGACGAGGTCGCAGCCCAGGGCCAGCAGGCGCCTGCCGGTGGCGGGGTCGAGGCGGCTGAGCAGGGGGTTTGCCCGGTCGGCGGGGGCCGGGCTCGGGCCGGTGACGGCCTGGGCATCGCCGAAGGGGATGAGGGGGCCGTCGACGTCCAGGAAGAGAAGGGGGCGCTGTGGGGCGCTGGTCATGGCGGCACCGTAGCTCTGCTCGGTGGAGGAGGGGGAGTCGCCGGTGGTGAAAGCCCAGGTCACAGGCGACCGGCTATACGGGTTTCCCCCAAGGGGTGGCAGTCCGGCAAGATGGGGTGTATCTGCCCACTGCCTGATTTCAAGCTGCCGGACGGTTTCTCTTGGCTGAGTACATCTACACCATGCGCAAGGCGCGCAAGGCGCACGGCGACAAGGTGATCCTTGACGACGTCACGCTTAACTTCCTGCCCGGCGCGAAGATCGGTGTGGTCGGTCCGAACGGTGCCGGTAAGTCGACCGTTCTGAAGATCATGGCGGGGCTCGAGCAGCCGTCGAACGGTGACGCCTTCATCTCGCCCGGGTACAGCGTCGGCATCCTGATGCAGGAGCCCAAGCTGAACGAGGAGAAGACCGTCCTGGAGAACGTCCAGGAGGGTGTCGCCGAGATCAAGGGCAAGCTCGACCGGTTCAACGAGATCGCCGAGCTGATGGCGACCGACTACTCCGACGCGCTGCTCGACGAGATGGGCAAGCTCCAGGAGGAGCTCGACCACGCCAACGCCTGGGACCTCGACGCGCAGCTCGAGCAGGCCATGGACGCGCTGGGCTGCCCGCCCGGCGACTGGCCCGTCGTGAACCTGTCCGGTGGTGAGAAGCGGCGTGTGGCGCTGTGCAAGCTGCTGCTCGAAGCCCCTGACCTGCTGCTCCTCGACGAGCCCACCAACCACCTCGACGCCGAGTCGGTGAACTGGCTGGAGCAGCACCTCGCCAAGTACGCCGGCACCGTCGTGGCCATCACCCACGACCGGTACTTCCTCGACAACGTCGCCGAGTGGATCCTCGAGCTCGACCGCGGTCGCGCCTACCCGTACGAGGGCAACTACTCCACGTACCTGGAGACCAAGCAGACCCGTCTCAAGGTCGAGGGGCAGAAGGACGCCAAGCGGGCCAAGCGCCTCAAGGAAGAGCTCGAGTGGGTCCGCTCCAACGCCAAGGGCCGGCAGGCCAAGTCCAAGGCGCGTCTCGCTCGCTACGAGGAGATGGCCGCCGAGGCCGAGAAGATGCGGAAGCTGGACTTCGAGGAGATCCAGATCCCGCCGGGCCCGCGTCTGGGCTCGATCGTGGTCGAGGTCAACAACCTCTCCAAGGCCTTCGGCGAGAAGGTCCTGATCGACGACCTCTCCTTCACGCTGCCGCGTAACGGCATCGTGGGTGTCATCGGCCCGAACGGCGCCGGCAAGACGACCCTGTTCAAGATGATCCAGGGGTTCGAGACGCCGGACTCCGGTTCCATCAAGGTCGGCGACACCGTCAAGATCTCCTACGTCGACCAGAGCCGCGAGAACATCGACCCGAAGAAGACCCTGTGGGCCGTCGTCTCGGACGAGCTGGACTACATCAACGTGGGTCAGGTCGAGATGCCCTCGCGGGCGTATGTCTCCGCCTTCGGCTTCAAGGGCCCGGACCAGCAGAAGCCTGCCGGTGTCCTCTCCGGCGGTGAGCGCAACCGGCTGAACCTCGCCCTCACCCTGAAGCAGGGCGGCAACCTGCTGCTCCTCGACGAGCCGACCAACGACCTCGACGTCGAGACCCTGTCCTCCCTGGAGAACGCGCTGCTGGACTTCCCCGGCTGCGCCGTGGTCGTCTCCCACGACCGGTGGTTCCTGGACCGAGTCGCCACGCACATCCTCGCCTACGAGGGTGAGTCCAAGTGGTTCTGGTTCGAGGGCAACTTCGAGTCGTACGAGAAGAACAAGATCGAGCGGCTCGGTGCGGACGCCGCGCGTCCGCACCGTGCCACCTACAAGAAGCTGACCCGGGGCTGATCTCGTGCGCCACCTCTACCGCTGCCCGCTGCGCTGGGCGGACATGGACGCGTACGGCCACGTCAACAACGTGGTGTTCCTGCGCTACCTGGAGGAAGCCCGTATCGACTTCCTCTTCCGCCCGGAGAAGGACTTCAAGCAGGGGTCGGTGGTGGCGCGCCACGAGATCGACTACAAACGGCAGCTCGTCCACCGGCAGTCGCCCGTGGACATCGAGCTGTGGGTCACGGAGATCCGTGCGGCGTCCTTCACTCTCTCCTACGAGGTGAAGGACGGCGACGTCGTCTATGTGCGCGCCTCGACGGTGATCGTCCCGTTCGACTTCGAGGCGCAGCGGCCCCGCCGGATCACCGCCGAGGAACGGGAGTTCCTGGAGGAGTACACCGACGACGTCGACGACACCGTCGCGTCCGAGGAGGAGGCCGTCGCCGCATGACGGTGCTCCAGCTGGCCGACGACGGGGAGGCCGCGGATCTCGCGGCCTTCCTCTCCCGGCTGCTCCACTACGACCGCGCGGCCGCGGTGCGGCTGCAGGCCGCCGGGACCGCGCTGGCCGTCTTCGGGCGGCCGCCGTCCTTCGAGGTGCTCGCGATCCGGGCGGTGCGGCTCGCCAAGCCGTACGAGAACGGGCTCGACGTCACCCTCGATGTCACCGTCTCCGCCGGTGAACTCCTCGACGGTATCGAGGAGTCGGCCGCCACCGCCGTCGTCCCGGCCGCGGTGACCGGGCCTCCCTGGGCCGGGGTGCTGCCGCCTCGTGGGGGGTGGGCGGCCGTGGCCGGGCTGCCGGCCGCGGACTCGCTCCGCTCGATGGTCGCTTCCGTCGTCGCTGAGTTCCGGTCCCGTACCGAGTCGTTGGCGCCCGAGCTTCGTACGCGTACCGAACTCGACCGGATCGGGCGGGACATCTGGTCGCGGACCGTCGCCGACACGGGGCTGCCCGTGCGGGCCGTTCATGCCGCGCAGGCTTTGGGGTTCCTTCGCGGGGGTGATCCCGTGCTGCTCTCCTGCGGGGCCTGGCTTCGGTTGCGTACTGCCTTTGGGTCTGTTGCCGTGCGGCGTGCCGGTGTCGGTGCGCTTGGGATCAGCGTGCGCTGACTGTCGTCTCTCGGCTTTCGCGCCGTCTTGGGTTCTCGCGCAGTTCCCCGCGCCCCTGACTGCCCTCAGTCCGACGCGTCATCCGGCCATACCTCGATGTGAGTCTGTTCCAGCTCCAGCGCCACCCTGTCCCGCATCCCCAGGGCCTTCGTGTACTCGGCCGGCAGCTGGAGGCGGCCCGCTCGGTCGAGCATGGCGTACTCGCGGGCCACGACCGTCTCGTGCCCGGTCTCCTCGTCGATGCGGCTGCGGCGGAGCACCTCGGTGGAGGTGCGGCCGTCGCGGATGGCGACGGTGCGGCGGACCTCGGTGGCGACGGCCTGGTCGTGGGTGACGATGACGACGGTCGTGCCGAGCTGTTCGTTGGCGGTGCGGAAGGCGCCGAAGACCTGCTCGGCGGTGTGGGTGTCGAGTTCGCCGGTGGGTTCGTCGGCGAGCAGGACGGCCGGGTCGCCGGCGAGGGCCACCGCGATGGCGCAGCGCTGCTGCTGGCCGCCGGACATCTGGTGCGGGCGCCGGTCGCGGCAGTCGGCGATCTGGAGCATGTCGAGGAGTTCCAGGGCGCGTCGGGCCTGGGCACGGCGGCGCCGATGCGCGCCGGACAGCCGCATGGGCAGCATGACGTTCTGCGCGGCGGTCAGATACGGCAGCAGGTTGCGGGAGGTCTGCTGCCAGACGAAGCCGACGACCTCGCGGCGGTAGGCGAGGCGGTCCTTGGCCGTCATGGTGAGCAGGTCGCGGCCCGCGACCCGGGCGGCGCCCGCGGTGGGGGTGTCCAGGCCGGCGAGGATGTTCATCAGGGTGGACTTGCCGCTGCCGGACGCGCCGACCAGGGCCATCAGCTCGCCCTCGCGGACCAGCAGGTCCAGCCCTTGCAGGGCCTGCACCTCGACGCCGTCGGTGGTGAAGATTCGGACCAGCCGGTCGCAGGTGATCAGCGCGTCGTGGCCGTAGGCGGGCGTGGCGCGGGCGGCCGTGGCGCGCTGGGCCAGGTCGGCGAGCGTGGGATTCGTCGTCATCGTGGCTCTCCTCCACAGCGGCATGGCGTGGTCATCGGGCGTTCCCGGACAAAGACTTCGTACGCGTAAAGGCTTCGTACGGTCATCGCGCGTCCCCCCGCAGGTAACGGCCCTTCACGGCATCGCGCGTCCCCCACAGGCAGCGGCCCTTCACCGTCACCGCGCATCCCCCACCCGCAACTCCGTCACCGACCCGCGCCGCCCCGTCCACCAGGCCTGCACCGCGGCCACGCCCACCGTGACCAGCAGCACCGCGGTCGCGGGTACGGCGAGGGACAGCACGTCCGTGTGCAGCTCGGCGGGCACCGGTGCGGAGGTCGCAGGGGGCAGGGCGAGGGCCGTCAGGTCGATGCCCGGGGCGAGCAGGCGGATGGTGGCCCAGCCGGTGAGGACGCCGCCGAGTGCGGCGAGGCCCGCCTGGGGCAGGGACTCCAGGACCAGCAGGCGCCGGCCCTGGGTACGGGTGAGGCCCATGGTGCGCAACCGGGCCAGCAGCGCGCGGCGTTCGGGCGCGGTGCGCAGCAGGGACAGCAGCAGGGTGAGGACGGCGTAGCCGGCGCCGGCCGTGACGGCGGCGACGTAGACGCGCTCGGCGCCGGACTGGAGGGGCGAGTCGACGTAGAGGTCGCGTTCCTCGGCGCGCAGCCGGACGTCCGCGCGGGGTTCCGCGACCCGGCGCAGCGCGGCCCCGTCCAGGCCGCCGCCGGTCAGCAGCAGCACTGTCGGGCGGGCGGCCTCGCGGCTGAGCCCGGCGCGGTCCACGATCAGGAAGTCGGTGCCCGAAAGGGCCGGGGTGCGGTCCCGTACGACGGTGATGCGGACGGTGATGAACGTGCCGTCCTGCATACGGATCTCGAAGGGCGCGGTGCCGTAGTTCTGGGCCGTGGACGGGGAGGCCAGCGCGGGGAGCGGGGCCTTTGCGGAGGCCGGCCGCCGCAACTGCTCCACGTCGAAGGCGCCCAGGTCCGTGCGGTCGGCGAGGGCCGCGTACGCGGTGGGGTCGACGCCCGCGACCGGCAGGGTCTGCTGGCGGCCGCCCGGCCGGGCCTGGTAGGCGATGCTCAGCTCGGTCAGGCCGGACACGCCGGGCGTACGGCGGACCTGGCCGGGCAGTGCGGACGGCAGGCCCTCGACGGCCTCGACGCGGGCGTCGGCGCCGACCGCGAGCAGTGCGGCGGCGTCCCGGGCCTCGCGCACGCCCGCCACGACGGAGCCGCCGAACGCGGCGGTGGTCAGGGCGGTCGACAGGGCGAGCAGCGGCAGGATCGCGGAGGTGGCGCCGCGGCCCGCGCGGGCCAGGGACAGATGGCCGATCGCGCCCCGCAGCCGGGCGGCCGGACGGGCCAGGCCGCGCAGGGGCAGCGGGTAGAGGCGCACCAGCAGCAGCGCGGCGATGATCGCGACCAGCACGGGTGCGGCGGACATGAGCGCGTCACCGTCGGCCGTGCCGCGCCGGCGCAGCGTCTCCACCGCGCCCGCGGCCAGCACCAGCAGGGTGAGTTCGGCGACCGTACGGCGTCGGGAGGGCCGTACGGCGGTGATGTCGGTGCGGGCGCTGTGGACGCCGACGGTGCGGTGGGCGGCCGCGGCGCGCAGCGGCAGGGCGAGCGCGGCGACGGCGGTGACCGCGAGGGCGGCGAGCGCGGCGGGCAGGAGGCGGGCGTCGGGCACCGCGAGCACCGCGGCGGTGAGGCCGACGGCGGCCGCGGGCAGCGCCACGGTCGCGGTCTCGCCGAGCAGCCGGGCGGTCAGTCCGCGCAGGGAGGCGCCGCGGGCGCGCAGCAGGGCGAGTTCGGCGCGGCGGCGGTCGGCGGCGAGACCGCCCGCCATCAGCAGCACGACCAGCGCGACCGTGCCCGCGCCGAACGCGGCGACGGCGATCAGCGGGGCGATGCCGTCGTCGAGCCGCTCGTAGAAGCCGAGGACGGCGTCGAGGTCGGTGGTGACCTCCGTGCGCTCGTCGGTGTGCAGGCGGGCCTCGCGCAGGGCGGGGCCGCTCTCCAGGGAGGCCAGGGCGGACTTCAGACGGTCCATGTCGTAGCCGTGCAGGCCGCCCGGGTCGGGGGCCAGGTTCCAGTAGCGGACGGGGTCTCCCGCGGTGCCGAGGAGGACCGGGCCGGCCTCGGGCGGGAGCAGCAGCGCGCCGAGCCAGTAGGCCCGGCGGTCGGGGTCGCCCGGGAGGTGGACCAGGGCGGGGGTGCGCAGGAGCGACGCGGTCGACCAGTAGGCGCCGGACGGCTCGCGCGGGGTGACGATGCCGGTGACCCGCACGGCGACGGGGCCGCGCACCAGTCCGGGGACGTGGACGACCGAACCGACCTCGATGCGCAGCTTCTCGGCCGTCTCGGCGGTCACCGCGGCCTCGACCTCGGCCGTGGTGCGGTGCACGGTCCCGGCGGCGGCGCGCGGCAGCCGGCCCTCGGCCGGCCGGGAGTGGCCGGCAAGCCCGCTCTGGGCGGCCAGCGTGACGCGCGCGGGCACTCCGTGCGGGCGGGCGAGGAAGGTGTCCGGGACCTCCATGGGGACATCGGTGCGCACGCCGTACGACGACTGGGCCGGGTCGACGGCGAGCGGGGCGGGGACGCTGTCCAGGATGCCGGAGTACTCCGTGGCCAGCCGGGCCGGCCGCATGGACTTCTCCTGCTGCACAGGCGTCATGTCCGGGCCGGGCCGCGGCGCGTCCAGCCGGAGGGTGCTGCGGTCGGGCTGGGCGTCCGCGACCGCCCGGCGCAGGCCCGCGTCCTGGTAGCGGTCCAGGGCGCGCGGGAACGTGGCCGCCAGGCACGCGGTCAGCGCCACCAGCACGGCCAGCGCCCACGCGGCACCGGGCGCGGCCCGCAGCCGGGTGCGCACCCAGGGGGCGTACAGGGAACGCATCTCACTCACCCCCCTGCCGCAGCGCCGTCGCCGGATCCGCGCGGCGCAGGGCGAGTACGGCCGTGACCAGCAGCGGGGTGAGGACCACCGCCGCGAGCAGGAGCGCCACCCGGCCGGGCGGGAGCTCCACCAGCAACTCCGGGACCGGGCGGGTGGCCTGCGCGGTCAGCACGATCAGCGGGATCACCGCCCGGGTCAGCACGGCGCCCAGGGCCCCGCCCGCCAGCAGCGCAAGGCCGACGAGGACGCCCTGTTCGGCGGCGATCGTCCGGGCCAGCCGGCGGCGGCTCGCGCCGAGCGCGCGCAGCACCGCGAACTCGGCGTCCCGCTCGCGCAGCGACCCGGCCGCGCTCACCGCGAAGCCCACCGCGGCCAGTGCCGCCGCGACGATCGCCGCGGCCGCGAACGCGGCGCCGGGGCCCGCGCCGAAGGGGTCGTCGCGCAGTTCGGCGGCGATCTCGTCGCGCACCAGGACCTGGGCCGGATCGAGGTCGGGGCGGGCCCGCAGCGCGGCCGCTGCGGCGCGGGGGCTGTCGGAGGTGAGCCACCACTCGGTGGGGGTGATGCCGTTGTCGCGGTCGGCGAGGACCTGGTTGACCGAGCGCAGGTCGACGAGGATCGCCGCGCCGTCGTGCTCGGCGGGCGTGGTCGGCAGGGCCCGTACCGCGGCCACGATCTTCACCGGGAGGGTGTCGCCGCCGAAGGGGAGGTCGACCTGGTCGCCGGTGTGGGCGCCGGTCGCGGTGAGGTAGCCGTCGGTGGCGACGGCGGTCAGCTCGGGTGCCTCGGGCTGAGGGACGGCCAGCCGGACGGTCAGCGTGAAGGGCAGGACGTACTGCTCCGCAGGCGTGTGCCCGGTGCCGTACTCGACGGTGAAGGGCCGCTCGGAGGTCACCTGCGGATCGGTGGGGATGGTGAGGGAGTCGGGGAAGGGGTCTTCCTCGTCGGTGGCCACCGTGGCGTCCCAGGCCGGGGGCAGTACGAGTGGCCGTACGGTGCCGTCGGCGGACTGCGCGGTGATCTCCCGCAGCATGACGCGGTGCTGCTCGCTGACGCCGACCGGCTGCGGCATGACCAGCTCCAGGGCGGTGAGCCGCACCTCGGCGGGTACGGCGGGCAGGTCGACGGTGACGGTGTGCGGGCGGCCGTCGGCGGGGAGGGCGGCCGGCGCGGGGAGCCGGTAGGGGACGCCGTGGCCGTCCACCAGGCCGACCGTCACATCAGCCGCCGTACCGGAGCCGGGACGTGCACCGAGGCTCAGCGTCAGCCGCAGCCGGGTGGTGCCCGCGGGCACCACGGTCCCGGCCGGGTCGTGCCGCGGGCCGAGCCCGGACAGCAGGCGGCGTACCGGCGCGGGGGAGAGGTCGGGGCGCAGCAGCACCGCGTCGCCGGCGTGTGCGGTGTCCAGCGCGAGCACGGTCGCCGAGCGGTCGCCGGACAGGGTCTGGGTCTGGCGGACGGCCGGGGCGATACCGGTGACGTGCGGGGCGCCCGCGTAGCTCTCAGTGCGGCCGAGCCCGGCGTCCCCGGCGGCCAGCACCCGGATCGGCGCCCCGGCGCGGAAGTCGGCCTGGTCGTCCTGCGAGCGCTCCCAGGAGGCGCCCTGGGCGAGCGCCAGCATGCCGAGCGCGATGGCCAGCACCAGCAGCAGCACCGGGCCCGCGCCGCGCATCGGGCGGCGGCTGAGCTGCCAGCCCGCCAGCGCCGCCGCGAGGCCCCGGCCGCCGGCCGCGCGGCGCTCGGCGAGCCGGGCCATCGGCGGCAGCAGCCGCAGCGTCAGTACGGTGCCGGCGAGCAGGGCGAGAGCGGGCGCGGCCACCAGCAGCGGATCGATGCCGAGGGTGCCGGAGGCGTCGTCGGTCACCGCGCCGGAGCCCTGCTGGTCGAGCTGCCAGTACGCGACACCGGCCACGACCACCAGGGCCAGGTCCGCGCCCGCGCGCAGCGGGGCGGGCAGCGTCCGGGCCCGGCCCGCCCGGAAGCCCTGCGCGGTCAGCGCGGGCAGCGTCACCGCGAGGGCGCACCCGAGGGCGGTGCCGCCCGCGACCAGCCAGACCCCGAGGTCGCCACCGCCCGGGGCGTCCAGGTGCAGCCCGATCCGGGCCAGCGCCCCCTGCCCGGCGAGCAGCTCGGTCAGCGGCCCGGCCAGCAGCGGAGCCGCGACGACCGCGGGCAGGGCGAGCAGCAGCGCCTCCAGCGCGGCGTGCCCGGCGATCCGGGCGCGTGAGGCGCCGCGGGCCCGCAGCAGCCGGGTCTCGCCCGCGCGTTCGCTGCTCAGCAGCCGCGCCACGAGCAGCAGCGCGTACAGGGCGAGCAGCACCAGCAGCAGGGCGACGATCAGGAGCGTGGAGCGGGAGACGAGCTGGGAGCGCTCGACGCGGTCCAGGACCACGGGCAGGTCGGTGGAGGCGGCGGTGGTGCCGCGCAGCGCGGGCTCCTCGCGCAGGGAGCCGCTGTGGGCGCGGGCCGCCTCGCGCAGGGCGTCGACGCGGTCGGTGGTCAGGGTGGAGAAGTCCGCCGAGGCCAGCCAGCCGATGGGGCCCTCGCTCACCTGGCCGCCCGTCACGGTGGCGAGGGTCGTCAGCAGCGGCCCGTACGTGGTGAAGCCGCCCTGCTTGACGCCTCGGCCGCCGAGGTCGTCGAGCTCCCAGTACGGGTGGTCGGCCTGCGCGGGCCGGTAGACGCCGGTGATGGTCACGCGCGCGTCGGGGCCGTCGAGCCGGTCGGTGAGGGTGAGGCGGTCGCCCGGCTCCAGGCCCAGGCGCTCGGCGGCGCTCTGCGGCACGGCCGCCTCGACCGTGCCGCCGCCGGCCGGCCCCGGCAGCCGCCCGGACACGAGCCGTACCTGGGCGGTGTCCAGCGCGGCGAAGTACGTCAGATCCGGTTCCGCGCCCTCGGCCGCGCCCGGCAGCCCGTAGGGGCCGGAGCGGGTCAGGGTGCGCACGGTCACCGGGAGGCCGCCGAAGGTACGGCGCGCACCGTCGCGTACGGCGGTGTCGGCGGCGGCGCGGTCCTCGCGCGGGACGTCCGCCTTGACGATCAGGGCGGTGTCGGCGGCGTTGCGCGGATCGCGCAGGGCGTGCCGCAGGGCGGCGTCACCGATCGCGCCCGAGTAGGCGGTGAGGGTCGCCAGCACGGCGGTGGTCAGCAGGACGGTCAGCAGGGCGGCGGCCAGCAGCAGCCGGTGCGCGCGTGCGCGCAGCAGCACGAATCCCGCAGCCCCCGTGAACCCCGTCACCCGGCCCCCCGCCGTTGCCAGACTTTCGGGCGATGCTGTCAGAGGGCGGCGACCGGGGTAAGCGCTTGTGGATCAGGCTTGACCGGATTGTGACCGGAAATCGGCGCAGAGGGACCGGAATTCGGAGTTCAGGGTCGGGCAGGCGTGAGGGCCCCTCGGACTCAGTCCGCGGTGTTGACCATCGACGCGGCCGCGTACTCCAGGTAGTTCCACAGCGTCCGCTCGTGCTCCTCGGACAGGCCCAGCTCGTCCACGGCCACCCGCATGTGCCTCAGCCACGCGTCGTGCGCCGCGCGGTCGACGGTGAAAGGGGCGTGGCGCATCCGCAGCCGCGGGTGGCCGCGGTTCTCGCTGTACGTCGTGGGGCCGCCCCAGTACTGCATGAGGAACAGCACCAGGCGCTCCTCGGCCGGACCCAGGTCCTCCTCCGGGTACATCGGCCGCAGCAGCGGGTCCTCGGCGACTCCCTCGTAGAAACGGTGGACCAGGCGGCGGAAGGTCTCCTCCCCGCCGACCTGCTCGTAGAAGGTCTGCTCCTGAAGCGTGCCGCGCCGAATCTCTCTCACGTCCCCCATGGTCTCAGACGGGGGGACCGAGGACTCGAGGCTTAGGACCCGCGGTGCTCGCCCCCGGCCGGGATGCGCAGGACAGTGGAGGCATGGGCACTGCCGACGTGAACCTGGAGGATCTCGCCGCCGTCGCACGGGCGGACCTGGTGCGGGAGATCGACGCGAGCGGGGCGTTCGACGCCGACCCGGTGTGGCGGGAGGTGTTCCGCGCCGTCCCCCGCCATCTGTTCGTGCCGTTCTACTACGTCACCGTCGCCGGCGGATACGAACGCCGCTGGGCCGAGCATCCCGACCCCGCGGCACGCCGGCGCTGGCTGCGCGGCGCGTACGCCGACGAGCCGCTGGCCACCCGGCTGCGCGACGGGGAGCTGCTGTCCTCCAGCAGCCAGCCCTCGCTCATGGCGGAGATGCTCGCCGCACTCGGCGTACGCGACGGCGACCGGGTCCTGGAGATCGGCGCCGGCACCGGCTACAACGCCGCGCTGCTGGCCCACCGCCTCGGCGACGACGCGCTCGTCACCACCATCGACCTCGACCCGGAGATCACCGAGTCCGCGCGCCGGCACCTCGACGCGGCCGGCCATCACCCGCTCGTCGTCACCGGTGACGGGGCTCGCGGGGTGCCGGGGCGCGCCCCCTTCGACCGGATCATCGCCACCTGCGCGCTGCCGAGCATCCCCGGGGCGTGGCTGGAACAGTGCCGGCCCGGCGGCCGTGTACTGACCCCGCTCGCCACCGGCCTCGTCCTGCTGGAGGTGACCGACGCCACACACGCAGAGGGCGGCTTCCTGAACACCCCCGCCTACTTCGTCCCCCTACGGGGCAGCACCCGGCCCGTCCCCGACCCGGCCTCCCTGGCGGGCGTCCCGAGGCATGCCCGTGAGGACGACCTGTTCCGCTTCCTGCTGGCCCTGACCCTGGGGGCCCTCGACCCGCAGGAGGCGTACGCCCTGTGGGAGAGGGAGGGCCGGCCGGGGAGGCAGCGCTACGGCATCACCGTGTCCGGCGAACACGCCTGGGCGTGGCTGGACGATCCGACGGGGCCGTACGGCTGGCCCCTGCCGAATCGCCCTTGAAGGGGCCATTCGGCAGGGCTATGGCGCTCGGAGCTCAGCCGCGGCGCACCGTGATGGTGGTCCAGGCGCCCACATGCACCCGGTCGCCGTCCTGCAGCGGCACCGGCACGAACGGCTGGATCGGCTCCTCGGAGTTGTTCACGGTCGTGCCGTTCGTCGAGTTCTGGTCGACGACGGCCCACCCGCCGTCCGGCTGCTGCACCAGCACCGCATGCTGATGCGAGACACCCGGATCCTCCGGCGGCACCGACAGGTCGATGTCGGGCGTCTCCCCGGTGGAGTGCCGACGCCGGCCGATGGTGAGCTGGTTGCCGGTCAGCGTGCGCTGCTGCTCCGGCGAGTACGCGGGCAGGTTCAGCCCCGCGGCCTCGGGCCCGGAGCGCTGCATCATCGCCATGAAGTACTCGCGGTCCGGCCCGATCGTCGCCGTCCAGGTCGCCGGTCGCGGCGGCGCGGCCTGGGCCTGGCCGGGCTGCGGGTAGCCGTAACCGCCGGGCTGCGGGGCGCCGGGGCCACCCGGGCCGGTGGAGGACGGCGGCGGGAGCAGCCAGTCGTCGTCACCGCCGGTGGGGGCGCCACCGGGGTGCGGCTGGCCGTTCTCCTGAGGGAACGCAGGCGCGGGCGGCGGACCGGGCCGGTGGAAGGCCTGCGGAGCACCGGGGCCGCCGGGGCCACCCGGGCCGCCGGGACCCGGAGCGCCGGGGAACGTGGGACCTGAGCCGGGACCGCCCGGACCGCCGGGACCTCCGGGACCCGGAGCCCCAGGGAACGTGGGACCGGAACCAGGACCGCCCGGAGCAGCCCCCGGACCACCGGGACCGCCGAGGCCGCCGGGACCCGGAGCCCCGGGGAACGTCGGACCCGAGCCAGGACCGCCCGGAGCAGCCCCCGGACCACCGGGACCCCCCTGCCCACCCGGACCACCCGGACCACCCGGTCCCGTCCCCGGCGCACCCGGGAACGCGGGACCCGAGGCCGGACCACCAGGCATCCCCGGACCACCAGGCATCCCCGGACCGCCGGGCATACCCGGCGCCCCCGGCGTCGGTCCCGGCGGAGGCGGTACCGGTCGCGAGGGGTCGGAGCCGAACGGCGGGCCGGGCGGGATCGGCTCGGCGGGCCGGTTCATCTGGGACGGGCGCGAGCCCTGGTAGTCGAAGGAGTCCGTGCCGCCGTACGACGGCCCCGCGGGCGGCCGCTGGAAGGGCGCGCCCGGGCCACCGGCCGGCGGGCGCGGTGCCGCGGGGGTGTACGAGGTGGCCGTGTTGGTGAGGAAGTTCCACCGGCACTCCTCGCAGAACGGCGCACCGCCCTCACGGGGCGTACGGCACTGCGGGCACAGCTCCGGCTCACGGTTCGGCACCGCGCCCGGGTGCGGGGCGGGCCCGCCGCCGGGGCCGCCCGGTGCGGGAGGCGGCGGCGGGAAGCCGTAGCCGCTGGTCGGCGCGGGCGGCGGGGGCGGCGGCGGAGGTACGGCACCGGCCATGCGGTGACCGCAGACCTCGCACCAGTCGTCGGAACCCGACTGGTGTCCGTTCGGGCAGGTCGGCATGTCGGCGCGTCCCCCTTTCCTTCCGTGTCCTGCAAGGGTCCAACAAGGGCCGTACAGGGTCGTACGGCGTTACTTCTTTACACGAACAGTCTTTGTGGACCGGGTCTCGAGGGTCATTTCATCGGCCTCCGCGACCTTCGCCTTCAGTCGCACAGTACCTGTCGCCGCGTCGACCACGTCCACCACCTTCGCAAGCAGTTTCGCAGTATCGGCATTCCCGGAGGCGCTCGCGAGCTGAACGGCGCGGCCCAGTTTGGCCGTTGCTCCATCAGAATCGCCCGCTTTGCGCGCATCCAGCCCCTGTTGGATGACCTGTGCCAGTTCTGCCTGGCCGGTGTAGTGGGCGACCTGGGGGTTGATCGACGTGGAGGCGGCCATGTCGTCGGTCCACACGGCCCGTACGAGGCCCTGGGCGCCCAGGTTCTGCACGCTGCCGTCGGGCTGCGGGATCACCAGGGACACCCGCGCGGCCAGCATCTCCTGGCCGATGCCGGCGGACGGCACCTCGACGGACACGTGGTAGTCACGGGACTCGTCTCCCCAGGAACCCGTCGGATAGTCCCCGGCGCGCGGTCCCGCCTCGGTGCGGCGGTCGGTCAACTGCTCGACGGTGGGCGCGACTTGCTTGACGAACTTGATGGTCGTGCCGACCGGCGTCCACAGCCTGAGGGCGACGTCCGCGACCTCCTTGCCCATCGCCGTCTCCATCATCTGCGTGAAGTCGGCGGCGAGCCCCGCCGGGTCGGCGACGATGTCGGCGGTGCCGAGCAGGGCCGAGGCGATCCCTGTGACTTCTTTCACTTCCCAGTCGGTGCCCACGCCGCGTGCGTCACAGGTGAAACGCCCGGCGCAGGCGTCCAGCGCGGCGCGCAGATCCTCCGGTGACTCGTGTTCGTTACGGCCGTCGGTGAGCAGGATGCCGTGCCGGATGGCGACGTCCGCGGAGGACAGCAGACGGTCGGCGAGCCGCAGCCAGGTGCCGATGGCGGTGCCGCCGCCCGCGGAGAGCCGGCGCAGCGCCTGCTTGGCCTGCTCGCGGGTGGTGGCGTCGGCGACCGCGAGGCGCCCGCCGCCCGGGTAGACCTCCTTGGCGACATGGGTGCCGCCGATCACCGCGAAGTGCGTGCCGTCGCGCAGGGTGTCGATCGCGGCGGCCGTGGCGTCGCGGGCGTTGCGCATCTTGGTCGGCGGGTAGTCCATCGAGCCCGAGCAGTCGACCATGAGGGCCACCGCGGCGGACGGGCCGTGGCCGTGCGTGTAGACGTGGGACGCGGTCACCGCGGTGCCGATGGTGCCGCCGCCGGTCGCGGTGACGGTGACG
The DNA here is from genome assembly GCF_044763135.1 of Streptomyces sp. NPDC096205. Lineage (NCBI taxonomy): Bacteria > Bacillati > Actinomycetota > Actinomycetes > Kitasatosporales > Streptomycetaceae > Streptomyces > Streptomyces sp. NPDC096205. The sequence goes on along the minus strand of NZ_JBIWFS010000002.1, from coordinate 1,073,386 downwards.
ATCGCGTTGACCTCCCGGCCGTCCTCCGGCAGGTACTCGTTCTGGTACACGTCCACCGAGAACTGCGGCACGTTCGACTTCGAGAAATTGGCCATGCGTGGTGAATCCCCCTCGACGGCCCCACCGCGGCGGGGCCGATGACTGTGGGCGGGCCGGTCCCCTCCGGCCCGCCGCTGCTTCCCCGTTGTGTCTGTGGTGTCTGTCTGTGACGTGCTGTGACGCGTGGTGCGGCGCTTTGCGGGCTCCTTCGAGCCTCAGGCCGATCCTGCCCCCTGGGGCGGTGCGGGGAACGGCACGACGGCCACTGTTACGTTGTCGTGGCCACCGCCGTCCAGGGCGTGGCCGACCAGAACGCGGGCGCTGTGCAGCGGGCGTACGGCCGCGTCCTGCGGGACGGCGTCGGCCATCTCCTCGGCCGCCTCGGCGTAGTTCCACAGGCCGTCGGTGCAGACGATCACCACGCCGGGCCGGTCCGGCTTGAACGACGCGGTGTGCGGCTCCAGTTCGTACGCGTCGGCGCCGAGCCAGCCGGTGATCGCGTGGGCCCGCTCGTCGGCGTACGCCTCGGCCTCGCTCATCAGACCCGCGGCGACCATCTGCGCGGCCCAGGAGTCGTCCTCGGTGAGCCGGGCGGCGGGCGCGGAGCGGTCCAGCGGCACCCAGTAGGCGCGGCTGTCGCCGACCCAGCCGACCACCAGCAGCCCGGCGGTCACCACCGCGCCGACGATGGTGCAGGCCGGGGCGTTCTGGTGCGGGGCGTGCTCGCGGGCCGTCTCGGGCTCGTCGGCGAGGGAGTTGACGGCGTGCGAGGCCGCGACGATCGCCTCGTGCATCGCCGTCTGCGGGTGTGTGCCGCGCGGCAGCGCCGCGAGCAGGGACTCGCTCGCCGCCTGCGACGCCGCCAGCGAGGCCTCGTCGGGGCGGGTCGCGGAGGAGACGCCGTCGCAGACGACGGCCAGCACGGCAGGGGTGCCGTCGGGCAGCGCGGCCGTGGCCACGGCGAACGCGTCCTCGTTGCGGTGGTGGCGCAGACCGCGGTCGCTGACTGCGGCGATCGGGCCGCACTCCTGCTCCATGTGGTCGCGCTCCCGCGGCTGGGCGTGCCCGCAGTTCTCGCAGTACCCGTCGCCGTCCACCCGGCCCGCCCGGCAGGCCACGCACAGCGTCGGCTCGTCGCCCAGCCCGCCTAGCTCCGCCACCCGCGGGTCGGGGGCCTGCAGCGGGTACTCGTCCGGCTCGGTGGCCGGATGGTCGAACCGTACGTCCGTGGCGGGCGGGGCGGCCGGAGCGGCCGGAGCGGCCGGAGCGGCGGCGGGCGGCGGCGGGACGTGCGGGGCCGCGTGCAGCGGGCCGCCGCCGGAGTCCGTGCCCGGGAGGTCCGCCGGGACGTGCACCGGGGCCGGGACGTCGGAGGAGTCCGGCTCGGCGGCTCCCGGCCAGGGCGCGGCGCCGGCCGGCGCGGAGCCGTTCATGGCCAGGGTCGGCTGGTCGTCGGGCCGTTGGGGCACGGCGGACAGGTCGTATCCGCACGCACCGCAGAAACGGTCACCCGACTCCAGCGGCTCCGCACAGCTCGGACACCTCGACAACGAGGCCTGCTGGGGCATCTGCGACATCAATTACACCCATGTCCGGGGGCGGTAACGGTTGGCACGTTCCACCAGGTCGATCCTCTCCTCGCCGCCCTGCGCCAGCCGGGCCAGCGTGCGGTACGAGCGTTCCAGGCCGAATCTGAGGCCCCGCTCGTCCAGTCCGCTGCCGAGCAGCGTCCGTCCTCCGGCGGCGGGAGGAACGGAACCCTGGCCACCGGAGAGTATCCAGTCCAGGGCGCAGCCGAGCACTTCCGCCGACAACTGCTCGCGCCGGGTCGGGTCCAGACCGTACGCGTCCAGCGCCTCGACCTGCCGCGCGGCGGCGGTCAGATCCTCCAGGAACGATACGTCGCCGGCGGTCGCCGTCCGCTGCCGCAGCCGGGCCCGGACAGCCGCGACCCGGGCCGCGGTGTAGTGGATGGACGACTCCGGCACCGACTCCAGCGTGGTCACGGCGGCCCGCCGGTCGCCCGTCGCGAGCTGCACCCGGGCCAGCCCGAACGCGGCGCTCACATGGCCGGGGTCGGTCGTCCACACCAGCCGGTAGTACTCGGCGGCGTTGTCCAGCTGGCCCAGCACCTCCGCGCACAGGCCGAGCGCCAGCTTCGGGGCCGTCTCGCCGGGGAAGGCGTCGTAGAGCGCGTCGAACGCGAGCGCCGCGCCCTCCCGGTCGCCGGTGACCAGCGAGGCCACGCCCCGGTACCAGACCACCCGCCAGTCGTCGGGCCGCTCCGCCTCCAGCCCGGCCAGGGCGTTGAGCGCGGCAGCCGCGTCGCCGTTCTCCAGCCAGGCCCGGATCTGCCGCAGCCGCGTCTCGACCGACGGGGCCGGAGCCGAGGCGAGGGCGCCCAGCAGTTCGGCCGGCGCCGTCGCCAACAGGCCTGCCAGGAAACCGGCGTTGGGGTCCGACGGGTCGACCCGCGGCACGGGCAGCGCGAGCGCGGCGGCCGGGGCGTTGACGGCCTTGACGAGCCCGGCCCCTCCGGCGCCGACCGCACTCGCGCCTCCGGCGCCCAGCGCACTCGCGCCTCCGGCGCCCAACAGCTGTGCGCCTCCACCAGGCTGAGGGACGCCGACCACCCCGGCACCTCCGGTGCCGGCAACCCGCCGGCCCGGACGCACCTCACGCGTTCCCAGCCGCGACACCTCCCCCTCCAGCGGCGGCACCAACTCCGTGTCGGTCACCCGCAGTTCAGGACCGAACAGCGTCGACAGCGCCGGACGCGCCCGCCCCGTCTGGAGGGAGACCACCTCGCGCAGGACACCGGTGAGCTGCTCGCTCATCTCCTGCGCGGAGGCGAACCGGCGGGCCGGGTCGGGGTCGGTGGCGCGGACGAGAAGCCGGTAGAAGGACTCGTAGCGGCGGAAGACCTCGATGGTGTCCGGGTCGGGCAGCGAGTCGGCGTAGACGCGGGTGTAGCCCTGGAAGTCGAAGGTGAGGACGGCGAGCGTGCGGCCCACCGTGTACAGGTCGCTGGCCACCGACGGGCCGACGTCGGCGACCTCGGGCGCCTGGTAGCCGACCGTGCCGTAGATCGCGGACTCGTCGTCGTCCATGCGGCGCACCGCGCCCATGTCGATCAGCTTGAGCTGGTCCTCGGTCTGGATGGCGTTGTCGACCTTGAAGTCGCAGTAGAGGAGGTTGCGGCTGTGCAGGTGGCCGAGCGCCTCCAGGGCCTCGATGCCGTACGCGCAGGCCTGCTCCACCGGCAGCGGGTCGCGGTGGCCGTCGGGCGTGCGGCGGGCGTTGGCGATCTCCTTGAGGGACTTGCCGCCGACGTACTCCATGACGATGTAGCCGTCGAGGGAGCCGGTGCGCTGGTCGAGGTGCTCGACGAAGTTGTAGATCCGCACGATGTTGGCGTGCTCGATCTCCGCGAGGAAGCGCCGCTCGGAGATCGCGGCGGCCATCGCGTCCTGGTCGCCGGTGTCCAGCAGGCCCTTGAGGACCACCCAGCGGTCGGAGACCGCCCGGTCGACGGCGAGGTACACCCAGCCGAGGCCGCCGTGCGCGAGGCAGCCCGCGACCTCGTACTGGCCGTGCACCACGTCGCCGGCCTTCAGCTTCGGCACGAAGGAGTACGGGTGGCCGCACTTGGTGCAGAAGCCCTCCGTGCGGCCGGGCCGGTCGCCGCGGGCCCGGCCCACCGGAGCCCCGCAGGAGGACTGCGAGCAGAACCGCTTGCGCTCGGGCACCTCCGGGTTCTCCAGCACCATCGCGCGCGGGTCGGGCCGCGGCACCTGCGGCACCTGCACCAGGCCCGCGCCCAGCCGGCCGCGGCCGGAGCTGCCGGAGGCGGAGCCGGAGCTGCGCACCGACACCGAACGGCTGGTGGCGGCGCCCGACAGCGAGCGCGAGAGCCGCCCCGACACCGAGCGGCGCGACTTCGACGACTGCGACGACGTACGGGAGCTGGCGCGCGTGCCGGAGCGGGAACTTCCGCTGCTCGATGAGCTGTTGCCGCCGCCGGTGATGCCGGTCGGCGCCGACCCGACCAGCCCGGACGCCGACACCACCGGCGCGAGACCGCAGGTGTCGCAGTACAGCTCGCCGCCGCCCACGTCCTCGTACGCGCCGCCGCATCCCGGCCGCTGACAGGTCTGCTGTGCCTGACTCATGACCAACTCCCCCTAGCCTCTGCGGTCCTCGGGCCCGCCCTGCTCGGGCACGCGGGTGCCGCCGCCCAGCAGTTCGGCGGCCGCGTGCTGGTAGCGCAGCACGGCCTGTTCGGCGACGCGCAGATCGCACGGCGCGCTCCACAGCATGCGCCGCGCGGCGTCGTAGCGCTCGATCAGCAGCGGGTCCTCCGCCAGGCCGTGCCGGGCGACCTTCGCCTTGTACGCGTCGAGCCGGCCGCGCAGTTCGGCGCGTACCGCCAGTGGTGCGGTGACGGCCGTCAACGACTCGCGGGCGCGCAGCAGTTCGTCCTCCGCCTTCACCTCGAGGGACTCGAGCAGCGGCGACAGACGGTGCCACTGGGCCGTTCTGCGGAACTCGGCGGCCGTGGCCAGTTGCTCCTGGAGCACGGTCGGCGGCCCGCTGACCACCGGCACCTCGGTGGCGGCGATCTTCGCGAGGACCTCGCCGCGCGCGGTGCGCGCCTCGGCCAGTGTGCGGTCCGCGCGCGAGAGGACGTCCCGCAGCCGGATCAGCCGCTGCTCGGCGTCCTGGCGCACGGTGAGCACGGCGTCGATCTCCCGGCGCACCTCCTCCAGGGCGCGCGCCTCACGGTCGTACACCGTGGTGTCCGGACGGCCGCCGCCGGGCGCCGAGCTGCCCTCGGCCGGAACCCAGTGGGCCAGCGGGTCGGACACCACCTCCTCACGCAACTGCGCGAGCGTGCGCGTGATGCGCTCCAGGTCGTCGCCCGCCGGGTGTTCCCCTGGGCGTACGCCGACGGAATGCGCGAGCCGCCGGGTGCGCTGGAGCTCCGCGGCGAGGAGGTCTATCCGGGCGGGCAGCGCCGACCACACCGCGTCCGCGGCGACGACCATGTCCAGCGAGGCGGCGTACAGCTCGTTCATCCGGTCGACGAGACCGGCCAGCGAGAAGCTCTCGCTCAGCCGGCCCGAACCCGAGCCCGAGCCGGGGACGGTGACGGACGTGCCGTGCAGCAGCTCGGTCAGCTCCACCAGGTCCTCACGGCTGGACCAGCGGCGCCGGGCGCGGATCTCCCGCGCGGAGCGCAGTGCGGCCGTGTAGGCGTCGAAGTACGACCACAGCAGGCTGATCGACGCCTCGGTGGTGTCCCACCGCTCCTTGGTGACGCCGGTGAGCTGCGCGCCCTCGAGGAGTCTGCGGCCCGCGTGGTCCTGCAGGGCGAGGAGCGAGGTCTCGATCGCCTCGTGCTCCGCGCCGAGCCGCGCCAGCGCACGGTCCACCTCGTCCCGGTCCATCACCGGCCCGGTGGGTCCCGCGCCCATCGATCACCTCTCGTCGCTTCGTGTTGCGTGGTCCGTCCGTCCGTCCCGTAGGTCCGGGCGCGCGGTGTCGCCTACCGGTACGTCGGTACGGGCGCGGTCGCCGACTCGGAGTCCGCGCCCAGCGTGGGCCGCAGCCAGTGGTCGTAGGAGGCCCGCCAGCCGTCCGGGGCGGTGCGGTACTGCTCCAGTATCCGGTTGACCCGGCGCACCAGATCGGTCGCCTTCTGGTTCATCGCCACGCCGTAGTACTCGGTCGTGAACCGCTCGCCCTTGAGTTCCACCGTCGGGTCCTGCGCGGCCTGGCTGGCGGCGAGCGCGCTGTCGGTCACCACCGCGTCCACCTGGCCGAGTTGGAGCCGCACCAGGCAGTCGAGCTGGTTGGGGACGGTGGTGGAGATGTCCGCCGAGGCGTCCAGCTTCCCCGCCTTCCTGTCCTCGTCCAGCTTGTCGTACGCCGTCGAACCGGCCGCCGAGCAGATCTGCTTGCCCGCGAGGCTGCCGTCGTAGCCCTCGATGTCGGAGCTGACCGGGGCGAGGACCTGCTGGCCGGTGAGGAAGTACGGCGCGGAGAACGCGACCTGCTCCAGGCGGGCGCAGGTGATGGTCATGGTGCGCACCACCATGTCGACACGGCCGCTCTGGATCGCCGGGACGCGCTGGTTGGTGGGGATCGCCTTGAAGCGGATCTTGTCGGGGGAGCCGAGCAGATCGGTGGCTATGCGCCGGGCGAGGTCGATGTCGAAGCCCTCCAACTGCACATCCTCGTCGGTGCTGTTGGGGTTGCGGTAGCCCCAGCGGTAGCTGTTCTGGTCGACGCCGACCGAGAGATAGCCGCGCTTCTTGATCGCCGCCACGGAGGTGCCTTCGGCGGAGGACGGGGCGAGGCTCTGGTTCTGGGGGGCCTCGCAGTCGTCGGCCCTGACCTGGGTGCCGTCGGCGAGGCCGGGGCCGCCGACGCCGGTGCTGCCGTCGCCGTGCGGCTGGGTGAGCGGCAGCAGCAGCGCGAACACCGCCGCGACGGCGCACACGACCGCCATCGCACCCACGCCGCCCCAGCCCCTCAGGCCGGCGCGCAACTGTCGTGCCCGCATCGTCACGCCCCCTCTCACCGGTACTCCGACAGCCTGCGGCCGATGCCGATCAGCGCGCCGGCCGCGCCCAGCACCGCGAGGACGGCGGCGCCGACCGTCAGGCCGGTCATGGCATTGCGGCCGCCGTCCGCGGCCTGCTCGAACTGGCTCAGTTCGTGCTTGAGGGCCACGTCCAGGTTGTGGTCCACGGCATCGAAGCACTCGCCGGTCGGCTTGTCGGCCGCCTCACCGATGACCTTGTCCCGTGCCGTCTGGTAGTCGCCCGCGTCGTCGGCGTCCCGGGCGTCCTGGTGCCGGGACTGCCACTCCTTCATGTTGCCGCCCGCCGCCTTCACCGGCTCGGTGCCGGCCGTGTCGTCGGCGAGGCCCTCGGCCGCGGTGAGCCCGGCGGCGAGGTCCTTCATCGAGTCCTTGAAGGCGACGTCGAACTTGTCCTGGAACTCGCCCGGCTTCACCTCGACCGTCTCCGCGCCGCGGTTGACCAGCGTCAGGTTCTCGTTGCCACGGGCCTTCAGGGAGGCGATCCGGGCGTCGTTGAGGACGTTCAGCGAGCGCACGCCGTGGTCGTAGGAGTCGTTGAGCCCGGCTCTGGCGACGGTGTGCCCGATCACCACCCACAGCAGCACCACCGCGGTGGCGGCCGTGCCGGCGACCAGGCCGTGGTTCAGGACCCGGTTGGTGCGCCGGTAGTTGCGGTGCTGCGCCCAGCCGAGCGCGCCGAGCGCGAGCACGCCGGCGCCTATCGCGAGCCACGGGTAGGGCGTGGCGTCCGCGTAGTCGGCGCGCAGCCGTTCGTTCTGCGAGACGTACAGCTTCTCCGCCGCCGGGAGCATCTCGGTCTGCATCTTGTCGTTCGCGTAGCGCAGATACGCGCCGCCCAGCGGGTAGCCGAGCCGGTTGTTGGCGCGGGCGCGCTCGATCAGGCCCTTGTACTCGGGCAGCAGCCGGTTCAGTTCGGCGATGGTGGCGGACGCGGGGGAGTCCGGCTCGGAGTTCTCCGCGGCCTCGACCAGGCCCGCGGCGGCGCTGCGGATGTCCTTCTCGTAGCGGTCGCGGGACGCCTCGGTCTCCTGGCCGCCGGCCAGGAAGCCGCTGGACGCGGCGGTGTCGGCGTCGGCGAGCGAGCGGTAGATGTCGGCCGCGGCGGAACTGAGCGGCTGGCTCTCGTGCAGCACCGCGTCGGCGGCGGAGGCGCGGTCGGAGGTCTGCCAGGCGGTGACGGCGCCGAACGCGACGACCAGGGCGGCCAGGACCGCGCCGATGATGCGCAGCCGGCCCGGCTCGGTCGTCGCGGCCGCACGCAGCCGGTCCACGCCCTCGGCGAAGGCGGTCCTGCGCGGGGCGGCCGCGGTGTCCGGGGCGTCCGGGCGCACGGGCACGCCGGAGCGGCCTCCCGGCCCCGGCTGCGCGGGCACGCCGACCGGCACCGGTGGCGCCGCACTGCTCTTCGGCGGGTGTGTCACTGCTGACCTCCCCCATGGTCATCCGTCGCCGCAAGTATCGCTGCCGGGACCGACATTCGCACCGGCCTTGTCTGGATCTTGATCGGATCGCAGCGAGGCAGCGGCCTTGCGGCACCGGTTCGGCACTGCGGGAGCCGTCCCCCCGCGGCACCGGTTCGGCACTGCGGGAGCCGTCCCCCCACTACCGGCCCGGCACTCCGGAAGGAGCTCCAGCATCGGCCCGGCCCCGGGGAAGTCCTCCCCGGCACCGGCCCAGTGGTGCGGACAACATCTCTCCGGCACCTGGCCAAGCACCGCGGGAATCGCCCCCCGGCACCGGCCCTGCACCGTGGGAGTCGTCCCCCGGCACCGGCCCCGCACCGCGGCAGTCCTGCGGCAGGCGACCCCGACAGCTTCGCCTGCCCATGAATACGCCCCGCGAACCGGTTCGGTTCCCTCGTGTCCCGATGGGAGGAGGGCGCCGCAGGCGGTGTGCGCGGGGCGTACACGGGGTGCTCAGGCGAAGTGGTCGCGCAACCTCGCCTGGGCGTCGGTGTTCGCGCCGGTGCGGTCCAGGCCCAGGAGGGCCGCGCCCATGACCGGGCGGGCGGTGACGACGTGCGGGACGGCCTTGGGGGCGCGGGCGGCGAGGCGGGCGTGGATGCCGTCGTCGAGGAGGGCGTGCCGGGCGGCGAGGATGCTGCCGCCGAGGACGACGGGTGTCTCCTCGGCCAGCAGGTCCAGCCGGGCCAGGGCGACCGTGGCCATGGCGACGACCTCGTCGGCGAGCCGGTCCACCAGCGAACGGGCGACCGGGTCGCCGTCGGCGGCCGTGGCGAACAGCACCGGAGCCAGCTCATGGCGCCGGGCCTGAGGGATGTGCTCCAGGTACAGCGCCTCGATGAGCGCGGACATGGAGTCCAGGCCGAAGTGTGCGGGCAGGGTGTGCGCGAGGGCCGTCGGGCCGCCCCGCCCGTCCTCCGCGCGCGCGGCGTGGAACAGCGCCTCCTCGGCCATCCCCCAGCCGCCGCCCCAGTCGCCGGAGATCCGCCCGACCGCGGGGAAACGGGCCGTACGGCCGTCGGGGCGCATGCCGACGCAGTTGATGCCGGCCCCGCACACCACCGCGACCCCGCGCGGCTCGGCGACCCCGGCGCGCAGGATCGCGAACGTGTCGTTGCGGACATCCACGGACGTCCCCCACCCGCGCGCATGCAGCGCCGCCGCCAACTGTTCCTCCTCCACGGGGAAGTCGGCGTTGGCCAGGCATGCCGACACATGGTCGACGCCGGCCACCCCCGCCTCCGCGAAGGCCCGCCCCACCGTCTCGGCGACACTGTCCACGGCCGCGCGCACACCCACCGCGGGCGGCCGGAACCCGCCGCCGCGCGCGGTGGCCAGCACTTCCCCGTCCGAGGCCACGACCGCGACATCGGTCTTGCTGTTGCCCGCGTCGACGGCGAGCACGGCCGCTCTCACGCCCACGCGAGGTGCTCCCGGTTGTGTGCGATCAGCCGGTCGGTCAGCGCCTCGGCGTACTCGTACTGCCCCACCAGCGGATGGGCCAGCAGCGCCCGGAACACCCGCTCGCGGCCGCCGTGCAGGGCGGCCTGGAGCGCCAGGTCCTCGTACGCCGTCACGTTCGCCATCAGGCCCGCGTACAACGGGTCCACCGAGGCGACCGGCAGCGGGGCCGGTCCCTGCGCGCCCACGGCCGCCTGCACCTCGATCACGGCGTCGTCCGGGAGGAACGGCAGCGTGCCCCGGTTCAGCGTGTTCACCACCTGGTACGGGCTGCCGCCGCCGCCCAGCAGCGCGGCCGCCAGGTCGACGGCCGCCTCCGAGTAGAAGGCCCCGCCCCGCCGGGCGAGCAGTTCCGGCTTCTCGTCCAGCGCCGGATCGCCGTACATCTCCAGCAACTGCCGTTCCATGGCCGCCACTTCCGCCGCCCTCGACGGCCGCGTGCGCAGTTCCCGTACGACCTCGTCGTGTGCGTAGTAGTAGCGCAGGTAGTACGACGGGACCACGCCGAGTCGGTCGAGCAGGGGGCGCGGCAGGTGCAGGTCGGCGGCGATGGCCTCGCCGTGGTCGGCGAGCAGCTTGGGCAGGACGTCCTCGCCCTCGGGGCCGCCGAGGCGGACGCCGGTCTCCCAGGTGAGGTGGTTGAGTCCGATGTGGTCCAAGTGCACCTGCGAGGGCTCCGTGTCCAGCAGCGCGGCGAACTTGCGTTGCAGCCCGATCGCCACGTTGCACAGCCCGACCGCCTTGTGGCCGGCCTGGAGCAGGGCCCGGGTGACGATGCCGACCGGGTTGGTGAAGTCGATGATCCAGGCGCCCGGGTTGGTGCGGCGCACGCGCTCGGCGATGTCCAGGACCACCGGCACGGTCCGCAGGGCCTTCGCCAGGCCGCCCGCGCCCGTCGTCTCCTGGCCGACGCAGCCGCACTCCAGCGGCCACGTCTCGTCCTGCTCCCGGGCCGCCTGTCCGCCCACGCGCAGCTGGAGCAGCACGGCGTCCGCGCCGGCCACGCCCGCGTCCAGGTCGGCGGTCGTCACGATCCGGCCGGGGTGCCCCTGCCGGGCGAAGATCCGCCGGGCCAGGCCCCCGACCAGCTCCAGGCGCTCGGCCGCCGGGTCGACCAGCACCAGCTCCTCGACCGGCAGAGTGTCGCGCAGGCGGGCGAAGCCGTCGATCAGTTCGGGCGTATAGGTCGAACCGCCGCCGACCACGGTGAGTTTCACGTGTGTCTAACCCTTCACTCCGGTGAGCGTGACACCCTCGACGAACGCCTTCTGGGCGAAGAAGAACACGAGGATCACGGGGGCCATGACCAGAACGGTGGCGGCCATGGTCAGGTTCCAGTCGGTGTGGTGCGCGCCCTTGAAGGACTCCAGGCCGTAGGACAGCGTCCAGGCGCCGGGGTTCTCGGAGGCGTAGATCTGCGGGCCGAAGTAGTCGTTCCAGGCGTAGAAGAACTGGAAGAGCCCCACGGCCGCGATGCCAGGCTTCGCCATCGGCAGCACCACCCGCAGCAGGGCGCGCAGTTCGCCGCAGCCGTCCACACGGGCCGCGTCCAGGTACTCGTCCGGGATGGTCAGCAGGAACTGGCGCAGCAGGAACACCGAGAACGCGTCGCCGAACGCCATCGGGATCAGCAGCGGCCACAGCGTGCCGGACAGGTCCAGCTGCTTCGCCCAGAACAGGTACATCGGGATCACGACGACCTGCGGGGGCAGCATCATCATCGAGATGACCAGCATCAGCGACAGATTCCGGCCCCGGAAGCGGAACTTGGCGAGCGCGTAGGCGACCGGGAGCGACGACACGACCGTGAGGACCGTGCCGAGCCCGGCGTACAGCAGCGTGTTGCGCCACCAGGTCAGGAAGCCGGGGGTGTCGAAGACCTTCTTGTAGTTGCCCCACTCCCAGGTGTCCGGGATCAGATCGCGGCTGAGCGCCTGGCTGTCGCTCATCAGCGAGGTCAGGAACACGAACACGAAGGGAAGGGTGAAGAACAGCGCGGCGGCGATCCCGAGGGAGTGGACCGCGATCCACTCCAGGGTGGCCTTGCGGCGCGCGACGGGCGTCAACTCCACCGGCTTTTCGAGTACGTACGTCATCGGTCACCTGCCTGGATCAGACCGCCCCGGCGGCGCATCAGCAGCGCGGTGAACGCCATCGACAGCGCGAAGAGCACCAGCGCCACCACGCACGCCGAGCCGTAGTCGAAGCGCTGGAAGCCGAGGTTGTAGACGAGCTGGGGGAGGGTGAGGGTGGACTTGTCGGGGAAGCCGGGCTCGAACTGCGTGCCCGAGCCCTGGATGACACCGGAGGCCACCTTCCCGGCGACCAGCGGCTGCGTGTAGTACTGCATGGTCTGGATCACGCCGGTGACCACGGCGAACATCACGATCGGGGAGATGTTCGGCAGCGTCACGAACCGGAACCGCTGCCACGCCGACGCCCCGTCCAGCTCGGCCGCCTCGTACTGCTCCTTCGGTACGTCGAGCAGCGCGGCCATGAAGATCACCATCAGGTCGCCGATGCCCCACAGCGCGAGCAGCGTGAGGGCGGGCTTGGACCAGTCGGGGTCGCCGAACCAGCCCGGTGCCGGCAGGCCGATGCCCTCCAGCAGCGCGTCGACCGGCCCGGTGCCGGGGTTGAGCAGGAAGGCGAAGGCCATCGTCGCGGCGACCGGCGGGGCGAGGAAGGGCAGGTAGAACAGGGTGCGGAAGACACCCGTGGCCGTCTTGATCTTCGTGATCAGCAGGCCGATGCCCAGTCCGAAGGTGACCCGCAGGGTCACCATCACCACGACCAGCCACAGGGTGTTGCGCAGGGCGGGCCAGAACAGCGGGTAGTGCTCGAAGACGTAGACCCAGTTCTTCGTCCCGCTCCAGGCCGGCGGCCGGAAGCCGTCGTAGTGCATGAAGGAGAAGTACAGGGTCGAGATCATCGGATACGCGAAGAACACGCAGAACCCGATGATCCAGGGCGACATGAAGGCGGCGGTACGCAGCGCCGCCCGGCGGCGCTTGGCACCCAACGTGTACGTGCTCATGGCTACTTCGCCTGCGCGATGTCCGTGTCGATCTGCTGGGCGGCCTTCCTCAGGCCGGCCTTCAGGTCGGTGACCTTGCCGCTCTCGTAGTCGTAGCCGAGCTGCTGGATCGTCACCAGGTACACACCGCCGTTGACGGACGCGGGCGTGGTGGTGGAGTGCGGGTTCGCGGCGATGTCCAGGAAGGTCCTGAAGCGCGGGTCGTACTTCAGCTTCGGGGACTTCAGGGCGTCCAGAGTGGAGGGCACATTGTGGATGGCGTTGGAGAAGCCCACCACCGCGTCCGTGTCGGTGGTCATGTACTTCACCAGCTCCCAGGCCGCGTTCTGCTTCCGGCTGGTGGCCGCGACGCCGGCGATGGTGCCGGTGATGTAGCCCTTGCCGTACTGGTCCGCCTGGTCGTCGGGCACGGGCAGCGGGGCCACGCCGATCTCGAAGTCCGGCTTCGCGTCCGACGCCATGCCGAGCCGCCACTCGCCGTCGAGCTGCATGGCGACCTGGCCGGTGTGGAAGGGGTGCTTGGGTCCCCACTCGTCACCGAGACCTGCCCGGTAGGTCTCCAGCTTCCTGAACCCGCCGAGGTCGTCGACGAGCTGCTTCTGCATCTCGAAACCGGCCTCGAAGGCGGGGTCCTCGGCGATGTTCGACTTGCCGTCGGGGGTGAAGTAGGTGGGGGAGAACTGCCCGAAGTAGTGCTCGGTGGTGGTCTCCCAGCCGTGGTAGTTCGGCATGAAGCCGAGCTGCTTGTACGAGTTGCCCCGGGGGATGGTCAGCTTCTTGGCCGTGGCGGCGAACTCGGACCATGTCCTCGGCGGGGCGTCGATGCCCGCCTTCTCGAACGCCGTCTTGTTGTAGTAGAGGCCGTAGGCGTCGCCCAGCAGCGGGACCGCGCAGCGGTTGCCGTCGAACTGGGTGTACTCGTTCATCGCCTTCGGGAACGTCTTCGCCGGGTCGATGCCCGCCTTCTCGAAGAACGGGTTCAGATCGACCAGCGCGCCGGAGGAGCAGAACTTGCCCACGTTGTTGGTGGTGAAGGAGGAGATCACGTCCGGGGCCTTGGAACCGCCCGCCCGCAGCGCCTGGTTGATCTTGTCGTCCGTCATGTTGCCCACGACGGTGACGTGGATGTTGGGGTGTTCCCTCTCGAAGCCCGCGACCAGCTCCTTGACCGCCGCGACCTCGGACGGCGCGCTCCAGCCGTGCCAGAAGGTGAGCGTGGTCTCCTGCGAGGGGTCGTCGGAGGCACCCGCGTCCGAGGAGCCCGTACAGGCGGTGGTGAGCAGGGCGAGGGACGCGGAGGCGGCGAGCGCGAGCGTGACTTTTCGCGATATTCCGGGCATGGCGAAGCTCCCAGGGGGACCGGGGGGACGGGTGAGGGACTGACGGGGGGGCTCGGGGCTCAGCGAGAGGTGTCGAAGACCTCGTCGCGCGTGGTCGCGAGCGCGCTCTCCAACGCGCCGCGCAGCACAGGGTGTTCGGTCACATCGCCTACGACGAGACGGGGCCGGGTCGCGGCCAGCTCGGCCAGCTCCGCCTGGACCAGGCCGCGCAGCACCTCGCCGCCCGCGGTCAGACAGGCGCCGCTGAGGACGACGAGTTCGGGGTCCAGGACGGAGACCAGCGAGGCCAGACCGGTGGCCAGCCGGGTCGCGTAGGTCTCCAGGAGGCTGCGGTGGGGGCCGCTCGCATGATCGGCCGCGCGCGCGACGAGGGCCGCGGCGACCTCGGCGTACGGCCCGGAGGGGATGTCCTCGATGCCGAGTTCCCGGGCGAGCCGGGGCACCGCCTGGGAACCGGCCAGCTCCTGGTAGCCGCCGCTGTTGGCCCGGGTCACCTGGCGGACCAGGGGTGCGCCCGGCACCGGCAGGAAGCCGACCTCGCCGGCGCCGCCGGTCCAGCCGCGGTGCAGCCGGCCGCCCAGGACCAGGGCGGCGCCGAGGCCCCCCTCGTTCCACAGCAGCACGAAGTCGCCGTGGCCCCGGGCCGCGCCCAGTCGCTGCTCGGCCAGGGCGACGAGGTTGACGTCGTTCTCGTACTCGACCGGCATCGGCAGCGCGGCGGCGAGTTCGTCGAGCAGCGCGGGGGAGTGCCAGCCGGGCAGGTGCGAGGCGTAGCGCAGCCGGCCGGTGGAGGGGTCGAAGGCGCCGGGGGTGCCGATGACGAGCCGGTGGACGTCGTCCCGGGTCAGCCCCGCCGCCTTCACCGCGCCGTCGAGCGCGGCGGTGACCTGCTGCACGACGGGCTGCGCGGGGCGGCGGCCGGGCGTGGCCAGCTCGAACTCCCCGACGGTCGCGCCGGTGATGTCGGCGACGGCGGCGCGGATGCGGTCGGGCGTGACGTCGAGCCCGGCGGCATGGGCGGCGCCCGGGTCCACGGCGTACAGCTGGGCGCTCGGCCCCGGTCGGCCCTCGCTGGTGCCGGTCACGCGGACCAGCCCGGCGGCCTCCAGGCGGGCGAGCAGCTGCGAGGCGGTCGGCTTCGACAGGCCCGTCAGCTTGCCGATCCGGGTGCGGCTCAGCGGCCCGTGCTCCAGCAGCAGATCCAGGGCGGCCCGGTCGTTCATGGCACGCAGCACGCGGGGGGTACCCGGCGTACCGGCGGTTCCTGCCATGTCGACACCTGCCTTTCGGGGGCCAAGCTTCTCACGCTGTGCCGCGCTCGGAAAGATCACTGTTAGGAAGGTTTCCTATCAGTGGCAGGAAGGTATGCCGGGCGGGGACGGGCCGTCAATAGGCGGCAAGGAGGCGCGCGAGATGGAGCGCAGAAAGGGGGCGCGCGAGATGGAGCGCAGAAAGGGGGGCGCGCGAGATGGAGCGCAAAAAGGAGGCGGCGCCCCGGGCTGTCCGGGGTGCCGCCTCCGTCTGTCGGTGCGCGAGCTACTTCGTCGTGCTCGGCGGCGTCAGCGGTGAGGCCGCCGAGGCCTGCGGGGAGGAGGTGTTGGCGAACGCCGAGGGGGCGGCCATGCCGGCGGTGGGGTCCGACTCGCCGGACTCGGCCGGAGCCGGGATGCCCCCGACCATGTGGATGCCCACGTTGTCGAGAGCCCGCTTGATGCGCCAGCGCAGTTCGCGCTCGATGGTGAGGGACTTGCCCGGCATCGTCTTCGCGGAGACGCGCACGACCATGGAGTCCAGCAGCACACTGTCCAGGCCGAGGGTCTCGACCGGCCCCCAGAGGAGCTCGTTCCAGGGCTCCTCCTTCGACATCTTCTCGCCGACCTCCGACAGCACGGCCTTCACCTCGTCCAGGTCCTCCGTCGGGCGGACCGTGACATCGACGCCGGCCGTGGCCCAGCCCTGGGAGAGGTTGCCGACCCGCTTGACCTCGCCGTTGCGGACGTACCAGATCTCGCCGTTGTCGCCGCGCAGCTTGGTGACCCTGAGGCCCACCTCGACGACCTCGCCGGAGGCGACGCCCGCGTCGATCTGGTCGCCGACGCCGTACTGGTCCTCCAGGATCATGAACACGCCGGAGAGGAAGTCGGTGACGAGGTTGCGCGCGCCGAAGCCGATCGCCACGCCCGCGACACCCGCCGAGGCGAGCAGCGGGGCCAGGTTGATCTCGAACATCGCCAGGATCATCAGCGCGGCCGTGCCGAGGATCACGAAGCTGGCCACCGACCGCAGCACCGAGCCGATCGCCTGCGAGCGCTGCCGGCGCCGTTCGACATTGACCAGCAGGCCGCCGATCGCCGTGCCGTCCACCGCCTGCGCGGTGCGGTTCATCCGGTCTATCAGCTTGGTGATCGCCCGCCGCACCGCCACCCGCAGCACCACCGCGATCACGACGATCAGCAGCACCCGCAGCCCGATGGCGAGCCAGGTCGACCAGTTCTCCTCGACCCAGCTCGCGGCCTGGGTCGCGCTCTCCTGGGCGTCCTGGATGCTCGGGACCGAGGGCGCCGTCCCCGAGGGGGACGGGGCCGGACTCGCGGCGGCGAGCAGGGCGGGCAGGAACGACACGTCGGGTACCTCCAGGTGCAACGGTCCGCCCCCCGGCAGGTGGTCAAGTCGTTCAAGGTCACGAAAAGGTCACCGGAGGGCAGGCTCACCACACTATCGGGGCATCGTGTGCGGATCGGTGCGGTGTTCGAGGGAGAAACCGTGCGGACCCGGGGATGAACAGGGGGGATGAACCGTTCACGATCCAGGGGAGGAATCAGATGTGGTCGAAAACACTCCCAGCCCGTTACCGGGACATGGTGGCGCGTTCACCAGGCCTGAGGGGAGACTGACTGCAGATCGTCCCGGCGCGAGCCACGCGCCGCCGGCGTACAAGGAGGCATCCGTGCCGCATGTCCTGGTCCTCAACGCGTCGTACGAGCCCCTCGGCGTCGTACCGCTCCGCCGCGCGCTCGTCCTCGTCCTCGAGAACAAGGCCATCTGCCTCGAGGAGTCCGGCGCCTTCCTGCACAGCGCAACCGTCACTGTCCCCGCACCCAGCGTGGTCCGGCTCAAGCGATTCGTGCGGGTTCCCTATCGGGGGCCCGTTCCTCTGACCCGCCGTGCGCTGTTCGCGCGCGACGGGGGCCGGTGCATGTACTGCGGTGGCGTCGCAACCAGCGTCGACCACGTCATCCCGCGCAGCCGCGGGGGCAAGCACGTCTGGGACAACGTGGTGGCGTCCTGCCGCCGCTGCAACCACGTGAAGGCCGACCGCCACCTCGGCGAGATCGGCTGGCGGCTGCGCCACAAACCCGCTCCGCCCACCGGACTGGCCTGGCGCATCATCGGCACCGGCCATAGGGACCCGCGCTGGCTGCCCTACCTGCAGCCGTACGGTGCGGACGACGCCCTGGCCCGGATCGACGGCATCTCCGCCTGACCTCGATCCGGGCTTTCGCATTCCCGACGCCGCAGCGCCGCGACGGGACCGGGGAGACCCCCGTCCACCCCGGTCCCCGTGCCGTGCGCGCTCAGGCGTACCGCAGCTCCGCCGGCCGCAGGGTGCGCCGCAGCAGGGGCAGGGAGGTCGCCGCGGCCAGCAGCGTCATGCCGTACACCGCGACCGGCACCAGCAGCCCCTCCCACGGCACCGACGCGGCGCCGTCGTCGGTGAGCGATGCGTACCCGGTGCCGACCACCATGCCGCCGAGCCCCGCCAGCAGCACCGCCGGCGCCAGCGGCAGCGCGGTCTCCAGGAGCAGGGCCCGGGCCAGCACCCGCTGGGGCACTCCGGCGGCGGTCTGCGCGGCCAGGCCGCGACGCCGCGAGGCCAGCGACTCCGCGGTGCCCACGGCGAGCGCGCCCAGCGTGATCAGCAGGGCCAGGCCGATCGCGGCGCCGGTCAGGTCGAGGCCGGTGGTGTAGAAGGACGTGTCCTCCGCGAGGTGCTTGTCCGACTCCAGCACCTCCAGCATCGTGTGCCGGACCCCGGCGAACCCGGTGCCGACGACCGTCACCAGCAGCACCGCCGCATGCGTACGGGCCGCCGCCCACGGGTCGTCGCGCAGCCGCTCCGCGGCGATCAGCACCGCCGCGCTGTCGGTGCCCGCCGCCAGCCGCCGCCCGGTCAGCTTCGACGTGGCCCCCGCCAGCCACAGCGCGCCCATGCCGACGACGAGCACCCCGGCGAGCACCGTCAGCGGGCCCTCCGGGCCGGGCCGCGGCTCGTCCGCCAGCCGCACCAGCGACACCACCGCCAGGCCGATGAACGTCAGCGCCGCCAGCAGGAAGGCCGCACCCGGCCGGGACTGCCGCCGCACCCGGCGCACCTCGCCCAGCGGTGAGGCCACCACCCGCCGCAGCGCAAGGACGCTGACCAGCGCGCCCACCACCGGCACCGCGCACGCCACCACCGCGATGCCCGCCCAGGCCAGAGCGGGCGCCTCGGTCCACTCCCGCAGCAGGAACAGCACCGCGAAGACGGTGACGACCGCCGAGCCCACCGCGCAGGCCAGCCCCGTCTCGGCCGCCGCGATCCGCCGCACCTGCCAGGGCGAGGCCCCCGCCAGCCGCAGCCCCGCCAGCCGCCGGTCCCGGTGCACGGCACCGATGCGGGCGCACTGGCCGAGGAACCCGAACACGGGCACCAGCAGCAGAAGCAGCGCCACGATCACGCCCGAGCGCTCTCCCGGCCGGTCGAAGAGACCGTTGCCGACGGACACCCGGTACTGGCCCTCCATCGCCGCCAGCACCGTCGCCGCCAGCGCGAACCCGGTCGCGAGCAGCGCCCCGAACGCGGTCAGCGCGATCCGCCACCACTCGCGCCGGTCCGAGCCGGACACCAGCAGCCGGGCCAGCCGCAGATCGGCGCCCAGCCCCCTCAGCGCCCCCGTCCTCATCGGGTCACCGCCGACGCGTCCGCGCCCTCGGCCACCACCGTGCCGTCGTGCAGCGTCACCTCGCGGTCGGCGTACGCCGCCACCCGCGCGTCATGCGTGATCAGCAGCACGGAGATGCCCGCCTCACGGGCCGTGTGCGCCAGGGCGGTCATCACCTGCTCCCCGGCCAGCGAGTCCAGCGCGCCGGTCGGCTCGTCGGCGAACACCACCTTCGGCCCGGTCACCAGGGCCCGCGCCAGGGCCACCCGCTGGGCCTGGCCGCCGCTCATCTCACCGGGCCGCAGCTCGCCCTGCCCGCGCACCCCGAACCGCTCCAGCCACTCCGCCGCCACCGCCCGCGCCACCGTACGGCCCCGCCCGGCCAGCAGCAGCGGCAGCGCCACGTTGTCCAGCGCGGTCAGCTCCGGTATCAGCTGCCCGAACTGGAACACCACCCCGAACTCGGTGCGCCGCAGCTCGCTCAGCCGCGCCTCCGGCAGCCGGTCCAAGCGCTCACCGCCGTAGAGCACCTCGCCCTCGTCCGGGCGGACGATGCCCGCCAGGCAGTGCAGCAGCGTCGACTTGCCGCTGCCGCTGGGCCCGGTGACCGCGAGGATCTCGCCGGGCGCCAGCCCGACGGAGGCGCCGCGCAGCGCCTGGGTCGGGCCGTGCGTCTTGACCAGGCCACGGGCTGTGAGGAGCGGGGTCGTGTCGGTACTCATACGGTGTCCACCTCCGCGGTGAGGGAAGCGAGCCGGGCGCCGGTGGTCGTCATCCAGCGCAGATCGGCGTCGAGATGGGTCAGGGCGTAGTCGGCCGACAGGACCGTCGACAGATCCGCCCCGGGAGCGGTCTTGACCGCCGTCAGGTCACGCATGCGGGCCATGTGCGCCGCGCGCTGGTCGCGCAAGTACGCCTCCGGGTCGCCGGCCGCGAGGATCGCGACCACGACCTTGGCGAAGATCTCGTTCGCGACGAACGGCGCGGGCGGCGTCACCTCGGCCGCCCAGCGCGCCAGTTCGCGCGCCCCGGCCTCGGTGGTCCGGTACAGCGTGCGTTCCGGGCCGCCGTCGGAGTCGGTGCCGTCGACCTCGGCCAGTCCGTCACGGACCAGGCGCTGCAAGGTCGTGTACACCTGCCCGTAGGCCAGCGGGCGGGCCTGCGGGAAGCGTTCGTCGTGCCGTCGCTTGAGGTCGTAGCCGTGGCTGGGACCCGTGGCGAGCAGCCCGAGCAGGATGTGGCGGGTGCTCATGGAGATCATTATGTACTCAGTACATGTACTGAGTGAATAGTCGGGAGGGGAGTGTTCCCGAGGCCCGCAGGGATTGTGGCGACTCGCGGTATTCGTCATCTGTGACGTCTGCGGTCGCGCCCGCTGGGTAGGGCTGTGTTGGTCCGACGCATGTGTACCCCTACCGAAGGAGCCCCCCGTGGCCGCATCGGCACACCTTCTGCTCTCGGCCCTGTCCAAACGCCCGGCGGAGCCCGCCACGGCCGCGCCCGTGCGCGTGTTCTCCGCCGAGAGCGCCTGCTCCCAGGCCCCGCTGACCAGCGAACCCCCGCTGCCCGACGCCGCACCCCTCACCAGCGAGCCGCCGCTCGCCGCCCCGGACGCCCACTCCACGAGGCCGTAGATGACCGCACCCAGCCCGGACCGCCCCCTGGACGAGGAGCTGGCCCGACTCGCCGACCTGCACGGCGTCGCCACCTCCTACCGGCCCGCCCCCGACCGCACGGTCACCGCCTCACCGGCCGCCCTCGTCCGCGTCCTCGCCGCCCTCGGCGTCGACGCGAGCACCCCGGACGCCGTACGCGCCGCGCTCGCCGCCCGGGAGCGGGAGACGGGCCTACGGCTGCTGCCGCCGACGGTCGTGGTGTGGCAGGGGGCGGACGGCGGCCTGCCCGAGCTGCCGGCCGGGACCCGGCTGCGGGTCGAGACCGAGGACGGGGCCGTCCATGAGGGGTCCGACGGGGCCGTCCTCGAAGGTTCCGTCGAGGGGCTGCCCGTCGGGGTGCACCGGCTTCAGGCCCACGCGCCGGACGGACGCACCGCCCAGGCGCATCTGATCGTCGCCCCGGACCGGTTGCCCACCCCGCCGGGACGGTCGTACGGCCTGCTCGTCCAGCTCTACTCCCTGCTCTCCCGGCGCTCCTGGGGCATGGGCGACCTCGGGGACCTCGGCGAGCTCACCGCCTGGGCGGGACGGGCGCTCGGGGCCGGGTTCGTGCAGGTCAACCCGCTGCACGCGGCCGTGCCCGGCAGCCCCACCGACCCCTCGCCCTACCGGCCCTCCTCCCGCCGCTTCCCCGACCCCGTGCATCTGCGCGTCGAGGACGTCCCCGAACTCGCCTACGTCGACGACCGCGAGCGCGTCGCCGGGCTCCTGGAGCGCGCCGCCCGGCTCAGGGAGTCCGTGCTCGACAAGGGCGCGCTGATCGACCGGGACGCCGTATGGGAACTCAAGCGCGAGGCCCTCGAACTCGTCCGGGCCGTGCCCCTCGGCCCCGGTCGGCGGGCCGCCTACTGCGACTTCCTCGCCGCGCAGGGCCGCGACCTGGAGGACCACGCCACCTGGAACGCGCTCGCCGAGGTGTACGGCGGTGACGTGCAGCAATGGCCTGCCGCGCTGCGCGACCCGCGCTCGGCCGAGACCGCCCGCGCCCGGACCGAGCTGATGGACCGGGTCGACTTCCACACCTGGCTCGCCTGGCTCACCGACAGCCAGCTCGTCGCCGCGCAGCGCGTCGCCCGTGAGGCGGGCATGCCGGTCGGGCTCGTCCACGACCTGGCCGTCGGCGTGCACCCCGGCGGCGCCGACGCCTGGGCGCAAGCCGAGTACTTCGCCGCCGGCATGTCGGTGGGCGCCCCGCCCGACGCCTTCAACGCCCACGGCCAGGACTGGGGCCTGCCGCCCTGGCGCCCCGACCGGCTGGCCGCGTCCGGCTACGCGCCCTACCGCTCGCTGCTGCGGGGCCTTTTCCGCTACGCGGGCGCCCTGCGCATCGACCACGTCATGGGCCTCTTCCGGCTGTGGTGGGTCCCGCAGGGACTCCCGCCCACCGAGGGCGCCTACGTCCGCTACGACGCCGAGGCCATGCTCGCCGTCCTGGTGCTCGAGGCCTCGCGGGCCGGGGCGGTCGTCATCGGGGAGGACCTGGGGACGGTCGAGCCGGGTGTGCGCGAGGCCCTGCGGGAGCGGGGCGTGCTGGGCACGTCGGTGCTGTGGTTCGAGCGCGACTGGGAGGGCGACGGGCTGCCCCTGCCGCCCTCCGCCTGGCGCGCCGACTGCCTCGCCACCGCCACCACGCACGACCTGCCGCCCACCGCCGCCCGGCTCACCGGCGAACACGTCGAACTCCGCGACCGGCTCGGGCTGCTGGGCCGTCCCCTCGCCGAGGAACGCGACGAGGCCGCCACGGACGTCGCCGAGTGGCTGGCCCTGCTCACCCGCCTCGGCTTCCTGTCCGGCACCGGCGGCGGTTCCGACCTCTCCTCCGAGGAGGCCGAGGTCCAGGCCGTCCACCGCTTCCTCGCCCGCACCCCGGCCCGCCTGGTCGGCCTCTGGCTGCCCGACGGCATCGGCGACCGCCGCCCCCAGAACCTCCCCGGCACGTGGGACCAGTACCCGAACTGGCGCCTCCCCGTCGCCGACGCCGAGGGACGCCCGGTGCCGCTGGAGGAACTGGCGGAGTCGGGGCGGCTGCGGGCCTTGGTGGAGGTGCTGAGGGGGGAGGTGAGGGGGTGAGGGGGAGGGCGTAAGGGGAAGCCGCCGACGGCGAGCAACGGAAGAGGGAGAGTCGCAGGTCTCGGCCGACTTGTCACCGGCGCTGCGCGGGTGGGAGAAGGAGACAACAGCGCCCCGAGCCGAATAACGGACCCCCGGACGAGCGCCCCCAACAGACGTTCGCTAACTTTGGCACCGTGGACAAGAAGAACGCCCTGCGCGCCGGCGCCCTGGCCGCCGGTACGACGCTGATGATGCTGCTCATGTCGTCCCCCGCGCTCGCGCTGACGCGTGACGACGGTGACGACCCCGGCACGGGCCTGAGCGTCATCGAGACGCTGGGCCAGTTCGTGCTCGCCCCGCTCGCCCTCTTCGCGGTCATCGCCGGCCTGGTGATGGTCCTCGACCGTTCGAAGGACCGCACCCCGAAGGCGAAGGCCAAGGCCCGCGCCTGACCGTCCCCCGCTCTTCCCGAGGGCGCCGACCCCGCCGCACACCCGCGGCAGGGGCCGGCGCCCTCGTTGCTTTCCGGGTGCCGCCCTCGGTGTTTCCCGGCCGCCGCTCTCAGGGGTGCGCGGCCGTCAGGTACCGCTGCACCGTGGGCGCCAGCCACGCCACGATCTCCTCCGGGTGCAGCGCGACGACCGGCGGCAGGCGCAGGACGTAACGGGTGAGCGCCAGCCCGAGAAGCTGTGTGGCGCACAGCGCGGCCCGGGTCGTCACCTGCTCGGCGTCCGGGCACACCGCGCGCGCGACGGGCAGCAACTGGTCGCGGAAGATGCCCTGCATCCGCTCGGCCCCGGCCTGGCTGGTGGCGCCGACGCGCAGGAGGGCGGTGAGGATCTCGCTGTCCTCCCACAGGCCGAGGAAGTGCCGCACCAGCGCCCGGCCGACGTCCTCCCGGGGCAGTGCGCGCACGTCCGGCATCCGCAGATCGACCGCGACGGCGGCGGCGAACAGGCCCTCCTTGTTGCCGTAGTACCGCATCACCATCGACGGGTCGATGCGTGCGTCCCGCGCGATGGCGCGGATGGTGGCGCGCTCGTAGCCGTCCGCCGCGAAGCGCTCCCGCGCGGCGTCGAGGATGGCGGCGCGGGTGGCGTCGGACCGGCGGTTGGGTGGGGCGTCCGAGGCGGGGGTGGTGGTGCCGTCTGTCATGCCAACGAGCGTAGGCCAACGTGTGTTGGCCAACAAGGGTTGGCTTGCGCGATCAGCCACCGTCGTGGTCGCGAGCTTCTGCCCACAAGTGTTGGCCAACAAGTGTTGACCCGCGCGCCCCTCGCCTCTATCGTCGTCGACGAGCGTTGGTCAACGGATGTTGGCCAACAAGCGTAGGCATCCAGGAGGCCACCATGACCGGCACCACTGGCACCGCCCGCTCCACCACCGGCGACACCGTCCGGGACGCCGCCGTGATCGTCGTCGGCTCCGGCCCCACCGGCCTCCTCCTCGCCGGTGACCTCGCCACCGCAGGCATCCCCGTCACCCTCGTCGAGAAGCGCCCCGCGAAGATCAGCAACCTCTCCCGTGCCTTCGCCGTGCACGCCCGCACCCTGGAGCAGCTCGACGCGCGCGGCCTCGCCGACGAGCTGGAGGCGGCAGGCCGGCAGCTCGACCGGCTGCGGCTGTTCGGGCGGCTCACCGTCGACCTCGCCGCGCTGCCCTCCCGGTTCAACCACCTGCTGGTCATCCCGCAGTACGAGGTCGAGAAGGCCCTGCGCCGGCGCGCCGAGGAGGCCGGGGTCGACTTCCGCTACGAGACCGAGATGACCGGCCTCGCCCAGGACGCGGACGGCGTGACCCTGAAGGTGCGCACCCCCGAGGGGCAGGAGGAGGAGCTGCGGGCCGCGTACGTCGTCGGGGCGGACGGGATGCGCAGCGCGGTGCGTCAGGAGGTCGGGCTGCCCTTCCCCGGTCACTCGGTCATCCGCTCCGTCGTGCTCGCGGACGTCCGGCTCGCCGAGGAGCCCGAGGCGCTGCTCACCGTCAACGCCGTCGGGGACGCCTTCGCCTTCATCGCACCCTTCGGCGACGGCTATTACCGGGTGATCGGCTGGGACCGCCGGCGGAACGTCCCCGACCACGAGCCGCTGGACCTGGAGGAGGTCAAGGAGATCGCCCGGCTCGCGCTCGGGCGGGACTTCGGGATGTACGACGCCCGGTGGATGTCCCGCTTCCACAGCGACGAGCGCCAGGCACCCGCCTACCGCGTGGGCCGCGTGTTCCTCGCCGGGGACGCCGCGCACGTGCACACCCCGGCCGGCGGCCAGGGCATGAACACCGGCCTCCAGGACGCGGCCAACCTCGGCTGGAAGCTGGCCCAGGTGCTCGGCGGCCACGCGGGCGACGACCTCCTCGACACCTACCAGGCCGAGCGCCACCCCGTCGGCAGGTCGGTGCTGCGCAGCAGCGGCGGCATCGTCCGCCTCGCGATGGCCAAGCGGCCCTGGACCCTCGCCCTGCGCGCCGCTCTGGCCCACTTCCTCGGCGCGGTCGGCCCCGCCCGCCGCAAGGCCGCCGGCCAGATCACCGGCATCGGCTACCGCTACCCCGCCCCCCGCGGCGCCCACCGCCTCACCGGCACCCGCGTCCCCGACATCGCCCTCGCCGGCGGCGGCCGCCTCTACGAAGCCCTGCGCGGCGGCCGGTTCGTCCTGATCACCCCGGACGCCTACGACGACGGCGGCACCCGCAAGGACCGGCTCGGCACCGCACGCTGGGCGAGCGACCGCCGTACGGCCCTGCTGGTACGCCCCGACGGATACACCGCCTGGGCAGCCGACCGAGCCACCCCGGCCGAGGTAGAGGCCGCTCTCGCCGCCCACGTGGGCTGAGCAACTCCGGCCCCGGTCGACGCCGTTCGTGAGAGGGTCGCCGTGATCGCCAGGACCGACCGCAGGGAGCAGCACTCATGGCCAGGCCCCGCACGCTCGCCGAGGTGTACCGGCGCTTCGGGGAGGTCGATGCCGCCGGGACCTCGGCGCTGTACGAGCGGGTCGCCGTCGCGCTGAGCGAGTCCGAGGCGGCCCTGCGCGCCGTCGAGGCGGCGCCGGCGAGGAAGAGGCAGCCCGCACTGATCCTGGCCGCGCTGTATGACCTGGCCCTCGCGGGACGTGCCCCGGAGCTGGCCGCCGCGTACGCCGCCGGGGACGGGGACGCCGCCGCGCGGGCGGCCGTCGAGACGCTGCTGGTCAGGGCCGACGAGGTGGCGGCCCTTGCCGTGCGTCGGCGGACGCGGACCGACGTGACGGGACGCTGTGCCGTGCTCTATCCGGCCGTCGCCGAGGCGGCGCGGCGGGTCGGCGCGAAGGCGGTGGGGCTGATCGACGTGGGCTGCGGGGCGGGGCTCAACCTCAATGTCGACCGCGTCGGCATCACGTACGGCGACGGGCAGGTGCTGGGCGATCCGGCCTCGCCCGTGCGGCTCACCTGCTCGGTCGTGGGGGACCGGCCCGTCCCGGCGCGGGCGATCCCCGAGGTCGTCGCCCGTATCGGCATCGACTCAGAGTCGGTCGATGTGACGGACGCGGACGAGGCCCGTTGGCTGCGGGCCTGTCTGCCTCCCGACCGGCCGGAGCGCCGCGCGAGGCTCGACGCCGAGCTGGCGCTGGCGGCGACGGACCCGCCGCTGCTGCTGCGCGGCGACGCCCTCGACCTGCTGCCCGACGCCCTCGCCCGGGTGCCCGAGGACGCCCTGCCGGTGGTCGCCACGACGTGGGCGCTGTCGGCCCTGCCGCCGGAGAGCCGGCTGCGCTTCCTGCAACGCCTCGACGAGGCGGCGACCGGGCGGCCGGTGGCCTGGGTGTCGGCGGAGGGCGTCGGGGTCGCGCCGGCGATCCCGACGTTCGGCGACCGCCGCGCCTCCGGCCACAGTGTCATCGGTCTCGCGGTGTTCGAGCACGCGGCCCTGCGTGCCGAGGCCGTCGGACGGTGCTGGTCACGTGGCCGCATGCTGGCGTGGCTGGCGGGCGCCTAGGGCCTGTCTTCCGGATCATGCCGGCGTCGCGGGGTCTGGCACGCGCTCCCCCACTGCCTTAAGGGCGTGGGGGGACCCCCAGCCGCGTTGTCGTCACTCGCCGACTCCCCCACTCTCGGCTTCGCTCGAGCGGGGGGACCCCCATCGCGTCGACTCCCTCCTCCGCCTTGCAGCTGCACGCACCAGACCCCGCTCGACCCGGCCAGTAGGCGGAAGCGCCTCGCAGCCGGCCTGATCCGGAAGACAGGCCCTAGCTCTTCTGCTCGCGCTCGACCGGCTCGCGGACCATGAACACGTCCACCGGGTCCTCGCTCTCCAGCCCGAACCCGTGCCGCTCGTACAGCCGGCGGGCCGGGCTGCCGTTGAGGACGTTGAGCCGGACCCGCAGCCCGTCGGCGTCGCAGCGTTCGAGCAGGGCGCGCAGGACGGCGGTGCCGACGCCGTGGCCGTGCAGGGCGGGGTCGAGGTAGAAGTGCTCCAGCCAGTGGGCGTCGTCGGCCGGGCGCAGGGCCACGCAGCCGGCGAAGGCGCCGGACACCTCGATCGCCCAGGTGTGGGCGGGGTCGAAGGAGTCGCGCAGACGCTGCCGGACTCGTACGTCGTCGTAGCGGCCCAGCCGCACCAGGTCGGGGCGCATGGCCTCGGCGCGTATCGCGACCGCCGGTTCGAGGTCGGCCGGTGTGGCCGGGCGCAGTTCCCAGTCCGCCATGGTCGTCCCCTTCCTCAGTGGTCCTGGGTGCCCGCGAGCAACTTGCGCAGCAGTACGGCCAGTTGTTCCGCCTCGGCGGGGTCCATCTCGGACAGGGCCTCGGTCTGGACGGCGAGGCCCGCGCCGACGGCCTCGTCGATCAGGGTCAGGCCCTCCTCGGTGAGGGTGACCTGGAGGCCGCGGCGGTCGTGCGGGTCGGGGGAGCGGCGCAGCAGGCCGGCGCGCTCCAGCTTGTCCAGGCGGCCGGTCATGCCGCCGGTGGTCAGCATCAGCGTGGAGGACAGCTGGCGCGGCGAGAGGGTGTAGGGCTCGCCGGAGCGGCGCAGCGTGGCGAGGACGTCGAACTCGCCGCGTGAGATCCCGAAGCGCGCGTACGCCTTCTCCATCCGGTCGCCCATCGTGCGCGCGAGCCGGTAGACGCGGCCGAAGACCTCCATCGCCTTGGTGTCGAGGTCGGGGCGTACGGCCCCCCACTGGCCGATGATCGCGTCCACCGCGTCCGGGCGGTCCTGGGGCTCGGGGTTCGGGTTCATGGGCAGGAGTATCCGCCGCGGACCGGTCGGCCGCAAGAAAGTAGCTCGGATGAAAGTAGGTCAGTGCAAAGTGGCTTGCATAAAAGTTGCTTAGCGCTAAGCTACTTCCCATCAAGCCGCTTCGGCGGTCGATCGAGGGTCACAGCAGGGGGACGTCATGCGCAAGAAGCACGAGCGCGTAGCAGGGCAGTGGGCGCTGCCCGTAGCGGCCGCCGTCAACGGCATCGGGACGGGCATGTACGTCCCCTTCACCCTGGTGTTCTTCCACTACGTCACCGGCCTCTCCTTCGCCGTCGTCGGCGCGGTCCTCACGGTCACCGGGCTCGCCGGACTCGGCGCGCTCCCGGCCGCCGGGGCGGCGATCGACCG
Source organism: Streptomyces sp. NPDC096205 (assembly GCF_044763135.1). Lineage (NCBI taxonomy): Bacteria > Bacillati > Actinomycetota > Actinomycetes > Kitasatosporales > Streptomycetaceae > Streptomyces > Streptomyces sp. NPDC096205. The sequence goes on along the minus strand of NZ_JBIWFS010000002.1, from coordinate 1,045,202 downwards.
GTACGGCGCCAAGCGGGTGCTGTACGTGCTGTACGGCGTGCGGGTGGTCGGCTTCGCCCTCTACCCCTTCGCCCAGTCCCTCTCCGCCTTCGCCGCGGTCGCACTGGTCACCGCGGCAGCCGACCGGGCCTTCCCGGCCGTCAACCAGTCGCTGATCGGCGAGGTGGCCAGGGGAGAGGGCCGTGACCGGCTCCAGGCGGCCACCCGCGCGCTGCAGAACGGCGGCAACGGCGCCGGCGCCCTGCTGGCCACCCTCGTCATCGCCCTCGCCGGTCCCGCCGGCTACACCTACGCCGCCTGGGGCAACGCCCTGTCCTTCGCGCTCGCCGCGCTGCTGGTGCGCCCGCTGAAGCCGGTGCGCTCCACCGAACCGGCCCCCGCACGCAGGCCCGGCGCCGGATACCGGCTCGTCCTCACCGACCGGCCCTTCCTGGTCCTCACCGGCGCCAACTTCCTCAACGCGCTCAGCTACTCCGCCCTGTCGGTGCTCTTCCCGCTCTTCATCGTGCAGTCGCTGAACGGCCCGGCCGTCCTCACCGGCTCCGCCTTCACCGTCAACACCGTGCTGTGCGCGGCCGCCGGGGTGTACGTCGGCTCCCGCGTCCGGCGGGCCGGGGCCCGGCGCACCCGGGCCGCGGGGCTGGGCGGGGCGCTGTTCGCCGCCGCGTTCGCCGCGAACATCGTGCTCGGCACGCTGCGGCCGCAGAACGACACCGTGCTGGGCACCGCCCTGCTGGTCGTGGTCGTCCTCTACACCCTGGGCGAGCTGATCCACAGCCCGGCCGCCGAGGTGCTCGCGGTGTCGGCGGCGCCCGAGGCGGTACGGGGCCGGTACATGGCGGCGTACCAGATGTCCTGGTCGCTGGCCAAGGCGGTCGCGCCCTCCCTGTTCACCACGCTGCTCGCCCTCGACGGCCGCGCCCCCTGGGCCGTCCTGATCGTCACCTCGGCCATCGCGGCCACCCTGCTGATCCGCGTCGAGCGGCGGCTGCCGGCCGAGGCGGTCCGGCCGGTGGCGGTGACGGTGGCGGTGGCTCGCGGCGCGGAGCCCGCCGAGGGGCACGTCGAGGCGGCCGAACCCACCGAGGCGGCCGAACCCACCAAGGCGGCCGAACCCACCAAGGCGGCCGGACCCACCGAGCCTGCCCGTCTCGCCGCCTAACTCTCAACGCTCCGCTCCAAACGAGCTCCTCGCTTCCCCAGCACCCCTCCGCTCCGCAAGAACCCCTCCACTCCGCAAAGAACCCCGTCGCTTCGAAAGGACTCCGGCCATGAAGCGCTCCGCCACCGTCCTGCTCACCGCCCTCGCCCCGATCTCCTGGGGCACCACCTACGCCGTCACCACCGAGTTCCTGCCGGCCGACCGGCCCCTGTTCACCGGCCTGATGCGGGCCCTGCCCGCCGGGCTGCTCCTGCTGGCCCTCGCCCGGGTGCTGCCGCGCGGCGCCTGGTGGTGGAAGGCGGGGGTGCTGGGCGCGCTGAACATCGGGGCGTTCTTCCCGCTGCTGTTCCTGTCGGCGTACCGGCTGCCCGGGGGCATGGCCGCGGTCGTCGGCTCGGCGGGCCCGCTGTTCGTGGTGGGGCTGTCGGCGGTGCTGCTCGGGCAACGAGCGACCCTGCGCTCGGTGCTCACCGGGATCGCGGCGGCGTTCGGCGTCAGCCTGGTGGTGCTGAAGGCGGCCGGGGCGCTGGACACCGTAGGGGTGCTGGCGGCCGTCGCGTCCACCGCGTCGATGTCCACCGGCACGGTCCTCACCAAGAGGTGGGGCCGGCCCGAGGGCGTGGGCCCGCTCGCGCTGACCGGCTGGCAGCTCACCGCGGGCGGCCTGCTCATCGCCCCGCTCGCCCTGCTGGTCGAGGGCGCCCCGCCCGCGCTGGACGCCCCGGCGATCGGCGGCTACCTCTACCTCGCGCTGGGCAACACGGCGGTGTCGTACTGGCTCTGGTTCCGTGGCATCGGCCGGCTCAGCGCCACGCAGGTCACCTTCCTCGGCCCGCTGTCTCCGCTGACCGCCGCGGTCGTCGGCTGGGTGGCGCTCGGGCAGACGCTCAGCCCGGTGCAACTGGTGGGGATGGGGCTGGCGTTCGGAGCGACGGTCTTCGGCCAGATCGGCGGACGGCCGGCACCGAAGGCCCGGAAGGCCCAGGAGGCACAGGAGGCCAAGGAGGGCCAGGAGGTCGAGGAATCGTTCAGTTCTACTGAAAAGAACGAACAGAAAGTTTCGATGGACGTGACAGGTCCGGCGCTGCGACGGTAGATCCCTCACCGATCACCGCGCAGAAAGGACCTCCGTGGCCCAAACGCTGAAGACCGCCACCACCACCCGTACGAGCCCGAGGACGGCCACCCCCGTCCTCGGGCTCGCTCTCGCTCTGCTGGCCACGGTCGTCTGGTCCGGCAGCTTCGTCACCTCCCGGGGCCTCGCCGACAGCGTGCCGCCGGTGCAGCACGCCTTCTGGCGCTGGGTGGTGGCACTCGCCGTGGTGGCACCCTTCGGCGCCCGGCAGGCCTGGCGGCAGCGGGCCCTGATCCGCCGCCACCTGCGCTTCGTCCTCCTGGCGTCCTTTCTCGGGGTCGCCCTCTACAACACGCTCGTCAACCAGGCGGGCCTGACCACCCCCGCCGCCAACATGGGCATGATCATGGCCGCGTCGCCGGTGCTGATGGCCGTGTACGAGCGCGCGGCGGGCGTACGTCTCGGAGCGCGCCGGGCGGCCGGGCTGCTGACGGCGTGCGCGGGGGTGCTGCTGCTGGTCGGCGGCGGGACGGGGGCGTCGTTCTCGGCGGGGGACGTCTGGATGGTCGCGGCGATGGCGAGCTTCGGCTCGTACAGCGCGCTGCTGCGCCGCCGCCCCGCCGAACTCACCGGTACGGCCTTCCTGTTCACGACCTTCTTCTTCGGCACCCTGATGCTGCTGCCCGTCCAGGCGGCGAGCTTCGCCCTCCAGGGCGGCTTCACCCCGACGCCCGGCACGGTCCTGCCCCTCCTCTACGTGGGCATCGCCTCCTCGGCCGTGGCCTTCTTCGCCTGGAACCGGGCGATCGCGCTGGTCGGCCCGTCCCGCGCGGGGGTCGTCTACTACCTCCAGCCGGTCTGTGTGGCCCTGCTGTCCTGGGTGCTGCTCGACGAGCCGACGGGCTGGGCGCAGGCGGGGTGCATGGCGCTGATCCTGGGCGGGGTGGTGCTGGGCGCGGGCGCGCGGCGGTGACGTAGGTTGCGGGCCATGGCCGAGTGGGACATCCGGAAACTGCACATCCTGCGCACCCTGCGGGAGGAGGGCACCGTCACGGCCACGGCCGAGGCCCTGCGGATGACCCCGTCGGCGGTCTCCCAGCAACTGACCAACCTGTCCAGGCAACTCGGCGTCCCCCTGCTGGAGGCCCACGGCCGCCGGGTCCGGCTCACCGACGCGGCCCGGCTGGTACTCCGTCACGCGGAGGCGGTCTTCGAGCAACTGGAACGCGCCGACGCCGCGTTGGCCGCGTACACCCAGGGCGAGGCCGGCGAGGTCCGGGTCGGCGCCTTCGCCACGGCCGTACCGGCCCTGGTGGTCCCGGCCGTACGGGCACTGCGCGCGGCGCACCCCGGCGTGACGGTCCGGGTCCGCGAGACGGAGGCGGCCGAGGCCTACGACCTGCTGGCCGCGGGCGAGGTCGACCTCGCCCTGTCCCTGGCGGCCCACGCCCCCACCACCCAGGACCCCCGCTTCGACCTCCACCCCCTGCTCGCCGACCCCCTGGACGTGGCCCTTCCCCCCGACCACCCCCTGGCCGACGCCGACCCCCTCCACCTCCGCGACCTCGCCGCCGAACCCTGGATCTTCGGCGGCAGCGGCCCCTGGTCCGACATCACCCGCACAGCCTGCGAGTCCGCCGGCTTCACCCCCCACCAGGCCCACTCGGCAACCGGCTGGACCGCGATCCTCGCCATGGTCGAGGCCGGCATGGGCGTCGCCCTCGTCCCCCGCCTGGCCGCCGTCCACCGCGAGGGCGTCACCATGCGCGAACTCACCGCCGACTGCCCGGTCCGCCACATCCTGACCGCGGTCCGCCGAGGCGCGTCGGAGACCCCGGCGGTGTCCCGCGTACTGGAGGCCCTGCGGACGGCGGCCGGGGCCGACTGACACCTCTCGAAGAGTGAATGTGTGTGGTTGACACTGATGTTCACCCGCATGACCCTTGGCGCAAGCTCGTGACAGGGCTTTTGCTCCGGCAAGTCCGATGCGTCGTAGGCGATTTGGGTGAGGGGTGCCCGCATGGCCGAGGAGATCGGCATTCGCTCACTGATGCGCCGCGCGCTCGCCCCCGTCGACCCGGCCACCGCCGACGCGCTCGGCGACCTCGTCCGCGAGTGGTGCCAGGAGCTGGAGAAGGCCTACGCACCCCGCTGGGTGCCTGTCTCCGCCCAGACCGGGCTGCATGTGCGCACGATGCTCGACATCGGTCGGCGGGTCTGCGCACAAACCTGAGGGGCGCCCGCAGCAGTTCGTACCACTGCGGGCGCCCCGAAAAGGACCTACGCGGCGTCCGCCGCCTGGGCCTTCAGCGCCCGCTCGACGCCCGCGCGGGACTCCGAGATCAGGCGGCGCAGGGCCGCGCCCGGCTCGGCGGAGGCCAGCCAGGCGTCCGTGCGGTCCAGGGTGTCCTGGGAGACCTGGACCGTCGGGTAGAGGCCGACGGCGATCTGCTGGGCCATCTCGTGGGAGCGGGAGTCCCAGACGTCCTTGACCGCGGCGAAGAACTTCTCCGTGTACGGGGCGAGGAGTTCACGCTGGTCGGTCTGGACGAAGCCGCCGATCACGGCCTCCTGGAGAGCGTTGGGCAGCTTGTCGGACTCCACGACCGACGCCCAGGCCTCCGCCTTGGCTTCCGCGGTCGGACGCGCGGCGCGCGCGGTCGCGGCGTGACGCTCACCGGCCGCCGTCCGGTCGCGCTCGTACTCGGCCGCGATCTCCGTCTCGTCGAACCGGCCGACCGCCGCGAGCCGCTGTACGAACGCCCAGCGCAGCTCGGTGTCCACGGCCAGGCCCTCGATCGTCTCGGAGCCGTCCAGCAGGGCCTCCAGCAGGTCCAGCTGCTCCGGAGTACGGGCCGTCGCCGCGAAGGCACGCGCCCAGGCCAGCTGGTGGTCGCCACCCGGCTCCGCGGAGCGCAGGTGCGCCAGCGTGGCGTCGGTCCAGCGGGTGAGCAGCGTCTCGCGGGCGGCCGGGTCGGCGTACAGGTCGATCGCCAGCTTGACCTGCCGCTGGAGCGACTGCACCAGGCCGATGTCCGACTCCTTGCCGATGCCGGACAGCACGAGCGAGAGGTAGTCGCGGGTGGGCAGCTCCGCGTCCCGCGTCATGTCCCAGGCCGAGGCCCAGCACAGGGCGCGCGGCAGCGACGCCTCGAAGTCGCCGAGGTGCTCGGTGACGACCGCGAGGGACTTCTCGTCCAGGCGGACCTTGGCGTACGACAGGTCGTCGTCGTTGAGCAGCACCACGTCCGGGCGGGCCCGGCCGGTCAGCTGCTCGACGGCCGTCAGCTCGCCGTCCACGTCCAGCTCGATGCGCTCGGTGCGCACCAGCTTGCCCGTCGCCGCGTCGACGTCGTACAGGCCGACGGCGATGCGGTGCGGGCGCAGCACCGGCTCGCCCTTGGCGCCCGCCGGCAGCGCGGGGGCCTCCTGGCGGATGCCGAAGGAGGTGATCACGCCCTGGGCGTCCAGCTCGATCTCCGGGCGCAGGATGTTGATGCCGGCCGTCTCCAGCCACTTCTTCGACCAGGTCTTCAGGTCGCGCCCGGAGGTCTCCTCCAGCGCGCCCAGCAGGTCGGACAGCCGGGTGTTGCCGAAGGCGTGCCGCTTGAAGTAGGCCTGCACGCCGCGGAAGAACTCGTCCTCACCGACGTACGCCACCAGCTGCTTGAGGACGGAGGCGCCCTTGGCGTACGTGATGCCGTCGAAGTTGACGAGCACGTCGTCCAGGTCGCGGATGTCCGCCATGATCGGGTGCGTGGAGGGCAGCTGGTCCTGCCGGTACGCCCAGGTCTTCATCGAGTTGGCGAACGTGGTCCACGAGTGCGGCCAGCGGGAGCCGGGGGCCGCCGCCTGGCACGCGATCGACGTGTACGTGGCGAACGACTCGTTCAGCCACAGGTCGTTCCACCACTCCATGGTGACCAGGTCGCCGAACCACATGTGGGCCAGCTCGTGCAGGATGGTCTCGGCCCGCACCTCGTACGACGCGTCCGTCACCTTCGAGCGGAACACGTACTGGTCGCGGATGGTCACCGCGCCCGCGTTCTCCATCGCGCCCGCGTTGAACTCCGGCACGAACAGCTGGTCGTACTTGGCGAACGGGTAGTCGTAGTCGAACTTCTCCTGGAACCACTCGAAGCCCTGCCGGGTCACCTCGAAGATGGCGTCCGAGTCCAGGAACTCGGCCAGCGAGGGACGGCAGTAGATGCCCAGCGGCACGGACTGGCCGTCCTTCTCGTACACGCTGTGCACCGAGTGGTACGGGCCCACGATCAGCGCCGTGATGTACGTCGAGATCCGCGGCGTCGGCTCGAAGACCCAGACGTTGTCCTTGGGCTCCGGGGTCGGCGAGTTGGAGATGACGGTCCAGCCCTCGGGCGCCTTCACGGTGAACTGGAAGGTCGCCTTCAGGTCCGGCTGCTCGAACGACGCGAACACCCGCCGGGCGTCCGGCACCTCGAACTGGGTGTACAGGTAGGCCTGGTCGTCGACCGGGTCGACGAACCGGTGCAGGCCCTCACCGGTGTTGGTGTACGCGCAGTCCGCGACCACGCGCAGGATGTTGCGGCCCTGGAGCAGGCCGGGCAGGGCGATCCGCGAGTCCGCGAAGACCTCGGCCGGGTCCAGCGCGTCGCCGTTGAGGGTCACCTCGTGGACGGCCGGCGCGACCAGGTCGATGAAGGACTCGGCGCCGCCCCGGGCGACGTCGAAGCGCACCGTGGTCACAGACCGATAGGTGCCGCCCTCCTGCGCGCCGGAGAGGTCGAGATCGACCTCGTACGAGTCAACGGTGAGCAGCTCCGCCCGCTGCTGCGCCTCTTCGCGAGTCAGGTTTGTGCCAGGCACGCGGTCATCTCCTCGGTCCACCTCGATGTGTCGGTCCGGCCATCCTTCCATGTGAATGTCCCGGTCCGGGGTGGTCGACGGCCGTCACGGGCGACCCGAGGGGAAACCCTCTGCCCCCGCCCCTGCGGCCCGAACCGTCCGCCCCCGACCGGTTGCGGAACGCCACGTCCGGAATCCGCCGGTGCCCGGCTCGTCGCGCGGCGACGCTGGAAGCATGACGACATACATCGCACGAGCGATCGAGCCGGCGGTCCTGAAGGAACTGCGCGCCGCCGACGACCAGGGGCGCGAGCCGGTCCCCGTGACGGACGAGGAGGGCGGCGCCCCGCTGCGCTGCTGCCTGCGCCACAGCCGGCCGGGCGAGCGGATCGCCCTGGTCTCGTACGCCCCGCTGCGCCGCTGGGCGGCCCGGACCGGCGCGCGCCCCGGGCCGTACGACGAGCAGGGCCCGGTCTTCGTCCACGCCGACGACTGCGCCGGGCCCGAGGGCGGGGAGCTGCCCTTCACCAACGCCCACCGGGTGCTGCGGCGCTACTCCGCCGACGGGCACATCCTCGGCGGGGAGCTCGTGGAGAGCGGCTTCGAGGAAGCCCTCGCAAAAGCGTTCGACGACCCGGCCGTGGCGCTGGTCCACGTCCGGGCCGTCGAGTACGGCTGCTTCTATTACGAGGTGCGCAGGCCCTAGCGCGCGGCCTTCAGCTCCTCGGCGACCAGCTCCGCGATCTGCACCGCGTTCAGCGCGGCGCCCTTGCGGAGGTTGTCGTTGGAGATGAACAGGGCGAGGCCGTTGTCGACGGTCTCGTCCTTGCGGATGCGGCCGACGTACGACGGGTCCTTGCCGGCCGCCTGGAGCGGGGTGGGGATGTCGGTGACGACCACGCCGGGGGCGTCCGCGAGCAGCTCGGTGGCGCGCTCGGGGCTGATCGGACGGGCGAAGCGGGCGTTGACCTGGAGGGAGTGGCCGGCGAAGACCGGGACGCGCACACAGGTGCCGGAGACCTTCAGCTCGGGGATCTCCAGGATCTTGCGGGACTCGTTGCGGAGCTTCTGCTCCTCGTCGGTCTCGTTCAGGCCGTCGTCGACGATGCTGCCGGCGAGGGGCAGCACGTTGAAGGCGATGGGGCGCTTGTAGACGGCGGGCTCCGGGAAGTCCACGGCCTCGCCGTCGTGGGTGAGCTTGTCGGCGTCGGCGATCACCTTCTGCGCCTGGCCGTGCAGCTCGGCGACGCCCGCGAGACCGGAGCCGGAGACGGCCTGGTAGGTGGCGACGACCAGCGCCTGAAGGCCGGCCTCCGCGTGCAGCGGGCGCAGCACGGGCATGGCGGCCATGGTGGTGCAGTTCGGGTTGGCGATGATGCCCTTGGGGCGGTTCGCGATCGCGTGCGGGTTGACCTCGGAGACCACCAGCGGGACCTCGGGGTCCTTGCGCCAGGCGGAGGAGTTGTCGATCACGACGGCGCCCTGGGAGGCGACCTTCTCGGCGAGGGCCTTGGAGGTCGCGCCGCCCGCGGAGAACAGCACGATGTCCAGGCCGGTGTAGTCGGCCGTGGCCGCGTCCTCGACCGTCACGTCGTCCAGGACCGTCCCCGCGGAGCGGGCCGAGGCGAACAGGCGCAGCTCGTCGACCGGGAAGTTCCGCTCGGCCAGGATCCTGCGCATGACCGTGCCGACCTGGCCGGTGGCTCCGACGATTCCTACCTTCACGGGGACTCCTCTGCGTGACGTACCTGTGCGTGCCCGGACGGCCGGGACCCTTCCATGATGCGGGGGACCCCGGCGTCCGTGTCCAATCGTTTGCCCGAGGAGTGGACGATCACTCCTGGTCAGCCGCGCCGCTCCAGCCCCCACTCGCCGAAACCGCGGACCTGGAGGAATCCGCTCGGGACCCGGTGCGCACCGCGGGATCTTCCGATATGACGCACAGGGAACAGGTTTTCGTCCAGCTCGAAGAGGTGGATCAGGTCGGGCAGCATGTCGTAGTCGTGGGTGAGCAGCATCTCGGTCTCGGGCCCGGTGTGACGTACGACTCCGAATCCGCGGCCCGTCACCCGCTTGGTCCGCCCGCCGATCTCGGGGGCCTCGTCGAGCGGCACGGGCTCGACACGCCAGCCGACCTTGTCACCGGCCTGGACGCGTACGAAGCACGAGCCTTCCGGGGCGACCCAGAGGGGGCCGACGACGGGACGGCGGCGGGTGTCGGTGTCGGCGATGAGGGTGCGCTGGCCCCGCGGGTGGTTCAGCGCGTGCGCCGCCAGATGGCCGGCCTCCTCGGTCGTCCGGGACAGGGTGAGCAGCGTGGGCGGGCCCTGGTAGCGCAGCAGGGCGCTGCCGGTGCCCTCCAGGGGGCCCTTGAGCAGGGGCGCCTCCTCGATGGGCAGCAGCCGCAGCCGCCACTTGCCCGCGCGGCGGATCTGCAGGGTGCGCTGCTGCCGGCCCGTGGTGAACAGCGCATCGCTGCCGCGCTCGCCCTGCCGGAAGCCGTTGAGCCACTCGCCGTCGCAATCGCCGTACTCGTCGAGCAGGGTCACCGTGTGGCCCTGGTCGTCGGCGTTGCGGATGTCGTACTCCAGCAGGGCCGGGTGGCCGGGGCGCGGGTTGACCAGGGTGACCGTGGTGTCCCGGCGTCCCTTGTAGACGCTGTCGGCGGGGGCGGCCGAGCCGTCGAGGACGGGGATGGGGGCGGCCCTGAGCCGCCAGTCGCCCTCGCCGTTGGTCACGGCGACGAACACCGGGCCGCGCGGGAGCGGCGCGGTCTTGTCGACCCGGCCGATCTCGTTGAAGAGCAGGCGGCTGTTGTGGAGGGCGGTCAGCCGGTCGGGCTCGTGGCTTTCCACACAGAACAGCTCGGAGTTCCTGCCGCCGTCGAACCACCCCTCGAGGTCGGCCGCGGGTCCGTCCCAGCGCAGCACCTCCGGGCCGGTGCCGCGCACCTCCTCACCGGTGGCGAGCGGACGCGCCGCGGACAGCGGCCGTACGGTGATCTTCCACGCTCCCTCGAACTGCACACGCAGCCGCAGCCGGCGGTCCTCCGGCACCACGGCCAGGCTCCGGCCGAGGTAGGGGGACAGGGCGCTGTTGTGGACGAGGCGGTCCGGCTTCTTCTCGGCGTCGAGGGTGTCGACGCAGAACAGGCCCTCGCCGTCGTGCTCGCCTTCCACGATCACCGGGCCCGCGGGCAGTTTCACAGAGATCTCGCGGTCACCGCGGCCGCTGCGGGTCCAGGGGCGGAACTCCGGTCCGAAGGGCCCGGCGGACTTCGAACCGTTCGCGCCCCGCACCGCGGGCACGGGGGGTGCGGCAGGTGCGCCGGACGAGGCAGACGCGGCGGGTGCCGACGGGGTCGGCGCCGGTGTCGTCCCGGCCGGCGGTCCCGCCACCTTCGACACCCCGGTGTTCACGACCGGCCCCCGGGGCACCGCCGGCTGCGCCACCTCGATGCCGAAGTCCGTGGCAAGACCCGCAAGCCCCGAGTCGTAGCCCTGGCCCACCGCGCGGAAGCGCCACGCGCCGTCGCGCCGGTAGAACTCGCCGAGCACGAAGGCCGTCTCGGTGGAGGCGTCGGCCACCTCGTAGTGCACGGCGATCGTGCCGTCGTACGCCACCACCTGGAGGTAGAGCCCCGGTACCTGCCCGAAGGTGCCCCCGTCGCAGGACCCGGCGATCACCACGCGCTGGACGGACGCCTCGACGTTCGGCAGGTCCAGCTCCAGCCACTCGGCGAACTGGCCGTCGGCCCGGCCGACTCCGGCGTGACGCACCGCGCCGGAGGGGTGAAGGGGCTGGTTGTGGAAGACGAGGTCGGCGTCGCCCCGTACCCGGCCCGTGGCGTCGAGGAGCAGCGCCGAGGCGTCCACGGACGGCGTGCCCGGGACGGCCGCGCGGCCGACCGCCACCCGCAACGGACCAGCGGGGACAGGGGCGTTGGCGCCTTTGGTGATGTGCGTCATGAGGCACATGCTGACAGTGGAGAAGGTGTGAAGGAAAGATCGACGAGGAGATTCCGGAAACCGGGCCGAACGTTTTTGCCCCCACCCGCGTCATAGAGGAAACGCGGCGAGGAGAGGGGTGGCTGTGCTGCGCAGAAAGGCCCGCCGCGGCCAGGGGGCGGACCACGCTGTGGACGACCCGCTGGACGCGGCGCAGGAACGCCGGGTGCGGGCGGTGCTCGCGCTCGGCGGGGTGCCGCAGACGGACCTGATGGACGGGGTGCAACAGGTCCGTCTGCGGCTGCTGGAGCGGGCCGCGAGCGGACGCGAGGCCCCGCGGGACGTGTCGGCGTGGGCGGCCGTGGTCGCCTCCAACCTCGCCATGGACTGGCACCGCGCCAAGCGCCGCCAGGAGCGGCTCGGCGAACGGCTGGCCTCCCTGCGGCAGCACGAGCACCCCTCGGGCGAGGACACCAGCGTGCTGTCCCTCGCCGTCGCCCAGGGCCTGGACGAACTGCCCGACGCCCAGCGCCAGGTGCTGATCCTGCGCTTCTACGCCGATCTGCCGGTGCGCGGCATCGCCGAGGAGCTCGGCATCCCCGAGGGCACCGTCAAGAGCAGGCTGCACACGGCGGTCCGGGCCCTGCGCTCCCGGCTGCACGAGGACGAGGTGGTGTGACGTGACCGTCGAACACGACGGCTACGACGGCTCGGAGGACTTCGGGGGAGACGGAGCAGGCTCCGACCCGCTGATGGCCGTCATCACCGGCGAACCCCTGCCCGACGAGGCCCGCACGGACGCCGCGTTCATGGCCGAGCACCGCGCCGCCGAGGCCGATGTGGCGCTGCTGCGCGAGCAGTTGGGCCTCCTCGGCCACGCCCTCGGAGAACCGGAACCGGAACGGGAGCCGGAGCCCGCACCGGCTCCTGCCCGTGTCCCCGTCCGCCGGCGCCGCCCCTTCGTCCTCGCGTTCCGGGCCGTCTCGGTCGCCTGTGCCGTGGGCGTGTTCTCCCTGCTGGGCTGGCTCGTGGTGTCGTCCGTGCCCGGTGGCGCGAACGACACCGGCGGCAGCGCCGACAGCAAGGCCGCCGCCGGTCAGAAGTCCGGTGGCAACGAGGCGGCGGACATGTCCGCCCCCGGCTACGTCGCCTGCGCCCGGCTCATCGCCGAGGGCGACGTCACGGCCGTGGAACCCGTCCCGGGCGCCGCGCAGGACCGCATCACCCTGCGCGTCACCCGCCACCTCAAGCCCGGCCGCGGACCCGCCGAGGTCAGCTTCCCGATGGACCACGACGTGGACCCCCGTCTGCGCACCGGCGACCATGTCCTGATCAGCATCCCGAAGGGCGCCGCCATGCCGGACATCTGGAGCGTCGGCGCCCAGGAGGTGGCCGAGACCAGGGCCTGGATCACGGACGCGCTGCCGGAGTCCGGCACGATCCCGTGCGAGTGACGGTTTTCGTGCGCGTGACGCTCCCGGGTGAGTGACGGGGACGGGAATCGAACGATCCGTGCTGCTCCCGCGTCATAGGAGAAACACGATCGAGAGGAACGCAGTGCCGACGAGGAGTCATCGGGACGCGGACACCGACCTGCTGGACGCGGTGCAGGCGGACCGGGTCCGCGCCGTGCTGGCCCTCGGCGGGGTTCCCCAGGACGACCTCCAGGACGGCCTCCAGCAGGTGCGGCTGCGGCTGCTGGAGCGCCGGGCGCGCGGGGAGGACCCGCCACGGGACGTCGGGGCCTGGGCCGCGGCCGTGGCGTCGAACCTCGCCGTGGACTGGCACCGCAGCAAGCACCGGCAGGAACGGGTCAGCGAGCGGCTCACCCTGCTGAGCACGCCGGACACCCAGGTCGCCGACGGCCCGGAGAACGGCCTGCTGGCCCTCGCGGTCGCCGAGGGCCTCGACGCGCTGCCCGCCGCACAGCGGCAGGTGCTGATCCTGCGCTACTACGCCGATCTGTCGGTGCCGCAGATCGCCGAGCAGCTCGGCGTCCCCCTGGGCACGGTCAAGAGCAGGCTGTACGCGGCGGCGCAGTTCCTGCGCAGGCGCCTGTGCGTGGAAGAGACGGTGTGAGGGTGCGAGAGGACCGAGAGTACGGGCACGACGAGCTGATGGCCGTCCTGCTGGGCGAGCCGGCCCCCGAGGCGGGCGGGGAGTCCGCCGACCGGCACGCGGCCGCCGAGCGGGACATGGACGTCGTACGCGAGCAGTTGCGGTGGATCGGGGACGGGCTGGTCCGCAAGGCCGCCGAGGCACAACGCCCCGAGCCCGAGCCCGAGCCGGAGCCCGCGCCCGCTTCGCGCAGGCGGCGCCGGACGGGGTTCTATCTCCTCGCCGCGTCCGTGGCGGTCGCGCTGCTGGGCACCGGGACGGCGTATCTCGTGGCGCACAACGGCAGCGTGGACGGGGGCTCCGAGGCGCTGCTCACCGACGAGGGGCTCGTCGCCTGCTCCCGTCAGATCGCCGAGGGCACGGTCGCGGAGGTCGAACCGCTGGGCGCGGGCGAGCGGTTCAGGATCGTCCTTGACGTGGAGCGGTCGTACAAGCCCCGGCCGGGCGAGCCGCGGCTGGTGTTCACCGACCGGGGGCCCGGCGTGCCGGAGTACTACAAGCCAGGGACGCGCATGCTGGTCCTCGTCTCCGGCATCGAGGGCGAGCCGCCGCAGACCTACCCGGCGGACGCCCTCGACCAGGGGCGGCGGATGGTGGAGCGGGCCCTGCCGGGCGCGGCGGACCTCGGCTGCACCGGCGCCGGCTGACGAGAAAGGGCGGGCGCCCTTATGGACGCCCGCCCCTCTACTGCCGTACACGCGGTGTTACGGCGTGACCTTCTCGATCCTCACCTGGCCGAGGCCCGCGACCGTGCCGCGCGCGTTGACCAGGGAGACCTGGCCGAAGAACGCGCGACCCTCGGGTGCGGGAGCGGCGGCGGTGACGGTGCCCGTGACGGTCGCCGAGGCGCCCGTGCCGAGCTTGACCGGGGTCGTGTCGTCCACCGAGACCGAGCCGAGCGCGGCGGAGTAGAACACGTCCAGGTAGTCGTACGCGGTGGAGCCGGCCGGGACCGCGTAGCCGTCGACCTCGATGCGGTAGGTGCCGGCCGCCGGGTTCTTGATGGAGACGGCCTCCTCCGAGTCGCCGTCGGCGGAGCTGGCGACCTTGGTGCCGGCCGCGTTGTACACGGCCAGGTCCAGGTCGGCGGCCGCGTCGGAGACGTTGCCGATGGCGACGTCCAGGGACGTGGCGCCCGCGGGCACCTCGACCGTGGTGGTCTGCAGCTCACCCTGCTTGATCGTCGGGCGGGTGCTCTTCGACGAGCCCAGCGGGCCGCCGACCAGCTTGCCGTCGATCGCGGCGAGGTTGTTCGTCACCTTCCAGGAGGCGGCGACCGGCGTGCCGACCTTGGCCTCGGGCAGGACGACGGTCTCCGGGTCGAAGACCGCGCCGAGGACGGAGACGTCCAGCGTGAACGGGTTGTCCAGCAGCGGCGACGTACGGCGCGACTCGACCTCGATCTCCCAGACGCCCGGCTGCGGGTCGGCGTAGGAGCGGACGTCGGGGCGGCAGCCGTTGCCGTTGTTGTAGTTGTTGTAGCAGTTGGGGGTGCCGGTCGGGTCGGACGGGACACCGTAGGGGTGGATGGCGATGAAGCGGGTCTGGCTCTTGTCGGCGAGGCCGCCGATCGCGACCTCCAGCGACTTCGCGCCCTCGGGCACGGTCACGAAGTACGACTTGTGGGCGTTGCGCTGCACGGAGGAGGACGCCGAGTAGGTGTACTTCAGCGGCGCCGAGACCACGACCGTGGACAGGATCTGCTTGTCGACGCCCTCGGTGCGCGGGTCGTCGAGCTCCAGGATCGCGCTCTTGAGACCGGCGGAGCGGGGAGCGGCCTGGACCTTGACGGTGACCGGCTGGTTCAGCGGCAGGCTGATCTCGTCGGAGCCGACGATGCGGAAGGTGCGGTCGGCGTTGTTCTCGAAGTGCAGCTCGTGCCGGATCGCGCGGTCGGCGCCCGTCGTACGGGTCAGGGTGATCTCGTACGTCTTCTTCTGACCGGCCTTCAGGCCGCCCTCACGGTCGTACAGGCCAGTGCCGAAGCCCGGGGTCTTCAGGAACTGGTCGATCGCGGTGTCGACCGGCGCCTTGACCGAGTACTCGTGGGCGCCGGCGTCGTCCAGGATCGCGTCCCAGGCGTCGCCGATGTTGATCAGGCCCGCGCCCTCGGCGTACGCCTGCACGCCCGGGATGTGGTCCGCGGTCGAGGTCAGCGCGGTGCGCAGGGTCGCCGGGGTCAGCTCGATGCCCTTGCGCCTGGCGGCGGACAGCAGCAGCGCGGAGGCGCCGGCGGCCTGCGGGGAGGCCATCGAGGTGCCCTGGAGCATGGAGTAGCCGGGCGGGAGCTCGTAGCCCGCCTCGGGCACCGGGCCGCCGGGCAGCCAGGTCTGCGTGGTGTTGATCGAGGCGCCCGGGGCGACCAGGGTCGGCGTGAAGCCGCCGTCCTCACGCGGGCCGCGCGAGGAGAAGGGCAGCATCGCGTACTCGGTCTCCACGGCGGAGCCGTAGTTGGCCGCCCAGGTCTCCTTGGAGATGGACGCGCCGACGGAGATGACCTTGTCGGCGAGACCGGGGTCGCCGATGGTGTTCGCGCCGGGGCCGGAGTTGCCCGCGGAGATCACCAGCTGGACGCCGTAGGTGTCGATCAGGCGGGTGTACAGCTCGGCGCGCGCGTTGTTGCCGTCGTTCAGCGCCGGCAGACCGCCGATGGACATGTTGACAATGTCGACGCCGCGCTGGGTGACGAGGTCGATCATGCCCTCGGTGAGCGCGACGTTGGTGCAGCCGCCGCTCCAGGTGCAGGCGCGCGAGGAGACGATCTTGGCGCCGGGGGCGGCGCCGTTCATCTTCCCGCCGAACAGGCCGTTGGCGGAGGTGATGCCCGCGACGTGGGTGCCGTGCTCGGACTCGATGACGCCGATGTTGACGTAGTCGGCCTTGGCGCCGGAGGCGTTGTAGACGACGTCCTTGCGGACCTCGACGACGAACGGGATGCGCTCGGCGACCGGGGTCGCCGGGTCGTCGGTGCCGAAGTACGAGACCTGGAAGCCGTCCTTGTACGGCTTCATCGCCGTCTCGTCGGTGAAGTCCAGGTCGTCGTCGAGGTCGACGCGCACGGTGCCCGCGGCCGCGTCGTACAGCACGCCCCAGACGTCGGTCTTGTCCCCGTCGCGGTTGAGGTCGCCCGCCATGTCGCCGCCGGTGGTGGCGGACTCGGAGAAGTAGTTGAACCGGTAGGCGCCCTCGGGGGCCTTGAAGGTCTCCGTGCCCAGCGCGGCCGTGGTGATCGAGAACGACGGGCCGGCGACCGAGGTGGTCATCCGGCGCCAGGTGAGGTCGCCGTCGTTGACCGGATCGGTCGAAGTGACCCAGTCGACGATCTTGCGCTCGCCGGTCGTGGTCTTCTGCAGCGCCGGGTGGCCGAGGTCCACGCCGGAGTCGAGGATGCCGATGGTGACGCCCCGGCCGTCCGCCTTGGGGTGGTCCTCGACGAAGTCGACCGCGCCCGTCTCGAAGGACGGGTTGTACGGGTTCTCGGCGGGGGTGCTGCGGCCGGGCGCGGGGTAGGACCCGGCGGCCGTGCCCGCGCTCTGCCGGGAGCCCGACGGAGCCGGGTCGTCCAGCGCGATCTCCTGGCGCAGGTCGATGCCGTGCACGGAGGAGAGCTTGGCGGCGGCCGCGATCGCCGCCTCCGCCCTGTCGGTGGGGACGGTGGCCCGGACGTAGCCGAGCTTGTCGAAGGTACGGCCGACCAGGCCGCCCTCGACCGCGTCCAGCTGCTCGGCGACCTGCTCGGTCTGGCCGGGCGCGGTCGCGACCATCATGGTGACGGTCTTGTCGCCGTCGGCCTGGGCCTCGGCGAGCAGATCGGCGTCGTCGGAGCCCAGCTTGGCATGGGCGGACTTCACACCGGGGTCGGCCGCGGCCGAGCCGCCCTCGTCGGCGAAGGCCAGAGGGACGGGCGCGCACAGAGCGGCCACCAGGCCCGCGGCGACAGCGATGCGCGCGGTGCGTCTGGTGGCCGATATGGATTCGCGCTGGGGGTGGTTGGTCATCGGCATCCCTTGCACGTAAAGGAACGAGGAGTCCGGATTGCGCACCCGGACGATCGCTCAGCCTTACGCAAGAGACAGCCCCTTGGGGAGAGTTGACCGAACCGAAATGGATGTGTGGGGAAAACCCGCTATGCACCTTGCGGCGGTTGGTCCCCGTAACGTCGCTTTGTGCCCGGGTGTCCCGGCCGTGCGCGCGGCGCCGCGGCGCCCTCACCCGCATATATCTTGCCGTGCACGCGTCAACACCCGTACGCTGCGCCGTCAGTTGATCTTGATGTCGTCGGGTGGGTCGGAGGGTTGGCGCAGATGCCGGAATTGCGCGTGCGCACATGGAGAATATGGGCCGCGGCACTGGTGACGGTGGCCGTGGCGGGCGGGGTGGCGGGCACGATGGCCCTGCAGTCGCCCACGGCTGCCGAGGCCAGGAGCCTGGACAAGGAGCCGGAAGTCGTCGCGCACGCGGTGGAGTCCGTGGTGTTCGACAGCGTCGGGCAGATGGCCGTGACCTCGACCGCCGTGGTGCGGGCGAAGGTGACCGCGGCCAAGCCGGGGCGCATCGTCGGCGCCGAGGAGACCGCGGAGCCCGGCGAGGAGAGCGCGGCCACCCAGGCCCGTGATGTCACGCTCCAGGTCACCGAGGCCTATTCGCGCAACAACTGGTACAAGTTCCCCAACCCCATCACCGTCGAGGAATGGGGCTGGGACGCCAGTGGCGACGGTTACCAGGTCAACAATTACTCCTGGAGCGAGGTCGGCAAGGAATACCTGTACTTCCTCACGCCGACGAGCGACCCGCTGCGCTGGAACGTGATCTCCACCGAGGGCCGCGCCGCGATCGACGAGTGGGGCTACTTCCACTCCTCCGCGGAGCCCGGCTCCGACATGGCGGTCAGCATCGAGAACTACGACGTCTACTCGCTGCCGTTCTACCTCCGGTCGATCTACGACACGAAGAACCCGCCCGAGGACATGCCGACCCCGGCCGACATGCCGGACGCCCCGCCCAGCGGCTACGAGAGCGGCGGCATCGCGACGCCGACCGCCGAGCCCACCGACCTCGGCACCAACGACGGTTCCGAGCCCACGCCGTACCCGTCCCCGACCGCGAGCTGACGCACCATGGGAGAGAAGATGCCACGTCTGACACGCGCGCCCTGGCTGGCTGTCGCGGGAGTGCTGCTGGCCTCCCTGTCCTCGCCGGCCCACGCCGGCCACGACGACAGCGGGTTCGACCCGGACAACCGCAGCCAGGCCGTCAAGGGCTTCAACCTGACCGTGAAGGGTCAGGGGGCCATGGAGTGGGGCAAGCAGCAGCTCGAACGCAGTGTCATCAGCACCTCCTGGGGCGGCGGTGACCTGGAGGTCCACGACTACAAGACCACCGGCGTGGACTGGGCGGCGCAGACCCGCTGCAAGGACTGGAACGCGCTGTGGACGTCCTGCGACGTCTTCACCATCCAGTTCAACACCGCGATGTACCACAGCGACTGGGAGTGGCTCGTCATGGGCTGCCACGAGTTCGGCCACACCGGCGACCTCGGTCACCGCTCGAAGAGCAACGACACGGACAACAACTCCTGCATGCGCAGCTCGGTCGACACCGCCTACTACAAGTTCGACACCCACGACCTGAACGCGATCCAGGCGGGCACGTGAACCGGCGCACCGGACTGCGGGTGGGCGTCGCCGCGGTCGTCGCCGTCCTCGGCGTGGGCTTCCTGGGCTACCAGTGGGCGACGGCGGACGAGTTCGCCGACGCCCACGCCCAGCGGTCCTTCTGCGAGGCGGCGAGTCCGCTGGACCTGGCGAGCGGCCACGAGCTGACGCTCCACGAGAAGGAGCACATCCTCGAGGACGCCCGCGCGTTCGCCCCGGACGGCGTCCGCGGCGACTTCGACACGCTGCTCGACTGGTACGAGCACTTCCACCCCGAGGACGAGGAGGACGCCCGCGAGGCGAGCTTCACGGTGGGGGAGTTCATCGAGCGCAGCTGCGAGGACATCAACATCGGCGGGATCCGGGCCAAGGACTGACCCGGGCAGGTGAAGGACCGGACAGGGCGGACCCTCTCAGGGGGTCCGCCCTTTCGCATGCCCGGCTCAGTCCTCGTCGCGGGCCTTCGCGTAGTGCCGGGACGCCTTCGCGCGGTTGCCGCACACCGCCATCCGGCACCAGCGGCGGGTGCCGTTGCGTGAGGTGTCGAAGAAGTGCAGCACGCAGTTCTCGTGCGCGCAGGCGCGGATGCGGTCCGGGGCGGTGGTGAGCAGCTCCAGGTAGTTGCGGGCGGCGAGCCAGGCCGGCCCCCAGGCGGGGTCGGCGAACTCGGGCTGCTCGCCGGGCCCGTCCGCGGTGAGCACAGGCCGGATGCGCCCGTGCGCGAGCACCGCGTCCACGGCGTTCGCGCCCTCGGCGAGCGAGCCGTCCACCGCCGCCCGCAGCGCGTCCCGGGCCCGCAGCGTGTGCCGCAGGGTCTCCTCGTCGGCGGCGAACCGGCCGTCGAGCCCGTTCGCGCCGAGCCACACCGCGAGCCCCTCGGGGCCGGTCAGCAGGTCCTGAAGGACCCCCTCGCGCATCCAGTTGGTGTTCAGCAGATCCAGAGCGAGCGGCTCGCCGGTCAGGGGGCGGGGGTCGGCGGTCATCTCGGGGGCTCCCTTCGCGCTAACCGGTCAAGAGTACGTGACCGGTTGCACTTCTCGATTCTAACCACTAACGTCATGAACACCGGTTAGTCGCTCGGTCATCCCGGCCGGGTGGCACCGGAACGTCACACGTCAGCCGAAGGGGAACAGCCATGACCGCCACCACCCTGCGCACCGGCCACATCGGCCTGAACGTCACCGACCTGGACCGCTCGCTCGCCTTCTACCGGGACGTCCTGGGCTTCACCGTCCTCGGCGAGGGCAAGGAGGACGACCGCCGCTACGCCTTCCTCGGCGACGGCGAGAAGCTGCTGGTCACCCTCTGGCAGCAGGCCGGCGAGCCCTTCGACGGCGGCCGCGCCGGACTGCACCACCTCGCCTTCGAGGCGGAGTCCATCGACCGGGTCCGGGAGTACGAGACGGCCCTGAAGGAGTACGGCGTCGCGTTCGCGTACGACGGTGTGGTCGCCCACCGCGAGGGCTCCGCCTCGGGCGGCATCTTCTTCCACGACCCGGACGGCACCCGCCTGGAGATCTCCGTGCCGACCGGCGCCGAGGAGGCGCCCGCACCGGTCGAGTCGGCCCCGACCTGCGGCTTCTTCTAAACCCCGACAAAGACACGCAGCCACGGGGAGGAACCATGACCGTCTACCACGCGGGTTCGCGCACCCTCCAGGACCGCCTGGGGGTGCGCGACCTCGCCGACCACGTCGGCCGCTCCATCGGCCCCGGCATCAAGCCGGTCGCCGCGGCCTTCCTGGAGCTCCAGCCGCTGCTGATCGCGGGCGCCGCCGACCCGGCGACCGGCGCGGTCTGGGCCTCCCCGCTGACCGGCCCGCCGGGCTTCGTCCGGGCCACCGGCCCGCACGCCGTCTCCGTGGCGGGCGGACCGGGCCCGGACGACCCCCTGGCGACGGCCCTCACCACTCCCGGCACCCCGGTCGGCACCCTCGCCCTCGACCCGCGCACCCGCCGCCGTATGCGCCTGAACGGCGTGGCCCGCCCGTCCGCGCGGGGCCTGGCGATCGACGCCGACCGGGTCTTCGCCAACTGCCCCAAGTACCTGCAGAAGAGAGAGTCGTACGAGCTGCTGCCCGACCGCACCCCGGGCCCGGCCCGTCACGGCACCGAACTGACCGCGGCGCAGCAGGCGTTCGTGAGCAGGGCCGACACCTTCTTCCTGGCCAGCGTGTACGAGGGCGGCGCCGACGCCAGCCACCGCGGCGGCAACCCCGGCTTCGTCGAGGTCGTCTCCCCGCGCGAACTGGCCTGGCGGGACTACCCGGGCAACTCCATGTTCCTCAGCCTCGGCAACCTCACCGCCGACCCCCGCGCCGGCCTGCTCTTCCTGGACTGGACGGACGGCACCGCACTCCAGCTCACCGGAGAGGCCCGCACCGACATCGCCGCCGACGGCGAACGCACGGTCCGCTTCACGCCGAAGGAGGTGATCGAGACACCCGCGGCCGTGCCGCTGCGCTGGTCCGCGCCCGCATACTCACCTGCCAATCCGGCCGAGGCGCGTTAACTTCCCTGGATGCGCAGGAAATTGAGGGTGGCGGCCTACGCCGTGTGCGTGACCGACGGACAGCTTCTGCTGGCCCGCTCCGCGGACGACGAGGGCGTCCCCGAGTGGGTGCTGCCCGGCGGCGGCATGGAGCACGGCGAGGATCCGTACGACACCGTCCGCCGGGAGGTGACCGAGGAGACCGGCTACCGCATCGAGGTCACCGGCCTCCTCGGCATCCACTCCAACCGTTTCGCCCGGCCCCGCCGCGGCCTGCGCCGCGCGGTCGACCACCACGGCGTACGCCTCCTGTACGAGGGCCGCGTCACCGGCGGCGAACTGCGCCCCGAGATCGGGGGCTCCACCGATCTCGCCGCCTGGCACGACCTCGACGCACTGCCCGGCCTGCGCCGGGTTGCCCTCGTCGACATCGCCCTGAGACTGTGGCGCGAACGGCCCGCCGGGGGCCGGGCGTCAAAGAAGGGCTGAAATCCGATCAACCAGGACGACGCGGGGCAACCTTCCTGGCGCGCCCCGGGTTATTCCCCCCGACCGAACAGGCATCACCCGGCCTGCCCCGAGCAGGCAGGTGAGAAGGGGGAGACAGACATGACGGCACGAGTACGGCGGACCCGCGTGGCCCTGGTCGCGGCGACGGCCGCCGCCCTGTCCGCGGCCCTGGCGGGCCCGGCCCTGTCCGCACCCGCGGTGCAGCAGCAGGTCGTCCAGCAGCACCGGGCGACGCACGACGCGATGCGGGCCGCGGTCCGCGACGGCGTCCCCGGCGTCACCGCCACCGCCCAGGACACCCACGGCACCTGGCGGGCGACCGCCGGCGTCGGCGACCTGCGCACCGGCGCGCCGCGCACCCCGGCGGACCGCTACCGCGTCGGCAGCATCACCAAGACCTTCGTCGCCACCGTGCTGCTCCAACTGGAGGCCGAGGGCCGCCTGTCGCTCGACGACTCCGTCGACAAGTGGCTGCCCGGCCTGGTGCGGGGCCACGGCCACGACGGCACGAAGATCACCGTGCGGCAGCTCCTCAACCACACCAGCGGCGTCCACGACTACACCTCGGACAGCGACTTCGTCCGCAGCTACTTCCTCAAGGACGGCTTCTTCCGGCACCGCTACGACAGCCTGCCGCCGGCCGGCCTCGTCGCCATCGCCATGAAGCACCGGCCCGACTTCGCGCCCGGCACCGACTGGAGCTACTCCAACACCAACTACGTGCTGGCCGGCATGGTGATCGAGCAGGTGACCGGCCGCCCGTACGGCACCGAGATCCGCGACCGGATCATCGGGCCCCTGCATCTGAGGGCCACATCCGTCCCCGGCACCCGGGTCACCGTCACGCGGCCCAGCAGCCGCGCGTACGGCAAGCTGGCCGAGGAGCCGACCGGACCGACGTACGACGTCACCGAACTCAACCCCTCCCTCGCCTCCTCGGCCGGCGAGATGATCTCCGACTCCGCCGACCTCGGCCGCTTCTACCGGGCCCTCCTCGGCGGACGCCTCCTGCCTCCCACGCAGCTGAAGGCGATGAAGACCACCGTCAAGGCCGGTGACATCCCCGGCGCCCGCTACGGCCTCGGCCTCATCGACCGCGAACTCGGCTGCGGCGTCCACGTCTGGGGCCACGGCGGCGGCATCCACGGCTCCACCTCCGAAGCGGTCACCACCCCCGACGCCCGCCACTCGCTCGCCTTCAACTTCAACGGCGACTGGTCGGGCGACAACGCGGCAGTGGTCGAGGCGGAGTTCTGCGGGGACCGCTGAACACGAGGAGGGGCCGCCCGGTGTGACCCGGCGGCCCCTCCTCTCCCCTCCTGATGCGATCCCCGGCGGCGTCTACCGGGGCAGCACCACGACATACGCGGCCGGGTCGCGGTCGCCCGAGGCCATCAGGGCCGTACGGACGACGGTGGCCTGCTGGTCCATCGCGTCGCGCAGCTTGCGGGGCGTGATGTGGACGACGGTGATGCCGAGCCGCTCCAGGTGCTCGCGCTTGCGGGCGTACTCCGACCACAGGGCGTCGTCGTCCTGACGGGGAGCGCGGGTGTCCAGCTCCACCGCCACCGCCTGCTCCGGCCAGTAGGCGTCCACCCCGCCCAGGTGCGGCCCGCCCGGCAGGCGCAGGTCGACGTTCCACACCGGGTCGGGCAGGCCGTGCTCGCGCACCATCCGGTACAGCCGGTCCTCCGCGATGGCCCGGCCCTCGGCCAGCAGCGAGTCCACCGCGTCCACCACGTGCGGGAGGGCGAGCAGCCTGGCCCGGTTCAGCTCGCGCACCACCGACGCCGCCTCGCAGTGCCCGGCGCGCACCGCCTCCGTCAGCAGCCGCCGCACCACGCCCGCGTCCGACAGCTGAGCCACCGCGTCGGCCAGCGCCCGCGGCACCGGCGCCACCGGCAGACCGGTGACCTGGCCCGGGGTGGGCATGTCCGGGGTGCGCACGATGGTCACGCAGCCCGTCGAACGCAGCCGGCGCAGCCGCGGCACGAGTACGTCGATCCGCTCCAGCGACAGCAGCGGCGGCGAGGCGGAGAACCCGTGCAGGGTCAGCGCCGCCAGGCCGGTGATCATCGCCTCGGTGTAGCCGGGGCGGTGCGGCTCGTCCGCGCCGGGCTGCACCGGCACCCCGGTCGACGACGGGGTCTCGCGCGCCGCGTACAGCAGCACCGCGTGCAGCCGCTCCTCGCTGGTGGGCGGGCCGGGGTGGAGCAGGAACACGCCCGGGAGGATCTGCTGCCACGGGCCACCCGGGCGGCACTGCTCGCTCACCTCCGCGGCCGTGACGCCGTGGGAGCGCAGCTGCGCGGCGGTCAGCACCCGCCGGTGCAGCTCGGAGAGGTGGCGGAGGGGGCGGGGGGAGAGCGGGGTGTTGTGGTTCATGACCCGGGGATTCCCACCCCCGCGCCGCCCCCTAACCGCTGTTACAGACCCGTCGACAAACCTGGACAACCCCGCACTAAAGTACGCGTGTTCGGATGCCGAGAGGCGATACGCCATTCAGGCAACGCGCCGACCACCCGCCCCACCCCGCCATGCTCCGCACCGCCCCGCCCTGCTCCGCCCCGCACCCCTCCGCGCCGCCTCGCTCGGCTCCGCCCTGCTCCGCCCCGCACCCCTCCGCGCCGCCTCGCTCGGCTCCGCCCTGCTCCGCCCCGCACCCCTCCGCACCGCCTCGCTCGGCTCCGCCCTGCACCGCGCCGCGCCGCTCCGCCCTGCACCGCGCCGCTCCGCCCTGCGCCGCTCCGCCCTGCTCCGCCCCGCACCCCTCCGCACCGCCTCGCTCGGCTCCGCCCTGCACCGCGCCGCGCCGCCCCGCCCCGCTCGGCTCCGCCCCGCTCGGCTCCGCCCCGCTCCGCTGTGGGCGGTCGCCCCCACCGCTGTGGGCAGTCGTTCCGCAGGGCGGAACGGGTGGGCACAGCGGACAGCGCCGCCCCACCCGTCGACAGGCCCCAGCGGCAGTCAGCCCGCGACCCCCGCGTCACAAGCCTGCCCCCGCAACGCCCGCGCCAGGTCGTCCCGGGCCTCCAGCACAAGCCTCCGCAGCGCAGGAGCCGCCCCCTCGTGCGACGCCAGCCACGCGTCCGCAGCCGTCAACGTCTCGGCAGAGTCCTGGAGCGACGGGAACAGGCCCCGCACCACATCCATGCCGATCTGGATCGACCGCTCGGCCCACACCCGCTCGATCACCGCGAAGTACTTCTCCACGTACGGCGCCGTCAGCTCCCGCTGCGACGACTGCGCGAACCCCGCGATCGTCGCCTCCACCAGCGCGTTGGACAGCTCGTCCGACTCCACGACCTGCGCCCACGCCTGCGCCTTGACCGCCGCCTGCGGACGCGAGGCCAGACAGCGCACCTGATGCCGTTTGCCCGAGGCCGTGTCGTCCCGCGCGAGTTCCGCCGCCAGCTCCTTCTCGCCGACCACCTCGTGCACCGCCAGCGACTCCATGAACGCCCACCGAAGCTCCTGGTCGACGTCCAGCCCCGGCAGCGTCAGCGTGCCGTCCAGCAGCGAGGTCAGCAGCTCGAAGGCGGCCGGCACATCCGCGACCCGCGCGAAGAACCGCGCCCACGCCAGCTGGTGCTCACTGCCCGCCTCGGCGCCGTACAACTGCACGGACGCGCCCTGGCACAGCTTCCGCCCGGTCTCCTCGCGGTGCTCGGGCGCCGTGTAGTGCACCGCCGCCGACTCCGCCCACGCGTGCAGCATCTGCAGCACACCGATGTCGGTCTCCTGGCCCGCGAACTTCAGCACCAGGTCGATGAACTCCCGCGCCGGCAGCAGCGCGTCCCGCGTCATGTTCCACAGCGCCGACCAGCACTGCGCACGCGCCAGCGGGTCCGGCATCCAGCCGAGGCTCCGCCGCAGCGCCGCCAGCGACGTCTCGTCGAAACGCGTCTTGCAGTACGTCAGGTCGTCGTCGTTGACCAGCACCAGATCCGGCGCCACGGCACCCGCCAGCTCCGCCACGACCGTGCGCGGACCGTCGACGTCCGCCTCGGCACGCGCGTAGCGCTCCAGCGACGGCAGCCCGTCCTTCTCGATACGCCGGTACAGGCCGATCGCGACCCGGTGCGGCCGCAGCTCCGGGTGCGACTCGGGCGCCTCCTGGAGCACGGCCAGCTCGTCGATCCGGCCCTCGGCCGTCAGCAGCACCTGCGGCGTCAGCGAGTTGACCCCCGCCGTCTGCAGCCAGGCCCGCGCCCACGCGCCCATGTCCCGCCCGCTGGTCTCCTCCAGCACCGACAGCAGGTCGCCCAGGCGCGTGTTGCCGTACGCGTGCCGCTTGAAGTAGCGCCGCGCGCCCTCCAGGAACGCGTCCTGCCCGACGTACGCCACCAGCTGCTTGAGCACCGAGGCGCCCTTGGCGTACGTGATGCCGTCGAAGTTGAGCTTGGCGTCCTGGAGGTCACGGATGTCGGCCGTGATGGGGTGCGTGGAGGGCAGCTGGTCGGCGCGGTAGGCCCAGGCCTTGCGGCGGTTGGCGAAGGTGATCCAGGCGTTCTCGAAGCGGGTCGCGCCGACGTTCGCGAAGGTGCCCATGAAGTCCGCGAAGGACTCCTTCAGCCACAGGTCGTCCCACCACACCATGGTGACCAGGTCGCCGAACCACATGTGCGCCATCTCGTGCAGAATGACGTTCGCCCGCGCCTCGTACGACGCCTGCGTCACCTTGCCGCGGAAGATGTACTCCTCGCGGAAGGTCACCAGACCCGGGTTCTCCATCGCGCCCAGGTTGTACTCCGGCACGAACGCCTGGTCGTACTTCCCGAACGGATACGGGTAGTCGAAGTGCTCGTGGAAGAAGTCCAGGCCCTGCTTGGTCACCAGGAACACGTCGTCCGCGTCGAAGTGCGGCGCGAGCCCCTTGCGGCACATCGCGCCGAGCGGGATCTGAAGCGTCGTACCGTCGTCGAGGGTCCGCGTGTACGAATCCGTCACATAGTGGTACGGACCCGCCACCACACACGTGATGTACGTCGAGATCGGCTTGGTCTCCGCGAACCGCCAGACCCCGTCCGCCTGCCGGCCCTCCCCGTTGCTCCACACCGTCCAGCCCTCGGGCGCACGCACCTCGAAGCGGAAGGGGGCCTTGAGGTCGGGCTGCTCGAAGTTCGCGAACACCCGGCGGGAGTCGGCCGGCTCGTACTGCGTGTACAGATACACCTCGCCGTCCTCGGGGTCGACGAAGCGGTGCATGCCCTCACCGGTGCGCGAGTAGGCGCATTGCGCGTCCACGACCAGCTCGTTGTCGGCGGCCAGGTCCTCCAGCAGGATCCGCGAGCCGTCGAACACCTCGCCCGGGTCCAGATCACGGCCGTTGAGGGAGACCGCCGTCACACCCGGCGCGAGAAGATCCGCGAAGCTGCTCGCGCCCGGCTCGGCGCAGCGGAACCGGATCGTGGTCACGGACCGGAAGGTCCGCGGCCCGTCCCCGCTGTGCTCGCCGATCGCCGAACGCAGATCGAGTGACACGTCGTAACCGTCGACGGACAGCAGTGCGGCCCGCTCCCGGGCCTCGTCGCGGGACAGATTCTCACCGGGCACGGGCGATTCTCCCTCAGGGCGTCTCGAATGCTGAACAGGGCCGATCCTGCCATGTGCACCTGACAAGGCACAGCAGGGAATGGGCGGGGCGAGCACGGACGTTCCCCTGTCGTTGACCGGTGAAGCAACCCCTTTTCGAGGAGAGACATGTCGGACAAGACCCCCGTCGACTTCTGGTTCGACCCGCTGTGCCCGTGGGCGTGGATGACCTCGCGCTGGGTGCTGGAGGTGGAGAAGGTCCGCGAGATCGAGGTCCGCTGGCATGTCATGAGCCTCGCCGTCCTCAACGAGAACCGGCTGGACGAACTGCCCGAGGAATACCGCGACATGCTCGCCACCAAGGCCTGGAAGCCGGTGCGCGTGGTCACCGCGGCCTGGCAGAAGCACGGCGACGCCGTCCTCGGCCCCCTCTACACCGCGCTCGGCACCCGCTTCCACAACAACGGCGAGGGCCCGACCCTGGAGGCCATCGCCGCCGCCCTGGCGGACGTGGGCCTGCCCGCCGACCTCATCGAGTACGCCGAGCAGAAGGACTTCGAGTTCGACGCCGAGCTGCGCGCCTCCCACAAGGAGGGCATCGAGAAGGTCGGCCAGGACGTCGGCACCCCGGTCATCGCCGTACCCGGCCCGGACGGCGAGCAGATCGCCTTCTTCGGCCCGGTCGTCACCCCGGCCCCCAAGGGCGAGGAGGCGGCCCGCCTGTGGGACGGCACCCTGGCGGTGGCCTCGGTGCCGGGCTTCTACGAGATCAAGAGGACCCGCACCAAGGGCCCCGACTTCAGCAACCTCTGACCAACGGCACAGGGAGGCCCCGCGCGAGTCACGTCCTCGCGCGGGGCCTCCCCTTTTTTCATGCGCCTGCCCGATCAGCGGTGAGAAGACGATCACGAGCAGGACGTCTCGGACGCTCAGGGCGCCAGCAGCAGCACATCCGTGCGGGACTTGGCCGCCGCGTACCGCCGGGCCACGTCCTGCCAGTTGACGACCTGCCACATGGCCTCGACGAAGTCGACCTTCTGGTTGCGGTACTGGAGGTAGAAGGCGTGCTCCCAGGCGTCGAAGACCAGGATCGGCGTCGAGCCCTGGCCGACGTTGCCCTGGTGGTCGTAGACCTGCTCGACGATCAGCCGCCCGCTCAGCGGCTCGTACGCCAGCACGCCCCAGCCGGAGCCCTGGGTGGTCGCGGCGGCCTTGGACAGCTGGGCCTTGAACGCGGCGAAGGAGCCGAAGGACTCGGCGATGGCGTCGGCCAATTCGCCCACGCCGTCCACGGCCAGCGGCTCGCCGCCGCCCTCGCCGGTCATGTTCTGCCAGTAGATCGAGTGCAGGATGTGGCCGGACAGATGGAAGGCCAGGCTCTTCTCCAGCCCGTTCAGCGCCGCCCACCGCTCCTTGTCCCGGGCCTCGGCGAGCTGCTCCAACGTGTCGTTGGCGCCCTTCACATAGGCCGCGTGGTGCTTGTCGTGGTGCAGCTCGATGATCTCCGGGCTGATCACGGGCGCGAGCGCGGAGTAGTCGTACGGCAGGTCAGGCAGCGTGTAGACGGGCATGAAGGTCCCCTCCGACCTCTTATTGCAAGTAGTTCGCAATAACAAGCTAGCAGCAAAAAGCCCCCGTGTGGATCACACGGGGGCTTTCCGGCCGAGCGGATCGGGTCAGTCCCTGGCGCGCGCCTTCTGCCAGGCGTAGCCGGCCGCCGCCAGCGCCAGGGTCATGCCCCCGGTCGAGTACAGCTGGACGCGCGTGTCGGGCTCACGGGCCATCAGCACGAAGATGACCACCATGCCCGCCAGCGCGACCCACGTCAGCACCGGGAACGCCCACATGCGCACGACCAGCTTCTCCGGCGCCTCGCGCTCCAGCCGGCGGCGCAGCTTCAGCTGGGAGGCGGCGATGAAGAACCAGACGACCAGGATCACGCCGCCGATCATGTTCAGCAGCCAGGAGAAGACGTCGTCGGGCCGCCAGTAGTTGAGGGCCACGCAGACGAACCCGAAGAAGCAGGACGCCAGCACCGCGATCCGGGGCACCCCGCCGGACACCTTCGCCAGCGCCTTCGGCCCCTGGCCGCGCTGCACGAGGGAGTAGGCGATGCGCGAGGAGCCGTAGATGTTGGCGTTCATCGCGGACAGCAGGGCGACCAGCACGACGACGTTCATCAGCTGGCCCGCGCCCGGGATGCCGAGGGTGTCCAGCGCGGCGACGTAGGGGCCGTGCTCGGCGATGGCCTTGGAGTCCCAGGGCACGAGCGTGACCACGACCGCCATCGAGCCGATGTAGAACAGGCCGATGCGCCACATCGCGGTGCGCACCGCGCTCGCCACGCCCTTGACCGGGTCGGCCGACTCGGCCGCGGCGATGGTGACCGTCTCCAGACCGCCGTACGCGAAGACGGACGCGAGCAGGCCGATGATCAGGCCCTCCCCGCCGCCGGGGAGGAAGTCGGTGAGGTTCGTGGCGCCGGGGGAGTCCGTGCCGGGCAGCACACCGAGCACGGCGAGCACGCCCAGCACCAGGAACAGGCTGATCGCGCCGACCTTCAGCGCGGCGAACCAGAACTCGAACTCGCCGAAGTTCTTCACCGCGGCCAGGTTCGCCCCGCAGAACACCACCATGAACAGCGCGACCCACGCCCACTCCGGCGTTCCCGGCAGCCAGCCCGTGACGATCTGCGCGGCGCCGATGCCCTCCAGGCCGACCGCCGTGCACAGCAGCACCCAGAACGACCAGCCCGCGGTGAAGCCCGCCCACGGCCCGAAGGCGCGCTCGGCGTGCGCGGAGAAGGAGCCGGAGGAGGGGTACGCGGCCGACATCTCGCCCAGCATCCGCATCACCAGCATGACCAGCAGGCCGGACAGCGTGTAGGCGAGGACGATCGAGGGGCCCGCGGCGGCGATGCCCGCCTTGGAGCCGACGAACAGGCCGGCGCCGATCACGCCGCCGAGGGCGATCATCGACAGATGGCGCTGCTTCAGGCCGTGGGACAGCGTGGCCGGGGCGTCCGCCTGCGGCGGTGCCTCGGCGGGGGTGGTGCTGGGCATGGAGCGGATCGTCCAATACATGAGACAGCAGGCACGGGAAAAACGTCCACAGTCTGGGCGGCCTCCCCGCCCAGCGGGGGAGGCCGCCCACTATCCGGACGCGCCCTGCGCGGACGGTGCCGGTCCGGTTACTCGGCGGCGACGGTCGTGTAGTGCGCCGCGTCGCCCTCGATCGACCAGCTCTCCTTGCCGTCGATCCCCACCGGCACATCCCCGGCGACCGTCACCCGGTGCAGCCGCCGCGGCAGGCCGTCGTAGTTGTCGACGGCGTAGTGCTGGGTGATCCGGTTGTCGAACAGCACCAGCTGGTCCGGCGACCAGCGGTGCCGAAGGATGTTCTCCGGCCGGACGACGTACGCCTGGAGCAGCTCGAGGATCGTGCGGGACTCGGCCGCCGACAGGCCCACGATCCGCTGCGCGAACCCGCCGATGAACAGGCCGCGCTCACCGGTGAGCGGGTGCACCCGCACCACGGGGTGCGCGGTGCGGTACGTGATCGACGTGAACTGGGCGCGCCGGGCGGCCTGCTCCTCGTCGATCTCCTCCGTGGGCACGGCGTAGTCGTAGTCGTTGGTGTGCTCGGCCCACAGCCCGTCGGCCAGCCGCCGCAGCGGCTCGGGCAGGTTCCGGTAGGCGGCGGCCGCGTTCGCGATCAGCGTCTCGCCGCCGTACGGCGGGATCGTCAGGCTGCGCAGGGTGCTCGCCTGGGGCGGGTTGAGGACGAAGGTGACGTCCGTGTGCCAGTGGTTGGCGGCACGGCCGCCCTCGCTGTCGACCGGCAGCACGTTCGGCGCGCCCTCCACCGCCGGAACGGTCGGATGCGCGGTGGTCAGCTCGCCGAAGTGCCGGGCGAAGGCCTGCTGGCCCTCGTCGTCCAGACCGGTCGCGTCGAACACCAGCGCCTTGTGGACGTTGAGGGCCTCCCGCAGCGCGGCGACCGTCTCCTCGTCGAGAGGCTTGGCGATGTCGACGCCGGTGACCTCGGCGCCGATCGTCGCGGTGACCTTGCGGATGTCGATGCTCATGGGGATGCGTCCTTTCAGGCCAGGGCGGTGGCGAGGGTGTGCTGGTTGGCGGGGCGGGGCAGGCCGTAGCGTTCGCGCAGGGTGCGGCGGGGGCCGTAGTCGGTGCGCAGCAGGCCGCGGGCGCGCAGCAGTGGCACGACGTGGTCGACGAAGGCGTCCAGGCCGGACGGCAGGACGGCGGGCATGATGTTGAAGCCGTCGGCGGCACCCTGGGTGAACCAGGTCTCGATGGTGTCGGCGATCTGCTCGGGGGTGCCCGCCAGGGTGAAGTGGCCGCGCCCGCCGCCGAGCCGGCCGATGAGCCGCCGTACGGTGAGCCGCTCGCGCCGGGCCAGCTCCACGATCAGCGTGTAGCGGCTGCGGGCCCCCTCGATCGCGGTGTCCGGGGGCAGGTCGGCGGGCAGCGGGCCGTCCAGGTCCAGGCTTCCCGCGGGCAGCTGGAGCAGCCGCTCCAGGTTGGCCACGCCGTGCGTGTGCACGATGTGGTCCTCCAGCTCCTGCTCCTTCTCCCGCGCCTCGGCCTCGGTGGAGCCGAGCACCGGGACGATGCCGGGCAGCACCTTGACGTGGTCGGGGTCGCGGCCGGCCGCCGCCGTGCGGGACTTGAGGTCGGCGTAGAAGGCCTGCGCGTCCTGGAGGGTCTGCTGCGCGGTGAACACCGCCTCCGCGTACCGGGCGGCGAAGTCCTTGCCGTCCTCCGAGGAACCGGCCTGCACCAGCAGCGGGTAACCCTGCGGTGAGCGCGGCACATTGAGGGCGCCCTCGACGCTGAAGTACGTGCCCTTGTGGCGGGGCGGATGGATGCGGGAGTCGTCGCCCCACACGCCGGCCGCCTTGTCGGCGACGATCGCGTCGTCCTCCCAGCTGTCCCACAGCTTCAGCGCCACATCGAGGAACTCGGCGGCACGCGCGTACCGTTCGGCGTGCGCGGGTTCGGCGTCCAGGCCGAAGTTGCGGGCGGCCTCGGCGCCCGCGGTGGTGACGATGTTCCAGCCGGCCCGGCCACCGCTGACGATGTCCAGCGAGGCGAACCTGCGGGCCAGGTTGTAGGGCGAGTTGTAGGACGTGGACGCGGTCGCGATCAGGCCGATGTGCTCGGTGGCCGTCGCCAGCGCGGTCAGCAGCGTCAGCGGCTCCAGCGCCCCGGCCGGCCGCTGGGCCACGCTGCCCCACAGATGCGGCCCGTCCGCGAGGAACAGCGAGTCGAAGGTGCCACGCTCGGCGATCCGCGCGAGGCGCACGTAGTGGGCCAGATCCACATGCGCGTACGGATCGCTCTCCGGCAGCCGCCAGGACGCCTCGTGGTGCCCGGTGTTCATCAGGAACGCGTTGAGGTGCAATTGTCTGGTCATGCGTGGTCCTCCGTCACACCCAGGGCGGCCAGCAGCCGCTCCCGGTACTCGCCGAGCCGTGGATCGCGGTACGACCGCGGGTGCGGGCGGTCGATGGTCAGGTCGAGGCCGATCCGGCCGTGCTCCAGCACCAGGACGCGGTCGGCGAGCACGATCGCCTCGTCCACGTCATGGGTGACCAGCAGCACCGAGGGCCGGTGGCGCTCCCACAGCTCCCGCAGCAGGCCGTGCATCCGGATCCGGGTGAGCGCGTCGAGCGCCCCGAACGGCTCGTCGGCGAGGAGCAGTTCGGGCTCGCGCACCAGCGACCGGGCGAGCGCGGCCCGCTGGGCCTCACCCCCGGACAGCTCGTTCGGCCAGGCCCGCTCGCGCCCCTTCAGCCCGACCTCCGCCAGCGCCGCGCGCCCCTTGTCCACGCCGTCCGTGCCCAGCAGTACGTTGTCCAGCACACGGCGCCAGGGCAGCAGCCGCGAGTCCTGGAACACCACCGAGATCCGCTCCGGCGCGGTCAGCTCCCCACTGCCGGTCACCTCGTGGTCCAGGCCCGCCACGGCCCGCAGCAGCGTGGACTTGCCGGAGCCGCTGTGCCCGAGCAGGGCGGTGAACTGGCCGGGCGGGAGGTCCAGGTCGATGCCGTCGAGGACGGTACGCCCGTCGAAGGACCGGGTCAGGCCGCGCAGCCGCACCGCGGGCCGGGTCAGTTGCTCAGTGTGCGGCGCCATGACAGCACCCTCCGTTCGATGAGACGGACCGTGCTGTCGGAGATCAGGCCGAAGACGCCGTAGACGACCAGGCCGACGAGGATGACGTCCGACTGGCCGTAGTTCTGGGCCTGGAACATCATGTAGCCGAGCCCGCTGGTGGCGTTGATCTGCTCCAGCACCACCAGGCCCAGCCAGGAGCCGGTCACACCGAGCCGGAGTCCCACGAAGAACCCGGGCAGCGCGCCGGGCACGACGATCTGCCGGACGAACGCCCACCGGGACAGCCCCTGCACCTCGGCGAGTTCGACGAACCGGCTGTCGATGCCGGACAGCGCGGCATGCGTGTTGAGGTAGATGGGGATGTAGACGACGATCGCGATGATGGCGGTCTTGAAGGTCTCGCCGATGCCCAGCCAGAGGATGAACAGCGGAATCAGACCGAGGGTGGGGATCGCCCGGTTGAGGTTCACCGTGCCGTCGATCAGCGCCTCCCCGACCCGGCTCAGCCCCGACGCCAGCGCCAGGGCGACTCCGGCGGCCAGACCGATCGCGAAGCCGGAGCCGGCCCTGCGCAGCGAGGTGAGGATGTCGTCGGGCAGGGTGCCGTCGGTCCACAGCCGGGCGCCGGTCTCCAGCACCGTCCAGGGCGCCGGGATCGCGCCGGGGTCGAGCCGCCCCGCGGCGGAGGCCGCAGCCCACAGCGCGAGCAGCAGGGCGGGACCGATCAGCCGGGTGGCGGGCAGCCGCCTGCCGGGGGAGAGGCTGCGGCGCTTCCCGCGGGCCTTCGGCGGCGCCTCGGCGACGACGGGCGTGGGCGTCGAGGTCGTGGTGGTCGTCACGGCGCTCACCTCCGGTACTCCGCCGGCACGGACCGCGCCGCGATGCCCTCGAAGCGGTGGTCGAAGAGCGAGGCCACGTCGAACTCCTTCACGAAGCCGCCCTCGGCCAGCAGATCGGCGGTCTCCTGCTCCCAGCGGATCGCCTCGGCCCAACTCGGCGGGAAGTACGGCTTGTTGGCGAGCTTGCTGATGCCCTGCGCCTGCTGGAGTGTCAGGTTCTGCGTCTTGACGTAGAACTCCTCGTTCCAGACGTCGGGGTGTTCGTACGCCCACACCGCGCCCTTCGCCCAGTACGGGATGTACGCGGCGACCGCGTCGGCCTTCGCCCGGTCCTTCAGGACGCTCGTCGGCGCCCACAGCAGGTTCAGCAGGTCGACCACGTCGGTGGTGATGACCCGGGCCCCCTTGGACCCGTACTGCGCGAGATAGGCGGGCGACTGGGTGTTGCCGAGCGGGGCGATGTCCACCTGGCCCGACTGCAGGGCGGTGAGGAACTGGTTGCTGGTCAGCGGGACCAGCTCCACCTCGTCGTAGGCGAGACCGGCCTGCTTCAGGGCCCGCAGGAGGACGACGCCCTGGGCCTGGCCCTGCGAGAAGGCGAGTCTGCGGCCCTTGAAGCCGGCGACCGTGCGGATGTCGCTGCCGGGCTTGGTGGCGAAGACGTAGTTGGGCTTACGGGTGATGTTGATCGCGACGATCTTCGCGTCGAAGCCCTGGTAGTGCGCCTGGATCGGCGGGATGCCCGCGTTGTTGGCCAGGTCCAGGGACTTGGCCCGGAAGGCGTTGATGACGTCGGGGCCGGCGCTGACGTTGACCCAGCTCGACACCTCGAACGGCAGCTCGCCGAGGCCGGCCAGCTTGAACTGGAGCTGCTGGGAGTTCTGGAACGAGGCGATCTTCAGGCCCGTACCGGTCGCGGCGCTGCTCTCGGCGCAGCCGCTGAGCCCGGCGACACCGGCGGCGGCACCGAGCAGGGAGGTGAGGAAGAGACGGCGGTCGACGCCGGCGAGGGGTGGAGAGGACATGGCGGGACTCCCTGACGCACAGAGCGATAAAGGCAGGAGGAATGACGGGCGAGGACGCCCGGAAAGGGAAATTCACGCAACAGGAAATGAGCGCTTCACACGGGGCAACGTGTCAGCAACAAGAGGCACTACAGTGCAGGCGAACGCTCATGACCAGGATGTTCCTTGCTTTCCTCGACGCCTGTCAACATTCGGAGTTTCTGAATTAATTCGCTCCAGGTGACACGCCCAGCGGGTCCCGGTAGAACGCGTCGAGAACCACCGAGCCGCCCGCGACGGCCAGCACGGAATCCAGGAAACTCGTCGGATGCACATCCGCCGCGCGCAGCGGACCGACCTCCTCGCGCAGGGCCGCCATGCAGTCCTCGCGGTGCATCACGCCGAGCTCGGTGACGACGACCGTCTCCGGATTGACCACGTCGAGCAGCAGCCCGGCCGCCCGCCCCACCAGCCGGGCCCGCTCCAGCAGCAGCCGCACGGCCACCGGGTCCCCGTCCCGCGCGGCCTCGAGCACATGCAGCGGGTCCGCCCCGTCGGTCACGCCCGCCGCACGCGCCCTGCGGCACAGCGTCCGCTCGCTCAACTCGGCCTGCAGGCAGCCCGTCCGGCCGCAGTCGCAGGGCTCGGTGCCGCCGGGCAGCGGCAGATGGGCGATCGCGCCGGACTGTGAGCGCGGCCCGTGGTGCACCTCGTCGTGCGTGGCGAACGCCGCGTCCACCACATTGCCGGCGAACAGATGCAGCAGACTGCGGCTGCCGCGCGCCCGCCCGAACAGCCGCTCCCCGTCGACCAGCGCCCGCGCGTGCCCGTCCACCCGCACCGGCAGCCCCGTCAGCGCGGTCAGCCGCTCCCGCACCGGCACCTCGCGCCAGCCCAGCAGCGGATGCTCCACGACCGTGCCCGCCTGCCGGTCCACCCAGCCGCCGACGGCCACCCCGACACCGAGGGGCCGGCGGTCCGGCATTCCGAGGAGGAGCGCCGCCAGCGCCGACGCGGCCCGCGCCAGCACCCGCGACGGCTCGGTGCTCTCGTGCCTCAGCCGCCGCTCGGCCAGCACCCGGCCGCGCAGGTCCAGCAGCGCGACGGTGGTGTACGGCACGGCGATGTGCACCCCGCCCACCACCCACCGCGCCACGTCCAGGTCGACCGGCACATGCGGCCGGCCCACCCCGCCCGGCCGCCGGGGCGCGACCGCCTCACGGAGCAGGCCCAGGCCGGCGAGCCGGGCGCAGTGCTCGGTCACCGACGCCGGCGAAAGACCGGTCAGCCGGGCGACGGTGCTGCGTGCCACCGGCCCGTGCTCCAGCACGGACCGCAGGACGACGCTGGCGCTGGTGCGCCGCCGGTCGCTGTCGGCGGCACGGGGCACGGGGGAGGGGAGGGTGCGTATCGCGGTGCGGGGCATGACGGTTCCTCAGGGGCCGGTCCGACGCTGAGCCGTGAACCGGGTGAGGCACAAAGACGCAAAGGCGCGGTCGCCTCACCCGGCAGGGCGGCGACAGGTGGCCGTGGCCTGGCGGCGCAGGTCGACATGGCGACGCGACGTGAGGTTCCGGGCCTGGGCGAGCATGACCGCCAAGGGTAGGCGCTGCCCGCCGGGTACGACCAGGGCGCCTCGCCCTGTTTGGTGGGACCCCACAGAAGGACCGTGTGACCGGATCGCCGCTGCCTCAGTGACCGGCATCACGCGGGGCCTGCTCCTTTGTCGGGAGCCCACCAAGTCCGTGTTCGGGCGTTTGTCGACTACTGACGGTGATCGGCCGAGATGCTCTGGGATAGCGTCGCCGTTGTCCCGAAGTGCCCCCAACCTCCGCGGAGTCCCCATGAGCACCGCTGCCGTCGCCCCCGCCCGCCACGGGCAGGTCCTCGCCGACCTGATCCCCGCCTCCCGCGTCCGCGACATCGCGCTCGTCGTCGGCGGCGCCGCGCTCACCGGCCTCGCGGCCCAGCTCTCGGTGCCCGTCCCCGGTACTCCGGTTCCGGTGACCGGCCAGACCTTCGCCGTGCTGCTCGTCGGCACGGCCCTCGGCGCGGGCCGCGGCTTCCTGTCCCTCGCGCTGTACGCGCTGGCCGGCATCGCCGGTGTGCCGTGGTTCGCCGATGGCCACTCCGGCGCCGCCGCCCCGACCCTCGGCTACATCCTCGGCATGATCCTCGCCTCCACCGTCGTGGGCGCGCTGGCCCGCCGCGGCGCCGACCGCACCATGCTGCGCACGGCCGGCGCGATGCTGCTCGGCGAGGCGATCATCTACGCCGTCGGCGTGCCCTACCTGGCCCTGTCCCTGGACATGTCCGCCTCGGCCGCGATCGCCGCGGGCATGACGCCGTTCCTCATCGGCGACGCCCTCAAGGCCGCCCTGGCGATGGGCCTGCTGCCCACCGCCTGGAAGCTGATCAAGCGCTGAGGCCGGGGGCGCTCAGCTTCCGAGCCCCCACCGCTCCCCGAAGAGGCTCGCCGGGTCGTACACCGACTTCAGACCGGCGAGCCTCTCGCGTGTCCGGGCGTCGAACAGCCCCTCGCTCCGGTCGCCCGCCCCGAAGGCGAAGTTGACGCTGCGGCCGATCGTCCCGGGGGCGAGCAGCGCGAAGGCCGGGTCCAGCATCGCGCGGGCCTCCTCCCGGCCGCCCATCGCCAGCAGCCGCACGAGAAAGCGACCCTCGCGGTGCGGCACCGCGTTCGGCGCCGGCCGGGACAGCGCCCCGCCGAGGTGGTTGACCTGGACGACGCCCATCAGCGGCGCGCCGGGCCCGGTCAGCCGCAGCACCTCGGCAGCCCGCTCCACGTCCAGCTCGCTGAGCACCGCGCTGTCCCCGTAATAGGTGTGCGGGAAGTCCGGGTCGCTGTGGATGGTGTGGCTCTCGGCGTACGGCATCTCCCGCAGCGAGTCCGCGAGCACCGGCCCGAGCTTCCGCAGCGGCGCCACGATCCGCTCCCCGTCGGCCCCGGTGTACGCGACCCGCACCGACAGCACGTACCGCCCGCGCAACCGCTCCGGCAGCGCCGGGACGTCCGGATACGGTACGGCCGCGAAGGACGAGGTCAGCCCGTCCGGCACGGTCCGCGTCCAGGCCTCGTACGCCCGCAGCACCTCGGCCGGTCCGACCTCGCCTCCGTCGAAGGCGAGCGAGCCGCCGTAGAGCCGGTCGACCGGGACCAGGCCGGTCTCCAGCGCGGTGACGATCCCCAGCGCGTGCCCGCCGCCGAGCAGGCCCCAGTACACCTCGGACTCCTGGGTCACCCGGCGCGGTTCGCCGTCGCCGGTGACGACCTCCAGGGCCTGCACATGGTCGGCCGCGTACCCGAACTGCCGCGCCAGGATGCCCAGTCCGCCGCCGAGGGTGTAGGACACGGCCCCGACCGAGGGCGCCGAGCCGTTCAGCGGGGCCAGCCCGTGCGGTGCCGCGGCGGTCACGACCTCGCCCCAGCGGACCCCCGCCTCGATCCGGGCCGTACGGGCGGCGGGGTCGACGGTCACGCCCTTCATGCGCCGGGTCGTGACGAGGACGCCGCCCTCGCGCGCGCCGGGCAGCCCGTGGCCGGTCGCCTGCACCCGGACCGGAAGCCCGCGCCGGGCGGCGTACCGCACGGCGGCGGCCACGTCGGAGGCCGAGGCGGCGGCGAACACGGCGTCGGGGCGCTGGGCGAACCCGGTCTGGAATCCGGCGAGTTCCGCCTCGTAACCGTCGTCGCCGGGGCGGAGCACGAGCGGTTCCCCTTGGCCGTCGATGCTGTCGATGCGTTCCATGCGGCCGATCGTGCCCGCATAACCTGACAGGACTCGTCAGGTATACGCAGGACTCGTCAGGTGTACGAACGGAAGAAGGCCCCGCGGCAGCGCGGCCGCGGGGCCTTCTCACGAGTTCACGGGGATCAGCCGGTCGTGACCTTGTCCAGCGGCTCGGCCGAGGGCTCGTCGGCGACGGCCGGGCGGCCGGCGCCCAGCTTCTGCCGGACCAGGGCGATCACCAGCACCACCGCGGCCACCAGCAGCGAGAGCAGCACGGTCTCGCGGCCGTCGTGCTCGGTGTCGGTGAGCATGTAGCCGAGGACGAAGACGATCAGCGCGGCCGCCGCCCAGGTCAGGTACGGGTACAGCCACATCTTCACGACGAGCTTCTCCGGCGCCTCGGCCTGGATGATCTTCCGCATGCGCAGCTGCGAGAAGCAGATGACCAGCCACACGAACAGCGCGACCGCACCGGAGGAGTTGAGCAGGAAGAGGAAGACGGAGTCCGGGAACTTGTAGTTGAAGAACACCGCGACGAAGCCGAACACCACGGAGACCAGGATCGCCGCCCGCGGCACACCGTTGGCCGTGGTCCGCGCGAACGCCTTGGGCGCGTCACCGCGCCGGCCGAGCGAGAAGGCCATACGGGAGGCGGTGTACAGGCCGGAGTTCAGACAGGACAGCACCGAGGTCAGCACGATGAAGTTCATGACCTGGCCGGCGTGCGGGATGCCGAGGGAGTCCAGCGCGGCGACGTAGGAGCCCTGCTCCTTGATGGAGGGGTCGTTCCACGGCAGCAGCGTGACGACGACCAGGATCGAGCCCAGGTAGAAGACGGCGATACGCCAGATGATGCTGTTGGTGGACTTGGTGACCGCGCGCTGCGGGTCCTCCGACTCACCGGCGGCCAGGGTCGCGATCTCGCTGCCCATGAAGGAGAAGACGACGAGCAGCACACCGGTCAGGATGGCGCCCGGCCCGTGCGGCAGGAAGCCGCCGTGGTCCGTGAGGTTGGACAGTGCGGCCTTGTCGCTGTCGACCCCAGGAAGTACACCGAAGACGGCGAGTCCGCCGACGACGATGAACGCGGCGATGGCGACGACCTTGATCCCGGCGAACCAGAACTCGAACTCGCCGTAGGAGCCGACGGACACCAGGTTGGTGGCGGTCAGCACGAACATCACGATCAGCGCCCACGCCCACTGCGGGACGGCGGGGATCCAGCCCTCCAGGATCGCGGCACCGGCGGTCGCCTCGACCGCGAGCACGACGACCCAGAAGAACCAGTACAGCCAGCCGATGGAGAAGCCGGCCCAGCGGCCGAGCGCCCGGTCGGCGTGCGCGGAGAAGGAACCCGAGGTGGGGTTGGCCGCGGACATCTCACCGAGCATCCGCATGACCAGCACCACGAGCGTGCCGACCAGCGCGTACGACAGGAGGATGCCGGGGCCCGCGGTCGCGATGCCGGAGCTGGAGCCGACGAACAGGCCGGCGCCGATCACGCCACCGATGGCGATCATCGACAGATGGCGGTTCTTGAGACCCGCGTGGAGTCCGGGTCCGGGGTCGCCGTTCGCGGATTTCGTCGGGTTCGGCTGCGAGGTCATTGGATGGATTTCCTTTGCGCCGGGGGAGCGGTTCTCTCGTGCAGTTGGGGGACTGGCTCACGAGTCGGTCCAGTGAAACGGAGGTGACGGGATTCGTGAACCTTTGAATCCATATCGTTACTTGAGGTTTTCCTGAGGTTCTGTAGTCTGGGTCACACGATTGGGCCCCGCTCCTGTCCGCGGCGACCCGCTCCGCCGTTACCCGCCCGCGCATGACACACTCCTCCCATGCGCGTGTATCTCGGATCGGACCATGCGGGCTTCGAACTCAAGAACCACCTCGTCGAGTGGCTGAAGGCGGCCGGCCATGAGCCCGTCGACTGCGGCCCCCACATCTACGACGCCCAGGACGACTACCCGCCCTTCTGCCTCCGTGCCGCGGAGCGCACCGCCGCGGACCCGGACGCCCTCGGCATCGTGATCGGCGGCTCCGGCAACGGCGAGCAGATCGCCGCCAACAAGGTCAAGGGTGTCCGTGCGGCCCTCGCCTGGAGCGAGGAGACGGCGTCCCTCGGCCGCCAGCACAACAACGCCAACGTCGTCGCGGTGGGTGCGCGCATGCACACCCAGGAGGAGGCGACGAAGTTCGTCGAGACCTTCCTGAACACGCCGTTCTCCCAGGACGAGCGCCACATCCGCCGCATCGACATGCTCTCGGCGTACGAGACCACGGGCGAGCTGCCCCCGATCCCGGCGCACCACCCGCAGCAGCCGTAAGGAAGGGCAGGGCACCGTGCCGGAAGGGCACACGATTCACCGGCTGGCGAAGGACTACGCCGCCGCCTTCTCCGGCACCGCCCCGCGTGTGACCAGCCCCCAGGGCAAGTTCAGCGACGCCGCCGCCCTCCTCGACGGCGGCGTCCTGCACACCGCCGACGCCCACGGCAAGCACCTCTTCCTGGGCTTCGCCGAGTCCTGGGTGCACATCCACCTCGGCCTCTTCGGCAAGGTGGCCTTCGGCGACGTCCCGGCGCCCCCGCCCACGGACACCGTCCGGCTGCGGCTGGCGAACAGCACCTCGTACGTCGATCTGCGCGGGCCCACCACCTGCGCGCTGATCACCGACGGCGAGAAGAGCGCGATACACGACCGGCTCGGCCCCGACCCGCTGCGCGCGGACGCCGACCCGGCAGCCGCGTACCGGCGGATCTCCCGCAGCCGGACCACGATCGCCGCGCTGCTCATGGACCAGAAGGTGATCGCCGGCGTCGGCAACGTCTACCGCGCCGAGGTCCTCTTCCGGCACGGCATCGACCCCTACCGCGCGGGCCGCGACATCACCCCCGCCGAGTGGGACGCGATCTGGGCCGACCTCGTCGCCCTGATGCGCCAGGGCGTGCGCGACAACCGCATCGACACCGTCAGGCCCGAGCACACCCCGGAGGCGATGGGCCGCCCGCCCAGGGTCGACGACCACGGCGGAGAGGTGTACGTCTATCGCAGGGCGAACCTGCCCTGTCACATCTGTGGCGGCGAGATCCGCACCGCCGATCTCGCCGCCCGCAACCTCTTCTGGTGCCCCGGCTGTCAGGCCTCCTGACGGCTCAGAACCCGTGCGGCAGCCACGGGGCCACCGGTGAGCCGAACCCCACCGCGGCCTCCGCGAGCGCCCCCTCGCGCAGCTCGCGCACCCGTCCGGCCGCGCCCAGTGCCGTGAGACTCACCCCGCCCAGGTAGGCGGCGCCCAACTCCCGTACGGTCAGGGCGAGATCGGCCGCGTCCGTCGTAGGCTCGCAGACCGCGCCCTTGGCGTCGCCGGACAGCCGCCAACGGCCCGTGTTCCAGGGGCAGAAGGCGTCCTCCACCTCGAACACCACGTCCACCGGGGCCTGATAGGTCCGCGCTGCGAGCGCCGCGCCGACGTCCACGAGACGCACGTACAGCGCGTCCCGCAGCTGAAGCCGGCACCGGCGGATGTCGGACACCTGGAACTGCCACGCCTCGTCGGCCGGCCGGCCCCGCACCACCAGCCTCGTCATCAGGTCGATCTCGAACAGGAACCGCCACAGCGCGGCCTCCGTGGCCGGGTCCGTGCCCTCCAGATCCACCAGGGTGACCGTGCCGTCGTGCCCGGACGGGCCCCAGCCCAGCTTCGTACGGAACCGGGCGTACCCGGTGACCTCCCCGCCCCGCTCGGCGACCACGCACTGCAACGGAGAGCCGCCGTCCCGGCTCTCCTCCGGGTCCAGCACCCCCAGCCGCTCCCAGCCCGGCTGCCGGGCGAGCATCCCGGGACGCCCCGGCACCCGCCGCGCGTACACCGCCTCGCACACATCGAGGACCTCGGCCGGCGCCGCGTACCGCAGCCGTACGTCATCGGTGCCGGGCGGCACGGTCAGCCGTACGCGACGGGTGTCGATCTCGGCGCTGAGCCCGAAGGTGCCCGCGGCGTACCCGAACCGGCCGTAGATGTCCGGCTCGGAGGCCGTCAGCACGGCGAGCGGCTCGCCCCAGGAGCGGATGTCGTCCAGCTGCCGGCGCATCATCGCCGTCAGCAGCCCGCGCCGGCGGTGCGTCGCCGCCACGCTCACCATCGTGATGCCCGCCGTCGGCACCGACGCGCCGCCCGGCACCGTCAGCCGGAACGAGAACGCCCCGGCCGTGCCCACGCAGTCCGTCCCGTCCCAGACGCCCAGCGAGCGGGTCGGCTCGGTCAGCGCGTCCCACAGCTCCCGCTCCTCGGCGGGCTCCGGCACCGCGCCGAACGCCCGGATCAGGTTGTCGTACCACGGACCCCAGTCCTTTGGCCGCAGTTCCCGTATCACCGGGCCCGTGCCCGCCTCATCAGTCGCCATGCGCCATCCCTACCAGTGCAATGCGGGACGAGCCAGCCAATTTCTCCGTGCCCGGGGCGGGCCCGGCGCCCGTGCAGTTCACTGTCGACGACGGCGGAGTCCGGCCTCGGACGGGGGACAAGTGGGACCTCCCGTGCCATGCGGCCGGTCGGGTGGATAGGGTCCCGGACTAATGGCAGCAGGACGAGCGCGGCGCACCGCCGCCGAGACGTTCCCGGCCCGGGTGCGGATGCAGTGGCACCGGGTCCGCGTCGGCCTGCGCAGAAGCGCCGTCGACTACTTCCGCGGCGACGGCTCCGACTGGGTCGCGCTGGCCGGACTGCTGCTCACCGTCCCGCTGATCGCGGCCACCACCCTCGCCAACCCGATGTGGTGCTCCCCGGCCGCGCTGGTCCTGCCGATCGTCGCGGGCGGCCTGCTGCTGCGCCCGGCGAGCCTGCTCGGGCTGTACGCGGCCGCGGCCACCGCGCTGATCGTGGAGTCGGTGCAGCTCGGGCCCTACACCCAGGGCAGCTCCCGGGTCACCCCGGGCGTCGTGCTGGTGGTCGCCGCCTGCGGGTTCTTCGGACTGCTGATCGCCCAGTTCCGCAGCCGGGTCGGCGTGCCCTGGCGGCGCGGCGGCACCATGCTGTTCGACCTGCGCGAACGCATCCGCACCCAGAGCCGGCTGCCCAAGCTGCCACGGGGCTGGCACCACGAGATGGCGCTGCGCCCCGCGGGGGGCCAGTCGTTCTCCGGTGACTTCGTTGTCGCGGCCCGCACCAACGGCGGGCGCACCCTGGAGGTCGTCCTCACCGACGTCTCCGGCAAGGGCATGGACGCGGGCTCCCGCGCCCTGCTGCTGTCCGGCGCCTTCGGCGGACTGCTCGGCAGCCTGCCCCCGCACGCCTTCCTCCCCGCAGCCAACGGCTACCTCCTCCGCCAGGACTGGGAGGAGGGCTTCGCGACCTCCATCCATCTGGTGCTCGACCTCGACTCCGGCGACTACGAGCTGTACTCCGCCGGACATCCGCCCGGCCTCCAGCTCA
The DNA here is from genome assembly GCF_044763135.1 of Streptomyces sp. NPDC096205. Lineage (NCBI taxonomy): Bacteria > Bacillati > Actinomycetota > Actinomycetes > Kitasatosporales > Streptomycetaceae > Streptomyces > Streptomyces sp. NPDC096205. The sequence goes on along the minus strand of NZ_JBIWFS010000002.1, from coordinate 1,000,722 downwards.
GCGCGGGCAGCGGCCGCTGGGAGGAGAAGGCCGCCGAGGGACCGCTGCTCGGCGTGTACGACGGCGCCCAGTTCGACCCGGTGAAGGGCGTGCTGCGCCCCGGGGACGTGCTGATGCTGTTCACCGACGGCCTGGTGGAGACCTCCGACCGCGACATCGTCGAGGGCATCGACCGGCTGACGGGTGAGGCCGACCGCTATGTCGCCGCCGGTTTCCGCGGTGCCGCCTGGCATCTGATCGAGGCCGTCGCGAAGGACGTCAACGACGACCGGGCCCTGCTGCTGATCTGCTGCGAGGGGCCTACGGCGCAGTCGGGGTGAGGAGGCTTTTGCTGTGCTGAGCGTTGTGGAGGTCGAGGCCCTGGCCCGGGCCGCGCACCAGGGCCAGACCGACAAGGCCGGACGGCCCTACGCCGAGCACCTGGCCGCCGTGGCCCGGGGCGTGCGCGAGCGCGGCGGCGACCCCGACCAGATCGCGGCGGCCTGGCTGCACGACGCCGTCGAGGACGACGCCCTGTCGCGGGAGTGGCTGGAGCGGGCGGAGCTCAGCCGTCGCACCAAGGACATCGTGCTCGCGGTCACCAAGCGGGCGGGGGAGCGGCCCGAGGACTACGCCGCGCGCATCCTGGCCACGCCGGGCGCCCTGCTGGTCAAGGAGGCGGACCTGGCGCACAACGCGGACCCGGCGCGGCTGGCGGTGCTGGACGGGGCGACGCGGGTGCGGCTGACCGAGAAGTACGCGAGGATGCGCGCGCTTCTGGGCCTGTGAGGTCTCCGGGCTGACGGGGGCGGGACCGGGGTCGGGGTCGGGGGCCGGGTCGGGGTCGCGGGCGGAGTTGGGCTCGGGGGGTCGGCGCCGGGGTCACGCTCGCACGCGCGCCCTGGCGGCCTCGGTGGCATCCCGCCGGAACGCCCACTCCATCCGAGGCTCCATGACACACCGGAAGACCCTCCGCACCGGCGGCGTGCACAGCAGCGTGACGGCGACGCCCGCGAGCAGGGTGACGAGGACCTCGCCGAGCGGTCCATGCAGCCAGGCGGGGTCGTACCAGCCGTAGAAGTCACCGGACTTGGTGAGGAAGCCGTGCAGCAGATAGCCGTACAGCGTGCCCGCGCCGAGGGCCGTGAACCACATCGTGCGGCCCGGCACCCAGGCGAAGAAGCAGGCCGTCAGCAGCACCGAACAGCCGAACAGCGCGACCACCATGACCGGCCCGCACCACCAGGGCGCGCCCAACTCCTGCGCGGAGTCGCGGTGGTAGAGCCAGCCGGTGTTCATGCGCGGCACGCTCCACCAGGCCACGGCGAACGCGGCGGCGAACACCGGCACCGCCGCGATCCGCACCGAGCGGCGCCGCACGAGCCGGAAGTGCTCCGGCTTCAGGCACAGTCCGAGGACGAAGTACGGCAGGAACTGCAGGATGCGCTGGAGATCGAGGTCGTTGCCGACGCCGGGGGTGACGGACGCAAGGACGGCGACACCGAGCGCGACGGGGAGGGGACGGCGGATCAGTTTCCACAGGGGCGTGGTCATCCGCCACACGAACAGGGCGACCAGGAACCAGGTGAGATACCAGGGGTCGAGCAGCGAGATCGGCTGGGCGGGATCGTCGTCGGCGAGGCGTTTGAAGAGGGAGTAGGCCGTCTCGAAGACGAGATACGGCACGAGAACTCCGGTGACCAGTCGCTTGAGGCGGTCGGGGCGCATGTCGAAGCTGCGCGAGAAATAGCCCGAGACGATGATGAATGCCGGCATATGGAAGGCGTACACGAACATGTACGCGCCCTCCAGGACGCGGCTGTCGTCCTTCAGCGGCTCCCAGGCGTGCCCCATGGCCACCAGCAGGATCGCCAGGTACTTGGCGTTGTCGAAGAACGCGTCACGGTGTGGGGGGAGTGATGTTCTGTCGGGACTCTGCGTCCGGAGTGGGGTCGTCGCAGCGGTGAACATCTGAGGCACCCTAGCGTCGCCCTCGCGTTTCCGTAAAACACCCCAGGTGAATTCGCATTCCCTGTGAACCAGATGTGTGGGAGCGGAAACGTGGGCATGGAAACAATGTGCGGAAGTGAGGTGTGAGAATTCCCCGTCCGGGTAGAAGCTCGAATTCTCCTACGACCCGCGGGTGTTCACGCCTGGAAGGCGTGGGCGGGAGCCCGCGGGGACGGCGGGGAAGGGGCCGGCGTTCGTCGCTGATGTGTCATGCGCCGCATGGGGCGGGCCGGTTGGTGGCACGATGGTTCAGGCGGGGGTGTGCGGGGCAGTGCCTCCGGCGGGAGAGCGTACCGACCCAGGGGTGTGATCAGTCGTGGCCATTTCGCTGTCAGTCGTACTGCTGTTGGGGGTCATCCTGGTGGTGCTCATGCGGGGCGGCTCGCTCAAGGGAGGCCCGGCCATCGTGGCGGTGCTCTTCGGGTTCTTCCTCGCCTCGACCGGCATGGCCCCGTCGATAAACCGCTTCCTCGACTCGCTGGCAGAAACGATCAACTCGATCAGTTTCTGACGCCGGTGCGGCCGATCGGGCCGCAGGCCGGTGCGGATACGCTCATCTGTGATCGCCGGCGGGCAGCGCCGACTTCCCGGCCGGCGCGGGTGACGCGGAACGGGGGACGGCACGGGGATGGCGCTGCGCGATTCTGACCCGGTGGAGGTGGGCGGCTACCTCATCGAGGACCGCCTGGGCTCGGGCGGCATGGGCGTGGTCTACCTCGCCCGCTCCGCCTCCGGACGCCGCCTCGCGGTGAAGGTCGTGCACGACCAGTACGCCGACGACGACGAGTTCCGCACACGCTTCAGCCGCGAACTGGCCGCCGCCCGCCGGGTCAGCGGCGCCTTCACGGCCCCCGTGGTCGACGCCGACGCCGACGCGCCGCGGCCCTGGATGGCCACGCTCTACATACCGGGGGAGACCCTCGGGGCACGCGTCCGCGCCCAGGGCCCCCTTCCGCTGCCGCGGCTGCGCGAACTCGCCGCCGGCCTCGCCGAGGCCCTGCGCGACATCCACCGCGCGGGCGTGGTCCACCGCGACCTCAAGCCCGCCAACGTGATGCTGGCCGAGGACGGCCCCCGCGTCATCGACTTCGGCATCTCCCGCGCCACCGAGTTCGCCACCGCCGACGCCCTCACCCAGACCGGCCGCGTCATGGGCACGCCGCCCTTCATGTCCCCCGAACAGTTCTCCGCCCCGCACGACGTCGGCCCCGCCGCCGACGTCTTCTCCCTCGGCGCGATCCTGACCTTCGCCGCCACCGGCCGTGGCCCCTTCGACAGCCCCAACCCCTACGAGACCGCCGTACGCGTCGTCGAAGGCACCCCCGACCTCCAGGGCGCCCCCACCGAACTCCTCCCCGTCCTCCACCTCTGCCTCCAGAAGCACCCCCACTCCCGCCCCACCGCCCACGAACTCCTGACCCACCTCCACGAGGGCCGCGTGCCGCGTCCGCGGGGAGCGGGGTCCGGGGGCGCGTCTGCCCACGCGGCTGGGCCCGGCGCGGGGCCTGCCGGCCGGGCCGCACAGGGCGGCGGGCCCGGTGAGGCGCCTGCCCACCCGGGACGGGAGGCGGCGAGGTCCGCCGCGGCTGCCGCCGACCGGGCGTCGGAGGGTGCCGGGGCCGGTTCTGTGGCCTTCGGCTCGGTGCGGGATGGGGTTGGGTCCGCCGAGGTTCCTGCCGACCGGGCGTCGGAGGGCGCCGTGGCCTTCGGCTCGGTGCGGGACGGGGCCGGGCCTGCGGCACCCGTCGACCGCGCGTCGTACGCGGTCGGCTCCGAGGAGGCGGCTGCCGGCCCGATGCGGGAGGGGCACCGGCCCGGTGCTGCGCCGGCCGGCCGGGTGCCGCAGGGCGCCCGGCCCGGTGCCGCGACTGCCCGCTCGGAGTGGGAGGCGTCCGAGTCCGGGGCGGTGGCTCCCGGCCCGCAGTGGGAGGCGGCCGGGTCTGATCCGGCGGGCGCCCGCCCCTGGCCGGAGACGGCCGGGTCCGGGGCGGTAGCTCCCGGCTCGGAGCGGGAGGCGGCCGGGCCTGGTGCAGCAGGGGCCCGCTCGGACTGGGGCGCATCCGCCGGCCCTGCGCGGCAGCGCCACGGTGGACCTGCCGCGCGGGAAGGCATCGACCCGAGCCCGTACTTCGCGCCCGACCCCCAGACCGTCCCGGCAGCCCGCCCCGACGGCACACGACAGGCCCCGCGATCGAGTGCGGGCAGCGCAGAGCAGAACGCAGCCGAGCCGACGCGCCGCCCCCTGATCCGACGGCTGCTCCTGGGCTGGGGCGCCGCCGCGGTCGCGCTCGTGGCCGTCGCCGCGGGGGCCCTCGCCCTTCAGGGCGGTGGGTCCGGCGAGCGTACGGTCGTGAGTGAGCTGCCCACGGGATGGAAGCCGTGGCACGGCAAGGCCAAGGGCCGGGAGGGCACCGGCGCGTCCTTCGAGCGCTGTGCCGCCGTCCGGACCTCCCTGGTGTGCGCCGGGGACGACCTCATGGCGGCGGGCTGGGCCCTGGCGGACGGCCGCGGCCACTGGTCCCGGCCCGTCGACCCCACCCACGGCCCGGACGACGGCTACAGCAGCATGGGCGCGCTCGTCGGCGTCCACGAGGGCAACGTCCTGGCCTTCGGCGCGGACGACCCGCCGTCCGACGGGGACGGCACCCAGCAGGCCCGCTACACCGTGCAGTCGCTCGACGCCGCGACGGGCCGCGTGGTGTGGCGGACGGTGACCGGCCGGGGCGAATGGGCGTCCGCGGCCGACCCCTCCTCAGGGTTCGCGACGGCGATACCCGAAGGTGTCATCGCCGTCTACGGCGACCGAGGCGACAGCTACGCCCTGCTCGACGCCGACGACGGCAAGGTCGTCTGGCAGCGGAAGCTCCCCGAGACGGACACCTGTGAGCTCAGGACGGCGGCCGAGGAGCCGTACCTGCTCTGCCGGACCGACACGGACGAGGCCACCGCCCGCACCAGCGTCGCCCGCCTGGACCGCACCACGGGCAAGCCGCTGTGGACCGTAGAGGCGAAGGGCGACCTGGGGCTCCTGGGCCAGGCCGGGGACCGCCTTGTGCTGGCCGAGCAGTACGCCGAGAACCAGATGACGACCCTCACCCTGGTCGACCTCTCCGCCCGGGCCGTCACCCGCACGAAGCTCTCGCCCACGCCCCCGGCCACCGGCGTCCCGCACCTGGTCCACGGCACGGTCTACTTCACCCTGTCCAGCGGCAGCATCCGGGCGTACGACCCGCACACCGGCAAGCAGCGCTGGGAGAACAACTCCACCGTGGAGCACCCCGGCCCGCCGACCGTCTCCGGCGACCGCATCTACGTCGCCTCCTCCACCGGCCGTATGGCAGCCCTGAACCTGCGCACCGGCACCGTCGAGGGCAGCCGCCCCGGCCGCGACGACGCCACCGGCTCCGACTTCATCGCCACCGGCTCGCCCCTGGTCCTCGTCGACGACGCCCTCTACGTCCCCTACGGCCCCCGCTCCGTCTACACGGTCGACGTCAACGACCTGTGACACCGGCCCCGCAAACGCCTCAGGGCCAGGCGGAGGAAGATCCTCTGCCTGGCCCTGAGCCATGAAGAGCGGGCGACGGGAATCGAACCCGCGTAGCTAGTTTGGAAGACTAGGGCTCTACCATTGAGCTACGCCCGCACAGGACGCGCCGCAGGTCCGAAAGGCCGCGGCACTGCAGGCATCGTAGCGGGTCGCACCCCCCGGCCGCACACCCCATGCCGCTCGGCGAGGTCGTGCGCGAGGCGCGCGGGAAATGCGGCGGTCCGGCTGTCCGCGGGCATGTACCCTACGTGTCGCACCAGACGGGGTGTGGCGCAGCTTGGTAGCGCGTCCGCTTTGGGAGCGGAAGGCCGTGGGTTCAAATCCCGCCACCCCGACCATCATGCGTTCCACCCGGCCGGTCACCTCGCGGTGATCGCCTTTTGGGGCGTTCGGCGGCTGCGGTTACTATGCAAGCTGCGCGCCCGTGTGTCTCTCACCAAGTCCTCCGGGCGACGAAATCCGCCGGAGCCGTCTGGCCCCGGCAGAATCCAGAAGTCAGCCATCAAGGAGACCGAACCGTGAAGAGCGCCGTTGAGAACCTGAACCCGACGCGGGTTCGGCTCACTGTCGAGGTGCCCTTCGAGGAGCTCAAGGACAGCCTCGACGCGGCGTACAAGAAGATCAACCAGCAGGTCACGGTGAAGGGCTTCCGCAAGGGCAAGATCCCCTCCCGGGTGATCGACCAGCGGTTCGGCCGTGGCGCCGTGCTGGAGGAGGCCGTCAACGACGCGCTGCCGAAGTTCTACACGGCCGCCGTCAACGAGGCCGAGCTCTCCGTCCTGGGGCAGCCCGAGGTCGACATCACCGAGCTGAAGGACGGCGAGACGCTGAACTTCACCGCCGAGGTCGACATCCGCCCGGCCATCGAGATCCCGGACTACTCCGGCATCGAGGTCGAGGTCGACGCCGTCGAGGTCACCGACGAGGACATCGAGAAGTCCGTGCAGCAGCTGCGCGAGCGCTTCGCCTCCACCTCCCCGGTGGAGCGCGCCGCCGAGGACGGCGACGTCGTCACGATCGACCTCGAGGCCAAGGTCGACGGCGAGGTCCTCGCCGACGGCATCGCCAACGGCGTCTCGTACACCATCGGCTCCGGTGAGCTGCTGGAAGGCATCGACGACGCCGTGAAGGGCCTGGAGGCCGGGGCCGAGGCCACGTTCACCTCCGAGCTCAAGGGCGGCTCCGCGGCCGGCAAGGAGGCCGAGGTCACCGTCAAGGTCACCCAGGTCGCCGCCCGCGAACTGCCCGAGCTGGACGACGACTTCGCGCAGCTCGCCTCCGAGTTCGACACGCTGGACGAGCTCAAGGCCGACAGCCGCAAGCGCCTCGAGAACATGAAGCAGTTCGACCAGGCCACGCAGGCCCAGGAGCGCGTCCTGGAGAAGCTGCTGGAGCTCGTCGAGGTGCCCGTCCCCGAGAAGCTCCTCGAGGACGAGATCAACACCCGTAAGCACAACCTCGAGCACCACCAGCTCGGCCAGATGGGTCTCACCCTCGACAAGTACCTGGAGCTCCAGGGCAAGACCGCCGAGGAGTTCGACACCGAGACCCGCGAGGCCGCGGTCAAGGGCATCAAGACCCAGTTCGTCCTCGACGAGCTGGTCAAGACGGAGAAGCTCAACGTCAACCAGGACGAGCTCACCGAGCACCTGATGCGCCGTGCCGCCTCCTCCGGCATGTCCCCCGACCAGTTCGCGCAGGCCGTCGTCGAGCAGGGCCAGGTCCCGCTCCTCGTTGGTGAGGTCGCCCGTGGCAAGGCCCTGGCCGTCGTCGTCGAGGCCGCCACGGTCAAGGACACCAACGGCGAGATCGTCGACCTGGACGACGAGGAGGACGAGGCCGCCGAAGCCGCCGCCGAGTCCACCGAGGGCGCCGAGGCCGAGGCCGAGGAGAAGCCGGAGGCCTGAGCCTCCCGGCCCCTTTGATCACGAGCCTTCGGGCGCAGCTGATCGCATCGAACGGACCCCGAGTACTTCGAACTCGGGGTCCGTTCGGCTACCCCCGCCTCACACCCCGCTACGCCCCCGGCGAACACCCCCCTTACCGGGATTCCCCAGGAGGGCTACGGCGTTAGGGTCCATGAATACGTAGTACACGTGAGACGGCCCGGCGCCGTCGCAAGACGAGCAGGTGGATACGTTGACGAATCTGATGCCCTCCGCCGCCGGCGAGCCCTCCATCGGCGGTGGCCTCGGCGACCATGTCTACAACCGACTGCTCAACGAGCGGATCATCTTCCTCGGCCAGCCGGTCGACGACGACATCGCGAACAAGATCACCGCGCAGCTGCTGCTCCTCGCCGCTGACCCGGAAAAGGACATCTACCTCTACATCAACAGCCCCGGCGGCTCGATCACGGCCGGCATGGCGATCTACGACACCATGCAGTACATCAAGAACGACGTGGTGACCATCGCCATGGGCCTCGCCGCCTCCATGGGCCAGTTCCTGCTCAGCGCCGGCACCCCGGGCAAGCGCTTCGCGCTGCCGAACGCCGAGATCCTGATCCACCAGCCCTCGGCCGGCCTCGCCGGTTCTGCCTCGGACATCAAGATCCACGCCGAGCGGCTGCTGCACACCAAGAAGCGCATGGCCGAGCTCACGTCCCAGCACACGGGCCAGACGATCGAGCAGATCACCCGCGACTCGGACCGCGACCGCTGGTTCGACGCCTTCGAGGCCAAGGAGTACGGCCTCATCGACGACGTGATCGCCACGGCCGCCGGCATGCCGGGCGGCGGCGGCACCGGGGCCTGAACCCCCACCGCGGGGCCCGTACGCCCCGCAGCGCCTCCAGCCGACCGCCACAGCCCCTAGGAGACAGACAGTGAACGACTACCCCGGCAGCGGCCTGTACGACCGCACGCGCGCCGAGTACACGGGTCCCGCCGCCGAGTCCCGCTACGTGATCCCGCGGTTCGTGGAGCGCACCTCGCAGGGCATCCGCGAGTACGACCCGTACGCGAAGCTCTTCGAGGAGCGCGTGATCTTCCTCGGCGTGCAGATCGACGACGCCTCCGCCAACGACGTCATGGCGCAGCTGCTGTGCCTGGAGTCGATGGACCCCGACCGCGACATCTCGGTCTACATCAACAGCCCCGGTGGTTCCTTCACCGCGCTGACGGCGATCTACGACACGATGCAGTTCGTCAAGCCGGACGTCCAGACGGTCTGCATGGGCCAGGCGGCCTCCGCCGCGGCCGTGCTGCTGGCCGCCGGTACGCCCGGCAAGCGCATGGCGCTGCCGAACGCGCGCGTGCTGATCCACCAGCCGTACAGCGAGACGGGGCGCGGCCAGGTCTCCGACCTGGAGATCGCCGCGAACGAGATCCTGCGGATGCGCTCGCAGCTGGAGGAGATGCTGGCCAAGCACTCCACCACGCCGATCGAGAAGATCCGCGAGGACATCGAGCGCGACAAGATCCTCACGGCCGAGGACGCGCTGTCCTACGGCCTGATCGACCAGATCATCTCCACCCGGAAGATGAACAACGCCGAGGTCCGCTGACGCGGACAGTGGAGTATCGTCTGCCGCCCCTTGGCATGGTTTCACCCGGTGCCCGAAAGGTGCACGTCAAAGTGAACCCTGCCAAGGGGGGCCCGAACGGGGGGCCCGGCAAGGTACCGTCGGAATAAGGCAGCACCAGGAGCCGCTGGAGGCGAAAGCGTCCAGTCGTCTCCCAGGCGAAGGGGAAGCACACCGTGGCACGCATCGGTGACGGCGGCGATCTGCTCAAGTGCTCGTTCTGCGGCAAGAGCCAGAAGCAGGTCAAGAAGCTCATCGCAGGCCCTGGTGTGTACATCTGCGACGAGTGCATCGATCTCTGCAACGAGATCATCGAGGAAGAGCTGGCGGAGACCAGCGAGGTGCGCTGGGAGGAACTGCCCAAGCCTCGCGAGATCTACGAGTTCCTCGAGGGCTATGTGGTCGGCCAGGAGGCCGCCAAGAAGGCCCTGTCCGTGGCGGTCTACAACCACTACAAGCGCGTCCAGGCCGGCGAGAACGGCGGCGGCAGCAGCCGCGAGGACGCGATCGAGCTGGCGAAGTCCAACATCCTGCTGCTGGGCCCCACGGGCTCGGGCAAGACACTGCTGGCCCAGACGCTGGCGCGCATGCTGAACGTGCCGTTCGCCATCGCGGACGCCACGGCGCTGACGGAGGCCGGCTATGTCGGTGAGGACGTCGAGAACATCCTGCTGAAGCTGATCCAGGCGGCCGACTACGACGTCAAGAAGGCCGAGACCGGGATCATCTACATCGACGAGATCGACAAGGTCGCGCGGAAGAGTGAAAACCCTTCCATCACCCGCGACGTGTCGGGCGAGGGTGTCCAGCAGGCCCTGCTCAAGATCCTCGAGGGCACCACGGCCTCGGTTCCGCCCCAGGGCGGCCGTAAGCACCCGCACCAGGAGTTCATCCAGATCGACACGACGAACGTCCTGTTCATCGTGGGCGGTGCCTTCGCGGGCCTGGAGAAGATCATCGAGTCCCGGGCGGGTGCCAAGGGCATCGGCTTCGGCGCGACGATCCGCTCCAAGCGCGAGCTGGAGGCCAAGGACCAGTTCGAGGACGTCATGCCCGAGGACCTGGTCAAGTTCGGCATGATCCCGGAGTTCATCGGCCGTCTGCCCGTCATCACCTCGGTCCACAACCTGGACCGCGAGGCGCTGCTCCAGATCCTGGTGGAGCCCCGCAACGCCCTGGTCAAGCAGTACCAGCGCCTCTTCGAGCTCGACGGCGTGGAGCTGGACTTCGAACGCGAGGCCCTCGAAGCCATCGCCGACCAGGCCATCCTCCGCCAGACCGGCGCCCGGGGCCTGCGCGCCATCATGGAGGAAGTCCTCATGTCGGTGATGTACGAGGTCCCGTCCCGCAAGGACGTGGCCCGCGTCGTCATCACCGCGGACGTCGTCCACTCCAACGTCAACCCGACCCTGATCCCGCGGGATGCTCGGGGGCGGGGGGCGGGGGAGCAGAAGACGGCGTAAGGGTCTGCATGGGAGTGGGGCCCCGGTCGTAAATCGACCGGGGCCCCACTGTTGCGTCGATAGGACCCTCGACCCAAAGGTTTAGCTGTGCGCGCGGACGCATGCTCCCTGAGCGACCCCAGCGCTGACACCGATCTGCATTAGCCCGTTCACGCAGCCAGGGTTGGCTGCCCACCCTCCCCACGCTATGGGTATCGCCGTGTAGTCACAGGCAGCGCGGACCTTGGGGCCCACGATGTAGCCGTGATCACTGACGTACTGAAGGCAGCCTATCCAGCCGGCGGCCGATGCCGGTGTCGCGGCCGCGATGGGCGTGAGCATCGCAGCCGCAGTTATGCCTGCTGCCGCGAGCGCCTGAGTAACCCTCAGCGATTTCATCAGCATCCTCCCGTTTATGATATTGATGCCGTAGGCCCTCATCCCATCATGAGTCGATCACCCGTTCGATCTGTTTTGCCTCTCATTGGCTGGAACTGTGCGATGAGCGCGGCAGGTTGCTCGTTCGGCCGAGCGCGCTGACTCTCGCGGTGACGTCAGGCCTTGACGCGGACTTCCTTGCGGAACTTGGCCGTGATGTCGGCTGCGGCGGGCGCGTCGGACTTCTTCCCCGAGGCGAGGTTGGCGACGTCCATGGGCACCACGAGGCCGAGGGTGCTGTGGTCGCCCCAGGCGCAGTAGGTCACGTTCATCTCCTTGGGACCCTCGCCCGCTTCCTTCGGCTCCACCTTGGCGTCCTGGCACTTCAGGACGGCGCCCTCGGCGTTGTCGTAGGACGTCGGCTCACCAACCATGGTGACGTTCACGTCCTTGTCCTCCCCGCCCGCGTCCTTCTTCATGTAGGCAAGAAAGGCATCGACGACCTTCTCGGGGTCCTCGATCTCGCCGTAGACGCCACCGAACGAGATCATCTTCTGGGACAGCGGGTTGTCCTCATCGCCTGCCAGGTACTGGGCGCTGACGTCGGTGGGGTTCTTCACCCCCCACTTCTCGGCATCCTTGATGTCGTCCTTCGTCATCGAGTCGGACTCGCCGTCGTCCTTCTTGTAGTCGGTCAGCACGACATCCGGCGTCGTCAGCTTGTGCGGTCCGTCGTCCGCGATGTCGGACCCGGCACCCCCGCCGCCGCCCAGCACGAAGTACGCCCCCACCGCGATCGCCGCCACCACCGCGACCGCGCCGATGATCAGGCCCGTCTTCTTCTTGCCGCCGCCCGAGGCCGGGGGCTGGGGCGCCGCGCCGTAGGGGGCCTGGCCGTACGGGGGCTGCTGGCCGTAGCCCTGCTGCTGCGGCGCACCCTGCTGCGGGTAGCCGTAGCCCGGCTGGGGCTGGGCCGGCTGCTGGGGGTAGCCGTAGCCGGGCTGAGGCGCCGGCGGCTGCTGCTGGCCGTAGGGGCCAGGCTGCTGCTGCGGCTGCCCGCCGTACGGACCCGGCTGCTGAGGCTGCCCGCCGTACGGGCCCGGCTGGTTGTAGCTCATTTCTGGGTTCCCCTCCAGATGCTTATGCGTTCCAGACATCCTGGCCCAGACCCCCTGCCCGCACGGCACCCGGGGTCCTGACCGTTACAAATCAATCGAGTTTCGGGACCGGCCCGTGACACCTCTAAACTGAGCCCGTGACCGAGAACACTCAGCAGCAGCACTCAGCGCCCACCACCGAACTGCCGACCCAGTACGCGCCGGCCGAGGTAGAGGGGACGCTGTACGAGCGCTGGGTGGACAAGGGTTACTTCACCGCGGACGCGGCGAGCGAGAAGCCCGCGTACACCATCGTCATCCCGCCGCCGAACGTCACCGGCAGCCTCCACCTGGGCCACGCCTTCCAGCACACGCTCATGGACGCCCTCACCCGCCGCAAGCGCATGCAGGGCTACGAGTCGCTGTGGCTGCCCGGCATGGACCACGCCGGCATCGCCACCCAGAACAAGGTCGAGCAGCAGCTCGCCGAGGAGGGCAAGTCCCGCCACGACCTGGGCCGCGAGGAGTTCGTCGAGCGCGTCTGGCGGTGGAAGGAGGAGTACGGCGGCAAGATCCTCGGCCAGATGCGCCGCCTCGGCGACGGCGTCGACTGGTCCCGCGAGCGCTTCACCATGGACGAGGGGCTGTCCCGCGCCGTCCAGACCATCTTCAAGAAGCTCTACGACGACGAGCTGATCTACCGCGCCGAGCGCATCATCAACTGGTGCCCGCGCTGCCTCACCGCGATCTCCGACATCGAGGTGGAGTACCAGGAGGACGCCGGCGAGCTGGTGTCGATCAAGTACGGCGAGGGCGAGGACACCCTCGTCGTCGCGACCACGCGCGCGGAGACGATGCTCGGTGACACCGCCGTCGCCGTCCACCCGGACGACGAGCGCTACAAGCACCTCGTCGGCAAGCAGATCAAGCTGCCGCTGACCGACCGCACCATCCCGGTCGTCGCCGACACGCACGTCGACCCCGAGTTCGGCACCGGCGCCGTCAAGGTGACCCCGGCGCACGACCCGAACGACTTCGCGATCGGCCAGCGCCACAACCTGCCGTCCCTGACGATCATGGACGAGCACGGCGTCATCACCGTCCACGGCCCCTTCCTCGGCCAGGACCGCTACGAGGCCCGCTCGGCCGTCGTCGGCGCGCTGAAGGCGCAGGGCCGGATCGTCGCCGAGAAGCGCCCGTACATGCACTCCGTCGGCCACTGCTCGCGCTGCAAGACCACGGTCGAGCCGCGCCTGTCCATGCAGTGGTGGGTCAACGTCAAGCCGCTCGCCAAGGCCGCCGGCGACGCCGTCCGGGACGGCCGCGTGGCCATCCACCCCGCCGACATGTCGAAGCGCTACTTCGACTGGGTCGACAACATGAACGACTGGTGCATCTCGCGCCAGCTGTGGTGGGGCCACCGCATCCCGATCTGGTACGGCCCCGACGGCGAGGTCGTCTGCGTCGGCCCCGACGAGCAGCCGCCGACCGGCGAGGGCTGGCACCAGGACACCGACGTCCTGGACACCTGGTTCTCCTCCGGCCTGTGGCCGTTCTCCACGCTCGGCTGGCCGGAGAAGACCCCGGACCTGGAGAAGTTCTACTCCACCGACGTCCTGCTCACCGGCCACGACATCATCTTCTTCTGGGTCGCCCGGATGATGATGTTCGGCCTGTACGCCATGGACGGCGAGGTCCCGTTCAAGACCATCGCCCTGACCGGCCTGGTCCGCGACGAGCGCGGCAAGAAGATGTCGAAGTCCTTCGGCAACGTGGTCGACCCGCTGGACTGGATGGACAAGTACGGCTCCGACGCCGTCCGCTTCACCCTGGCCAAGGGCGCCAACCCGGGCACCGACGTGCCGATCGGCGAGGACTGGGTCCAGGCGTCCCGGAACTTCGCCAACAAGATCTGGAACGCGACCCGCTTCGCCCTGATGAACGGCGCCACGGTCGAGGGCGAGCTCCCGGCCGCCGAGCAGCTGTCGGCGACCGACCGCTGGATCCTGTCCCGCCTGAACAAGACGGTCGCGCAGGTCGACGCGTACTACGACGACTTCCAGTTCGCCAAGCTCAGCGAGGCGCTGTACCACTTCGCGTGGGACGAGGTCTTCGACTGGTACGTCGAGCTGTCCAAGACCACCTTCATGGCGGGCGGCGAGGGCGCCAAGGCCTCCGGCCGGGTCCTCGGTGAGGTCCTGGACGTCCTGATGCGTCTGCTGCACCCGGTGATGCCGTTCGTCACCGAGACGCTGTGGACCACGCTGACCGGCCGTGAGTCGATCGTGATCGCCGACTGGCCCAAGGACAGCGGGTTCCGTGACGACGCCGCCGAGGCCGAGATCGAGAACCTCCAGCAGGTCGTCACCGAGGTCCGCCGCTTCCGCGCCGACCAGGGCCTCCAGCCCGGCCAGCGCGTCCCGGCCCGCCTGACGCTGGACGGCACGGCCCTGGCGCCGCACGAGGCCGCCATCCGCCAGCTCCTGCGCCTGCAGCCGGAGGGCGACACCTTCACGGCGACGGCGACCCTCCCGATCGCGGGCGCCGAGGTGGCCCTCGACCTCTCCGGCACCATCGACGTCGCGGCCGAGCGCAAGCGCCTGGCCAAGGACCTCGCGGCGGCGGAGAAGGAGAAGGCCCAGGCGAACGCCAAGCTCGGCAACGAGGCGTTCCTCGCGAAGGCCCCGGACAACGTGGTGGAGAAGATCCGCACGCGCCTGGCGAAGGCGGACGAGGACATCGCGCGGATCCAGAGCCAGCTGGACAAGCTGCCCAAGGAGTAGTGCCGCCAGGGGCGCGGGGCCGCAATGATGTGCGGCCCCGCCGCGGGGCGCGAGAAACCACAGTCTCCCCGCGCCCGCCGGACGGCAGAAGCTCCCCACTCGGTGGGCAGCCTGTCAGTCCCGATCCGTAGACTGGGCCTCGTGAGCCACCCCAGCGACGACCAGCCCGATCCCTTCGACCCCTTCGACGAGATCATCGACGCCGAGACCGACCGCGACCCCGACCTCGCGGTCATCGAGGCCGGCAGCCGTACCCTGCGCACCCAGGGCGGAGCCCCTGCGCAGGACGTCCCCGCGCGTCCCGAGGACCCCGAGGTCGACAAGGCCCTGCGCGAGGTCGAGGCCGACCTCGCCACCCGCTGGGGCGAGACCAAGCTGGAGCCCTCGGTCAGCCGTATCGCCGCGCTGATGGACGTCCTGGGCGAGCCGCAGCGGTCGTACCCCTCGATCCACATCACCGGCACGAACGGCAAGACGTCGACGGCCCGCATGATCGAGGCCCTTCTCGGCGCCTTCGAGTTGCGCACCGGCCGCTACACCTCGCCGCACGTGCAGTCGGTCACCGAGCGCATCAGCCTGGACGGCGCCCCGATCTCGGCCGAGCGGTTCATCGAGACGTACCAGGACATCAAGCCGTACATCGAGATGGTCGACGGCCGGCAGGAGTACCGGCTGTCCTTCTTCGAGGTGCTCACCGGCATGGCGTACGCGGCGTTCGCGGACGCGCCGGTCGACGTGGCGGTCGTCGAGGTCGGCATGGGCGGGTCCTGGGACGCGACGAACGTCATCGACGCGGACGTGGCCGTGGTGACGCCGATCGACCTCGACCACACCGACCGGCTGGGCGAGACGCCCGCCGAGATCGCGGGGGAGAAGTCCGGGATCATCAAGCAGGGCGCGACCGTGATCATGGCCCAGCAGCCGGTGGACGCCGCGCAGGTGCTGCTGAAGAAGGCCGTCGAGGTGGACGCGACCGTGGCCCGGGAGGGCCTGGAGTTCGGGGTCGTCGACCGCCAGGTCGCCGTCGGCGGCCAGCTGATGACGCTGCGCGGGCTGGGCGGCGAGTACCACGAGGTGTATCTGCCGCTGCACGGCGCGCACCAGGCGCACAACGCCGCGGTGGCGCTGGCCGCGGTCGAGGCGTTCTTCGGAGTGGGCTCGGTGCGCGCCGAGCCGCTGGACCTGGACACCGTGCGCAAGGCGTTCGCGGCGGTGTCGTCGCCGGGCCGCCTGGAGGTCGTACGGCGCTCCCCGACGGTCGTGCTGGACGCGGCGCACAACCCGGCGGGCGCGCGGGTGACGGCGGATGCGGTCGGCGAGGCGTTCGACTTCAGCCGGCTGATCGGTGTGGTGGGAGCGAGCGGCGACAAGAACGTACGCGGTCTCCTGGAGGCCTTCGAGCCGATCTTCGCCGAGGTCGTCGTCACCCAGAACTCCAGCCACCGCGCGATGGACGCCGACGAGCTGGCCGCGATCGCCGTGGAGGTCTTCGGCGAGGACCGTGTCCAGGTCGAGCCGCGGCTGCCGGACGCCCTGGAGGCGGCGATCACGCTGGCCGAGGAAGAGGGCGAGTTCGCCGGCGGCGGCGTCCTGGTCACCGGTTCCGTCATCACGGTGGGCGAGGCCCGCCTGCTCCTGGGGAAGTGACCTCTCGACCATGCGTACGCTCTGTTCCTCGACCCTGATCGGCGAGTTCTTCGTGATCGGCTTCGCCGGCCTGGTCGCGATGAAGGACGACTCCCTGTCCATGGGCACGGTCTGGACCGTCAGCGGCATCGCGATGCTCCTCTGTCTGCTCCTGTGCGGCCTGGTCACCCGCCCCGGCGGCATCACCCTCGGCTGGGCCCTCCAGCTCGGCCTCATCGCCTCCGGCTTCGTCGTCCCGATCATGTTCTTCCTCGGCGCGATGTTCGCCGCCCTGTGGTGGGCCTCGGTCCACTTCGGCCGCAAGATCGACGAGGCGAAGGCGAGATTCGCGGCGCAGGGCGACTCCGCCCAGGCTGACGCTGCGTAACGGGCGCCCCAAAGGGCCCTGTAGCCTCGTCACACCGCACACCTGTAGGTAGAAGGAGTCCTGTCGTGACCCAGCGCACCCTCGTCCTCCTCAAGCCCGACGCCGTCCGTCGTGGCCTGACCGGCGAGATCATCAGCCGTATCGAGCGCAAGGCCGGCTGGTCGATCACCGCGCTGGAGCTGCGCGAGCTGGACCAGGACACGCTGGAGCAGCACTACGGCGAGCACAAGGGCAAGCCGTTCTACGAGCCGCTGGTGGCGTTCATGTCGTCCGGCCCGGTCGTGGCGATGATCGTCGAGGGCGAGCGGGTCATCGAGGGCGTGCGTCAGCTGGCCGGTCCGACCGACCCGATCGCCGCCGCGCCGGGCTCCATCCGGGGCGACTTCGGTGTGATCGTCCGGGAGAACCTGATCCACGCCTCGGACTCCGAGGAGTCCGCCGAGCGCGAGGTGAAGATCTTCTTCCCCGGCCGCGCGTAACCGCGTACTCTTCGCCGCAAGCCACACGGAAGTCCGGGGGTCAGCCTCCGGACTTTCCTGGCATGTGAGCGGCGATCGAGGGAACGTGTCTCCCCGAACGCACGTCTCCAGAAGCGAACCCGCACATCATCTGCTGACAATGGCGGAGACCCTCACGCAGGGTCCGTGAAGGCGCGTCTACGATGGAAGCCTTCACGTCACAGCACCCACCACGCCGACCTGATATGCCCTCAAAAGCCAGCAGGAAGGCCAGACGAATCCTGATGGGGAACTCAATGTCGTTCATCGGCCGTGACATGGCTGTCGACCTCGGGACCGCCAACACGCTGGTGTACGTCAGGGGTCGCGGGATCGTACTCAATGAGCCGTCCGTCGTCGCGATCAACACCAACACCGGTGGGATTCTCGCGGTCGGCGCCGAAGCGAAGAAGATGATCGGGCGCACGCCCGGCAACATCGTTGCCGTACGTCCGCTGAAGGACGGCGTGATCGCCGACTTCGAGATCACCGAGCGGATGCTCCGCTACTTCATCCTGAAGATCCACAAGCGGCGGTATCTGGCCCGGCCGCGGGTCGTCGTCTGTGTGCCCTCCGGCATCACCGGCGTCGAGCGCCGCGCCGTCATCGAGGCGTCGTCCCAGGCCGGCGCCCGTCAGGTGCACATCATCGAGGAGCCCATGGCCGCGGCCATCGGCTCCGGCCTGCCGGTCCACGAGGCCACGGGCAACATGGTGGTGGACATCGGCGGCGGCACCACGGAGGTCGCGGTCATCTCCCTCGGCGGCATCGTCACCGCCCAGTCCATCCGCGTCGCGGGCGACGAGCTGGACAACGCGATCATCCAGCACATCAAGAAGGAGTACTCCCTTCTGCTGGGCGAGCGCACGGCCGAACAGATCAAGATCACGATCGGTTCGGCGTACGACCTCGACGCTGACGAACACACCGAAATCCGCGGCCGGGACCTCGTCTCCGGGCTGCCCAAGACCGTCGTCATCTCCGCCGCCGAAGTACGCAAGGCGATCGAGGAGCCCGTCAACGCCATCGTCGACGCCGTGAAGACGACGCTGGACAAGTGCCCGCCGGAGCTGTCCGGCGACATCATGGACCGCGGCATCGTCCTCACCGGCGGCGGCGCCCTGCTGCGCGGCCTCGACGAGCGGCTGCGCCGGGAGACCGGCATGCCGATCCACATCGCCGAGGACCCGCTGGACAGCGTGGCGCTCGGTTCCGGCAAGTGCGTCGAGGAGTTCGAGGCGCTCCAGCAGGTGCTGGACGCCCAGCCCCGCAGATGACGCAACTCGTCGATTCCGCCGTACGAGATGATCTCCTCTCGTACGGCGGATCGTTGATATAGAGGCATAAGCTGCCACAAACGAGCCCCTCGGACTTCCCAGGGGCTACCCCGTTTCCGACTGAGTTTCCAATTCGAGGAAGGGCACGGCCGCCGCACGTGAGGGACACACGAGAGAGCCGGCTGCTCCTGGTGCTGCTGATCGCCATCGCGTTCGCACTGATCACGGTGGACATCCGCGGTGGGGAGGATTCACCGGTCGACGGTGCCCGCCAGGCCGCGGCCTCCGTCTTCGGCCCGATCGAGAACGGCGTCGCCTCCGCGGTCGACCCGGTCGGCAACGCCGTCTCCGCCGTACGCGACTCCGGCGACCGGCACGACCGTATCGCCGAGCTGGAGAAGGAGAACGCCGCCCTCAAGGCGGAGCTCGGCAGCGACGACCGCAACCGCAGCCGCCTCAAGCAGCTCGACAAGGTGCTGAAGGTGGCCGGCGAGGGCCAGTACGGCATCAAGGGCGCCGAGGTCATCGCCATAGGAGCCGCACAGGGCTTCTCCTGGACCATCACCATCGACGTCGGCGCCAACGACGGCATCAAGCGCGACATGACCGTCCTCAACGGCGACGGCCTCGTCGGCCGCGTCACCACCGTCGGCCCCAACGCCTCGACCGTGCTGCTCGCCAACGACCCCGACTTCACCGTCGGCACCCGGATGGAGGGCAGCGACGAACTCGGCTTCGCCTCCGGACAGGGCGACCGCCCGCTGCGCGTCGAACTCCTCAACGGCAAGGCCCAGATCAAGAAGGGCGACCGCCTGGTCACCTTCGGCTCGCAGGCCGACCGGCCCTTCGTGCCCGGCGTCCCCGTCGGTGTCGTCTCCCGCGTCGACCCCTCCGGCGGCGACCTGACCCGCACCCTGTACGTCACGCCGTACGTCAGCTTCAGCAAGCTCGACATCGTCGGCGTCGTCGTGCAGGCCCCCAGCAAGGATCCGCGCGACACCGTGCTCCCGGACAAACCGAAGCCCACGCCCAGGCCGACCGTGACGGTCACCGTCACCCCGTCGGCGCCCGCCGACGGCCAGTTCCAGCAAGAGCAGCAGCAGTAGGGGAGCTGAACTGATGCGCTTCAACCGGATCCTGCTGTCCGTTCCGCTGGTCGTCGTCGCGCTGGTGCTCCAGGTGAGCGTGCTCGCCCGGCTGCATCTGCCGGGCGCCGTGCCCGACCTGGTGCTCCTCACCGTCCTCGGCCTCGCGCTCGTCTACGGCCATGTCGGCGGCGCCCTCGTCGGCTTCGGCGCCGGGCTGCTCTCCGACCTCGCCCCGCCCGCCGACCACGCGGCCGGCCGCTACGCGCTCGTGCTGTGCGTCATCGGCTATCTGGCCGGCCTGATCAAGCCGGAGAACGGCAGACTCAAGTCGGCGACCGGCCCGCTGGCCGTGGTCGCCGTCGCCGCGATCGGCTCCACCCTGCTGTACGCCGGTGTCGGCGCGCTCGTCGGCGACACGGCGGCCCGTCATGTCGGGCTGCCCGGGCTGCTGTTCACGGCCATGGTGTACGACCTGCTGCTCGCGCCCTTCGTGGTGCCGGGCATCATGGCGCTGGCCCGGCGCGCCGACAACGACCCGCTCGCCGAGGCGAACTCCGCGGGCTCGGCCGACATCTCCTCCGGCTGGCTGTCCTCCGGCACCGGGCTGCGCATCGGCAGCCAGCGCGGGGGACTGGGCGGACTGAAGGTGAGGGCGGCCCGGGCGCGCACCGCCCGCGCGGGACGCATCAAGGGGGTCAAGCGGCTGTGACCACCGCGGAGTTCACCCGGACGGGGGACACGGGCCGGAACCGGGCGGCGCGGGCCGTTCGTTCATCACTCGTACGCACACCGGCGTCAGTGGTCGGCAGACCGGCGTCAGTGGTCCGCACACCGATGGCGCCCGTCGGCACACCGGCATCCGCACGCGCTCGCTGAGAGGGGGAGACACCAGTGACCAACATTCCCGAGACCGGGCGGACCCCACGCGTCCAGATCCGGCTCGTCGTCATCCAGATCCTCGTCCTCTCCCTCCTCGGCACCCTGGGCGGCCGCCTCTGGTACCTCCAGATCCGTGAGGGAGACGCCTACGCCAAGGAGGCCTCCGGCAACCACGTCCAGCAGGTCGTCCAGCCCGCCGTGCGCGGCTCGATCCTGGACGCGCGCGGAGTGCCCCTCGCGGACAACGAGACCCGGCTGGTGGTCTCCGCCTCCCGCACCGAGCTGCTGAAGATGAAGGACGACGGCGACGCCGTCCTCACCAAGCTCGCCGGCGTCCTCGGCATGACGCCGAAGGAGGTCAAGGAGAAGGTCCGGCTGTGCGACGCCGAGACCCCCCAGCCCTGCTGGAACGGCTCGCCGTACCAGCCGATCCCGATCACCGACGAGGCCACCCCGCGCCAGGCCCTGCAGATCCGCGAGCGCGCCGAGGACTTCCCCGGCATCACCGCCGAGCCGGAGGCCGTCCGCCGCTACCCGGCGCCCGGCAAGTCCAACACCGCGCAGGTGCTCGGCTATCTCTCCCCGGTCACCGACGAGGAGATCAAGCAGGCCCAGGACACCGACTCCCCGTTTCTGCGCTCCGACCAGGTCGGCCGCTCCGGCCTGGAGCGCCAGTACGACAAGGAGCTGCGCGGCAAGGCCGGCGTCACCCGCTACGAGGTCGACAACCTCGGCCGGGTCATCGGCCAGGCCGAGGCCGACGCCGCCCAGCCCGGCTCCCACCTCGTCACCAGCATCGACGCCCGCGTGCAGCGCGTCGCCGAGTACGAGCTGAACGCGGCGATGAAGGAAGCCCGCAAGGCCTGGGACCGCAACACCCAGGAGCGGTACAAGGCCGACGCGGGCGCGGTCGTCGTGATGGAGGCCAAGACCGGCCGGGTCGTCGCGATGGCCTCGAACCCGACCTACGACCCCAACGCCTGGGTCGGAGGCATCTCCGCCAAGGACTACGCGAAGCTCACCGGCAAGAGCTCCAACTACCCGCTGCTCAACAGGGCCATACAGGGTCAGGCGGCGCCCGGCTCGATCTTCAAGGTGGTCTCCACGGCCGCCGCGGTCCAGGCCGGCTACGACTTCGACGGCCGCTACGAGTGCTCCAGTGCGTACAACGTCGGCGGCCAGGTCTTCAAGAACTTCGAGTCCCAGAACCACGGCGCGATCAGTCTCGGCCGGGCGCTCGAGGTCTCCTGCGACACCGTCTACTACCGGCTGGCACACGCCCAGTGGCAGAAGGACGGCGGCATCGACCCCAAGGGCAAGCCCAAGGACTGGTTCTTCAAGACCGCCCACCAGTTCGGCCTGGGCGAGGAGACCGGCATCGACCTGCCCAACGAGGTCACCGGCCGCATCCCCGACCGCGAGTGGAAGCAGTCGTACTGGGAGGCCAACAAGGACGCCTGGTGCAAGACCGGCAAGAAGGACGGCGACTACGTCGAGCGCATCTCCTACGAGAACTGCCTCGAAGGCAACAAGATGCGCGCCGGTGACGAGATCAACTACTCCATCGGCCAGGGCGACACGCTGGTGACGCCGATCCAGATGGCGACGATCTACGCCGCCATCTCCAACGGCGGCACGCTGTACGACCCGACGGTCGGCAAGGCCGTCGTCAGCGCGGACGGCAAGCAGGTCACCGAGATCAAGCCCAAGGCACACGGCAAGCTGCCCGTCAGCCGGGCGACGCTGACCCAGATGGACGAGGCGCTCGCCGGCGTTGCCACGCGCGGCACGGCCGCCTGGCGGTTCGGCGGCTGGCCCCAGGACAAGATCGCGATGCACGCCAAGACCGGTACCGCGGAGGTCTACGGCAAGCAGACGACCTCCTGGTTCGCCACGTACACCAAGGACTACGCGATCGTCATGACGATCTCCCAGGGTGGTACGGGCTCCGGCGCCTCCGGCCCGGCGGTGCGCAACATCTACGACGCCCTGTACGGCGTCTCGGACGACGGCGTCATCACCAAGAAGAACGCCCTGCTGCCCACCCCGCAGAAGAACCTGCCGCGGATCCAGGCGGACGGCACGATCCGCCCGCCGAAGCTCTCCAAGGACCCGGCGAAGGACCAGCAGACCTACCAGAAGCCGGCCGAGGGCGAGGGCGCGGTGGAGACCGTCGCCACGAACCCCGACGACGGCACCGACCCGGGCGGCGGCGGGCAGCCGACCGCGGCCACCGTGGCGAGCCCGGAGGCGGACAACCGAGAGACACGGCGTCGGCGGCGGGCCCGCCGCCCCGGCCGGAGGAAGTGCACATGACCGGCGTCAACAGCTTCCAGGTCTCCGGCTACGGCCCCGAGCGGGCCGGCTGGACCCGCCTGTTCGCCCGGGACTCCCTCGCCCGCCGGCTGGACTGGCCGATACTGCTGGCCGCGCTCGCGCTGTCGCTGCTCGGCTCCCTGCTGGTGTTCTCGGCCACCCGCAACCGTACCGAGATCAACCAGGGCGACCCCTACTACTTCCTCGTCCGGCACATCATGAACACCGGCATCGGGTTCGCCCTGATGATCGGCACGGTCTGGGTCGGCCACCGCACGCTGCGCACGGCGGTGCCCATCCTGTACGGCGCCTCGGTGTTCCTGATCCTTCTGGTGCTCACCCCGCTGGGCTCGACGGTCAACGGCGCGCACTCCTGGATCGTGCTCGGCGGCGGCTTCTCGCTCCAGCCCTCGGAGTTCGTGAAGATCACGATCATCCTGGGCATGGCGATGCTGCTGGCGGCCAGAGTGGACGCGGGTGACCGGCCCTACCCCGACCACCGCACGGTGCTGCAGGCGCTGGGCCTGGCCGCCGTGCCGATGCTGGTCGTGATGCTCATGCCCGACCTCGGCTCGGTCATGGTCATGGTGATCATCGTGCTGGGCGTGCTGCTGGCCTCCGGCGCCTCCAACCGGTGGGTGTTCGGCCTGCTGGGCTCGGGCACGCTGGGCGCGCTGGCGGTGTGGCAGCTGGGCGTCCTCGACGAGTACCAGATCAACCGCTTCGCCGCGTTCGCCAACCCCGAGCTGGACCCGGCGGGCGTCGGCTACAACACCAACCAGGCCCGTATCGCCATCGGCTCCGGCGGTCTGACCGGCTCGGGCCTGTTCCACGGCTCGCAGACCACCGGCCAGTTCGTGCCCGAGCAGCAGACCGACTTCGTGTTCACGGTGGCGGGCGAGGAGCTGGGCTTCGTCGGGGGCGGCCTGATCATCGTGCTGCTCGGTGTGGTGCTGTGGCGGGCCTGCCGGATAGCGCGGGAGACGAGCGAGCTGTACGGCACGGTCGTGGCCGCGGGGATCGTGGCCTGGTTCGCCTTCCAGGCCTTCGAGAACATCGGGATGACCCTGGGGATCATGCCGGTGACCGGTCTGCCGCTGCCGTTCGTGTCCTACGGAGGCTCGTCGATGTTCGCCGTGTGGGTGGCGGTGGGGCTGTTGCAGTCCATCAGAGTGCAGAGACCGCTGTCGGCGTGAGCGGCCCGTTCTCCCGGAGTTTCCAACCTCGTTGGGCCCTGTCGTCCTGCCATGGCGGCCACTAGATTCGGTTCATGGCGGACACCAAGCGCGAGATCGAGCGGAAGTACGAGTCCGACGACAGCGGCCTGCCCGACCTGACCGGCGTCGCCGGTGTCGCGGCTGTGATCGACAAGGGTGTCGCGCACCTGGACGCCACCTACTACGACACGGCCGACGGCCGCCTGGCCGCCTCCTCCATCACTCTGCGGCGCCGCACGGGCGGCTCCGACGCCGGCTGGCATCTGAAGTTCCCGGTCGGCCCGGGCGTGCGGGACGAGATCCGGGCCCCGTTGTCCGATGCCGTGCCCCGTACGCTCGCCGGGCTGGTGCGCTCCCGGGTCCGGGACGCCGAGCTGGTGCCCGTCGTACGGCTGCGCTCCGACCGCGATGTGCGCGACCTCACCGACGCAGCGGGGCGGCTGCTGGCCGAGGTCAGTGTGGACGCGGTGTTCGCCGAGCGGCTCGACGGGGACGGCGGCGACGCCCAGTGGACCGAGATCGAGGTGGAGCTGGCCGACGGGGGCGACCCGGCGTTCCTCGACCAGGTGGAGAAACGGTTGCGCAGGGCGGGCGTACGGCCGTCGGGGTCCGCGTCGAAGCTGGCCCGGGCGCTCGCGGAGACGGGCCCCCGCCCGAAGAAGAAGCGGAAGAGGGGTCCCGCTGCGGATGCCGGCCCGGTGACGGCCGGCGATCACGTCCTGGACTGTCTGCGTGCCCAGCGCGACGCGATCGTCGAGCTCGACCCCGCCGTACGGCGTGACATCGACGACTCCGTGCATGCCCTGCGGGTCGCCACCCGAAGGATGCGCAGCGCGTTCCGCTCCTTCGGCACCGTCCTCGACCGCTCGGTCACCGACCCGATCGGCGAGGAGCTGAAGTGGCTCGCCGGAGAGCTGGGCGTCGACCGCGACCAGGAGGTGCTGACCGAGCGGATCACCGCCGCCCTCGACGCGCTGCCCCGCGCCCTGGTCACCGGGCCGGTGCGCACCCGGCTGCGCACCTGGACCCACGCCCGGCGCGGCGGATCGCGCCGGCGGCTGATCGCCGTACTGGACGGCAAGCGGTACCTGGAGCTGCTCGGCGCCTTGGACGCGCTGATCGCCGACCCGCCGCTCAGCAAGGCGGCGGCCGGGGCGCCTGAGAAGGTGATCGCCAAGGCCGTACGCAAGGATCTGGCGCAGGTGTCGGCCCTGGTGGAGCGGGCCCTGGATCTGCCGCCCGGCCACGATCGCGACGTCGCGCTGCACGAGGCGCGCAAGCGGGCCAAGCGGACGCGCTACTCGGCGGAGGCGGCGACCGCGGCGCTCGGCGATCCGGCGGTGGCGCTCGCACGGTCGATGAAGGCGCTGCAGAACCTCCTCGGCGACCACCAGGACAGCGTGATGACCCGCGAGGCCCTGCGCGACCTGGCGGCGCAGGCACAGGCGGCGGGGGAGAGCTCCTTCACCTACGGGGTGCTGTACGGGCGGGAGGAGCTGCGGGCGGTGCGGGCCGAGGAGGCGTTGCCGGGGGCGTGGTCGCGGGCGAGGGCGGCGGCGGCCGTCTGAGCGTGCGGGACAGTCCGCCGGGCGGGTTACGCTTGATGGTCACCCCTGTCAGCTCACGAAGGTCCTCCGCGATGTCTGCCGAGTCGGTTTTCCCGCAGCTCGAAGCTCTGCTCCCGCACGTGCAGAAGCCGATCCAGTACGTCGGCGGCGAGCTCAACTCCACGGTCAAGCCGTGGGAGGAGTGTGACGTCCGCTGGGCGCTCATGTACCCGGACGCGTACGAGGTCGGGCTGCCCAACCAGGGCGTCATGATCCTCTACGAGGTCCTCAACGAGCAGGAGGGCGTCCTCGCCGAGCGCACGTACAGCGTGTGGCCGGACCTGGAGGCGCTGATGCGGGAGCACGGCGTCCCGCAGTTCACGGTGGACGGCCACCGGCCGGTGAAGGCGTTCGACGTGTTCGGCCTGTCCTTCTCCACGGAGCTGGGCTACACGAACATGCTGACCGCGCTGGACCTGGCGGGTATCCCGCTGGAGTCCAAGGACCGCACGATCGACGACCCGATCGTGCTGGCCGGCGGCCACGCGGCCTTCAACCCCGAGCCGATCGCCGACTTCATCGACGCGGCGGTCATCGGCGACGGCGAGCAGGCCGTGCTGGACATGACGAAGATCATCCGCGAGTGGAAGGCGGAGGGCCGGCCCGGTGGCCGCGAGGAGGTCCTCTTCCGGCTGGCAAAGACGGGCGCGGTGTACATCCCGGCGTTCTACGACGTGGAGTACCTGCCGGACGGCCGTATCGCGCGAGTCGTACCGAACAAGTCGGGTGTGCCGTGGCGCGTGTCCAAGCACACGGTGATGGACCTCGACGAGTGGCCCTACCCCAAGCAGCCGCTGGTCCCGCTGGCGGAGACGGTCCATGAGCGCATGTCGGTGGAGATCTTCCGCGGCTGCACGCGCGGCTGCCGCTTCTGCCAGGCGGGCATGATCACCCGCCCGGTGCGTGAGCGTTCGATCACCGGCATCGGCGACATGGTGGAGAAGGGCCTGAAGGCGACCGGCTTCGAGGAGGTCGGCCTGCTGTCCCTGTCGTCGGCGGACCACTCCGAGATCGGCGAGATCGCCAAGGGTCTGGCGGACCGCTACGAGGAAGACAAGATCGGCCTCTCGCTCCCCTCCACCCGTGTGGACGCCTTCAACGTCGACCTGGCCAACGAGTTGACCCGCAACGGCCGCCGTTCCGGTCTGACCTTCGCCCCCGAGGGCGGCTCGGAGCGCATGCGCAAGGTCATCAACAAGATGGTCTCCGAGGACGACCTGATCAGGACCGTCTCGACGGCGTACGGCAACGGCTGGCGCCAGGTGAAGCTGTACTTCATGTGCGGCCTGCCGACCGAGACCGACGAGGACGTCCTGCAGATCGCCGACATGGCGACGAAGGTCATCGCCAAGGGCCGCGAGGTCTCCCGCTCGAACGACATCCGCTGCACGGTGTCGATCGGCGGCTTCGTGCCCAAGCCGCACACGCCCTTCCAGTGGGCGCCGCAGCTGTCGGCGGAGGAGACGGACGCGCGGCTGGAGAAGCTGCGCGACAAGATCCGCGGCGACAAGAAGTACGGCCGTTCCATCGGCTTCCGCTACCACGACGGCAAGCCCGGCATCATCGAGGGCCTGCTCTCCCGCGGCGACCGCCGCGTCGGTGCCGTCATCCGCGCGGTCTACGAGGACGGCGGCCGCTTCGACGGCTGGCGCGAGCACTTCTCCTACGACCGCTGGATGGGTTGCGCGGACAAGGCGCTGGCCCAGTTCGGTGTGGATGTCGACTGGTACACCACCCGCGAGCGCACCTACGAGGAGGTCCTCCCCTGGGACCACCTGGACTCCGGCCTGGACAAGGACTGGCTCTGGGAGGACTGGCAGGACGCCCTCGACGAGACCGAGGTCGAGGACTGCCGCTGGACCCCCTGCTTCGACTGCGGCGTCTGCCCCGCCATGGACACCCACATCCAGATCGGCCCCACGGGCAAGAAGCTGCTGCCGCTGACGGTGAAGAACGCGGCGCCGGCGGCGAGCGGGCACACTCACTGAGCCGACGGTGTGTGCCGGGCCCTTTCCCTGGGGGGAGGGGCCCGGTTTCTCATGCCGGCTGGGGGCGGGGTGCGCCGAGCGCGAGCCTGGTGCGGGCGAAGTCGCGGTTGGCGAGGACGCGTTCGCGGTGGGCCTCGGGGAGCTTTCCGCCGTCCAGCAGCTTCTCGCAGCACTCCAGCGACTCGCGGTACTCACCCATCCAGTAGGCGGCCACCGCCAGCTCGTCCAGGGCCTGCCAGTCGTACCAGCCGTGCTCGACGAAGAGGATGTCGTCGGGCTGCGGGATCTCGACCGCGCGCCGCGCGAACAGGTAGGCCAGCGGCCAGCGTTCGCCCTGGACGCGGCACAGGTGGGCGAGTTCGCCGAGGGGTTCGGCCCGGGTGGGCCGGTACTCGTGGGCGTCCAGGAGGCGGGCCATGACCTCGGGTGTCTTGCGCTTCAGCTCCATGGCGAGGCGGGCGGCGTAGAGGCGGGAGCAGAACGCCTCCTCGACGAAACCGCCCATCGCCGCGCGCCGGTCGTAGGCGGCGAGCGCCTTCGCCGGTTCACCGGCGTCGCGCCAGCTCTGGGCCAGGTAGAAGGCGTACCGGGTGTTGCCCGGCTCCTTGGCGAGCCCGTCCTTCAGGAGTGCGGCGTCGCGCAGGTACTTCTGGCGCTGGCTGACCTGTGACCGTCCGCCGCCGCCCATGATGACCGTGCGCACCCCGCCGAGGGTCGCCCGGCTGAACTCGGCGTCGCACTCCAGGTATTCGTGCAGGACACCGACGTACCGCCAGGGCAGGCGGGTCGACACGAGCGTCGGGCGCCAGTGGACGACGGGGCCGTGGCGGACCTCGGCGTCGTAGCAGTCGTGGGTCAGCTCCGGCAGCGTGAAGCCGGGGTCGGTCTGCAGCACGTCGTCGGCGTCGATGAACAGCAGGTGGCGCGCCCGGTCCCGGGCCCGCTCGATCGCCTCCGTACGGCTCTGGCCGAAGCCCCGCCAAGGGCTTTCGTAGAGGGTTCCGGGCAGGTCGGAGAGCGTGTCGCGGACGATGTCCTGGGTCCCGTCGGTCGAGCCGGTGTCAAGGATCACCCAGGTGTCGATGAGGGGGCGCACGGATTCGAGACAGCGCCGGATCACATGCGCCTCGTCCTTGACGATCATATTGAGGCAGACCGTTTTCATGTCTTTTTTCTCATCTCCGGCGAAAAGGGACGGCCGGTGAATTTATCGAGCCGCGGTGGCCGGTACAAGCAGCCAAGGGGCCCCGGTGGCCGTGGCGATCTGCCGGGGCCCCTTGTGCGTCGCCCGAGTGGGCGGCCCTACGGGACGGGAATCCCGCCGTTCTCCTCGCCCGGAGCCGGCTGCATGTTCACGAGCTCCCAGTCGTCGTCGCAGTCCAGCGTGCGGTTGCTCGTGATCACCTCACAGGTGGTCTGGTAGATCTCGCCCGTGGTGGTGACCACGTCGATCCGCACCTCGCCGTCCACGCCCTGGCTGTGCTGGACGATGGAGATGCCGCAGGCGTTCTCCGGGTAGTTCTCGTTGTCGCTGAGGTCCGACCACAGGTAGGGCCCGTTCGCCGCGGTGAGGTCGCGGATGCCCGCGTACGCCGTGTTGTCCGGCGGGACCAGCGCGGCCCGCAGCTCGTAGTCGTTGCTCATCTGGTGGGCGTCGATGTCGGCGCAGATGGCCGTGCCCGGGGCGCCGGTGGCACCCGTCGCGCCGGTGGCACCTGTCGCACCCGTCGCGCCCGTCGCCCCGGTCGGGCCGGTGGCACCCGTCGCGCCGGTCGCACCCGTCGCGCCGGTTGCGCCCTTGCAGTGGTCCTTGTCGCCGCCCTCCGGGGTCGCGGTCGACTTGTGCTTGCCGGGCTTGCCGGGCTTGCAGTCGTTGCCGGTGGGCTGCGTGACGGTCGTGCGCTCGCTGGAGACGGCTTGGGCGGCCGCCGCGGCGGGCGTGGCCACTGCGGCCGCGAGGACCAGCGTGAGGGAGGTCAGCGTCCCTGCCGTCTGGAACCGCTGCCGGGCCGTCGGGCCGAGCGGGGACGTCCTCGGTCGAGAACTCATAGACATGCTCCTTGGCGCGTAGCGGTCCGGGAACGTCCCGGACCGCGGTGCGAGAGTCACCCGAGCCACCCGCGGTGACGGGCGAAGGCGGGAGTAACGCGCCGTCAAATAGGCAAAACGGTCTAGCGGAAGGTGTGATCGCGGCGATGCGAACGTGATGGCATCGCAATCCCAAAGGGCGCATCCGCGGCACCGCCCGTCGCGTCATGACAGGTATGGACCCGCAGAAGCCGCTGCCCCAGCCCCGACAACCGGAGGGCTGCCTCGCCGTCGCCATCCGCATCCCGGTGCGGATCGTGGTGCTCGTGCTGGTGGTGCCGGTGCGGATGGTGTGGGACGCCCTTGTCGTGGGGTGGCGGTTCCTGACGGATGCCGTGTTCCGGCCGGTGGGGCGGGCGTTGCTGTGGGTCGGGCGGGCGTTGTTCGTGTGGCCGTTCGTCGGGCTGTGGCGGTATGTCGTCGTGCCCGTGGGGATGGGGCTCGGCCGGCTGATGCGGTATCTGCTCGTCGTGCCGGCCGTGTGGCTGTACCGGTCCGTGCTGACGCCGCTCGGGCACGCGATCGCCTGGGTGATACGGGGCCTGGGCGCGGGGATCGGGGCCGGGCTGGTCTGGCTGTACAGGTGGGTGCTCGCGCCGGTGGGGCGGGGGATCGCGTGGGTGCTCAGGGGGATCGCATGGGTGCTCAAGGGGATCGGCGCGGGGCTCGGGGCCGTCGGGGCCGGGGTGTTCGCGGTGGTCGCCTGGCTGGTGCGGTATCTGGTCGTCGTGCCGGCCGAGTGGCTGTACAGGTGGGTGCTCGCGCCCGTCGGGCGGGCTGTGGCCTGGTGCGCCAAGGGGCTGTGGTGGCTGCTCACGGCGATCGTCACCGGGATCGGGGTCGGCCTGTACTGGATCGCCCGGGTGCTGCTGGTGCTGCCCGCGCTCGCGGTGTGGCGGTACCTGCTCGTGCCGGTCGGGCGGGTGCTGGCCGTCGTCGGGCGGGAGGTCGCCGACGCGCTCGGGCACGCCTGGCGCGTGGCGGGGCACATCTCGCGCGCGGTCGGCCGGTTCCTCGCGACGCTCTTCCGGTGGATCTTCGTCGAGCCGGTGCGGTGGGTCTACCGCACGGTCCTCACTCCGGTCGGACACGTCGTACGGGACGCCGTCCTGCGGCCCGCCGCGCAGGCCGCACGCAGTGTGCGCCGGGCGACACGGCAGGCGCTCACCACGGCCCGTGACACCGCACGGCAGGCCCGCGCCGACTTCCGCCGGATGCTGTTCGGGGGGCCGGGCAGCGCACCTGAGGTGGCCCGGCGGGAACCTAAGGGCCAAGAGACACGTACTCTAGGTAGCAGTACGACCGTTCTCACGAAGGACTAGGACACTGGGCAAGCGACAGCCTGAAGGCCCGCCGCCGGCACCCGCGGTGCAGCGCATCCGACTGCGTTACACCAAGCGCGGCCGCCTGAGGTTCACCAGCCACCGCGACTTCCAGCGCGCTTTCGAGCGGGCGCTGCGCCGCGCCGAGGTCCCCATGGCCTATTCGGCGGGCTTCACGCCGCACCCGAAGGTGTCCTACGCCAATGCCGCACCCACCGGCACGGGCAGTGAGGCGGAGTATCTGGAGATCGCGCTCACCGAAGCGCGTGACCCGGAGACCCTGCGCGTTCTCCTCGACGAGTCGCTGCCCCCCGGGCTCGACGTCGTCGACGCGGTCGAGGCCCGTACGTCGGGGCTCGCCGACCGGCTCGCGGCCTCGGTGTGGGAGCTGCGCCTGCCCGGCGTGGACCCCGCCGACGCGGCCCGGGCGGTGGCCGCCTTCAACGGCGCCGAGACCGTCGAGGTCCAGCGGATGACCAAGAACGGCGTCCGCACCTTCGACGCTCGCTCCGCGGTCGTCGGCCTGGAGAGCGCGGACGCAAGCACTGAAACGCACAGTTCGCCGGCTGATAGGCCGACCGACCAGCCCTGTGCGATACTGCGGCTGGTTGTTCGGCACGTGACGCCTGCCGTGCGACCCGACGACGTCCTGTCCGGTCTCCGCGCCGTGGCCGACCTGGCGCCGCCGGTCCCCGCAGCGGTGACCAGGCTGGCGCAGGGGCTGCTCGATGAAGAGACCGGCACGGTGACCGACCCGCTCGTGCCCGACCGCGAGGCAGCAGCGGCCCAACCGGCCGCTACGACTGCCACCGCGAAGGAGCCGGCGTAAGGAAGGTCCCGCGAAGGGACGGACGTCGAAGCGCCGCCCTCGTACTCGGGAGCCACCTGGGTCGGGCAGCGCACCGACCACAAGACTTTCGCCAGGCCGTACGCGACAAGGCGTACGGAACCGGCGAGACAGGACACAGAGAGCTCCCGTGCGGCGCCCGCGCCCCGGACGGCGGCACACGCGCACCGCGCGAGCCGCGGACGTCACCGGCCACCTGCCGGACCATGCGCGGCGCCCGGGAGCCTGACGGGAGATACGCCCGCATGCTCGAGCCGACCGAACCCATCGAGGGTTCCGAACCGAACACCCCCAGCGACACCCTGCCGCCGCGCCGCCGGCGCCGTGCCGCATCGCGTCCGGCGGGTCCGCCGGCCGCCACCTCCGAGGCGCCGGTGGAGACCGTCGCTCCGGCCGTACCGGCCGATGAGGAGCCGCAGACCGACGTCGACGTCGAGTCCGAGACCGACGCCGAGGAGACGGCCGTGACGGCTGAGGCGGAACAGACCCCTGCGACGTCCGAGCCGGCCGCCGAGGAGGCTGCCCCGGCCCGTCCGCGTCGGCGTGCGACGCGTCGTGCGTCCGCGCCCGCCGGTGCGCCGAAGGCCGCCGAGGTGGTCGTCGAGGCCGTCGAGCCCGCCCCGGCGGAGGAGATCGCGGAGGTCACCGCGACGTCCGAGCCGGCCGCCGAGGAGGCCCCCGCCGCCCGTCCGCGTCGGCGTGCGACCCGCCGGGCCTCCGCGCCCGCCGGTGCGCCGAAGGCCGATGCCGCCGTGCCCGCGGAGGAGCCGGCCGAGGCCGCCGTGGCCGAGGCGCCTGCCGTCGAGCCCGCTCAGACGGTCGCCGAGGAGCCCGCGCCCGCCCCTCGTACGCGTCGGCGTGCCACGCGCCGCGCCGCCGCCCCGGCCGGTGCGCCGCAGGCGGAGGCTGCCCCGGTCGTCGAGGCCGAGCCGGCCGCGGAGCCCGAGGCCGCTGAGCCCGTTGAGGCTGCTGAGGTCGCCGAGGCCGCTCCGCGTCGTACGCGTCGCCGTGCCACCCGGCGTACTGCCGCCCCGGAGGAGACCGCCGAGGTCCCCGTGACCGCCGAGACCCCCGTCGCCGTCGAGGCCACCGAGCTGCCGGCCGCCGAGGCCGCGCCCGTCACCGAGGCCGCCGAGCCCGAGGCGCCCGCCGCCGAGCAGGACGAGGCCGCCGCGCCGCGCCGTCGGCGCAGGGTCGTGCGCAAGGCCGCGACCGGCTTCGCCGAGCCCGCTGCCACCAAGAGCAAGGCCAAGGCCGAGGTCGAAGCCGAGGTCCAGGCGGAGGCCGAGCCCGAGTCGCCGCGTCGCCCCGCGCGCCCCGCCGTCGCGGTGTTCCAGGCGCCCGTGTTCACCGAGCCGAGGTTCCAGACGCCCGAGCGCGCCGCCGCCGCGGCTGCCGCCGAGACCGTGGAGGAGGTGGAGGAGGCCGACGTCGTCGAGCCCGAGGAGCTCGTCGAGGAGCCGGCCGCCCCGCGCCGCCGTCGCCGCCGCCGAGGCGGCTACGGCGACGAGGCCGAGACCACCGTCGAGACCGCCGCCGCGCCCGCCGTCGAGGAGGAGCCGGAGGAGGCCGAGGAGGCCGCCGAGGACTTCGCCGAGGGCGAGGACGAGACGGAGGAGACCGGTTCGCGCCGTCGCCGTCGCCGCGGTGGCCGTCGTCGTCGCCGTGGTGAGTCCGCCGACGCCGAGACGGGCGAGTCCGCCGACGCCGACGAGCTTGCCGCCGAGCAGGCCGCGCAGGACGCCGAGGACACCGCCGAGCAGGAGGACGAGGACGCCGAGGAGGGCGAGGAGCCGGGCGGCTCCAGCTCCTCCAGCCGTCGTCGCCGTCGTCGTCGGCGCCGCGCCGGTGACACCTCCACCGACACCGAGCCCGGCGAGGGCGACCCGGAGCGCACCGTCGTCAAGGTCCGCGAGCCGCGCAAGCCTTCCGAGCCGTCCGACGAGGTGCAGTCCATCAAGGGCTCGACCCGTCTGGAGGCCAAGAAGCAGCGCCGCCGCGAGGGCCGCGAGCAGGGCCGCCGCCGCGTCCCGATCATCACCGAGGCCGAGTTCCTGGCCCGCCGCGAGGCCGTCGAGCGCGTGATGGTCGTCCGCCAGGCCGGCGAGCGCACCCAGATCGGCGTCCTCGAGGACAACGTGCTCGTCGAGCACTACGTCAACAAGGAGCAGTCGACGTCGTACGTCGGCAACGTCTACCTGGGCAAGGTCCAGAACGTGCTGCCGTCGATGGAGGCCGCCTTCATCGACATCGGCAAGGGCCGCAACGCCGTGCTGTACGCCGGTGAGGTCAACTTCGAGGCGCTCGGCATGGCCAACGGGCCGCGCCGTATCGAGTCCGCCCTCAAGTCCGGCCAGTCCGTGCTCGTCCAGGTCACCAAGGACCCGATCGGGCACAAGGGCGCGCGTCTGACCAGCCAGGTCTCCCTGCCGGGCCGTTACCTCGTGTACGTGCCCGAGGGCTCGATGACCGGCATCAGCCGCAAGCTGCCCGACACCGAGCGGGCCCGGCTGAAGACCATCCTCAAGAAGATCGTCCCCGAGGACGCGGGCGTCATCGTGCGCACCGCCGCCGAGGGGGCGAGCGAGGACGAGCTGCGCCGCGACGTCGAGCGCCTGCAGGCGCAGTGGGAGGACATCCAGAAGAAGGCCAAGAGCGGCAACGCCCCGACGCTGCTCTACGGCGAGCCGGACATGACCGTCCGGGTCGTGCGCGACATCTTCAACGAGGACTTCTCCAAGGTCGTCGTCAGCGGTGACGAGGCCTGGCAGACCATCCACGGCTATGTCTCGCACGTGGCGCCCGACCTGGCCGACCGGCTGTCCAAGTGGACCAGCGAGGTCGACGTCTTCGCGACGTACCGGATCGACGAGCAGCTCGCCAAGGCGCTGGACCGCAAGGTCTGGCTGCCCAGCGGTGGCTCGCTGGTGATCGACAAGACCGAGGCCATGGTCGTGGTCGACGTCAACACCGGCAAGTTCACCGGTCAGGGCGGCAACCTCGAAGAGACCGTGACCAGGAACAACCTGGAGGCGGCCGAGGAGATCGTGCGCCAGCTGCGGCTGCGCGACCTCGGCGGCATCGTGGTCATCGACTTCATCGACATGGTCCTGGAGTCCAACCGCGACCTGGTGCTGCGCCGCCTGCTCGAGTGCCTGGGCCGGGACCGTACGAAGCACCAGGTGGCCGAGGTGACCTCGCTGGGCCTGGTGCAGATGACCCGTAAGCGGGTCGGCCAGGGTCTGCTGGAGTCGTTCTCGGAGACCTGCGTCCACTGCAACGGACGCGGTGTCATCGTGCACATGGACCAGGCGACCGCGGCCGGTGGCGGCGGCAAGCGCCGCAAGCGCGCCCGTGCCGGTGCCGACCACGAGCACGAGGCGGCCCTCGAGCCGGCGGTGACTGCCGAGCAGGAGGCTGAGGCCGAGGAGACCGAGACGCCGGCCGAGGTCGCCGCCGAGGTCGCTCAGCCCGTCGAGCTTCCGGCGCCGGAGTTCGCGCCGGACGAGGAGCTGTACAGCAGCGTCGCCGAGGCGGAGGCCGCCGCGGGCCGTGGCCGCAGCCGTCGCCGGGCGAGCCGCAGGGCTTCGGCCCCGGCGGGTGCGCCCAAGGCGGAGGCCGTCTCCAAGCGCGAGCAGCGCGCGGAGCGTCAGGCCGCTGCCGCGGCGGAGGCCGCCGTGCCCACCGCCCAGCAGGTGACCGTCGCCGAGGAGGTGGCGCGTCCGGTGCAGCCGGAGTCCGCCGCCAAGGCGCAGGCCGAGCCGGCGGCCGTCGAGGACCCGACGCTGCACGCGGCGCCGGCTGTCGCCGAGGCCGCGGAGGCTGCGGAGGCCGCGCCCAAGGGCCGTACGCGTCGTCGCGCCACCCGCAAGGTGTCCGCGCCGGCCGGTTCGCCCGCGGGTGCCGAGGCCGCCGTGGTCACGGTGGAGCCGGCCGCGCCGGTGACACCGGAGCCCGAGGTCGCCGAGGTCGCCGAGGCCGTCGAGGTCGCCCCGGTCGCCGAGCCCGCCCCGGTCGCCGAGCCCGCCCCGGTCGCCGAGCCCGCCCCGGTCGCCGAGGCGCCCGCGGAGAGCGCCGCCCCGGCCCGTCCGCGGCGCCGGGCCGTGCGCAAGGCCACCGCGCCGACCGCGTCCGAGGAGGCCGCCGTGGTGGTCCTCCCCGCGGCCGAGGCTCCCGCGGCACCGGCCCCTGAGGCGGAGGCTCCCGCAGCCGAGGCCCCCGCGGCCGAAGCCGTCGTAGAGGCCGCGGAGGGTGCCGAGGAGGCCGCTCCGGCCAAGAAGGCGGCCGCGCGCAAGACGGCGAAGAAGGCCACCGCGAAGAAGGCCGCCACCAAGAAGACGGTGGCCGCGAAGAAGACCGCCGCCAAGAAGACGACGGCGAAGAAGGCGACGGCCAAGAAGGCCTCCACCGCCACGAAGAAGACCGCGTCGAAGAAGACCGTGGCGGCGGAGCAGCAGACGCAGCCCACCGTCACGGCCTCCACCGACGAGGGCTGAGCGCGACCGGCGGCCGGGCGGGTGTCCTCAGGGGCGCCCGCCCGGCGTGACCGACCGCACTCGCACGGGGCCGGACCCGGTTTGACCCCCTCGGCCCCCGCCCCGTAACCTTGACCGTCGGCGTGTCCTTCTAGCACGCCACATCCCCGTAAACCTCTTCCTCCCGGGCACACGGTGGTCGGGAGAGGTCGTCCGCGCTGTCCGCCGGGCGGCTGGCCTGCGGGGTGCCGTTCCGAGTGAAAGAGAGATCCGCGTGTACGCCATCGTGCGCAGCGGCGGTCGCCAGCACAAGGTTGCTGTCGGCGACGTCGTCGAGGTTGACAAGATTTCCACCGCCAAGGTTGGCGACACGGTCGAGCTCTCGACCCTGCTCGTTGTCGACGGCGACGCCGTGACCAGCGACCCGTGGGTGCTGGCCGGCATCAAGGTCCAGGCCGAGGTCGTGGACCACCACAAGGGCCAGAAGATCGACATTCTGCGCTACAAGAACAAGACGGGCTACCGCCGTCGCCAGGGTCACCGCCAGCAGTACACGGCGATCAAGGTCACGTCCATCCCGACGGCCGCGAAGTAAAGAGGGACTGAGCAATGGCACACAAGAAGGGCGCATCGTCCACCCGGAACGGTCGCGACTCCAACGCCCAGCGGCTCGGCGTGAAGCGCTTCGGCGGTCAGGTCGTGAACGCCGGTGAGATCCTGATCCGTCAGCGCGGCACGCACTTCCACCCGGGTGCGGGCGTCGGCCGTGGCGGCGACGACACGCTGTTCGCCCTGCAGGCCGGTGCGGTGCAGTTCGGCACCCACCGTGGCCGCAAGGTCGTGAACGTCGTTCCGGTCGCCTGAATCTGCTGATTCAAGCCGACGAAGCCTGAGACATGGTTTCGACCGAACGTTTCGTTCTAAACGTTTCGTTCCGCGAGGCGGACCTCACTTCCCGGTCGGGAAGGCGGGTCCGCCTTTCGCGTGTTACGTAGTAGACATTCCCGTACGTATCTGGAGGCACCACATGACCACCTTCGTGGACCGCGTCGAGCTGCACGTCGCCGCGGGTAGCGGAGGTCACGGCTGTGCCTCCGTCCACCGTGAGAAGTTCAAGCCGCTGGGCGGCCCGGACGGCGGCAACGGCGGGCGTGGCGGTGACGTCATCCTCACCGTCGACCAGTCCGTGACGACGCTGCTCGAGTACCACCACTCGCCGCACCGCAAGGCCACCAACGGTAAGCCCGGTGAGGGCGGCAACCGCTCCGGCAAGGACGGCCAGGACCTGGTCCTCGTCGTGCCGGACGGCACCGTCGTCCTCGACAAGCAGGGCAACGTCCTCGCCGACCTGGTCGGCCACGGCACCTCCTACGTCGCCGCGCAGGGTGGCCGGGGCGGGCTCGGCAACGCCGCGCTGGCCTCCGCCCGCCGCAAGGCGCCCGGCTTCGCGCTGCTCGGTGAGCCGGGCGACCTCCAGGACATCGTCCTGGAGCTGAAGACGGTCGCCGACGTGGCGCTGGTGGGCTACCCGAGCGCGGGCAAGTCCTCGCTGATCTCGGTGCTGTCCGCGGCCAAGCCGAAGATCGCCGACTACCCCTTCACGACCCTCGTGCCGAACCTGGGCGTGGTGACGGCCGGCAACACCGTCTACACCATCGCCGACGTGCCGGGTCTGATCCCGGGCGCCAGCCAGGGCAAGGGCCTGGGCCTGGAGTTCCTGCGGCACGTCGAGCGCTGCTCGGTGCTGGTGCATGTGCTGGACACCGCGACGCTGGAGTCCGACCGTGACCCGGTCTCCGACCTGGACATCATCGAGGCCGAGCTGAAGCAGTACGGCGGGCTGGACAACCGGCCGCGCATCGTCGTGCTGAACAAGATCGACGTGCCGGACGGCAAGGACCTCGCCGAGATGGTGCGGCCGGACCTGGAGGCGCGCGGCTACCGCGTCTTCGAGGTGTCCGCGGTGGCGCACATCGGCCTCAAGGAGCTGTCGTTCGCGCTGGCCGACCTGGTCGGCCGGGCGCGTGCCGCCAAGCCCCAGGAGG
Organism: Streptomyces sp. NPDC096205; assembly: GCF_044763135.1. NCBI lineage: Bacteria > Bacillati > Actinomycetota > Actinomycetes > Kitasatosporales > Streptomycetaceae > Streptomyces > Streptomyces sp. NPDC096205. Next base: position 962,297 of record NZ_JBIWFS010000002.1, on the reverse strand, counting down.
AGGCGACCCGGATCGTCATCCGGCCCAAGGCCGTGGACGACGCGGGCTTCACCGTCGTACGCGAGGACGCCGACGGCGAGCCGCTGTTCCGGGTGCGCGGCGAGAAGCCGGAGCGCTGGGTGCGGCAGACCGACTTCAACAACGACGAGGCCGTCGGCTACCTCGCCGACCGGCTCAACCGCCTCGGTGTCGAGGAGGAGCTGATGAAGGCCGGTGCCCGCTCGGGCGACGGCGTCGCCATCGGCCCCGAGGACAACGCGGTCGTCTTCGACTGGGAGCCGTCGGTCATGGCCGGTGCGGAGATGCTGGGCCGGCGCGGTGAGGACCACCGCCTCGACACGGCGCGGCCCGCGGCGCAGCGACGCCGGGACAAGCAGGCCGAACGCGACGAGGCGCAGCAGGAGTTCGACGACTTCGAGCCCTTCTAAAGACCCCGGCTTCTTCGAGCCCTTGTAGAGCCTCACGGGAGAAGTGAACTGACGGGCGGTCCGCGTTCTGCGCGGGCCGCCCGTTTCTGTTGCTCTGCTTGTCATGCTCGCGCTCCTCCCTGTTCAGTGGCCGGTCCACGCCGCCGTGGGAGCTTCCCGACTGTCCGAGTGACAGCGAAGACAGGGGAGTTGCCGATGACACGCGTGACCGGACCTCAGTCGCGGGACCGACGCCGTCTGCTGACCGCGGGCGCGGCCGTGCTCGGCGCCGCCGCCTCGGCGCAGCTGTGGCTGCCGGAGAGCGCCGCGCGAGCCGTCGAAACCCCCCTGCCTGACGGGGTGTTCAGCCTCGGCGTGGCCTCCGGCGACCCCCTGCCCGACGGCATCGTGCTGTGGACGCGCCTGGCCCCGGACCCGCTGAACGGCGGCGGCATGCCCGCGCGGCCCGTGCCGGTGGAGTGGGAGCTCGCCGAGGACGAGCGGTTCGCCCGGCAGGTGCGGCGCGGTGCGGCGTACGCGCGGCCGGAGTTCGGGCACAGCGTCCATGTGGACGTACGGGGGCTGCGTCCGGGGCGCGAGTACTGGTTCCGCTTCCGTGCGGGCGGCCGCCTCTCACCGGTCGGCCGCACTCGCACCGCGCCCCAGCCGTACGCCGCCGGGGGCAGCCTGCGTCTGGCGCTGGCCTCGTGCCAGAACTGGCAGCACGGCTACTTCACGCCGTACGCCGACATGCTGGCCCAGGACCCGGACGTGGTCCTCTTCGTCGGCGACTACATCTACGAGTCGGGGCCCTCGGCTTCGGCGCCGCGGCGGCACGAGGGCGGCGGGGAGCCGTACACCCTGACCCAGTACCGCAACCGGTACGCGCAGTACCGCAGCGACCCCGACCTGGCGGCGATGCACGCGAACGCGCCCTTCGTGGTCACCTTCGACGACCACGAGGTCGACAACGACTTCGCGGGCGAGACACCCCAGGACCCCGACAAGCAGACCCATGACGCGTTCGTGTCCCGGCTCACCGCCGCCTACCAGGCGTACTACGAGCACATGCCGGTGCGGGCGAGCGCGGTGCCGAACGGCCCGCACATCCGGATGCACCGCCGCCTGGAGTTCGGCCGGCTCGCGCGGCTCAACGTGCTCGACACCCGGCAGTACCGCAGCGACCAGGCCACCGGCCAGGCAGGTGCGCAGGACCCGGCGCTCACCATGCTGGGCGCGGAGCAGAAGCGGTGGCTGCTGGACGGGCTGCGCGACTCCCCGGCCCGCTGGAACCTGATCGCCTCGCAGATCATGATGGCGGAGACCGATCTGCTGCCCGGCGAGGGCAAGCAGTGGTACTACGACGCCTGGGACGGCTACCAGGCGGAGCGGAACGAGTTCCTCAGGGAGTTCCGCGGAGTGCGCAACCCGGTCGTGCTCAGCGGTGACCGGCATCTCACCATGGTCAGCGACCTCAAGGAGGACTTCGCCGACCCGGACTCCGCGGTGGTCGGCGCCGAGTTCGTCGGCACCTCCATCTCCAGCAACGGCGACCAGGACCAGGCCGCCTTCCGCCGCGAGTGGGACCCGCGGCTGGCGGACAACCCGCACTGGAAGCTGCTCGACGCCCATCGCGGCTACCACCTGTTCGACATCCGCCGCGACGCCATCGACGCCCGGATCCGCGTGGTCGACACCGTGCGGCAGCCGACATCCGCCGCGCGCACCCTGGCCCGGCTGCGGGTGGAGGCCGGGCGGCCCGGGGTCCAGGCCGGGTGAGCCGTTGGGGCGACATGGACGGGTGAGCCGTACGGGCCAGTTGGCCGGGTGAGCCGTACGGCGACGGCCGGGTGGGGGAGTCGTACGAGAAGTCGATTGCCGCGGAATCGAGTTCCCGAATTCCGCGGCAATCGGACCGGCGGGCGCGCCGCGTTCTCGGCATGTACGCAACGAACCGGTGATGTATATGAAGAAGACCTGCACCTGTGCGCCACGGAGTGAAGATCCGTTTCCGCGGAGTGGAGTAACTCACAGGAATTCCATGGCCCGCACTCGGGAATGATCCGTCAATCACCGTGAGCGCAAGGTGAATGACAGGTTGCGTACGCATATGAGGTGAAGGACACCCGCCTTGCATCGCGGTGACGGAGAGTGGGACGATTTCGAAGTCCCTGTCGCCCCGAGGTAGGTCATCTGTGTCCCAGCCGCTAGCCAAGCCCCGCACGACCGCCGTCGTCCTCGCCGGTGGTACCGGTCAGCGCGTGGGTCTGTCGATCCCCAAGCAGCTGTTGAAGATCGCCGGCAAGGCGGTCATCGAGCACACCCTGACCTCCTTCGAGAACGCGGATTCGGTCGACGACGTCATCGTGCTGATGGCGCCCGGCTATGTGCCCGATATCGAGCGGATCGTCGCCAAGGCCGGATTCCGCAAGGTCCGCCGGATCATCGAGGGCGGCGCCACCCGCAACGAGACGACCGAGCGCGCCATCGAGGCCCTGGGCGAGGGACTGGCGGAGGGCGAGGACGTCAACGTCCTCTTCCACGACGCCGTACGCCCGCTGCTGTCGCAGCGCGTCATCGACGACTGCGTCGCCGCGCTGGAGCGCTACCAGGCCGTCGACGTCGCGATCCCGTCCGCGGACACGATCATCGTGACCCGCACGCACGGCGAGGACGGCGAGTTCATCACCGAGATCCCGGACCGCTCCCGGCTGCGCCGCGGCCAGACCCCGCAGGCCTTCAAGCTGTCCACGATCCGGCACGCCTACGAGATCGCCGCCGGCGACCCGCACTTCCAGGCCACCGACGACTGCTCCGTCGTACTGAAGTACCTGCCCGACGTGCCCATCCACGTCGTGGCGGGTGACGAGTACAACATGAAGGTCACCCAGCCCGTCGACGTCTTCATCGCCGACAAGCTCTTCCAGCTCGGCTCCACCGCCGCGCCCGAGCCGACCGGCGAGGAGGCCTACCGCGAGCTGCTGACCGGCAAGACCGTCGTCGTCTTCGGCGGCTCGTACGGCATCGGCAAGGACATCGCCGAGCTCGCGGAGTCCTACGGCGCCGAGGTGTACGCGCTCGGCCGCTCCACCACCGGCACCCATGTGGAGAACCCCGAGGAGGTGGACGACGCGCTGTCCAAGGCGTACGCCGAGACCGGGCGCATCGACTACGTCGTGAACACCGCGGGTGTCCTGCGTATCGGCAAACTCGCCGAGACCGACAACGCCACCATTCAGGAGGCGCTGCGCGTGAACTATCTCGCGCCCGTGCAGATCGCGCGGTCGGCGTACAAATACCTGGCCGAGACCAAGGGGCAGCTGCTGCTGTACACCTCCAGCAGCTACACCCGCGGCCGCGCCGAATACAGCCTCTACTCCTCCACCAAGGCGGCCATGGTGAATCTCACCCAGGCGCTGGCGGACGAGTGGGCCGCGGACGGCGTCCGGGTCAACTGCATCAACCCCGAGCGCACCGCCACGCCGATGCGGACCAGGGCTTTCGGCCAGGAGCCGACGCACAGTCTGCTCTCCTCCGAGGCCGTCGCCCGCACCTCCCTCGACGTGCTGCTCTCCGAGCTCACGGGGCATGTCATCGACGTCCGCCAGCAGGACCCGACGGCGGCCGCGGGCAAGGCGTCCGGATTCGAGCAGGCGCTGGCGAGCGTCCTGGACCGACAGGACGGCATGGCATAATCGAGATCAATTAGCCTTCTTTCATTCAGGCCTCTGTGATGTCCGTTCGGGAGTCGTTCGGAAAGTATTCGCAGGGGCCTGAATCCGTAAATTTCGGGAAAGTGACCCTCATGTTTTTCCGATTTTACGGAGACCGGCTCCAGTCGGTCGACGGACGCAGGATTTTTACCACAGGTACCCCACAGAGCAGGTTCTCCGTGATAACCACCGCTATTCGCGTAGCCCGGGTCGGCAGCGCGGCCGAGCTGGCCGCAGCGGTCCTCCTGATGCTGGCCTTCCCGGCACTCATGGTGGCCGCGCTCGTGCCGAGCGTGCCCGCCTTCGTCGTCGCGGCCGCCGTCACGTACCTGGCGGACCACTATCTGCACCACAAGGGCAGCTATCTGATCAACCGCCTCAGCAAGGTGCGCGCGGGTCTGTCGATCCGCTTTCTGATCAGGCAGCTGCTCCTCGTCCTGCTGCTGTCCCGACTGGACCTCTCGGACAGTGTGATCTTCTACAGCACGGTCGCCTGTTTCATCGCGTTCTACGGCCTCCAGGCCCCGCACGGCGCGCTGGTCACCCTGATCCGCAACCGCCGCAGGCTGCCGGTCGCCACCCGCAACATCGACCTGGCCTCGCGCATCCGCATCCCCGACGCCCCGCCGCGCGCCCTGCTGCACCGCTCCGCGGAGAAGGTGCTTCACCTCGACCTGTTCGCGGTCGTCGGGATACTGCTCGCCGCCGGCACCGGCAGCGACCTGGTCGGCTTCGTCGGCATCGTCCTCACGCTGGTGCTGGCCGCCGCCTACGACCTGGCCCTCGCGCCGTACGTGCGCGGCGACAGAATCCCGCCGAACGCCGAGAAGGTGCTGGACGCCGTCGACGCATGGCTGCGCGCCTACCGGCCCGAGACGGTGCTGTACTTCTCCGGCTCCAAGGATTCCGCCTACCAGGTCAACATGTGGCTCCAGACCATGGAGCAGCTCGACTCCACCCCGCTGATCATCCTGCGCGAGCGCACGATAATGGAGCGCCTCACGCCCACCACCGTGCCCGTCCTGTGCGTGCCCGGCGGCGTGCATCTGATGAACATGGACCTGTCGACCGTGCGGGTCGCGCTGTACGCGGCGAACGTCGGCAAGAACATCCACATGCTGCGCGTGCCCACCATGAAGCACGTCTTCATCGGCCACGGCGACAGCGACAAGCTCGCCAGCGTCAACCCCTTCAGCAAGGTCTACGACGAGGTGTGGACCGCCGGCCGGGCGGGCCGCGACCGCTACGCCATCGCGGATGTCGGCGTCCGCGACGACGACATCGTCGAGGTCGGCCGCCCCCAGCTCGCGCCCATCCAGACCTGGCAGGGCGTGCCGGAGGGCCGGATGCCCACCGTCCTGTACGCGCCCACCTGGGAAGGCTGGGACGACAACCCCGGCAACACCTCGCTCGTGCTGGCCGGCGAGAACATCGTGAAGGCACTCGTGCAGGCCGACCCGCCGGTGCGTGTCCTGTACAAGCCGCACCCCTTCACCGGCACGGTCAGCGCCCAGGCCAGGGCCGCCCACCAGCGCATCACCGCCCTGGTCGAGCAGGCCGCCGCCGAGCGCGTCGCCGACCCGGCCCTCGCGGCGGACCCGGAGGCGGCCGCGCACGCCCGGGCCGAGCTGGCCCGCATCGAGGCCCGCCTGGCCGAGCTGACCGGCTCCACCGAGTCCCGCGACGAGGCCGAGGCCACGCGGGACGGACTCGTCGACATCGAGCGGCACCAGGAGATCGCCCGGCTGCGCACCGAGTGGAACGCCGCGTACTGGCGCGCCTTCCCCGCCTGGGAGCACCGGGTCATCACGGGCGCCGAGCCGCATCTGTACGACTGCTTCAACGTCTCCGACGCGATGGTCTCCGACATCTCCTCCGTCGTCTCCGACTTCATCGCCAGCGGCAAGCCGTACGCCGTCACGGACTCGGCCGGGCTCGGCGCGGAGGAGTTCAAGCGGCAGAACACCGCCGTGCGGGCCGCGGTGATCCTCTCCAACAGCGCCGCCGAGATGGGCGCGCTGCTGGACGCCGTCCGCGATCCGGCGACGGACCCGCTCGCCGAGGAGCGGGCCGAGCTCAAGCGGTACCTGCTCGGTCCGGACGAGCCGCAGTCCATCGACCAGTTCAACACCGCGGTCGCGAACCTCGCGCTGAAGGCGGAGAGCCGGAATCTGGGGCAGACGGCCCGGGCTGCGGCGATGGAGCCGGGCGGCGGGGGTGAGGGCTTCGGTGCTGTTGAAGCTGAGGGCTTCGGTGCTGTTGAAGCTGAAGGCTTCGGTGCTGCTGAAAGTGAGGCAGAGGTGGTCACGGAGATGGTCGACGCCATGCCCGGGCAGCCGGAGGCGCAGGGGCCGGGCGGGGGCTGAGGCGGGCCGGGCGGTGGGAGTGAGGCGGGCCGGGCGGGGCCGTGGTGGCTTGCCCTGGGCCGATGGTGGCCTCGCCGAGTCTCGGTGGTGGCCTCGCCGCGTGTCGGTGTAGCTCGCCGCGTGTCTGTGGCAGGCCCGCTGCTGAGTGGCCGCGGAGCCGGTGTGGTGATGGGGTGATTCCGGGGGTTGGAACTCCCGCGCGTGAGGCGTTTCCCTTCGCGTACATTGCGGGCGAGTGATCCAAGAGCTGTGAGGGGACGGAAAAGCGAGTGTCAGGGGCAAGGCAGGCCGTGCGCGAGGCCCACAGGATCGTCGTCAAGGTGGGTTCCTCGTCGCTGACCACCGCCTCCGGCGGGCTCGACGCCGACCGGGTCGACGCGCTCGTCGACGTCCTCGCCAAGAGCCGCAGCGGAGGTGAGAAGGAGATCGTCCTGGTCTCGTCCGGCGCCATCGCCGCCGGGCTCGCCCCGCTGGGCCTGCGCCGCCGCCCCAAGGACCTCGCCCGCCAGCAGGCCGCCGCCAGCGTCGGCCAGGGCCTGCTCGTCGCCCGCTACACCGCATCCTGCGCCCGCTACGGCATCCGCGTCGGCCAGGTGCTGCTCACCTCCGACGACATGAGCCGCCGCGCCCACCACCGCAACGCCTCCCGCACTCTCGACAAGCTCCTCGCAATGGGCGCGCTGCCCATCGTCAACGAGAACGACACCGTCGCCACCGACGAGATCCGCTTCGGCGACAACGACCGGCTCGCCGCGCTCGTGGCGCACCTGGTGCGCGCCGACCTGCTCGTGCTGCTGTCCGACGTGGACGGCGTGTACGACGGCGACCCGAGCAAGTCGGGCACCTCGCGGATCGCCGAGGTGCGCGGCCCCGCCGACCTGGAGCACGTCGAGATCGGCAGCGCGGGCAAGGCCGGGGTCGGCACCGGCGGCATGGTCACCAAGGTGGAGGCGGCCCGGATCGCCGCCGCGGCCGGTATCCCCGTCGTCCTCACCAGCGCCGTCCACGCCGCCGAGGCCCTCACCGGCCAGGACACCGGCACCTACTTCCACTCCACCGGCAAGCGCTCCGCCGACCGGCTGCTGTGGCTGCAGCACGCCTCCGCCCCGCAGGGCGCGCTCACCCTCGACGACGGGGCCGTACGGGCCGTCGTGGAGGGCCGCAAATCTCTGCTGCCGGCCGGTATCGCCGGGGTCGAGGGCGACTTCAGTGCGGGGGACCCGGTCGAGCTGCGCGACGGGCAGGGGCGCGCCGTCGCCCGCGGGCTCGTCAACTTCGACGCCAAGGAGATCCCCCGTCTGATCGGACGCTCCACGCACGAGCTCGCCGCCGAGCTGGGACCGGCGTACGAACGCGAGGTCGTACACAGGGACGACCTCGTCCTCCTGCACCCGTAAAAGAGCCGGAAAGGTCCGCCCCCGGCGGGGGACGTTCCGTAAAACCGCCCCACAGAGGCTTGCGGCCTGCTCAACTTTGTGTGAGGGACGCGTTCTGGGAGCAGTTTCGCCCAGGCGCGACATGGGCCCGTCGGGGCGCCCGGTCGTTGCCGGGCGGCCCCCGGCACTGCGGAGTAAGGAGGCCGTCGTGAGACGAGTGCGCCCTGGGGCGGCGGCGTCCCGCGCGGCCGGCGAAGAGCGCGCCCTGACCAGCGTGGCGGCGGGCGACCGGTACGAAGGGGAGCAGGCCGACCTGCCTCGGCTGTGGCACATCACCCTCAGCGTCTCCGGCGAACCCGCCCCGCTGAAGGAGGTGCGGCGGGCGCTGGAGCAGCTCGCACACGACCACCCCTTTCTGCTGACCAGCCGGTACGCCGACGACCACGCCGAGATCCGGTACTGGGAGGAGGCCCGCGATCTGCACGACGCCGCCGCGGTTGCGCTCCGCTTGTGGGGCGAGCATCGGCAGACCGCGGGGTTGCCGCCGTGGGAGATCGTCGGCCTCGAGGTCATCGACCGGGACACGTACCACCAGCGGATCTCGGAGGGGTACGGGCCGCCGCCGGCCACGCCGGTGGGAGTGCACCCCTACTGAGCCGAAGGTGCGGCCGACCTAGGGGTGGGTTGCTGGTGCGTTGCCGTCCACCGGTCGTCTTTGGCTGGTCGCGCAGTTCCTCCCGCCCCTTGGGGGACGTGCAGTGCGAGCCCGTGTCTCGGGCTGTGGGACGTCGCGTGGAAGGGTGCCCCGGGCGCACTACCCTTTCTTGCATGACCACGCTCTCCCCGTACGACTCCATGTCCCCGGTCACCCAGGCCGCCTACCGGGCCAAGGCCGCCGCCGCCACGCTCGCGCCGCTGCCGCGGGCGGACAAGGACGACGCGCTGCTGGCCATCGCGGACGCGCTGGAAGTCCGCACGAGCGAGATCGTCGAGGCCAACGCCCTGGACCTCGCCAAGGCCCGTGAGAACGGCATGAGCGAGGGCATGATCGACCGGCTCACCCTCACCCCGGAGCGGGTGCGGGCCATCGCCGCCGACGTACGGGACGTCGCCGCCCTGCCCGACCCGGTCGGTGAGGTCGTCCGCGGCTCCACCCTCCCCAACGGCATCGACCTGCGCCAGGTCCGCGTCCCGCTCGGTGTCGTCGGCATCATCTACGAGGGCCGCCCGAACGTCACCGTCGACGCCGCCGCCCTGTGCCTGAAGTCCGGCAACGCGGTCCTGCTGCGCGGCTCGTCCTCGGCGTACCAGTCGAACTCCGCCCTGGTGCGGGTCCTGCGCGACGCCGTGGGCGGCGCCGGGCTGCCCGCCGACGCCATCCAGCTGGTGCCCGGCGAGAGCCGTGACAGCGTGCGCGAGCTGATGCGCGCCCGCGGCCTGGTCGACGTGCTGATCCCGCGCGGTGGCGCCTCCCTGATCAACACCGTCGTGCAGGAGTCCGTCGTCCCGGTCATCGAGACCGGCACCGGCAACTGCCACGTCTACGTCGACGCCGCCGCCGACCTCGACATGGCCGTCGACATCCTGATCAACTCCAAGGCCCAGCGCGTCGGCGTCTGCAACGCCGCCGAGACCCTCCTGGTCCACCAGGACATCGCCGCCGAGTTCCTGCCGCGCGCCCTGGACGCCCTCGCCGAGGCGGGCGTGACCGTGCACGCCGACGACCGGGTCATGGCCTACGCCAAGGACTCCCGGGCCACCGTCGTCGAGGCCACCGCGGAGGACTGGGAGACCGAGTACCTGTCCTACGACATCGCCGCCGCGGTCGTCGACTCGCTCGACCGGGCCGTGGAGCACATCCGGCTGTGGACCTCCGGCCACACCGAGGCCATCGTCACCACCTCCCAGCAGGCCGCCCGCCGCTTCACCCAGCTGGTCGACTCCACCACCGTCGCCGTGAACGCCTCCACCCGCTTCACCGACGGCGGCCAGTTCGGCTTCGGCGCGGAGATCGGCATCTCCACCCAGAAGCTGCACGCCCGCGGCCCGATGGGCCTGCCGGAGCTGACCAGCACCAAGTACATCGTCACCGGCGACGGGCATGTACGGCGCTGATTCGTCCGCTGAGCCGTCCACTGGGCCGTTCGCTGATCCGGGCTGATCCGGGCTGATCCGGGCTGCTCATCCGGGCTGATTCGGGCTGCGGAGAATTTCCGTACCGTCTGCCCAAAATGACCCCCCAGGTCTACTCTGGACCCGTGCCGGAGGACGTGGGGGGTACGCCGTTTCCCGACGGCTGGGAGCCCGACGACGACCACGACCGCGGGGTGTCGGACGAAGAGTTCGCCTCCGTGGTCTTCGACGAGGCCTTCGTACGGGCGGCCGAAGTACATGAGCCGACCGCCGTCGAACGCCTCCTGGCCGCCGCGCAGGCCAGAGCCGAGGCCTCCGAGGCCGAGGCCGCCCGCCGCGCCCACGGCGGCAGCGACCACTACGGCGATGGCTACGGCCCCGACGGCCGGCCCCACCGCACCGGATTCGGCCATGATCGGGACCTCGACGATCTGGACGACCCGGACATCCTGGAGGGCCGCTACGGCTTCGCCGGGCCCTATGGCCGGTACGGCCGGTACGGCCGCTGGCACCGGCCCGTCGCCTGGGTGCTCGCGCTCGTGATGGGTGTCGGCATGGTCGTCCTGGCCTTCGCGGCCGTCTACCGTGGCGCCTCCTCGGGCCGCCAGGACCCGGCCCCGCCGCCCGCCACCACCGAGCTGGACCAGGGTGGCGCGGCTCCCCGGCTGGAACAGGGCGGCACGGCCTCCCCGCCCGCCTCGGCCGAGCCGCCCCGGCCGGTCGTCTCGACGGTCCCGCCCCCACCCTGATCCGGACCCCCGCGCAGGGCCCCGTCCGGGTTCCATTGACTCTGTCCAGGAGCGCCCGCGGTCTGTCCAGAAGTGGCCGCGCGAGCCCGTCGCGAGCCCCGTCCGATCCCCTGCCGGACCTGGTGAGAACCTGTCAGAACTTGTCGTGTACCAGGGCGTTTACCGGGCCTTCCGGAGACCTACCCTGAAGGTATGGGAGGGCCAGGAGAGCCACCGGAGGGGACACCCGACGGCGCCCCCGGCGGTGCGGACGACGAGTACCGATCCGTCGTGTTCGACGAGTCGTTCGTCCGTGCTGCCCGCCTCCAGGAGTTCTCCGCCCAGGAGCGCATGGCCGACCACGCGCCCGCGGTCCGCAGCCGCCCGCCGCTGCGCCGCGGCCTGCCTCGCCAGGCGCTCTTTCTGGTCCTGCTGATCGCCTTGGCCTTCGGCACCGCGATCTACATGGGCGTACGGCACCCGTACCAGACCCCCCGCGCCACCTCCCAGCCCACCGAACCGCTGCGGATGACCGTCGTGCCGCTCGCCCCGCACGGCAAGGTCCCCGGCTCCGCCGATCCCGCGGAGCTGTTCGCGCACAGCCCCGCCGCCCCCTACCGCGTCGGCGCGGAGGGCATCCCGCTGCCCGCCTCCCGGCGCACGGCGAACTTCTCCGACAGCCAGGTCGTCAGCGCCCTGACCACCGCCAAGGACTACATCGTCCGCTCCTCCCTGTATCCCGAGGTGGTCACCGGCCAGCAGGTCCGGCCGGTGCGGGTGCTCCTCGCTCCCGACCAACTCGCCCAGTTCGACGAGAGTTTCGCCCGCCCCGCCGCCGATGGCCTGCACGCGCCCACCGGCTGGCTGATCCGCTTCGACCCCTCCGACGCCGAGCTCGCCGACCGCGGGATCCGGGTCCGCGGCACGCTCCACGCCGTCGAGGCCGACGCCTCCACGCTGGAGGTCACCGCCGACCACACCTTCGTGTACGCCCTGCGGCCCGCCGGTGCCGGGGACAGTGCCAAGGCGTCGCTGTTCACCGTCCGCCGTGAGCTGCGCTTCCGCTTCGACCGCGACGACCTGCGGCTGCACCAGGCCCACCTGGCCCTCTCCTCCGTCCAGGCCGGACCGCTGTCCTGCACCGAGGACTCCACCAACCATCTGCGCCCCCTCCTGGCCGGCCAGACCGCCGAGCAGGGCGGCCCTGCGGGCACCAACCCCTTCGCCAGCGACGGCACCCCTGCGCTCTGCGGGACGCTGGCGGACGAGGCCCAGCCGCGGGTGTGAGGGCGGGGCCGGGGTGAGGGGCCCGCGGTGGAAGGTCCTGGGGGAGCGAAGGGCTGGGGGAGAGAACCTCGGCGCGGGAGGCCCGGGGCAAGACGGTCCAGGGAGGGGGGCTCGGGGCAGGAGGTGAGTGGGTAGAGGGGCTGGGGCAGAAGGGCTGGGGGGGAGGGCCCCGGGGGGAGAGGGACCCCGGCGCGGGAGGCCCGGGGCAGACGGTCCAGGGGCAGAGGTCCCCCGGGCAGAGGGCCCTGAGGAGAGGGCCCTGAGGAGAGGGCCCTGGGGAAGTGCGCTCGGGTCAGTTCTCGTCGCGCGGAGGCTCGTCCCGTGGGGGCTGGTCCTTCGGCGGGGTGTCGGTCGGCGGGGCGTCCGTGGAGCCGTTCGCTCCGGCTCCGGCGGAGCCCGGGCTCGCGCCGAAGCCGCCGAAGCCGCGCCGCACCCGGCTGCCGAGGTCCCCGGCCCCGCCGGCTATGTCGGTGACCAGCTTCATCAGCGGGTCCTTGGAGCTTCTGACATGCCCGGCGTAGTGCGCCGCTGACTCGCGGAAGGAGTCGGAGACCGAGGTGTCCTTGTCGTCGCTGCGCCGCGGGTAGTGGCCGTCCATGATCCGCTGGTAGTCGCGGCTGGCCGCCCACTTCTTCAGCTCGGCCGCGCGCACGGTGGCGAACGGGTGGGAACGCGGCAGCACATTGAGGATCTTCAGCACCGAGTCGCGCAGGTCACCGCCCGCCTCGTACTCCTCGGCCTGCTCCAGGAACGCGTCCACGTTCATCTCGTGCAGATGGTTGCCGCCCGCCAGCTTCATCAGGCCGCGCATCGACGCCCGGAGGTCCTGGCCCACCAGCAGTCCGGCCCGGTCGGCGGACAGCTCCGACTTGCGGAACCACTCCCGCAGCGCCGTCACGATCGCCATGACCGCCACATTGCCCAGCGGGATCCACGCCACCCGCAGCGCGAGGTTCGTCAGGAACAGCAGGACCGTCCGGTACACGGAGTGCCCTGACAGCGCGTGGCCGACCTCATGGCCGATCACCGCCCGCATCTCCTCCTCGTCGAGCAGCTCGACGAGCCCCGTGGTGACCACGATGATCGGCTCGTCCAGGCCGATGCACATCGCGTTGGGCTGCGGGTCCTGGTTGACGTACATCGGCGGAACCTTCTCCAGGTCCAGGATGTAACAGGCGTCCCGCAGCATGTCGTTGAGGTGGGAGAACTGCCGGTCCGAGACACGCACGGAGTCGGACAGGAACAGCAGCCTCAGGCTCCGCTCGGGCAGCAGCCCGCTCAGCGCCTTGAAGACGGTGTCGAAACCGCTCAGCTTGCGCAGCGCCACCAGCGCGGAGCGGTCCGCGGGATGCTCGTACGCACGCGAGGAGATCTCCGGAAAGCGCCTGCGCTGTCGGCTGGGCACATGCTCGTGCCCGGTGTGCTGGTGGCTGTCGTCGGACATGTCTTCCCCCATGTACGTATGAGTGCCGTGCTCTGGAGCGCTGTGCTGTGCCCTCCGTGCCCCCGCGGAAGGGACCAGCCTAGGCCGGGTTACCGTGGACGGGCAGTGCAGCGAACGGAGTCCAGCACCATGGAGCACAGTCCCGCAGCCGCCTGGCTGGCCCAGGCCGCCGGTGCCGCCGAGCAGCAGGGAGCGGGAAATCTGCTCCGGGTCGTACTGATCGTGATGGTCGTGGGTGGCGTGTTGACCGCGTGGCTGCTGCTGCGCGGCTACAAAAGGAAAGACGACTGACGGCACCGCCGAGTTCCTTCCCGCGCTCGGGACGACCCCGACCTTTCCCCTAGGGGCTCCCCCGGACGTCCCCAACGGCGGAGTCGGCGTGAGCCGTGTGGAGCCGCCCGCTTACGATGGGCCGACATCTTTATCCCGCCCACACCGGATAGGTCCTGCCGAAGATGAGCTTCCACAGCGCTGCTGCCCAGCTGGTCACCCTCGCCGCCGAGGGCGAGGAGCACGGTGGCAACCACGACAGCCTCAACCCCCTGCTCACCGGAGGCGGCGCGTTCATCATCCTGTTGCTGCTGCTCTGGGTCACCACCCGCTTCAACCGCGACCGCTGAACCCGGGTAAGAGCCCGCAGCGCGGGCAGCGGGGAACCGTCGGCCGACGCCCACAGCCCGGGCCGGTAGGGTCTGCACGCATGGGAGAGCAGGACATGCCTACCGGTCCGGCGCATGAAGCGGCCGACGCCCCGGACACCCGGCACCGCCCGGCGCAGGCACGCATAGGTGGCCCCGGGCAGGGCCCGGCCCGCAGCAGCAAGCGCCGGCTCGGCGTCATGGGCGGAACGTTCGACCCGATCCACCACGGTCACCTCGTGGCGGCCAGCGAGGTCGCGGCCCAGTTCCACCTGGACGAGGTGGTGTTCGTCCCCACCGGCCAGCCCTGGCAGAAGTCCCACCGCAATGTCTCCGCCGCCGAGGACCGCTATCTGATGACGGTCATCGCGACCGCCGAGAACCCGCAGTTCTCCGTCAGCCGCATCGACATCGACCGTGGCGGCCCCACCTACACCGTGGACACCCTGCGCGACCTGCGCGCGCTCAACCCGGACACGGACCTGTTCTTCATCACCGGCGCCGACGCCCTGGACCAGATCCTCACCTGGCGCGACACGGAGGAGCTGTTCTCCCTCGCGCACTTCATCGGTGTCACCCGGCCCGGCCACCACCTGGCGGACCCCGGCCTGCCGGAGGGCGGCGTCTCCTTCGTCGAGGTTCCCGCCCTCGCCATCTCCTCCACGGACTGCCGTGCGAGAGTCGCCAAGGGCGACCCCGTCTGGTATCTGGTGCCGGACGGAGTCGTGCGCTACATCGCCAAACGAGAGCTGTACCGCGGCGAGTGAGCCGAGAGGGGCACCGGTGAACGACCGATACGACGCTGGCCACGGGGGCGACCAGTACGAACTTGTCGGCTACGACGAGTACGGCCGACCTGTGTACCAGCAGGTCGCCCAGCCGCAGCAGGCCCCCGGGCAGGCCTACGACCCTTACGCTCAGCAGGGCTACGGCTACGACCCGTACGCGACGGGCACGCAGCAGCCGGTCCCCTCGTACGACGCCTACGACACCGGTAACCAGCCGCCGGTGCCTGCGTACGACGCCTGCGACACCGGCACCCAGCAGCCGGTCCCCTCCTACGACCCGTACGACCCGTACGGCGCAAGCGCGCGCCCGGCGCCTGGTACGGCCTACGACCCGTACGGCCAGGCCGCGCCCGACGGCAGGCAGCCCCGCGTCGCGGAACAGACCGCCTACATCCCGCAGCAGGCCACGCCCGCCCACGAACCCCAGGCCCCCGGACATCCGGGCGGTCAGGGGGACGGCGGCAGCTGGGCCGGGTCCGACGGCCACGGCCAGGCACCTCAGGGCGACCGCGGAGACGACCGCGACTACCGCACGGAACAGTTCGCCTTCGTCGAGGAACCCGACGGTGACTCCGAGGACGTCATCGACTGGCTGAAGTTCACCGAGAACCGCACCGAGCGCCGCGAGGAGGCCAAGCGCCGCGCCCGCAGCCGGGTCGTCGCGCTCGTCGTAGTGCTCGCGCTGATCGCGGTCGGCGGCGTCGGCTACCTCTGGTACGCCGGGAAGCTGCCCGGCCTGTCCTCGTCGGACACCGACAGCGCCGGCGACACCTCCGTGGCCGCCCAGCAGCGCGACGTGATCGTCCTGCATCTGCACGACACCAAGAAGGGCGGCACCTCCACGGCGCTGCTCGTCGAGAACGCCACCACCAAGCAGGGCACCACCGTGCTGCTGCCCAACTCCCTCGCCCTGACCTCGGACGACGGCACCGCGACCACGCTGTCCAAGTCCGTCGACGACGACGGCTCCTCCGGCACCCGCGAGGCACTGGACACCGTCCTCGGCACCCAGATCCAGGGCACCTGGCGCCTGGACACGCCCTTCCTGCAGAACCTCGTCGACCTCGTCGGCAACATCGACATCGACACCGACACCGATGTGCCCGACCCGGCCGGCAAGTCCAAGAGCGCGGCACCGCTCGTCCACAAGGGCGAGAAGCAGACGCTCAGCGGAAAGATGGCCGTCGCCTACGCCACCTATCGCGCCTCCGGTGAGGACGACAACGCCCAGCTCCAGCGGTTCGGGCAGGTCATGCAGGGCGTGCTGCGCAAGATGTCGTCCGACCCGCAGGCCGCGACCGTCACCGTTCAGACCCTGGCGCAGATCCTCGACCCGTCGCTGACCGACAAGGACCTCGGCACCTTCCTCGCCAAGCTCGCCGACCTCGCCAAGGGCGGCGACTACAAGACGGCGCTGCTGCCCGTCCAGGACGACGGCACACTGAACAGCCAGGCCAGCGCCGGTGTGGTCAAGGACATCCTGGGCGGCACCGCGAAGAGCCCCGCCAAGGACGCCGCCGTCCGGGTGTCCGTGCAGAACGCCAGCGGCGCGAAGGACCGCACCGAGAAGGCCCGAGTCGTCCTGCTGAACGGCGGCTTCACCTTCCTCGACGGCGGCTCCGCCTCCGGCACCGAGTCGGAGTCCCAGGTCGTCTATGCCAACGCCGCCGACAAGGAGAACGCCACCGAGGTCGCCAAGACCCTCGGCCTGCCCGCCGGCTCCGTCACCAAGGGCGAGGTCTCCTCGAACGCGGACGTCACGGTGATCCTCGGCGAGGACTACAGCCCGGCGTCGTCCTAGGCGCCGCCCGGCCGGGGCGGTGCGGTACTGGCGGTGTGGCGCCCGGGAGCGCGCTGCCCGGTTTATTCGCGTGGGGTGCCGTCGGCGGTCCGTGAGACCCTTGAGGTCTAGTGACCGCCGACGGAAAGCCATGTAGTGACCGCCACTGACCGCTCTCTCGAGCTCATCACCACCGCCGCGCAGGCGGCAGCCGACAAGCTCGCCCACGACGTCATCGCCTATGACGTCAGCGACGTGCTGTCGATCACGGACGCCTTCCTGCTGGCGTCCGCACCCAACGACCGCCAGGTCAAGTCGATCGTCGACGAGATCGAGGAACGGCTCCTGAAGGAGCTCGGCGCCAAGCCGGTCCGCCGCGAGGGCGATCGCGAATCCCGCTGGATCCTGCTCGACTACGTCGACATCGTCGTCCACGTGCAGCACAGCGAGGAGCGCATCTTCTACGCCCTGGAGCGGCTGTGGAAGGACTGCCCCGAGATCGAACTGCCCGAGGATGCCAAGGCCACCCGTGGCAAGGCCGAGGAGCACGCCAAGCTGCAGGCCGCCGAGGACGCGGCCGAAGCGGGTGGTGAGTGGCGATGACCACACCGGGTGCCGGGTCCGACCGGACGCCCGGTCGCGGCCGCCGCATCATCCTCTGGCGGCACGGCCAGACCTCCTGGAACGTGGAGCGCCGCTTCCAGGGCACCACGGACGTCGAGCTCACCGAGACCGGCGTGGCCCAGGCCCGCCGCGCCGCCCGGCTGCTCGCCTCCCTGCGCCCCGACGCGATCGTCTCCTCCGACCTCCAGCGGGCCGCGGACACGGCCGCCGAACTCTCCGCGCTCACCGGCCTGGACATCTCCCGCGACGAGGCCCTGCGCGAGACGTACGCGGGTGTCTGGCAGGGCCTGACACACGACGAGATCATCGCCCGCCACGGCGAGGAGTACGCCGCGTGGAAGCGCGGTGAGCCGGTGCGCCGCGGCGGCGGCGAACTGGAGACCGAGGTCGCCGACCGCGCCGCTCCCGTCGTGCTGCGGCATGCCGAGAAGCTGCCCGAGGACGGCACCCTCGTCGTCGTCAGCCACGGCGGCACCATCCGGACCACCATCGGCCGTCTGCTCGGCCTGGAGGCCCGCAACTGGGAGAGCCTGGGCGGGCTCTCCAACTGCTGCTGGTCCGTCCTCGGCGAGGGCGCCCGGGGCTGGCGCCTGCTCGAGCACAACGCCGGCACCCTGCCCGAGCCGGTCCTCGGCGACGACGACTGAGCCCGCGCACCATGGCCCGCGACCCCGCCGGGACCCGGATTTCACTTTCCGGCAGGTCGCAGGCTAAAGTTCTTCTTGTTCGCCCCGCCGAGCGGGAAGAACGCAAGGGGCTATAGCTCAGTTGGTAGAGCGCCTGCATGGCATGCAGGAGGTCAGGAGTTCAATTCTCCTTAGCTCCACAGAACGACACTCTGTCGAGTTGTCAAAGAGCAGTGATGAGGATCCCGTCCCCGGGCAGGGGGCGGGATTTTTCATTGCCCCACGGCGCTCCCCGCGATGGCCTGTCGCCGGCAGTGCTCCCGCAGCACCGCCATACCGCGCACCGTCTCCTCGTCCTCCGGTGTGTAGACGACGATCCGGCACTCCGGCACCCCGTCGATCGACAGCGACTGCGACGTCATCCGCAACTGACCCACCAGGGCGTGCCGGAACGTCTTCACCCGGCGCCCGGGCAGCTGCACGTCGCCGGACTCCCACAGCCGCGCGAAGAGCGGACTGGCCGCCGACAGCCTGCGTATGAACTCCTCCCAGGCCGGCTCCCCGATATGCGTCCCGTACGCCGCCCGCAGGGTGGCCACCATGACCGGCAGCTCCTCCTCGCGGAACAGCACCGGACAGGTCTCCTCCGGCTCCTGGAACAGCGTCCACAGTGCATTCGGCGCCTCGGGGAGCTCGCCGTCCGCGAAGAACAGGTCGAGATAGGCGGTGTTGGTGGCCAGGACGTCGTAGCGCGTGTTGTAGACCACCGCGGGGCGCGGATCGAGGGCGTCGAGGATGCCCTGGATCTCCGGGCCCACGGCCCGCGCCACAGCCCCCGGCGCGGGTACGTACGGCACTTCGGCGAGGTGGTACAGATGCTCCCGCTCCGGCGCGTCCAGCCGCAGCGTGCGCGCCACCGCGTCGAGGACCTGCGCGGAGGCGTTGATCGGGCGCCCCTGCTCCAGCCATGTGTACCAGGTCACCCCGACACCCGAGAGCTGGGCGACCTCCTCGCGGCGCAGCCCCGGTGTGCGGCGCCGCAGGCCCGGGGGCATCCCCACGTCGGCCGGAGTCACCCGGGCACGCCTGCTGCGCAGAAAAGCGGCCAGCTCGGGCCGGCGGCGCTGTGCGGTCCCCATCTCGTCACGTCCCCCCAGTCGTCACGCGTTCATCGTCCGCGGCGGCACCCGGCGTTGCCAGGTGCTGCCAGTACCAGCATCGGCGGGCTCTCGGCACCCGTATCGGAGGGCCGTCAGGCTCCAGGCATGACGACGACTCCTCGTACGGGCCCGCCTGCGGCGCCCGTCTCAAGTCCTGTGGCCAGTAAAGCGCCTGGCACTGACAACGGGCCCCGGCCGCTGCTCGCGGTCGTGCTCGCGGCCATGTTCATGGCCCTGCTCGACGTCTTCATCGTGAACGTCGCGGCCCCGACGGTGGGTTCCGACCTGGACGCCTCGGGCGCCGAACTGCAGCTGGTGATCGCCGGCTACACCATCGCGTACTCCGTGCTGCTCATCACCGGCGCCCGGCTCGGCGACCGGCTGGGCCACGGCCGGGTCCACCTGGCGGGACTCGCGCTGTTCACGGTGGCCTCGCTCGCCTGCGGCCTGGCGCAGGGCGTCGGTCAGCTGATCGTGTTCCGGCTGGTGCAGGGCGCCGGCTCGGCGCTGATGATCCCGCAGGTGCTCAGCCTGATCCAGCGCACCTTCACCGGTGAGGCCCGGGTGCGGGCGCTCGGCGCCTACTCGGCCGTCCTCGCGGTCGGCGCGGCGTCCGGCCAGATCGTCGGTGGCGTCCTGGTCAGCGCCGACCTGTTCGGCACCGGCTGGCGGCCGGTGTTCCTGGTGAACGTGCCGGTCGGCATCGCCCTGATGGTCATCGGCCGACGCGTCCTACCGCGTGACGGGGCACCGGCCGCGGAGCGTTCGCGCCCGTTCGACGTGCCCGGACTGCTGCTGCTCGGCGCGGCGGTGTCGCTGTTCACGGTGCCGCTGGTGCTCGGTCAGGAGCTGGACTGGCCGTGGTGGTCCTGGCTGTCGCTCGGTGCCGCGGTGGTGGTGTTCGTGCTGTTCTGCGGCTACGAGGCACGGCTCGCCCGGCGTGGTGGCGCCCCGCTGATCGCGCCCCGGGTGCTGCGACATCAGGGCATGGCCCTGGCCGTCGTACGGATTCTGGCGGTGATGGCCGTCAACGCCGGGTTCCTGTTCACCCTCACCCTGCATCTGCAGGGCGGCCTCGGTCAGAGCGCGCTGCGGGCCGGGCTGACCTTCGCTCCGACCGCCGTCGTGTTCGGCGTGGTCGGGCTGACCTGGAGCAAGTGGCCAGCCTCCTGGCGGCGGGTGCTCATCCCGCTGGGATTCGTGCTCACCGCGCTGTCGCTGGCCGGGGCCGGCTGGGCGCTCAAGGGTGGCGGCGACGGGGGAGCGGCGGTGTTCGTGGCGTACGGCGCTGTGGGCGTGGGGCTCGCCCTCGCCTACAGTCCGACCCTGACCCGGGCGCTGGCCACGGTGCGGCCGGAGGACGCCGCGGACGCCAGTGGACTGCTGGCGACGGTGACCCAACTGGGGCAGCTCGTCGGGGTCGCGGCCTTCGGCACACTGTTCCTCAACCGGCTTGAGTCACTCGGCGCCCCGGGGGCGTATACCTCTGCGCAGGCGCTGTGGGTGTGCATGTGCGCGCTGGCCGGGACGGCGGTGGTGGGTGCTGTGGCCGGACTGGTACCACGGCGTCGCTGACCGTATTGGTCCGGCCGTGGCAGAATCAAACGGCCGGAAGGGGGCGCGGCCCGACGGGAGGGAGTGGCGATGCCTGCGAGCATCATCGAGGAGGTCGGCCACCTCCTCGGCGAAGCGGCGTTGATACGGAACACGGCCACCCGGCTCAGCTGCCCTTCCTGCGGTTCCGCGCATGTCGCCCAAGTGCTCGGCGACAACGGCGGGATCTCCTACGTGTGCACGGCCTGCGGCCACAGCTGGAGCTGATCGATGGGTGCACACAGGCGGAAGTGCGACTGGTGCGGCAGCGGTACGCCGATCGTCCGCGACATGGAACCGGTGAATCCCGACTACCAGTACTGGTGCGAGGAATGCGCGCGGGCGCTGATCATAAAAGGCGACCCGATCGAGACCTACCGCGAGCTGGAGGGCGAGCCGATCTACGGGCGGCTCCTGGAGGAGCACTGCACCCTCAAGCGGTTCTACTCGTTCGTCACGGCCTGACGCCGGGACCTGCCGGTTCCGCGTCGGGCCGCATGCGTCGGATCGGACATTCCCCGACCTAGCGGTGCAGAGCGGAAACGATTTGGTGTTCCACCGGGGGGACCGTGTAATGTTCTCTGTGTCGCCGCGAGGGGGCCCGAAAGGGAAAACGAAGCGGATGACACACCGCAAGGGGCTATAGCTCAGTTGGTAGAGCGCCTGCATGGCATGCAGGAGGTCAGGAGTTCAATTCTCCTTAGCTCCACAGACAAGATCCCGCCGGACCGATCGGTCCGACGGGATCTTTCGTTTCCGGTACGGCGCTCAGCGCCCGAGCGCCCGCCGGCCGCGGCCCTGCGACAGTACCGGCAGCGTGTTGCGGGCCGGCTGCACGCGCGTGTCCTCCTCGAGGCGCAGCGCCAGCGCCGGACAGCGTCGTACCGCGCGCAGCGCCTTCGCCTCGGCGTAGCGGGGCACCGAGGCCTGGGCGACCGTCGGGAAACCGTCCGCGCCCAGCTCGAAGACCTCCGGCAGGATGTCCGCGCACAGGCCGTGGCCCCGGCACAGTGTCCAGTCGACGTAGATCTTCTGACGGCTGGGGCCGTTCTCCTGGGCCTCGCCGCCGCCCGGGATTCCTGTGGGGGCCCTGCCGCCCTCGAAGAGCGGCAGAACGCCCTGTACGGGCCTTCCGCAGCCGTTCCCGAGCACGTGCGCCGCGAGGTCGTCGGTGAACGCCTTGATGGTCGACTCCAGGAACATCGCCGAGCCGTCCGGGTGCGAGCACGCCCCGCGCCGCTTCACGTTCCTTGCGACCTGCTTCAGCGCCTCCAGCGCGGCCGGCCCGCCGCCGTTGAGGATGTCCTCCATCCCGCGCGCGGCCGCGGGCAGTCCGAGGTAGCAGGGGCCGCACTGGCCGGCGCTCTCCTCGGCCAGCCACTGCGCCACCCGCAGCGACTCGCCCAGCGGGCAGGTCTCCTGACCGATCGGCAGGATCGCGCCGGCGCCCAGCGAACCGCCCACCGCGTCCAGGGAGTTGCGGGAGACGATCGCCTCGTTCACGGTCGCCGCATCGATCCACTTGCCGTGGTAGCCGCCGGTCAGGACCCCCTGCGGCATCGGTGGGGCGCCTGCCAGCTGCAGGACGTAGCGCAGCGGTACGCCCGTGGGGACCTCGATCACCATCGGCCGGGCGACCGCGCCGGAGACTGTCAGCATGACCGTGCCCGGTTCGTCGTACAGGCCCGTGTTGCCGTACCGCTCCGGGCCGATCCGGGCGGCGATGGCCAGCTGGGCGAACGTCTCCGCGTTCGACAGCAGGGTCGGCGCTCCGCCGACCCCGCTCTGCGAGGCGCTGATCTTGCGGCCCGGCGGGATCGCCGGGCCGCCGTCGATGGAGCGGATCAGCGAGGCCGCGGCACCGGTGACCATGCGCACCGGATTGCGCTGCACACGCGCGCGTAGCGCCGATCTTCGTCCGTTGCTCAGGCCGCGCTCGGCGAGCGCGGCCTCCATCGAGCGCTGGGTGGACTCCCGCGTCACCCCGACGACGAGCGTGCGGGCGCCGAGCGCCTCGGCACACAGCAGCGCGCCGTCGAGGATCAGATGCGGGGCACGGTTGATCAGCACCGTGTCCTTGCGGCAGGCCGGTTCGTCCTCACTGCCGTTGATCACGACGACCGGCCGTACACCGCGGCGGATCGCCGATTCGGCGACCGACCGCAGCTTCTTGTGGAAGGGGAAGCCCGCGCCTCCGCGGCCCCTGAGGTTGATGCGTTCGGCGAGCTGGGCGAGCTGCTCGCCGGCCATCGGCTCGAGCGGCCCGTGCACCTTCAGATGCATGGGCAGGTCGAGCCGTTCGACAAGGTCGAAGCCTGACGTGAGCTGCGGAAGTCCGACGACGCGGACTTCCGGGACGTCGGGCAGGGCCTCGTTCACTTAAAGCCTCCGGAAGGCGTGTTCCAAGGTTCGCCCGAACCCGGTGCCTCGTAGTCGTAGTCGTAGGAGGCACCGGGGAATGGTTCAGTGGCGGGACCGCTGTTGTACGTGTCACTCGGGTTGTACGTGCCGTAGAGGGTGTTCGACTCAGCGGTGTCGTACACGTCACTCGAACCGTAGGTCTCGGTGCCCGAATTGCCATAAGCGGGGACGGTGTATCCCGTGTCCGCGAGGGGGTCGTACGCCGACGGCGGGGCCTCGCCGACCGGCGGCGGCGACGGGATCGGCCAGGCGCCGGAGGCCGACGAGCCGCTGTCCGTGAGCGGGAGGGACTGGGTGCTCGGGAAATCGGGCAGGTCCATCCGCGCGGTCTCGTCGGCCGTGAACGGCTGTGCCGCGCGCGGGCGCCGCGACACCGCGCGGTAGGCGGCCGCGAAGCCGCCCGCGCGCTCGGCGGGAGCCTCGTAGGCCCCGGAAGCTGTCCGCTGGTCGAAGCCCGCCCGGCGACCGGCCCGGCGCCCCGCGCGGTGGCCCGCCCCGGCCTCCCCGCCGTATCCCGGCAGCGCGGAGGCCTCCGCCCTGTCGCGGTCGCCTGCCGGCTCCTCGCGGCCCGGCCCGTCCTGCGTGCCGAGCAGCGCGGTGATCCGGTCGGCGACCTTGCGCTTGACCGGGCGAGGGGCGGAACGCAGGGCCAGGGCGGCGATCACGGCCACCAGGGACAGGCCGTAGAGGAAGACGAAGACCGGCTTCGCCTCGCGGCCGGCGTACAGGCCGTGGAGCAGGGCGGCGCACCAGGCCGGGTAGGCGAGCATGTGCATGGCGCGCCAGCGGGCGGCGACCGGGGCGGGGGAGGCGAAGGCGCCACGCAGGGCGCCGGTGATGCCCACGAAGATCATCAGAAGTCCGGCCAGGCTGCCCAGGCCGATCAGCCCCGCGCTGCCGGTGACGCCGAGCGCGAAGGGGATCACCGCGGCGACCAGTTCCACATGGTCGAGGGCGATCTTGGTAGTGATGTGCAGCAACAGGAACGCGATCGAGGCGACCGCGGTGGTCCGGTGCACCGCCTGGCCGATGATCCGCTGGCGTGTGTTCAGGAAGATCCGGTCCTGGGCGACCAGCCCCCAGATGACCGAGCAGCTCAGCGACACCAGGCACAGGACGCCGGCGCCGAAATTGAGGAAGTCCCGGAAGGCGTCACCTCCGACCAGCACGACCAGGGGTATGAGGATCAGAGCGGCAGCCGTCACCGCCCCATAGGCCGAGCGGCCGGGTTGGGGGAGCGAGGGGGACTTACGTCGAGGGTTCATGGGGGCAACTCCGAGCGGTTCGGGAAAGCGGTCCCGCTGCCGCACTCTAGGTCGCGCCATACCGGTGGGTACGAGGTTTGAGTTATTGCGTTGTTATCAAATGACAATGGGCTTGTTGTGATGCCCCTTAGCGGCTGTTACGCGAAGTAATCATTGACCTTTGTTCAGCGCCTGCCGTGGAAGGCCGTCGCGGGCCGCTCGACCGCTGCGGTACCCTGACGCCATGCGTGCCGTACGCCTTCTGCTTAGCGAGCCGCGCTGATCAGTCCCGGCCACGGGTGAACGGAGTGGCCGGAATCGGCGCGGCGTCCCCTCCTGTGCGAGGGGATTTTTCGTTTCCCGAGTGACACGCCGCTGGCAGAGACGATCGATGGAGCTTTGAGGATCATGAGCGAGACGAACCCCGCTGCCGCCACTGGCATGTCGGCGGATGCCGCGCCGCACCGCTACACAGCCGCCGTGGCCGCTGAGATCGAGGCACGCTGGCAGGACTTCTGGGACGCCGACGGCACCTACGAGGCGCCCAACCCGAGCGGTGACCTGGCGGGTGACCCCGAGCTGGCCGCCAAGCCCAAGAAGTTCATCATGGACATGTTCCCGTACCCCTCCGGTGCGGGCCTGCACGTGGGCCACCCCCTGGGCTACATCGCCACCGACGTCACCGCCCGCTTCCAGCGGATGACCGGCCACAACGTCCTGCACACCCTGGGCTTCGACGCCTTCGGCCTGCCCGCCGAGCAGCACGCCGTCCAGACCGGCGAGCACCCTCGGATCACCACCGAGGCGGCCATCAACAACATGAAGTCCCAGCTGCGCCGGCTGGGCCTGGGCCACGACAAGCGCCGGTCGTTCGCCACGATCGACCCGGACTACTACAAGTGGACCCAATGGATCTTCCTGCAGATCTTCAACTCCTGGTACGACGACGAGGCCAAGAAGGCCCGGCCGATCTCCGAGCTGATCGCCCGGTTCGAGTCCGGTGAGCGCGCCGTTCCCGGCCACACGCGCGCGTGGAGCGAGCTGACCGAGGCCGAGCGCGCCGACGTCCTGGGCGAGTTCCGCCTGGCCTACGCCTCCGACTCGCCGGTCAACTGGTGCCCCGGCCTGGGCACCGTACTGGCCAACGAGGAAGTCACCGCCGACGGCCGCTCCGAGCGCGGCAACTACCCCGTGTTCAAGGCCAAGCTGCGCCAGTGGAACATGCGCATCACCGCCTACGCGGACCGCCTGCTGGACGACCTGGAAGAGCTGGACTGGCCCGAGGCCATCAAGCTGCAGCAGCGCAACTGGATCGGCCGCTCCGAGGGCGCCCGCGTCGACTTCCCGATCGACGGCGAGCGCATCACCGTCTTCACCACCCGCCCCGACACCCTGTTCGGCGCGACCTACATGGTGCTGGCGCCCGAGCACCCGCTGGTCGAGAAGTTCACCCCGGAGGCCTGGCCCGAGGGCACCCACCAGGTGTGGACCGGCGGCCACGCCACCCCGGCCGAGGCCGTCGCCGCGTACCGCACGCAGGCCGCCTCCAAGTCCGACGTGGAGCGCCAGGCCGAGGCCAAGGACAAGACCGGCGTCTTCATCGGCGCCTACGCCACCAACCCGGTCAACGGCGAGCAGATCCCGGTCTTCATCGCCGACTACGTCCTGATGGGCTACGGCACCGGCGCGATCATGGCCGTCCCGGCGGGCGACCAGCGCGACTTCGAGTTCGCGCGCGCCTTCGAGCTGCCGATCCACTGCATCGTCGAGCCGACCGACGGCCGGGGCACGGACACCTCGACGTGGGAGGACGCCTTCGCCTCGTACGACGCGAAGATCATCAACTCCTCGAACGACGAGGTCTCCCTGGACGGCCTGGGCGTCGTCGACGCCAAGGCCCGCATCACGGAGTGGCTGGAGCGCAAGGGCATCGGCGAGGGCACCGTCAACTTCCGCCTGCGCGACTGGCTGTTCAGCCGCCAGCGCTACTGGGGCGAGCCCTTCCCGATCGTCTACGACGAGGACGGCGTGGCCCACGCGCTGCCCGAGTCGATGCTGCCGCTGGAGCTGCCGGAGGTCGAGGACTACTCCCCGCGCACCTTCGACCCGGACGACGCCGACACCAAGCCCGAGACGCCGCTGTCGCGCAACGAGGACTGGGTCGACGTCACCCTGGACCTGGGCGACGGACCGAAGAAGTACCGGCGCGAGACCAACACCATGCCCAACTGGGCCGGTTCCTGCTGGTACGAGTTCCGGTACCTGGACCCGCACAACGACCAGAAGCTGGTCGACCCGGCGATCGAGCAGTATTGGATGGGCCCGCGCGAGGGCCAGCCGCACGGCGGCGTCGACCTGTACGTCGGTGGCGCCGAGCACGCCGTGCTGCACCTGCTGTACGCGCGCTTCTGGTCGAAGGTCCTGTTCGACCTGGGTCACGTCTCCTCGGCCGAGCCGTTCCACAAGCTGTTCAACCAGGGCATGATCCAGGCCTACGTCTACCGCGACAGCCGGGGCATCGCCGTGCCGGCCGCCGAGGTGGAGGAGCGCGACGGCGCGTTCTACTACCAGGGCGAGAAGGTCTCCCGCCTGTTGGGCAAGATGGGCAAGTCCCTGAAGAACGCCGTCACTCCGGAGGCGATCTGCGCCGAGTACGGCGCGGACACGCTGCGCCTGTACGAGATGGCGATGGGCCCGCTGGACGTCTCCCGCCCCTGGGACACGCGCGCGGTGGTGGGCCAGTTCCGTCTGCTGCAGCGGCTGTGGCGCAACATCGTCGACGAGACGACCGGCGAGGCCACCGTCGTCGACGCCGAGCCCGACGAGGACACGCTGCGTGCCCTGCACAAGGCGATCGACGGCGTGCGCGGCGACCTGGAGGGCATGCGCTTCAACACCGCCATCGCCAAGATCACCGAGCTGAACAACCACCTGACCAAGACCGGCGGGGCCGTGCCGCGGTCCGTGGCCGAGTCGCTGGTGCTGCTGATCGCGCCGCTGGCCCCGCACATCGCCGAGGAACTGTGGCGCAAGCTGGGCCACGGGAACTCGGTCGTGCACCAGGACTACCCGGTGGCCGACCCGGCGTATGTCGTCGACGAGACCGTCACCTGTGTCATCCAGGTCAAGGGCAAGGTCAAGGCCCGCCTGGAGGTGCCGCCGGCCATCTCCGAGGAGGAGCTGGAGAAGGTGGCCCTGGCCGACGAGAAGGTCGTCGCCGCGCTGGGTGGTGCGGCGATCCGCAAGGTGATCGTGCGGGCGCCGAAGCTGGTGAACATCGTTACGGCGTAGGTGCCGGTCTTACGGGGCTGGGGCTCGGGCTGGTGTCGGAGTCGGGGCGGCGTTTCCGGCGCCGGCCTGGCCTGGCCTGGCCGGCCTTTGGCTCTCGGCCACCGAGGTCGGCCGG
The DNA here is from genome assembly GCF_044763135.1 of Streptomyces sp. NPDC096205. NCBI lineage: Bacteria > Bacillati > Actinomycetota > Actinomycetes > Kitasatosporales > Streptomycetaceae > Streptomyces > Streptomyces sp. NPDC096205. The sequence goes on along the minus strand of NZ_JBIWFS010000002.1, from coordinate 934,563 downwards.
GTGTCGGTCGGCGACTCGGGGTAGTCCCCTACGGGCAGGTTCGGGGTTCTTCTGGAACTCCGGGCCTGCCTGTTGCGTTTACGGTTTAAGTGCGGCGCGGAGCGTGCCGCGGCAGTGCGGAGGAGGAGCGTCGTGGAAGCAGTGGTCGCAGTGGTCGTCCTGCTCTTCGCGCTGCTCCTCGCAGGGGGCGTCTACGCCACGGTGAAGGCGGTGGGTGCCGCCAAGCGCGGCGTGGACCGCACCCTCACCCAGGCCCGCCGCACCGTCGAGGACCACACCCTGCGGGCCAAGTCCTTCGCCCAGCCGGGCCCGGCGGGCGAGATCGCCCAACTGCGGCTGTCGCTGCGCACCTCGATGCGCGCCACGCAGGACGCGCTGCACACGGGCGTGGCCGAGGACGAGTCGCTGAAGGAGTCCCTCGGCCTCTTCCAGCGCCTCAGCGCCCATGGCCACGAGCTGGACGCCGAGCTGCGGCGCCTGGAGTCGGAGCCGGACCGGGCCGCGCTCGTCGAGCGGCTGCCCGCACTGCGCGAACGCACCGAGCGCATCACACGCTCGGCGGACTCCCTGCGCTGGGCCGCCCGCGACCGGGCCCGCCGGTTCGCCGACGACGACCTGGACTCCCTGAGCACACAGATCGACCTGGAGGCGGGTGCCCTGCGGCACTGGACGACCACCGACTCCGCCACCCCGCCGCCGTCGTGGCCCGAGGCGCCGAGCGCCGACACCGCGTCGGCCGGGCAGACCTCGCCGGGACCCGCGCAGGGACGACCGGCCGGGGAACCGGCACGGCAGGCCATCACCCCGCCCGGACAGCGTCCCGCCTACCCGTGGCAGAAGAAGCCCCGACCTGAAAGCACCACCTGAGGCGCTGCTGAACTCCCAGGTGAGCGGGGCCGGGCTGCCGCGCGGGCGCTACGCCAGGTAACCTCCAGCTCATGTCCCGCCATGTCGCGATCGTCACGGATTCCACGGCCTACCTGCCGCAGCGGACGATGGAGCGCCACGGGATCACCGCGGTACCGCTGACCGTGGTGCTCGGCGACCAGGCACTCGAAGAGGGCACCGAGATCTCCACCCGGTCGCTGGCCCAGGCACTGCAGAAACGACGCCCCGTCACCACCTCGCGCCCCAGCCCCGAACTCTTCGCGCAGCACTACCGCAAGGTCGCCGAGTCCGGCGCCACCGGCATCGTCTCGCTCCACCTGTCCGCGGAACTGTCCGGCACCTATGACGCGGCGGTCCTCGCGGCCCGCGAGGCGCCCGTTCCGGTGCGGGTGGTCGACACCGGCATGGTCGCGATGGCGCTCGGCTTCTGCGCGGTCACCGCGGCCGAGACCGCCGAGTCGGGCGGCACGGTGGACGACGCCGTCACCGCCGCGGAGAAACGAGCCGCCGGCACCTGCGCCTACTTCTACGTCGACACCCTCGACTTCCTGCGCCGCGGCGGCCGGATCGGTGCCGCGCAGGCGCTCTTCGGCTCCGCGCTCGCCGTGAAGCCGCTGCTCCAGCTGGAGGACGGCCGGATCGGCCCGCTGGAGAAGGTCCGTACGGCGTCCAGGGCCATCGCCCGCCTGGAGGAGCTGGTCGTCGACCGGGCAGGAGGCGCACAGGTCGATATCGCGGTCCACCATCTCGCCGCTCCCGACCGGGCCGGTGCGCTGGCGGACCGTCTGCGTGAGCGGGTGCCGGGGCTGGCCGATCTGCATGTCAGCGAGGTCGGAGCGGTGATCGGGGCGCACACGGGCCCTGGGCTGCTCGGGGTCGTGGTCTCGGCGCGCTGAGAGACAGCGGGGACACGGCTGTCGGCCGTTGCCGTTGCTGTTCGGTGAGGGAGTGGACCCACTCGTTCGGGTGACGGAGTTATCCACAACTGTGCGGCGATCCACGGAACTTGAGCGGGAGCGCCGTGAGGCCTTGATCTGCGTGATCCTCGTGGCATGGCACTTCGATCACATCCACGTACGCCGTCCGCGACGAGTGGGCCCGGCCGGGCCCTGTCCTCCGACGGCCGCATCCGACACCGTCACCGCCGCCGGCCCGTCCGCGCCCGGCACGGTCACCGCCCGTCTGCCGATGAACTGCGACGCCGCGCGGAGGCGCTGTTCGTGGAGTCGCCGCCCGTGCCGCGGAGGGAGGCCGGGGCCGGACCACCACGGGTGGTGGAACAGGGCTCACCGCCGACGTGGCGAGAGGAGGTGGAGTCGGCGCCCGGCGGAGTGAGTGAACGGGGGACACCCGAAGCCGTTCCGGTAGGCGGTGGCGACAGCCGCGACTTACGGGGGCGGGTCGGTCTCGCTCTGCGGGAGCGGATGCCGGTGTGGCTGCAGGCCAGGTGCGGGCTGGAGCGGCGCAGCGTAGCCGCGCTCGCGGTGGTGCTGGTCGTGGCCGGGGGCCTCGCGGTGACGCACTTCTGGAGCGGCCGTACCCAGCCGGTGCAGGCGCCCGAGATCGTGCGTGCGGCCGGTTCTTACGAGGAGCAGCAGACCGGGGATGCCTCCGGGCACAGCTCTCCGCCGGTCAGCGCGCCGGTAGGGGGGTCTGCTGGGGCGGCGCCTGCCGAGATCGTCGTGGACGTCAGCGGCAAGGTCCGCGAACCGGGTATCCACCGGCTGCCGGCCGGGTCGCGGGTCGCGGACGCGCTGCGGGCCGCGGGAGGGGTGCGGCCCGGCACGAACGTCGACGGACTCAATCGCGCGCGGTTCCTGGTGGACGGGGAGCAGGTGATCGTCGGCGGCCCAGCCGTCGCAGGCGTCGGCAACAGCACCGGAACCGGCACCGGAACCGACATCGGCACCGGTGGAGCCGTCGGCGGTGTGCCACCAGGTCCCGGGACACCCGCCGGGCCCATGGCGCCGGTCTTCCTCAGTACGGCCACGGTCGAGCAGTTGGACGGCCTGCCCGGGGTGGGTCCGGTGCTCGCCCAGCACATCATCGACTACCGCACCCAGCACGGCGGCTTCCGCTCGGTCGACGAGTTGCGGGAGGTCAACGGCATCGGTGAACGCCGCTTCGCCGATCTGCGCGACCTGGTGCGGCCATGAGCACGGGGGCTCCGGCCGCTCTGGCCTCCGGTGCACGCCGGGCGGTGCACAGCGCGTCCGGCAGACGCCTGGGAGACGCCCACCCTCGGCAGGAGGCACCGGCCGATCTGAGGCTCGTCCCACCGGCTGTGGCGGCCTGGGCGACAGCCGCTCTCACGCTCGGCGCGCCGCCGGGGTGGGTCATTGGCGTGACGATCGCCTGCCTGGCCGTGGCGGGGGTGCTGCTCTGGAAGTGGAGCCAGGGGGTTCGCAGTGGCCGGGGTTCCGGTCGGCGCGGGTGGTCGCTCGGCGCGGTGGCGGCTGTCCTGCTCTGTGTCGCCGCGGCTGCCGTCTCGGCGGGGCTGCACGGGGCCGATCTGCGGCGCGGGCCCGTGCCGGGGCTGGTGAGGCAGTTCGCCACGGTGACGGCGGAGGTCGAGGTCACGTCCGATCCACGGCTCTCCAGACCTCGGGTCAGGGGGAACCGCATGGCGCCGGGTGTGGTGCTGATCCAGGCGGAGGTGCGCCGGGTCGTGGCGCCGGACGGGGCGGAGTCGGTGACGCGGACGCCTGTGCTGTTGATGGTCGACGCGCGGAAACGTGAGGGCGGGCCGTCCTCGACGGCGAGTCCGGTGTCGTCGCCGTGGCTCGAAGTGCTGCCCTCGACGCGGCTTCGGGTGACCGGGCGGCTGGCGCCGGCGGTCGTGGGCGGTGATCGGATCGCAGGTGTGCTGCGGGTGCGCGGGTCGGGGGCGCCGGAGGTGACGGGGCAGCCGTCGGGGGCGCAGCGTCTCGCGGGTCGGCTGTGGGAGGGCTTGCGCGAGGCGACCGAGGGGCTTCCGACGGATGCGCGGGCGTTGTTGCCCGGGCTGGTCGTCGGGGACACCTCGCGGATCACGCCGGAGCTGGACGAGGCGTTCAAGGAGACCGACCTGGCGCACCTGCTGGCGGTGTCGGGGAGCAACCTCACGATCGTGCTGGCCCTGCTGCTCGGCCCGCCGGGCCTGGCGCAGCGGGTCGAGCGCCGCGGGCTCGCGCCGCGCCTGGGGATCTCGCTGCGGACGACGGCGGTGCTGGGTGGGGTGCTGACGCTGGGGTTCGTGGTGGTGTGCCGGCCCGACCCGAGTGTGCTGCGGGCCGCCGCCTGCGGGTCGGTCGCGCTGCTGGCGCTGGTCACCGGACGCCGCAGATCGCTGATCCCGGCGTTGGCGACGGCTGTGCTGCTGCTGGTGCTGTACGACCCTTGGCTGGCACGCAGTTACGGGTTCCTGCTGTCGGTGCTGGCCACGGGCGCCCTGCTGACGGTCGCGCCGCGCTGGAGCACCGCATTGCAGAGGCGCGGGGTCCCGCCGCGGGTGGCCGAGGGGCTGGCGGCGGCCGGGGCGGCACAGGCTCTGTGTGCGCCGGTCGTGGTGGTGCTGTCGGCGCGGGTCAGTCTGGTGGCGGTGCCGTGCAATCTGTTCGCGGAGTTCGCGGTGGCACCGGCCACGGTGCTGGGCTTCGCCGCGCTGACGGTGGCGCCGGTGGCGATGCCCGTGGCCAAGGGGCTGGCGTGGGTGGCGGGTTGGCCGGTGGGGTGGATCGCGGATGTGGCGCGTGCCGGGGCGGCGCTGCCCGGCGGGGGAATGGACTGGCCAAAAGGCTGGGCCGGGGCGGCGCTGCTCGCGCTCGTCACGGTGGTGGTGCTGGTCGTGGGGAGGCGGTTGCTCGGCCGGCCTTGGCTGTGTGCGGTGTGTGGGGTGCTGCTGTTGCTGGTGGTGGTGCAGCCGCCGCCGTTCGCGAGAGTGATCAAGGGCTGGCCGCCGCCGGGCTGGCGGCTGGCGATGTGCGACGTGGGGCAGGGCGACGCGCTGGTGCTGGCGGCGGGTGCGGGCAGCGGTGTCGTGGTCGATGCGGGGCCCGATCCGGAACCGGTCGACCGATGCCTGCGGGCACTCGGCGTCACCAAGGTGCCTCTGGTGGTGCTCACGCACTTCCACGCGGACCATGTGGCTGGGCTCCCGGGTGTGTTGCGGGGCCGGTCGGTGGGGGAGATCCAGACGACCGGGTTCGAGGAGCCTGTGGAACAGGTGGAGTTCGTACGCAGAGAGGCGGCCGCGCGGCGCATCCCGGTCACTCGGGCTGTGGCGGGCGAGCGCCGGCGCACCGGTGATCTGGCGTGGCAGGTGGTGTGGCCGCCACCGCCGGGGGCGCCGCCGATTCGGGGCGGTGGTGTGGCCCAGTCGGTGCCGCTGATGGAGCCCGAGGGGCCGAACGATGCGAGCGTGACGTTGTTCGTGCGGTCGGCGGGGCTGCGGATGTTGTTGCTCGGGGATCTCGAACCGCCCGCGCAGCGGGCGTTGTTGAGGTCGCCTGCGGCTGCTCAGTTCGAGGGGGTGGATGTGTTGAAGGTCGCTCACCATGGTTCGGCGTACCAGGATCCGGACCTCATACGGAGGGTGGCGCCGCGGCTGGCGCTGATCTCTGCCGGGGTGGACAACCCGTACGGTCATCCGGCTCCTGGCACGGTTGCCGCGTTGCGGGCCGGGGGTGCGGTGGTGCTGCGGACGGATGCCGGTGGGGCGGTGGCGGTGACCGGTACGGGGGAGGGGATGAGGGTGGCGCGAGACTGACCGGGTGCCGACGGTGCGGGGGTCAGGGCGGCGGGTCCGGTCTCGGGGCGGTGGGGCTGGTCTAGGTCGGGGACCTCGTCGACCTTGGGACGCTCGAAGGCCTCGGGGCCCTCGGCGACCTTGGGACCCTCGGCGACCTCAAGGCGAGGGCCGTGGCGGAAAATGGGGGCGTGAGTGATGTGAGACATGTGCTGGTGCTGCCCGATCGTGATGCCGCGGAGGCGGTGGCGGAGGCGCTGGGGGAGCGGTTCGCCGTCGCTGAGGAGCCTCGGCTGCTTCGGGATGCGCTGGCAGGGGAGGACGACGCGGAGGATGCGCAGTGGCTGGTCGTGCTGCGGGACGAGGAGGGGCGGCTCGATCCTCAGGAGCTCGATGAGTTCGCCGGGGAGTGGGACGGGTGGCGTGAGGAGCCGTAGGCCGGCCTTCCTGGCGGGTGCGCGGCGTGGTGGCTGAGCCCGGGGCGTGACGCTCGCCCGCGCTGGCGGGGTGCCGCTGCGCCCACCCGTGCCGCCCCAGCGGCACGACTGCCCGCAGCGGGGAGGGCCAGGTGTCTGAGCGTGGCCGGTCTGGTCGCCGGCCCCGGCCGAGGGTGTCGCCCATGGCGGGTGGGTTGTCGGTGGGGCGTGACATGCTTGGGGCGATGGCCAGGAAGACTGCGAATGACGACCCTCTTGCCCCGGTGACGCTTGCGGTGGGGCAGGAGGACCTTCTGCTCGACCGTGCGGTTCAGGAGGTGGTGGCTGCTGCGAAGGCCGCGGATGCTGACACGGATGTGCGGGACCTGACGTCGGACCAGTTGCAGCCCGGCACGCTCGCGGAGTTGACGAGTCCGTCGCTGTTCGCGGAGCGGAAGGTCGTGGTGGTGCGCAATGCGCAGGACCTGTCGGCCGACACCATCAAGGATGTGAAGGCGTATCTGTCGGCGCCGGCCGAGGAGATCACGCTGGTGCTGCTGCATGCCGGTGGCGCGAAGGGCAAGGGGCTGCTGGACGCCGCGCGCAAGGTCGGGGCGCGGGAGGTGGCGTGTCCCAAGATGACCAAGCCCGCGGACCGGTTGGCGTTCGTGCGGCAGGAGTTCCGGGCGAAGGGGCGGTCCGCGACGCCCGAGGCCTGTCAGGCGCTCGTCGACGCCATCGGCAGTGATCTGCGGGAGCTGGCCTCCGCGGTGGCGCAGTTGGTCGCGGATGTCGAGGGGACCATCGACGAGGCCGTCGTCGGGCGGTACTACACCGGCCGTGCCGAGGCGTCGAGCTTCACGGTCGCCGACCGGGCCGTGGAGGGCAGGGCTGCCGAGGCGCTGGAGGCGCTGCGGTGGTCGTTGTCGACCGGTGTGGCCCCCGTGATGATCACCAGCGCGCTCGCGCAGGGCGTGCGGGCGATCGGGAAGCTGTCCTCGGCCCGGGGAGGCCGCCCCGCCGACCTCGCGCGCGAGCTGGGCATGCCCCCCTGGAAGATCGACCGCGTGCGACAGCAGATGCGCGGCTGGACCCCCGACGGGGTGTCCGTCGCGCTGCAGGCCGTGGCAGAGGCGGACGCCGGCGTGAAGGGCGGCGGCGACGATCCCGAGTACGCCCTGGAGAAGGCCGTGGTGATCATCGCGCGAGCGGCCCGTTCCCGAGGCCGCTGAGCCGTCCGCCCCGATCACCCTCGGCCAACGGGCCCAGCTGTGGAAGTCGGCGTTCCCGCAGGACGCCTGCCTCCCCCGGGAGGAAAATCGTGTCTGGCAGCCATCCAACGCCGAACGAGGAGAGGTGGCGGTCGCCATGGCTGAACATCCCCATGCGCAGCTGGTCCGTAAGGGCTATGAGGCGTTCCAGCGCGGGGACATGGACGCGCTGCGGAAGCTGATGACGGCGGACTGTACGCAGCATGTGCCCGGCAGCCACTCCCTTTCGGGTGACTACAAGGGCCAGGACGCGATCGTCGGGCTGTACCGCAGGCTCTTCGAGGAGACGGGCGGCAGTCTCCAGGTCGAGCTGCAGAAGGTGCTCGTGGACGGAGCCGGGCATGCGGTCGCCTTCCACCGCACCAGGGCCCAGCGCGGAGGCAAGCACATAGACATGGACGAGTGCCTCGTCTTCCGGATCGTCGAGAACAAGGCGACCGATCTCGACCAGTGCGTGGACGACATCGACAAGGTCAACGACTTCTGGACCTGATCCCCGCGACCGGCCCGCGCAAGGGCCGACCTGCTGCGCACGGATCGAGTCCGGCCCCGCGCACGGACCGCACCGGCCCAGACACCGGCTCCAGCCGCACAACGATGCCGCACAACGGTGCCGCACAACGATGCCGCACAACGCACCAGCCACACCCGAACCACACCCCGCAGGAACCACGCACACCAAAGACCCCGGCCTCCCTCCCGAGGGAGGAAGACCGGGGCCTCCGGTTCAAGCTGTTCAAGCTGCTGAGCCCGTACCCGCGTGGCGAACGCAGGCCGCGTACAGGCTCGGGGGCTGGTCGGGGGCGGATGAGAGAGGGCCCGCCCTGGGTCCTTCCAGCGGTCAGATCAGAAAGGGTCAGCCCTTGAGCGCGACGACCTTGGAAGCAAGCGCCGACTTCTTGTTGGCGGCCTGGTTCTTGTGGATGACGCCCTTCGAGACGGCCTTGTCGAGCTGACGCGCAGCGGCGCGCTGGTACTCGGTGGCCTTCTCGACGTCACCCGCGGCAGCGGCCTCGCGGGCCTTGCGGATGGCGGTCTTCAGGGAGGACTTGACGGCCTTGTTGCGCAGCCGAGCCTTCTCGTTGGTCTTGATCCGCTTGATCTGGGACTTGATGTTCGCCACGAATGAGCCTTTTCAGGTTCAGGCACGCGATCGTGGGGGCCGAGCGGCCCCTGGATCCCGTACCGAGTGATTTCTGATGACGTGCCTCGCGCTGAGAGGGCATGAGACACAGCCACCCAGGCTACCAGTGCCCCCGCGGCCAGCCCAAACCAGCCGCCGGTCGCCGCCCGTGGGACCATGGAGGCTACGTATCGATCCGACCCGAGGCATAAGGCGCCTCAAGAGACAGGACCCTGCGTGCCCGCGACCCCTAACAATGTGCCCGAGCCGAGCCGTACCGCCCCGGCTCTGATCCGCAATTTCTGCATCATCGCGCACATCGACCACGGCAAGTCCACGCTCGCCGACCGGATGCTCCAGCTGACCGGTGTGGTCGAGCAGCGGCAGATGCGCGCTCAGTACCTCGACCGCATGGACATCGAGCGCGAGCGCGGCATCACGATCAAATCCCAGGCGGTGCGTCTGCCGTGGGCCCCGACCCACGACAAGAGCAACACGCACATCCTCAACATGATCGACACCCCGGGGCACGTCGACTTCACCTATGAGGTCTCGCGGTCGCTGGCCGCCTGTGAGGGGACCATCCTCCTCGTCGACGCCGCCCAGGGCATCGAGGCCCAGACCCTCGCCAACCTCTACCTGGCGATGGAGAACGACCTCACGATCATCCCCGTGCTGAACAAGATCGACCTGCCGGCCGCGCAGCCCGAGAAGTTCGCCGAGGAGCTCGCCAACCTGGTCGGATGCGACCCGTCCGACGTGCTCAGGGTCTCCGCGAAGACCGGTGTCGGTGTCGACGCGCTGCTGGACAAGGTCGTCGCCGAGGTCCCCGCGCCGGTCGGCGTCAAGGACGCGCCCGCGCGCGCCATGATCTTCGACTCCGTCTACGACTCCTACCGCGGTGTCGTCACGTACGTCCGTGTCATCGACGGTCAGCTCAACAAGCGTGAGCGGATCAAGATGATGTCGACGGGCGCCACCCACGAGCTGCTGGAGATCGGCACCAACTCGCCCGAGATGCTGGGCGCCGACGGCCTCGGTGTCGGTGAGGTGGGCTACCTCATCACCGGTGTGAAGGACGTCCGCCAGTCCAAGGTCGGTGACACCGTCACCAGCCAGCACAAGGGCGCGACGGAGGCGCTCGGCGGGTACAAGGACCCGAAGCCGATGGTGTTCTCCGGGCTCTATCCGCTGGACGGCTCCGACTACCCCGAGCTGCGCGAGGCCCTGGACAAGCTCCAGCTCAACGACGCCGCGCTGGTCTACGAGCCGGAGACCTCCGCCGCGCTCGGCTTCGGCTTCCGCGTCGGCTTCCTGGGCCTGCTGCACCTCGACGTGATCCGTGAGCGGCTGGAGCGCGAGTTCGGGCTCGACCTGATCGCGACCGCGCCGAACGTGGTCTACCGGGTCGTGATGGAGGACGGCAGCGAGCACACCGTCACCAACCCGAGCGAGTTCCCCGAAGGCAAGATCAACGAGGTGTACGAGCCGGTCGTGCGGGCCACGATCCTCGCCCCGACCGAGTTCATCGGCTCGATCATGGAGCTGTGCCAGACCCGGCGCGGCACCCTCCTCGGCATGGACTACCTCTCCGAGGACCGCGTCGAGATCCGCTACACCCTGCCGCTCGCCGAGATCGTCTTCGACTTCTTCGACCAGCTGAAGTCCAAGACCCGCGGCTACGCCTCGCTGGACTACGAGCCCACCGGCGAGCAGACCTCCAGCCTGGTCAAGGTCGACATCCTGCTGCACGGCGACAAGGTCGACGCCTTCTCCGCGATCACGCACAAGGACGCGGCGTACGCCTACGGTGTGCGGCTCGTCGCCAAGCTGCGCGAGCTGATCCCGCGGCAGGCCTTCGAGGTGCCGATCCAGGCGGCCATCGGCTCCCGTGTCATCGCCCGCGAGACCATCCGCGCCATCCGCAAGGACGTCCTCGCCAAGTGCTACGGCGGTGACATCTCCCGTAAGCGGAAGCTGCTGGAGAAGCAGAAGGAAGGCAAGAAGCGGATGAAGATGGTGGGTTCCGTGGAGGTTCCGCAGGAGGCCTTCATCGCGGTGCTCTCCAGCGATGACAGCGCGGGGTCGGGCAAGGCCAAGAAGTAACCCGCAGCACACCCGCAAAACGGACATCGAGGGGCCCGTCGTGCAAAAGCGCGGCGGGCTCCTCGCACGTGGCGGGTATGTGTCTGTAGGAAGTGACAGGGCGCGGACTCTTACGCAGCGGGCGGCCGGGCTCTACCCTGTCCCTGCTCGATAGTTACTCACGAGTTAAACAACGGCACGTGAGTGAAAAACAGCCACTGAGCCAGCCGCATCGTCGCGGGCCCCGGAGGACGTCGTGAGCGACACACAGACCCTGATCGAGAACCGTCCGCCCTCCGTGGCGGGCCTCTTCCTGGAGCGCGTGGCGGCGACGCCGGACGCCGAGGCGTACCGGTACCCCGTACCAGCCCCGTCCGGTCAGGGCCCCGACGAGTGGAAGTCGCTGAGCTGGGCCCAGGCCGCCGAGCGGGTCTACGCCGTCGCGGCCGGACTCATCGAGCTCGGCGTCCAGCCTGAGCAGCGCGTCGCCCTCGCCGCCGCCACCCGCCTCGAGTGGCTGCTGGCCGACCTGGGCATCATGTGCGCCGGCGCGGCCACCACCACCATCTACCCGCAGACCAACGCGGACGAGGCGGCGTACATCCTCGCCGACTCCGACAGCCGGGTGCTCATCGCGGAGAACGCCGAGCAGCTCGCCAAGGCCGTCGAGAAGCGCGCCGAGCTGCCCGAGCTCACCCATGTCGTGGTGATCGACGCCGAGGGCGTGGAGACCGGCGACTGGATCCTCTCCCTCGCCGAGCTCGAGAGCCGGGGCGCCGCCCGGCTGGAGAAGGACCCCGAGCTGATCAAGGAGCGGGTCGCCGCGATCACCAGCGACCAGCTCGCCACCCTCATCTACACCTCCGGCACCACCGGCCGCCCCAAGGGCGTGCGCCTGCCGCACGACAACTGGTCGTACATGGCGAAGGCGATCGCCGCGACCGGCCTGATCACCGCCGACGACGTGCAGTACCTGTGGCTGCCGCTCGCCCATGTCTTCGGCAAGGTGCTCACCTCCGGGCAGATCGAGGTCGGCCACGTCACCGCCGTCGACGGCCGCGTCGACAAGATCATCGAGAATCTGCCGGTCGTCCAGCCGACCTACATGGCGGCCGTGCCCCGCATCTTCGAGAAGGTCTACAACGGCGTCGCCGCCAAGGCCCGCGCCGGCGGCGCCGCCAAGTACAAGATCTTCCAGTGGGCGGCCGAGGTCGCCCGCGAGTACGCCAAGGCCACCCAGGACAACTTCCGCCGCACCGGCACCGCGAGCGCGCCCTTCGGCCTGGCCACCAAGCACAAGGTCGCCGACACGCTCGTCTACTCCAAGCTCCGCGAGGCCTTCGGCGGCAACCTGCGCGCCTGTGTCTCCGGCTCGGTGGCCCTCGCCCCGGAGATCGGCTACTTCTTCGCCGGCGCCGGCATCCACATCCTGGAGGGCTACGGCCTGACCGAGACCTCCGCCGCGTCCTTCGTGAACCCCGGCGAGGCCTACCGCACCGGCACCGTCGGCAAGCCGCTGCCCGGCTGCGAGGTGCGTATCGCCGACGACGGCGAGATCCTGCTGCGCGGCCCCGGCATCATGGAGGGCTACCACAACCTGCCCGAGAAGACCGCCGAGGTCCTGGAGGCCGACGGCTGGTTCCACACCGGCGACATCGGCGAGCTGTCCCCCGACGGCTATCTGCGCATCACCGACCGCAAGAAGGACCTGTTCAAGACCTCGGGCGGCAAGTACGTCGCGCCGACCGAGATCGAGGGCCAGTTCAAGGCGGTGTGCCCGTTCGTCTCCAACATCCTCGTCCACGGCGCCGACCGGAACTTCTGCACCGCGCTCATCGCGCTCGACGAGGCCGCGATCAGCGGCTGGGCCGCGGAGCACGGGCTCAAGGACAAGTCGTACGCCGAGATCGTCGCGGCCCCCGCCACCGTGGAGATGGTCGAGGGCTACATCCAGGAGCTCAACTCCGGCCTCCAGAGGTGGCAGACGATCAAGAAGTTCCGGCTGCTGCCCCGGGATCTCGATGTGGAGCACGGGGAGATCACGCCGAGCCTGAAGCTGAAGCGGCCGGTCGTCGAGCGGGAGTACAAGCATCTGCTGGAGGAGATGTACGCGGGGACGCGCGAGGCGTAGGGGGTGGTGCGGGGTTGTTCGGCGGCCATCCGTTCGTCGTGGTTGATCGCGCTCACGCGGCGGAGCCGCAGATCGACACAGCCCCGCGCCCCTTGGGGCACGCCCCCATAGGGCGTTGAAACGGTCGGGATGTGCCACTTCCGTAGCACAGATCTCGCTCATGATGGTCTAGTTCGGTAACTCCCTGCTTCTGGACAGGGCCTGTCTGTCACTCTGGCGGCAGACCGAGGTCAATACGTCCGAAAGCTCGGGGAGTTGTCCATGAGGGCCATTCCGGTGCAGCGGGAGACCGTTGCCTCCGCGCGACCCTCCGAGCTCCGTACGAAGCTGGCCGGAGGGCCGCCGGCGCCCGGGATCGCGCGAGCGCTGGCGCGGGCGGCGTTCCAGGAGTGGGTGCCCGACACCGAGCGGCTGGTCGGGGACGCGCTGGTGGTCGTCAGTGAGCTGGTCACCAACGCGGTCGTGCACGCCGGGACGGACGTCGAGCTGTACTGCCGGCTGGAGGACGGCTGCGGCGCCCTCGTCGTCGAGGTGACCGACCGGCATCCGGCCCGCCCGCCCCGCAGCACCGCCGCCGAGGCGCAGGAGTACGGGCGGGGCCTGCGGCTGGTCGCGGGGCTCGCCGAGGCCTGGGGCGTCACCTACCGCAGGGGCGCCAAGACGGTGTGGGCGCGGCTGACGCCCGAGGACAGCGGAGGCTGTGCACCGGAGGGCGCCCTCGACGCGGCCGCGCTCCTCGCGCCGGAGGGCCGGTGCGCGGAGCACGACGGGGACTGGCTCGGACGCGGCGCGCTGTCCTTCCTCGCCGAGGCCTCCGACCTCCTCGCCGGGCAGCTCGACGAGAACCTGGTCGCCGCGCTCACCGGCCAGCTGCTCGTGCCGCGGCTCGCCGACTGGTGCGCGATCTGGCTGGAGGACGAGGCCACCGGACGCGGCTGGAGCGAGGGCGGCGGGCTGCCCGGACCCCGCCTCGGCCGGGTCTGGCACGGCCACGAGGACCGTATCGAGGAACTGCGCCGCGTCCTGGAGAAGGAACCGCCCCGCCCGTCCGACGGCCTGCGCTCGGGCCCCGAGGCCTACCCCTGGCCCGCCGCCGCGCTCGCCCCCGGCGCCCCGCACGGCTCGGCGCTCGCCTACCGGCTGATCGCCGGCGGACGCCCGCTGGGCACCCTCGTCATCGGCCGCGCCGGCATCCTGCGCTTCCCCGACGAGATCACCGGCCTCGTCGAGGACCTCGCCCGCCGCGTCGCCCTCGCGATCGGCGCGGCCCGCCAGTACGCGCGCCAGGCCACCATCAGCGCCGTCCTCCAGCGCGGCCTGCTGCCCGGCGCGGTCGCCCAGATCCCCGGGGTGCGCAGCGCGCTCGTCTACGAGCCGTGCGACAAGGGCGGCCCGAGCGGCGACTTCTACGACCTCTTCCCGGCCGGCCACGGCCGCTGGTGCTTCGCCGTCGGCGACGTCCAGGGCAAGGGCCCCGAGGCCGCCGTCGTCATCGGCCTGGCCCGGCCCTGGCTGCGGCTGCTGGCCCGCGAGGGCTACCGCGTCGCCGACGTCCTCGACCGCCTCAACCAGCTCCTCCTCGACGACGCGACCGAGGCCGCCGACGCCGCCGCCCGCGCCCTCGTCGGCCCCGGCGTGCCCGGCGACGGCCCGCAGACCCGCTTCCTGTCCCTGCTCTACGGCGAACTCGTGCCGTTGGAGGGCGGCGGGGTCCGCTGCACCCTGGCCTCCGCGGGCCACCCGCTGCCGCTGCTCCTCGGGGCGGACGGCAGCGTCCGTACGGCGGCACGGCCGCAGACCCTGCTCGGGGTCGTCGAGGACGAGACGTACACCAGCGAGACCTTCGAGCTGTGGCCCGGCGACAGTCTGCTGTGTGTCACGGACGGGGTCACCGAGCGGCGTGACGGCATCCGCCAGTTCGACGACGCCGACGGCCTCGCCACCGCCCTCGCCGGATGCGCCGGACTGGACGCCGAGCTGATCGCGGAACGCATCCGCCGGCTCGTGCACGACTTCGGCGGGCAGCCGCCGGAGGACGACCTGGCGCTGCTGGTGCTCCAGGCGGAATAGCCGGCCCGGGCCGAAGACAGCCCGGCAGAGCGACCTGCGGGCATGGGGGACACTGGAAGACATGCCTTCCGCACTCCCCGACGGCGAGCCCGTCCCCGCCGACGGCGCGCTGCCCGCGTCCGCGCTCGCCGGGGCGGCCGACCGACCCCTGGGCTTCTATCTGCACGTCCCGTACTGCGCGACCCGCTGCGGCTACTGCGACTTCAACACCTACACCGCGACCGAGCTGCGCGGCACGGGTGGGGTGCTGGCCTCCCGCGACAACTACGCCGACACCCTCGTCGACGAGATCCGCCTGGCGCGGAAGGTGCTCGGCGACGACCCGCGCGAGGTCCGCACGGTCTTCGTCGGCGGCGGCACGCCGACCCTGCTGGCCGCCGACGATCTCGTACGGATGCTGGGGGCCGTCCGCGACGAGTTCGGGCTGGCGCCCGACGCCGAGGTCACCACGGAGGCGAACCCGGAGTCGGTCGACCCGGCGTATCTCACGGCATTGCGCGAAGGCGGCTTCAACCGCATCTCCTTCGGCATGCAGAGCGCCAAGCAGCACGTCCTGAAGATCCTCGACCGCACCCATACGCCGGGACGCCCCGAGGCATGCGTCTCCGAGGCACGCGCGGCGGGCTTCGAGCACGTCAACCTCGACCTGATCTACGGCACCCCGGGCGAGTCCGACGACGACTGGCGGGCCTCGCTGGAGGCGGCCCTCGGCGCCGGCCCGGACCACATCAGCGCGTACGCGTTGATCGTCGAGGAGGGCACGCAGCTCGCGCGCCGCATCCGCCGGGGCGAGGTCCCGATGACCGACGACGACGTCCACGCGGACCGGTACCTCATCGCCGAGGAAATGCTCGGGCAGGCGGGCTTCGACTGGTACGAGGTCTCCAACTGGGCCACCTCGGACGCGGGCCGCTGCCTGCACAACGAGCTGTACTGGCGCGGCGCCGACTGGTGGGGCGCGGGCCCCGGGGCGCACTCCCACGTCGGCGGGGTGCGCTGGTGGAACGTCAAGCATCCGGGGGCCTACGCGGCCGCCCTCGCCGAGGGCCGCTCACCCGGCGCCGGCCGCGAGCTGCTGTCGGACGAGGACCGCAGGGTCGAGCGCATCCTGCTGGAGCTGCGCCTGCGCGAGGGCGTCCCGCTCTCCCTCCTGCACGAGCAGGGCCTCGCCGCCTCCCGCCGGGCCCTCGCCGAGGGACTGCTCCAGGAGGAGGCGTACGAGGAGGGGCGCGCGGTGCTGACGCTGCGGGGGCGGCTGCTGGCGGACGCGGTGGTCAGGGATCTGGTGGACTAGCCGCTAGGCCGCCGGCGCCGTGACGAAATCGATCAGTTCCTCGACCTTTCCCAGCAGCTCCGGCTCCAGGTCCCTGTACGACCCGACCCGCTTCAGGATCGCCTGCCACACCGCGCCCGTGTTGTCCGAGGGCCACCCCAGGGCGCGGCACACGGCCGTCTTCCAGTCCTGGCCGTGGGGGACGCGGGGCCACGCCTCGATGCCCAGGGACGACGGCTTCACCGCCTCCCAGATGTCGATGTACGGGTGGCCCACCACCAGGGCGTGCTCGCTGGTCACGGCTTCCGCGATCCGCCACTCCTTCGAGCCCGGCACCAGGTGGTCCACCAGGACGCCCAGCCGTGCGTCCGGGCCGGGGGCGAAGTCCTCGACGATCCTCGGCAGGTCGTCCACGCCCTCCAGGTACTCCACCACCACGCCCTCGATGCGCAGGTCGTCGCCCCAGACCTTCTCGACCAGCTCGGCGTCGTGCCGGCCCTCGACGTAGATGCGGCCGGCGCGGGCCACCCGGGCCCGGGCGCCGGGGACCGCGACCGAGCCGGATGCCGTACGGGTGGGACGTACGGGAGAACCGGCCGCAGGCCGCACCAGCGTCACCACGCGGCCCTCCAGCAGGAAGCCCCGCGGTTCCAGGGGGAAGACGCGGTGCTTGCCGAAGCGGTCCTCCAGGGTGACCGTGCCCGCCTCGCAGCGGATCACCGCGCCGCAGAAGCCGGTGCCGGGCTCCTCGACGACCAGACCGGGCTCGGCCGGGACCTCGGGGACGGGCTGCGGCTTCTTCCAGGGAGGGGTCAGGTCGGCGGAGTACTGGCGCATTCGGATGACGATAGGAACAAGCCCCGGCGCCTTCAGGGCGACACGCCGAAACGGGACGCCAGCTCGTCGCGCTGACGTCGTACGAAGCCGGCGTCGACCACCGCTCCGTGACCGGGTACGTACAGCGCGTCCTCGCCGCCGAGGGCGAGGAGGCGGTCCAGGGCGTCGGGCCAGCGGGACGGCACCGCGTCGGAGCCCGCCTGGGGCTCGCCGGACTCCTCGACCAGGTCGCCGCAGAAGACCACCTCGGGGGAGCCGGGGACCAGGACGGCGAGGTCGTGGGCGGTGTGGCCGGGGCCGACGTTGGCCAGCAGGACCTGGCGGCCGCCGCCGAGGTCCAGCGTCCACTCGCCGGAGACATGATGGCCGGGCGCGATCAACGCCTCCGCCGCCTCCGTGGCCGCCACCTCGTCCAGGCCGTTGCCGATCGCGTCCGCGCGCAGCTCCTCGCGGGCGTGCCGGGACGTCAGCGCCGCGGCCACGCCGACCGCGCCGTACACCTCCGCGTCCGACAGCGCCGCCGCCCCGAAGACATGATCGAAATGGGGGTGGGTCAGCGCGAGATGGGTCACACGGCCGCCGGACAGCCACTCGGCGCGGGCCCGCAGCTCCGAGCCCTCCCGCAGGCTCGAACCCGCGTCGATCAGCAGCGCGGCGCCCTCCCCGACGACCAGCCCGGCCGTGCAGTCCCAGCCCGGCAGGCGGCACCGGCCGACCCCGGCCGCCAGCCGCTCCCACCCCAGCTCTTCCCAAGTCACCGTCATACGGCGACGCTAGCGGTGCCGCCCGCGCACGGCAGGGCGGTACGCCACCTGCCTTGCCCGGGTGCCACCCGACGGCCGTACACTGGGCCGGTAAGGCTGGCACTCGTATGCTCCGAGTGCCAGGTGGAGCGGCCGGGCGGCCGAGGCGACGACTTCTGGAGGTGCGCGCGATGCTCAGTGAACGAAGGCTCCAGGTGCTGCGCGCCATCGTCCAGGACTATGTCGGCACCGAGGAGCCGGTCGGTTCCAAGGCGCTCACCGAGCGGCACAGCCTGGGCGTGTCCCCGGCGACCGTGCGGAACGACATGGCGGCCCTGGAGGACGAGGGCTACATCGCGCAGCCGCACACCAGCGCCGGGCGCATCCCGACCGACAAGGGCTACCGGCTCTTCGTCGACAAGCTCGCCGAGGTCAAGCCGCTCACCGCGCCGGAGCGGCGCGCCATCCAGAACTTCCTCGACGGCGCCGTCGACCTCGACGACGTCGTGGCCCGCACGGTGCGGCTGCTCGCGCAGCTCACCCGGCAGGTGGCCGTCGTGCAGTACCCGTCGCTGACCCGGTCCACGGTCCGGCACGTGGAGCTGCTGTCGATGGCCCCCGCCCGGGTGATGCTGGTGCTGATCACCGACACCGGCCGGGTCGAGCAGCGGATGGTCGACTGCCCGGCGCCGTTCGGCGAGGCCTCGCTCGCGGATCTGCGGGCGCGGCTGAACAGCAGGGTCGCGGGCCGTCGCTTCACGGACGTGCCGCAGCTGGTGCAGGACCTGCCGGAAGCCTTCGAGCCGGAGGACCGCGGCACGGTCCACACGGTGCTCTCCACCCTCCTGGAGACACTGGTCGAACAGACCGAGGAGCGGTTGATGATCGGCGGCACCGCCAATCTCACCCGCTTCGGACATGACTTCCCCCTCACCATCCGCCCCGTCCTGGAGGCCCTGGAGGAGCAGGTCGTGCTCCTCAAACTCCTGGGCGAGGCGGGTGATTCGGGCATGACCGTGCGCATCGGTCACGAGAACGCCTACGAGGGACTCAACTCCACGTCGGTGGTGTCGGTCGGCTACGGTTCGGGCGGCGAGGCAGTCGCCAAGCTCGGCGTGGTCGGACCGACCCGCATGGATTACCCGGGAACGATGGGAGCGGTACGCGCAGTGGCACGGTACGTCGGACAGATCCTGGCGGAGTCGTAAGTGGCCACGGACTACTACGCCGTTCTCGGCGTGCGCCGCGACGCGTCGCAGGAAGAGATCAAGAAGGCCTTCCGTCGGCTCGCTCGCGAGCTGCACCCGGACGTCAACCCCGATCCGAAGACGCAAGAGCGGTTCAAGGAGATCAACGCCGCTTACGAGGTGCTGTCGGACCCGCAGAAGAAGCAGGTCTACGACCTCGGCGGCGACCCGCTCTCGCAGTCCGGCGGCGCCGGCGCGGGCGGCTTCGGGGCGGGCGGCTTCGGCAACTTCTCCGACATCATGGACGCCTTCTTCGGTACGGCGTCCCAGCGCGGGCCGAGGTCGCGTACGCGGCGCGGCCAGGACGCGATGATCCGGATCGAGGTCGAGCTGGACGAGGCGGCCTTCGGCACGACCAAGGACATCCAGGTCGACACGGCCATCGTCTGCAACACCTGCAATGGCGAGGGCGCGGCGCCCGGCACGTCCGCGCAGACGTGTGACATGTGCCGCGGCCGCGGTGAGGTCTCGCAGGTCACCCGGTCCTTCCTGGGCCAGGTCATGACCTCGCGGCCGTGTCCGCAGTGCCAGGGCTTCGGCACCGTCGTGCCGACGCCGTGCCCGGAGTGTGCGGGTGACGGCCGGGTCCGGTCCCGGCGCACCCTCACGGTCAAGATCCCGGCCGGTGTGGACAACGGCACGCGTATTCAGCTCGCGGGCGAGGGCGAGGTCGGCCCCGGCGGCGGTCCCGCCGGTGACCTCTACGTCGAGATCCACGAGCTGCCGCACGCGCAGTTCCAGCGGCGCGGCGACGACCTGCACTGCACGGTCACGCTCCCGATGACGGCGGCGGCTCTCGGCACCAAGGTGCCGCTGGAGACGCTCGACGGCATGGAGGAGGTCGACATCCGGCCCGGCACGCAGTCCGGCCAGTCGATCCCGCTGCACGGGCGCGGTGTCACCCACCTGCGGGGCGGCGGCCGAGGCGACCTGATCGTCCACGTCGAGGTCCAGACCCCGGGCAAGCTCGACCCGGAGCAGGAACGCCTGCTGCGCGAGCTGGCCAAGCTCCGCGGCGAGGAGAGGCCCACCGGGCAGTTCCAGCCTGGGCAGCAGGGTCTGTTCTCGCGGCTGAAGGATGCGTTCAACGGTCGCTGAGGTCCCGCCACGGGTGGCTTTCACCGAGGTGCGAAGCCACCCGTGCCGCAGGCCTATGCCGAGCGGAAGGGCCGATTCGGACTTGTTCGGAGGACGTGACAACATGCGGTCATGTCCTCCGCGCTGACCGGTCTCCTCCCCTGTCCGATCGTGCAGGCCCCCATGGCGGGCGGCGTCTCCGTGCCGAAGCTCGCCGCTGCCGTGTGCGAGGCCGGCGGGCTGGGGTTCCTGGCCGCCGGGTACAAGACGGCCGACGGCATGTACCAGGAGATCAAGCAGCTGCGGAGCCTGACCTCCCGCCCCTTCGGGGTGAACCTCTTCATGCCGCACCCCGAGTACGCGGACCCCGCGGCCGTCGGCGTCTACGCCCACCAGCTCGCCGGTGAGGCCGCCTGGTACGAGACCGAGCTGGGCGACCCCGACAGCGGCCGCGACGACGGCTACGACGCCAAGCTGGCCGTCCTGCTGGACAACCCGGTACCCGCGGTCTCCTTCCACTTCGGCGTGCCCACCCCCGAGGCGCTGCAGGCCCTGCGCCGCGCCGGGACGGTCACCCTGGTCACCGCGACCTGCGTCGACGAGGCGCGTGCGGTGGAGCAGGCGGGTGCCGACGCGGTGATCGTGCAGGGCGTCGAGGCCGGCGGCCACCAGGGCACGCACCGGGACCTGTCCGAGACCGACGGGACCGGCATCGGGCTGCTCTCCCTCCTCGCGCAGATCCGCGAGGCCGTGTCCCTGCCGCTCGTCGCCGCGGGCGGCATCATGCGCGGCAGCCAGATCGCCGCCGTCCTCGCCGCGGGGGCGAGCGCCGCCCAGCTCGGCACCGCGTTCCTCGCCACCGACGAGTCCGGCGCGCACGCCCTGCACAAGCAGGCCCTGATCAACCCGCTGTTCGTGCGCACCGAGCTGACGCGGGCGTTCTCCGGCCGCCCGGCACGCGGCCTGGTGAACCGTTTCCTGCGCGAGCACGGCCCGTACGCGCCCGCTGCCTATCCCGATGTCCACCATCTCACCGCGCCGCTGCGCAAGGCGGCCGCGAAGGCGGGCGACGCCCAGGGCATGGCGCTGTGGGCGGGGCAAGGGCACCGGATGGCGCGCGCGATGCCTGCCGGGCAGCTGGTGGAGGTGCTGATGGGCGAACTGGCCGCCGCCCGCACAACGTTGTCGAACCTGCCGGCGCAAGGAGGTGCCCTCTGATGACGGCTCCGGTGTTCGTGGCCGAGCAACTCGACCGCGGCGGGCCCCAGTTCGTGCTCGACGGTCCCGAGGGACGGCATGCTGTCTCCGTGAAGCGGCTGCGGCCCGGCGAGGACGTCGTCCTCACCGACGGGCGCGGGCGCTGGGCGGAGGGCGTGGTCAGGGCCGCCGAGGGCAAGGACCGGCTGGTGGTGGACCTCGGCGCCGTCGAGGAGGAGCCCGAGCCGCAGCCCCGCATCACGGTCGTGCAGGCCCTGCCGAAGGGCGACCGCGGCGAACTCGCCGTGGAGACCATGACGGAGACCGGCGTCGACGCGATCGTCCCGTGGGCCGCGTCCCGCTGCATCACGCAGTGGAAGGGCGAGCGCGGTCTGAAGGCCCTCGCCAAGTGGCGGGCCACCGCACGGGAGGCGGGCAAGCAGTCCCGCCGGGTGCGCTTCCCGGAGGTCGCGGACGCCGCGAGCAGCAAACAGGTTGCCGCACTTCTCGCCAAAGCCGACTTCGCCGCCGTACTCCACGAAAGCGGTGAGGAGCCCCTCGCCACGGTCGAACTGCCCACCGAGGGCGAGATCGTGCTGGTCGTCGGCCCCGAAGGGGGCGTGTCCCCGGAGGAGTTGGCCCTGTTCGCGGAGGCGGGCGCGAAGCCGTACGTCCTCGGGCGTACCGTGCTGCGTACCTCGACCGCGGGGACCGCGGCGGTGGCCCTGCTGCTGGGGCGTACCGGCCGCTGGTCCTGAACGACGTCCTGAACCTCAGGGGGAGCACGCCATGGAACTCGCACAGGTCCGGCTGCTGGTCACCGACTTCGCCGCCTGCTACCGCTTCTACGCCGACGTCCTCGGTCTCAAGCCGCAGTCGGGCGCGGTCGACGGGCCGTACGAGAAGTTCAGCCCGGCCACCGGCTCGGCGGGTGTCGCGCTGCAGGACCGGGCGATGATGGCCGAGGTGCTGGGCGAACTGGGCGATGCGGCGAGCGGGCACCGGTCGCTGGTGGTGCTGCGGGTGGACGACCTCGACGCGTACTGCGAGGACATCACCGCGCGCGGCGCCGAGCTGCTGCACGGTCCGGCACCGATGTCCGACCGGCTGCGGGTGGCCCACGTCAAGGACCCGGAGGGCAACCTGGTGGAGCTTCAGGAGTGGCTGCTGCTGCGCGGCTGATCACCGCGGCGGCAGCGGCGGCCGGCCGTCCGCCTCGTGACGGCCCGGCAGCGGACCAGGCCGTGCGTGGCCGTATGTGCTCTACCGCGACGGCCGGGACAGTGGGACGCTGCCCTCCATGGGGGTATTGCGACGGATTTGGGAAGTGGCGAAGCGGCCGCGTGGCCGCCGGACGGCGGCCGCGGTGGTGTTCGCGGTGGTCACCGTGGGCGGCGCCGCCGCGTGCGACCCGGCGGGCGGGCTGAACTCGGCGACGGTGGCGTACACCACCGACCAGTTGGTGACGGCGGAGCTGGAGCGGCAGAAGGCGGACGTGCGCTGGCTGACGTGCACCGCGTCCGTCGACGACGGGGACAGCGCGTCCCCGTCCGCCACGGCCGATGACCTCGCCGCCGTCGACTGCCAGGGCGAGACCGACGACGGCAAGGACATCACCGTCACCGGCCGGGTCACCCGGGCCGTCAGCGGCGCGTGCGTACGCGGTGACCTCACCGCGAAGATCGACGGCAAGGAGTGGTTCCACGTCCAGGGCCTCGGCAACTGCGACGCCACCAGCGCGCCGCCCGCGGGCGGACCCCGCCCCGCCGTCACGGTGACGGTGACGCAGACCGTGAGGTGCGACAACTTCCCAGAGTGCAGGCCGGTCCAGGGGAAGTGATCCAAACGCCCGGCCCCGAACGGCCCGACTGCATAGGCTTGATCGGGTGACGCAGCCCTCTTCCTCCGCCATACCGGCGTACCTCCGCTTCCCGCACGTGCACGGCGAGTCGGTCGCCTTCACCGCCGAGGACGACGTCTGGCTCGCCCCCCTCGACGGGGGCCGGGCCTGGCGGGTCAGCGCCGACAACGTGCCGGTGTCGCACCCGCGCATCTCGCCCGACGGCACCACCGTCGCCTGGACCTCCACCCGCGACGGCGCCCCCGAGGTGCACATCGCCCCGGTCGAGGGCGGCCCCGGCAGGCGGCTGACGTACTGGGGCAGCGGCAAGACCCAGGTGCGCGGCTGGACCCCCGACGGCGAGGTCCTCGCGCTGAGCACCCACGGCCAGGCCACCCTGCGCCGCACCTGGGCGCGCGCGATCCCGCTCGACGGCGGCCCGGCCACCACCCTGCCCCACGGCCCCGTCGGCGACGTGGCGTTCGGCCCGGCGACCGTGCTGCTGTCTGCGCCGATGGGCCGCGAGGCCGCCTACTGGAAGCGCTACCGCGGCGGTACGGCGGGCAAGTTGTGGATCGACCCCGACGGCACCGGCGAGTTCGTACGGCTCCACGCCGACCTCGACGGCAACATCGAGCACCCCTGCTGGGCGGGGGAGCGCATCGCGTTCCTGTCCGACCACGAGGGCACCGGCGCGCTCTACTCCTCCCTCGCCGACGGCTCCGACCTGCGCCGCCACACGCCCCTCGACGGCTTCTACGCCCGCCACGCCACCAGC
This sequence comes from Streptomyces sp. NPDC096205, assembly GCF_044763135.1. Classification (NCBI taxonomy): domain Bacteria; kingdom Bacillati; phylum Actinomycetota; class Actinomycetes; order Kitasatosporales; family Streptomycetaceae; genus Streptomyces; species Streptomyces sp. NPDC096205. Next base: position 910,861 of record NZ_JBIWFS010000002.1, on the reverse strand, counting down.
GACGGCACCCGGGTCGTCTACGCGAGCGCCGGTGAACTCTGGCTGCTCGACGACCTGGAGGGGGCCGAGCCGCGCCGCCTGGACATCCGGCTCGGCGGGCAGCGCACCGACCGCCAGCCGCACCCCGTGGACGCCGCCCGCTGGTTCGGCTCCGCCTCCCCCGACCACGCGGCCCGCGGCAGCGCGGTCGGCGTGCGCGGCGCGGTCCACTGGGTCACCCACCGCTCGGGGCCTGCCCGCGCCCTCGCCGCCGAACCCGGCGTACGGGCCCGGCTGCCGCGCACCTTCCGCGTGGAGGGCGAGGAGTGGGTGGTGTGGGTGACGGACGCCGAGGGCGAGGACGCCCTGGAGTTCGCGCCCGCCACCGGCCTCGCCCCGGGCGCGACCCCGCGCCGTATCGCCGCGGGCCTGCTCGGCCGGGTCCTCGGCCTCACCATGTCCCCCGACGGCAGCCGCGCCGCCGTCGCCGCGCACGACGGACGCGTCCTGCTCGTCGAGCGGGAGACCGGCGAGGTGCGCGAGCTGGACCGCAGCGAGCACGGCGACGTCACCGGTCTCACCTTCTCGCCCGACTCCGGCTGGCTCGCCTGGTCCCACCCCGGCCCGCACCCGCTGTGCCGGCTCAAGCTCGCCAACACCACCGACCTCACGGTCACCGAGGCGACCCCGCTGCGGTTCCAGGACTACGCGCCCGCCTTCACCCTCGACGGCAAGTACCTGGCGTTCCTGTCCAACCGCTCCTTCGACCCGGTCTACGACGAGCACGTCTTCGACCTCGCCTTCGTCACCGGCTCCCGCCCGCACCTGATCACCCTGGCGGCGACCACGCCCTCGCCCTTCGGGCCGCAGCGGCACGGCCGCCCCTTCGAGGTGTCCGACAAGGACGAGACGCCCGACAGCGAGGGCACCCCCACCACCCGGATCGACCTCGACGGCCTCGCCGACCGCATCGTGCCCTTCCCGGTCGAGGCCGCCCGCTACTCCAACCTGCGCGCCGCCAAGGACGGCGTCCTGTGGCTGCGCCACCCCGTGCGCGGGGTCCTCGGCGTCTCCCGGGCCACGCCCGAGGCGCCCGACCCGCACACCGAGCTGGAGCGCTACGACCTCGCCCAGCAGCGCATCGAGCACCTCGCCACCGACGCCGACCACTTCCAGGTCAGCGGCGACGGCAAGCGCGTCCTGCTGTGGACCGACGGGCTGCTCAAGGTCGTGCCCAGCGACCGGCGGGCGTCCGCCGACGCCGACAGCGACAGCAACGTCACCGTCGACCTCGCCCGGGTGCGCCGGCTGATCGACCCGGCCGCCGAGTGGCGCCAGATGTTCGACGAGACCGGCCGCGTCATGCGGGACAACTTCTGGCGGGCCGACATGAACGGCGTCGACTGGGACGCCGTCCTCGACCGCTACCGGCCCCTCCTCGACCGCGTCGCCACCCACGACGACCTCGTCGACCTCCTCTGGGAGGTCCACGGCGAACTCGGCACCTCCCACGCCTACGTCGTCCCGAACGGCGGCTACGGCAGCGGCGACCGGCAGGGCCTGCTCGGCGCCGACCTCTCCCGCCACGAGGACGGCACCTGGCGCGTCGACCGCATCCTGCCCACCGAGACCTCCGACCCCGACGCCCGCTCGCCGCTCGCCGCGCCCGGCGTCGCCATCCGCCCCGGCGACGCGATCGTCGCCGTGGCGGGCCGCCCGGTGGACCCGGTCACGGGCCCCGGCCCCCTCCTCGTGGGCACGGCGGGCCACCCGGTCGAGTTGACCGTCTCCCCGTCGGGCGGCGGCGAACCCCGTCACGCCGTCGTCGTGCCCCTCGCCGACGAGGAACCCCTGCGCTACCACGCCTGGGTCGCCGACCGCCGCGCCTACGTCCACCAGGCCTCCGGCGGCCGCCTCGGCTACCTCCACGTCCCCGACATGCAGGCCCCCGGCTGGGCCCAGATCCACCGCGACCTGCGCGTGGAGGTCGCCCGCGAGGGCCTCGTGGTCGACGTCCGCGAGAACCGCGGCGGGCACACCTCCCAACTGGTCGTGGAGAAGCTGGCCCGCCGCATCGTCGGCTGGGCCGTCCCCCGCGGCATGCAGCCCTACAGCTATCCGCAGGACGCTCCGCGCGGCCCCGTCGTCGCCGTCGCCAACGAGTTCTCCGGCTCCGACGGCGACATCGTCAACGCCGCCGTCAAGGCCCTCGGCCTCGGCCCCGTCGTGGGCACCCGCACCTGGGGCGGCGTCGTCGGCATCGACAGCCGCTACCGCCTCGTCGACGGCACCCTCATCACCCAGCCCAAGTACGCCTTCTGGCTGGAGGGCCAGGAGTGGGGCGTCGAGAACCACGGCGTCGACCCGGACGTGGAGGTCATCCAGAGCCCCCAGGACTGGGCAGCGGGCAGGGACACCCAACTGGACGAGGCGATCAGGCTCGCACTGGAGGCACTGGAGCAACAGCCCGCCAAAACGCCGCCAAGGGTGGAGTAACCCAGGGGCGCGGGGCTGTATCGATGTGCGGCTCCGCCGCGTGGGCGCGATCAACCACAAGGCACCCGCACCCGACGACGATACGATGCGAAACGTAAAGCCGCTCTACCCCCGGAGGGACCATGGCAGGCGAACCCCAGGAAGACTGCCTGTTCTGCAAGATCGTCGAAGGCCACATCCCGGCGGATGTCGTCCGCGAGACAGAAACGACGGTCGCCTTCCGGGACATAAACCCCCAGGCCCCCACCCACGTCCTGGTCATCCCGAAGGCGCACTACGTCAATGCGGCCGAACTCGCCGCAGGTGCACCGGAGGTGGCCGCGGACGTCCTCCGGGAGGCCCAGGCCGTGGCCGACGAGGAGAAGCTGGACAGCTACCGCCTCGTGTTCAACACGGGCAGCGGCGCGGGCCAGACGGTGTGGCACGCCCACGCCCACATCCTCGGCGGCCGTGGCATGCAGTGGCCCCCCGGTTAAGTCGCCGTGTCCGTACGCGAACTCGTGGTGCTCGGCACCGCCAGCCAGGTCCCGACCCGGCACCGCAACCACAACGGCTACCTCCTCCGCTGGGACGGCGAGGGCCTGCTGTTCGACCCCGGCGAGGGCACACAGCGCCAGATGCTGCGCGCCGGGGTCGCGGCCCATGACCTGAACCGGCTCTGCGTCACGCACTTCCACGGCGACCACTCCCTCGGTCTGGCCGGGGTGATCCAGCGCATCAACCTCGACCAGGTGCCGCACGAGGTCACCGCGCACTACCCGGCCTCGGGACAGCGCTTCTTCGACCGCCTCCGGTACGCGACGGCGTATCGCGAGACGGTCCGGCTGACGGAGTCCCCCATGGCGCAGGACGGCGTCATCGCCGCCACGCGGGACTACGTACTGGAGACCCGCAGGCTCTCCCACCCCGTCGAGTCCTTCGGCTACCGGCTGACCGAGCCCGACGGCCGCCGCATGCTGCCCGAGCGGCTCGCCGCGCACGGCATCAAGGGGCCGGACGTGGGCCGCATCCAGCGCGAGGGCATCCTGCACGGGGTCGCGCTGGAGGAGGTCAGCGAGGTGCGGCGCGGACAGCGGTTCGCGTTCGTCATGGACACCCGGCTGTGCGAGGGCGCGTTCGCGCTCGCCGAGGGCTGCGACATGCTGGTCATCGAGTCGACGTTCCTCGACGAGGACGAGCAACTCGCCGTCGATCACGGCCATCTGACAGCAGGTCAGGCGGCCCGGGTGGCCCGGGAGGGCGGCGTGCGCCACCTCGTGCTCACCCACTTCAGCCAGCGCTACTCCGAGCCGGAGGAGTTCGAGCGCCAGGCCCGCGCCGCCGGCTACGAGGGCGAGCTGACGGTGGCGTACGACCTGATGCGGGTGCCGGTTCCGAAACGACGGTAAAGCGGTCGTACGATGCCGTAATGCCCCTCCCCAAAGCAGAACTGCACCTGCACATCGAAGGCACCCTGGAGCCGGAGCTGGCTTTCGAGCTGGCCGCGCGCAACGGCGTGGAGCTGCCGTACGAGGACACCGAAGAGCTGCGCACGGCGTACCGCTTCGACGACCTCCAGTCCTTCCTGGACCTGTACTACGAGCTCATGGCGGTGCTCCGCACCGAGCAGGACTTCGCGGACCTCGCGAACGCCTATCTGGCCCGCGCCGCCGCGCAGGGCGTGCGGCACGCGGAGATCTTCTTCGACCCGCAGGCCCACCTCGCGCGGGGTGTGGGCATGGGCACGGTCGTCGAGGGCCTGTGGCGGGCGCTCGCGCAAAGCGAGGAGAACCACGGCGTCTCCACCAAGCTGATCATGTGCTTCCTGCGCGACGAGTCCGCCGAGTCGGCGATGGCGACCCTGGAGGCCGCCAAGCCCTATCTGCACCGCATCACCGGTGTCGGACTGGACTCGGCCGAGGTCGGGCATCCGCCGGTGAAGTTCCGCGAGGTGTACGAGGCCGCGGCCCGGCTGGGGCTGCGGCGCGTGGCGCACGCCGGCGAGGAGGGCCCGCCGGAGTACATCACCGAGGCGCTGGACGTCCTCGGCGTCGAGCGCGTCGACCACGGCCTGCGCTGCATGGAGGACCCGGAGCTGGTCGCCCGGCTGGTCCGCGACCGTGTCCCGCTGACGCTGTGCCCGCTGTCCAACGTCCGCCTGCGGGCCGTCGACGTGCTGGCCGAGCACCCGCTGCCCGCGATGCTGGACGCCGGCCTGCTGTGCACGGTCAACTCCGACGACCCCGCCTACTTCGGCGGCTACGCGGGCGACAACTTCGACGCCGTACGCCGGGAACTGCACCTCGGCGAGGAGCGCCTGCGCGAGCTGGCCCGCAACTCCTTCCTCGCCTCCTTCCTGGAGGACGACGAGGAGCGACGGGCGCGCTACCTCGCGGAGGTCGACGCGTACGCATTCTAGGCGGCGGGTCGACGCCTGCGCGTTCTAAGCGGCGGTCGCCGTCTGCGGGGCGGGCGTCTCCACCGGGATCTCGACGACCGGCAGGGTCCGCCGGCCGGCGCCCCGCGCGACCACCGTCATGGGTACGGCGATCACCAGCAGCCCGGCCGCGAGGACCGCGCCCATCACCGGGAAGCCCGCCTGTGCGGACAGGAGGCTGCCGGTCAGCGGGCCCGCCGCCGTGCCCAGCGAGGACGCGGAGCCGACCAGGACCGCCCAGCGGCCGCGGGCCGGGTCGAGGGAGGCGGCCAGCCCGATCAGGTACGACAGGACGATCGGGTAGCAGGTGTTCCAGGCGATCTCGCCGCCCGCGAAGCTCGCCAGGTCGGTGGCGGACGCGCTCAGCACGATGCACCCGGCGATGAGCGCCGTACCCGCCCCGATGGGCAGCGCGCGGCCGAGCCGCGGTCCGAGTGCCCCCGCACCGAGGACGCCGAGCAGTCCGGCGCCCAGCGCGACGGCGAAGACCACGCCGACGGCCGCCTCGGTGAGATGGGCCTGGGTCAGGCCGATCCGGCCGCTGACGCCCCACAGGGCGTTCTGCGCGAGCGACCAGCAGGGCATGACCGCGACGAGGACCAGCCCGGAGCGCCGGTGGGGGAGCGGGGCGGGTTCGCGGCGGGTGTGGAGGGTGGCTCCGGCGGCGGGCAGCCGGCCGGTGAGCGGCCACACGGCGAGCGCGGTCAGCGCGATCGCGGTGAGCGGCAGCCCGTGTCCCGGGCCGAGGTGGGGGACCGTCAGATAGACCGCGCCCGCGAGCGCGGAGACGCCCAGCAGCCCGAGCGTGGAGGTCCGGTGCGGATCGCGCTGGGCGGCGATCCGGGTCGCGGCGACCGCGGTGACGGTGCCCGAGCCGAACCCGCCGAGGACCGCCCCGGCGACCACGGCCGGTACAGCGTGCACGAGCGCGGCACCTCCGTATCCGGCGAAGGCGAGAGCCAGCCCGGCCCGGGCGAGCCTGCGGGCGCCGATCCGCTCGACGAGCGAGGCCAGCAGGAACCCGGCCGTCGCCGAACTCAGCAGCAGCGCACTGCCGATGGCGCCCGCCTGGGTGGAGGTGACGGGCAGATACGCGTCCAGCCGGCCGACGACCGTCGGCAGCAGGTACGGGGCGAGGTACCCGGCCGTGAAAAGGGCGAGGACGGGCCAGGGAGTGGTGCGGGGGGAGGACACGGGCGTTCCCAGGGCATGCGAAAGGAGCGGCACAAAAGGGGGATTGGGCGACGACTGTCGACGGACAGGAACGCGCGGGCAATTTGTATCAAGTGGGGGCGGGCGCGAGGGAGGGTGGGTGGTGTGATCTGGAGCACTTTTCGGTTTGGTGCCCCGACCGTCGGGTAGAAGGGCGATCGCTTTTCATCCACTCGACCGGTGTTCTCATACGTGAACCCGCAGGAGGCGCCCCGTGACCCACGCCCCGACCGTCGCCGAGGTCCGGCTGACGCCCGTCCTGGTCGCCGACCCGCCCCTGCTCAACACCCAGGGCGTCCACCAGCCGTACACGCCCCGCCTGATCGTGGAGGTCGTCACGGACGACGGCACCACAGGCGTCGGAGAGACCTACGGCGACACCAAGTACCTGGAACTGGCCCGGCCGCTCGCCGCCCGGCTCACCGGACGCCGGGTGGACGACCTCAACGGGCTGTTCACGCTCGTGGACGAGGTCGGGGTGGACGCCTCACGCGTGGAGAACGCCGTCGACGTCGGCGGGCTGCGCGGTGTCCAGACCGCGGACAAGCTGCGGCTGTCCGTCGTCTCCGCCTTCGAGGTCGCCTGCCTCGACGCCCTCGGCAAGACGCTGGGGCTGCCCGTGCACGCCCTGCTCGGCGGCAAGCTGCGCGACTCGGTCGAGTACAGCGCGTACCTCTTCTACAAGTGGGCCGCCCATCCTGGGGAAGCGGCTGACGAGTGGGGCGCCGCCCTCGACCCCGCCGGCGTCGTCGAGCAGGCCCGCCGCTTCACCGAGCACCACGGCTTCACCTCCTTCAAGCTCAAGGGCGGTGTCCTCCCGCCCGACGAGGAGGTCGCCGCCGTCCGCGCCCTCGCGGAGGCCTTCCCCGGGCAGCCGCTGCGGCTCGACCCCAACGGAGCCTGGTCGGTGGAGACGTCCGTGAAGGTCGCCGACGCGCTGAAGGACGTCCTCGAGTACCTGGAGGACCCGGCCCTCGGCACCGACGCGATGGCCGAGGTCGCCGCCCGCACCGACGTACCGCTCGCCACCAACATGTGCGTGACGACCTTCGCCGAGATACCCGAGGCGTTCACCCGCGGTGCCGTGCAGATCGTCCTGTCCGACCACCACTACTGGGGCGGGCTGCGCAACACCCAGCACCTGGCCGCCGTGTGCCGGACCTTCGGCGTCGGTATCTCCATGCACTCCAACACCCACCTCGGCATCAGCCTGGCCGCCATGACCCACGTCGCGGCGACCGTGCCCGCGCTGCACCACGCCTGCGACTCCCACTACCCCTGGCAGTCCGAGGACGTCCTCACCGAGCGCATCCCCTTCACCGGCGGCCGCGTCACCGTCTCCGACGCGCCCGGCCTCGGCGTCGAACTCGACCGCGACCGGCTGGCCTTCCTGCACCGCAGGTGGCTCGAAGACGACGGCCGGCTGCGCGACCGGGACGACGCGGCGGCGATGCGGGTCGCCGAGCCCGGGTGGACGACACCGGCCGTGCCGCGCTGGTAGCGGCACGCGCGGTCCCCGCCGGGAGCGTCGGCGCCCCCTGCGTGCGGTGGTGCACACTGGCCTGAATCCGCACCGTGCGTCAGGGAGCGCCATCGTGATCGCGTCCGAGGTGTCCATCGCAGGGGGACCGCACCGCCGGTCCCAGGTCGACCCGCTCGCCGGGCTGCGCGCGCCCGCCGATCCGCCCTGGGACGTCTACCTCACCGGCACCGTCTTCCTCGACATCATCTTCACCGGCCTGGACTCCGCGCCCGTGCGCGGCACCGAGTCCTGGGCCCGCGGCATGGGCTCCAGCCCCGGCGGCGTCGCCAACATGGCCACCGCCCTGGCCCGGCTCGGGCTGCGCACCTCCCTCGCGGCGGCCTTCGGCGACGACCACTACGGCGAGTACTGCTGGGACGCCCTGGAACAGGGCGAGGGCATCGACCTCGGCCCGTCGCGCACGGTGCCCGGCTGGCACTCCCCGGTCACCGTCTCCATGGCCTACGAGGGCGAGCGCACGATGGTCTCCCACGGCCACGAGCCCCCGCCGGAGGAGCCCGCCCCCGACTGCCCGCCCCGCGCGCGGGCCGCGATCGCCTCCCTCACCCCGGGCAGGCGCGCCCCCTGGATCGCCCAGGCCGCGGCGAAGGGCACCCGCCTCTTCGCCGACGTCGGCTGGGACGACACCGGCGCCTGGGACCTCGCCGGGCTGGCCGACCTCGAACACTGCGAGGCCTTCCTGCCGAACGCCGAGGAAGCCATGCGCTACACCCGCACCAGCTGCCCGAGGGCGGCGGCGCAGGCCCTGACCTCGTACGTCCCGGTCGCGGTCGTGACGCTGGGGGCGGAGGGGGCGTACGCCGTGGACGGCCGTACGGGCGAGACGGCGGAGGTCCCCGCGATCGCCGTCGAGGCGCTGGACCCCACCGGCGCGGGGGACGTCTTCGTCGCCGGGTTCGTCACCGGCACCCTGGCCGGCTGGCCCCTCGCCGACCGGCTGGCCTTCGCGGGCCTCACGGCGGCCCTGTCCGTCCAGGAGTTCGGCGGCTCCCTGTCGGCCCCGGGCTGGAGCGAGGTCGCCGCCTGGTGGCGCAAGGTGCAGTCACTGGAGGCCCAGGACCCGGCGGCGCTCCAGCGGTACGCGTTCCTGGACACCCTGGTCCCGGAGGAGTGCGTACGCCCCTGGCCGCTGAGGAGGGCGGTCCCGACGATCGGCTTCGGGAGGTCGGCGTAGGGGTGCAGGGCGCGGGAGCCGGGCGCGGGGCGTTGCGCAGCTCGGCGCGAGGAGGTGCCGCTGCGCCCACCCGTGCCGCCCCAGCGGCACGCCTGCCCGCAGCCAGGGCCTGTCCGGGACGGGCTTCGGCGAAAAGCCCTACGGCCTTGTCGGTCCACCGTCGTACCCTGGAAGCGCGAGGCCGCCCTCAGCCACGCGGCCGTGAAGAGGAGGAAACGCAGGCCTTCAGAGCCGGCCCATGACTCAGACACCCACAGCTCACACCCCTGCGCAGGGGCAGGCGCGAGCGCAGTTCACCGTCCCCGCCCAGCACCCGATGGTCACCGTGCTGGGGTCCGGCGACTCCCTGTTGCGCGTGATCGAGAAGGCCTTCCCGGCGGCCGACATCCACGTCCGGGGCAATGAGATCAGCGCGGTCGGCGACCCGTCGGAAGTCGCCCTGATACAGCGCCTGTTCGACGAGATGATGCTGGTGCTCCGCACCGGGCAGCCGATGACGGAGGACGCAGTGGAACGCTCGATCGCCATGCTGAGGGCGAGCGAGAGCGGCGACGGCCAGGAGGAGACCCCGGCCTCGGTGCTCACGCAGAACATCCTGTCCTCGCGCGGTCGCACCATCCGCCCCAAGACGCTCAACCAGAAGCGCTACGTCGACGCGATCGACAAGCACACCATCGTCTTCGGCATCGGCCCCGCCGGTACCGGCAAGACCTACCTCGCCATGGCCAAGGCGGTGCAGGCCCTGCAGTCCAAGCAGGTCAACCGCATCATCCTGACCCGGCCCGCGGTGGAGGCCGGCGAGCGCCTCGGCTTCCTGCCCGGCACGCTCTACGAAAAGATCGATCCCTACCTGCGCCCGCTCTACGACGCGCTGCACGACATGCTCGACCCGGACTCCATCCCCCGTCTGATGGCCGCCGGGACGATCGAGGTCGCGCCGCTCGCCTACATGCGCGGCCGCACCCTCAACGACGCCTTCATCATCCTGGACGAGGCCCAGAACACCAGCCCGGAACAGATGAAGATGTTCCTCACCCGCCTCGGCTTCGACTCGAAGATCGTGATCACGGGTGACGTGACGCAGGTCGACCTGCCCAACGGCACCAAGTCCGGCCTGCGTCAGGTCCAGGAGATCCTGGAGGGCGTCGAGGACGTCCACTTCTCCCGGCTGTCGTCCCACGATGTCGTCCGGCACAAGCTGGTGGGCCGTATCGTCGACGCGTACGAGAAGTACGACGACACGCACGGCACGGAGAACGGCACGCACAAGGGCGGCCGGAGCAAGGCCGGGCACAAGGGGAAGTAGACCGAGCAGCACCATGTCGATCGACGTCAACAACGAATCCGGAACCGAGGTCGACGAGCAGGCGATCCTCGACATCGCCCGCTACGCACTCGCACGGATGCGCATCCACCCGCTCTCCGAGCTCTCGGTGATCGTCGTGGACGCCGACGCCATGGAGCAGCTCCACATCCAGTGGATGGACCTGCCCGGCCCTACCGATGTCATGTCCTTCCCGATGGACGAGCTGCGCCCGCCCACGAAGGACGACGACGAGCCCCCGCAGGGCCTGCTCGGCGACATCGTGCTGTGCCCCGAGGTCGCCAAGAAGCAGGGCGACGAAGCACCGACGCAGCACACCATGGACGAGGAGCTCCAGCTGCTCACCGTCCACGGTGTGCTGCACCTGCTCGGCTACGACCACGAGGAGCCGGACGAGAAGGCGGAGATGTTCGGCCTGCAGGCGGCGATCGTGGACGGGTGGCGCGCGGAGAAGGGCCTGACCGGCCCGTCGCCGGCCCCGACCGTCTCCTAGGCGCGGGCGGTCACCCCGGTCATGAGTCCGCAACTCGTCCTCGGCGCGATCCTGCTGGTCGTCGTCGCCTGGCTCGCCGCCTGCGCGGAGGCCGGCATCGCCCGCGTCTCCAGCTTCCGCGCCGACGAGGCCGTCAAGTCCGGCCGCCGCGGCAGCGCCAAGCTCGCCCAGGTGGCGGCCGACCCGACCCGCTATCTCAACATGGCGCTGCTCGTGCGCGTCGCCTGCGAGATGGCCGCCGCCGCCCTCGTCACCTACGCCTGCCTGGAGGAGTTCTCCTCCACCTCGCAGGCCCTGCTGATCGCCATCGCGGTCATGGTCCTCGTGTCGTACGTCGCCGTCGGCGTGTCCCCGCGCACCATCGGCCGCCAGCACCCGCTGAACACCTCCACCGCCGCGGCCTATGTGCTGCTGCCGCTGGCCCGGGTGATGGGCCCGATCCCGTCGCTGCTGATCCTCATCGGCAACGCGCTCACCCCCGGCAAGGGCTTCCGGCGCGGCCCCTTCGCCTCCGAGGCGGAGCTGCGCGCACTGGTCGACCTCGCCGAGCAGGAGTCCCTCATCGAGGACGACGAGCGCCGCATGGTGCACTCCGTCTTCGAGCTCGGCGACACCCTGGTGCGCGAGGTGATGGTGCCGCGCACCGACCTCGTCGTCATCGAGCGCTACAAGACCATCCGCCAGGCCCTCACCCTCGCCCTGCGCTCCGGCTTCTCCCGGATACCGGTCACCGGCGAGAGCGAGGACGACATCGTCGGCATCGTGTATCTGAAGGACCTCGTCCGCAAGACGCACATCAGCCGCGACGCCGAGTCCGAGCTGGTGTCCACCGCGATGCGGCCCGCGTTCTTCGTGCCCGACACCAAGAACGCCGGCGACCTGCTGCGCGAGATGCAGAAGGAACGCAACCACGTCGCCGTCGTCATCGACGAGTACGGCGGCACCGCCGGCATCGTCACCATCGAGGACATCCTCGAGGAGATCGTCGGCGAGATCACCGACGAGTACGACCGTGAACTGCCGCCCGTCGAGGACCTCGGCGAGGACCGTTTCCGGGTCACCGCCCGCCTCGACATCGGCGACCTCGGCGAGCTGTACGGCCTGGAGGAGTACGACGACGAGGACGTCGAGACCGTCGGCGGCCTGCTCGCCAAGGCCCTCGGCCGCGTCCCCATCGCCGGCGCCTCCTCCATGGTCGGCCTCCCCGACGGCCGCGAGCTGCGGCTGACCGCGGAGTCGTCCGCGGGCCGCCGGAACAAGATCGTGACCGTGCTGGTGGAGCCGGTCGATCCGGCCGGCACGGAGCAGAAGGAGGACGAGTGACACCTCAGGAACTGCGCGCCCTGTGCCTGTCCTTCAACGCCGCCGTGGAGGACTTCCCCTTCAGCCCCGAGATCTCCGTCTTCAAGGTCCAGGGCAAGATGTTCGCCCTGAGCTGGCTCGACAACCGGCCCCTGACCGTGAACCTCAAGTGCGACCCGGAGGACGCCGTCCGGTTGCGCTCCGAGTACGAGGGCCTGATCAAGCCCGGCTACCACATGAACAAGCGCCACTGGAACACCGTCACGGTCGACGGCGACCTCCCCGACCGGCTGGTCGCCGAGCTCGTCGAGGACTCCTACGACCTGGTGGTGGCCGGACTGCCGAGGGCGGACCGGCTCCGGCTCGACCGGCCGTAAACGCGTTGCCGGGGCCGGGTGACCCCGTGTCAGAATCCGCCGCATGAGCGTTCGATACCCGCGCCCGCTGCGCCCCGGTGACCGTGTCGGTGTGACCTCCCCGTCCAGTGGGGTCCCCGAGTCGATGCGGGGGCGCCTCGAGGTGGCGCTCCAGGACATCCGGGAGCGCGGGTACGAGGTCGTCGTCGGCCGGTGCATGGACGGCGCCACGCACATCAGCGCCCCGGCCGGTGAGCGGGCGGCCGAGCTGACCGAGATGCTGACCGACCCGACGATCCGGGCCGTGATCCCGCCGTGGGGCGGCGAGACCGCGATCGACCTGCTGCCGCTGCTGGACTTCGACAAGATCGCGCGGGCGGAGCCGACCTGGTTGATCGGCTGGTCCGACATCTCCACGATCGCGACCCCGCTGACCCTGCTGACCGGCGTCGCGACCGTCCACGGCAACAACCTCATGGACACCCCCTACCGGACGCCCGAGGGCCTGCTCTCCTGGTTCGACGTCGTCACCGCGGCGCAGAGCGAGCCGCTCACACAGACCCCGCCCGGGCGCCACCGGTCCTCCGGCTGGGACGACTACACCGAGCACCCCGGCATCCGCGACTTCACGCTCGACGCGACCGGGCACTGGACCCGCCTGGACGGCTCCGGCGACGTGGACGTGACCGGCCGGCTGATCGGCGGGTGCCTGGAGGCGCTCGTCAACGTGGCCGGAACGCCGTACCTGGACGTCTCCTCCCTGGCCGGCGACGGCGGCACCCTCGTGTACATCGAGTCCGGCGGCAGCGACGCCTACACCGTCTGCCGGAGCCTGCACGGCATGCGCCTGGCCGGGTTCTTCGACGGCGCGAACGCCGTACTCGTCGGCCGCAGCCCGGCAGCCGACGGGCGAACCCTCACCCAGCACGAGGCCGTCCTGGACGCCCTCGGCCCGCTCGGCGTGCCGGTCGTCGCCGACGTCGAGTGCGGACATGTGGCGCCGTATCTGTCCCTGGTCAACGGCGCGCGCGGCCGCGTGGTGCACACGGCCGCGCGCAGCGAGATCGTTCAGACCCTGGACTGACCCCGGCGCAGGCCCAGCGCCACCAGCCCGACCTCACCATCGTGCGATGTACCCCGTCGCGGGGTGAGCCGGCCCTGCCTACGTATCCTCGGACCATGACCGACAGCAACGCGCTCGACCCCGAGGACCGCAAGATCGTCACCCTGGCCCGTTCGGCCCGTGCCCGCAACGGTGTGCCGGAGGGCGCGGCCGTCCGCGACGACACCGGCCGTACGTATGTCGCCGGGACGGTGTCGCTGGACTCGCTTCAGCTCAGTGCGCTGCAGACCGCGGTGGCTATGGCGGTGGCGTCCGGGGCGAAGTCCCTGGAGGCCGCGGCTGTGGTGACCGACGCGGAGTCGGTGTCCGAACTGGACCGGGCTGCTGTGCGGGATCTTGGTGGGGCGGGGACGCCTGTGCTCGTGGCTGGGCCTGATGGCGAGGTTCGGGTGACCGTCACCGCCGGCTGAGCGGGACCTGTCGTGGGGCCTCGCGTGCGCGGCCGGGTGCGGGTCCGCCGTGGCTGGTCGCGCAGTTCCCCGCGCCCCTGACTACGTGTCCCTACGGGACGTTCTGAAAAGTCACAGGGCGTCCGGGCCTCGCTCGCCCGTCCTCACCCGTACGACCGTCTCCACCGGCAGGGCCCAGACCTTGCCGTCGCCGATCTTGCCGGTCTGGGCGGCCTTGACGATGGCGTCGATGACGGCGTCGGAGTCGGCGTCCTCGACGACGACCTCGATGCGGACCTTGGGGACGAGGTCGACCTGGTACTCGGCGCCGCGGTAGACCTCGGTGTGGCCGCGCTGGCGGCCGTAACCGCTGGCCTCGCTGACGGTCAGGCCCTGGATGCCGAGCTCCTGGAGGGCGTTCTTCACCTCGTCGAGGCGGTACGGCTTGACGATCGCGGTGATGAGCTTCATGCCTGGGGCCTGACCTTCTGGGCGGTGGGGACGACGGAGTGGGCGACCGGGGCGCCGTGGCCCAGGACGCCGTGATCGTATGCGGTCTCCGCGTGCACCGTAAGGTCGAGGCCGGTGTGCTCCTGCTCCTCGCTCGCGCGGAAGCCCAGCACCTTGTCGATGAGCTTGCCGAGGCCGTAGGTGACGGCGAAGGCGTACGCCCCGACCGTGACGACAGCGACCAGCTGCTTGCCGAGCTGCCCGAAGCCACCGCCGTACAGCAGGCCCTCGGTGCCGCCGGTCATGGACTCCACCGCGAAGACGCCGATGAGGAGCGTGCCGATCACTCCGCCGACCAGGTGCACGCCGACGACGTCCAGGGAGTCGTCGTAGTTCAGCTTGAACTTCCAGCTCACCGCGTACGAGCAGACGACACCGGCGGCGAGGCCGACCACGAGCGCGCCCAGCAGGGACACCGAGCCGCAGGACGGGGTGATGGCCACCAGGCCCGCCACCGCGCCGGAGGCGGCGCCCAGCGTGGTGGGGTGGCCGTCGCGCTTCTGCTCGACGAACAGCCAGCCCAGCAGGCCGGTGCAGCCGGCGGCGAGGGTGTTGAGGAACGCGGCGGCGGCGAGGCCGTTCGCGCCGAGGGCCGAGCCCGCGTTGAAGCCGAACCAGCCGAACCAGAGCAGACCGGCGCCGAGCACCACCATGGGCAGGTTGTGCGGGCGCATGGAGTCCTTCTTGAAGCCCAGGCGCGGCCCCAGTACCAGGCACAGGGCGAGACCGGAGGCGCCCGAGGTGATCTCGACCGGCAGACCGCCCGCGAAGTCCAACGCGCCCAGCTTGTCGAGGATCCAGCCGCCCGGGCCCCACACCCAGTGGGTGACGGGAACGTATACGAGCAGCGCCCACAGCGGCACGAACACCAGCCACGCCCCGAACTTCGCCCGGTCCGCGATCGCGCCGCTGATCAGCGCGGCCGTGATGATCGCGAAGGTGAGCTGGAAGGTGGCGAACAGGACGGTGGGGACCGTGCCCTGCACGCTGTCCGGGCCGATGCCGGACATGCCGAGGTGGTCCAGGCCGCCGATGAGGCCGCCGGCCGCGTCCTCGCCGAAGGCGAGCGAGTAGCCGGCCGCCAGCCAGACGACCGTCACCAGGGCGATCGACACGAAGCTCATCATCAGCATGTTGAGGACGCTCTTCGTGCGGACCATGCCGCCGTAGAACAGGGCCAGGCCCGGGGTCATCAGCAGGACGAGGGCGGTGGCGGCGAGCAGCCAGGCGGTGTCGCCGGTGTCGACATGCGCTGCGGCGAGGGGCGCGGCAAGGGTCACGGTCGTCTCCAACGGAGGGGGGGCTTGCGTCAGAGAGTCACCGGTGACGGTTTCCGGTCGTGTACAGGTGTGTTTCGGCGACGTTTCGTTGCGGACGGGTTTCCGGGACCTCACTGTGCGGTGCGTGGTGCGGCACGGCTTCGGGGATCAGGGAGAATGGGCGCATGAGCGTTCGCACCCAGTCATCCGAGCAGTCTGCTGAAGAAGTCCACCGGGCCGGCTTCGCCTGCTTCGTGGGCCGCCCCAACGCGGGGAAGTCCACCCTCACGAACGCTCTGGTCGGGCAGAAGGTGGCGATCACCGCCAACCAGCCGCAGACGACCCGGCACACCGTGCGCGGCATCGTGCACCGCCCGGACGCCCAGCTGATCCTGGTCGACACCCCCGGCCTGCACAAGCCGCGCACGCTGCTGGGCGAGCGGCTGAACGACGTCGTACGGACCACCTGGGCCGAGGTCGACGTCATCGGCTTCTGTCTCCCGGCGAACGAGAAGATCGGTCCCGGTGACCGCTTCATCGCCAAGGAGCTGGCGGGGATCAAGAAGTCCCCGAAGGTCGCCATCGTCACCAAGACGGACCTCGTCGACTCCAAGACCCTCGCCGAGCAGCTGATCGCGATCGACCAGCTCGGCAAGGAGCTGGGCATCGAGTGGGCGCAGATCGTCCCGGTGTCGGCGACCGCGAACAAGCAGGTCGACCTGCTGGCGGACCTGCTGATCCCGATGCTGCCCGAGGGCCCCGCCCTCTACCCCGAGGGCGACCTCACCGACGAGCCCGAGCAGGTCATGATCGCGGAGCTGATCCGCGAGGCCGCCCTGGAGGGCGTACGCGACGAGCTGCCGCACTCCATCGCGGTCGTCGTGGAGGAGATGCTCCCGCGCGAGGACCGCCCCGCGGACAAGCCCCTCCTCGACATCCACGCCAACGTCTACATCGAGCGCCCCTCCCAGAAGGGCATCATCATCGGCCCCAAGGGCAAGCGCCTGAAGGACGTCGGCATCAAGTCCCGCAAGCAGATCGAAGCCCTGCTCGGCACGCCCGTCTTCCTGGACCTGCACGTCAAGGTCGCCAAGGACTGGCAGCGCGACCCGAAGCAGCTGCGCAAGCTCGGTTTCTGAGGCGTCAGGCCCCGTCGGCGGACATGTCCTGGAGGCCGAGCACGCCCAGCAGACGCAGCCGGTCGTGGGACTCCGTGCCGGGGCGGGCCGAGTGGACGACCAGTGACTGACGGTGGTCGGGGCTGAGCAGGACCTCGCAGTCGAGCTCCAGCAGGCCCACCACCGGGTGCCGGAACCTCTTCGTCGGCCCCCGCCGCGCGGCCACGTCGTGCTCCTCCCACAGGCGCGCGAACTCGGCGCTCTGTGCCCGTAGCTCCGCCACCAGCGCGGCCGCCGCCCGGTCCTCCGGGTGCGCCGCCGTCGCCGCGCGCAGCGCCGCCGTGTGCGCCCGGGCGTTCACCGGCCGGTCCTCCTCCGGGAACAGCTCGCGCGAGGCCGGGTCCAGGAAGAACAGCCGGGCCAGGTTCCGCTCCCGCGGCGGACGCGCCTCCACGTCCCCCACCAGGGCCTTCGCCGACGCGTTCTGCGCGAGGACGTCCCCGATGTCCGTCACCACCTGCGCCGGGGTGTCGTGCAGCCGGTCCAGGATCAGCAGCAGCCCGGGACGGACGTACCCCGCCCCGGCCTCCCGGCGCGGCGGCTCCTCACCGGCCAGGTGGAACAGGTGGTCGCGCTCCTCCTCGCCCAGCCGCAGCGCCCGCGCCAGCGCGGTCAGCATCTGCCGGGACGGCCGCGGGCCGCGCGCCTGCTCGAGACGCGTGTAGTAGTCCACCGACATACCGGCCAGCGCCGCCACCTCCTCCCGGCGCAGTCCGGGCGTACGGCGGCGGGCACCCGCGGCCAGCCCCACGTCGGCGGGGGACAGACGGCCGCGGCCGCGGCGCAGGAAGTCGGCGAGTTCGGCTCGGTCCACCCCTCAAGCGTGCGGGACGCCGTCCGGCTTATCCAGGGACTGCCAGTCCCATGATCGACGGGTCTCTCCCGCCGCACGCCCGGTCGCCGGAGGCTGGTGCCCGACGAGAGGAGCACATCATGCTGACGTTGGTGACCGGTGCGACAGGACAGGTCGGACGCCGTTTCGTGCCCAGGCTGCTGGCCCAGGCCCGGCCGGGGGAGAAGGTCCGGGTCCTCGTGCGGGACGCCTCCCGCGCGGACGCCTTCGCCGATCTCGGCGCCGAGGTCGTCGTCGGCGACCTGCGCGACGAGGAGGCGCTCGGCAAAGCGGTCGCCGGGGTGGACGCCGTGGTGAACGTGGCCGCGGCGTTCCGGGGCGTGCCGGACGAAGAGGCCTGGGCCGTCAACCGCGATGCCGCCCTGGCGCTGGGCCGGGCGGCCGCGGCCTCGGGCGTACGGCGGTTCGTGCAGACCAGCACCGGGCTGGTGTACGGCACCGGGCGGGGAAGGCCGCTGACGGAGGACGACCCCGTCGAGCCCGGCGGGGAGATGTGGGGCGCCTACACCGCGTCCAAGTGGGAGGCCGAGCAGGGGCTGTTCGCGATGGAGGGGCTGGGCGTGCGGGTGGGCCGGCTGACCTTCGTCTACGGCGACGGCGACCCGCACCTGGCCCAGTCCCTGATGTGGGCGTCCCGCTGGGCCGCTGCTCAGCGGCTCCAGATGGTCCACCACGCCGATGTCGCCCAGGGCCTGCTGCGGCTGCTGCACGCGCCCGGGGTGGACGGGCGGCTGTACAACATCGCCGACGACACGCCTGTCACCGCGGTGGAGCTGCATCAGCTGAACGGGGCCGAGGTGCCGGAGGAGCTGTTCGAGCGTGCCGACCCCGATCCGTGGTTCGGGATCACCTCCACGGAGCGGATTCGGCGGGAGCTGGGGTATCGGCCGCAGTACCCGTCTGTTTATGCGGCCCGTGAGGCGGGGGCGTTGTAGCCGCCTCTTCGCCGTCGTGGTTCTCGCCGTCTCGCGTCCGACGCGCCGTCGTGGCTTGTCGCGCAGTTCCCCGCACCCCTAACTACGCTGCGCCCCCAGCACGTCCCTGAACCAGGTGTACGACGCCTTCGGCGTCCTCTTCTGGCTCTCGAAGTCCACATGCACCAGGCCGAAGCGCCGGGCGTACCCCTCCGCCCACTCGAAGTTGTCCAGCAGGGACCACACGAAGTAGCCCCGTACGTCCACGCCCGCCTCGATCGCCCGGTGCAGGGCGCGGATGTGGCCGTCGAGGTAGGCGATACGGTCCTGGTCGTCCAGGCCCTCGTACGAGCAGCCGTTCTCGGTGATGACGACGGGCGGGAGGCGGTCGCCGTAGCGGGTGCGGAAGGCGGTGAGGAGGTCGGTGAGGCCCTCGGGCACCACCGGCCAGCCGAAGTCCGTCAGGGGGACGCCGTCGATCTCCCGTACCGAGAAAGGGAGTTCGGCGGGCATGCGGACGCCGCCGAAGTCGATCTCCGTGCCCTGGGGGGCGCCCACCCGGGTCGGCGCGTAGTAGTTGATGCCGTACCAGTCCAGCGGCTCGGCGATGACCGACAGGTCGGCCGCCACGTCCCCGGGCATCAACTCCCCGATGCCGTCGGGGTAGGCGCCCAGCAGCAGCGGGTCGGCGAACAGCCGGTTCAGCAGCAGGTCGTAGAAGTCGGCCGCCTCCACGTCGGCCTGTTCCCGTGAGGCCGGCCAGGTCGGGCCGTGGGAGTTGGCGATGCCGATGTCGCAGGCGCCGGCCGCGCGCAGGGCCCGGACGGCGAGGCCGTGGGCGAGGAGCTGGTGGTGGGCGACGGGGAGGGCGTCGAATAGGAGCCGTCTGCCGGGGGCGTGGACGCCGAGGGCGTGGCCGAGCAGGGTGTGCTCGGCGGGCTCGTTGAGGGTGATCCACTTCTGCACGCGGTCGCCGAGGCGCTCGGCCACCACCGAGACGTACTCGGCGAACCGCGCGGCCGTGTCCCGCTCCAGCCAGTCCTCCCCGACCGGCAGGTCCCAGTGGAAGAGGGTCGGCACCGGGCGGACGCCCGCCGCGCACAGGTCGTCCACCAGGCGGTCGTAGAAGTCCAGGCCGCCGTCCTTGAGCACGCGCGGCCAGGAGACCGAGAAGCGGTAGGCGTCCACGCCCAGGCCGGCCAGCAGGGCCACGTCCTCGCGGTGGCGGTGGACGTGGTCGCAGGCCACCGCCGCCGTGGAGCCGTCCTTCACCCGGCCCGGCTCGGCCGTGAAGACGTCCCACACCGACGGCGAGCGCTCGTCCACCGCGCCCTCGATCTGATGGGCCGAGGTCGACACGCCCCACAGGAAGCCGGCCGGGAACCGAGGTATCGCGTTGGTCGCCATGCGCCGGATCATCCGTACCCGGGGTAACCGAAGTCAACGGCCGGACAGGGATCGCGCGTTACGCGCCTTCCTTCAGCACCCGTGTGATCAGCCTGCGCTGGTCGTCGGTCAGCCGTGGGTCCGCGCAGTACACCGTCTTCCCGTCGACCGTGATCTCGTAGCCGAACCCGTCCGGCACCCCGACCGGGGGCGTGCCCCGGCCGGACGCGAGCGCGCGCTCGGCCAGGGCGTGCCACTCCTGGGCGTCGGCGCGGCCAGAGGTGTCCACCTCGGCGTACCGCTCGATGCCCGCGAAACCTCCCGTGCGCCTCACCTGAATCCGCATGGGTCCCTGTCTAGTACGGAACTACAGCGTGCGCACGCCGACCTGCTCCCAGGCCTTGCTGACGGCGGTGAGTTCGTCGCCCTCGCCGTAGCGGGCCCGGGCCGCCTTCACGGTGAGCGTGGCGAAGTCCGTGAACAGGGCGTCCTCGTGGAGCTCGCCGCCGGTCAGCACGTCGTACCAGACGCGGCCCGCGCGCTCCCAGGCGTGGCCGCCGAGGGCGGTCGCCGCCAGATAGAAGGCGTGGTTGGGGATGCCGGAGTTGATGTGCACGCCGCCGTTGTCGCGGCCGGTGTGGACGTAGTCGTCCATCGTCGCGGGCTGCGGGTCCTTGCCGAGGACGTCGTCGTCGTACGCCGTGCCCGGCTCCTTCATCGACCGCAGGGCCGTGCCGGTCACGCGCGGGGCGAGCAGGCCCGCGCCGATCAGCCAGTCGGCCTCGGTGGCGGTCTGGCCGAGGGTGTACTGCTTGATCAGCGAGCCGAAGACGTCCGACAGGGACTCGTTGAGGGCGCCGGACTGGCCGAAGTAGGCGAGGTTGGCGGTGTACTGGGTGACGCCGTGGGCGAGTTCGTGGCCGATGACGTCGACGGGGATCGTGAAGTCGAGGAAGATCTCGCCGTCCCCGTCGCCGAACACCATCTGCTCGCCGTTCCAGAAGGCGTTGTTGTAGTCCTCCTCGTAGTGGACCGTCGCGTCCAGCGGGAGGCCCGAGCCGTCGATCGAGTCGCGCGCGAAGGCGCTGAGGAACAGTTCGTACGTCGCCCCCAGGCCCGCGTACGCGCGGTTGACGGTGGCGTCCCTGCCGGGCTCCTCGCCCTCGGCGCGGACCTTCTTGCCGGGCAGGGTGGTCCGGTGCCGGGCGTCGTAGATGGTGCGGTTCGGTTTGCCGGACTCGGCTCCCGTGGGCGGGGCGACGGCGGCGGCGCCGATCACCGTGGTCAGGCGGCGCTGGGTGCGCTCGAAGGCGTCGCGCTGGAGGGTGCGGCGGGCGGGGCCGGAGAGGCGGGGGTCCTCCGCCCGGGCCAGCTGGTCGAGAACATGCGGCGGGACGATGGTGCAGAAGACTGGCGTCATGCCCGGCACCATCGCACTGAGTTATGCCGCTGTCACTACCAGCAACCATGATCGGTGAAAAACGGGGGATGTGGGCCCGAATCGGCCTCCGGAAGTGGTATAGCGCACTTTTTGTCCGATTTAAGGTCTGCGGTCCCGCATACTGATACGGACCTTCGCGGCGAAGGCGGCTCGGCTAGCATGCTGCGCATCATGCGTTTCGGGCTGCTTCTCCTTAGCTGCCGCGGCGAGGGCCTGTAGTCCAGGTCGACTCCCTCCCCGCGGAGCTTGGCGTTGCGTCGTCGGCCGTCCTTCCGGACATCCTGAGGAGCCTTACGCATCATGGCGAACCGCCAGCAGCCCACCTCCATGCCGATCCACAAGTACGGCCGCTACGAGCAGGTCGACATCGCCGACCGCACCTGGCCGAACCGACGGATCACCGCCGCCCCCCGCTGGCTGTCCACGGACCTGCGCGACGGCAACCAGGCCCTGATCGACCCGATGTCGCCCGAGCGCAAGCGCCGGATGTTCGACCAGCTGGTCAAGATGGGCTACAAGGAGATCGAGGTCGGCTTCCCCGCCTCCGGCCAGACCGACTTCGACTTCGTACGCTCCATCATCGAGGAGCCGGGCGCCATCCCGGACGACGTCACCATCTCCGTACTGACCCAGGCCCGTGAGGACCTGATCGAGCGGACCGTGGAGTCCCTGAAGGGCGCCAAGCGCGCCACGGTCCACCTGTACAACGCCACCGCCCCGGTCTTCCGCCGGGTCGTCTTCCGCGGCTCCAAGGACGACATCAAGCAGATCGCCGTCGACGGCACCCGCCTGGTGATGGAGTACGCCGAGAAGCTGCTGGGCCCCGAGACCGAGTTCGGCTACCAGTACAGCCCGGAGATCTTCACCGACACCGAGCTGGACTTCGCGCTGGAGGTCTGCGAGGCGGTGATGGACGTCTACCAGCCCGGCCCGGGCCGCGAGATCATCCTCAACCTGCCCGCCACCGTGGAGCGTTCCACGCCCTCCACCCACGCGGACCGCTTCGAGTGGATGGGGCGCAACCTGTCCCGCCGCGAGTACGTCTGCCTGTCCGTCCACCCGCACAACGACCGCGGCACCGCCGTCGCCGCCGCCGAGCTGGCCCTGATGGCCGGCGCCGACCGCGTCGAGGGCTGCCTGTTCGGACAGGGTGAGCGCACCGGCAACGTCGACCTGGTCACCCTGGGCATGAACCTGTTCTCCCAGGGCGTCGACCCGCAGATCGACTTCTCCGACATCGACGAGATCCGTCGTACGTGGGAGTACTGCAACCAGATGGAGGTCCACCCGCGCCACCCGTACGTGGGCGACCTGGTCTACACGTCCTTCTCCGGCTCCCACCAGGACGCCATCAAGAAGGGCTTCGACGCCATGGAGGCCGAGGCGGCCGCGAAGGGCGTCACCGTCGACGACATCGAGTGGGCGGTCCCCTACCTGCCGATCGACCCGAAGGATGTCGGCCGTTCCTACGAGGCGGTCATCCGCGTCAACTCGCAGTCCGGCAAGGGCGGTGTCGCGTACGTCCTGAAGAACGACCACAAGCTGGACCTGCCGCGCCGTATGCAGATCGAGTTCTCCAAGCTGATCCAGGCCAAGACCGACGCCGAGGGCGGCGAGGTCACGCCGAAGGACATCTGGGCCGTCTTCCAGGACGAGTACCTGCCGAACCCGGACAACCCGTGGGGCCGCATCCAGCTGAAGGCCGGCCAGTCCACCACCGACAAGGACGGCGTGGACACGCTGACCGTGGAGGCCGAGGTCGACGGCAAGGAGATCACGCTGGTCGGCACCGGCAACGGTCCGATCTCCGCCTTCTTCCACGCGCTGCAGGGCATCGGCGTCGACGCCCGCCTGCTGGACTACCAGGAGCACACCATGAGCGAGGGCGCCTCCGCGCAGGCCGCCTCGTACATCGAGTGCGCCATCGACGACAAGGTCCTGTGGGGCATCGGCATCGACGCCAACACCACCCGCGCCTCGCTGAAGGCGGTCATCTCCGCCGTCAACCGCGCCGCGCGCTGACCCCCGCCCCTCGTCGCTTCGCTGCCCCGCCCGCCGTACGCACGGCCGGCGGGGCACCGTCGTATACCAGCCATATGAACCCCCAGGTCACGGAAAGGTCTCGTCCGGGGTGCTGACTAGGGCTGGGCGATGTGGCTAACATCACGCCAGCGCGGCGATGTTGCCGCGCGGTGACGGAGGTGCGACGTGCTGCCAGGACGGGGACGAGACGGCCGGGCCGACAAGGCTGTGCGCATCCTGGGCACGCGCGTCGCATGGACCGCCGTCGGCGACGGGCAGTTCTTCTGCCCCGGCTGCGGCGGCGACCGCAACTACCAGCGGCTCACCGGGCGCCGCCGCTTCACCCTGCTGGGCGTTCCCGTGCTGCCGCGCGGCGAGACCGGGCCCGCCGTCGAGTGCGCGGACTGCAGGCGCCGCTACGGCACGGAGGTCCTCGACCACCCCACCACCAGCCGTTTCGCGGCGATGCTCCGGGACGCCGTGCACACCGTCGCCCTCGCGGTCCTCGCCGCGGGAGGCGGGCCCCGTGCGCGGCTCGCCCTGACCGCGGCGGCCGGCGCGGTGCGGCAGGCCGGCTTCGACGACTGCACGGAGGACAAGCTCAACGCGCTGGTCGAGGCCCTCGCCGCGGACACCGGCCGGGTGTACGGCGCCCCGTGCGGGCCCGGACTGGCCATAGAGCTGCACGAGGCACTGGACCCGCTCGCCCCCCACCTCGCCCCGTCCGGGCGGGAGTCGATCCTGCTCCAGGGCGCACGGATCGCCCTCGCGGACGGCCCGTACACGCCCGCGGAGCGGGAGGTCCTCGCGACGGTCGGGTCGGCGCTGACGATCGCCGCCGACGAGGTGACACGGCTCCTGGCCGCCGCAGTACTCCCCCGGGAGTAACCGGCCCCTCACATCACCCCGGGCAGTACCCCCGAACTCGGCCGCAGGCGCGACGAATCGGCCCTTCTCCGCCGGGAGTCTGGAGTCACATCCAGACATTCGTGCCGGAGGGAGGCCCGATCCATGGGGGCCGCAAACACACAGACACGGCGCAGAGCCGTGCCCTGGCTGGTGCTCGCGCTGTGGGTCGGCGTACTCGCCGTCGCCTCGCCGTTCGCCGCGAAACTCGCGGACGTGCAGCGCGACCGCGTCACCGACTACCTGCCCGCGAGCGCCGACTCCACCCAGGTGGCCGAGCTCCAGGAGAAGCTGCCCGGCGGCGAGAGCACCCAACTCGTCCTCGTCTACCACCGCGACGGCGGCCTCACCGCCGCCGACCGGCGCACGGCGGACGAACAGGTCGCCGCGATCGACGGCGAGCACGCGCTGACCGCCACCCCCGAGGGCGTGCCCTCCCGGGACGGCGCGACCCTGATGTACCCGGTCGTCAGCAACGAACCCGGGGACGACGAGAAACTGCGCGACGCCTTCGTCAACGACGTGCGCGACACCGTCCACGGCGGCGACGGACTGACCGTCGAGGTCGGCGGCCCCGGCGCACTCCTCACCGACTCCGCGGAGGTCTACAACTCCCTCGGCGGACCGCTGCTCTACACCACCGCCGCCGTGGTGGCCGTGCTGCTGATCCTCATCTACCGCAGCCCCGTGCTGTGGCTGCTGCCGCTCGTCGTCGCCGGCGTCGCCGACTACCTGTCCATGGCCGTCGCCTACGGCCTCAACCAGGCGTTCGGCACCGCCGTCTCCGGCGCCGGCTCCGGCATCATGACGATCCTCGTCTTCGGCGCCGGCACCGACTACGCCCTCCTCCTGGTCTCCCGCTACCGCGAGGAACTACGGCGCATCGAGCGGCCGTACGACGCCATGAAGGCCGCGCTGCGCAGTTGCGGCCCCGCCGTGCTCGCCTCCTCGGGCACCGTCGCCGCGGGCCTGCTCTGCCTGCTCGCCGCCGACCTGAACTCCAACCGCGGCATGGGCCCGCTCGGCACCGTCGGCGTGCTGTGCGCGCTCCTCGCCATGCTCAGCCTGCTGCCCGCGATCCTGGTCCTGCTCGGCCGCCGCGTGTTCTGGCCGCTCGTCCCCGCCTTCGGCAGCACCCCCAAGGCCCGCCGCTCGCTGTTCGCCGCGATGGGCAGCTCCGCCGGACGCCGCCCCGTCGCGGTCCTCGTCTCGGGCGCCGTCGCGCTCGGCGCGCTCGCCCTCGGCGCCCTCAACCTGCCCGGCACGGTCAAGCAGGAGGACTCCTTCGTCGACCGGCCCGAGTCCGTCACCGCCATGCTGGCCCTGGCCGAGGCCTACCCCGAGAGGTCCAGCCAGCCCATCACCGTCATGACCCCTGCCGACCGCGCCGAGGCCACCCTCGCCGCCGCGCGGAACACCGATGGAGTCGACAGCGCCCGGCTCGGCCGTACCGGAGACGGCTGGACCGAGGTGTCCGTGACCGCCTCCGCCCCGCCGCAGACGGCCGCCGAGACCCGCACCATCGAGGCCCTGCGCGCCAAGCTCGACGGCTCCTACGTCGGCGGACCCAGCGCCCAGCAGCTCGACCTGAAGGACGCCAGCGCCCGCGACCAGAAGGTCGTCGTGCCCCTCGTCCTCGTCTCCGTCCTGCTCATCCTGATCATCCTGCTGCGCTCCCTGGTCGCCCCGCTGATGCTGGTGGCCGCCGTGGTCGCCGTATGGGGCGCGGCCCTCGGCATCGGCGGGCTGGTGTTCGGGCCGCTGTTCGGCTTCGAGGGCACCGACCCGGGGCTCGGGCTGCTGTCCTTCGTGTTCCTGGTCGCCCTGGGCGTCGACTACGGCATCTTCCTGATGCACCGCATGCGCGAGGAGTCCCTCGGCGGCGCCGAACCCGCCACGGCCGCGCTCACCGCGCTGCGCACCACCGGCGGGGTCATCGCCTCCGCGGGCCTGGTCCTCGCCGCGACCTTCGCGGTGCTGATGAACATGGGCCTCGTCCAGCTCGTCGAACTCGGCTTCGTCATCGCCGTCGGCGTGCTCCTCGACACCTTCCTCGTGCGCACCTACCTGGTCACCAGCGCGAGCGTCGCCCTCGGCCGCACGGTGTGGTGGCCCGGCCGGATGTCCCGGGCGCCGGAGCCCGAGCCGGCGGTCCGCCGGCCGGAACGCGTCTGAACCTCCAGGCGCCCCTCCCTCCCGGAGGGGCGCCTTCCTCACGGAAGATGAGGCCGTGCCCGAAGCAGCCCCGAAACCCCGCGTCGGCGAGCGGATCATGGCGGTGATCAACCGCGACCCGCTGACCGCCCCGCACGCCCTGCGCAACGACATCCTGCTCGTCCTCGCCACCACCGCCCACGCCGTCGCCGTCGCTCTGGCCACCGACCCGGCCCGCCGCCCCGACCCGCTCGGCTGGGCCCTGCTGCTCGCCGGGCAGGTGCCGAACGTGTGGCGGCGCCGCCGCCCGCTGCTGGTGCTCGCCGCGACGGTCGCGCTGCTGCTGCCGTACCACGCCCTCGACAACAACCACACCGCGCCCGTCCCCGCCTCCTACCTCGCCCTGTACACCGTCGCCGTCACCTGCCGGCCCCTCTACACGCTGCTCACCAGCGGCACGGCCCTGGCCCTGGCGATGAGCATCATGGTGTTCGTCAACAAGCACCAGGCCGCGGAACTGCTGCGGACCTTCGGCTGGGTGATCGCCGTGGTCTTCGTCGGCATCGACGTCCGCTTCTACCGGCAGTACGTCGCCGCCATCGTCGAGCGCGCCGAACGCGCCGAACGCACCCGCGAGGAGGAGGCCCGCCGCCGGGTCGCCGAGGAACGCCTGCGCATCGCCCGCGACCTGCACGACCTGCTCGCCCACAGCATCACCCTCATCGGCGTGCAGACCTCCGTCGCCGCCCACGTCCTGAACGCCGACCCCGACCGGCTGGACCGGGCGACCGTCGCCAAGGCCCTCGACGACATCGCCGAGACCTGCCGCAGCGCGCGCGGCGAACTGCGCACCACCCTGGAGGTGCTGCGCGAACACGGCACACCCGACGCGCGCGGGCCGCTGCCCGACCTGCGCGGCCTGCCGGGCCTCGCCGAGGCCGCGCGGGTCGCCGGGGCCGAGGTCGACCTGTCGGTCTGCGCCGGGGACGTGCCGCCCGCCGTCGGCGCGGCCGCCTACCGGATCGTGCAGGAGGCCCTCACCAACGCCGTACGCCACGGCGGACGCGACGACCTCGGCATCCGGGTCGGCGTGCACGCCGGGCAGGGCGCCCTGCGGGTCACCGTCACCGACGACGGGACCGGCCAGGGCGGCGGCACGCCCGGATTCGGGCTCGTCGGCATGCGCGAGCGGGCGCGCAGCGTCGGCGGCACCCTGGACGCCGGGCCGCTGCCCGGCCAGGGCTTCGAGGTCAGCGCCGTACTGCCGTTGGGGGCGGCGCAGTGAGCGGCGCCGCCTGGGGAGGAACCCAGTGATCAGCCTCGTACCGTCAGCGTCCCCGGGAGGAACCCCGTGACCATCCGTGTCCTGCTCGCCGACGACCAGACCCTCGTACGGGCCGCGTTCGCGATGCTCGTCGAGTCCGCCAAGGACATGGCGGTCGTCGGCCAGGCCGGCACCGGCCGCGAGGCCGTCGAACTGGCCCGCAGCGAGCGCGCCGACCTGGTGGTGATGGACATCCGCATGCCCGACCTCGACGGCATCGAGGCCACCCGGCTGATCGCCGCCGACGAGGACCTCGCCGGGGTGAAGGTCCTCGTGCTCACCACGTACGACACCGACGAGCACATCGTCGAGGCCCTGCGCGCCGGGGCCTCCGGCTTCCTGGTCAAGGACACCCGCCCCGCCGAACTCCTCGACGCCATCCGCACGGTGGCCGGCGGCGAGGCCCTGCTGTCGCCCGGACCGACCTCCCGGCTCATCGCCCGCTTCCTGCGCAGCCCCGCCACGGCCCCGCTCGAGGGCGGCCCCGAGTGCCTCTCCGAGCGCGAGCGCGAGGTGCTCTCCCTGGTCGCGCGCGGCCTGAACAACACCGAGATCGGCGACGCCCTCCACCTGAGCCCCCTCACCGCGAAGACCCATGTCAGCCGCATCATGGGCAAGCTGGGGGCGCGCGACCGGGCCCAACTGGTCATCGTGGCCTACGAGTCGGGACTGGTTACGCCGGGGACGGTGGGAGGGGTCTGATGGCTGGGACGGTGGGGTGGCCTGATGGACGGACGGGACGGTGGGAGGGGCCTGATGACGGGGACGGGTGAGACCTGGGAGGCGGGGGCGCCGGGGGTGCTGCGGTTGCCTTCGGGGCGGTCCGTTCGGGGGCGGGGGCTGCGCCGGCCGCTCGACGCGCAGGCGCCCCTGCCGACGTACGGGGTCTATCTGCTGGGCCGGCGGCCGCCCGCCGTCCCCTGGGAGAGCCACTGGCTCCGCTGGCCCGACTTCCGGCTCCCCGCCGACCGCCGGGAGGCCCGCACGGTGCTGGCCGAGGCCTGGCGGCGGGCCGCCGCCGAGCGCGTGGAACTCGCCTGCGGCGGCGGACGCGGCCGCACCGGGACGGCCCTCGCCTGCCTCGCCGTCCTGGACGGCGTGCCGGCCGACGAGGCCGTGGCCTACGTACGTGCGCATTACGACCGGCGGGCCGTGGAGACGCCGTGGCAGCGGAGGTATGTGGAGCGGTTCGGGAGCGAGGGTGGTGGGGCCGGCGCCGGTCAGCGGCAGTAGAGGTCCGTGGCGGGGCGCCGGCCCGTGGCCAGGAAGCGGCTGACGGTGGCGTCGCCGCAGGCGTTGCCGTTGGCGAGGTAGGCGTCGTGGCCGGTGGAGTTCACCGTCACCATCACGGCACGCCGGCCCAGGGCCTCGCGGAGCTTGCGCGCGCCGCTGAGCGGCGTGGCCACATCGCGCTCGTTCTGCACGAGCAGGAACGACGAGCGGCCCTTGTCGCCGATCCGCACCGGCGGCTCCTTCGGCGCGAACGGCCAGGCGGCGCAGGCCATCGGGCCGCGCGGCATGCCGGCGGTGAGGGGGAAGGCGGCGCGGCTGTCGTGGACGTCCTGCGAGTAGTCGGCGGCCGAGGCGGGGAAGGCCACGTCGTTGCATATCGTGCCGATCGCGACCGCCGTGACGTTCTGCAGCACCGCCTCCGGCGGGGCGGGCGGCGCGGGCGGCACCTGCCCCTTGCGGGCGGCATTGATCAGCTGGGCCAGGGCGGGATAGCCGTCGGGGTCGTAGAGGCCGGTCAGCATGGCCTGGCGCAGTTCGTTCCCGTCCAGCACGGGCGGGTTGGCGCCGGGGCGGGGGAGCGGTGCGCGGTCGAGCCGTGCGGCCAACTCCAGGAAGACGCGCCGCACTTCGGCCGGGTGCGCGGCGACACGGTCCGGGGTGCCGGGGGTGGAGGCGTACCTGGCGAACTCGGGGAAGGTGTCCTCGACGCCCTGCTCGAACCCCGCGAGCCAGGCGCGGCCGACCCGTGCGGGATCCGGGTTGTCGTTGCTGTCCAGCACGAACCGGTCCGTGCGGTGCGGGAACAACTGGCCGTAGACCGCGCCGACATACGTCCCGTACGACACACCCCACGCCGAGATCCGCTGCTCGCCCAGCGCCGCCCGGATGCGGTCCAGGTCACGGGCCTCGTTCGCCGTGCTGATGTGCCGGATCAGCTCACCGCCGTTGCGTGCGCAGGCCTGCGACATCCGGTGGGCATTGGCCATGTTTCCCTCGACGGAGCCGTCCGGCGCCGGCCACGGCCTGAGCTTCGTCGCCGCCAGGTCGGAGGTGTCGAGGTCGCACGTCACCGCCGTGGACGGCGCCATGCCTCGCGGCGCGAACCCGATCAGGTCGTACGCGTCCCGGACCTCCTGCGGGAGCACCTTCGCCTTCTGCGACGGCTGCCCGAGACTCGTCCCGCCGGGCCCGCCCGGGATCAGCAGCAGCGCCCCGCGCCGGGCGGAGGGGTCCTCGCTGGGCAGCCGCGAGACGGCGATCCGGATCTGCTTGCCGTGCGGCTTCGCGTAGTCCATGGGCACGGAGAGGGTCGCGCACTGCTGACGGGGGTCCAGGGCGGGGCCGCCGCCTTCGCATGCGCCCCATCGGAGGGTCGAGGGGGAGGCCGTTGTGGGGCTTGCCGTGGCGGGACCCGTGAGACCGAGGCCGAGACCGGCTGTGGCTGTGGCCGCGGCGAGACCGAGGAGTGTGGCACGGCCGGCCCGGGAGTGACGCGTCGACTTCTTCATGCCCCGAGCCTCGCCGATCTTGCCGGGCCAGCACATCCGGGCAACGTCCCTGTTCCTCCTGGGGTTTACCCGAGGAAGCCCCTCGGGGTCACCCCTGAGCCCCGCCGGCTCCGCCTCCGCGCAGCGAGTGATGTCGGGCACGCGGGCACAGGGACCGGACCCGGTGCGGGAGAATGGGGGCATGAGTCTGTTCCGTGACGACGGCATCGTGCTGCGCACCCAGAAGCTGGGTGAGGCGGATCGGATCATCACGTTGCTGACGCGGGGGCACGGTCGGGTGCGGGCCGTGGCTCGGGGGGTGCGGCGCACGAAGTCGAAGTTCGGGGCCCGGCTGGAGCCCTTCTCGCATGTGGATGTGCAGTTCTTCGCGCGGGGCAGTGAGCTGGTGGGGCGGGGCCTGCCGCTGTGTACGCAGAGCGAGACCATCGCGCCGTACGGGGGCGGGATCGTCACCGACTACGCCCGCTACACCGCGGGGACGGCCATGCTGGAGACCGCCGAGCGGTTCACCGATCACGAGGGGGAGCCTGCCGTGCAGCAGTATCTGCTGTTGGTGGGTGCGCTGCGGACGCTCGCGCGCGGTGAGCACGCCCCTCACCTCGTGCTCGACGCCTTCCTGCTGCGGTCCCTCGCCGTCAACGGCTACGCCCCCAGCTTCAGCGACTGCGCGAAGTGCGGGATGCCCGGTCCCAACCGGTTCTTCTCCGTGGCCTCGGGCGGCTCCGTGTGTGTGGACTGCCGGGTGCCCGGTAGCGTCGTACCGTCGCCGCAGACGCTCGGACTGCTCGGCGCGCTGCTCACGGGCGACTGGGAGACCGCCGACGCGTGCGAGCCGCGGTACGTGCGGGAGGGCAGCGGGCTGGTGTCCGCCTATCTGCACTGGCATCTGGAGCGCGGGCTGCGCTCCCTTCGGTACGTCGAGAAGTAAGAAGCAAGAGGGAGACGAGACGCACATGGTCGTACGCGGGTTCCTGGGGCGCCAGCGCCGCGAGTACAGGACGCCGGAGCCGCACCCGTCCGGCGCGCGGCCGCCGAAGCTCCCGGGTGAGCTGATCCCGAACCACGTGGCGATCGTGATGGACGGCAACGGTCGCTGGGCCAAGGAGCGCGGGCTGCCGCGCACCGAGGGCCACAAGGTCGGCGCCGAGCGGGTCCTCGATGTGCTCCAGGGCGCCGTCGAGATGGGTGTCGGGGCGATCTCCCTGTACGCCTTCTCCACCGAGAACTGGAAGCGGTCGCCCGACGAGGTGCGCTTCCTGATGAACTTCAACCGCGACTTCATCCGCAAGACCCGTGATCAGCTGGACGAGCTGGGCATCCGGGTGCGCTGGGTGGGCCGTATGCCCAAGCTGTGGAAGTCGGTGGCCAAGGAGCTGCAGATCGCCCAGGAGCAGACCAAGGACAACGACCGGCTGACCCTGTACTTCTGCATGAACTACGGCGGTCGCGCCGAGATCGCCGACGCGGCGAAGGCCCTCGCGGAGGACGTGAAGGCCGGCCGGCTGGACCCCGCCAAGGTCAGCGAGAAGACGCTCCAGAAGTACATGTACTACCCGGACATGCCGGACGTGGACCTGTTCCTGCGCCCGAGCGGTGAGCAGCGCACCTCCAACTACCTGCTGTGGCAGAGCGCCTACGCGGAGATGGTGTTCCAGGACGTGCTGTGGCCGGACTTCGACCGCCGTGATCTGTGGCGGGCCTGCCTGGAGTTCGCCTCCCGGGACCGGCGCTTCGGCGGGGCCATCCCGAACGAGGAGCTGCTCGCCATGGAGGGCCGGCAGGAGTGAGGAACGGGCGAGGGGGCGCGGCAGCGCCCCCCGCGGCCGGTCAGCCCTTCGTCGCGCAGTCCGCGCAGGTGCCGAAGATCTCCACCGTGTGCGCCACGTTCACATAGCCGTGTTCCGCGGCGATGGCCTCCGCCCAGGTCTCCACGGCCGGGCCCTCGACCTCGACGGCCTTGCCGCAGGCGCGGCAGACGAGGTGGTGGTGGTGTTCGCCGGTCGAGCAGCGGCGGTAGACGGACTCGCCGTCGGAGGTGCGCAGAACGTCGACCTCGCCGGCCTCGGCGAGGGACTGCAGGGTGCGGTAGACGGTGGTGAGGCCTACGGAGTCGCCCTTGTGCTTGAGCATGTCGTGCAGATCCTGCGCGCTGCGGAACTCGTCGACCTCGTCGAGGGCGGCCGCCACCGCGGCACGCTGCCGGGTGGAGCGGCCCTTCACGGGCGGTCCAGCGGTCGTCACCGGTTGCCTCCTCACGTCTCGCCTTGCCGGGCCATTGTGCCAGCCCGGGCAGGGGGCGGTCAGACGCCGACTTCCTTCTCGGGGCCCCGGCTGGCCGGAATCGCGCACTCAGCCGGGTCTCCCGCGGGCGCCGCGGCGGCCGCCGCCCGGGCCCTGCGACGGGCCAGGGGAGTGGCCAGCGCGGTCAGGGCGATGAAGGCGGCGATGGCGAGCAGCACGATCGTCGCGCCGGGCGGTACGTCCTGGTAGTAGGAGGTCACCGTGCCGCCGATGGTCACCGTCACGCCCAGCGCGACCGCGATGACGAAGGTGGTGGCGAAGCTGCGGCTGATCTGCTGGGCGGCGGCCACCGGGACCACCATCAGGGCCGACACCAGCAGCAGGCCGACCACGCGCATGGCGACCGTGACCGTCACCGCGGCCGTGACGGCGACGAGGAGGTTCAGCGCGCGCACCGGCAGCCCGGTGACCCGTGCGAACTCCTCGTCCTGGCTGACGGCGAACAGCTGGCGGCGCAGCAGCAAAGTGGTGAGGATCACGAATCCGGCGAGGATACAGATGGCCTGTACGTCCGCCTCGGACACCGTGGACAGGGAGCCGAAGAGGAACGACATCAGGTTGGCGTTGGCGCCGCCGGGCGCGAGGTTGATCAGCATCACGCCGCCGGCCATACCGCCGTAGAAGAGCATGGCGAGGGCGATGTCGCCGCGGGTCTTGCCGTACCAGCGGATCAGCTCCATCAGGACCGCGCCGGCGACGGAGACCAGCGTGGCCATCCACACCGGGGACCAGGACAGCATGAAGCCGAGGCCGACGCCGGTCATGGCGACATGGCCGATGCCGTCGCCCATGAGGGCCTGGCGGCGCTGGACCAGGTAGATGCCGATCGCGGGGGCGGTGATGCCGACGAGGACCGCGGCGATCAGGGCCCGCTGCATGAAGGCGTAGTTCAGGAATTCCATCAGCTCAGCAGTCCTGTGCGGATCGGCTCGGCGTCGTGGGCCGCGTGCGGGTGTACGTGGTCGTGGCCGGGCAGCGCGTGCTGGCCGACCGCCTCGGGCGGCGGCCCGTCGTGCAGGACGCAGCCGTCGCGCAGGACGACCGCCCGGTCGATCAGGGGCTCCAGCGGTCCGAGTTCGTGCAGGACCAGCAGGACGGTGGCGCCCGCGGCGACCTGGGTGCGCAGGGTTTCCGCGAGCACCTCCTGGCTGGCCAGGTCGACGCCCGCCATCGGCTCGTCCATGATCAGCAGCTCGGGCTCGGAGGCGAGCGCGCGGGCGATCAGGACGCGCTGGTGCTGGCCGCCCGACAGGGCGTCCACGGAGTCCTTGGCGCGGTCGGCCATGCCGACGAGGTCCAGGGCACGGCGTACGGCCGCGTGGTCGGCCTTGCGCAGGACGCCGAAGCGGGCGCGGGACAGGCGGCCCGCGGAGACGACCTCGGTGACGGTGGCGGGCACGCCGCCCGCGGCGGTGGTGCGCTGCGGTACGTAGCCCACGCGCGCCCAGTCGCGGAAGCGGCGGCGCGGGGTGCCGAACAGCTCGATCTCACCGGCCGACACCGGCACCTGGCCGATGACGCTGCGCACGGCGGTCGACTTGCCGGAGCCGTTCGCGCCGAGCAGCGCGACGACCTCACCGCGCCGGACGGTGAGGTCGATGCCGCGCAGGACGGTGCGCGAACCCAGCTCGGCGCGTACGCCGCGCAGGGATATGACGGGTTCGCTCATGGCGTCGTCCTCCGTGAAAATCATTTGCTGCCCAGGGCCTTCTGGAGCGCCTTGAGGTTGGCCTGCATGACCTGGATGTAGTCGTCGCCGCGGGACTTGTCCGTGATGCCCTCGACGGGGTCGAGGACGTCCGTCTTCAGGCCGGCGTCGGAGGCGAGGGTCTTCGCGGTCTTGTCGGAGACCAGTGTCTCGTAGAAGACGGTGGTCACGCCGTCGGCCTTGGCCTCCTCCTGGAGCTCCTTGACGCGGGCGGGGCTGGGCTCGCTCTCCGGGTCGAGGCCGGAGATGGCCTCCTGGGTGAGGCCGTAGCGCTCGGCGAGGTAGCCGAAGGCGGCGTGGTTGGTGAAGAAGACCTTGGTCTTCGTGTTCTTCAGGCCGTCGGCGAAGGAGGTGTTCAGCTCGCCGAGCTCCTTGACCAGGGCGGCGGTGTTCTTCTTGTAGTCGGCGGCGTGGTCGGGGTCGGCCTTCTCGAAAGCCTTGCCGACACCCTCGGCGATCTCCGCGTACTTCACGGGGTCGAGCCAGACGTGCGGGTCGAGGTGGTCGCCGCCCTCTTCCTCCTCCGAGGAGCCGCCGTGGTCGTGGCCGTCCTCGACGCCGAGGTCCTCCAGGGTGGTGAGCTGCGCCGCGTCGATCTTCGTCTCGGTGCCGGACTGCTTCACGGCGTCGTCGACGGCGGGCTGGAGGCCGGCGAGGTAGAGGGCCGCGTCGGACTCCTCCAGCTGTGCGCGCTGCTGGGCGCTGATGTCCAGATCGTGCGGCTCCTGGCCGGGCTCGGTGAGGGTCGTCACATGGACGTGGTCCCCGCCTATCCGCTCCGCGAGGAACTCCATCGGGTAGAACGACGCGACGACGTCGAACTTGTCCGTGCTGCCCGCAGCCGAGCTGTCGGAGGAGCAGGCGGACAGGGTCGCGAGACCGAGAGCGGTGGCCGCCGCGATCGCGATCCCGGATATGTGCTGTCGTCGTACGTTCATGACACTCATTTTCAGCAAAGATGGAAACCATTGTCAACAAAGCTGCTGAACGGGCCGAAGACCGGACCGATTTGGTCGAGGGGCAGCCTGCGCCGGTAATCTGAAGCATTCGCTGGAAGCACCTCGCTTCGTCGCCCGTCGTCGTAATGAAGAGAGCACCGTGGCCGCCGACAAGATCGACACCATCGTCAGCCTGAGCAAGCGCCGTGGCTTCGTTTTCCCCTGCAGTGAGATCTACGGCGGTCAGCGCGCCGCCTGGGACTACGGACCGCTGGGTGTCGAGCTCAAGGAGAACCTGAAGCGCCAGTGGTGGCGCTACATGGTGACGTCGCGCGAGGACGTGGTCGGTATCGACTCCTCCGTGATCCTCGCCCCCGAGGTCTGGGTCGCCTCCGGTCACGTCGCCACCTTCTCCGACCCGCTCACCGAGTGCACCTCCTGCCACAAGCGGTTCCGCGCGGACCACCTGGAGGAGGCCTACGAGGCCAAGCACAACCGTGCGCCGGAGAACGGCCTGGCGGACATCAACTGCCCCAACTGCGGCAACAAGGGCCAGTTCACCGAGCCCAAGCAGTTCTCGGGCCTGCTCGCCACCCACCTCGGCCCGACGCAGGACACCGGCTCCATCGCCTACCTGCGCCCCGAGACCGCCCAGGGCATCTTCACCAACTTCGCCCAGGTGCAGGTCGCTTCGCGCAAGAAGCCCCCGTTCGGCATCGCGCAGATGGGCAAGTCCTTCCGCAACGAGATCACGCCCGGCAACTTCATCTTCCGCACCCGCGAGTTCGAGCAGATGGAGATGGAGTTCTTCGTCAAGCCGGGCGAGGACGAGAAGTGGCAGGAGTACTGGATGGAGCAGCGCTGGAACTGGTACACCGGCCTGGGCCTGCGCGAGGAGAACATGCGGTGGTACGAGCACCCGAAGGAGAAGCTCTCCCACTACTCCAAGCGCACCGCCGACATCGAGTACCGCTTCCAGTTCGGCGGCAACGAGTGGGGTGAGCTGGAGGGCGTCGCCAACCGCACCGACTACGACCTCGGCGCCCACTCCAAGGCCTCCGGCCAGGACCTCGCCTACTACGACCAGGAGGCCCAGGAGCGCTGGACGCCGTACGTCATCGAGCCCGCGGCCGGTGTCGGCCGCGCGATGCTGGCGTTCCTGCTCGACGCGTACGTCGAGGACGAGGCGCCCAACGCCAAGGGCAAGATGGAGAAGCGCACCGTGCTGCGCCTCGACCACCGCCTCGCCCCGGTGAAGGTCGCCGTCCTGCCGCTGTCCCGCAACGCGGAGCTGTCGCCGAAGGCCAAGGGCCTCGCCCAGGCGCTGCGCCAGCACTGGAACATCGAGTTCGACGACGCCGGTGCGATCGGGCGCCGCTACCGTCGCCAGGACGAGATCGGTACGCCGTTCTGTGTGACCGTCGACTTCGACACGCTGGACGACAACGCGGTGACCGTGCGTGAGCGCGACACCATGAAGCAGGAACGCGTGTCGCTGGACCAGATCGAGGGCTACCTCGCCTCGCGTCTGATCGGCTGCTGAGGTTTCTCGCTGTTGAGGTACCAGGGGGCTCCGCCCCCTGGACCCCCGGCCTTTGCCCACCCTCCGCCCGTGACAACTCGGCTGGAGGGTGGGCTCGCCTTTTTCCGCGGTCTCTCAGCGATGCGCCACCGTGATCAGGTGCTCGCCTGCCGGGCTCTCCAGCTCGTCCACCGCCGCCACCGCGAGGTCCTCCGCGCTGATCCACGACCGGCCGTCGGGCGCCGTCAGCAGGGTGTCCGTGCCGCGGCGGTACGTGCCGGTGCGGGTGCCTGGTTCCAGGAGGGCCGGTGGGGCGAGGTAGGTCCAGGCGTGGTGGGGGTGGGCGCGGCAGGCGGCGAGCTGGGCCAGGCCGGCCGCGGCGACAGGCCTGATCTCCGCCGGGACGTAGGCCGGGTTGTCGGCGACCAGCAGGTCCGGCCGGTCCGGGCTGCGCAGGACGCCGGCGCCGCCGACCACCAGGGTGGGTACGCCCAGGTCCAGCACGGCGACGGTCGTGCCGACGAGGAAGGGCTCGTCGACCGGGTTCGTGCGGACCGCGACCACCACCGCGTCCACGCCCGTCAGGGCCGCGCGCAGGGCGTCCGTGTCGGTCGCGTCGACGGGGACCGGGGTGATGTGCGGGTGGTCACCGGCGGGCTTGCGGGACAGAGCGCGGATCCGGTGTCCGCGGCCGGCCGCCTCGGTGATCACTCGGCTGCCGACCATGCCGGTCGCGCCGAGGACGGCGATCGTCAGAGGTGTCGTCATGGGATGCGTTCTCCTTGGTGTGCGGGTTGCTTCTGCGCAGGCGCGGCGCGCTGAACTGCGCGGCGAGCAGCGAGGCGAGGGCGAGGACGAAGCCGAGGGCCTGGAGGAGGCCGAGGGTCTCCCCGAGGGCGAGGCCGACCAGGGTCGCGACCAGCGGGGACAGCAGCACCAGCGGGGCGGAGGCGGCCACCGGCAGCCTGCCGAGCCCGCGGAACCAGAGCGTGAACGAGATCAGCCCGCCCATGCTGCCCAGCCAGAGGTAACCGGCGACGGCGTCCACGTCGACCGGCGGAGGCGTGATGCCCTCCACGGCGAGGGTGAGGGGCAGCAACACCAGCCCGCCCACGGTGAGTTGCCAGCCCGCCAGCGTCATCGCGCCGACCCCTGCGGGGCGGCCCCAGCGCCGGGTGAGGACCACGCCGGTGGCCATGCCCGCCGTGCCGCCGAGGCCGGCGAGCACGCCGACCGCGTCCAGCCGGGCCCCCGGCCCGAGCACCACCAGGCCGACACCGAGCACGCCGATCACGCCCCAGCTCCAGGTCCAGGCCGTCGGCCGGGTGTGCAGCACTCCGATGGCGAGAGCGGCGACCAGCAGCGGCTGGACGGCGCCGAGGGTGCCGGCGACACCGCCGGGCAGGCGTTCGGCGGCCACGAACAGCAACGGGAACAGCGCGCCGATGTTGAGGGTGCCGAGGACGGCGGCCTTCCACCACCAGTCGCCGCGCGGCAGCACCCGGGTGAGCGCCAGTGCCAGCAGTCCGGCGGGCAGGGCCCGCATCACCGCGGCGAACAGCGGATGCCCGGCGGGCAGCAGCTCGGTGGTGACGGCGTACGTGGTGCCCCAGGAGACCGGGGCGAGGGCGGTCAGGGCCACGGTCGCCGCACGCGGTCCGTACGAGGTCGAGGTCTGCATGCGAGGAGTCTCGGCCCCTGAACTCCATGGCTCCAAAGCATGGTTGCGATGGCAGCCATGGCCCACGACGATGAATCCCGTGGATCTTCAGCAGATGCGGTACGTCGTCGCCGTCGCCGAGACACGGAACTTCACCCGGGCCGCCGAGCGGTGCTCCGTGGTGCAGTCGTCCCTGAGCCATCGCATCGCGGGGCTCGAACGGGAGCTGGGGGTAAGGCTGTTCGCGCGGTCCAGCCGCCGGGTGGAGCCGACGCCCGCGGGAGAGGCGTTCGTCGTGCGGGCGCGGGAGTGCCTGGAGGCGGCCGACCGGGCGGTGGCGGACGCCTCCGCGGCAGCGGGCGTGGTGCGGGGCAGGCTGGCCGTCGGGG
The DNA here is from genome assembly GCF_044763135.1 of Streptomyces sp. NPDC096205. Taxonomy (NCBI): domain Bacteria; kingdom Bacillati; phylum Actinomycetota; class Actinomycetes; order Kitasatosporales; family Streptomycetaceae; genus Streptomyces; species Streptomyces sp. NPDC096205. The sequence continues at coordinate 871,848 of NZ_JBIWFS010000002.1, read as the reverse complement.
TGATCGTGACCGCGGCCGCCGTCGACGTACCCGAACTGCTGCAGCGGTACCGGGAGCGGTATCCGCAGGTGCGGGTGGTGCTGCGGTCCGGGCGCAGTGACGATCTCGTGGCGGCGATCCGGGACGGTGAGCTGGACATCGCGTTCCTGGGGCTGCCGGAGGGGCAACTGCCCACCGGGGTCGAGACATTGGTGCTCGACCATGACGAGCATGTGCTGGTGGTGCCGGCCGGGCACCGGCTCGCGGGGGCCTCGCGGGTGGCGTTGCGGGACATCGCCGGGGAGACGTTCGTGGACTTCATGGTGGGCACGCCCGCGCGGGCGCAGTCCGATCAGGCGTTCGCCGCCGCGGGGTTGGCGCGGGACGTGGCGTACGAGGTGGGGCTGGTCGAGATGATCACCCGGCTGACCGCGCGCGGGCTCGGGGTCGCGCTGCTGCCCTCGGCCTTCATCCGGCCGCTGGCCGCGGGCGACCCCGAGCTGGCGCTGGTGCCGGTGGTGGACGGGCCGCACCGGCTGGAGTGTCTGGCGTGGAGCCGGTTCAACCCGAGCCCGGCGACGCGGGCGATGCTGCGGGTGCTGGGGGTGACGTCCGCGGTCAACGGCCCTGAAGCGCCTTGACGTTGTCGCCGAAGGTCCAGTTCCGTGAGCCGTCCCAGTTGACCGACCAGGTCATCAGGCCCTTGAGCGATGTGCCGTAGTGCCGCCAGGCCTGGGCGACCAGGCTCGGGGACATATAGCCGCCGCCCGCGCCGGACTGGGCCGGAAGACCCGGCACCTGCTTGTCGTACGGGACCCGGATCGTGGTGCCCTGCACGACCAGGCCCCGGTTGAGGCAGTCGGTCTGCGCCACGAAGCCCTCGACCGTGCCCGCGGAGTAGGAGTCGCCGGAGCAGCCGTACATGCTGCCGTTGTAGTACTGCATGTTCAGCCACCACAGGCGGCCGTTGTCGGCGTACTTCTTGATGATCGGCAGGTAGGCGCCCCAGATGGAGCCGTAGACGACGCTGCCGCCGGTGACGTACGCCGTCTCGGGCGCCATGGTGAGGCCGAAGCCGGCCGGCATACGGGCCAGGATGCCGTCGATGATGCGGATCAGGTTGGCCTGGGACGTGGACAGCTGGGTGATGCTGCCGCTGCCGACCAGGCCGGTCTCGATGTCGATGTCGATGCCGTCGAAGTTGTACGTCTTCAGGATCGGCACGATCGTCGCGACGAAACGGTCGGCCACGGCCGTGGAGTTGAGGTCGATCCCGGCCGTCGCGCCGCCGATGGACAGCAGGATCGTCCGCCCGGCCGCCTTGGCCGCGCACATCTCCGACGGCGTGGCCACCTTCACGCCGCTGTCCATGCCGTCCTCCCACAGTGCGGTGCCGTCGGAGCGGATGACGGGGAAGGCCGCGTTGAGGACGTTGTAGCCGTGCGCGGGGATGCGTGAGTCGGTGATCGGGGTCCAGCCGAAGGGCGGGTGGACGCCGTTCGCGGCGCCGTCCCAGTTCTCCCAGTAGCCCTGGAGGACCTTGCCGGTGGGGCGGGGCTTCAGGGCGCAGGTCTCGGCGGCCGTGGCGGTGGGCGCGGTGGTGAGTCCCAAGGGGGAGAGGAGCGCGGCGGTGAGGGCGCCGACGAGCAGACGTCTGAGCATGCGAGGCCTCCCGGTGGGGGTGCGGTGAGGTGTCGTAGACATGACAGTCCCCTGGTCCAGACCTTTCGTCAAGAGGTCTGGACCAGGGTGCGCCATTCGGGTGTGCTGACAAGTTTGGACTGACAGATATTGAAATCTGTCAGCCGTCATGGCAAGGTGGAGGCCATGACGATCCAGACACGCACTCTCGGTACCACCGGCCCCCACGTCTCCGCCCTCGGCCTCGGCTGCATGGGCATGTCCGCGCTGTACGGCGAGGCGGACCGGGCCGAGTCCATCGCGACGATCCACGCGGCCCTGGAAGCCGGCGTGACGCTGCTCGACACCGGCGACTTCTACGGCATGGGCCACAACGAACTGCTGATCGGCGAGGCCCTGCGCACGGCCCCCGCGGCCCGGCGCGAACAGGCGCTGGTCAGCGTGAAGTTCGGCGCCCTGCGCGACCCGGACGGCGGCTGGAGCGGCTACGACGGCCGGCCGGCCGCGGTGCGGAACTTCGCCGCCTACTCCCTCCAGCGCCTGGGCGTCGACCACATCGACGTCTACCGCATCGCCCGCCTCGACCCCGCCGTCCCGATCGAGGAGACGGTCGGCGCGATCGCCGAGCTGGTCGAGAAGGGGTACGTCCGGCACATCGGCCTCAGCGAGGTCGGCGCCGACACCATCCGCAAGGCGGCCGCCACCGCCCCGATCTGCGACCTCCAGATCGAGTACTCGCTGATCTCCCGCGGCATCGAGGAGGAGATCCTGCCCGTCACCCGTGAACTGGGCATCGCGATCACGGCGTACGGCGTGCTGTCCCGCGGCCTGATCTCCGGCCACTTCACCGCCGACCGGCAGCTCGGCGCGGGCGACTTCCGGGCCTTCTCGCCCCGCTTCCAGGGCGACAACCTCCGGCACAACCTGAACCTCGTCGAGGCGCTGCGCAAGATCGCCGCGGAGAAGGGCGTCAGCGTGGCCCAGATCGCCATCGCCTGGGTGCTCAGCCGCGGTGAGGACATCGTCCCGCTGGTCGGCGCCCGCACCCGCGAGCGGCTGGCCGAGTCCCTGGGCGCGCTGGACGTGACCCTGGAGGCCGCCGACCTCGCGGCGATCGAGGAGGCCGTCCCGGCCGGCGCGGCGGCGGGCGAGCGCTACCCGGCCGCGCAGATGGCTCACCTCGGGAGCGAGTGACGGCGGCGGGTACCGTCTAGGACATGGCAGCGACCACCGAGACCCTGACCGCCGAGCGCATCCTCGAGGCGACCGAGGAGGTGCTGCGCCGTCACGGACCGGCCAAGGCCACCGTGGTCGACGTGGCCCGCGCGCTCGGGGTCAGCCACGGCAGCGTCTACCGGCACTTCCGCACCAAGGCGGCGCTGCGCGAGGCGGTCACCAAGCGGTGGCTGGACCGCACCGCGGAGACGCTCTCCGCGATCGTCGCCGAGGAGCGCGACCCGCGGGCCCGGCTGCGGGACTGGCTCGCGGGGCTCTTCGAGGCCAAGCGGCGCAAGGCCGGGGACGACCCCGAGCTGTTCGCCACCTACATGGTGCTCACCGGGGAGAACACCGCCGCGGTCGGCGAGCACATCACCGACCTGGCCGGCCAGCTCACCCGGATCATCGAGGCGGGCGTCGCCGAGGGCACCTTCACCGCCGCCGACCCGGCCGCCACCGCCCTCGCGGTGTTCCAGGCGACCGGCCGTTTCCACGACCCGTGCTACGCCAAGGAGTGGGAACAGCCGGGCATCGAGGCCGAGTTCACGGCTGTGGTCGACCTGGTGCTGCGGGGGCTGCGCGCCTGAGGCGCAGTTCGGAGGCGTAGCCGGCGCCGATCGCGAGCAGCGCGGCGGTGACGGCGAGGACCGGGGCCGTACGGTTCGCCACGCCGTAGTACGGGTCCGACGTGTAGACACTGCCGTCCTCGCGGACGCAGTCGAAGGCCAGCGGCAGGTAGGACGCCCGGTGGTGGGACAGCCCCTCGACGGTCTCCGGCGGGATGTCCTCGTCGCGGCACGCGGGGGCCGGGACCGAGTCGGCGCCGTCGCCGAAGGCGCTCTCGGAGGCCGCCACACCGAACGCCCCCCACAGATAGACGGCCGCGGCCCCCGAGGCGGCCAGCCAGGTGGCCCGTCGCACCAGGAGCCGGCGCCAGTCCTCGGGTCGGCCCGGCAGGGCGGCGCTGAGGACGGCGACGACGAGGAGGACCACCCCGAGGGCCGCGGCGAGGAAGGCGGGGCCGACCAGCAGAATCATCATGGTCCGGCTTCCTCCCGGTGAGCGGACGTGCGTCCGCCCACCCGACCAGCCGCCCTCCCCCCAGAGCTGTGACGGAAGCCACTCCTCCGGTCACAGCCCTGTCACAGGTCGCGGGAAGCAGGTCTCAGGCGATCGTCCGCGGCAGCCGCAGGCTCAGCAGCCCCGTCACCACGATCCCCGCCAGCTGCACCAGCAGCGTCACGACAAGGGCGTCCCGTATGCCCATCGACGGGACCAGCGACAGGAACAGCGAGCCGAGCGTGGCCACGCCGAGCGCCAGTGCCGACTGCTGGGTCGTGTTCATCACGCCGCTGCCGACCCCGGCGCGCTCCGGCGGCACCTCGGACATCACGATCCGGAAGATGACGGGCAGTTGCAGCGCCTGCCCCGCCCCCGCGATCGCCCCGCCCGGCAGCAGCGCCAGGAAATCCGGGTCCGGCCAGGTCTGCCAGAAGGCCAGCACCAGCAGCCCGATGCCCACCGCCTGGAGCACCGCCCCGGCGGTCACCACGCGCGTGCCGAACCGGGCCACCAGCCGCGGCCCCGCCAGCGACAGGAAGAAGAACGCCACCGCCAGCGGCGCCAGCGCCAGCCCCGCTGCGACCGGCCCGAGCCCCGCCCCCCGCTGCAACGCGACCGCGACCACGAACATGAACCCGCTGAACCCGATCGAGAACGGAAGGATCATCACCAGCCCGCGCCGCAGAGACGTCACCGCGAACAGGCTCGGCGGCACCAGCGGCGTCCGCCCCGCCCGGTCGGCCCGCCGCTCCACCGCGTAGAACCCGGCCGCCGCGAACGGGAACGCGGCCAGCGACAGCCACGTCCACAGCGGCCAGCCCGCCGCCCGGCCCTCGGTGAGCGGGGCCAGCAGCGTCAGCAGGGACACCGCGAGCAGCGCCGTACCGGGACCGTCCAGCGGCTCCGGGCGCGGCGAGCGCGTCTCCGGCAGCGCCCGTACGGCCAGCGCCAGACCGGCCAGTACGACCGGCACGTTCACCAGGAACACCGCCCGCCAGCCGATCCCCGCCACGTCCGCGGCGACCAGCAGACCGCCGAGGATCTGCCCGGCCACCATGGACAGCCCGGCCGTCGCGCCGTACAGGCTCATCGCACGGGCCCGGCGCGGTCCGGTGGTCGTCGCCTGCACGGTGGCCAGCACCTGCGGCAGCATCGCGGCGGCCGCCGCGCCCTGCGCGATGCGCGCCGCGACCAGACTCCACGCGCCCGGCGCGAGCCCGCACGCCAGCGAGGTCAGCCCGAAGGCCGCCATGCCGGCCAGGAACAGCCGGCGGCGGCCGAACTGGTCGCCGAGCCGTCCGCCGAGCACCAGCAGCACGGCGTACGCGACCCCGTAGCCGGCCACCACCAGCTCCAGGACCGACTCGCCCGCCGCGAGGTCGCGGCCGATGTCGGGCAGGGCGACATTGACGATGAAGAAGTCGATGAGAGGGAGTGCCGCTCCGAGCAGCACGGTGAACAGTCCGAGGTCGCTCAGCGCGGGCGGGCCCACCGGCGAGCGGACCTGGCGTGAAGTCATGGTTTCGGTCACGCCGTCGAGCCTGGGCCACCGCTCAGGCTGGTACCAGAGTGTCCTTGTCCTGGTACAAGGACTACCTGGCAACAGGGTGCGCGGCCCGGCACGATGGGGGCATGACGACCATGGCTGCCCAGGAGACCCCGGCCCCGCAGCAGGCGGCCTCACGCCCCGCCGTCGCCGAGATCCGCCGGCACGAACTCGCGGCCTTCCTGCGCCACCGCCGTGAGCACATCACCCCCGAGCAGGTGGGCATGGAACGCGGCCGCCGGCGCCGTACGCCCGGACTGCGCCGCGAGGAGGTGGCCCAGCTCTCCGCGGTCGGCGTCACCTGGTACACGTGGCTGGAGCAGGCGCGGCCCATCCAGGTCTCCGTGCAGGTCCTCGACGCCCTCGCCCGCACCCTCCTGCTCGACCCGGGCGAGCGCGCCCACCTCTTCCAGCTCGCCGGGGCGATCGACCCGACCCCGGCGACGGTGTGCCCGTCGGTGACACCTGCACTGCGGGCCGTCCTGGAGCAGCTGGAGCCGTTCCCGGCCTGTCTGCAGAACAGCCGGTACGACATCCTCGCCTACAACCGCACGTACGGGATGCTGCTGTGCGACCTGGACGCGGTGCCGGCCGAGGACCGCAACTGCATGATCCTCTCCTACACGAACGAGGAGTGGCGCTCCTCGATCGTCCACCTCGCCGAGGCCCAGCGGCTGATGGCCGCGCGCTTCCGTGCCGCCATGGCCGGGCATCTCGGGGATCCCGCCTGGAAGATGCTCCTCAAGCGGCTGCGCGCGGAGTCGCCGGACTTCTGCGAGGAGTGGGACCGGCACGAGGTGGTCGCCCACCGGACCAAGCGCAAGGAGTTCCTCAACCGGCACGTCGGCCTGATCGTCGTCGACCACACCGACCTGTGGCTCAGCCCCGAGGTGGGCCCGCGGATGGTCACCTACGCACCCGCGGACGAGCTGAGCCGGGAGCGGCTGGTGCGGCTGCACGAGCTCGCGCTGGAGCGCGGCGACAGGCCCTAGTGCGCGAACCGGCCTGAGGAAGACAGGCCTCAGCCCCGCGCGGTCTGCGGCTGCTCGCGCGGAGCCTCCTGCCCCCACACCCGGTCCACCGTCCCGCGGGCCCAGTCCCCGCTGCTCGCCAGCCCCACCACCAGGACCGACGCCCCGCAGCCCACCAGCACCCACCAGCCCGCCCCCGACGCCAGGACCGCGCCCACGACGGCCACGCCCAGGGTCTGGCCCAGTTGGCGGCTGGTGGAGGCCACTGCCGCGGCCACGCCTGCCTGGGCGCGGGGCATGCCCGACACCGCCGTGTTGGTGATCGGGGCGTTCACGAAGCCGAAGCCGATGCCGAAGAGCAGGTAGCCGGTGAAGAGGCCGGCCGTGGAGGTCTGGGCTCCCGCGGCGAACATGACCGCGCTGGTCGTCATGGTGAGGCCCGCGATCAGCAGGGGGATGCGTGGTCCGCGGCTTCCCACCAGGCGGCCCGACAGGGGTGCGCACAGGAAGGTCGGTGCGGCCATCGGGAGCATCCACAGGCCGGCGTGCAGGGCGTCGAGCCCCCGCTCGTTCTGCAGGTACAGCGTGGACTGGAACAGGAACCCGCCGAGGGCCGCGAAGGCGCTGATGGCGATCACTGTGGCCCCGCTGAAGGGAGCCGAGCGGAAGAAGCGCAGGTCGATGAGGGGTTCGGCGCGGCGGGGTTCGTACAGGACCAGCCCGGTCAGGGCGGCCACGGCCACCGCCGCGAAGGGCAGGACGGTCGCGAGGCCGGCGTTCGGGGCCTCGATGATCGCGTACGTCAGGGAGCCGAAGAGGGCGATGACCAGGAGCTGGCCCACCGGGTCGGGGCGGCGGGGATGCGGTGCGCGGGACTCCGGGATGTGGCGCAGGGTCAGCAGAAGGGCCGCCAGGCCCACCGGCAGGTTGAGCCAGAAGATCGAGCGCCAGCCCACCGACTCCACCAGCACCCCGCCGACCAGCGGCCCCGCGGCCATCGAGATGCCGACCACCGCGCCCCACACCCCGATCGCGCGGGCGCGTTCGCGTGGCTCGGTGAAGGTGTTGGTGATGATCGACATGGCGACGGGGTTGAGCATCGAGCCGCCGACCGCCTGGACCGTGCGGAAGACGATCAGCGCCTCCAGGGTCGGCGCCATGGAGCACAGGGCCGAGCCGAGGGTGAAGACGACCAGGCCCGCCATGAAGACGCGCTTGCGGCCGATCCGGTCCGCGGTGGAGCCCGCGAGCATCAGCAGCGAGGCGACCACCAGCGTGTAGGCGTCGATCGTCCACTGCAGGCCGGAGGTGCTCGCGCCCAGGTCGGAGCGCAGGGAGGGCAGGGCCACATTCAGGACGGTGACGTCCAGGCTCACGATCAGCAGGCTGGTGCAGCAGATCGCCAGAACGAGATGACGCCGGCGGGTGGTCGGCTCGGGCATGTGCTCCAGCCTACGCCGTTCAATAGTGCGCCTAACTAAAGACTTGCCCAAACCCGTGACACGGCACAATGGAGGAATGCCCACGCCCGCATCCCCGCTCACGATCGGCCCGCACACCGTCCAGCCGCCCGTCGTCCTCGCCCCCATGGCCGGGATCACGAACGCGCCCTTCCGCACCCTGTGCAGGGAGTTCAGCGGCGGCAAGGGACTCTTCGTCAGCGAGATGATCACCACCCGGGCGCTGGTCGAGCGCAACGACAAGACCATGCAGCTCATCCACTTCGACGCGACCGAGAAGCCGCGCTCGATCCAGCTGTACGGCGTCGACCCGGTCACCGTCGGCAAGGCCGTCCGCATGATCGTCGAGGAGGACCTCGCCGACCACATCGACCTGAACTTCGGCTGCCCGGTCCCGAAGGTCACCCGCAAGGGCGGCGGCTCGGCCCTGCCGTACAAGCGCAACCTGCTGCGGGCCATCCTGCGCGAGGCCGTCGGCGGCGCCGGTGACCTGCCCGTCACCATGAAGATGCGCAAGGGCATCGACGACGACCACCTCACCTACCTCGACGCCGGCCGGATCGCCGTCGAGGAGGGCGTCACCGCCATCGCCCTGCACGGCCGTACCACCGCCCAGCACTACGGCGGCACCGCCGACTGGGACGCCATCGCGCGCCTCAAGGAGCACGTGCCGGAGATCCCGGTGCTCGGCAACGGCGACATCTGGTCCGCCGAGGACGCCCTGCGGATGGTGCGCGAGACCGGCTGCGACGGCGTCGTCGTCGGACGCGGCTGCCTCGGCCGGCCGTGGCTGTTCGCCGATCTGGTCGCCGCCTTCGAGGGGCGTACGGACGACATCGCGCGGCCGTCCCTGCGCGAGGTCGCCGACGTCATGGTCCGGCACGCCACCCTGCTCGGCGAGTGGATCGGCGACGAGGCGCGCGGGGTCATCGACTTCCGCAAGCACGTGGCCTGGTACCTCAAGGGCTTCGCGGTCGGCTCCGAGATGCGCAAGCGGCTCGCCATCACCTCCTCCCTGGAGGAACTGCGCGCCGGGCTCGACGAGCTGGACCTCGACCAGGCCTGGCCGGTCGGCGCCGACGGCCCCCGCGGCCGTACGTCCGGCAACAACCGGGTCGTCCTGCCCGACGGCTGGCTGAAGGACCCCTACGACTGCGCGGGCGTCGGCGAGGACGCCGAGCTGGACACCTCCGGCGGCTGAACAGGGGCCGGGGACAGCCCCGTACGCCTCCGGCGGCTGACGAGCGGCTGACGAGCGAGAGACGAGCGGGACACGAGCGGGAGACGAGCGGCCGGTCAGCCCTTCGTCGGACGCGGCACAGACCCGTACGCCCGCAGGAACCGGTCGCGGAACGCGCTCATCCTCCACACCGGGGCCGAGTGCGCCGGCCGCAGGCCCTCCGTCCAGCCCCAGTCGTCGATCGCGGCCAGCACCTTCGGGTCCTTGGCGACGACCGACACCGGCACATCACGGCTCGCGTGGTCCCCGCTGACCCGGGCGATCGGCTGATGGTCCCCGAGGAAGACCAGCACCGTGTCGTCGGTGCCGTACCGCTGGAGCCACTGGGTCAGGCTGGTCACCGAGTACTGCACCGACCGGGCGTACTCCCGCTTCGAGCGCGCCGAGTCGGCGATGACGTCCTGCGGGTCCAGGCCCGCCTTCTCGATGCCGTCGAAGATCCGGCCGTCGCCCAGCTCGTCCCAGCCGACCGTGCGGGGGATCGGCGCCCACGGCTGGTGACTGGACGTCAGGATGACCTCCGCCATCAGCGGCTTGTCGTGCCGGCGGCCGTGCTCCAGACGCTGGAACGCCTCCAGCGCGTACTGGTCCGGCATCGTCGACCAGCTGAACTTCGGCCCCTGGTAGCCGAGATGGTGGGCGTCGTAGACATGGTCGAGGCCGTAGAACCGAGCCTCCGGCCAGCCCTTGCGCACCCCGGGCACGATGCCGACCGTGCGCCAGGCACCCGTCTTGCGGAACGCCTTCGTGAGGGTGAGGTGGTCGCCGGAGGTGACCGTGCGATAGCGGGCCTGGTTGGCGATCCACAGGCCCGACAGGAAGGTGGAGTGCCCCAGCCAGCTCCCGCCGCCGTACGTCGCCGAGGTCAGCCAGCCGCTGCGGGCCCGGTAACCGGCCTTCTCCAGGGCCTTCGTGCGTGCGTCCAGCGTGGCCGTGACCCCGGGCGCGATGCCCGGGTCCTCGATCGCGCTGCGGCCGTAGCTCTCGACGAACGCGAAGATCATGTCCTTGCCGCGCAGGTCCGGCACCAGCTGGCCGGGCGGGGTGGCGCCGAACGCGTCGGCCCGCGCCTCCTGCGCGAACTCCGCCTCGTCCCGCAGGGTCACCTGCACCCGCCGCGCCTGGCTCAGCGCCGCCTGCGCCGCCCGGTCGGCCGCGAACGGCACACCGCCGATCTGCAGCCCGAGCGCCGCGCAGGTCACCCACACCGTCCCGGCCACCAGCACCCCCAGGGACGCCTGCGAGCGATGCCGGTCCAGGGCGCCGGCCAGCCGTACGGTGGCCCACGCCAGCAGCGCGAACAGGGCGCCGACCCCCACGAGAGTGCCGGCCGTAGCGGCCAGCGCGGCCGTGCCGCCGAGGGTGTCGCGCAGATAGCCGTGGGCGTCGTCCAGCAGCTCCCAGTCGAGTACGGGGTTGAAGCCGCGGCCCAGATACTGCCGGAAGCCGATGTCCAGCACGTTCAGGACCGTCAGCGCGGCCAGCCCGACACCGACGGCCACCGCCACGGGCGTACGGGCCCGGCGCGGCAGGGCGAGCAGCACGATCGCGCCGATCACCGCCTCGCCGGGCAGCCGCACAAAGCGCACCGGACGCAGCGCGACGAGCGCGTTCGGCAGCAGCAGGGCCCCCAGCACCAGCACCGAGCAGAAGACCGTGACCGCGATGTGCCGGGTACCGCTCTTCGGCCAGAGGGCCTTCAGCCCGACGCCTTTCAGCCCAAAACCCCTCACCCGAGGTCCTTCCGTACGACGACGACGGCGGGCCCGGCACGGGGAGCCGGGCCCGCCGCCCCTTCGTACGGGGCGTCAGGGGACAGCGTTCAACCGAGGCGCTACGCCCCTCCCACCGCGGTCAGCAGTGCCAGCGGAGCCGCCGCCGCGCGGGACTCGCGGATGCACGCGTACGGGAAGGGCACCGGCTCGGCGTGGGCCTCGCGGGAGTAGCCGGCGAGCACCTCCGGCAGCCGGTTGCCGGTCGCGGCGGCCGCCTCCACCAGGGCGCCCGCGACCGTACGGGCCTCGTCGTGCAGGCCGTAGCGGGCCAGGCCCAGCGCGATGAGCGCGTTGTCGTGCGGCCACACCGAGCCGCGGTGGTAGGACAGCGGGTGGTAGGCGGGCTGCCCCGCGGCCAGGGTGCGCACGCCCCAGCCGGAGAAGAAGTCCGGCTCCAGCATCCGCCGGCCGACCAGTTCGCCGTACTCCTTGTCCAGCAGCCCGGACCACAGCAGATGCCCGGCGTCCGAGGCGAGGGCGTCGACCTGGCCGCCCTCGCCGTCCAGGGCCAGCGCGGGGAAGGAGCGGTCCGGCATCCAGAAGTCGCGCTGGAAGCGGTCGCGCAGATCGGCGGCGGACTGCTCCAGGAGCGCCGCGTACGTCGGGTCCTCCCACACCGTGCGGGCCAGCCACGCCGTGCGGCGCAGGGCGTCGTAGGCGTAGCCCTGGGCGCCCGCCGCCATCACCGGGCCGGTGGGGCGGGTGCCGTCGGCCCAGCAGATCGCGCCGGGGGAGTCCTTCCAGTTCTGGTTGGCGAGCCCGCCCTGGTCGGCGCGGTAGACCAGATAGCCGCGCGAGGTCAGACCGCCGTGGTCCAGCATCCAGCCGATCGCGGCGCGCGCGTGGGACTCCAGGCGGCGGGCGAGCGCGAGGTCGCCGGTGTGCTCGGTGTAGGCGCCGAGCAGGACGAGGAAGAGCGGGGTGGCGTCCACCGAGCCGTAGTAACGGCCGTACGGCACCTGGTGGAAGTAGGCCAGCTCGCCGTGGCGCACCTCGTGCACGATCTTCCCCGGCTGCGCCACCGACGCGGGGCCGCTGTGCTCACCGGCCTGCGTGGCGGCGAGCGCGGGCAGGGTCGCGGCGGCCAGCTGCGGGCGGTACGGCAGCGCGAACAGCGAGGTGAGCAGGGCGTCCCTGCCCAGCAGGGTGAGGAACCAGGGCGCGCCCGCGGCCGGGACGCGCAGCTCCTCGCCGTCCGGGCCCCGCGCCGGGACCTGGAGCGCGGCGAGGTCGGCCAGACCCCGCTCGCAGGCCGCGGCCAGCTCCGGCCACCCGGTCGGGAAGGCCATGCCCTCCACGAAACCGGCCTCCAGCGCCCGCAGCTGTCCGTCCACCGCCGCCGGGGAGGCCGGCACCCGCAGCGCCCGCTGCTCGCCGTGCGGCCGGGCCATCACCCGCAGGGTCAGCTCCGCGGTGCCGTACGGCTCCAGGTCCAGCGTCCACACCAGGCGCCGGGCGCCCGTGCCGGTCTCCTCCACGCCGTCCGGGGCCGGCTCGGAGCTGACCGTCGTACGGGAGAGCCATTTGCCGCGCTGGTAGGTGAACTCCACACCGTGGTCGAGGGCCTGGCGGTGGCGGACCGCGCCGGGCTTGGCGTAGGTGCGGTGGTCGGAGCGCAGCTCGAACTGGTCGGCGAAGTCGGCATCGGCGGTGATCGCCAGGCGCAGAGTGGTCGGCACCGGGCGGTTGCTGGTGATACGCACCGCCTCCACGAACGAGCTGTCGGCGACGGCCTGTTCCCGGAACAGCGTGTACGCGGCGGGCTCCAGGCGGCCGCCGCGCGGCACCAGGACACAGCGGGCCGTGTCCCCGTCGGCCACCGGGGTGAGCGTGTCGGGCACGGCCCCGTCGACCGTGAGCTGCCAGCGGCTCAGATGCCGGGCGTCCCGCACGAACAGCCCGTCGGGAAAACTGCCGCCCCGCACCCCGCTGATGTCGCCGCCGTCACCCACGGCGGCGAAGGTCCCGCCGTACACGAGCAGATGCTGCCGATCGGTCATGCCCGGTCCCCTCCCTTGTCCCTCATGTCCCTCAGGTCGAACGTCGGCGTGTGCAGCAGGTCCAGCGCGAGCGCGGCGGTCCAGCCGAAGCCGGTCGCCCCGCAGGCCTCGCCGGTGTACGGGTCGACGTACTCGGCGAAGCCGCTGTGCTGCGCGGTGTCCAGCAGCGCGCGGCGCAGGGCGTCGGCGCGCTCCCGCTCCCCGTGGAGGCGCAGGCCGCGCTCCAGCAGCCAGTTGGTGTTGAACCAGGCCGGCCCGCGCCAGTACCGGTGCGGGTCGAAGGCCTCGCCGAGCAGGTCGTAGCTCGGTGCGAGGCGGGTGGCGGTGCCGAGGCCGAAGTGGGGTCCGGTCAGGGTGCGCACCAGCGATACGACGGTGTCGCGCGGCAGCGTCGGCAGGAGCAGCGGGATCAGCCCGGACACGCCCCGCTCGGGGACGAGGCCCCCGCCGCGCAGGTCCCGGCACAGGAACTGGCCCGTCCGCGGGTCCCACAGCCGCTCGATCAGGGCCGCGGTGAGGCGTTCGGCGCGGGCGTGCCGGGCCGTGCCGCCGGCGCCCAGCTCGTGCGCGATACGGGCCAGCGCGTGCTCGGAGGCGATGAGGAGGGCGTTGAATGAGGGGTCCTCGACGGCGAAGTCGCTGGGCCCGTCGCCGTAGCTCCCGCCCGTCCCGTCCCTGTAGCCGCGGTCCCGGTAGTCCGCCGCCAGCCGCACGTACCGTCCGTAGTCCAGGTCCGTCGGCCGGTCCTCCGGGGCGCCGTGGTCGAGGTCGGCGCGGCGGAAGGAGCGGGCCGGGGCGGGGGTGACGCGGGCGAGCGCAGCGTCCCAGCTCGGGGCGTTGTCCATGCCCTGTTCCCAGGGGTGCACCACGGAGGCGAGGCCCCCGCCGCCGAGGTCGCGGCGGTGCAGGAGGTAGCGGTGCCAGGCGGCCAGCCGCGGGTGGAGACGGGCCAGGAAGCCGCGGGCCCGGGAGAGTTCGGGGTCGGCGAGGTGCACCAGCCAGGCGGCGAGCGCGTGCACCGGCGGCTGCACGATCCCCGAGGTCTCCACCCCGCGCGGGGCGCCCGCGGCGCGGCCGGCGGTGGAGGAGCGCCAGAAGTCGGGGCTCGGGAAGTACGCGTCGAGCGGCACCGAGGGGTTGAACACGATGTGCGGGACGCGCCCGTCGGCCCACTGGGCGGACAGCAGCGTCTCCAGCTCGGTCTGCGCCCGTAACGCGGACAGATGCCTGAGCCCGATCGCGATGAACGCCGAGTCCCAGGACCACTGGTGCGGGTAGAGGCCCCGCGAGGGCACCGTGGAGGTCCCCGTCCAGTTCTGTTCCAGCACCCGCGCCGCGCCGACGTGCAGCGGATGGGCGTGGACGGCCGGATCGTATGCAACGGACGTTTCGGTCCGGTGGGCGATGAGCTGGGCAGTGCGATCCACTCGGGGCTCCCGCAAGAATGGCACGGGCGGAACTGTCGACCGGTTCGGCAGTGGCTACCGCAGGGTTACGCCTATTTAACACGCAAAACTCAATATGTAATGCAAGCTTGGGAAACACAAGGGGGTGTGCATGACTGCCAGGAGTCAGGCGAGTGCGGGCGAGCTGCTCGAACTGGTGCGCAGCGGACGCGCCACCACGCGCGGTGCGCTGCAGCAGGCGACCGGCCTGTCCCGGGCCACCGTCGGGCAGCGCCTGGACCGGCTGTTCCGCGCGGGCTGGCTGCGCGAGGGGGCGGGCGGTCCGGTGGACTCCCCGCTCGGCGGACGCCCCTCCATCACGCTGGAGTTCGACGACGAACACGCGGTGGTGCTCGCCGCCGACCTGGACACCCGGCACGCGCGCGTGGCCCTGCTGTCGCTGACCGGCGAGATCCGCGCCGAGCGCAGCGGCACCCTGCTGGTCGAGGACGGCCCGGACGCGGTGCTCGACGCGCTGGGCCGCTGGTTCGCCGAGCTGCTGCCGCGGGCCGGCCACCGGCCCGAGGAGGTGTGCGGCATCGGGCTCGCGGTGCCCGGCCCCGTGGACAGCGAGACCGGCCGGGTGGTGCAGCCGCCGATCATGCCGGGCTGGCACGGCTACGACATAAGAGGCCGGCTGGCCAGGGCGTTCACCGAGTACACGGGCGCCGGGCAGGTACCGGTCCTGGTCGACAACGACGCGAACCTGATGGCGTACGGCGAACAGCGCACGGCCCACCCCGACTGCTCGGCGTTCGTCCTGGTGAAGGTCTCCACCGGCATCGGCGCGGGCGTGGTGGTGGACGGCTCGGTCTACCGGGGCATCGACGGCGGCGCCGGGGACATCGGGCACATCCGGGTGCCGGAGGGCGCGCAGGCGCTGTGCCGGTGCGGTTCCTACGGCTGTCTGGCCGCGGTCGCCAGCGGCGGCGCGGTGGCCCGGCGGCTGGCCGAGGCCGGGATACCGGCGGCCTCCGGCTCAGATGTGCGCGGCCTGCTCGCGGCCGGGCACCCGGAGGCGGTGGGCCTCGCCCGGGAGGCGGGGCGGCTGGTGGGGGAGGTGCTGGCGACCGTGGTGACGCTGCTCAACCCCGGCGTGCTGATGATCGCCGGCGATCTGGCCGGAACTCCCTTCCTGACCGGCGTACGGGAGCTGCTGTACCAGCGGGCGCTGTCGCGTTCCACCGCTCACCTGGACATCGTCACCTCGCGGCTGGGGGAGCGGGCGGGGCTGGTGGGGGCCGGGGCACTGGTGGTGGAGTACCTGTACGCGCCCGCGCGGGCCGAGGAGCGGCTGCGGGCGCTCGGGGTCTGAGGCACGCTGG
Source organism: Streptomyces sp. NPDC096205 (assembly GCF_044763135.1). Classification (NCBI taxonomy): domain Bacteria; kingdom Bacillati; phylum Actinomycetota; class Actinomycetes; order Kitasatosporales; family Streptomycetaceae; genus Streptomyces; species Streptomyces sp. NPDC096205. The sequence goes on along the minus strand of NZ_JBIWFS010000002.1, from coordinate 856,186 downwards.
TGACAAGCGGGTTTCCGGTCCGGACGGGGGTCCGCATGGTGATATCCGGGTTCCTGTGACAGCGTGATTCTCGCCACCCATGATAAGGGTTGCGCTCAGATGAGCGGATCAAGCGCGACTGCACTTCCTCAAGGGGTGGCACTGAGTGCCACCCCTTGATCGTTCATCGATCGAAATCAGACGTGCTGAAGTGAGCTCATCTGAGCGGGATGGACAGTCTCCGAGTGGTCTTGTGTTCAAGAGTTGAAAACAGCGCGGCTCGTTCGCTTACCAACCTTTGACTTTCGATCCGGTGGCGGACGACCGGTTACAGGCACATGACGCGCAAGTGGACCTCCCCAGGTGCCTTCGATCTGGGTATGTTCCTCGACGTCAGGGCAGCCACCGCGTCCTCCAGGAGTTGGGACCCGTGTCGGAAATTCAAAAGTTCGTTTACGACTTCACCGAGGGCAACAAGGACCTCAAGGACCTTCTCGGCGGTAAGGGTGCAAACCTCGCCGAGATGACCAACCTGGGTCTTCCCGTCCCTCCGGGCTTCACCATCACCACCGAGGCCTGCAAGGTCTACCTCGACAGTGGCGAGGAGCCGGTGGCACTGCGTGACGAGGTGAGTGCGCACCTCGACGCGCTGGAGCAGCGCATGGGCAAGCAGCTCGGCCAGGCCGACAACCCGCTGCTGGTGTCGGTCCGCTCGGGCGCCAAGTTCTCCATGCCCGGCATGATGGACACGGTCCTCAACATCGGCCTCTCCGACAAGTCGGTGCAGGGCCTGGCCAAGCAGGCCGGCGACGACCGGTTCGCCTGGGACTCCTACCGCCGCCTGATCCAGATGTTCGGCAAGACGGTCCTCGGCGTCGACGGCGAGCTGTTCGAGGAAGCCCTCGACAAGGCCAAGGACGTCAAGAAGGTCACGGTCGACACCGACCTGGAGGCCGCCGACCTCAAGAAGCTGGTCACCACCTTCAAGAAGATCGTCAAGAAGGAGACCGGCCGGGACTTCCCGCAGGACCCGCGCGAGCAGATGGACCTCGCCATCAAGGCGGTCTTCGACTCCTGGAACGGCGACCGCGCCAAGCTCTACCGCCGCCAGGAGCGCATCCCGCACGACCTGGGCACCGCGGTCAACGTCTGCTCCATGGTCTTCGGCAACCTCGGCCCCGACTCGGGCACCGGCGTGGCCTTCACCCGTGACCCGGCCTCCGGCCACCAGGGCGTCTACGGCGACTACCTGCAGAACGCGCAGGGCGAGGACGTCGTGGCGGGCATCCGCAACACCGTCCCGCTCGCGGAGCTGGAGTCGATCGACAAGAAGTCGTACGACCAGCTGATGCAGATCATGGAGACGCTGGAGAACCACTACAAGGATCTCTGCGACATCGAGTTCACCATCGAGCGCGGCCAGCTCTGGATGCTCCAGACGCGCGTCGGCAAGCGCACGGCGGGCGCGGCCTTCCGCATCGCGACCCAGCTGGTGGACCAGGGCCTGATCGACGAGGCCGAGGCGCTGCAGCGCGTCACCGGCGCCCAGCTCGCCCAGCTGATGTTCCCCCGCTTCGACGAGAAGGCGAAGGTCGAGCAGGTCGGCCGGGGCATCGCCGCCTCGCCGGGCGCCGCGGTCGGCAAGGCCGTCTTCGACTCCTACACCGCGGTGAAGTGGTCCCGTTCGGGCGAGAAGGTCATCCTGATCCGCCGCGAGACCAACCCCGACGACCTCGACGGCATGATCGCGGCCGAGGGGATTCTGACGAGTCGCGGCGGCAAGACCTCGCACGCCGCCGTCGTGGCCCGAGGCATGGGCAAGACGTGCGTGTGCGGCGCCGAGGAGCTCGAGGTCGACACCAAGCGCCGCCGGATGACCGTGCCCGGCGGGCACGTCGTCGAGGAGGGCGACGTGATCTCCATCGACGGCTCCAGCGGCAAGGTCTACCTGGGCGAGGTCCCGGTGGTCCCCTCCCCGGTCGTGGAGTACTTCGAGGGCCGGATGCACCCAGGCGCCGACGACGCCGACGAGCTGGTCCAGGCCGTGCACCGCATCATGGCCTTCGCCGACCGCAAGCGCCGCCTGCGAGTACGGGCCAACGCCGACAACGCCGAGGACGCGCTGCGCGCCCGCCGGTTCGGCGCCCAGGGCATCGGCCTGTGCCGCACCGAGCACATGTTCCTCGGCGACCGGCGTGAGCTGGTCGAGCGGCTGATCCTGGCCGACACCGAGGACGAGCGCGAGGAGGCTCTCCAGCAGCTCCTTCCCCTCCAGAAGAAGGACTTCGTGGAGCTGTTCTCCGCGATGGACGGCCTGCCGGTGACGGTCCGGCTCCTGGACCCGCCGCTGCACGAGTTCCTGCCCGACATCACGGAACTCTCGGTCCGCGTGGCCCTCGCCGAGTCCCGCCAGGAGCCGCACGAGAACGACCTGCGCCTGCTCCAGGCGGTCCACCGCCTGCACGAGCAGAACCCGATGCTGGGCCTGCGCGGCGTACGCCTCGGCCTGGTCATCCCCGGCCTGTTCACCATGCAGGTCCGCGCGATCGCCGAGGCGGCCGCCGAGCGCAAGAACGCCAAGGGCGACCCGCGCGCGGAGATCATGATCCCGCTCGTCGGCACCGTCCAGGAGCTGGAGTTCGTCCGCGAGGAGGCCGACCAGGTCATCGCCGAGGTCGAGGCCGCGACGGGTACGTCGCTCAACCTCTCGATCGGCACGATGATCGAGCTGCCGCGCGCCGCGGTGACGGCGGGCCAGATCGCCGAGGCGGCGGAGTTCTTCAGCTTCGGTACGAATGACCTGACCCAGACGGTGTGGGGCTTCAGCCGGGACGACGTGGAGGCCTCGTTCTTCACGGCGTACCTGGAGAAGGGCATCTTCGGCGTATCGCCGTTCGAGACGATCGACAAGGACGGCGTCGGCGCCCTGGTCAAGGCCGCGGCGAAGGCGGGCCGTGAGACCCGCCCCGACATCAAGCTCGGCGTCTGCGGCGAGCACGGCGGCGACCCGGAGTCGGTCCACTTCTTCCACGAGGTCGGCCTCGACTACGTCTCCTGCTCCCCGTTCCGCATCCCCGTGGCCCGCCTCGAGGCCGGCCGCGCGGCCTCCCAGTCGGAGGGCAGCGACCACCGCTGACCTTCCGGTGAGGGGCAGCGACTGCCGCTGACCTCCTGCCGGAGGGACAGCGACCACCGCTGACCTCCCGCAAGCCCCGGAGCCGCCGCTGGTCCCCGACCCTCAGTACCGATCGGCGGCGGCTCCGGACCACGAAGAAGAGGCGGCACCCGTGCGGGGGTGCCGTCTCTTCGTGGTGCTGTGCGGGAGCGGCCGTATGTACGTCTGCGGGGTGGCACTCAGCCGCGAGCCGCTCCTTCGGGCCACACGACGTCGACGGGCAGCCCCGCCTCGCGAGCTTCGAGCACGGTGTCGGCGGTGCCTCCGCCCTTCCCGCTCGGGGGAGCCCCGTCCCACACGGCGGCGAGACGGTCGGCACGACGAAGGAGTTCGCGGTTGGCTGCTTCGTAGGCCGCGCGGTTCGCGGTCTCGTTGTCGAGCACGATCACTTCGTGAGCGGCCGCGGTGAGCCGGTCGAACGTCGCTGCATGGGCGGGCTTGACCTTGTTCGCCCGGTAGTCCTTGGACGGGATGATCGCGACGAGGTGGCCCCCCAGCTCCAGGACCACTTCGGCGAACAAGGAGTCAGACCCCTTGGCGATGCACGAGACGCCCGTGAGGTCGCCGGAGTAGGGCTTGAGCGTCTTCCGGAGGGCGTCGCGCACCAGAGGCACGCTGCTGTCGGTCAGGTCCATGTGCCCGGTCACGGCGATCGTGGTCACGTTGCTCCTTCAGCTCGACAGGACTTCGCGGATTCTGGCCCGCGCCTCGCCGACGGTACGCGAGGCGGACCGGCCCACCGTGTACGGGTACAGCTGCCCGAGCTGTGCGCGGACCCGGCTGGACCGGGTGCGCGCGGCTGCGTCGACTGCGCGGTGCGTGTGGCTCACCGCGACCGTGACATCGCCCAGCAGGAAGTGGCACTCGGCGAGGCCGATCAGGTCGAGGGCGTAACTGCGGCCGGCCTCGGCCCCCCTCTTCGTGAGGGCGGCGTGGATGTTCTGCGCTGCTGCTTCCGCGTGGCCCCGGGGGTCCTGGCGGGCCATGTCGAGAAGGCGACCGCCAGTGACTCCGGCCAACTCGGCGTCGTCGAAGTAGGCGATCCAGTAAGGCTCATCTTGCGTCCCGCCGTCAGCCAGAGCTTCAGCTGCCTCCGCGGTCGCCCGCTTGAAGGCTGCCGGCCGGAACGCGCGCCCACGGCCGGGAGCCGATCGACGGTGCTCACCGCGGCCACGATCCGAGCGCACTACCCGCTGCGCCTGGTCCTGGCCTTCCATCTGCCCGGCGTCGAGTTGGTGTACTACGCCGACGAGGCCGGGACGGCGCTGCAGTTCCAGCGGGACGACGGCTCGTGGGCGCGTGTTCCGCTCGCCGGGGAAGACACCGGCGTGGTGACGTACGGCGGCGACGACGAACTGTGGAAGCAGGCGGAAGCGGCCTGGGAGTGGTGGAACTCCGTGGGTCGGCCCGGTCAGGATCGGTTCGGCTACGCCCGGGGGGCCGACGGCCGTGCGTATGTGTGGCACCTCCCGGATGGCGCGGTCTGGCACCTGCCCGTGTGACGTGGTGTGTCGGTTCCGCGGGGAGGGGGCGGCACCCGTGCGGGGTGGCGCCCCCTCGGAGAGGGGGGTCAGGCGGTGCAGCCGGGGATCGTGCCCGGTGGGGCGCAGTTGTCCGGGATGTTGTTGCGGACCATGGTGTTGGTCAGTGTCGCCGTGCCGCCGTCGTTGTAGAGGCCGCCGCCGCTGCCGGGGCCGCCGTTCGCGGTGTTGCGTTCCACGGTGGAGTTGCGCAGCGTCGCCGTGCCGCCTTCGTTGTAGATGCCGCCGCCTCGGTTGGCGGCGGTGTTCTCGCGCACGGTGGAGCGGTCCAGCGTCATCGTGCCGTAGCCGTTGCCGCCGATGTTGTAGATACCGCCGCCGTTGGTAGGGGAACTGTTGTTGCTCACCGTGGAGCGGGTGAGCGTCAGCGTGCCGTTCTGGTGGCGGATGCCGCCGCCGACGTCGCCGTTCGCGGTGTTGTGGGTCACCGAGGAGCGGTCCAGCGTCAGCGTTGAGCCGACGCTGTCGATGCCGCCGGCGCCGTGAGCTGCGACGTTGTCGCGCACTGCGGAGTTCCTCAGCGTCAGCGTGGCGCTGTTGCCGATGCCGCCGGCGTAGAAGATGGAGGAGTTGTTGCGCACGGTGGAGCGGTCCAGCGTCAGTGTGCTGCCGCTGTGGTTGAAGATGCCGCCGCCGTAGGTGTCGTTGCCCCCGGTGATGGTCAGGTTGGTCAGCTGTACCTGGGAGAAGCCGACCGTCACGGTGGTGCCGGTCCCGTTGCCGTCGAGGACCGCGTTTCCGAGGCCGATCAGTGTCAGGTCCTTGTGGATGGTGAAGTTGCCGACGCAGGTCCCCCGCACGCGCAGTGTGTCCCCCGGTGAGGCGGCGGTGATCGCGGGCTGCAGGGCGGCGGGGTTGCCGTTGCAGTTCACCACGGTCTGGGCGGCGGCCGGCGCCGCCCCGGTCAGGCCGGCCGCCGCCGCCATCACCACCGCCGTCGCCGCCGGCACCCACAGGCGCCCCACCCTCCAGGTCGTTCGCATGGTCATCCCGCTTTCTCCTGTTCTGTGTGGAACAAGGGATGCCCCGCCGGGTGGGAGGCGCGCCATCGCAGGCCGGGATCTCAGCCGAACGGCGGGCGGGACGACCGGGGTGTGCCATGAACCGACGAGGACGGAGGAGCGCCGCGCGTGTCTCCTACGAACGGAACGGGCCGGTTACGACCGGAACGGCCCCGTCACCTCGTACGTGATGCCGCCCGACGAGGAGCCCGTGGTGCCGCGCTGGCTGGAGAAGTAGAGGCGGCGGCCGTCGGGGGAGAAGGCCGGGCCGGTGATCTCGGAGGAGGACTGGCCGTCGATGCGGAGGAAGGGGGCGACGATGTCGTCCGGGGTGATCAGGCAGATCTCCATGTTGCCGCCGTCCTCGGCGACGTAGAGGTCGCCGGAGGCGGAGCCGGTGATGTTGTCGACGCCGGTCAGAGGGGCCGTGCCGCCGGTGACCAGGGAGTCGTCGTAGGCCAGCTCGTAGGTGTTGTTCAGGAGGTTGAGCTGCCAGACACGGTTGTCGCCCTTGGTGGTGAACCACACCGTGTCGTTGGCGTAGTGGCAGCCCTCGCCGCCGTTGAAGGACTTCGACCCCGAGACCTGGGTGCGGGTGGTGGTGGGGGAGCCGTCGGGGTCGGGCACGTTCGCCCAGCTGAAGGAGCCGGAGGTGCCGGAGCCGGCGACCATGACCTGGAGGGTGCCGGAGGAGAGGTTGCCCCAGGTCGTGGGGACGAAGCGGTAGAAGCGGCCGTCCGTCTCGTCCTCGGTCAGGTAGACGACCTTGCGCACCGGGTCGGCGGCAGCCGCCTCGTGCTTGAAGCGGCCCATCGCCGGCCGCTGCACGGCCGCGTTCACGCCGAACGGGTCCGTCTCGTAGACGTAGCCGAGCGACACCTCCTCGCAGGACAGCCAGGTGTTCCACGGGGTCTTGCCGCCCGCGCAGTTCTGCCGGGTGTTGGACAGGATGCGGTACGCGCCGGTGATCTGGCCGGTCGAGGAGAACCTGACCGCGCTCGCTCCGCCGCCAGGGTTGATCTCCGAGTTGGAGACGTAGATCCAGCCCGTGCCGTCGGCGTAGCAGGCGCCGCCGTCGGGGGCGTTGTGCCAGGTGTAGGAGGTGCCGGAGACCGTCTGGCCCGACCGGGCGACGACCCGGCTGGTGAAGCCGCTGGGGAGCCGGATGCTGTTGGCGTCCGGGGAGCCGAGGGACCCGTAGGGGCCGGTGCCGGGCTGGGCCGGGGCTGCGTAGGCGGCGCCCCGCCACAGGGTTCCGCCGAAGACGGCGGAGGACCCGCCGAGGATGGCCGCACGCAGGACAGTACGACGTTCCACGTTCACTCCAAGAGGGTGCCGTGACCGCCCGCCGTCGGGCAGACGACGGGGCCGTGCGCTGATGGACCCTAGGGGAGCGCGGTTGACGGGCCATGGACAACCCGTGACGCTTCGCCGTACGGCAGATCCCTCACGCCCGGTCACGAAACCATTACACGTCCTTCACAAGCGGGGGTGCGACCGTACGGTCGTCCCCTGATCCGACACCCGTGGGGGGCCACATGAACAACCCTTGTAAGCGCTCTGTGCTGCCCGTCCTCGCCCTCGCCCTCCTCCTCGGAGTCGGCGGGTGCGGGAGCGACGACGGCGACGACGGCGATACGGCGACCGATGCCAAGGCCCTGGCGGCCTCGGCCGCACCCACGGTCACCGTCACCGCGACCGCCACCGTCACCGAGACCCCGGCCGCCGCCGAGCCTGAGCCGGCCGTCACCGTCACGCGGACGGTCCGGGTCAAGGAGACCGTACGGGTCACGCAGACCGTCACCGCCGAAGCGGTCGAGGACTACGGCAGTGACGACTCCGGCGGCTCCGTCTACTACGACAACTGCAGCGCGGCCCGCGCCGCCGGTGCCGCGCCCGTGTACGCGGGCGACCCCGGCTACGGCAGCCACCTGGACCGAGACGGCGACGGGGTCGGCTGCGAGTGACAGGCGCCAAGCCCCCCGCGTGAAACGCCGCGAGGCGCGCACCCGGTCGGCATCGGGTGCGCGCCTCGCGGCGGGCCGGAAAAGATTCAGTACGTGCGGACCTCGTACGTCGTCACCCGTACCGCGTCGTCGTCCAGGCAGACGCCCGTCTCCAGGTCGAAGCGCTGCTTCAGAAGCGGCGAGGCGACGTAGATGCGGCCCTCGTGGGTGCCGGTGAGGCCGCGGGAGAGGACGGCCGCGCCGTTGAAGGGGTCGCGGTTGTCGATGGCGTACAGGCGGCCGGAGCGGTCGCGGAAGAGGGCGACCTGGTTGCCGTCGGGGAGCAGCGCGGCCACGCCCCGGCCCGGCAGCAGCCGGCTCAGGTCGCAGACGGTCAGCCAGTCGCCGGCGAGCTGGATCTGGACCTTCAGGTCGGTCGTCTCGGGTGCCAGGGTCATCGCTGGGTGCTTCCTTCCAGGAGGCCCTCCGAGGGGCGCAGTCCGATGGTCAGCAGCGGCAGGTCGGGCTTGATCTGGTCGCGCTCGGGGACGAAGCCGACGACCGGGTCGGGGGTGTCGGGCGCGTTCACGAAGGACACGAACCGGGCGAGCTTCTCGGGGTCCTGGATGGTCTCGGCCCACTCGTCGCGGTAGTTGGCGACGTGGTCGGCCATCAGCGACTCCAGCTCCTCGCAGATGCCGAGGGAGTCCTCGACGACCACGTCACGGACGTGGTCCAGGCCGCCGGGGATGCGGTCCAGCCAGGTGGAGGTGCGCTCCAGGCGGTCGGCGGTGCGGATGTAGAACATCAGGAACCGGTCGATCAGGCGGATCAGTTCCTCGTCGGTGAGGTCCTGCGCGAGCAGGTCCGCGTGGCGCGGGGTCGCGCCGCCGTTGCCGCCGACGTAGAGGTTCCAGCCGTTGGAGGTGGCGATGATGCCGAAGTCCTTGGACTGGGCCTCCGCGCACTCGCGGGCGCAGCCCGACACGGCCGACTTCAGCTTGTGCGGGGAGCGCAGGCCGCGGTAGCGCAGCTCCAGGTCGATCGCCATGCGCACCGAGTCCTGCTGGCCGTAGCGGCACCAGGTCTCGCCGACGCAGGACTTCACCGTGCGCAGCGCCTTGCCGTAGGCGTGGCCGGACTCGAAGCCGGCGTCCACGAGGCGGGTCCAGATCAGCGGCAGCTGCTCGACGCGGGCGCCGAACATATCGATGCGCTGACCTCCGGTGATCTTGGTGTAGAGGCCGAAGTCCCGGGCGATCTCGCCGATCACGATGAGTTTCTCGGGAGTGATCTCACCGCCGGCGATACGAGGGACGACGGAGTACGAGCCGTTCTTCTGGAGGTTGGCCAGAAAGTGGTCGTTGCTGTCCTGCAGCGCGGCCTGCTCGCCGTCCAGGACATAGCCGCTCGCGCCGATCGTCGGGGCGAGGGAGGCGATGATCGAGCCGACCGCGGGCTTGCAGATCTCGCAGCCGTCGCCGCCGCGGGCCTCCTCTCGGCCGTAGCGGTCGAGCAGCTCCTGGTAGGAGTTGATGCGCAGCGCCAGGACGATCTCGTACAGCTCCTCGCGGGTCTGCGAGAAGTCGCCGCACAGGCCCTTGTCGACCTCGACGCCGCTCGCCTCCAGCTCGGCGTCCACGAGCTGGCCGAGGACCTTGATGCAACTGCCGCAGCCCGTACCGGCCTTGGTGCACTTCTTCACCTCGGGCACGGAGGTGCACTGGTGGTCGGTGACCGCGCCGCGGATCTGGCCCTTGGTGACGTTGTGGCAGGAGCAGATGATCGCCTCGTCCGGCAGCGCGGTCGGGCCGAGCTGCGCAGACTCGCCCGCGCCGGCCGGCAGCACCAGGCTCTCCGGGGCGATCGGCGGGACCGTGCCGGTCAGCGCGCGCAGCGTGCCGTACGCCTCCGCGTCGCCGACCAGGATGCCGCCGAGCAGCGTGCCGTCGCTGGCGATGACCAGCTTCTTGTACAGGCCCGAGCGGGAGTCGGAGTAGACGACGTCCAGGGAGTCCTCGGCGGCGCCGTGCGCGTCACCGAAGGACGCCACGTCCACGCCGAGCAGCTTCAGCTTCGTCGACAGGTCGGCGCCGGTGAACGACGCCTCGTCGGCGGCGATGGTCGCGGCGGCGGTCTTCGCCTGCTCGTAGCCGGGGGCGACCAGGCCGTACACGCGGCCGTCGGCGGCCAGCGCGCACTCGCCGATCGCGAACACGCTCGGGTCGGTGACCGTACGGCACTGCTCGTCGACCGAGATGCCGCCGCGCTCGCCGACCGCCAGGCCGCTCTCACGGGCCAGCTGGTCGCGGGGGCGGACACCGGCGCTGAACACCACCAGGTCGACGGAGAGTTCGGAGCCGTCGGACAGCTTCATGCCGGTGACGGCGCCGTCCTCGCCGACCACGATCTCCTGCGTGCCCACCCCGGTGTGGACGGTGAGGCCCATGCCCTCGATGGTGCGCAGCAGCGCCGCGCCGCCGCCCTCGTCGACCTGCACCGGCATCAGCCGGGGCGCGAACTCCACGATGTGGCTGTCCAGTCCGAGGCCCTTGAGCGCGCCCGCGGCCTCCAGACCGAGCAGACCGCCACCGACGACCGCGCCGGTCGTACGGGTCTTGGCGTACTCCTCGATGGCGAGGAGGTCCTCGATCGTGCGGTACACGAAACAGCCCGCGGCGTCCTTGTTCGGCACCGGCGGCACGAACGGGTAGGAGCCGGTGGCCAGCACCAGGTAGTCGTAGGCGACGACCAGACCCGAGCGGGCGGTGACCGTCTTGGCCTCACGGTCGATCGTCTCCGCCGGGTCGCCCAGGTGCAGCTCGATGCCGTTGTCCTTGATGAACTCCATGTCCGTCATGGACAGTTCCTCGGGCGAGGTGCCCGAGAAGTACGAGGTGAGGTGCACGCGGTCGTACGCGGGGCGGGGCTCCTCGCACAGCACCACCACGCGGTGGTTCGCCGTCAGGCCGCGCTCGGCGAGCGACTCCAGGAAGCGCTGGCCGACCATGCCGTGGCCGACCAGCACGATCGTGGGAGTGGGGGTGGCCCCCGGGGTGGCGGTCATGAGGAGCCTCCATCGTTGGTGAGCAGGTGGAGCAGAGGGCCGTCGTCGGGGAGCGGCTCTGCTCCCTCCCAGGCGCGCGCCAGCGCGCCCACGGTGCCCAGTTCGCCGACGAGAACCCCGCCGACCAGACGGTCGTCGCGGACGACGACCTTGCGGTAGGTGCCGCGGGTGGCGTCGGCGAGCTGCACGACGTCGTCCCCGGGCTGCGGCACGGTCTCGCCGAACGCGGCGAGGTCCAGGCCGGTCAGGGTGAGCCGGGTGAGGGAGCGGGTGCCGCGGTAGCGGGCGGCCGACCGGCCGGCCAGCAACTCGGCGAGCACGTCGGCCTGTTCCAGCGCGGGGGCGGCGAGGCCGTAGATCTCGCCGTCGTGCTGGGTGCAGTCGCCGATCGCGAAGATGTGCGGGTCGGAGGTGCGCAGCTCGTCGTCGACGAGGATGCCCTTGTGCACGGAAAGACCGGCGTCCTTGGCGAGGCCCACCCGCGGGTGGACGCCGCAGGCCAGGACGACGATGTCGGCGTCGAGGGCGTATCCGTCGGCCATCTCCACCGAGCGGACCGCGCCGCCGACGCAGCGCACGTCACGCACCCGGCACTCGGTGTGCACCTCGACGCCGAGGCCGGTCAGATGCCGGCGGACGAGCTGGGAGGCGGCCGGGTCGAGCTGGCGCTCCATGAGCCGCTCGGACTGCTGGGCGAGCACCACCTGGGCGCCGCGCAGGGCGAGCGCGCGGGCGGCCGACACACCTAGGAGCCCGCCGCCGATCACCACGGCCTTGGTGCGGGGCCGTACCGCCTTGGACAGGCCCAGGCAGTCGTCCATGGTCCGGAACGCGTGCACGCCCTCGGGCAGCACATGGTCCGGGGTGAACAGGCCCCGCAGCGGCGGCAGCACCGGGTTGGAGCCGGTGGCCAGGACCAGCGTGTCGTATGCGATCTCCGAGCCGTCCGCGCACGCCAGCGTCCGCGCGGCCCGGTCGATACCGGTCACCCGGGCCCGCACCAGGTCCGCCGGGGCGGGCAGTGCGATCACATCGGGGCTGTACCGTCCGGCCAGCACCTCGGCGAGCAGCACCCGGTTGTAGGGCCGGTGCTCCTCCTCGCCGACGAGCGTCACGGGCGTGCCCAGCTCACCGAGCCGCCGGGCGAGCCGTACGCCCGCGAGGCCGGCGCCGATCACCACCACACGCGAATTCGAGGTCATGGCATCGAGCGTGCGGTGCGGGTGTTACCCGACCGCATCGCGTCTGTTTCACGGGGGGAACTCTGCCCTCAGCGGGAGTGGACCTCCTGTGTGAGGGAACGCCGGGAAACTCGGGAGACCTCTGTGAGGGAACGCCGCGAAGCTCAGGAGACCCTCAGAACCCCCGAAACAACATGGACACGGCATGTATCCCGTCCCGTAGGGTCGCCGTCGTGCCCGACATATCTCTCGCCATGATCGCCCTGCTGTGCCTGGCTGCCCTCGCGGCCGGGTGGATCGACGCCGTGGTGGGCGGTGGCGGGCTGCTGCTCCTGCCCGCGTTGCTGCTGGGCCTGCCGGTCTCCACTCCGGCCGCGTACGCGCTGGGCACCAACAAGGCGGTGGCGATCGTCGGCACCACGGGCGCGGCGGTGACCTACGCCCGCAAGGCGCCGGTCGATGTGCGCACGGCCGTACGGATCGGGCTCGCGGCGCTCGCCGGGTCCTCGGCGGGGGCGTTCTTCGCGGCGGGGATGAGCACGGAGGTGCTCAAGCCGGTGATCATGGTGGTGCTGCTGGGCGTCGCCGCCTTCGTGATCCTGCGGCCCGCCTTCGGCACCGCACCGGCCCCCGGCCCGGTCACCCCCCGCCGCATCCTCGCCGCGATCGGCCTGGCCGGCCTCGGCATCGGCTTCTACGACGGCCTGATCGGCCCCGGCACCGGCACCTTCCTGGTCCTGGCGCTGACCGCCGTACTCCATCTCGACCTGGTGACCGCCTCCGCGACCGCCAAGATCGTCAACTGCTGCACCAACGCCGGCGCCCTCGCGATGTTCGCCTGGCAGGGCACCGTGCTGTGGCAGCTCGCCGCGCTCATGGCCGTCTTCAACCTCGCCGGCGGCACGCTGGGCGCCCACACCGCACTGAAGAAGGGCAGCGGCTTCGTACGGGTCGTCCTGCTGACGGTGGTGTTCACCCTGGTGGCGAAGCTGGCGTGGGAGCAGTGGCTCGCCTGAGGTGACCCATGCCGACGGCCGTCAGGCGGTGGCCGCGCTGCCGTCCAGCAGGGCGATCACCCCCGCGTTGTCCTCGTCGCCATGGCCCGACTCCACCCGCCGGCGCATCAGGTCCAGGTACGGCGTGAGGAGCTCGGTGCTCACCCCCAGCTCCTCGGAGGTGCCCAGGAACGTGCCGCTGCTGGCGACCTGCATGGCCAGGCTGGAGACGACGTCGGTCGTGAAGTCGCCGCTCTCCAGCCTCTCGGCGGCCACATGCACCAGGGACGACATCGCGTTCAGCCACCCCTCCAGCAGCGGCGCGAACTCCTTCGGCGCGATGTCCTGCCCGCGGATCAGGGCGAAGGCGTGCGCGATCCCGCCGAGCATGCCGTACATCCCGCTCAGCAGTGCCACGTCGTGCAGGGCGGCGGACCCGGCGTCCGGGCCCACGTACCGGGTGCCGGCCGGTACGGCGAGGGCGGCCCGGTGCTCCTCGAACAGCTCGGCCGAGCCGCTGTAGAACACGAAGGCGCCCGACTCGGCGGCACCGATCATCGGCGGTACGGCCATGATCCCGCCGTCGAGGAACCGGGCGCCGCGCGCTTCGGCCCAGGCGGCGCGGGCGCGGCCCTGGCCGGGCGTGCCGGTGGTGAGGTTCACGACGTCCCGGCCGGTCAGGCCGGCCGGTGCGAGGGCCTCGCCGACCGAGGCGTCGTCGAGCAGGCAGACGACCACCAGCCGGTTCGCGGCCACCGCCTCGGCCGCGCTCGCGGCGACGGTCGCGCCCTCGGCGGCGAGGGCCTCGGCCCGGGCGGGGGTGCGGTTCCAGACGGTGACGGGGTGGCCGGCGGCGAGCCAGGCGCGGACCAGGGCGGTGCCCATGGCGCCGGTGCCGAGGACGGTGAGAGGCGTGCGGGAGCTGGGGGAAAGGGCGTTGTCAGTCATGGCGGTTAGCCTCGTAGAGGGTGGATCACCTGCTCAAGTACGCACTTACGAGTGGGTGGTTACCGCGGCGAAAGCATCCAGGCAGAGCAACCAGGCAGAGCAACCAGGCAGAGCAACCAGGCAGAGCAACAGGCAGAACAACAGGCAGAACATCCGGACAGAGGGGACGGGGGGACGGGGCATGACGATCGGACGGCGGCCGGGTTCGTACATGTGCGGCACGGACGCGGCGATGGACGTGATCGGCGGCAAGTGGAAGGTGCTGATCCTGTGGGCGCTGCATGTGCGCCCGCACCGCTTCGGGGAGCTGCGCCGCGAGCTGCCGGGCGTGACGGAGAAGGTGCTCACGGCACAACTGCGCGAGATGGAGGCGGACGGCATCGTGCACCGCGAGGAGTACGCCGAGGTGCCGCCGCGGGTGGAGTACTCGCTGACCGAGCGCGGCGAGACCCTCAACACGGCGCTGGAGCCGCTCGCGGAGTGGGGGAAGGCGAACCTCCTGGGCGGAGCCTCAGCGCACGCTGCCGGTCAGCCGGGCGAAGACGACCACGTTGCCCTGATACCCGGTCGCGCGTGAGTAGCCGCCGCCGCAGGTGATGACCCGCAGCTCGGGGCGGGGGGCGGCCCCGTACACCTTGCGGTCGGGGAAGTTCCGCGCCTGGTACACCTCGACGGCGTAGACGGTGAAGCGCGCGGTGCTGCCGTCGCGCCGCTCCACGTCGATGCCGCTGCCCTTCTTCAGCGCGCCGAGGGCGTAGAAGACGGCGGGGCCGTCGGCGTTGTCGACATGCCCGGCGACGATGGCGGTGCCGGTCTCCCCGGGCGTGGTGCCGGCCTCGTACCAGCCGGCGAGGTTCTTCTTCTCCGCGGGCGGCACGTCGAGGCTGCCGGACGGGGTGAGGCCGAGGCCCATCAAAGGCGCGTCCACCCGGATCGCGGGGATGCGGATGCGGTCGGGCGGGGAGGGCGGCAGAGCGGGGGCGGAGGTCACCCGGCCGTGGCCCGCGTGATCGGTGCCGGCGGCCTCGGCGGCGGAGGGCTGCGGCGGGGCGTGCGGGGCGGCGCCGTTGTGCAGCAGCCAGGCTCCCGTGCACAGGGCGGCGGCGGTGACGGCCGCTATGGCGGTGTTGCCGTATCTGCGCACCTGGACCTCCCTTCGGTCCCCGGGTCCCCCTCCGGGCCGCGAGGGGCGGTCGGACCCGGAGGGGGAGGGGACATGCGGTACCGGCGGACGGACAGCGGAGGGTGTCCGTCAGATCCCGTCGCCTCTCGCCCGGCGATGCAGGAGCCAGGTACCGCCCGCGGCGGCGACGGCGAGAGCCGCCACGCCTGCCGCGGTCTGCACGGGGTCGGGGCCAAGAGCGCCGCCGACCCCCGTCTTCACACTGCCGCGCGGCTGCACGGGAGTGAGCGTCACCACGAGGTCGCCGTGCACCTCCCGGCCGTCGTGGCCACACGTCGCGACGATCTCGTACGTCCCCGGCTGGGCGCTCGGCGGCACCTTGAACTGGCCGATCACCTCGCCCTCGCGGCTGCTGGGCGCCAGGGTGAAGACCCCGGCCCCGACCGCGCTGGCGTCGCCCTCCGCGGCGGAGTCGTCGCCGCAGGCGGCGGTGCCGACGGTGACGGTGCCGCCGGGGACCACGGACGACGGGTACACCTCCAGGCCGGCGGACTCAGCGGCGCCGGCGGCATACGCGCTCGCGGCGAGCGGTCCGCCGACGACGACGGCGGCGAACGCCGCGCCGGTCAGCAGCCTGGCGGTACGTCGCATCGGTCGCTCCTTCACGAGCTCCTCGTCGAGCCCCTCGGTCGAGCCTGTCGCGGCCCCTGCTCTTCCCTTGCTCTTCCGAGGAAAAAGGCAGGGCGCCGAGCCCGCTTCCTGAGGGGGCGTCAGAAACGCGGCGAACGGGCCCGCACCGGGCACCCCCGAGGGTGCGTTTCAGCAGGTCACGGCCGCACGGCAGGCGTGTCGTACAAGAACACCCGAAGAGCGCAGGGCGACGGGGTGAACGGGTGACCGCCGCCCGCCCGGGAACCGGAGCTTGACCTCAACAAAACTTGAGGTACCAGCCTGTCCCGCATGACCACACAGAACACCAGCCCCCTCCATGTCACCGTCGTCCTCGGCAGCAACCGCCACGGCCGCTTCGGCCCGGTCGTCGCCGACTGGCTCCTCGACCGCCTCCGCACCCGCGAGGACCTCACGGCCGATGTCCTGGACGTCGCGGAGACGGACCTGCCCACCTCGATGACCCGCACGCCGGAGACGGCCGCGGCCCTCGCCGCGATCACCCCCAAGCTGGCTTCGGCGGACGCGTTCGTCGTCCTCACCCCCGAGTACAACCACTCCTACCCGGCGGCCCTGAAGAACCTCATCGACTGGCACCACACCGAGTGGCAGGCCAAGCCCGTCGCCCTCGTCTCCTACGGCGGCATCTCCGGCGGCCTGCGCGCCACCGAACACCTCCGCCAGGTCTTCGCCGAACTCCACACCGTCACCGTCCGCGACACGGTCTCCTTCCCCAACGCCGCGGGTGCCTTCGACACCGAAGGCACCCTGAAGGACCCGACGGGCCCGAACGCGGCGGCGAAGGTGATGCTGGACCAACTGGTGTGGTGGGGCCAGGCGTTGAGGGAGGCGAAGGAGAGGCGGCCTTACGGGGGTTAGGCCGCCCAGGGGGGCGGGTCAGCCCACCTTCACCGCGCTCCAAGCGGCGCCCACCGCCGCGTACTCCCGGCTCCCGGCCCCGTAAAGATCCCGGGCCGCGTTGAGGGTCGCTGTCCTGGCGGCCGCGTAGTTCGTCGACGACGTCATGTAGACCGTCAGTGCGCGGTACCAGATCGCGCCCAGGGCGGTGCGGCCGATGCCGGTGACGGTGGAGCCGTTGCAGGTGGGGGAGTCGTAGGTGACGCCGTTCAGGGACTTCGGGCCGCTGCCCTCCGCGAGGAGGTAGGCGAAGTGGTTGGCGACGCCCGAGGAGTAGTGGACGTCCAGGGTGCCGGTGGTCGGGCTCCAGCAGTCGGCGGACTTGCCGTCGCGGCTGGGGCGGTCCATCCAGCGCAGGGCGGCCTTGCCGAAGCCGGAGCGGACGATCTTCTCGCCGATCAGCCAGTCGCCGGGGTCCTGGGCGTTCGCCGCGTGGAACTCCACGAGCGTGCCGAAGATGTCCGAGGTCGCCTCGTTCAGGCCGCCGCTCTCGCCCGAGTACGTCAGGGCCGCCGTCTTGGACGTCACGCCGTGGGACATCTCGTGCCCGGCGACGTCCAGGGAGACCAGCGGACCGAACTGCTTGCCGTCACCGTCGCCGTACGTCATGCAGAAACAACTGTCGTCCCAGAAGGCGTTGTTGTACGCACTCCCGTAGTGCACCCGGTTGTACGAGCCCTTGCCGTCACCGGCGATGCCCTTGCGGCCGTGGACCTTCGCGTAGTAGTCCCACGTCATCGCCGTGCCGTACTGGGCGTCGACCGCCGCCGAGGCCCGGTCGGCCTGCGTGCCGTCGCCCCAGTGGTTGTCGGCGTCCGTGAAGACCGTGGCCGGGGCGCGGCTCACGCACACCGCGCCCAGCAGACACAGGTCCGTCCCGCCCGCCGCGTCACCGGTGTACGTGCCACCGCGCAGCGGGTCCTTCAGGCTGTACGAGGATCCGCTCGCGGTCGTCTCCAGCGCGACCGTGCCGCCGTAGAGGGACCGGCCGTCGCCCGTCGCGGTCTCCAGCACGTCCCAGGCGTCCAGTTGGGTGCCCGTCGTCGCGTCCGTCAGCACCGTACGCGCGACCGGGTTGCCCCGCTCGTCGAGGGCGGCCGCCTCGGTGCGCCAGGCCAGCCTCGGCGCGCCGTGCAGGGCGTCGACGACCAGCTCGGGGCGGGAGGTCAGCTTGCGCAGGGCCGTGCCGAGGTTGGTCGCGCGCAGGGCCTGCGCCGCCAGGTCGGCCGCCTTGGTGGCGGGCAGCGCCGGGGTCACGCCGAGCGAGATCTGCCGGGTCGTCGCGCGGGAGGTGCCGCGGAGGGTGCCGTCGGGCGACAGGTGCAGCACGAAGTCACCGCCCAGCACCGGGAGTTCGCGGTACGTGCGGTCGTAGCGCACATGCTGGGTGCCGTCCGGGTCGACGATCACGTCGCGGACCTTCACCGACTGCCCCTCCGCCAGGCCGAGTTCGCTCCGGTGAGTGTCCAGCGCCGCCGCCGCGTTCTCCAGCGGCGTGGGTTCGGGCGCGGCGCCGGCCGCGGGGGAGAGCACCCCGGCCAGCAGGGCGACGGCGGCGGCGGTGGTCAGGCTGCGGGCGGCGTACGGCCGTATCCGGCTCATGGGTCTCCTCGGTGCGGGGACGGCGGCGGGAGGTGACCAAGATTCAAAGCGCTGCGGACCTGTCATGGCCATAGCGATTACGTGGAGGTGTGTGAGGAGTGAGAATCGTTTCTGTGACGCCCGAAAACCCCCGCCACCTCCCCTTCTTCGTCTACGGCACCCTCCGCCCCGGCGAGGTCAACCACGACCTCTTCCTGCGCGGCCGCACCCGCGCCGAGGACCCGGCCCGGCTCGCCGGAGCCGCCCTGTACGACGGCCCCGGCTACCCCTACGCCGTCGAGGAGCCGGGCGGTGTGGTGTGCGGGGAGCTGGTCACCGCGCTCGACGAGGCGTACGCCGAACTCCTCGGCGCGCTGGACCAGTTGGAGGAGTACCGCCCCGGCGACCCGGGCCGCAGCCTCTATCTGCGCGTCGAGCGCGAGGTCCTGCGGGAGGCCGACGGGGCCGCCGTCCGGGCCTGGGTCTATCTCGCCGCGCCCGCGATCGCCGCCCGGCTGCGGGAGCGCGGCAAGCTCATCGAGAGCGGCGACTGGAGGAACCGCCGCTGACCGTCACACCGTGCCGGGGGTCTTGCGGGTCGTCACGTTCATGCGGTTCCACGTGTTCACCGTGAAGATCAGCGCGATGAGCTGCGCGAGCTCCTGCTCCTCGAAGTGGCGCGCGGCCTCGTCGTACACATGGTCGTGCACCCCCTGCGGCAGCAGCGTGACCGCCTCGGTGAGCGCCAGGGCCGCCCGCTCCTTCTCCGTGAACAGGCTCGACTCCTCCCACGCGGAGAGCTGGTAGATGCGGGCCTCGCTCTCACCGGCCTTGCGGGCGTCGCCCGTGTGGTAATCGAGGCAGTACGCACACCGGTTGAGCTGCGAGGCCCGGATCTGGACCAGCTCCAGCAGGACCGGGTCGATGCCCTGCCGGGCGGCCGCGTCGAGGGCCAGGACCGCCTTGAACACCTTGGGGGCGACGGCGGCGAAGTTCATGCGCTGAGGTACCTGGTGGGTCGTCATGCCTCGAATCTACGAGGCTCGGCGACCCACCGACGGGTGCATTTCTGCCCCAGAATCGTGGGTCAATCCGCGACGGGTCGTACCGCCTCCAGACGCACCGCGCACGCCTTGAACTCCGGCATCCGCGAGGTCGGGTCCAGGGCCGGGTTGGTGAGCGTGTTCGCGCGGCCCTCGCCGGGCCAGTGGAACGGCATGAACACGGTGTCCGGGCGGATGGACGTCGTGATCCGGGCCGGCGCCACGGCCCGGCCGCGCCGGGACACCACTGCCACCGGGTCGCCCTCGGCCGCGCCCAGCCGGGCCGCGAGCCGCGGATGCAGCTCCACGAACGGTCCGGGCGCGGCGGCGTTCAGCTCCGCCACCCGCCGGGTCTGCGCCCCCGACTGGTACTGCGACACCACACGGCCCGTCGTCAGCAGCACCGGGTACTCGTCGTCCGGCTCCTCGGCGATCGCCCGGTAGGACACCGCCACGAACCGGGCCCGCCCGTCGGGCGTGGCGAACCGGTCGAGGAAGAGCCGCGGGGTGCCGGGGTGCGGCGCGGCGACACGGGCCTCAGCGGCCTCGCTGGCTTCACCGGCTTCACCGGCTTCACCGGCTTCACCGGCGTGGCCGGCGGCCTCGGTCGGCTCCTCGGCACCCGTCTCCAGCGCGGGGTCGTCCGGCAGCGGGGCGTCGAGTGCGGCGTCCTCGCCGTCATCGACGGGACCTGCGGGGCCGGAGCCGGTCGTACCCGTGAGTGCATCCGCTGCGGCCGAGCCCGCGGACGCGTCCGCCCCCTCCGGCTCCACCGGCCCCGGGCAGGGCCAGAACACGCCGTTCTCCTCCGCGAGCCTCCGGTACGTGATCCCCGAGTAGTCCGCGGGTCCGCCCGCGCTCGCGCGGCGGAGTTCGGTGAAGATCTCCTCCGGGTCGGTCGGGAAGCCCTTCTCCACGCCCAGCCGGGCGGCGAGGCCGTGCAGGACCTCCAGGTCGCTGCGCACGCCCTCGGGCGGGGTGATGGCCTGCCGGCGCAGCAGCACCCGGCCCTCCAGGTTCGTCGTCGTGCCCGTCTCCTCGGCCCACTGGGTCACCGGCAGCACGACGTCGGCCAGCTCGGCTGTCTCCGACATCACCACGTCGGCCACGGCCAGGAAGTCCAGCGACCGCAGCCGCTCCTCGATGTGCGCGGCACGCGGCGCCGACACCACCGGGTTGGAGCCCATCAGCAGCAGCGACTTGATGTCCGTGCCCAGCGCGTCCAGCAGCTCGTACGCGCTGCGCCCCGGTCCCGGCAGCGAGTCCGGGTCCACGCCCCACACCGCGGCCACGTGCCGCCGGGCCTCGGGGTCGTCCAGCTTGCGGTAGCCGGGCAGCTGGTCGGCCTTCTGGCCGTGCTCGCGCCCGCCCTGCCCGTTGCCCTGCCCGGTCAGACAGCCGTAGCCGCTGAACGGCTGACCGGCCCGCCCCGTCGCCAGGCACAGGTTGATCCACGCGCTCACGGTGTCGGTGCCCTTGGCCTGCTGCTCGGGCCCGCGCGCGGTGAGCACCATCGCGGCCTCCGGCTCGCAGAACAGCCGTACGGCCTCGCGCAGTTCGGGCACGGAGATGCCGGTGATCCGCTCGACGTACTCCGGCCAGTGCGCCATCGCCGCCGCCCGGGTCTCCTCCCAGCCGGACGTACGGTTTTGGATGTACTCCTCGTCGGTACGGCCCTCCGCGACGACCAGGTGCAGCAGCCCCAGCGCGAGCGCGAGGTCGGTGCCCGGGCGCGGGGCCAGATGCAGATCGGCCTGCTCGGCGGTACGCGTGCGGCGCGGGTCGACGACGATCAGCGTGCCGCCGTTCTCCTTCAGCTCGGTGAGGTAGCGCAGCGCCGGCGGCATCGTCTCGACCAGGTTGGACCCGACCAGGATCACGCACCCGGTCCGCGGTATGTCCTCCAGCGGGAACGGCAGCCCGCGGTCCAGGCCGAACGCCTTGGTGCCGCCCGCCGCCGCCGACGACATGCAGAACCGGCCGTTGTAGTCGATCTGCGAGGTCCCCAGCGCGACCCGCGCGAACTTGCCGAGCGTGTACGCCTTCTCGTTGGTCAGCCCGCCGCCGCCGAACACGCCGACCGCGTCGGGCCCGTGCTCGGCGCGCGTCCGGATCAGCGCCCCGGCGATCCGGTCGAGCGCCTCGTCCCAGCCGGCCGGCACGAGCGCGCCGCCCTGCCGCACAAGAGGCGAGGTCAGCCGGACGCCCTTGGCGAGAACCTCCGGCGAGGTGCGGCCCTTGCCGCACAGCGCGCCCCGGTTCACCGGGAAATCGGTGCGCTCGATCACCTCGACGCCCCCCTCGCGTGCGGGCGACAGGTTCATCCCGCACTGCAGGGCGCAGTACGGGCAGTGGGTGGGCGTGAGGGTGCTCTTCATGCACTTCAGCGTGGGTCGGGCGTGTTACGCCCCATGACGGCCGATTGTTAAACGAAGCGCACGGCGACCTCTTCGCGTGCGCGGCCGGACCGTGAGGTGGGACCGGTACTGCCCTGGCCCGGCGGCCGGGGCGTCCCTCGCGCCCGCCCGCCTGCCCGCGTCTCGCCGTCCGCGCCTGCGGGCCGTGGTGGGTTGCTCGCGCAGTTCCCCGCGCCCCTAAAAGCCACTCGCCTCCGTCAGGGCTCGCGTCACGCCGTGCTCCCTGCGCCCCAGGAACCGCGGATCGGGCTCGATCACCGCGTCCAGCGCGGCCTTGCCGGAGGCGAGGATCTCCCGTACGCCGCCGTAGTACCAGGTCGAGTCGTGCGGCTCGGCGACCCCGACGCCGTACGAGACGATCCCCGCGTCCTCGCACAGGGCGACGGCCCGCCGGATGTGGAAGCCCTGGCTGATCAGCACCGCCTTGTCGACGCCGAAGATCTTCTTCGCCCGTACGCACGAGTCCCAGGTGTCGAAGCCCGCGTAGTCCGACACGATCCGCCGGTCCGGAACCCCGCTGCGCACCAGATAGGCGCGCATCGCGTCCGGCTCGTCGTACTCCTCACGGCTGTTGTCCCCGGTGACCAGCACGACCTTCACCCGGCCCGCCCGGTACAGCTCGGCCGCCGTGTCCAGCCGGTGCGCGAGGTACGGCGACGGCTCGCCGTTCCACAGCCCCGCCCCGAACACCATCGCCACGTCCGTGCGCGGCACGTCCGCGGTCGTGCTCAGCCGCCCGTCCGTCACGACGTGCAGCCACGCCGCCGGCATCAGCGCCAGCGCGCACCCCGCCATCACGGCCTGCACGAGCCGCCGCCGCCCGGCACGTGTACGGGGCACACGGGGTCGAACGATCTTCATCCAGCCATCCTCCGGTCGCCTACGACCAGGAAGGACGCGCCCCGCACGGATCCGGTTCACCTCACACCGAGCGCCCGCGTCCCGTGAAGCACCGGAAAACAACCGTGATACGGCCGTGCAACGGGGGCGCAATCTCGGCCAGCCAGGATCCTTGCATGACGGCGCATCTCATGAACCGGATCAGCAGCGGGCTCGCCGGCCGCCTCGGCCTCGCCCCGCTCGACGGCCAGCCCGCGCTGGTCCTGGTCGCCCACGGCAGCCGCGACCCCCGCGCCCTGGAGACCGTCCGCGAGCTGGCCGACCGGGTCCGCGCCCGCCGCCCCGGTCTCGCCGTCCGCCTCGGCCACATCGAGCTGAACGCCCCCCTGCTGCCCGACACCCTCGCCTCCCTCGGCACCGACGAGGCCGTCCTGGTCCCGCTGCTGTTCAGCCGCGGCTTCCACATCAAGCAGGACATCCCCGACATGGCGGCCGAGGCCAGGATCCGCACCCGCCAGGCCGCACCGCTGGGTGCCCACCCCCTGCTCGTCCAGGCACTCCACGAACGCCTGACCGAGGCCGGCTGGCACGCCCCTCGCACGGCCTCCGAGCGTCGTACGACGGCCGTGGTCCTCGCCGCCGCAGGCTCCCGCGACCCCGAGTCCGCCGCGGGCACCCGCCGTATCGCCGACCGCCTGGCCGAGCGGCTGGGCGTCCCCGTGGTCCCGGCGTACGCCTGCGCGGCGACCCCGACGGTGGAGTCGGCCATCCGCTCCCTCACCGCGAGAGGCCGCCACCGCATAGCCGTGGCGTCCTGCTTCACAGCCCCGGGCCGCTTCGCGACGGAGT
The DNA here is from genome assembly GCF_044763135.1 of Streptomyces sp. NPDC096205. Lineage (NCBI taxonomy): Bacteria > Bacillati > Actinomycetota > Actinomycetes > Kitasatosporales > Streptomycetaceae > Streptomyces > Streptomyces sp. NPDC096205. The sequence continues at coordinate 832,913 of NZ_JBIWFS010000002.1, read as the reverse complement.
GCGCGGCCAAGGCCCCATGGGTAGCCTCGGCCCCCCTGGGAGCCCACCCCGCGATGGCGGACCTGATCCTCCACAGATACGACCAGTCACTGGAAACGGCGTTGAGGGCAGTGGCCTAAGGGGCGCGGGGCTGTATCGATTTGCGGCTCCGCCGCGTGGGCGCGAACAGCCACGAACGACCCGCACCCGCACCACAACAACACTCGGCAGACGAGTAGGCGCACTACTGTCGACCCATGGCAGGCACTCCCCACGACTACGACGACACCGCCACCGAACGCTACGCCCCCGAGCCGGACAAACGCCCAGGCCGCACCGCCTTCCAACGCGACCGCGCCAGGGTCCTGCACAGCTCGGCCCTCAGAAGGCTCGCGGGAAAGACCCAGGTCGTCACCCCCGGCACCACCAGCAGGGTGTGGGACGCCAGTCCGAGAACCCGCCTCACCCACTCCCTGGAATGCGCCCAGGTAGGCCGAGAGCTGGGCGCGGCCCTCGGCTGTGACCCGGACCTGGTGGAGGCCGCCTGCCTCTCCCACGACCTCGGACACCCGCCTTTCGGTCACAACGGCGAACAGGCCCTCAACGAGTTCGCGGCCGACTGCGGCGGCTTCGAGGGCAACGCCCAGTCGCTCAGGCTCCTCACCCGCATCGAGCCCAAGCGGTTCACCCCGGAGGGCTCCGTCGGCCTCAACCTCACCCGGGCCGCCCTGGACGCCGCCACCAAGTACCCGTGGCCGCGCGGCGCCCACCCCACCGACCCGGACTCCACCAAGTTCGGCGTCTACGAGGACGACCGGCCCGTCTTCGACTGGGTCCGCAAGGACGCCCCCGGCACCCGTACCTGTTTCGAGGCCCAGGTCATGGACTGGTCGGACGACGTGGCGTACTCGGTGCACGACGTGGAGGACGGCCTGCACGCCGGGCACATCGACCCCAACATGCTGCACGCCGAGCCGGAGCGGCAGGACGTGTTCGCGGTGGCCGTCGGCCGGTACGTGCCCGCGGACACCGACCCGGCCGAGCTCGCCGAGGCCCTCGACCGGCTCCAGGACCAGGAGTGGTGGCCGCACGGCTACGACGGCACGGCCCTCGCCCAGGCCCGCCTGAAGGACGCCACCAGCCAGCTCATCGGCCGGTTCTGCCTGGCCGCCGAGGGCGCCACGCGGGCCGCGTACGGCTCGGGCCGGCTGACCCGCTACGGGGCCGAGCTGGTCGTACCACGGGGGACCCGGATGGAGTGCGCCGTACTGAAGGCGGTCGCCGACCGGTACGTCATGCAGCGCGACGAGCAGACGCGGCTGCGCGCCGACCAGCGGATCGTGGTCGCCGGACTCGCGGAGGCGCTCACCGCGCGGGCCCCCGACGGCCTCGACCCGCAGTTCCGCGCCCTGTTCGACCAGGCCGGCGACGACCGGGCCCGCAAGCGCGTGATCGTCGACCAGATCGCGTCGCTCACCGACGCCTCGGCGCGCTCCCTGCACGCCCGGCTGACGGGTCGCCCGTGACGGCGCCGCCGACCGGGCGGACGTAACCCTGCGTGGCCTGATCGGGTCACTCCCTCTTCCCCCATCACGCTGCGTGCGGGACGCTCGCATGTGGCGCCACGTCAACGAGGAGGCAACAAGTGGTCGATGCGGATCAGACATTCGTCATCGTCGGAGGCGGTCTCGCCGGTGCGAAGGCGGCCGAGACGCTCCGCGCGGAGGGGTTCACGGGGCGGGTGATACTGATCTGCGACGAACGCGACCACCCCTACGAGCGGCCGCCCCTGTCCAAGGGCTATCTGCTCGGCAAGGAGGAGCGCGACAGCGTCTTCGTGCACGAGCCCGCCTGGTACGCGCGCCACGACGTCGAACTGCACCTCGGGCAGACCGTCGACGCGATCGACCCGGCGGCGAAGACCGTCCGCTTCGGTGACGACGGCACCCTCGTCCGCTACGACAAGCTGCTGCTGGCGACCGGCGCCGAGCCGCGCCGCCTGGACATCCCCGGCACGGACCTCACGGGCGTCCACCATCTGCGCAGGCTCGCGCACGCCGAGCGCCTCAAGGGCGTCCTCGGCGCCCTCGGCCGGGACAACGGGCATCTGGTGATCGCCGGGGCCGGCTGGATCGGCCTGGAGGTCGCGGCGGCGGCCCGCGGGTACGGCGCGGAGGTCACGGTCATCGAGCCGGGGCCGACCCCGCTGCACGGGGCGCTCGGCCCCGAGCTGGGCAATGTCTTCGCCGAACTGCACCGCGAGCACGGGGTCCGCTTCCACTTCGGGGTCCGGCTCACGGAGATCGTCGGCCAGGACGGCCTGGTCCTCGCCGCCCGCACCGACGACGGCGAGGAGCACCCGGCGCACGACGTCCTCGCCGCGATCGGCGCGGCCCCGCGGATCGCGCTCGCGGAGGCGGCCGGGCTGGAGATCGCCGACCGGGCGCACGGCGGCGGCATCGTCGTGGACGAGCGGCTGCGCACCTCCGACCCCGACATCTACGCGGCCGGCGACGTGGCGTCCTTCCCGCTCGCCCTGTTCGACAGCCGGATCAGGGTCGAGCACTGGGCGAACGCGCTGAACGGCGGACCGGCCGCGGCGCGGGCGATGCTCGGCAAGGACGTGGTCTACGACCGGATGCCCTACTTCTTCACCGACCAGTACGACCTGGGCATGGAGTACAGCGGCTGGGCTCCGCCGGGGTCGTACGACCAGGTGGTGATCCGCGGGGACGCCGGGAAGCGGGAGTTCATCGCGTTCTGGGTGAAGGAGGGGCGGGTGCTGGCGGGGATGAACGTGAACGTGTGGGACGTCACAGAGACCGTCCAGAACCTCATCCGTTCCCGGGCCCAGGTCGACACGGAGGCTCTCGCGGACCCGCACGTCTCCCTGGAAAGCCTCGTCCCCTGACGTCACGGGGAGCGGCACTGTCACAGCACCCCCGTAGAATTCACGCGTGGCAGGACGGATCAACGACGAGGACGTGAAGGCTGTTCGGGACGCGGTCCCGATCGACGCCGTGGTGTCCGAGTACCTCCAGCTGCGGAACGCGGGCGGCGGCAACCTCAAGGGGCTGTGCCCGTTTCACGACGAGAAGTCGCCGTCCTTCCAGGTCAGCCCGAGCAAGGGACTCTTCCACTGCTTCGGCTGCCAGGAGGGCGGCGACACCATCACGTTCGTGATGAAGATCGACCACCTCTCCTTCTCGGAGGCGGTCGAGCGTCTGGCCGGCCAGGCGGGCATCACCCTGCGCTACGAGGAGGGCGGCTACAACCCCGCCCATCAGCGCGGCGAGCGCATCCGCCTGGTCGAGGCGCACAAGATCGCGGCCGAGTGGTACGCGGAGCAGCTCGCCTCCAGCCCCGAGGCCGACACCGGGCGGATCTTCCTCGCCGAGCGCGGCTTCGACCAGGCGGCGGCCGTGCACTTCGGCGTCGGCTACAGCCCCCAGGGCTGGGACCACCTCACCCGCTTCCTGCGCGGCAAGGGCTTCACCGACAAGGAGCTGATCCTCTCCGGGCTCAGCCAGGAGGGCCGCCGAGGACCCATCGACCGCTTCCGCGGCCGGCTGATGTGGCCGATCCGCGACATCGGCGGCGACGTCGTCGGCTTCGGCGCCCGCAAGCTCTACGAGGCCGACAACGGCCCGAAGTACCTCAACACCCCCGACACGGCGATCTACAAGAAGTCGCAGGTCCTCTACGGCATCGACCTCGCCAAGCAGCACATCGCCAAGTCCAGCCGGGCCGTCGTCGTCGAGGGCTACACCGACGTCATGGCCTGCCATCTCGCCGGGGTCACCACCGCGATCGCCACCTGCGGCACGGCGTTCGGCGGCGAGCACATCCGCATCCTGCGGCGCCTGCTGATGGACAACGGCTCGGCGCGGGTGATCTTCACCTTCGACGGTGACGCGGCCGGACAGAAGGCCGCCCTGCGCGCCTTCGAGGACGACCAGAAGTTCGCCGCCGAGACCTACATCGCCATCGCCCCGGACGGCATGGACCCCTGCGAGCTGCGCCTGGCCAAGGGCGACGACGCGGTCGCCGACCTGGCCGAACCGCGCACCCCGCTGTTCGAGTTCGCGCTGCGGCAGATCGTCGGCCGCTACGACCTCAACACCCCGGCCGGCCGTGCCGCCGCCCTCGACGAGGCCGCGCCGATCGTCGCCCGCATCAAGAACAGCGGCGCCCAGCACGAGGTCGCCGTCCAGCTCGCCGGCATGCTCGGCATCCTCGACACCCAGTTCGTCGTCAAGCGGGTCGCCCAGCTCGCCCGCTGGGCCCGCGACCGCGGCGGCAAGGGCCCCGCCCCGTCCCGCGGCCCGCAGCAGCCGTCGTACGACGCCGCCCCCCGCCCGGGCGCCGCCGGCCCCGCCCTCACCCTGCGCAACCCCGTCTACGCCACCGAACGCGAACTGCTCAAGCTCGCCCTCCAGCGCCCGGAACTGGTCTCCCCGGCCTTCGACGCGTACGGCGTCGACGAGTTCACCGCCGCCCCCTACGCCGCCGTACGCCAGGCCATCCTCGACGCGGGCGGCGCGGAGTTCGGCACGCAGGACCCGCAGGAATACCTGGTCCGGGTGCGGGACGCGGCCCCCGACGACACCGTGCGGGCGATGGTGACGGAACTGGCCGTCGAGGCGATCCTGCGCAAGACGGTCGACGAACACTACGCGGGCGTCCAGCTGGTGACGGTCCGTCGACGCGCCGTCGCCCGTCGCCTCGCCGACCTGCAGAGCCTGCTGGCCCGCCTCGGCAACAGCGATCCCGCCCAGTCGGCGGCGGTGCAGAACGAGATGATGGTCCTCACCAGGTACGACCGCGCGCTGCAGGACGAGGGCCCCGGCTCGCTCTGAGCAGCAGCGCCCCCTGAGGGGCGCGGGGCCGTGCCGATGTGCGGCTCGGCCGCAGCGCAGGGTTTGGCGCCCCGTCACGAAGCGACCGCAAAAAGTCACCGCACGCCCCTCGTGGCGGGGATGTGTCGTACCCCACACTGGTTCCGGTGCCTGAGTCCTCGGAGCGCGGCCGATCCGTCCCCCACGGATCCCTCACCCCCGCGGTTCCGCTCATCGCTCACGGGACGGACAGCGGCGAGGCCGCCGACTCCGCTCCCGAAGCAGCGCTGCCGTACCACTCCGCAGCGATCACCCTGGAGGTCGCCCCCGTGCAGACCCAGACCCTCGTCCAGACCGACGCCACCACCGACGGCCCGGAGCCCGACGCCGAGCCGGGCGTGCTCGTCGCCGTACCGCCGCAGGGCCGTGCCGTGCTCCACCCGGAGGCCCCGGCGGAGCCGTCGGAGCCGCCCACCGAGGCGCTGGAGGAGGCCGAGCCCGCGCCCGTACGCGCTGACACCTCCGGGCCCTCCTCCGACCTGTTCCGCCAGTACCTGCGGGAGATAGGCCGTATCCCGCTGCTCACCGCCGCCGAGGAGGTCGAGCTCGCCCGCCGTGTCGAGGCCGGCCTGTTCGCCGAGGAGAAGCTCCTCGACTCACCCGAGCTGGACACCCGGTTGGCGCTCGACCTGGACCGGCTGGTCGTGATGGGCCGGATGGCCAAGCGCCGCCTCATCGAGGCGAACCTGCGCCTCGTGGTGTCCGTTGCCAAGCGGTACGTCGGCCGCGGCCTGACCATGCTCGACCTGGTGCAGGAGGGCAACCTCGGGCTGATCCGGGCCGTCGAGAAGTTCGACTACGCCCGCGGCTACAAGTTCTCCACGTACGCGACCTGGTGGATCCGCCAGGCCATGTCCCGCGCCCTCGCCGACCAGGCCCGCACCATCCGGGTGCCCGTCCATGTCGTCGAGCTGATCAACCGCGTCGTACGCGTCCAGCGCCGGCTGCTCCAGGAGCGCGGCTACGAGCCCACGGCGGAGGACGTCGCCGTCCAGCTCGACCTGCCGCCCGAGCGGGTCGGCGAAGTGCTGCGCCTCGCGCAGGAGCCCGTGTCGCTGCACGCACCCGTCGGCGAGGAGGACGACGTCGCCCTCGGCGACCTCATCGAGGACGGCGACGCCGCGTCCCCCGTCGAGTCGGCCGCCTTCCTGCTGCTCAGGGAGCACCTGGAAGCCGTGCTGTCCACGCTCGGCGAGCGCGAGCGCAAGGTCGTCCAGCTGCGCTACGGCCTCGTCGACGGCCGCCCGCGCACCCTGGAGGAGATCGGCCGCATCTTCGGCGTGACCCGGGAGCGGATACGGCAGATCGAGTCCAAGACCCTCAACAAGCTGCGCGACCACGCCTTCGCCGATCAGTTGCGGGGATACCTCGACTGAAGCAAGCCAGGGGCGCGGGGCTGCGCCGATCTGCGGCTCCGCCGCGGGGCGCGACCAGCCACGACGGGCCGTCGGACGAACGACGGCCCATCGCGGCACTCCCAGCGGAGCGTTCAGTCGACCTCGGCCACCGCCTGCGCGAACTGCGCCTTGTACAGCCGGGCGTACGCCCCGTCGGCCGCCAGCAGCTCGGCGTGCGCGCCCTGTTCGACGATCGAGCCGTTCTCCATCACGAGGATGGTGTCCGCGTCCCGGATCGTGGAGAGCCGGTGCGCGATCACGAACGACGTCCGCCCGTGCGCGAGTTTGGCCATCGCCTTCTGGATCAGCACCTCGGTACGGGTGTCGACCGAACTCGTGGCCTCGTCCAGCACCAGGATCACCGGGTCGGACAGGAACGCCCGCGCGATGGTGATGAGCTGCTTCTCGCCCGCGCTCACCCCCGTGCCCTCGTCGTCGATCACGGTGTCGTAGCCGTCGGGCAGCGTCCGGATGAACCGGTCGGCGTGCGCGGCCCGCGCGGCCTCCTCGATCTCCCCGCGGGTGACCTCGCGCCCGGACCCGTAGGCGATGTTCTCGGCGATGGTGCCGCCGAACAGCCAGGTGTCCTGGAGCACCATGCCGATCCCGGAGCGCAGTTCGTCACGGGACATCTTCGCGATGTCGACCCCGTCGAGGGCGATCCGGCCGCCGGACACCTCGTAGAACCGCATGAGCAGATTGACCAGCGTGGTCTTGCCCGCGCCGGTCGGGCCGACGATCGCGACCGTCTGCCCCGGCTCGACCGTGAGCGACAGGTCCTCGATGAGAGGCTTGTCGGGGTCGTAGCGGAAGGACACCTGCTCCAGCGCCACCCGCCCGCGCAGCTCCTCCGGCCGCACACCCGGCACCGGGTCCGCCGACTGCTCGTCCGCGTCGAGGAGTTCGAAGACCCGCTCGGCCGAGGCGACACCCGACTGCACCAGGTTCGCCATCGACGCCACCTGCGTCAGCGGCATGGAGAACTGCCGCGAGTACTGGATGAACGCCTGCACGTCACCGATCGACAGCGAGCCGGTGGCGACCCGCAGACCGCCGACCACCGCGACCAGGACGTAGTTGATGTTCGAGATGAACATCATCAGCGGCTGCATGATGCCGCTGTTGAACTGCGCCTTGAACCCGGCCTCGTACAGCGCCTCGTTCTGCTCGGCGAACGCTTGCGCCGACTCGTCCTGCCGGCCGAACACCTTCACCAGCGCGTGGCCCGTGTACATCTCCTCGATGTGCGCGTTCAGCTTGCCGGTGGTGCGCCACTGCTGCACGAAGTGCGGCTGCGACCGCTTGCCGACCCGGGTCGCCACCACGAACGACAGCGGCACGGTCACCAGCGCGACCAGCGCCAGCAGCCAGGACACCCAGAACATCATCACCAGCACACCGACGATGGTGAGCACCGAGTTGATCAGCTGGCCCATCGACTGGTTGAGGGTCTGCCCGATGTTGTCGATGTCGTTGGTGGCCCGGCTGAGCACCTCACCGCGCTGGCGCTTGTCGAAGTACGACAGCGGCAGCCGCGACAGCTTCGTCTGCACGTCCTCGCGCATACGGAACATGGTGCGGTTGACCGCCCGGTTCACCAGCCGGGTCGCCACCGCCATCAGCAGACCGGCGGCCACGAACACACCGAGCGCGATCAGCAGCACATGCCCCACGGCGGTGAAGTCGATGCCCTTGCCGGGGGTGAAGTCGGTGCCGCGCAGCATGTCGGCGATGTCGCCGTCGCCGCGCTCGCGCATCGAGTCGAGCACCTGCTCCTTGGTCGGGCCCGGCTCCATCTGCCGGCCGACGATGCCGCCGAACACCAGGTCGGTCGCCCGGCCGAGGATCTTCGGCCCGGCCACCGACAGGCCCACGCTGATCACCACGCACAGCAGCAGCGCGTAGATCGTCACCCGTTCCGGTCTGAACTGGGCGACGAGCCGTTTGCCCGAGCCCTTGAAGTCCATCGAGCGCTGATCGGGGCCGCCCCCGGCCATCATCCGCCCCATCGGCCCCGCCATCAGGCAGCCTCCGCTTCCGTCAGCTGGGAGAGCACGATCTCCCGGTAGGTCTCGTTGTCCGCCATCAGCTCGTGGTGCCGGCCCGTGCCGACCACCCGGCCCTCGTCCAGGACGATGATCCGGTCGGCGTCCCGGATGGTCGCCACCCGCTGGGCGACGATCACCACGGTCGCCTCGGCCGTCTCCCGCGACAGCGCGGCACGCAGCGCGGCGTCGGTGGCGTAGTCGAGCGCGGAGAACGAGTCGTCGAACAGATAGATCTCCGGGCGCTGCACCAGCGTGCGCGCGATGGCGAGCCGCTGGCGCTGACCGCCGGAGACATTGGTGCCTCCCTGCGCGATCGGCGCGTCCAGACCGCCCTCGAGACCGGCGACGAACTCCTTGGCCTGCGCCACCTCCAGCGCGTGCCACAGCTCTTCGTCGGTGGCGTCGGGATTGCCGTAGCGCAGGTTCGTCGCCACCGTGCCCGCGAACAGATATGGCTTCTGCGGCACCAGGCCCACGACCCGGGCCAGCAGCCGCGGATCCACCCCGGCCACGTCCACGCCGTCGACCAGCACCTCGCCCTCGGTCGCGTCGAACAGCCGCGGCACCAGACCCAGCAGGGTGGACTTGCCGCTGCCGGTCGAGCCGATCACGGCGGTGGTCTCACCGGGCCGGGCCACCAGGTCGACGTTCTTCAGGACCGCCTCCTCGGCGCCCGGGTAGCGGAACCCGGCGCCGCGGATCTCCAGATGGCCGTGCCGGCGCAGCTCACGCACCGGGTTCGCCGGCGGCACCACACTGCTGTCGGTGTCCAGGACCTCCTGGACGCGCTCGGCGCACACCTCGGCGCGCGGCACCATCATGAACATGAACGTGGCCATCATGACGGCCATCACGATCTGCATCAGATAGGCGAGGAACGCGGTCAGGTCGCCGATCTCCATCCCGCCGCTGTCGATGCGGTGCGCGCCGAACCACACCACCGCGATCGACGACAGGTTCACCACCGTCATGACGATCGGGAACATCAGCGCGAGCAGCTTGCCCGTGCCCAGCGCCATGTCGGTCAGCTCGGTGTTCGCCTTCCGGAACCGCTGCTGCTCGTACTCGTCGCGGACGAACGCCCGGATCACCCGGTTGCCGGTGATCTGCTCGCGCAGCACCCGGTTCACCGTGTCCAGCCGCTCCTGCATCGACCGGAACAGCGGCCGCAGCGCCCGCACGATCAGCGTCACGCAGATGCCCAGCACGGGCACCACCGCGACCAGCACACCCGACAGCGGCACATCCAGACCGAGCGCCATCACGATGCCGCCGACACACATGATCGGCGCCGACGCCAGCAGCGTGAACGCCATCAGCGCCAGCATCTGCACCTGCTGGACGTCGTTCGTGGTCCGGGTGATCAGCGAGGGTGCGCCGAAGTGACCCACCTCACGCGCGGAGAACGACTGCACCCGGTCGAACACGGCCGCCCGCACGTCCCGGCCGAGCGCCGAGGCCGTACGGGCGCCGTAGTAGACGGCACCGACGTTGCACACGACCTGCACGAGCGAGATCGCGATCATCAGGGCGCCGAAGGAGAGGATGTAGCCGGTGTCCCCGTTCACGACACCGTTGTCGATGATGTCCGCGTTCAGGGTCGGCAGGTAGAGGGTGGCGCAGGTCTGCAGGAACTGCAGCAGTACCAGCAGGGCGATGGGTTTCCTGTAGGGCCTGAGGTAGGTCCGCAGAAGTCGTATGAGCACGTCGCTTCTCTCGGAAGTGGGCGAAAAGACGGTCGGCGAAGGGGCGGTCGGTCGCCCTTGGCACCTATCGTCGAACACTCCACCCGCGTTACCTCAACTGATTAACCCATCAGACGTGTGCTACGGCCCCCGGAGCTATGCGCGGAACGCCCCCGGGTGGGTCTGCTCCCGCACGGACACGAACTGCTGGCGTACGGCCTGCCCCACGGCCAGCTCCTCGCCCGGGTCGAGCACCTGGGCCGCGGCGCCCTGCCAGGCCGGCGGGGTGCGCGGGTCGAGCGTGCCCTGGGAGACACCGAGGGCCCAGGCGGCCTGCCGGGCGGCGCCGATCGCGGCGTAGTCGGCCGGCTGCGGCACCACCACCCGCGCCCCGAACAGCGAAGGCGCGGCCGCCTGCACCGCGGGCAGCTCGGCGGCCGGGCCCAGCAGGAAGATCCGCCGTACGTCCACGCCCCGGCCGCGCAGCACGTCGAGCGCGTCGGCGAGCCCGCACAGCATGCCCTCGAACGCCGCCCGCGCCAGATGCTCCGGCAGCATCGCCTCACGCCTGAGGCCCGCGAGGGTGCCGGCGGTGTGCGGCAGGTTCGGGGTGCGCTCGCCCTCCAGATAGGGGAGCAGCACCAGCCCGTGCGCACCCGGCGTCGACTTCATCGCCAGGTCGGACAGGCTCTCCAGATCGGGCAGTCCGAGCAGCTCGGCGGTGCCCCGCAGAGTCCGTACGGCGTTCAGCGTGGTGACGACGGGCAGGTGCATGCCGGTCGCGTCGGCCAGCGAGGTGATCGTCCCGGTGGCGTCGTGCAGCGGCTCGGGGTGCACGGCCATCACGGACCCGGAGGCGCCCAGCGACACCACGGCGTCCCCGAAACCGACCCCCAGCCCGAACGCGGCCGCCATGGTCTCGCCGGTCCCCGCCGAGATCAGCAGCCCCTCCGGCGTCGTACCGGCCGCCTCCGAGGGGCCGATGACCTCCGGCAGCATCGCCTGGTGGCCGAGCGCCAGCTCCACCAGATCGGGCCGGTAGGCGCCGGTGGTCGCCGACCAGTAGCCGGTCCCCGACGCCCCGCCCCGGTCGGTCGTACGACGCACCGGGCGGCCGAGCAACTGCCAGACGAGCCAGTCGTGGGCCTGCATCAGCATGGCGGTGCGCTGGGCGTTCTCCGGCTCGGTCTTCTGCAGCCAGCGCAGCTTGGTGACCGGGTGCGCGGCGGTGGGGACGCAGCCGACGGCCTGTGCCCAGGCCTCCCGGCCGCCGAGCGCGTCGACGAGGTCGGCGGCGGCGACCTGCGCCCGCTTGTCGCCGCCGATCATCGCCGGGCGCACGGTGGCGCCCTGTGCGTCCAGCGGGACCACCGCGTTGGCCTGCGCCGAGACCCCGATGGCCTGCACGCCCTCCAGCAGGCCACCGCCGGCCGCCTCGCCGAGCGAGAGCAGCCAGGACTGTGGATCCACGTCGCTGGGCCGTGTGTCGCCAGGGTCCTCCGCGGGGTGCGGTGCGTACCCCTGCCTCAGCACGGCCCCCGTGTCCGTGTCGCAGACGACGATGCGCGTGAAATCGGGTGAGCTGTCCAACCCGGCGACTATCCCCATGAGGGAGATTTTGCCGTACTCCGTTCCCGTGGTGGTGCCTGTGGTCGTCCCGGGTGCGGGTTGTGGGCGTCGCCGCCAGGTGGCCCTAGGTGTTGCTGGTGCCCCAGTCGTCCTGTTCCGGGTAGGAGCCGTTGCGGTCGCGCAGGTGGCGGACCCGGTCGGCCACGGAGGCCGGGACACGGTCGCCGACCTTCTCGCTGACCGTGTGGATCGCCTTGCCGGCGAAGTGGCGGCCCTGGTGGGCGGCCGACTCGGCGGTGTTGCGGACGGCAGGATTCTGCGCGACCTGACGTGCGGACTTCTTCAGCTGTTCGTAGCGCTCGCGCCCGGCACGTGTGCCGAGCACGTAACCAAGCGCCAGTCCGGCGACGAACGTGAGCTTGTAGCGCATGGCCGAGCCACCCTTCCGTCATGAGGGAGTACCGATTGGCGGAGCACCCCCCTGCTTGCGCTAATGTATGTGTCGCAGCGAGCGAACGCCCCCTGGCGGATACCCAGGTAGGTACGTTCGATGCAACGAGGCATTCCTCCGTAGCTCAATTGGCAGAGCAGCCGGCTGTTAACCGGCAGGTTACTGGTTCGAGTCCAGTCGGGGGAGCTCGGTCCTCCGTAGCTCAATTGGCAGAGCAGCCGGCTGTTAACCGGCAGGTTACTGGTTCGAGTCCAGTCGGGGGAGCATCGTGAACGAGGACCCCGCCGGGGTCCTTTTTCATGTCCGGCTTCCACGGGTTACGGGCCCGGGGGAACCGCCGGGACCCCGGCGGAGTCCTCATGGTCACGAAGGCCGTGCGAAGCCGACCATGCCGGAGCAGGAGATCGTATGAGCGGCTATGCTGCGGCAGACGGCGCGCACACATGTACGCGACACGCCGCTATGGGGCGGTAGCTCAGCCGGTTAGAGCAGCGGACTCATAATCCGTCGGCCGTGGGTTCGAGTCCCACCCGCCCCACCACAGTGCAGGTGCAGAATCGATCTGACCTGCGGTGAGAGGTCATCGCCGCTCGCTCCTTCCCGGTGCCCCGCCATCGTGTGTGTCGGCGGGGCCCAGCACAGTGTCGATCTTCAGGTCAACTGCTGCCACCGCCAGACCCAACCCCTGCTCCGCGGCGTACAGGACGGCGCGGCGTACCTGGGCGGCCCGGTCGGCCAGTGGCTCGTCGAGTGCGGTGGCCAGGGTCATGGTGACGAGGCGGAGTTCTGCCCGTACGGCTGTCATCACCCGGTCGGCAAGGCTGCGGCCGTCGGGGCGATCCGCGGAGCGGAGGGCGCGGGTGGCCCGGTCCAGGGCGGCCAGCCCTTCGACGGCCTGCCGGCAGTAGGGGCAGCGGGTCGTATGCGGGTCTGCCGTGGCCTCGGTGTCGCGTGCCTGCTCCCAGGCGTGGCTGAGCGTGCGTCCACAGGGCAGATGCTCGTCGCCCCCCGGCAGTTGCGCTGCGAGCGTCTGCGGAGTGCCGACCGGCCGGGGCTGTTCGGCCGGCGGTTCGCCGGGGACGGGGTGCGGATCGTCCAGCGCCATGGGCGCATCGCCTCCTGCAACGCGCGTCGTGCGCGAAACAACCTGCCGCGCACCGTCTGCTCACCGGTCCCGGTCCCGGTCACGTGCGCGATCTCCTCGTAGTGCAGGCCGTGCAGTTCCCGGAGGACCCGGCAGACCCGTTGATCGGGGTCGAGTGTGCGAAGTGCTCGGGTCAGGGCGGCCGTGACCGCGTCCGCCTCGGCGGCGGACGGCGGTGAGGCGGACGCGTCGTCGTCGGCGGGCTCGGCCGAACGAAGCTGCGTGGTGGAACTCCGGCAGGCGCCGCCAGGCGCTGAGAAACGCGTCCTGTACGACGTCCTCGGCGTCGGCCCGGTTGTCGAGGAGAGGCCGGGGCTGGCGTGAAGTGAACGCGGCAGCCGCCCGCGACGCACGGCGGGCCGCATCGCCGGTGCCCCGCAGGTAGCCGATGAGCGCGCCTGAGGGGTTGAGGGTCCTCGGCGGGGGTCGAGATGGCGGGTTGGCCTGTTCGCCCCTGGATACTCGCAGGTCATGGACTGGTCGGCGGGAGTGCGTGACGGTGATCGCCGGGTGACGAAGCGGATGGTGTCCTGGGACCGTCCCGGCCTCGTGCGCTCGTTGTCGGCCGTGGAAGAGGCCGCGGAGGCCACCAAGTTGTGGTGCGGTGCTGCCGTGGCGATGGCCTGGTTGGGCGGCCGGCGCGGCCGCACGGCCGCGGCGGCGGGTCTGGCGGCGATGGCGGTGGCCCAACTGGCGTCGAACGGCGTGTGCAAGCAGCTGGCCGACCGTCCTCGGCCGCCCAAGGAGTGGGTCCCGCACAGCGAGGTCGAGGACCGTCCCGATTCCTCGTCGCTCCCGTCCGGGCACACGGCCGCCGCGGTGGCGTTCACCGCCGCCGTCGCTCCGTCGTGGCCGCTGGTGGGGGCGATCTGCGCAGTGCCTGCGGTGACGGTGGCCGTCGAGCGGGTCCAGAGCGGCGCCCACTACCCCAGTGATGTGGCCGTCGGCGCCTCGATCGGCCTGGCCAGCGCCTGGCTGGCCCGCCATGTACCGGGCCTGCTGCTGCACCACGTCATCTCCCCCTCGTGCGGATGAGCGTGTGCGCAGGCGCCACAGTTCGCGGCATCGTCCCGCTGTGATCCAGCTCCTCACCGGGGAGTGGACCGAGGCCCGCTCCCCGGCGCGCGCGACCGGGTCGTCCCGGGCGGACCCGGCGCACTGGCCGACGGGCACCTTTCCGAACCAGGCGGCCTTCTCTCCCAGTACCCGGTGGGCAGCAGGTCAGACGCTGGGACCGCAGCCTCGGTCCGCGTCCTGGGCATACAGGACGGCGCTGATCCGGTGGTGCAGATCATGTTGCGGCTCGCCTGCCGGCGTGGGCGCAGCGGCGACAAGGACACGGGCCAGTTCTCGCAGCTTCGTGTTCGTGTGCTGCGACTGGCGGCGCAGGACGCGCAGGGCCACATCGCCGTCGATGCCGTACTGGGCCATGAGTATTCCGCGTGCCAGGTCGATGTTCTCCTGGCTCTCCCTCGCCTTGGCGATCTCACCGTCGGCGATTGTGCGGGCGTGCTGGGCGACGGGCCCGGTGAGGTCGATGACGAAGCCGCGCAGGGCTGCCACACCGCCCGCCTCGTCCGTTCGGCCGTCGGCCACGAGAACGACCGCGCGCTCGTTCCCCGCGACGTCCTTGATGCGGTGGTAGCAGCTGAACGGCCGCCCGTCCGTCAGCCCGGTGGCCAGCGCCTTCTCCACTCGCTCACGGTCCTCGGGATGCTGGTGCTCGCGGAGCAGTGCGCTCGTCGCCACGACCGAGTCCGGTGCATAGCCGTACAGGCGGTACATGTCGTCCGACCACCACCAGGCGTCTTCCTTCGCCCGGTAGACGAACACACCGGTCAGCTCGTCCGTGCCCTCAGTGACACCGCTGGTTGCATCCTGCATGGCCGTGCCTCCCGTCCGGGGCGGGCGTTTCCTCGGCCCCGGCATCGGGGTCTCTCATCGTATTACCGAATGACCGCATCTCGGCCGGTGAGGACGGTGCGGACGGTGCGCTCGTGCCGACCCGTTGTCTGTCATGGAGAGGTCGGCCGAGTGCGGAGCCTGGCCGGCACTCCTCCGTTTCCATGCCCTTGGTGACGTTCGCGCGGGCATATGTGCACAGCCTGTCACCCGCGGCGGCTCTGTATGCACACGCCGTTACGGGGAGGGTGCCGGGGTAGGGCTGCGCCTGTCCGGGCTCGCGGTGCCGTGGGGCCGGGAGGGTCAGTCGCCCGTGGGGTCCAGTTCCAGGGGCTGGATCCTGCCCTCCAGCATGACGCCGAGGCCCTGGACGGCGCACACGTCGGGTCGCTCGGCGATATGGACCGGCATGCCGGTGGCCTGGCGGAGCATCTGGTCGAAGCCGGGGAGCAGGGCGCTGCCGCCGACCATCATGATGCCGCGGTCGGCGAGGTCGGCGACCAGGTCGGGCGGGCAGTTGCGCAGGACCTTGCCGATGCCGTCGAGGACGGCGGTCAGCGGGGTCTGGATGGCGTCGCGGACCGCGGCCGTGTCGACCTGGACCGAGCGGGCGAGGCCGGTGGCGACGTCGCGGCCGTGGATCTCGGTGGAGGCCGGTCCGTGCGGGGTCAGGCCGTTGCCGGACAGGGCCAGCTGGAGGGGCCGCACCGACTGGCTGGGCAGCATCAGCTCGTGCTCGTGGCGCAGGTGCTGCACGATCGCGTGGTCCACGGCCTCGCCGCCGACGGGCAGGCGGGCGGCGGTGACGATCGAGCCGAGGGAGAGCACGGCGACCTGGGTGGCGGCGGCGCCGCAGTCCAGGACCATCGTCGCCTCCGGCTGTTCGACCGGGAGGCCGCAGCCGACGGCGGTGGCGATGAGGGTGTCGACCAGCTCGACGCGGCGGGCGCCGAGGCCGACGAGGGTCTCGATCGTGGCGCGCTGGGCCAGCGGGTCGGCGTCGTGCGGGGTGCAGGCGGCGGCCCGCAGGAACGGCTTGCGGCGCAGCTGACGGCGGATCTTGTCGCCGATCAGGTGCCGCAGCATGCGCTGCGCCATCTCGATGTCGACGACCGTGCCACCGGAGACGGGCCGGACGACGCGGATGTAGTGCGGGGTGCGGCCCGTCATCTTCTCCGCGAACTCGCCGACCGCGATCAGTGCGCCGGTGCGGGTGTTGACGGCGGCGGCGGACGGCTGGTCGACGACCAGCCCGGCGCCCTTCACGTACACCCGCGTCCGCGCCGCGCCCAGGTCGACGGCGAAGTGGCAGCGGCGCAACTGCTCCAGACTGGCGGTCATTGGCAGGTCCTCCCGAGAGCGCAGACCATGGGGCCGCCCGGGGGCGGGCCTCGCTGTGCGGGCCGCCGGGCCGGCGGGCCGTACACGCATCGTGCGGGGGCCGTGGGGGCGGGCGCCTTCTGGGATGCGCCGGGCGGGGCGCCGCCGAATGGTTGATTTGCCCTATTTGTTCGAAGTGAGCCAGACATAAAGGCGCGTTCGGTCGGCGCGAAGGCGCGCTCAGAGCGTGCGCGCCGCCTCCAGCACCGGCTCCAGCGACGGCACCGTGACCTCGCAGCCCGCCTCCAGCAGATGCTGCTCCAGCATGGGATTGCGGCCCAGCCCGATGCACGGCACACCGATGCGCCGGGCGGCGGTCACCTCGGCCACCGAGGAGGAGATGAGCAGGGCCCGCGGAGGGGCGGCGGGGTGGTGTTCTCCCACGGCGCGCTGCAGACAGCTCGGGTCGGGCATGAGCCGCCGGAGGTCGTCGTCGCGGCCGTGGACGCGCGTGGAGAGGCGGTGGTGCCGGGCGTACCGGTGGACCGCGGCCTCGCTGACGTCCGTGACCACCGCGACCTGACGGCGCGCCATGTGCAGCACGTCGATCAGCGCGCCGGAGCGGTGGGTGGCCGGCGAGTGCCGTACGGCGAGCAGCTCCAGCTCCTCCAGCCGGGCCCGCATCAGGGGCCCGAGCCGGTCGCGGGAGAAGGCACGCAGCACGTCCAGCGGGTGCGGGAACGCCTCCAGCGGCGCCGGGCGCGGCAGGGGTCGGCCGTCCAACGCCTCCGCCGGGTCCCGGTGTTCGGCGACGACCGACAGCAGCTCGCGCACCGCCTCGCGGGCGGTCTGCGCCGAGAACAGCCGGGTGAGCGGGCCGTCGAAGCCGACCAGGACCAGCTCCGCGTCGGCGAGCAGCTCGGGCAGGGGGCGCGGGGCGGCCGGGGACAGGGTGCCCGACCCCGCGGCGCCCAGCCGCACCGACCAGATCACCACCAGCCCGGGTACCGGCCGGTCGCCCGCCAGGGCCGCCGTCACCGCGCGCTCGGCACCCGCCATGTGGCGCAGGGAGTAGCGGCGGGTGATGCGTGAGGCGGTGTCCGTCAGATGGTCCAGCAGTCGCGGCAGCACGCGGTCCGGTCCGCCGTGGACGAAGGCGACCGGGTCCGTGACATGCCAGGACAGGTCGACCGCCGCCGGGAAGCCGCTCTTGCCGGAGCTGGGCAGGACCAGCCGGCGGCTCGCCTCGTGCGGGGTGAGGTCCACCTCGTAGTACGTCGTGGCGCGCGGCGGGCCCACCCCGTGCGGCTGGGCCGGGTTGAGCAGGGTGAGGGGGCGGTCGGGCGGAGCGTGCACCACCGCCGTACGGCCCGTGTCCGGTACGCGCAGCTCGCGCAGGTCGCGGGCGATCAGCGGGCCGCGCACCAGGTCGCGGTCCTCGTCCGGCGGGGTGGCGCCCGGCACCAGCGGGCAGTACCAGGCCAGCGGCGGCGCGTCCACGGGACCGTACAACGGCCGGAACCGGTGCGGGCCCAGGGCGGCCGAGCTGGCGGCGAACCGCCCGTGGAGGGCCGGGGGGACGCAGACCAGCAGCGGCGGCTGCACCGGCGGCTGCGGGGCGTCCTGGAAGGTCACCCGCACCGGCGGCGCGTCCCGCAGCCCGGCCAGGGCGTCCGGGAGGCTGCGCAGGGCGGCGACCAGGACGGGCAGCAGGTCGGCGCCGGGCTCCGTGTGGACGAGGTAGCCGTCCTCGCGGACGGTCACCTCGTACTGCTGCGGGGTGAGCGCCCCGCGGACGAGGGCGTCGTGCACCGCGTACTCGAGCCTGATGCGGGCCTCGGGCCGGCCGCTGAGGGGGGAGGTCGTCAGCGTGAGGGCGGGGACGGCCGGGGAGGGGCCTGGGCCTGCCTCCTCGCGCAGTTCCCGGCCCAGTTCCAGCAGCTCGGGACTGCGGCCGCCGGAGACCTCGTACTCCTCGAACACCTCCAGCGCCTGAGCCGTACGGCCCTGGCGGCGCAGCGCGATCAGATACAGACGGCGGAAGTCCTCCCGGGCGGGGTGCGCGCGGACCAGGCCGGCGAGGTCGGCGGCCGCCCGGTCCACCTCGCCGAGGTCCAGGTCGAGTTCGGCGCGGGTGCGGCACAGGGTGAGGTGGAGCTGGAGGAGGCGGGTGCGGGCGGTGCGGGCGGCGGGGCCGGGGACGTTGTGCAGAACGGCGTCGGCGTGCCAGAGGCCCAGTGCGTCGGTGATGTGGGCGTGGGCGTTGGTGAGGTCCCCCGCCAGGCGTGCTTCTTCCGCGCGCCGGACGAGGGCGTCGCAGCGGACGACGTCCACCTGGTCGGCGCTGGTGTGCACGGCGTAGCCGTCGGGGCGGGTCGCCAGGGCGGCGTCCGGGCCGAGGAGGGTGCGCAGCCGCGAGGCCGTCGCGCCGAGGACGGCCATGGCGTTCCTCGGCTCCTCTCCCGGCCCCCACATCCCCGTGCGGAGTTCGTCATGGGTGACCACGCGGCCGTGCCTGAGCAGCAGGAGCGCCAGCATGGCCCGTGCGGTGTCGTCGAGTTCGGGTGCCCCCTCGACCCGTAGCGGGCCCAGGACCTTGTAGAGGCGCGGGGCGCACGCGTCGCGCACGGTGTGCAGCAGCTGCGGGTCCGCGAGCAGGACCAGGCCCCCCGGCTCCGCGTGCATCAGCCGATTCAGGGCGTGCGCGTAGTCCCGGCGTATCCGGGACGGCAGGCGTACGAGCGCGTCGGCGTCGACCGGGCGGGCCCGGGAGCCCGTGTCCGTCGCCAGCTGCAGCAGCAACTCGCCCAGCGCCCACAGATCCGCCTCCTGTCCTTCCGAGCCGGGCGCGCGTCCCGGTTCGAAGAGGCTGAGCTTCACCGTGCCGTCGGGCAGCAGCACCACCCGGGACATGCCGAGACCGCCGTGCGCGATCCCTGCCCTGTGCACGGCCTGGAGGGCCTGGGCGAGCTGGCTGCCGACCGACACCAGCAGCGGCGGCGGAAGCCGGTAACCGTTGGGCGCGGCGAGGCTGTTGAGCGGGACGCCCTCCAGGTGCTCCATGGCGACGTACGGGTTGGGGCCGTCGAAGCCGATGGTGTGGACGGTCACCACGTTCGGATGGCGCAGCTTCATCAGGACCCGTGCTTCGCGCAGGAACGCCTCCTGGCGGGCCGAGTCGGTGATCGTCCCGTGCAGCCGCAGCGCCACCTGGCGGCCGGTCTCGATGTCCTTCGCCTGCCACAGGGTTCCCGTCGGGGTCAGCCGCCGCAGCAGCTGGTATCGGTCTCCCAGCCCTGCCGGCGCCGGCTCGACGCCGGTCAGCTGCCGCGCGCTCTCCTGGCTGACCGTCGCGAAGGCCTCGTCGTCGGCCCCTGTCTCCGTCCCGCCCTCCGCAGGAGTGGTCGCCGCGAACTCCCCCCGCGCCCGCCCCGCGCGGCGGTCGATGAGGCCGCCGACCCGTTCCAGCAGGTCGGTGGTGTGCAGCCGGGAGGTGCGGGGGACCGCGCGCAGCAGGAGGTCGCGGACCTCGGGGCGGAAGGTGTAGCTGCCGGGCGGTCCTGGGGCGGTGGTCAGCAGGCCGCTGAGGATGACCTCCGCGAGGTGCTGGGGGCGCGGGTCGGGTTCCAGGGCGGCGTGGATCAGCCGCATGACCGGCAGGTCGGGGCGGCCCAGGGCCAGGTGGCCCGCCAGACGGAAGGCCTCCGGGGAGGCGGTGGCGCGGAAGCGGAGGACCAGTTCCTCGGGGGTGAGCAGGGACAGGTCCGTGAGGCCCGTCGCGTCCGGCGGGGTGGCCGGCAGAGTCGCCACCGCCGCCGGGTACCGCGTGCCCCCGGGTGAGGCGGTCAGCGACGCCCAGTTCGCCAGCCAGGCCGGGTCCGGTTCGAGGACCGGCAGGGGGACGCCTGCCTCCGCGGTGTCGTCGTACGGCGTGAAGGTCAGGGCCGCCGACGGTGCCGCCGGGTGGGGGGAGGAGAGGCGGCCCGGCGTCGCCGGGAGGGCGGTGTCGCGCCATAGGTGTTCCGGCAGGGGCTGGATCAGGGCGACCGGCATGCGGTGGGACCAGCGGCGCAGGGTGCTGTACCAGCGCGTGGCCGCCGGGCCCTTGCGCCACTGCGGGCCCATGCAGTCGCTGATGAGGAGCGTGACCGTACGGCCGTCGGCGGGGGCGTGCGCGGCGTCGGTGCCGACCGTGCCGTCGGGGGCGGCGCGGTGCAGGGTCACCGTGCGGAAGACGCCCGACTGGGCCAGCGCGGTGTGCAGTTCGCTGACCAGGGGGCGCCAGACCGGCATGGTCGGGCCGGTGTCGTGGACCAGGCGCAGCCGCAGCCAGCGCTCCTGCGCCGGGCGCAGGACCGGCAGCCACCACTCGGGCGCCGCGCCCAGGCGGGCGATGCGCTCGGCCGTGGCCCGCTCGTCCAGCTCACGGCCGGTGGGCGCGTCCGTACGGCGCTTCAGCGGGCGCAGGGCGCGTTGCAGGCCGAGGGGGTGGCGCAGCATCGGGGGCGCGGGGGCCAGGAGGGAGGCGTGCCGGGGTGACGTGGCCGGTGCGTCGGCGGTGCGGGGGGAGGGGAGGTGCAGCGGGGCCCGCGCCTCGGGGGCCGGGGGTGTCGGTGGTGCCTCGGATTCGGGGGCCGGGGGCGGGGTGGGCTCCGGGCTCGGGGGCCTCGGCTGTTCTGCCTCCACCTCCGGCCCCGGCTCAGCTTCCGGCTCCGCTTCTGCCGAGAGGCCTTCCGCGTCCTCCATCCGCCGCGCCAGCCACAGCAGTTCGGCCAGCTCGCGCCCGGTCGGCCGTACGCCGGAGCCGCCCGCCTCGGCCAGCAGGTCGGCGAGACGGGCCAGCGGGTCGGGGGCGTCAGAAGGCATCTGTCTGCGGGTCCTGCCCCAGGTACGGCATCAGGTGCGTGGCCAGGTCGTCCAGGGAGTGCGCGGGGAGGTCGGAGGTGCGGGCCAGGTAGATGGCGTTCAGGAGCTGGTCGGTGGCCAGGTCGCCGCCGCCGACGCGGGAGAGGAACCGGTCGATGAGGCGGCGGGCGTGCTCGTCGGGCTCGCCCAGATGGGCGCGGACGATGTCGGCGAGGTGCCCGTCGTCGGGCTGGCTCAGCCGGAGGGTGACACAGCGGCGCAGGAACGCGGGCGGGAACTCGCGCTCGCCGTTGCTGGTCAGCACGACGAAGGGAAAGGCGCGGCAGCGGACCCGGCCGCGCTCGACGGGGACGCGCTCGTCGGTGCCGTCGGCCATGACCTGGGCGACCGGCGTGTCCCTGGCCGCGCGGACCAGCTCCGGGATCTCGTACTGGCCCTCCTCCAGGACGTGCAGCAGGTCGTTGGGCAGGTCGAGGTCGCTCTTGTCGATCTCGTCGACGAGCAGGGCGCGCGGGCGGGCGTAGGGGAGGAGCGCGGTGCCCAGGGGGCCGAGGCGCAGGTGGTTCTCCACGCCGGTGTCACTCGCCCCCTCCAGCGACTGCCGGGCCGCGTACAGCCGGGACAGCGGGTCGTACTGGTAGAGGCCGTCGTGCAGGGTGCTGCGGCTGGTGATGTTCCAGCGCAGCACCGGGCCGAGCCGCAGCTCCCGGGCGACGGCGTAGGCGAGGGAGGACTTGCCGGTGCCGGGCGGGCCGGTGACCAGCAGCGGGCGGCGCAGGTACAGGGCGGCGTTGACGAGCTGGACCGTCTGCTCGGTGGCCCGGTATGTCGCGGCGCGGTGGGTGCGGTCGGGGGAGTCCGCGTCGGCGGTGTCGTCCGTGGGTGCCTGGAGCACCGGGCCGCCGTCGAACGCCCGCCACGGCGGGGGCGGGGGCAGCTTCAGGATGCCGTCGTGCGGCTCGTCGGTGCCGGTGTAGACGGGCCACAGGGGCATGCGGGGCTCTTCTTTCATGTTTCGCTCAGGCGACAGGTGAGTGCAGACAGGCGGTCGGCTCCGGGAAGCAGCGCGGGTCGTCCCACAGCAGCTGCAGGCCGTGGGCCCAGTGCCGCTCCGGCTCGTCGGCGGCCTCCGCGGTCTCGCGCAGGGTCAGGACGAGGCGGGGCAGGTCCGCGGGCGGTACGCCGGTGACGGACTCGGCGAGTTCGTCCAGGAAGGTGCCGCCCGGGCAGGGGCCCGCGTGGGCGGCGCCGGGGCAGCCGGTGCGCGGCCACAGCAGGACGGGGACGGGCACGTTGACGGCGACCTCGAAGTGCTCCCGTACGGCTGTGGGCGGAGCGCCGTACGCGGTGAGCCCCGCGTCGTGCTCGCGCAGCCGCTTGCGCAGGCTCAGGGGCCGCTCGCGGGTGCCGCATTCGACGCGGTGCAGGGACGTGGTGCCGGCGTCCAGCTTCTGCCACTTCTTGGCGAGCTGGTGGCGCAGCCGGCCACTGCGGTGCCGGGCGCGGTCGGCCACCACGAGCGGGTAGGCGCAGCCGAGCGGGGTGGGGTCGTCGGGGCTGCACTCCCAGCGGGACACCGGCTCGTTCAGCCACTCCCGCGGCAGCACGAAGGTCAGCAACTCCTCGGCATCCGGGGAGAGTTGGGTGAAGGCCTCGTCGATGCGCTCCTGCACGTACGCGCGGACGCCGGACCGCGGCAGACGGCGGGCGCCGACCGGGCGGCGGTGTCCGTCGCGGTAGGCGGAGACCTCGACGGTGACCTGGTCGGCGCCCGCGCCGCTGTGCTCGATCTCCACGACGATCGGCGACCAGGCGGCCTCCGGGCGGGCGGGCGTCTCGTCGCCGCGCAGCAGTTCCTCCAGCCGGTCGGCGAACCGGGTCACCGCCTCCGCCTCCGGCACCTCCCACTGCACATACCCCGCCGCCCGCTCCAGCGACGGGAACCCGCCCGGCGGCAGCGGCGGTCCGAAGGGGCCCACCGCGTCGACGTACAGCCGGTCGGGGTCGAGTCCCGCACGGGCCTCCTCCTGCGCCCGCCGCACCAGCGTGTACAGCCGCCGCCTGTCGTCCGCCGCGTGGCCGGCCGTCGGCACCAGTTCGCCGAGGCCGCTCCAGTAGCGGGCCATGATCTCCGTCGGCAGCATGCGGCCCACCCGCACCTCCCGGGAGCCCGCGACCGCCGACACCATCCCGACCACACTGCCGTCCGGGCGGGTCACCGCCGCCCCGCTGAACCCGGCCGCCAGCGGCTGCCCGTGCGCGGTCAGCGCCTCCAGCTGGACCCACTCGCCGGAGATCAGCGGGCCGGGCAGGGCGCGGTAGGCGGCGAGCATGCCCTCGTCGTAGCCCTTCGGGAAGCCGTACGCCACCAGCTCGCCGCCGTGCTCCGCGCCGGGCGGCGCGAACGCGGCCGGGGCCAGCGGCACGTCCCGCTCCAGCTCCAGTACGGCGAGGTCGCCCGGGTCGGCCACGCCGCCCCGCCAGCCGCCGTGCACGGCGACCGAGGCACGGACGCCGCCCAGCTCACGGCGTCCCGGGAAGGACACGGTGACCTCGGCCGCGTCGCTGCACCGCACGACATGGGCACAGGTGAGCACCCGGCGCGCGGACACCAGGAAGCCCGCGCCGACTTCCTTCCCGCACTCGATCCGGGCGTGCCAGGTGGCGTTGCTCATGCGGGGCGGGGGGTCGGTGCGGTGGGGGCGGGAGTCGGTGCTGTGGAGCCGTCGGCCGATGGTGCGGCCCCGGCCGCCGGGCTCGCGGACTCGTCGGCCGATCCCGCGGCCGCGTCAGCCGCCCCCGCGGCCGCGTCAGCCGCCCCCGCGGACCCGCCGGCCGGGCCCGGTGACCAGCTGAGCTTGACGATCAGGTGGCCCTCCGCCGCGCCCTTGGCGATGATCGCGCCCGTCTCCGCGCTCAGCTTGACCCCGAACTCCAGCTCCACCGAGTCCGGTCGGAGCAGGCCGTCGCGGAACACCCGCAGCGCGGACTCCGCCGCCGCGCGCACTCCCTCCAGGGCGCCCTCGAAGGTGCGCACCGCCTGCGCCGGTCCGTCGCCGCGCGAGACCAGCCGGGCGCCGGACGCGTCGTCCTCGGCCGCCTCCACGACGATCCGCGCGCCGTCCTCGGTCTTGAACTCCACCAGGCCGTCCATGGCGCCGTGCCGCTCCCCCGTGTGTTGCGTGACGTCGGTGAACTCCATTGTGTCGGAGAGCACTTCGCCTTGTCCCGCCACAAACGCCGCGCGTCCCGCGGCGGTGGCGGAAACCCGCCACATCGACGATCCGCTGCCCCCGGTCAACTCCCGTGCAACACAAGGCACATCACACTGCTCCCACCACTCGACCCACTCGACCGAGAGAGGTGGGGATGACCAGAGGACCAGTCGGGCGCCGGGCCGCCGTGACGGCGGCCGTCGTGGCGCTCCTGCTGTTGCCGACGGTGCACGCGGAGGGCGGCACCCCGGCCCTCGCGCACACCGGGAACACCGAGAACGCCGGGAACACCGGGAACAACGAGACCACCGAGAACACCGAGCGGCCGGTACACCACGTCACCCTCGTCACCGGCGACCGCGTGACCGTCACCGACGTCGGAGGCGGGAAGCAGACGGTCGCCGTACGGCGGCCCGAGGGCGCCGGGGGAGCGGTACGTGTCCGGTCGGCGAACGGCCGTATCACCGTCGTACCGGACGAGGCCCTGCCGTATCTGCGCGCGGGCACGCTCGACGAGCGGCTGTTCGACGTGAGCGGGCTGATACGGCAGGGCCTCGCCGACGAGCGGGCCGCCGAGCTGCCGCTGATCGTGACGTACGACAAGGGCGTGCGGGCCGCCGTACCGCGTGGGGCGCAGCGGACGCGGGTCCTGCCCAGTGTGCGCGGGGCCGCAGTGGAGGCGGGCCGGGGGCGGGAGTTCTGGCGGGCGTTCACCCGGCAGGACGGCATCCGCGCGGTGTGGCTCGACGGGCGGGTGCGCGCCGACATGGCCGAAAGCAATGCCCAGATCGGCACGGCCGCCGCCTGGGAGGCCGGGCTGACCGGCAAGGGCGTCACCGTCGCGGTCCTGGACTCCGGCGTGGACGCCGACCACCCCGACCTCGCCGGACGCGTCACCGCGAGCCGCAGCTTCGTCGAGGGCCAGGAGGTCGCCGACCGGTGGGGCCACGGCACGCATGTCGCCTCGGTCCTCGGCGGCAGCGGGGCCGCCTCGGCCGGTGCCGAACGGGGCGTGGCGCCCGGAGCCGCGCTCGCGATCGGCAAGGTGCTCGGTGACCAGGGCACCGGCAGCGAGTCGCAGATCATCGCCGGGATGGAGTGGGCCGTCCGCGAGGCCGGTGCCGACATCGTCAGCATGAGCCTCGGCACCACCGAGCCCAGCGACGGCACGGACCCGATGGCGCAGGCCGTGAACACCCTCTCGCGCGAGACCGGCGCCCTGTTCGTGGTCGCCGCCGGGAACACCGGCGCGCCCTCCTCCATCGGTTCGCCCGGCGCCGCCGACGCCGCCCTCACCGTCGGCGCCGTCGACTCCGCCGACCGGGCCGCCTGGTTCACCAGCGCCGGTCCGCGCCTCGGCGACAACGCCCTCAAACCCGACCTCGCCGCGCCCGGCGTGGACATCCTCGCCGCCCGCTCGGGACTGACCGCCGGCAGTGGGCCGTACACCTCCCTGAGCGGTACGTCGATGGCGGTCCCGCACGTCGCGGGCGCGGCCGCGCTGCTCGCCGAGCAGCACCCCGACTGGCCGGGCGACCGGCTGAAGGACGCGCTGATGTCGACGGCGAAGCCGCTGGACGCGTCCGTGTACGAGCTGGGCGCCGGGCGG
This sequence comes from Streptomyces sp. NPDC096205, assembly GCF_044763135.1. NCBI lineage: Bacteria > Bacillati > Actinomycetota > Actinomycetes > Kitasatosporales > Streptomycetaceae > Streptomyces > Streptomyces sp. NPDC096205. Next base: position 806,830 of record NZ_JBIWFS010000002.1, on the reverse strand, counting down.
GTGAGCGTGCCGGACGCGGTGCGGGCCCCGGTCACGGCGACCGGCGGTGTCGACCTCGGCTTCCTGCGCTGGCCCTATGCGGCGAACCCGCCGGTGACGCGGACCCTCACCTACGCCAACTCCACCGATACGGACGTACGGCTGCGTCTGTCGGCCTCCGACGAGGCCGCCGTGCTCGCCGACAGCACGCTGGTGGTCCCAGCGCACGGCACCGCGTCCACGACCGTCACCCGGGACGGCACCAAGGCCCCGGTCGGCGCCACCGGCGGCCGGATCACGGCCGTCTCGGACGACGGCACGCCTCTCGCCCGCACCGCGTACGGCATGGTCAAGGAGGACGAGCGGTACACCCTCACCGTGCGCGTCAAGAACCGCGACGGGGAGCCCGCCGCGGCCGACCTCACGGTGCAGCAACTCGCCGAGGGCACCGACCCGTTCCAGGCCCGGGTCGGCGACTCCGGAAGCCTCGCGCTGCGGCTGGCGCCGGGCACCTACAGCCTGACCTCCTTCCTCGACGTGCGCGGCAGCCACGGCACCGACTCGCTCGGCCTCGGCTTCCTCGCCGCGCCCGAGGTCGTCCTCGACCGTGACCGCGAAGTCACCCTCGACGGCCGGGAGTTGCGTGAGCTGCGCGCCGAGGTCGACCGGCGGACCGAGCGGCGCCGGCTCGTCATGGAGTACGCCCGCTCCGGCGGCGGCTCCGACGCGTTCGGGGCGGTCATGGTGCCGGTGACGTACGACAGCGTGTTCGCGGCGCCCACCGCACGGGTCGGCCAGGGCCTGTTCGAGTACCGGACCGTGTGGCGGCTGGGCAAGCCGCTGCTTCAGGTGCGGGGTGTCGCCGACGCGCTCGTGCAGTCCGGCGGCACGCTCGTCGAGGGCCGCAGGAGGCTGCCGCTGGTGGAGGGGTCGTTCGACGATGCCCGGGGCAAGGCGGTGCTCGTGCGCCTCGCCGAGGGAGCCGAACCGGGTGCGCTCGCCCAGGCCGCGCAGGACGCCGGGGTGGCGGCCCTGTTCGTGACCGACGACCGGCCCGGCCGGCTCAGCGCCTGGTGGGGCGCGGACGACGGCTCCGACCGGCCCTTCCCCATCGCCACGGTCGACGCCGCCGACGCGGCCCGGCTGCGGGAGGCCGGGGCCGTCGACATGACCGGCACGCGCAACACGCCCTATGTGTACGACCTTTCGCAGGGGCACCGGGGCGCGATACCCGACCGGGACCTGACCTACCGGCCCGGTGAGGACGAACTGGCCGTGCTGGACACCGAGTTCCACGCGGCGGTGCCGCGCAGCGGCAGCGAGTTCCGGTACTCGCTCACCGACGCCTTCCCGGTCGGGCTCGGCTTCCCCGAGCGCGTCGACCAGCCCGCCGCCCGCACGGACTTCGTCTCGGCCGGGCCCGGGCAGCGCTGGCAGGAGTCGGTGACGACGGCCGACGGGGCGCTGGAGCAGCGCGGCGGTGTCGTCCGGTACCGGGGCGGCACGCACCGGGAGCTGCCGTGGTTCCGGCCCGTCTGGCATCCCTGGCTCGGCACCGCGCTGGACCGGGGCCCGGTCCGCACGGGCGACCGGCTGGAGTTCAGCCTGCCCGGCTGGGGCGACTCCGGGCCCGACCACTCCGGCTTCGGCGACGTGTGGAGCGAGGAGAGCGGCATGCGACAGACCACCGAGGTGTACCTGGACGGCGGACTCGTCGACCGGCGCCGGGGGGCCGACGCCTCTGTGTCCGGCGCGCCCGCCGGCGAGCACACCTACCGGGTCGTCACCGACACCGCGCTCGACGCGGAACGCTGGGGGCTCGCCACCGAGGGGCACACCGAGTGGACCTTCCGCTCCGCGGCCACCGCCGAGGAGACCCGGCTGCCGCTGATCAACCTCTCCTTCGACCTCGGCACCGACCTCGCGGGCCGGGTGCCGGGCGGGCGCCGCGTGCCCGTCGGGATCGGGGCCGGGTACGTCGCCGGGGCGGCGGGCAGCGGGGTCGTCGGCGGGGTCGCGCTGGAGGTGTCGTACGACGACGGGGTGAGCTGGCGGAGGGTTCCGCTGGACCGCGCGGGGCGCGGGGTGCTGGACGTCCCGGCGGGCGCCGGGTCGGTGTCCCTGCGGGCGTCGGCGCGGGACGACCGGGGCGGGGCCGTGCGGCAGGAGGTGATCCGGGCCGCGGGGGTCCGCTGACACGCGGACGGCGCCGCCTCCCTGGGACGGGGAGACGGCGCCGCCGTGCGTTCTCGGGACGGCCTCAGACGAGCCAGCCGATGAAGTGGACGAGGCAGGCGAGGGCGTCGGTGAGAAGGTTCATGATCGAGCTACTCCTTGCAGAGGTTCAGCTGGGACATGCGCGTGGTCGATCACGGTCTGCAGCCCGTCGTTCGCGCACAGTGAGTATGTCCCGCCCCAGGGGCCCCAGTTGACCCTCAGGGGTGACGATCACCTGTTCCAGGGAACAGCTGATCCCCTGTTCGGATCAGTCCGAGCTCAGCCAAGTCCTGCGGCCGCAGCCGCAGTTGACCGGCGGTCGCCTCGATCTCCTCCGGCGGGCGCTTCAGGATCGCGGCCGCGAGCTCCGGCGCGATGACGGAGAAGTAACTGTCCGGCGCGGCCCAGGTGTTGCCGGGCGCGGCCAGGGTCAGTGCCCCGCCCGAGCCGCCCTCGCCGATCAGCAGCGTGGTCACCGGGGTGCGGGCGCCCGCCACCGCGGCGAACAGCTCCGCGATCGCCGCGCCCGCACCCTGCCGCTCGGCCTCGGCGTCGTTGGCCGCGCCCGGAGTGTCCACCAGGGTCAGCACCGGGATGCCGAGCCGGTCCGCGAGCCGGATCAGCCGGGTCGCCGTCCGGTAGCCCGCCGGGCGGGTGGCGGTCCCGCACTGGGCGGCGTACGCGACGGTACGGCCCCGATGCTCGCCGAAGCCGCACAGCATGCCGGGGTCGGTGCCGCCGCAGCGGTCGCCGCTGATCGCCACCCGGTCGGTGAAGTAGGCGTCCAGATAGGCCTCGGCGCGGGGGCGTTCGGGGGAGCGGGCCCGCCGGACCGCGTCCCAGCCGGTGCGCGGGAGGTCGCGGGCGCCGAGGGGCTCGGGCGGGGGCGCGGCTTCGGCGGAGGGCGCCGTCAGCAGCCGCAGCCAGCGGCCCAGCACCTCGCGCAGCTCCTGCGGCGGTACGACCGCGTCGGCCGCGCCCGCCGCGACCTGCGCCTCGGCCGTGTACGCGGCCGGGTCGGCGTCCGCCGGGCGCACCCGGGAGCCGGCGAAGCCCACCTGGGCGCCGGGGAGGGCGAGGACCACGTCGGCGCCCGCGCCCAGGGTGGCCCAGCCGCCGCCGGTCGTCGGGTCGCGCAGCACGGCGATCTGCGGCAGCCCGGCCTCACGCGTGAGCACCGACTGCCGGGCCACGCGCTGGAGTTGGGTCAGCGCGACCATGCCCTCCTGCATCCGGCTGCCGCCCGTGGCGATCAACGGCACGACCGGCAGCCGGTGTTCGCGTGCGTGGACGTACGCCGCCTCGATGCGGTCGCCGGTGCGTTCGCCGAGGGAGCCGCCCAGGAACCCGAACTCGAAGGAGATCAGCACGGCCCGGGTGCCCCCGACACGGGCGGTGCCGCACACCACCGACTCCGGCTCGCCGGTGCGCTCGGCGGCGCGGGCGCGGGCGGCGTCGTAGCCGTGCCAGCCGAGGGGGCCGTCGGGGGCCGGCTCGCGCTCGGGCGGCGGCAGCTCGGTGAAGTCCTCGGCGACCAGGGCGATCGCCTGCCGTGCGGTGAGGCGTACGGTCATGAGGTCAGCGCCCGCTTCATGATCTTGCCCATGTCGTTGCGGGGCAGCGCGTCGAGGTGGTGGACGACCCGGGGCCGCTTGTGCGGGGCGAGCCGCCGGGCCACGTGGTCGGCCAACTCGGCGAGGGTGGGCGGGGCCTCGGGGTCGGCGGACACGATCCAGGCGACGATCCGCTCGCCCAGGTCCGGGTCCGGCTCCCCGGTCACGGCGGCCTCGCGCACGCCCGGGTGCTCCAGCAGGGCGTTCTCGATCTCACCGGCCCCGATCTTGTAACCGCCGCTCTTGATCAGGTCGGTGGCCTTGCGGCCGACGATGCGGACATAGCCGTCGGGCTCGCGCACCGCCATGTCCCCGGTGCGGAAGAACCCGTCCTGCGTGAACGCGGCCGCGGTGGCGTCGGGCCGGTTGAGGTACTCGGTGAACAGGTTCGGCCCGCGCACCTGGATCTCCCCGACGGTCTCCCCGTCGTACGCCGTGATCCCGGAGCCGTCCTCCTCCACCAGCCGCAGCTCCACGCCGGGCAGCGGCACCCCCACGGTCCCGGCGCGGGCCTCGCCGTCGGCGCGGACGCTGGGCCGGGGGTCCGGGGGTGTCCACCGGGACGAGCACAGCATCAGGGTCTCCGTCATGCCGTACCGCTCGATGACCCGGCGCCCGGTCGCCGCCGCGATCCGCTCGTGGTCGTGCACCGGAAGCGCGGCCGACCCGGACACCAGCAGCCGCGCCCCCGCCAGCGCCTTCGCCAGCTCCGGGTCGCCGGGCAGGGTCTCCGCGATCCGGTGGTACATCGTCGGCACCCCGAACAGCATCGTCGCGCCGGACGCCAGCTCCCGCGTCACGCCCTCGGTGGTGAACCGGCCCAGATGCCGTACGCCGCCGCCCCGCCGCAGCGGGCCGAGGATGCCGAGCACCAGCCCGTGCACATGGAACAGCGGCAGCCCGTGCACCAGCTCGTCGGCGTCCGTCCACTGCCAGGCGTCGGCCAGCGCGTCCAGCGTCGAGGCGATCGCCCGCCGCGGGATGACGGCGCCCTTGGGCGGGCCGGTCGTGCCGGACGTGTAGACGACCAGAGCCGGGTCGGCGTCACCGGCCGACTCCGCGGGCAGGGCGCCTTCCGCGTGCACGTCGACCTCGACGCGCGCCAACCCCTGGGCCGCCTCGGGCAGTTCGGCACCCGGCCCGACGAGGACGACGTCCGGCGCGCTGTCGCTCAGGATGTGCGCCAGCTCCTTCTCGCCCGACTTCGGGTTCAGCGGCACCAGCGGCAGCCCGGCGACCAGCACGCCCACCGCACCGACGGCCGTCTCCAGCTCGGGCGTCGCCCACACGGCGACCCGGCCCGCACCACGCACCCCCTCCGCCACGGCACCGGCCGCGGCGGCGAGTCGCGCGTACGTCAGCGACCGCGCCCCGAACCGGAGCGCGACGCGCTCGCCCGGTCCACCGGCGAGCGCGGGAAAGAGGGAGGACACGCGGGGCACTCCTTGACGATCGGAAACGGCCGGGAAATTCGACGACGAACCGTTCCTACCCCAACCCCGCCGGAGCCCGCAGGAGCCCGGCCCGTGACAACGGTCACCGAGCGACGCGGCGCGTCCCCACGACCGCGCTCAGATCCGGCGCGAGCCGCAGTTCCACGGTGTGCAGCGCCGGGTGGTCCAGCCAGTGCAGCCGGGCCAGGTCGGGGCGGCCGTCGTGGAGGGGCGGCCAGGTGGTGGCGGGTGTGAAGTCGTCGACGACGACCGTGCCGCCGGGGGCGAGGAGCCGCTCCACGTCGGCGGGCGCGTCACCGGGCGCCTTGCCCTGTCCGCCGCCGTCCAGGACCAGCAGGTCGAACGGCCCGTGCTCCTCGATGCGCCGCCAGTCACCGGTGAGCACCTCCACACCGGGCCGGTCGGCGAACAGGGCCGCCGCCGCCCGGGCCCGCTGCGGATCGCGTTCCACGCTGACCAGCCGTACGGCTTCCCCGGCGCCGGACGCCAGCCACGCCAGGCCGACGCCGAGCCCGGTGCCGGTCTCCCCGATGACCCGCCAGGCGCCGCCCGCCAGGGCGTGCAGCAGGCGGCCCTGTTCGGGGCGGCAGGAGTGCGGGAAGCCGTGCGCTTGGGCGGCGGCGACGGCGCGGGCGACGAGCGGGGGCAGGGGACCGGCAGAGGCGTGGGCGGCGGTTCCGGCGAGGGACATGCCGCCGATCCTGCCGGATCGGGCCGGAGCCCGCTGTTCGATCGGGCCTCCTGTTTTCCGGACCGGACCTCTTGCTCAGGCCCCGGCCATCACCACGTCCGCGACCACGCAGCTGATGTTGTCCGGGCCGCCGGCGTCGTTCGCGGCGTCGGTCAGCGTGCGGACGGCGTCGGCGGGGGAGGCGGCCTCGGTCAGGAGGTGTCGGATGTGTTCGTCGGGGACGGTGACGGACAGTCCGTCGGAGCAGAGCAGGTAGCGGTCGCCGGGGCGGGCCTCGTGGAGGCGGAGGTCGGGCAGGGGGTCGGTGTCCGCGGAGAGGGACTTCAGGAGCAGGAAGCGCTGCGGATGCGACTCCGCCTCCTCGGGTGTCAGCCGGCCCTCGTCGAGCAGGGACTGCACGACGGTGTGGTCGTGGGTGATGCGGAAGAGCGCGCCGTCGCGCAGGACGTAGGCCCGGGAGTCGCCGATGTGGGCCAGGGCCAGCGCGGAGCCGGTCCAGAGCATGGCGGTCAGGGTGGTGCCTGTCTCCTCGGCCCCCGCGGTCTCCCGCACGGCGCGGGACGCGTCGCGCACGGCGTCCTCCAGCAGCCCGAGCACGCTGCCGTCCGGCAGGTCGCCGGTGTCCAGCGCGGCCAGGGCATCGAGGGCGGCGCCGCTCGCGCCCTCGCCGCGCGGCCCGTAGCCGTCGGCGACCGCGAGCAGTCGCCGCCCCGCATAGGCGGCGTCCTGGTTGGCGGGGCGCGTCCGGCCTCGGTCGGAGTGCGCGGCATAACGGAGTTCCAGCATGGTGGTGTCCTCCCGTGTCGGGGTCGACAGATGGTCGACGAGGAACGCGGCGAGGTCCCGCCGTACGGCCGTCTCCGCCTCGACGCGCGCCCAGTGGGCCCGGATCTCCGCGGCAGCCGCGCGGGCGTCCCGCTCCTGGAGGTCGCACACCTCGCGGATCGACGCGAGCGGCATCCCGAGCCGTCGCAGCCACGCCACGAGCCGGGCCCGCTCCAGCTGCCCGGCCGCGTAGTACCGGTAGCCGGTGTCCGGGTCGACCCGCGCCGGCCGCAGCAACTCCAGCTCGTCGTACAGCCGCAGTGCCTTGGGCGACAGCCGGCTCACCTTCGCGAAGGCCCCGATCGTCAGCATCTCCATGGAGTACCTCGCCCTGTCCTCGTCTCTTCCGCCACCGATGCTGGGGCTTCACCGAAGGGGAAGGTCAACCACCGCCCACCGCCGTCCGCTGGAGCAGCCCCCAGGTGAACTCCGCGACCACCTCCCGGCGTACGCCGTCGAGGTCCGGGGCTGTGAAGACCAGGCCCCATCGGGTGGGGGCGGTGCCTTCCAGGGGGCGGGCCGGGGCGAAGGCGCGCGCGGCCTCGTCGACCGTGCAGGACCAGGGGGTGAGGTCCGCCAGGGTGTGCAGGGCCGGGGCCTTCGCGCCCGGGGCGCGGACCAGCCATTCGTTCCAGACCGTGCCGTCGGGGGCCAGGAGGATCTCGAAGCGCAGGTCGGGCCAGAGAGGGACCGGCCACTGCCGGGCCTCGCAGTCCAGGTCGCCGATACGGCGGGGCGTGACGGACTCCGGCGGGCCGAGGACCGAGCGGTAGCGGCTCGCGGCGGGCCGCGCCCGGGGTGAGCGGGTCATCGCCTGCCAGCGCTTGTTGGCCTCGCGCATCTCCGCCACCGACACGCCGAGTTCATGGCGGGCCCGCTCCACCAGGACCGGGTTGTGGTCGGCCATGCGGCGCAGCAGCACCAGCTGGAAGTGCAGGGGCGTGAACGGGCTAGCTGACGGCATGCGTCCCATCGTCGCGCACCCGCGCCCCGGCCGGGCGGCGGCCGTCCGGGAGGAACAGCACCGAGTTGACGTACCGCGGCCGGTCCCCGAAGGGCAGGACACGGCGGGCCAGCCCGTGGGAGGCGACATGGGCGGCACGGGCCTGGTGCGCCTCCAGGGGGAAGGCGGACAGCGGGACCCAGGTGTCCGCGGGCAGCACCCAGCCCTCGTAGCCGAGCAGGCGCAGATACGTCACCACCGGCGCGACCGGCTGGATACGGGACTCCAGCTCCACGAACAGGGCCGGCCGGTCGCGGGAGAGCAGGGCCGTCGCGCCGCGCAGGACCGCGGGCTCGCTGCCGTCCACGTCGACCTTGACGAAGCCGACGTCCTTCAGGCCCAGGTCGTCCAGCGCCACCACGCGCACCGGGACGGCACGGGCGTGGATGTCCCGCCGTACGAGCGAGGAGACGCCCCGGTCGCCGGGGTCGCCCGCGGGCAGCCACAGGCGGGCCGTGCCGGGGCGGTCGCCTGCCGCGGCCTCGACGACCCGGACGTTTCCCGGGGCGGTCGCCGTGAGCAGGCGGGCCAGGTGCGGTACCGGCTCCACCGTCACCACCCGGCGGGACCGCCCGGCCAGCCGGTGGGTCCAGGGGCCGTACCAGCCGCCGACGTCCACCGCCGTCCCGCAGCCGGGCGGGCAGAAGTCGCCGAGGCGGGCCAGCTCCGGCTCGAAGCGCGGGTACACCGCACGCGCGGCGGCCGCGACCAGCCGTGGCGGCAGGTGCGGGGCGAGCCGGGCCGCCAGGGTGGGCCGGCCGGTCATGGTGCCGTCCCGGGGGCCTCGGGGTGTTCCCCGGAAAGGCGCAGCAGGAAGTCCTCGTGCTCGTCGTCCCCCAGCTGCTCCCCGGACGACGGCAGCAGTTGCGGGATGCCGTCCACGATCGGGTAGCGGCGGCGCAGCCGCGGGTTGTACAGGGCGTCGTCGGCCAGCAGGTGCAGCGGGCCCTTGTCGAGCGGGCAGGCCAGGATCTTCAGCAGGGGGTCGTCCGGTTTCACATGAACTCCTCGGCGGGGACGGGGGCTTGCGGGGCCGGGTCGTGCTTCGGCACGGACAGCAGCACGCCGACCGCCAGGCAGATGCCCGCCAGCCGCAGCGCGAGCCGCACCGGATCGCCCGGCAGGGCCTCGCCGAACGACAGCGAGCCCAGCACGGCCGTGTACAGACACGTCACCGTCGTACACACCGGCACGATCAGCGACGCCCGGCAGCGTTGCAGCGCGGCCTGCGACATCACCAGACCGAACGCGCCGGTGAACAGCAGCAGATAGGGGTACGGGGAGCGGGCCAGCCCGGCCAGGGCCTGTCCGGGCGGGCTCCCCGTCAGACAGCCGGACACGCCCTTCACGGCCAGCGAGCTCACCCCGTACAGCAGGCCGACCGCCACGCCGTACTCGACGCCCGTGGTCGGCATCCGGTGGCGGCGCGCGGCGCGGCGCTCGGCGGCGCGGTACAGCCACACCCCGCCCGCCAGCGACGGCACGCACACCAGCAGAACCAGCGGGTACGGCGCCGACCGGCCCACTCGCTCGGTGTCCTCCAGCGACAGCACCACCATCAGCAGCGCGGCGAGGATCGCGGCCAGCGCGTACCGCTCGCGCCCGCTGGTCTCCTCCCGCAGCAGCCGCGCCGACAGCAGCACCAGCAGGACCAGGCCGGAGACGAAGATGCCCTGCGCGGCGGCGATCGGCAGCGTCCGGTAGACCACGAGCTGCGCCCCGAACCCGGCCGCGAGCGCCGCCGAGCCCGCCAGCCACAGCGGGCTGCCCAGCACGTGGCGCAGCAGCCGCGCCGGGCGCCGCACCGACACCTCCGGCATGCCCGCCAGCGCCCGCTTCTCCAGCACGAAACCGCTGCTGTACAGCACGTTCGCCAGCAGGGCCGCGGCCACTCCCCACCACACGGGCTTCAGGTCCTTCGCGCGTGCAGCAGCAGGATCGAGGCCAGCGACGGTCGCGCGCAGGCCAGCCGGTCCAGCGGCCTGAGCGGCCGGGGCACCCCGTGGAAGGGCGCCCCGGCCAGCGTCACGACCTCGAAGCCGGACGCGGCGACGAACTCCCGCAGCGCCCGGGCCGTGTACAGCCGCAGATGTCCTACGACCTCCCGGCCCGGCCGGCCGTGGATCGCGCGCAGGCTCACCTCGGAGAACACCGGCTGCACCCCGGCCAGCAGCAGACCGCGGTTGTACCAGGCGGCCAGGTTCGGGGTGGACAGCATCAGATGGCCGCCCGGGCGCAGCACCCGGCGCAGTTCCTCCAGGGCCGCGTCCGGGTCGACGAGGTGCTCGACGACCTCGCTGAACAGCACCGCGTCCGCCGATCCGGCCCGGAACGGCAGCCCACCGCCGGTGAGTTCGCCGCGCACGGCGTACGGCAGCCGGGTGCGGGCGCGGCCGAGCGCGTCCTGGGACCAGTCGACGCCGACGAGGTGATGGCCGGCGAGGAGGGGAGCCGCCGTGGCGGCCGCGGTGCCGTCGCCGCAGCCGATGTCGAGGATCGTTCGGGGGGCGGTGGTGGCGGGGCCGAGCGCTGTCGCGAGCATGCGCGCCTGACGCATTGAGCGGGCGCTGCCGGAGGCGACCGGCACGGCGGGGTCCTCGTAGAAGTCGCGCAGTTCCCCAGGGGCGACGGCCGTCATGCGGGGACCTCCGTGGTGTGCAGGTGCTCCTCGAACAGGTCGCGCAGGTGGGCGCCGTCGCCCGGCCCGAGCAGGGTGCGCGACCAGCGCAGGGCCAGGTGGAGGCGGCCGGCGGTGGAGGCGGTGGTGACGGTGAGGCCGCGCGGCATCCGGGCCGGGGCCGAGAACCACACCGCGTGCGCCCGGCCGCCGTCCTCGCCGAAGTCCAGTGGGTACGGGATGCGGCCGATGTTGCTGAGCAGCGTCGTCGACATCCAGGGCGCGGCCGCCCGGCGCAGCCCTCGCGTGAGGGCCGCCCGCCAAGCGACCGGCGTGACCGGCTTCGTCAACAGAGCTGCCCCATGGCCGAGTTGGGGGCGGGGTTGGACCTTCAACGCGCGGGTGCGGGTCGCCGTACGGCGGAGCAGATCGGGCATGGGGAGGTGCAACTCCTGCGGTGCCAGGGTTACTTCGACCAGGCGGGTGCCGTTGCCGATGGGCATGGAGGCGTCCCTCGGGCGGTCGTCCACGGGCATGGTGATGCGCAGCGGGCGGGGGCGGGCGCCGTGCTCGCCGTTCCAGTGGGCGAGGGTGAGGGCGGTGGCGGCCATCAGCTGGTCGTTCACCGTGTAGGGGGCGCCTTTCGGGCGCCGGGGCAGGGGCAGTTCGGTGACGAGGAGGCCGTTGCCGGGGGTGGGCTCGGGTGTGCCGGGGGCGATCCTGGCGGGGCGGGCCCAGGGGGAGGGCGCGGGTGGTGGGGGTGCGGCTTCCTGCGTCCGTACGGGGGGCGTCGAAGGAGCGTTGTCCCGGCCGCCGTACAGCTCCGCCGCGGTGGCGAGGACACGGAGGCAGGCGGGGCCGTCCAGGGCGGTGTGGTTGACGGTGAGGAGCAGGACCGTGCCGGCCTCCTCGACGGCCTCCAGCCGTATCGGCGGCGACACCGACAGCGCGGGCGCGTACGTCAGTGCACGCGTCCGGGCGTCCCGCAGGGCGTCCTTCCCCGGCTCGGGGAACGTCACCACCTCCACGTCCGGGTCCGTCGTCAGCTCCCACAGGTAGCGGCGGTGGTACCAGCGGGCCGGCGCCTCGCGCATCAGGATGCGGGGGTGCTGGTGCAGGGCCTCGTGGAAGGCCTTGCGGAGACGGCCGGGGTCGAGGCGGCCCGGGAGGTGGACCTCGATGTGGACGGTCTCCGGTTCGGCCTCCTGATGGCAGTGGCGGGAGATCTCGTCCACGACGGGGAACGGCACCCGTGTCGTCATGCCCGGCCCTCCTTCCGTGCTCCCGGCTCGCGCACGCTCACCAGCGCCGCGAACAGCCCTGTCAACGCCAGCAGTTGGGCGACCGGCCCGAAGGCCCCGGCCCCTTCCGTCGCGGGCCGTCCCGCGCCCGTCGCCGCCACGAGACCCGCGGCCGCGAGGGAGGCGAACGCCAGCGGCACGAGGAGAGCGTGGCGGCGGTGGGCCAGCACGGCGAGGGCCGGGACCAGCAGGGCGAACCAGCCCGCGATCACCACGCCGACCAGCGTCAGCGCCACCGTGCCGAGCCAGAACCCCGGTGCGGGCGGCACCGGCTGCGGCTCGTCCGGGTTCTCCGCGCGCCTGCGCCACAGCACCAGACAGGCCAGCACGGCGATCCCGGCCCCGCTGCCGATCAGCGCCCCCTCGTAGGCCGTCGACGGCTCGTACGTCAGCTTCACCGTGCCGCCCGCCCCGGCCGGGATCCGCCAGCCCTGCTGCCAGCCGTCGAGCCGGACCGGGGTCAGCTCCTCGCCGTTCAGGGTGGCCTTCCAGCCGTCGTTGTGGTTCTCGTACGTCGTCAGGTACGAGGCCGCGCCCGAGCCGACCGTCACCTCGCGGCGGTCGCCCAGCCAGTCCCGTACGCGCAGCTCACGCCCGCTGGTGGACGGCTCGGGAAGCGTGCCGCGGGTCAGTGTGACGTCGGTGAGGAGCAGCGGGCCGGAGTCGGCCGACTCCAGCCGATGGGCGCCTTCCGGGAGGTCGAGCGACCCGCCCGGACACAGCGTCACGTCCACCGCCCGGTGCTGGACCAGGTCCCGCACGGTCCCCGTCACGCGCGTGTCGTACCGCTGCCCGTCCACCGAGACCACCGGCCCCTTCCCGCACGGCAGGGAGAAGGTCCGGGAGGGGTCGGGCTGCGGCACGCGGTAGCGGTCGAGGGAGGGGACGTACGCCTCGGTGAGGCCCACCGGCAGCTGGAGGTCCTCGTCGACGACCGGGTTGTGCAGGGTGAGCGGGGCGGTCGCGGTGACGGTGATGTCGAGGCGGTCGGTGGTGATCGGCGGGAAGCGCACCCAGCCGTTGTCGTCGACGGCGGCGACCGCAGCGCCGTCCGGGGAGCTGAGGTGGACCTGCGTGGGCCGGGTGGTCAGCCCGCCCGCCGGGGCCAGCACCAGCTCGCCCACCGGCTGCTTGTCCGGCCAGCGCAGATGCAGCGTCGGGCGGTCCCCGGCGATCCAGGCCGTCGTCAGGTCGCCGTCGGTGAGGTTGCGGGCCGACAGGCCCACGCCGAGGCGGGCGGTGGAGTCGGCGGTGGCGGTGATCCGGCCGGCCTGGTCCGGCGCCACCTCGTACAGCAGCCGGTCCAGCCGCTCACCGGGCACGGGGATCGCGCTCGCCCGGAACCCGTACGCGCCGGGCGTGTTGACGGAGAAGCCGCGGCGCAGGCCGGACTCCATGCCGGTCGGGGAGACGCTCGCCGGGTCGGCCGTACGGTGCAGGGAGACCACGTCCGCGGCCGAGCCGGAGCCCCGGGTGTCGGCGGGCAGCCGCAGCAGCCGGGACACGGTCACCCCGGGCAGGTCCACCTCGGAGAAGCCCGCCCCGGTGAGCCCGGCGCGCCGCTCGACCGAGTCGACGATCGTCAGCCGCATCCAGCGCGTCGGCCCGGGGAACGCCCGGATGCTCTGGGCCGTGCCGTCGGGCCGCAGGAAGCTGGTCGCCGAGCCCCGCTCGGTCTCCACCCGCACCCGGGTCGGCGCCGCCCGCACACTGCCCTGCGGCAGCGGAGTGACCTCGAAGGACGACGGCATGTCGTAGGACCCGCTGAAGCCGATCCGCAGCCACTGCCCGTCGGGCGAGCCGTCCGAGCCCTCCGCCCAGGCGGTCGCCGGGTCGCCGTCGAAGGCGTTCACCGGATCGAACTGCGGCAGATGGAAGAACCAGCTGCCGTACGACGACGCCGTCACCGACCGCGCGCCGCGCAGCTCGGCCACCGTCTGGTGCTCCACACCCGTCACCGGCAGGATCTGGTGCGGCTTCTCACCGGGGTCCTGAAGGGCGCCCTGCGCGTTGCGCTCGTCGCGGGTGTACGTGTACGAGGTGTTGGCGTCGACGAGGCCGAAGCGGGTGTCCGCGCGCCGCAGCCCGTCGCCGATGACCTGCACGGGCGGGGTGCCGAGCCCGGGGTGGTTGTCGCCGGTCAGCACGGTCGCCCGGCCGCGCATCGCGGAGGCCAGCGGCAAAAGCGCCTCCGGGCCGCCCGAGACCACGGCCGTGTCGGCGACCGCCGTCAGCCGGGCCTGCCCCGGCCGGGGCACCGCCTCGTCGGCGGGCCGGTAGATCTCCACCGCCCGCACCCGCGGGTACAGGCCCTCCACCTGGAGCGGGGTGTCCTCGGCGATCCGGCCGACGGTCGTCACCGGGCCGAGCCCGGTCACCCGCTCGTAGCCGGACTGCTCCAGGGTCCGCTTCACGGTCGTGGTCGGGGTCCAGCCGATCTGGTCCGGGTCGAGGTCGTTGCGGACGACCACGTAGTACAGCCCGGCCCGGCTCAAGTAGTCGGCCAGACCAGGCACTTCGCCGCCGGTGAGCAGGGCCTGCTGGACGGCGTCCATGGCGCGGCGGTTGCCGGGCGTGCCGAAGGGGACGTAGTCGCGCTGCGCCCAGCGGGAGCCGGCGACCACGTCCAGGGGCTGGTCGATGGTCGAGCCCCAGGTGTACACCCCGTGCGCGGTCGCGGGGACGACCAGGGCCCGCGAGTCGGGCGAGTACTTCTCCAGCCAGTCGGCGGTGGCCTTCCAGTACGCGGGGATCTCCCGGAACGAACCCGGGTTCAGGATCGACCCGTTGAGATACGGCCACACCAGCCCCGGCAGCACCAGCACGGCCGCGGCGAACGGCAGCACGCGCCGGCCGCGCACCGCCCGCGCCCCGCGCGGCTCGGCGGCCACCGCGACGAAGTGCGCGAGCCCGAGGGTGAGCGCGAGGGCCACACCCGTCTGGAACTTGTAGATGTTGCGGAACGGCGCCAGCGCCCCGTCCAGCCAGCCCTGCACGGCCCCGTGGAAGGGCGCCCCGACCGTGCCGCCGTACCCGGCGAGCAGCACCAGCGCGCACACCAGCGCCGTCAGCACCAGCCAGCGCCGCTCCGGCAGGTCCCGGCGGGCCAGACCCGCGAGCCCGAACCCGGCGGCGAGCGCCGAGCACACGATCACCAGGACCGCCGAGACCACCGTCCATCCGGCCGGCAGCCACGCCTCGCCGAAGTGCAGATACGCCACCCAGTTCCCGGCACCGCGCAGCGCCTCGGTGGCCGACATCGTCTCCGTCGTGGTCTGCGAACTCTCCACGTACGGCAGGAAGTTCTCGCCGTACGCGCCGAGCAGCAGCAGCGGGACCCACCACCAAGCGGTGGCCACCACCATCGCGGGCGCCCACCAGGCGATCAGCTTGCGCCGCCGGGGCCCGGCCGGCCGGGACAGCAGATAGAGACCCACAGGGAGCAGACTGGCGAGGGTGGAGACGGCGTTGACGCCGCCCATGAAGGGCACGAGCAGCGCCGAGCGCAGCGCGGCCACCCGGGCCGTGTACCGCTCGTCCGCCAGCGGCAGCAGCACCCACGGCAGGAACGCGCCCGGCAGCACGGCCGCCGACGTCGACCCGACCACGATGGTGAACACCGGCCACAGCGCGTACGCCACCGCCCCCAGCAGCCGCGAGGCTCCACTGCCGACACCGAGCCGCTCGGCCAGCCGCAGCGCGCCCCAGAAGGCGACGGTCACCACCAGCGACAGCCACAGGCGCTCGGCCAGCCACACCGGCACATGGGCCGTGCGGCACACCCAGTGGAACGGCAGCATCGGCCACAGGTAGCCGACGTACTGGTCCGAGATCCCGCCGAAGCCGCCCCGGTCGTGCCACAACTGCCCCAGGTCGGCGAGGAACTGGCCCGGATCGGTGGTCACCCCCAGCTTGGTGTCGAAGGTCTGCCGCCCCGGCTGCACTGCGAGGAACAGGGCGAGGACCACGGCCCAGAACCCCAGCAGCCAGCGCCGTGACCGCGGCCCCTCGGGCCTGTCGGGCGCGGTCGCGGGGGTGGGGACGGCCGCCGGGGGAGGAACCTGGACCGTGGTCGTCATGGGGCACACCGCCGGAGAATGAGGAGAAGGTTCCAGGTGGCGACCTCACGGAGTCCCGGCACCTTCACGATGCCCTCCGCGAGGAACGGCCAGTAGCGCGACCGCGCCGACACGATCCGCACGTCGTCGCGGGCCCGCACCTGCCGCAGGGTGGGGCCGATGTGCACGGCGAACAGGTTCTCGCCGAGCGTGTGCTTGGCCGGGCGCCCGGTGCGGCGCCGGTACCGCTGCCGGGCCCGCTCGGCGCCGAGGTAGTGCCAGGGCGCCCACTCGTGACCTCCCCACGGAGACAGCCAGTTGGTGAACGACACATAGATCAGCCCACCCGGCCGGGTCACCCGAACCAGCTCGCTGAGGAACGTCTGCGGGTCGGCCACGTGCTCCAGCACGTTGGAGGAGAAGACGACGTCCGCGACACCGTCGTAGAGGGGGAGGAGGTACCCGTCGGCGACGACGGCACCCTCGGGCGGCTTCTCGCCCAGCTCCCGTAAGTCCGGCTCGAAGAGGTACGCGTCGGCCCCGCGCCGCCGGAACTCCTCGGTGAAGTACCCGCCGCCTCCGCCGACATCGACGACGGTACGGCCCTTGACGGACCCGTCGTACGCCTCGACCTGATCGACGGCGTCCCGGGCGAGGAGGGAGTAGCAGGCGACGGGATCGCGCTGCTCACGGAGGAAGGCCCGAAGGAGAAGGACCGAACGCTTTATGGAGGGGTCGCGGGGAACGGGCCCATAGGGGCGCGGGGCTGTGTTCGATGTGCGGCTGCCGCCGCGTGGGCGCGACCAGCCACGACGAACCCGCAACCCGCTCACGGCGACCAACCCCGCACGGCCTCGGCGGCCACCGTACGGAACTGCCTCACCGTCCGGTCCCACCGATACCGCGCCGCCCTGTCCTGCGCGGCCTTACCCATGACCTCACGGCGACGAGTGGACAACGCGAGCGTGCACCACGCCGCGGCGAAGGACGACTCACCACAGGCCAGCACCCCGGTCACCCCGTCCATGACGGAATCCCGCAGCCCGGGCACGTCGAAGGCGATCGCAGGGGTCTGCCGGGCGGCGGCCTCGGTGACGACCAGCCCCCACCCCTCCACGGCGGAAGGGTGCAGCAGCAGCCACGCCGCACACAGCAGCCGGTGCTTCTCGTCCTCGGAGACATGCCCGGCGAAGGAGACACCCTCACCCGCGAGCCGCTCCAACCGCTCCCGTTCAGGCCCGTCCCCGACGACGACCAGTCGACCACCCGTCACCGGGCGCACCCGCTCCCACAACCGCAGCAGCAGATCGATCCGCTTGTACTCGACGAGCCGTCCGACGGCCACGAACAGCGGCTCCGGCGAGCGCCCGGTGTGCGGACCCGGCTCCTCGACGCCGTTGTGCACGACCCGGATGCGGTCGCGCTCGACGCCGATGCCGTGCAGGGCGTGCGCGGTGGAGGGGGAGACGGCGACGAGCAGACCGTCCGGCCGGGCCCCGGTCAGCGCCCAGTGCTCCAGTCGCCGCCCGAGGCGCGCGGCCGGGGCCAGCGGGCCACCGAAGCGCATGCTCCACAGGTCGGTGTGGACGTGGTTGACCAGGCACAGCGTGGGTCCCCGGTGCCACAGCGGGGAGAGGTACGGCATGCCGTTGCACACCTCCACCAGCAGGTCGGTCTCGCCGACCTGGCGGGCGAAGGCGGAACGGGCGCGCAGATAGTGGCCGTAGGCGCCGCCCGCGGAGACGACCCGGTAGTCGCGGTGGGCCGCGGGGCCGCCGCACAGCAGCGTGACCTGGTGGCCGAGGCGGGTGAGGCCGTCGGCGAGCCGGTCGACGAGCAACTCGGAGCCGCCGGCCGACGGGTTGCCGAGGTCGCGGTGGGCGAGGAAGACGATCCGGCGCGGTTCGGGGGGAGGCGCCGTGGGGTGCTGCGCCCGGGGGAGTGCGGCGCGCAGCGAGGACTGCTGGGGCATCGGTGCTCCGACTCGTCTCAGGGTGCGGAACTCAAGTGGGGGGAGGGTGCGTGGGGGACAGTGGGGGAGGGTGCGTGGGTGACGGTGGGGTGGGGTTCGCAAGTTTTCGCCCAGGCGTTCGCCACGGCTACTCACGAGCGTGACAAATTCGGCGGCTATTAGATCTGACGTAATGTCAATTCGTGAGCCCTGGTGGGGGTTGCCCTTGACGGTGCTTCGACGCCGTGCCGAGACTGGGCATCCTGAAGCAGGGGGTGGAACACCGGGGTGGGGCGACCTTTCGGATCGGAGAGGGAGACCCTGAGATGCCCAGACTGCTCGCCGCAACCGTCACCGTCGTGGCCGCCGCCGCGCTCGCCGTGGGCGCCGCCCTCGGCGCCGTCGCCCTGCTCCGGGCCACCCCCGAGCAGCCCGACACCCCGCTGATCACCTATGAACAGGCGGCCGAGGGGAGCACGCCGTGACCGCCCGCCCCACGGCCGTCGCCGCCCCCCGCTCCGCCTGGCACGACGTGCCGCCCCTGAAGGTGCGCCGGTTCGCGGCGATCGCCCTCGCCGAGGCGCCGGAACTCGCGCAGGAGATCATGCGGGAGATCCGCCGCGAGTACCCCCATCTGCCCGTCGTCCTCGACGACAACGGCGAACCCATGGCCCTCGTCGGCATCCGCCGCGCCATCGAGGTCTTCGTCCGGCACCTGGAGCACACCGACTACTCGGCCGGCCGGCCCACCGTCCCGCCCGGTGTCTTCCACGACTTCGGCCGCGGCGAGGGCCTCGGCGGGCGCAGCCTGGACTCCCTCCAGGCCATCTACCGCATGGGCGTACGGCTGGCCTGGCGCCGCTTCGCCGACATCGGCCAGCGCGTACGGATCCCGCCGCCCGCGATGTACGAACTCGTCGACGCCGGATACGAGTACCTCGACGGCCTCGTCGACCAGTCCGTGCGCGGCTACGCCGAGGCCGCCGCCCGCCAGGCCGGGGAGCGGCTGCGCCTGCAGCGCCGGCTGATGGAGCAGCTCCTCGCCGACCGGCAGCGCACCGAGGGTGCCGACGCCCTCGCCGAGCGCGCCTCCCGGGTCGGCTGGCCGCTGCCCCGCCGGGTCGCCGTCGGGGTGCTGCTGCGTCCGGCACGCGAGGCCGTCGCGCCCGCGGTGGGTCAGGAGGTGCTGCTCGACATGGACTACGAGCAGCCGCGCATGGTCGTGCCCGAGCCGGACGCGGCCGGCCGCCGGGACCTGCTGCACCGGGCGCTGGCGGGCTGGGCGGGCGCGATCGGGCCGCCGGTGCCGCTGGCCGACGCGGCGAAGTCGCTGCGCTGGGCCGAGGCCGCCGTACGCCTGATGGAGCGGGGGCTGCTGCCGGCCGGTGAGGTGCTGTTCTGCACCGAGCACACCGAGGCTCTCGTGCTGCTCCAGCCCGAGGAACTGCTCGACGACCTGGCGCTGAGATGCCTGGCCCCGCTGACGCACTGCGGGCCCGCGCACGGGCGGCGGCTCGCGGAGACGCTGCTGGCCTGGCTGGAGACCCGCGGCGGCGCCCCCGAGGTGGCCGCGCGGCTCGGTGTCCATCCGCAGACGGTCCGCTACCGGCTGCGCCAGATCCGCGAACTGTGGGGCGACGAGATCGACGACCCGGACCGCCGCTTCGAGCTGGAGCTGGTGCTGCGGGCCCAGCGGCTGCGGGGGCGGCTGGGGGAGAGCGGCTGAGACCGGTACCGCTGGGGCATTGCCCGGTGAAACGGACTTTGAGTAGCCTGTGTTCGTCATTCCGATCGGCTGTTGAAATTTCGAACAGCCTCGCAGATCAAGGGAGGGGGCCGACGTGGGACGCCTCGTGCCTGCCGTGACCCGGGCTCTGGACATACTCGAGCTCTTCCTCGACGGGGACGGCACGCTCTCCGCCCCCGACATCGTGCGCAAGCTCCAGCTGCCGCGCACCACCGTGCACGAGCTGGTGACCACGCTCGCCGCCCGTTCGTACATCGTCGCCGTGCCGGGCCAGCCCGGACGCTACCGGCTCGGTGTACGCCCCTACCAGCTCGGCAGCCGCTACGCCGAGCAGCTCGACCTCGCCGCCGAGGGCCAGCAGGTCGCCCGCTCCGTCGCCGAGACCTGCGACGAGACCGTGCACGTGGCGATCCTCGAAGGCACCGACGTCATCTACATCGCCAAGGTCGACTCCACGCACGCCGTCCGGATGGTGTCCGCGGCGGGCCGCCGGCTCCCCGCGCACTGCACCTCCGTCGGCAAGATGCTGCTGGCCTCCCTTCCCGAGCCGGAGCTCACCGCGCGCATCCCCGACGACGCCGAGCTGGTCGCGATGACTCCGAACAGCATCACCGACCCGGCCGCCCTGCGCGAGGCCCTCGCCGAGATCCGCACCCGCGGGCTCGCCGTGGAGAACCGCGAGTCCAACCCGGACGTCTCCTGCGTGGCCGCGCCCGTCCACGACCGCACCGGCCGGGTCGTCGCCGCCCTGTCCATCTCCGTGCCCATGATCCGCTGGAGCGAGGAGCGCCGCGCCGAGCTGGAGCAGCTCGCCGCCAAGGGTGCCGCCGAGCTGTCCGAGCGGCTCGGCCACCGGAGCGCCGTATGACCGCCTACGAGGTCGCCGTGCAGGCGGAGGCCGCGCTCGGTGAGGGTCCCACCTGGGACGCCGCGGCCGGCCGGCTGCTCTGGGTCGACATCCTCGGCTCCCGCGTGCACACCTACGACCCGTCGACGGGCCGCCGCACGGTGCGCCGTACCGACCAGCACGTCGGCGCCGCCAAGCCGCGGGCCGGCGGGGGCCTGGTCCTCAACCTCCGCGACGGGGTCGGCCTGCTCGACCCCGACGACACCTTCCGCTGGCTGCACCGCGACGTCGTCCCCGGCCGCCGCGGCAACGACGCCGCCGTCGCCCCCGACGGCTCCCTGTGGGCCGGCACCATGCGCTACGACGAGGCCCCGGGCGGCGGCACCCTGTCCCGTCTCACCGGCACCGGCACCGGGACCGTCGAGGTCGTCCTCGACTCGGTCGCCGTCAGCAACGGCACGGGCTGGAGCCCCGACGGGCGCCTGATGTACTACATCGACTCCCCGACCCGCCGCATCGACGTCTTCGACGTCACCGGCGACCGGGTGTCCGCCCGCCGGCCCTTCGCCGCCATCGAGGACGGCGCCGGCTTCCCCGACGGCCTCACGGTCGACGCCGACGGCTGCGTGTGGGTCGCGCTGTGGGACGGGGCTGCCGTACGGCGCTACACCCCGGAGGGGGTCCTGGACCGGGTCGTACCCCTGCCGGTGAGCCGCCCCACGGCCTGCGCGTTCGGCGGCGCCGAGCTGACCGACCTGTACATCACGACGGCCCGTACGGGGTTGGCGGCGCCGCATCCGATGTCGGGGTCGCTGCTGGTGATCCCGGGGGCGGGCAAGGGCATCGCGCAGCCGGCGTTCGAGGGCTGAGGTCTCTCTTCTCCGTCGTTCGGCCGCGGGTTGTCGTGGGCTGGTCGCGCCCACGCGGCGGAGCCGCATATCGATGCAGCCCCGCGCCCCTGGGGACATACAGCTACGGCAACCCCGCGGCCTTGCGCTCCCTCACCGTCAACGGCGGGACCTTCAGCGGAGGTCTCAGCGGGCCGACCAGCGCCGCCAGCAGCACACTCGGCGCGAGCAGAGTCCCCCCGCCCCGCTCCAGCGAGGTCACGTCGGTCAC
This sequence comes from Streptomyces sp. NPDC096205, assembly GCF_044763135.1. Lineage (NCBI taxonomy): Bacteria > Bacillati > Actinomycetota > Actinomycetes > Kitasatosporales > Streptomycetaceae > Streptomyces > Streptomyces sp. NPDC096205. The sequence continues at coordinate 785,408 of NZ_JBIWFS010000002.1, read as the reverse complement.
CCGGCGCGCGACACGGCCGTTCCCCGTCGCGGTGTACAGCAGCCGCCCCACGTACGCCGCGACAAGGCGGTCCCGCAGGGCAGGGCCGTGGTCGGTCGCGCCCGGGTAGAAGCTGTCCTGGCCGACCGCCAGGGACCACGCCGCGTCCACCGGGCGGGCCACGGCCCGCTGCACGCGGCGGGACAGGCCGGGCCGGCCGGGGCCCCGGCGGCGTACGGCATCCCGCAGGAGCAGCACGCTCTGGGCGGCGACCGAGAGGCCGTGGCCGTAGAGGGGGTTGAGCGCGGCGAGGGCGTCGCCGAGGACGACGAGGCCCTCCGGCCAGGCCGGCATGCGTTCGTAGAAGGTGCGGCGGTTGGCGGTCATGCGGGTGAAGGCCACGTCCGAGAGAGGTGCGGCGCGTTCGATCAGGTCGGCGATCAGCGGGTGCCGGAGCTGTTCGCGGGCGAACCGGCCGAAGAGGGCGTTGTCGGGGGAGGGGTGGCCGCCGCGGGTGCCGGAGAGGGTGACGAGCCAGCGGCCCTCCTCGATCGGCAGGAGGATGCCGTTGCGGCCGGGGCCGCCGGAGCGCGGGTCGGGTTGCACGTTCACGAGCGGGAAGCCGGTGCGGGCGTCCCGCGGGGCGAGGAAGAGGCGGCTGGCGTAGGCCAGGCCGGGGTCGACCTCGCGTCGCTCGGCGGCGGGCAGGCCGAGGGCGCGTAACCAGCGGGGCGCCGCCGAGCCGCGCCCGGTGGCGTCGACGACCAGGTCGGCGGGGAGGTGCCGTTCGTCGCCGCCGCGCCGGACCCGGACCCCCGTGACAGCGGTGCTCGTCCCCGTCAGGCCCAGCACCTCCGTGCCGTCGAGGAGTTCGATGCGCTCGTCGGCGAGGACGCGGGCCCGGATCGTCGCGTCCAGCAGGTCGCGGCCGGCCAGGACGGCATGGTGGGACTCGGGCCAGCGGCGGTACCAGCCGTGCGGGGAGAGCGCCACGACGCCGCTCGTGACGGGCATCCGGCGGGCCCCGGCCGCACGCAGCGCGTCGGTGACGCCGGGCAGCAGGTCCTCCAGGGCCCGGGTGCCGCCCGACCACAGGACGTGGGTGTGGCGGGCCTGGGGCAGACCCTTGCGGGGCGTGGGGCCGTGCGGGAGGACGTCACGCTCGACGACGAGCACCCGGCCGGCCGGCCCGGCCAGGGCCTGCGCGGCGAGCATGCCGGTGTGGGAGCCGCCGAGGACCACCGCGGTCATGCACGGGCGCTCTCGGCGGGGGCGGCCGTGCGGGCGCGGACCGCGTGCAGTTCGTCGGGCCGGCTCAGTGCGCGGGAGACGGCCTGGATCTCGCGCATCAGGTACCCCATGTCCGCCGGGGCTCCCGACCCCCGCCGGGTCTCCACCGCGTCCAGCAGCATCACCGCGGCGGCCAGGGCCTCGGCGCGGACGGGCGGGTGGCCGAGGGCGAGGGCGGCGTCGTACGCGCGCACCCGCAGGTCCTCGTCGAGGTGGCGGGACAGCTGGAGCAGGGCGTCGCGGATGAAGGTCTCGCGGCGCACCAGGCGCAGTTCGCCGGTGGCGCGCGCGGCGAGCGGCTCGCGGCCGCCGGTGACGTCCCGCATCAGCAGGTACAGCGGCCGCAGTTGCCGGCGCACACTGCGAAGCCGCCAGTGCTCGTGGAGGTACTGCCCGGCGTGCGGGACGATGAAGCCGACCGCGACCAGGGTCGCGGAGGCGCAGGCGGCCGTGGGTGCCACATAGGTGCTCAGCCAGTCCAGGTCGTGCCCGGTCCAGCGGGCCGCCACGGCGGTGAGCTTGGAGGCGTCGAACAGCAGGTTCAGGCTGTAGCCGACGGCCAGGATGCGCAGGCCCCAGCGCAGCCAGGCGTCGAGTCCGTCGGTGCGGATCCAGTTCCAGATCAGCCGGGCCGTGACGGTGCAGGCCAGGGTGTGCGCGAGGAGGTAGAGCAGGATCTGCTCGCGCATGAACGGGGTGGTGGCGTAGTACGTGTCCAGGTCGCGCGGCCGCTCCACCGGGGCGTCCGCGAGGGCGAACAGCACCCACAGCCCGACGACCACGCCCGCGTAGGCGACGACGACGCGGCGGGTCGCCCGGCGGGTGGCGGCCGAGCGGCCGGTGCCGTTGCGCCAGGCGACGATCAGCAGCAGCCAGGACGCGCACAGGGCTGTGATCAGGGAGTACACCCAGGGTGCCGCGATGTTCGGCACGCCGGTGACGCGGTTGGTCCAGGCGATGGTGGAGGGCGCCGCGGACACGAACACCGCGCAGCCGAACAGCAGCAGCCCGCCGACGGCCCGCAGCAGCGGGTCCCGCCACATCTTCACGATGCTGGGCAGTTTGATCGCCAGCGCGGCCGCCAGCAGTACGGTCGGCAGCCACACGGAGACGTTCAGATCGGTGAGCAGCCGGGACGGATCGAGGGCGAGCGGCACGGGAGCGGCGGCGGCCGGCCGGGCCACCCCGGCGGCAGCGCAACGGCGGGCTCTTCTCGCCCGAGGGCGTGCGGCCGTCACGGGGGCGGTGCCGGTCACCGGGTCGTGCCTCCGCGGCCCCGGTAGCCCAGGGAGCGCTGCACCGGGTCGAGGGGCGGGCGCGGGTCCGGGCCGTCGGTCAGAAAGGGGCGGAAGGCGGCGGCGAGGCGGTGGCCGAAGTCGTCGGCCTGGGCCTCGTCGGCCTGGCGCGAGCCGTTGCGGGCGGCGACCGTCAGGGCGGAGCCGCCCCAGCCGGCCAGGGCGCGGGCGGCGGTCGCCTCGTCGACGCCGTGGTGATGGCGGTGACCGGCGTGCAGATGCCACAACTCATGGCCGAGGATGACCAGTTGCTGGGAGGCCTCGGCGCGTTCCTCGACGATGACCAGGTCGAAGTCGCGGAACTCCACGCACAGCCCGGTCACTTCGATCTCGTCGGGGAACCGCTCGAAGCGCAGCTCGACGGGCCGTCCGCCGCGCAGCGCGGTCATCTCCTCGCACAGCACGCGGCACAGGTCACGGACGTCGGCGGGCGGCCGGGGTCTGGCCCGGAGCGCCGCGGTCAGGTCGCGGGCGAGTCCCCGCATGGCGGAGGCCGCGCTCGGTCGCCGTAGCGCCGCCGCGGCCCGGGCCGCCGTCCGTCGCGCGCCCGCGATGTCCATCGCGCCCCCTTCCACCGCCGTTCGGCGGGCTGTTCGAGCCTACGCGGGGAGAACTGCCCGCGTCATGCGATCCGACGACGGTGGTTGCGGTCCGAACCATCGTTTGGTCCGGTCCTGGCCGAGAGTTGTCGCTGTCCGACCCTGTCCAACCCATTGACGTCGGGGCGTGGGGAATCTACGGTCCCGTTCGAAGTTACGAGCGGCATCCGATATTTCGAACGACCGGTTGCGGCCGGCTCATCGAACCAAGAACGTAAGGGCAGGCAATGGGACGACCTGGCCTCAATCGCAGGCAACTACTCGCCGGCGCGGGCGGACTGGCCGTGGCCGGCAGCTTCGGCTTCGCGGCACTGGGCACCGGTGCCGACGCGCTCGCCTCCGGCGCGGACACCCGCGTGCGCTACTGGAACCTCTTCAGCGGCGGCGACGGCGCCAACATGATCGCCATGCTGGACGCCTTCCGGAAGGAAAACCCCGGCATCGACGTGAAGGACTCCACCCTCCAGTGGGGCAACCCCTTCTACACGAAGCTGGCCATGGCCGCGGCCGGCAACCGCGCCCCCGAGCTGAGCGTCATGCACCTGGGCCGGGTCGCGGGCTTCTCACCGGGCCGCCTCCTCGACCCCTGGGACATGGACCTCCTCGCCAAGTACGGCGTACGGAAAGAGGACTACAACCCCGCCCTGTGGAACCGCGGCGTCATCGACGGCAAGCTCTACGCCCTGCCGCTCGACATCCACGTCCAGCTCTGCTTCTACCGCAAGGACGTACTGAAGAAGGCCGATCTGCTCGGCGACGACGGCCGGATGGTCCCGGTCGGCTCCACCGCCGAGTGGTTCGACGTCCTGAAGAAGGCCAAAAAGGTCCAGAAGAAGGGCCTGCAGACCATCGGCCTGTGGACGAACGACCAGAACTTCCAGTGGTGGTTCTTCGTCGCCTTCTACACCCAGCTCGGCGGCCAGTGGTTCGACGAGGGCCGCACCCAGGTCCTCTTCGACGCCGACAAGGCCACCCAGGTCCTGGAGTTCCTGCGGCAGCACGTCACCGACGGCTATGTCGTCCCGGGCGCCCCCACCGGCGAACAGTTCATCAACGGCGCCCCCTTCACCTGGGAGGGCAACTGGTCGGTGCCCGTCTTCTCCGGAGCCGGGCTCGACTACGGCGCCACCCCCCTGCCGCCCGTCTTCGGCGAGCCGGCCACCCACGCCGAGTCCCACGCCTTCGTCCTGCCCCACCAGTCCGGCCGCGGCGGCGCCACCAACGAGGCCGCCCACCGGCTCGCCGCCTACGTCGTCCAGCACGCCCAGCAGTGGGCGGCCGGCGGCCACATCCCCGCGTACACGCCGACCCTCACCTCGGCCGCGTACCGAAAGCTCGCCCCGCAGAACGAGTACGTGAGCGCCATGGACCACCAGGCCACCGAGCCCAAGGTGTGGTTCGCGGGCTCCACCGGCGTGCTCGCCCAGGACCTCGGCCCGATCGTCGTCTCCTCGACGATGGGCTCCGCCAAGCCCGCCGCCGTCGCGGCGCGCATGAGGTCCCGGCTCACCACGCTCCTCGCCTCGAAGAACCCGATGGACGGCAAGACCGCCGCGCAGGGAGGTGCGGTCGCATGACGACGACCAGTGCTGAGACCGTCCTCGCCCCCGCGAGGACCAAGGCCGCCGCGGCCGGCGATACCGTCCGCCGCAAGCAGGGCTTCCAGCACGGGGGTTGGTTCGTCGCCCCGTTCCTGGCCCTGTTCGTGCTGTTCGTGATCTGGCCGCTGCTGCGCGGCATCTGGCTCAGCTTCACGGACGCCAACATCTCCGGCGAGAGCGCGAGCTTCGTCGGCCTCGACAACTACCGCGAGGCACTGGGCGACTCGATGATGTGGGACGCGCTCGGCCACAGCGCGTACTTCACCCTCCTCGTCGTCCCCTGCATCACCGTCCTCGCCTTCCTGCTCGCGATGCTCGCCCATAACATCGAGCGCGCCAAATGGCTGTGGCGGCTGTGCTTCTTCGCGCCGTTCCTGCTGCCGTCGACGGTCGCCGCCAACATGTGGCAGTGGCTGTTCACCCAGGGCATCGGCCTGTTCAACGAGACCCTCGGCATCGACACACCCTGGCTGACCGACAAGTCGTACACGATGTTCGCCATCGTCATCGAGACCCTGTGGTGGACCGTCGGCTTCAGCTTCCTGCTCTACCTCGCCGCACTCCAGGGCATCCCCGGCCACCTGTACGAGGCCGCCAAGCTCGACGGCGCGAACGCCTGGAAGCGCATGGTCCACATCACCCTGCCGATGCTGCGCAACATCACCGGCCTCGTGATCGCCCTGCAGATCCTCGCCTCGCTCCAGCTCTTCGACCAGGCCGTGGTGATGATGGACTTCGGCCCCGGACCCGAGCTCAGTACGCGCTCGTTCGTCCAGTACACCCTCGAACAGGGCTTCACCAGCTACCGCGTGGGCTACGCCTCCGCGATCTCCGTCATCTTCTTCGTGATCATCGCAGTCGTCGCCCTGGCGCGGATGTGGCTGCTGCGCAACCGTGAGGAGGGCGCTCGATGAGCAGCACCCAGATCCGGCTCAAGCCCCGCAGTACCTGGACACCCGGCCAGATCGTCCTCACCCTGCTCGGCGTCGCCGTCTCCGCCCTGTTCATGGCCCCGATCGCCGCGGCCCTGTTCACCTCCCTCAAGTCCGAGGCCGAGGCGGCCGAGATCCCGCCGCACTGGCTGCCGGACGAATGGACCGGCCAGGCCTGGAAGGCCCTCTTCGAGACCGGCAACATCACCAACTGGTTCATCAACTCCCTGGTCGTCTCGGTCTGTGTGACGACCGTGGTCCTGGTGGTCAGCGCCCTCGCCGGATACGGCTTCGCCCGCACCGAGTTCCGCGGCAAGAACGCCCTGCTCGGCCTGGTCATGGCGGGCCTGATGATCTCCCCGGCCGTCCTCGGCGTACCCCTGTTCACGACCGTCCAGCAGATGGGCATGGTCGACACCTACTGGGGCATGATCCTGCCCCAGTGCGCGCCCGCCGCGATGGTCTTCATCCTCTACAAGTTCTTCCAGGGCGTCCCGCGCGAACTGGAGGAGGCCGCCTTCATCGACGGTGCCGGCCGCTGGCGGGTCTTCTTCACCATTGTGGTCCCGCTCGCCCGGCCCTCCCTCGCGGCCGTCGGCATCTTCACCTTCATCGCGTCGTGGAACAACTTCCTGTGGCCCTACATGGTCACCAACAACCCCGACCTGATGACCATGCCCAACGGCATCGCGACCGTCATGAACTCCTACGGCATCCAGTGGGCCCAGCTCATGGCCGGCGGTCTGATGGCCGGCCTGCCCCTGATCGTCGTCTTCGTCTTCTTCCAGCGTCAGATCGTGGCGGGCGTCGCCCACACGGGATTGGCAGGACAGTGACCGTGCGCACCACTCTCACGGCCGTGGCGACGGCCACCCTCATGGCCCTGATGCCCCACGCAGCCCAGGCGGCCGAGAGCTACCCCGACCCCCGCCCGATCACCGGCCAGGAGATCATCCACGACCCGACGGTGATCCGCCTCAAGTCCGGCGGCTACGCGGCCTACTCGACCGGCGGCGTCATCGGCGCCCGCCTCTCGTCGGACGGCAAACACTGGCAGGACTCCGGCAACGCCTTCGCCGAGCCGCCGAGCTGGTGGTACGAGTACAACGCCACCGGTGACCCCTGGGCCCCCGACATCTCCTACCGCGACGGCAGGTACTGGCTGTACTACGCGGTCTCCTCCTGGGGAACCAACCACTCCGCGATCGGCGTCGCGACCTCGCCCTCCGGCCTCCCCGGCACCTGGACCGACCACGGCAAGGTCTTCTCCTCCGAGCGCACCGACTCCTGGAACGCCATCGACCCGGCGCTCATCACGTCCCACGGCAAGCTCTGGATGACCTTCGGCTCCTACTGGACCGGCATCCGCATGGTCGAGCTGGACCCGGACACCGGCAAGGCCCTCCCCAACGCCGAGGTCCACCACCTGGCCACCCGCCCCGACGCCCCCTACGCCGTCGAGGGCCCGTACGTGGTCAAGCACGGCCGCTACTACTACCTCTTCGCCTCCTACGACGCCTGCTGCTCGGGCGTGAACTCCACCTACAAGATCAAGGTCGGCCGCTCCACGTCCGTGACGGGCCCGTACGTCGACAGCAACGGCACCCCGATGCTCCAGGGCGGCGGCGACCTCCTCCTGGAGGGTCACGGCGACTTCATCGGCACGGGCGGCCAGTCCGTCTTCAAGGACCGCGGCAAGGACTGGCTGGCGTACCACTACTACGACGCCCAGGACAACGGCACCCCGAAGCTGGGCATCAACAAGCTGAACTGGGAACAGGGCTGGCCGGCAGTGTCCTAGGGGCGCGGGGCCGTATCCGATATGCGGCTCCGCCGCGTGAGCGCGACCAGCCACAGACCACAGTCAGCCGCATTCGAAACACCAACCACCCACCGCGAAAGGCGAACATGCGCACCGCCCGCTTCACCCTGGACCCCGCCTTCACCGTCGCCCAGGTAGACCCCCGTATCTTCGGCTCCTTCGTGGAACACCTCGGCCGCTGCGTCTACACGGGCATCTACGAGCCGGAGCACCCCACGGCGGACGAGGCCGGCCTCCGGCAGGACGTCCTCGACCTCGTACGAGAACTCGGCGTCACCGCCATCCGCTACCCCGGAGGCAACTTCGTCTCGGGCTACAAGTGGGAGGACTCCGTCGGCCCCGTGGAGGACCGGCCCCGCCGCCTCGACCTCGCCTGGCGCACGACGGAGTCCAACCGCTTCGGCCTCTCCGAGTTCATCGCCTTCCTCAAGAAGGTCGGCCCCCAGGCCGAGCCCATGATGGCGGTGAACCTCGGCACCCGGGGCGTGGCCGAGGCCATCGAACTCCAGGAGTACGCCAACCACCCCGCCGGCACGGCACTCTCCGACCTCCGCCGAGCCCACGGCGACAAGGACCCGTTCGGTATCCGCCTGTGGTGCCTCGGCAACGAGATGGACGGCCCCTGGCAGACCGGCCACAAGACGGCCGAGGAGTACGGCCGTATCGCCGCCGAGACGGCGCGGGCCATGCGCCAGATCGACCCGGAGGTCGAACTCGTTGCTTGCGGCAGCTCGGGCCAGTCCATGCCGACCTTCGCCGAGTGGGAGGCGACGGTCCTGAAGGAGACGTACGACCTGGTCGACTACATCTCCCTGCACGCCTACTACGAGCCGCTCGACGGCGACGTCGACTCCTTCCTGGCCTCGGCCGTGGACATGGAGTCCTTCATCGAGAACGTGGTCGCCACCTGCGACCACATCGGCGCCCGCCTGAAGTCGAAGAAGAAGATCAACCTCTCCTTCGACGAGTGGAACGTCTGGTACCTGTCCCGCACCGAGGCCGAGGTCAGCGCCCTCGACTGGCCGGAGGCCCCGCGCCTGCTGGAGGACAACTACAGCGTCACCGACGCCGTCGTCTTCGGCTCCCTGCTGATCGCGCTGCTCCGGCACGCCGACCGTGTGACGGTGGCCTGCCTCGCCCAGCTGGTCAACGTCATCGCGCCGATCATGACCGAGCCGGGTGGTCCGGCCTGGCGGCAGACGACGTTCTTCCCGTTCGCGCAGGCCTCGCGGTACGGCCGGGGCGAGGTGCTGGACGTCCGTGTCGACTCACCGACGTACGCGACGAAGAAGTACGGCGAGGCCGACCTGCTGCACGCCACCGCCGTGCGCGCCGAGGACGGCACGGTCACCGTCTTCGCGGTCAACCGCAGCCGCACCGAGGCCCTCCCGCTTCAGGTCGCGCTGGGCGGCCTCGGCGTGACGCGGGTCGTCGAGCACAGCGCCCTCGCCGACGCCGACCCGGAGGCCCGCAACACCCTCGACGAGCCCGAGCGGGTCACCCCGCACGCGGTCGAGGGGACCGAGGTCCTGGACGGCGGCCTCACCGCCGTGCTGGAGCCGCTGTCCTGGAACGTGATCCGGCTGGCCTGACCCCGGCCCTGACCGACAATGGCCGCATGAGGATCTCGGCACGGGCGGACTACGCGGTGCGGGCGGCACTGGAACTCGCCGTACGACAGGAGGACGGCGATCCGGTGAAGGCGGAGACGATCGCCGTCGCGCAGGCCATTCCGCACAAGTTTCTGGAGGGGATTCTCGGCGACCTCCGCCGCGCCGGTGTCGTGGACAGCCGGCGCGGCGGAGGCGGCGGCTACCGCCTCGCCCGCGCCGCGTCCGCGATCACCGTCGCGGACGTCATCCGCGCCGTCGACGGCCCGATCGTCTCGGTGCGCGGTGAACGTCCCACGGGCCTGAGCTACCAGGGCACCGCCGAGCCGCTGCTCCCGCTGTGGATCGCCCTGCGCGCCAACGTCCGCAGAATTCTGGAGGGGGTCACCCTGGCCGATCTCGCCGCGGACGCCCTGCCGCAGCCGGTCCGGGACCTGGCGGCGGAACCGGAGTCGTGGGAGAACCCGTGAAAAACGGGACGACACGGGCCGGTGCGCCGACATAGGGTCCACGGCCGTGAACAGGCGTAAGCAGAAGAAGCTGTCGCGGCGGCTGACGACGGCGGCATGGCTGGGCGAGACGGACACGGTACGGGCGCTGCTGCGCTCCGGAGCGGATCCGGGAGCGGCCGACCCGGAGGGCAGCACGCCGCTGTACCGGGCGTCGGTGAACGGCGCCACGGACATCGTCCGCCTGCTGCTGGCGGCCGGTGCCGACCCGGACGTGGAGAGCGGACACGGTCACGAGGGGCTGCCCCTGTGCGGCGCGGCCTGCTGGGGGCACACCGACACGGTCCGGGCTCTGCTGGACGCCGCCGCCGACCCGTCGCTGCGCGAGGACGGCGGCACGGGCCACACCCCCCTGGAGTGGGCGCAGACCGGCGAACACGCTGAGACCGTCGCGGTGTTGCGTGCCGCGCTGGGCGGCTGATCCACAACTTCCGTTGCTGCGTGAACTATTGACGCGCGAGGGGTTCGATTCTACGGTCCCGTCCGATGACGCGACCGTCGTTCGTTATACCGAACATGAACGGCAACCCCACCCAAGGAGCGTCCCCTTGAGCCGCACACGTCTTCGCCGCACCCTGCTCGCCGTCCCCGCGGCGACCCTGCTCGCCCTGCTCCCCTCCACCGCCTCGGCCTACCCCAACCCCGGCACCGTCACCGGCTCCACCGTCGTGCACGACCCGACGATGATCCGGACCTCCTCCGGGCAGTACCTGCTGTACGCCACCGGAGGCGGCCTCGCAGGCAAGACCTCCAGCGACCGGATCGCCTTCCGGGCCGGGTCCGACGCGTTCTCCACGCGGCCGGCCTGGTGGTCGACGTACTCCTCCGTGCCGGAGGCCTGGGCGCCGGACATCTCGTACCAGGGCGGCAAGTACCTGATGTACTACTCCGTCTCCAAGTTCGGCACGAACACCTCCGCCATCGGCCTCGCCGGGTCGAGCACCGGGCAGCCGGGCAGCTGGACCGACTACGGCATCGTCCACAGCTCCAGCTCCTCCAGCGACTACAACGCCATCGACCCCAACCTCTTCGTCGACAGCGACGGCAAGTGGTGGCTGTCCTTCGGCAGTTGGTGGACCGGCATCAAGATGATCCAGATCAACCCGTCGACTGGGAAGCAGCTGTCGACCAACACCACCCGCTACTCGCTCGCCTCCCGCCCGAGCGGGACCAAGGCCGTCGAGGCGCCCTTCGTCGTCAAGCGGAACGGGTACTACTACCTCTTCGCCTCGTACGACGTCTGCTGCCAGGGCACCGGCTCCACGTACAAGGTGAAGGTCGGTCGGGCCACGTCCGTCACCGGGCCCTACTACGACAAGAACGGCGTCGCGCTGATGAACAACGGCGGCACGCCCGTGCTGGAGTCGCACGGCAGCGTCATCGGCCCCGGCGGGCAGTCGATCATGGCCGACGCCGACGGGGACCTGATCGTCTACCACTACTACGACGGCAACGACAACGGCACGCCCAAGCTCGGCATCAACCTCCTGAACTGGAGCAGCGGCTGGCCCGTCGCCTACTGACAACCGGGCTCACCCCATCGCTCCGGCGTCGGGCCAGCCCACCACGCCCCGGAACTGGGCCGCGGTGAGCCCGCCCTGAGCCCCGGCTCGAGCCCCACCTCGAGTCCCGCCCTGAGTCACCAGCCGATCGACAGCCGCCGTACCCGAGCTGTAACTGGTCCCGGTGCCCAGCTCGGATACGGCGGCCTCCCTCCTGGACGTCCCGTAGAGCACCTGGTCCAGGCCGGACACCAGGCGACGCACGTCGACCTGGGGGCGCACCACGAGCCGCAGGAAGCGGCTGGAGGAACCGATCTTGTTGCCGCACTCGCGGACCAGGATCCGGTGCTCGGTGAGCAGCCGGTCGCGGACCACGGTGCCCTCGGCGCCGACGGGCAGGCGCACGAAGAGGAAGTTGCCCTGGGAGGGGTAGACCGTCAGGCCCGGCAGCGCCGACAGCGCGCTGGCCATCTCCAGCCGGTCCCGGCGCACCTGCACAAGGCTCTGCGCGTACTCCGCGCCGTGCTCCTTCAGCATGAACACCACGTGCTCGGCGAAGGAGTTGAGGTTCCACTTGGGCAGCATCGCGCGGACCTTGCCCGCGAGGGCCGGAGAGGCGACCAGATAGCCGAAGCGGACGCCGTGGAGGCCGAAGTTCTTGCCGAGGCTGCGCAGCACGATGACGTTGGGCCGCAGGATCGCCTCCTGGACCACCGACGGTTCCGGCTCGGCGTCGGCGAACTCCAGGAAAGACTCGTCGACGATCACCAGGTCCAGGTCCGCCATCGCGTCCATGAACTGCACGACCGCCTGCCGGTGCAGATAGCCGCCGTCGGGGTTGTTGGGGTTGCACAGGACCGCGACCCGGGTGCCCCGGGCACGGATGAAGTCGGCGTACCGCGCGAGGTCCAGGGCGAAGCCGCCGGACTCCTGGAGCGGGAACATGTCGACGCGCTTGCCGGTCTCCATCGGCTGGTCGGTCCAGCGGCCGAAGGTGGGGACGGGGACGGCGAGGGACTCCCGGACCAGCAGATGGTCGATCCAGGTGATCAGCTCCGTGGAGCCGTTGCCCATCGCCACGCACTGCGGCGGAAGTCCCAGCAGCGTGCACAGCTCGGCGGTGATGGTGTCGGCGCCGCTGGGGTAGTAGGTGACGATGTCGCGCAGGCCGGCCGCCAGCTCGTCGAACATCGCCGGGGTGGGGAAGTACGGGTTGCAGGGGATGCAGAAGTCCACCGGGCCGGCCCCGTCGCCGCCCTCGCGTGTCAGCGCCGCCATGGACGGGCTGTGGGCCGATCCGGAGCGGAACAGCGAGGTGACACCACCGGGCAAGGGAACCTCCGTATGTGGGTGGCCCGTGCGGGGGAGCACGGGCCGCCCTTACATACGCAGGGGTGTCAGGAGGTGTTCAACTCACCGGAAGGAGTGGACGGTTGTGGACCGGTAGACCTGCCCCGGGCGCAGCACCGTCGACGGGAACGCCGGCTGGTTGGGCGAGTCCGGGAAGTGCTGGGTCTCCAGGCACAGTCCGTCGCCCTGGCGGTAGACCGTGCCGCCGGTGCCGACCAGGGTGCCGTCGAGGAAGTTGCCCGAGTAGAACTGCAGGCCCGGCTCGGTCGTGGCGATCTTCAGGGTGCGGCCGGAGGACGGGTCGCGCAGGGTCGCGACGTGCTCGGGCCGGTCCGAGATGCCCTTGTCCAGCGCCCAGTTGTGGTCCAGGCCCTGGCCGTACAGCAGCTGCTGGTGGGCGACGCGGATGTCGCGGCCGACCGGCTTGGCACGGCGGAAGTCGAAGGGCGTGCCCGCCACCTTCGCCAGTTCGCCGGTGGGGATCAGGCCCGAGTCGACCGGCGTGAAGCGGGAGGCGGCGATGGACAGCTCGTGGTCGTAGATCGTGCCGCTCGACTCGCCGGCCAGGTTCCAGTAGACGTGGTTGGTGAGGTTGCAGACGGTCGCCTTGTCCGTCGTTGCCTCGTAGTCGATGCGCCAGTCGCCGTGCCGGGTCAGGGTGTAGGTGACCTTCGTCCTGAGCGTGCCCGGGTAGCCCATCTCGCCGTCCGCGCTCGTGTAGCGCAGGTGCAGCCCGACGTCGGTGCCCTTGGTGAACGGCTCGACGTCCCACACCCGCTTGTCGAAGCCCTGGGCTCCGCCGTGCAGGCTGTTGTCGCCGTCGTTGACGGAGAGCTGGTACTCCTTGCCGTCGAGGGTGAAGCGGCCCTTGCCGATGCGGTTGCCGAAACGGCCGATCAGCGCGCCGAAGTAGGGGCTCGACGAGACGTAGTCCGCCAGGTTGTCGAAGCCCAGCGAGACGTTGGCGTACCGCCCGCGCCGGTCCGGAATCTCCAGCGACTGCACGATGCCGCCGTAGGAGAGGACCTTCAGCCGGGTGCCGCCGTTCTCCAGCGACCAGCTGTGGACCTCGGTGCCGTCGGCGAGCTTGCCGAAAAGCGACTTCACCGGCTTCCTGCCTCCCGTGGCGTGCGCCGTGCCGCCCGCGGTGGCGGCGGTGATGCCGGCGGCCGCGGCCCCGGCGATGAGGGTGCGTCTGTTCAGTTCCATACAGCGGCTCCTGCCATATGAAGCGGGCCCCGCCTTGTGGCGGGGCCCGGTGTCCTATGAACCGACCTTGCGCTTGTTCCACACGTCGAACCCGACCGCGGCCAGCAGCACCAGGCCCTTGATGACCTGCTGCCAGTCCGTGCCGATGCCGACGAGGTTCATGCCGTTGTTCAGCACGCCCAGGACGAGACCACCGATGATCGCGCCGAGCACGGTGCCGACGCCGCCGCTCATCGACGCTCCGCCGATGAAGGACGCGGCGATCGCCTCCAGCTCGAAGTTGAGGCCCGCCTTGGGCGAGGCCGCGTTGAAGCGGGCGGCGAAGACCAGGCCCGCCAGGGCCGCGAGCATGCCCATGTTCAGGAAGACCAGGAAGGTGACCTTCTTGTCCTTCACACCCGACAGCTTGGCCGCGGGCAGGTTGCCGCCGATGGCGTAGATGTGGCGGCCGAAGACGGCGTTGCGCATGAGGTAGCCGTAGCCGACCACCAGCACACCGAGGATGATCAGCACGATCGGCGCGCCCTTGTAGCTGGCGAGCAGCAGCGTGACGGTGAGCACCGCTGCGACCAGCGCCACCAGCTTGAGCAGGAAGAGCTTGGTGGGCAGCACTTCGAGGGCGAACTCCTGCTGCCGCTTGCGGTCGCGGAACTCCTGGAAGACCACGAACGCGATCACGGCGAGGCCGAGCAGCACGGTGAGGTTGTGGTAGTTGGTGTTCGGGCCGACCTCGGGCATGAAGCTGTTGGCGACCTTCTGCAGGCCCTCGGGGAACGGGCCGATCGTCTGGCCTTCGAGGAAGATCTCGGTCAGACCGCGGAAGGTCAGCATGCCCGCGAGGGTCACGATGAACGACGGTATGCCGAGGTACGCGATGAGGAACCCTTGCGCGGCGCCCGCAGCCCCGCCGATGGCCAGGCACAGCACCAGGGCGAGCGGCCACGACATGTCGTGGTCGACCATCAGGACGGCACCCATGGCGCCCACGAACGCCGTCAGCGAGCCGACCGACAGGTCGATGTGGCCCGCGATGATGACGAGCATCATGCCGATCGCGAGGATCAGGATGTAGCTGTTCTGCAGCACCAGGTTGGAGACGTTGCGCGGCAGCAGCAGGTCGCCGTCGGTCCAGACGGCGAACAGCACCACGATCAGGCCGAGGGCGAACAGCATGCCGTACTGCCGCATGTTGCGGCGCATGCCGTCGAGCATCAGCTGGAGCAGGCCGTCGCCCCCGGCGGCCCCGCTCCCGCCCGGCGGCGCGGGGGCCGGGCTCTTGGCGGTCACATCCGTGCTCATCGCGTTACCTCTTTGTCCTTCGTCATCTGGCGCATCAGCGACTCCTGCGAGGCCTCGGCCCGCGAGAACTCACCCGTGAGGCGCCCGGCGGCCATCGTGTAGATGCGGTCGCACATGCCGAGCAGCTCGGGCAGTTCGGAGGAGATGAAGACGACCGCCTTGCCCTGGGCGGCCAACTGGTCGATGACCGTGTAGATCTCGTACTTGGCGCCCACGTCGATACCGCGGGTCGGCTCGTCCAGGATCAGCACATCGGGACCGGCGAAGATCCACTTGCTGAGGACGACCTTCTGCTGGTTGCCGCCGGACAGCTTGCCGACCGGCTCGAACACGGTGGGCGCCTTGATGTTCATGGACTTGCGGAAGCCCTCGGCGACCTGGCGTTCCTCGTGCTCGTCGACCACGCCCCGCCGGGCGACCTTGCCCAGCGCGCTGAGCGAGATGTTGCGGTTGATGGTGTCGATGAGGTTCAGGCCGTAGTGCTTGCGGTCCTCGGTGACGTACGCGATGCCGTGCGCGACCGCCTCGGGGACGGTCTTCGTGCGGATCTCCGCGCCGTCCTTCAGGACCGTGCCGGCGGCGTAGCGGCCGTACGTCCGCCCGAACACGCTCATCGCCAGTTCGGTGCGGCCGGCGCCCATCAGGCCCGCGATGCCGACGATCTCGCCCCGGCGTACGGACAGGGACACGTCGTCGACGACCTTGCGCTGCTGGTCGATCGGGTGGTGCACGGTCCAGCCCCGGATCTCCAGGGCGGGCGCCCGGCCCTCCTCCGGCTCGTGCGGGCTGCGCTCGGGGAAGCGGTTCTCCAGGTCACGGCCGACCATGCCGGAGATGATCCGGTCCTCGGTGGTGCTCTCCGCCTTCACGTCGAGGGTCTCGATGGTCCGGCCGTCGCGGAGGATCGTCACCGAGTCGGCGACCCGGCGGATCTCGTTGAGCTTGTGGCTGATGATGATCGAGGTGATGCCCTGTTCCTTGAGGTCCAGGATCAGATCCAGCAGCTTGCCGCTGTCCTCGTCGTTCAGGGCCGCCGTCGGCTCGTCCAGGATCAGCAGTTTCACCTGCTTGGACAGGGCCTTGGCGATCTCCACCAGCTGCTGCTTGCCGACACCGATGTCGGCGACCCGGGTCTCCGGGTGCTCGTCGAGGCCGACGCGGCGCAGCAGTTCGGTGGCGTGCTTGAGGGTGTCGTTCCAGTTGATGAAGCCGCGGGTGGCGTGCTCGTTGCCGAGGAAGATGTTCTCGGCGATGGACAGATACGGCACCAGCGCCAGCTCCTGGTGGATGATGACGATGCCGTGCTGCTCGCTCGCCCGGATGTCCTTGAACCGGCAGGTCTCCCCTTCGAAGAGGATGTCCCCTGCGTAGGTGCCGTGCGGGTGGACGCCGGAGAGGACCTTCATCAGGGTCGACTTGCCGGCGCCGTTCTCCCCGCAGATGGCGTGGACCTCGCCCTGCCGGACGGTCAGATTGACGTCCGACAGCGCCTTGACGCCGGGAAAGGTCTTGACGATCGAGCGCATTTCCAGGACGGGTCCCGCCATGGTCGTGCCTTCCAATCCTTAAGGGGCGGAGGTCAGTTGAGGTCGCTTTCCTTGATGTAGCCGGAGTCGACGACGGTGGCCTTGTAGTTGGCCTTGTCGACGCTCACCGGCTCCAGCAGGTACGCCGGGACGACCTTGGCACCGTTGTCGTAGGTCTTGGTGTCGTTGACCTCGGGCTTCTTGCCCTTCAGGGCCGCGTCGACCATGTTCGAGGCGACCTTGGCGAGCTCGCGGGTGTCCTTGTAGACGGTCATCGACTGCTGGTCGGCGATGATCGACTTCACCGAGGCGACCTCGGCGTCCTGGCCGGTGACGATCGGCCACGGCTTGGCCTTGGAGCCGTAGTCGTCCGAGCGCAGCGCGGACAGGATGCCGATGGAGATGCCGTCGTACGGCGAGAGGACGGCGTCGACGCGCTCGGTCTTGTAGGCCGAGGTGAGGATGTCGTCCATGCGCTTCTGCGCGGTGCCGCCGTCCCAGCGCAGGGTGGTGACCTGGGTGAGCTTGGTCTGGCCGGAGCGGACGACGAGCTGCTTCTTGTCGATGTAGGGCTGCAGCACGTTCATCGCGCCCTGGAAGAAGTAGCGGGTGTTGTTGTCGTCGTTGGAGCCGGCGAACAGCTCGACGTTGAACGGGCCCTTCTTGCTGCCGTCCTTCAGGCCCAGCTTCTCCACGATGTAGGTGCCCTGGAGCTCGCCGACCTTCTCGTTGTCGAAGGACGCGTAGTAGTCGACGTTCGGGGTGCCGAGGATCAGGCGGTCGTAGGAGATCACCGGGATGCCGGCGTCCTCGGCCTGCTGCAGGACGTTGTTCATCGACTTGTTGTCGATGGCCGCCACGATCAGGGCCTTCACGCCCTGCGTGATGAGGTTCTCGATCTGCGAGACCTGCTGGTCGGGGTCGTCCTCGCCGTAGACCAGCTTGGTCTTGTAGCCCTTGTCCTCCAGGTGCTGGACGACGTTGTTGCCGTCGGCGATCCAGCGCTCGGAGGACTTGGTGGGCATCGCGATACCGATGGTGGCGCCCTCGGTGCTGCCGCCCTTGTCCTCGCTGCCGCCCTCGGAGTTCTGGCCGCAGGCCGTGAGGGTGAGGGCGAGGGAGGCGGTGGCGGCTATTGCGGCGAGTGCGGCTCTGCGAGTGCGCATGATCATCATCCTTGATGTTCGGACCGGGCTCGGTGAGCGGGTGTGTGCGATTCTGTGGGGCTGCGTCGACTTATGTGAAGGGGTGTTCGCCGGAACGTTATGAGGGCGTGTCGAAGCGGCGCAGTGCGCCCGGCAGTCTCGAGCCGAGCGGCGCCATGTCGCCGTCCGCGCCGTGCCGCGCGAGCAGGTCCAGCGCGAGCCGGCCGCGCCGCACCCGTTCCCGGGCGGTGGACAGGGTCAGATCCCGCAGGTGGTGGCCGTAGGGGTAGATCCCGGGGGCCTTGGAGAGGCCGAACTTCAGATAGAGCGGCGCGCCGCGCCGGATCAGCTCGGCGACCTCGTACATCCGGATGTAACCGCCCAGGTCGTCCGGCGCCTCGATGTACATGTCCATCGGCGCGGCCGACACCCGGCGGATCTCGGTGAGGTGGTCCAGCGTGAGGTCGCTGGGCACGTTGATCGAGTCGCCGCCGAGCTGCTCGTAGACGGCGTACGCGGCCGGGTTGACCGGGCCGATCAGCGCGGAGACCTTCAGGGTGGTGTCGGCCGGGATGATGCCGGCCAGGCGCGCCCGGTGCAGCGTCCACAGCACGCCCTCGTCGGCCACCAGCAGGCACTTCACGCCCAGCTCGGTGGCCCGTACGGCGTCCTCGACGCAGCCGGCGACGGCGTCGTGGCCCCGCGCGCGCAGGCCGGCGCCCCGCGAGTCGGTGCGCACCGAGCCGCCGATGTCCCAGGTGCCGCGCGGGCCGGTGAACAGGCAGAGCTCGATGTCGCGCTCGGCGGTCGCCTCGACCATCTCGGTGATCTCGGCGTCGCTGAGCATCCACACCCCGCTGCCCTGACTGATCCGGTGGATCGGCACGTCCAGGCGCGAGGCCTCCTTCAGGACGACGGCCAGCGCTTCGGGGCCCTCGCACGAGGGGATCTCGGTGCGCCAGCGGCCGCCGCCGGGGAAGGTGTGCGGCGAGGCGTCGGCAGGGTCGGGCGCGGGCGTGCCCAGGCCGAGCGCGGCGAGCGCCTGCTCACCGGGTCGCCGGGCTGCCGTGGCGGAAGCGTCGGTCACAAGCTGTCCTTCGTGTTCGATATATCGGACGTGGTTCGCGTCCCTCGGCGTGAAAAAGGGCGCGAAGGCTTGGTGGTACGCCGGTACGGCGGCCGTCAGGTAACCCCCGTACCGGCGTACGTCTACGGGCGCAGCAGGACCTTGCCGACCTTCGGGTCACCGGACCCCACCAGCTCGATGGCCCGGGAGAACTCGGTCAGCGGCAGCTCGTGCGTCACCAGCGGCACCGGGTCGAGCAGACCGGCGGCGAAGACCCGCACGGTGTGCGACCAGGCGTCCGGCGGCGCACCGAAGACGGTGTGCACCTCCAGCTGCCGTACGACGAGCTCGGTCGGGTCGAGCCCGTCCGCGCCCGGCGCCGGGATGCCGGTCAGCACCAGCCGGCCCCCGCGCCGCAGCAGCGCGGCGGCGGTGCGGGCCGCGTCGGCGGACCCGGCCGTCTCGATGACGACGTCGAAGTCCCCGGGCAGCGCCGAATTTTCGGTGTCCTTGGTTCGAAAGTCCGTCGCGCCGAACTGCCGCGCCAGCGCCTCCCGGTCCCGGCGCGTGCCGACGACCAGCAGCTCACCGGGGGAGGAGGCGCGCAGGAACTGCACCGCGAACATCCCGAGCGTGCCGGTGCCGACGACGGCCACCCGCTCGCCGGGCCGCGCGTTCGCCTTGAGGGCCGCCGCCGCGATACAGGCGGCCGGCTCCAGCAGGGCCGCCGCGGTCAGGTCGGCGTCCTTCGGCAGGGCGTGCAGCAGCCGGGCCGGCAGGGTCAGGGTGGCGGCCATCGCGCCGGGCTGGGTGAACCCGGTCTCCTCGTAGCCGTCCGTGCACAGGGTCGTCTCACCGGCGTGGCAGCGGTCGCAGACCTGGCAGTTGCGAAAACCCTCGCCGACCACCTTGCGGCCCACCAGGCTCACCGGCACCCCGGCACCGACCGCCTCCACCGTCCCGGACCACTCGTGACCGGGCGTCAGCGGGTAACGGACGTACCCCTCGGGCCGGTTGCCCTGGTACACCTCGCGGTCGCTGCCGCAGATGCCGGCCGCGTGCACCCGGACCAGCGCCTCACCGGCACCGGGCGCGCGCGGCGTGTGCTCCTCGACGCGATGCACGCCGGGAGCCTCCACGACGACCTGGGAACTCACTTGGTGCCCTTCGGCTTACGCTGCTCCCAGCCCTCGGCCCACAGGTCGAAACGGGCCTGCTGCTGCGGGAACTCGGCGGCCGCGTCCACGTCCAGCTCGACGCCGAGACCGGGCGCGTCGGACAGGTGGAAGTAGCCGTCCACCACCTGCGGGGCGCCCTTGACGACCTTCTTGATCTCCGCGTCGGCGAAATCGTTGAAGTGCTCCAGGATCTTGAAGTTGGGGGAGGTGAACCCGACCTGGAGGGACGCGGCGGTCAGCACGGACCCGCCGACGTTGTGCGGCGCGACCAGCATGTAGTGGGTCTCGGCGGTCGCGGCGAGCTTGCGGGTCTCCCAGATGCCGCCGATGTGGCCGACGTCGGGCTGGATGATGTCCACGGCCTGGCTCTCGAACAGCTCGCGGAACTCGATCCGGTCGTGGATGCGCTCACCCGTGGCCACCGGGACGTCCACCTTCGCGGCGACCTTCTCCAGCGCCTTGAGGTTCTCCGGCGGGCACGGCTCCTCCAGCCACGCGGGCTTGAAGGGCGCGAGCTCCTTGGCGAGCCGGACGGCGGTGGCGGGCGAGAACCGGCCGTGCATCTCCAGCATCAGCTCGGACTCCGGGCCGATGGCGTCGCGCACGGCCTCGATGAGGGAGACCGCGTACAGGGTCTCCTGGTGGTCCAGCTCGAAGTGCCCGGTGCCGAACGGGTCGATCTTCAGCGCCTTGTACCCGCGCTCCATGACCTGCTGCGCGGCCTTGTGGTAGGCCTCCGGGGTGCGCTCGGTGGTGTACCAGCCGTTGGCGTACGCCTTGACCTTGTCGGTCACCTTGCCGCCGAGCAGCTGCCACACCGGCACGCCCAGAGCCTTGCCCTTGATGTCCCAGCAGGCCATCTCGATCACGGCGATGCCGGACATCACGATCTCGCCGGCCCGGCCGTAGTCGCCGTACTTCATGCGCTTGACGAGATCCTCGACAGCGAACGGGTCGGAGCCGAGAATGTGGTTGACCTCGGCCTCCCTCAGATAGCCGAGCAGAGCGTCGGTGTGTCCCAGCATCCGGGTCTCGCCGACTCCGGTGATGCCCTCGTCGGTGTGCACCTGGACGTAGGTCAGGTTGCGCCACGGCGTCCCGACCACGTGTGTGCTGATTCCGGTGATGCGCACGGCAGTTGCCCCTCGTGAACGTTAGCTTTTGTTCGAGATTTCGTCACTCGTTCGAAATGCTGGCCAGACAGTAAGGACGGGTGGGCGGGGGTGTCAATGGGTCGCACAGATTACGGTTTCGGTACTTTCGAAACCTCTCGAGCCCAACTCGCCACGCCGGTGGGCCCTCTTCCCCACGAAACCTTCACGGCCACGTCTAGGAACGTGACGCGTCGGGAACTTAATCTTCCGGCGTCATGGACTACTGCCACCCCTGCCGACGGCATCTCAACGGCGCCCTTGCCTGCCCGGGCTGCGGCGTGCCCGCCGAGCAGCTCCCGGCGGAGCCCACGTACGACGACCCGGCCGCGCACGAGTCCGCGGCCGACGCCCGCGCCGACGAACCCCCGCAGGGCCGCGCCGCGTCCCGCCGCCCCGGCGAGAGCCGCCGCGACCGCAAGGCCGCCGCCCACCGCAGGCGCCGCCGCAGGACCGTCCTCATCACCGCGGGCTTCCTGCTGGCCGCGGGCGGCCTGAGCCTCGCCGAACTGGGCCTGGACGCACCCGGCTCCGCCCCGCAGCCCGCTGCGGCGGAGGGGGACGAGCAGACGGACGGCGGCGCGTCGCAGGAGGCCGGCACCGATCCGGCGGATCCCCTGTCCGACTCCCAGGACTCCACCACGCGGGGCGACCACGACCCCAGCGCCTCCGCCTCGGAAGCCTCCCCCTCGGCATCCGCATCGGCGAGCGAGTCCCCCGACGCGAGCAGGAGCCCCGGCGTCATCACCCGCTCCCCGTCCGCGGGCGCGGACACGGGCTCAGGCCCCACTCCGCAGGCCCCGGCCCCCGCCGACTCGGCCCCGGCCGAGGACCCGGCCCCGGCGGACACGCCGACGGTCGCCCCGACGACGACGGTCCCGGACCCGGAACCGGAACCTTCGGAGACCTGCGACCGCTTCCTGTGGTGGTGCACCTGAAATCGTCCTGAGGGGCACGTCCCCCAGGGGCGCGGGGCTGTGTCGATATGCGGCTCCGCCGCGTGGGCGCGAGCAACCACGACGACGGGAGAGCCGCCGAGGAAGAGAAGCCCTACGGCGCGGCGGTGAGCATCCGCTGCAACAACTCCCGCAGCACAACCCGCTCGGCCTCGGAAAGCCCGGCCAACGGCTCCCGAGCGAACCGCAACGACTCCCGCAACGACCGAGCCACCCCCCGCCCCGCCTCGGTCGCCACCGCGACCTTCACCCGCCGGTCCGCGGGATCGGGCCGCCGCTCGACCAGCCCCCGCGCCTCCAGCCGGTCCACGATTCCCGTGACGTTCGACGGCTCGCACTTCAGCTTCTGGGCCAGCTTCCGCATGGGCAGCGGCTCCAGCGTGAGCAACCCGAGCAGCTTCGCCTGCGCCCCCGTCAGCGCGTGCTCGGCGGCAGCCTCCTCGTACTCCTCGTGATAGCGCGCGACGACCGATGCGATGAGGTCGACGACCTCCAGGGTCAGTTCGTCGGGACGGTTTCCGTGGGGAGTGGCCATGCCCCAAGGATACCCGGATTACTTGACAACCTGAAATATCCAGGCGCATGGTTGTTTCAGGCACTGAAGTAATCGAAAGGCACCCCCCATGATCAACCGCGAATGGCACCTGCTCAGCCGTCCCGTCGGCTGGCCCAAGCCCGAGGACTTCGCCCTGGTGGAGGCCGAGGTTCCGACGCCGCGCGAAGGTCAGGTGCTGGTGCGCAACAGGTACCTCTCCGTCGACCCGTACATGCGCGGCCGCATGAGCGCCGCCAAGTCCTACGTCGCCCCCTTCGAGCTGGGCAAGGTCATGCAGGGCGGCGCGGTCGGCGAGGTCATCGAGTCGAACGCCGAGGGCATCGAGCCCGGCGACCACGTCCTGCACTTCCTCGGCTGGCGCGAGTACGCCGCCGTGGACGCGCAGCACGCCGTCAAGGTCGACCCGCAGGCCGCGCCCCTGTCCACGTACCTCGGTGTGCTCGGCATGACCGGCCTGACCGCGTACGCGGGCCTGCTGCGCACCGCCGCGTTCAAGGAGGGCGACAGTGTCTTCGTGTCCGGCGCCGCGGGTGCCGTGGGCAGCCAGGTCGGCCAGATGGCGAAGCTCAAGGGCGCCTCGCGGGTGATCGGCTCGGCCGGCTCCGACGACAAGGTCAAGCTGCTGGTCGAGGAGTACGGCTTCGACGCGGCCTTCAACTACAAGAACGGCTCCGTCGCCGAGCAGCTGCGCGAGGCCGCGCCCGACGGCGTGGACGTGTACTTCGACAACGTCGGCGGCGACCACCTGGAGGCCGCGATCGGGCAGCTCAACGAGGGCGGCCGGATCGTCATCTGCGGCATGATCTCGGTCTACAACAACACCGAGCCCGCCCCGGGCCCGAAGAACCTCGCGCGCCTCATCCAGACCCGCGGCCGCATCGAGGGCCTCCTGGTCGGCGACCACTACGACCTCCAGCCGCAGTTCGTCCAGGAGGTCGGCCCCTGGGTCGCCTCGGGCGCGCTGAAGTACCGCGAGACCGTCGTCGAGGGCATCGAGAACAACCTGGAGGCGTTCCTCGGCGTCCTGCGCGGCGACAACACCGGAAAGATGATCGTCCAGCTCTGAGCTTCCCGAGCATTCCGGCATGCGGTAACTTCTTTCCGAAACCGCCGTCGATCGTGGGCGCGAGTCGCGGCGGACGAGGAGGAAGATCACCGCATGCCCATTCAGCAGTCCGACGTCCTGTACACCGCCGTCGCCACCGCCGAGAACGGCCGTGACGGCCGGGTCGCCACCGACGACGGCCGGCTCGACGTGATCGTCAACCCGCCCGTCGAGATGGGCGGCAGCGGCACCGGCACCAACCCGGAGCAGCTGTTCGCCGCCGGCTACAGCGCCTGCTTCCAGGGCGCGCTCGGCGTGGTCGCCCGCCAGGAGGGCGCCGACGTCTCCGGCTCGACCGTCACCGCCAAGGTCGGCATCGGCAAGAACGACGACGGCTTCGGCATCATCGTCGAGCTCTCCGCGACCATCCCGAACGTGGACGCGGAGACCGCCCAGAGCCTGATCAAGAAGGCCCACGAGGTCTGCCCGTACTCCAAGGCGACTCGCGGGAACATCATCGTGACGCTGGGCTGACATCCGTCGTTGATACGACGAGGGCCGCACCCTTGGACGTGGGGTGCGGCCCTTGCCGTGCGCCCGCCCCGGCCGGCTCTCGTCGTGCGCCGTCCGGATGGCTCTCGTCGTACTACGCCGCTCAGCCGGCCAGTGCCGCGCTGTGCACCGCCTTCACGAACCGCTCGTTCTCCGGCGCCGCGCCGCCCGGGTAGGCGAACCGGCGGCGGGTGTAGCCGTAGGCGAGGCCCGAGCGCGGGTCGGCGAAGCCCTGGGAGCCGGCGGCGCCGCTGTGGCCGAACGTGCCGGCGCCCAGGAAGGGGTACGCCACGTCGGCGGTCGCCTGGAAGCCGAGCCCGAAGGCCCGGTATCCCCGGGCCACCAGGTCGTGGCCGACGGAGTGGATCTGGCCGGCCTCGGCGATCGTGTCGGGCTTGAGCAGCGGCGGCCGCCCGTCCAGCTCGCTGATCGCCGCCGCGTACATCCCGGCGATCCCGCGCGCGGCCGCCACACCGCCCGCCGAGGTCGGCCCCTTGGCGCGGACCAGCCGGGAGTTGGCGTGGTCCACCAGCGTCCCGGCGCCCGGCGCATGGGTGTTGAACGCGATGGAGCCCAGCGTGTGCGGCCCCGTCGGTGCCGCGTTCAGCTCCGCCTGCTGCTCCGGCGTCGGTGCCATCGGCAGCACGCTGCGGAACCGCGGCTCCAGCGCCTCGGGCAGCCCGAGACGGAAGTCCAGCCCGTACGGCGCCCGCACCCGCTCCTCGAACAGCTCCTGCGTCGTACGGCCCGTGGCCCGCCGCACCACCTCGCCGGTGAGCGCGCCTATCACGAGCGCGTGGTAGCCGAACGCCGTGCCGGGCCGCCAGAACGGCCGCTGGTCGGCGAGCCGCTCGGCGATCACCCGGTCGTCCGCCAGCTCCTCCCGGCTGAACCCTGCGTCCAGGCCCACCACACCGGCCCGGTGCGCGAGCAGATCCCGCAGGGTGACCCCGCCCTTGCCCTCGGCGCCGAACTCCGGCCAGTAGTACGTGACCTTCCGGTCCAGCTCCAGGGTGCCGTCCTGCACGAGCAGCGCGACCACGAGGTGCGCGGCGCCCTTGGTCGTGGAGAACACGCCGTACAGCGAGTCGGCCTCGGCGCCCTCGCCGGCCCACAGGTCGACGACCCGCCTGCCGTCGACGTAGGCGCACAACTGGCCCTCGTAGTCCGGGCGTTCCTCCGCCACGAACGCGGCGAACTCCTCGCGGACGGCCTCGTAGCCGTCGGCGACGGTGCCGTGAATCTCCTGCGTCATCCGCTCTCCCTCAACCTCGCATCAGCCTCTGCCGGCCTGTCCCATGATCAACAATGCCCGGGCCACCTGGGGGAATTCCCCCTTGGGGTGCGCCCGGAAGAGCGGTTCCGTCCCGAACAGAACAGCGTGCGGGCCACTGACGACCGAGGCCCGGCCGGCCGCGTCCGCCGGGCCGCCGGTGCCGTCGTCCGACGGCCTCCAGTGCCCGGACACGAGCGGATTGCCGCTCGCGTAGGACTGCTCGACACGCACGCCGGGGCCGAGGCCGGTGAACCACACCGGCGCGTAGACGAAGCTGTGGGAGGGCGAACCGGCCGTCAGCGGGCCGGAGTTCAGCACTCGGACCACGCCATTGGCGTCCCCGTTGCCCTCCACCGCGTGCGCCTTCAGCAGCGCCGTGGCCGCGCTCAGCTCCGCCCCGACGGCCCCGCGGCCCACCAGCCCGTGTCCGGCCGCCAGGAACGCCTCCAGCGCCCCGCGCGCGGCCGGCGCCAGCGCCCCGTGGTCCAGCCCGGCCGACACGAACAGCACCTCCACGCCCGACCAGTCGAAGCCCGCGTTCAGCACGGCCGTCGACACCGGGGTGACCTCGAAGCCCATCTCCCGCAGCGCGAACAGCTCACCCGGAGTGACCGCGGCGGCCACCCGGGTGCGGTGCAGCGCGGTGCCCGGGCCGAACTTCGCCGAGGAGAACACCACGTCGTACGTCCGTGCCGCCTCGGCCGCCGGCTCACGCGCCGAACGCGGCACCAGCACCGACCCGTCCGCGGCCCGGCGCACCGGCACGCCCTGCCCCAGCAGCGAGTTGAGCGCCGCCACCTCCGCCGGGTCGGTCAGCCGCAGCCGCAGGTCGCCGCGCGGGGCGACGTACCCGACGGGCGAGGCCTCCCGCACTTCCCGCAGCGGCAGCCCGGACAGGCTCCCGGACGGCACGGACTCCACCCGGGCGCCCCACAGCCGGCCCAGGCTCCAGCCCGAGATGTCGTACATCACCGACACCTTGTCGCTGATGTCCCGCCCGTCCGCGAGCAGCGCGTTCGCCATGCCGCGCTTGGCCTGGCGCAGGTCGACGACGTACGAGCCCTGCGGCCAGGTCCGCCCGCCGAGCCGGAAGGCCTTGAAGGCGCGGCTGACGCGGACGTCGTTGGCGAGCAGATGGCCGACGAGCCGGGCGGCGGCGGTGGTGCCGCCAGGGATCACATAGGCGCGCGGGAACTCGGTGGTGTACACGTCCTCCGGCCCGATGCCGGGCACGCCGGGCACGGTCTCCTCGGACACCGGCACCTGCGCCGCGCCCGCCTGCCCGCGCCGGAACACCTCGATCTGGTCGGCCAGCAGGGACGCGCGGTGCGTGCGGACGAACTCCAGCGTGGCCCGCATCGCGGCGCCCGCCACCTCGACGTTGACCGCCGCCCGGCGGCGCAGCTCCGCCACCGGCAGGCTGCTGTAGGCGGAGTTGTTCACCGGCAGCGGGATCTCGACGGTGTGCGCGGCGACCGTGCCGTGGTAGGCCGCGTACTGCGGGGTGAAGACGGGCGGCCAGTCGTCCCAGCCCTCCTGCTGGTCCCGGAACGGGATCTGCGCGGGCTCGACCCCGTCCTTGTCGGGGGTGTACCCGAGGCCGTTGACGGCGGCCTCCATGCCGAGGGCGTTGGCATAGGTGTTCTTCAGGAAAAGGTCGTACTCGTAGTTCTCGCCGTGCGGGGGAGTGGTCGGCTCGATGAGGGTGCCGTTGACGTAGCCGTGCAGGTCCAGCATGACCGCGGGCTGCTTGTCGATCTCGATCTGCCGCATCGCCCGGGTCTCCGGCTGCGAGGCGGTCACGAAGTCCCGGTTGAGGTCGAAGCCGCCCGCGTTGGCCCGCGTCCCGGCGATCCGGCCGTCCGGGTTCGCGGTGATGTTGAAGTACAGGCGGCTCGTGCTCAGCAGCTCCCGGGTGCGCGCGTCGGTCGCGGTCGCGAGCCGCTCGATGAGCTTCAGGGCGGCGTCCGTGCCCTCCCACTCGTTGCCGTGGATGTTGTTGTTGAAGAACACCGGCGTCTTGTACGCCGCTTTGACGGCCGGGTCCTTCGCGGCCGCCGCGGGCGCGTTCTCGATCAGCTCCCGCATCCGCTCCTGGGCGCGGGTGCGGGCGGCCGACTCCGGCGCGGTGACCGTGACCAGATAGAGCCGGTGTCCGCCCGCCGAACGCCCGGCCACCTCCACGCTGACCCGGTCGCCGAGCGCCTGAAGGGCGTTCAGCCGGGGCGCGATGCCGTGGTACGGGACGAGGCCCAGCTTCAGGGACCTGTCGGCCGGGTTCTCCGGGTCCGGGGCGAGGACCTGCTGCCGCGGATAGCCGCGGGAGGCGTCCGAGAGATCGGGGACGGGCGAGGTGAGCGCCCGACGGGCGGCGGCCTCGGGCGACTTGGCGGCCCCGCTGTCCAGGGCGGGCTCGTGGCGGGTGACGGGGTCGGGGGCCGGCCGGGCCTGGGCCGGGGCGGTGAGCAGGAGGGAACTGGTCGACAGGGTGAGGGCCAGGGCGGTTCTCGCAAGGACGCTACGGGTGGTGCGCACGCGTACCTCCTCCGGGCTTTCTGCGGATCGGTACGGCGAGATCTACCTGTTCGACTCAAGGGCAACAAGAGGGACTCGGTGTCACCCGGTTAGAGTTCCGCCATGCGTGATCTCGGGGCGGGTTTCCAGTACCTCATCAAGGGCCAGCGGTGGGTGGCCACGCACCGCAGGCAGTTCGAGTTCGGGCTGATCCCCGGCCTGATCACCCTCGTGCTGTACGGGGCCGCGCTGGTGTCGCTCGCCGCGTGGGGCGACGACGCCGTGTCCTGGGCGACGCCGTTCGCCGACGACTGGTCGAGCCCCTGGCAGGGCCTGTTCCGCGGCTTCCTGACGGTCGTGCTGTTCGCGCTGGGCCTGCTGCTCGCCGTGCTCACCTTCACCGCGGTGACGCTGCTGATCGGCCAGCCGTTCTACGAGAGCCTCTCCGAGGAGGTCGACCGGGACGTCTCGCCCGACGGCACCGCGCCCGAGTCGGGGCTGCCGCTGTGGCGGGAGCTGTGGATCTCGGCCCGGGACAGCCTGCGGATCGTCCTGCGCGCCCTGTGCTGGGGTGTGCTGCTGTTCGCGCTCGGGTTCGTCCCCATCGCCGGGCAGACCGTCGTGCCCGTCGTCGGCTTCTTCGTCACCGGCTTCTTCCTCACCGAGGAGCTCGCCGCCGTCGCGATGCAGCGCCGCGGCGTCCAGCTGCGCGACCGTCTCGCCCTGCTCCGCTCCCGCAAGACCCTGGTCTGGGGCTTCGGCACGCCCCTGGGCCTGGCCTTCCTGGTCCCGTTCGTGGCGGTCTTCCTGATGCCGGGCGCGGTCGCGGGCGCCACCCTCATGGCCCGCGACCTGCTCGGCGAGGAGACGGAGGCCGACGGTGACGGGGCCCAAGACGAGTCCGAAGAGGAGACCGTGTGACCGAGATACTCGCCGTAGCCGTCATCACCGTCCTGGCGGTCATCGCCCCGGGCGCCGACTTCGCGATGATCGTCCGCAACAGCTATCTCCACGGCCGGCGCACCGGCCTCCTCGCCGCCACCGGAGTCGCCGCCGGCGTGCTCGTCCACGTCACGTACACCATGCTCGGCGTGGGCCTGCTGATCGCCTCCTCGACCTTCCTGTTCACGGTCATCAAGCTGATCGGCGCCGCCTACCTCGTCTACATCGGTGTGCGCACCTTCCGCGCCCGCGGCGAGGTGAAGGTCGACCTGGAGAACAAGACCGGGCTGACGCCGCTCGCCGCGCTGCGCAGCGGGTTCCTCACCAACGTCCTCAACCCCAAGACGACCCTGTTCGTCGTCTCCACCTTCGCCCAGGTCGTCAGCCCCGGCACCCCGCTCTATCAGCAGGCGGGCTACGGCCTGTTCATGTCGCTGGCCCACCTGCTGTGGTTCGGCGTCGTCGCCGTGTTCTTCTCCCAGGAACGCATGCGCACGCTCATGCTGCGCGCCCAGAAGGTGCTCAACAAGGTGATCGGTTCGGTCCTGGCCGGCCTCGGCGTCAGCCTCGCGTTCGCCCCGTCGCACTGAGCGCGGCGGACAGGATCGCCCGCACCTGCGCGACGATGTCCAACCGGTTGCGCACGAACTCGGGGTCGGTCACCTCCGTGGTGTTCCCGGCCCCGAACTGCAGCACCGGCGTGTGCACATGCCCGCCCGGCAGGGTGTCGTGCAGGCCGAGGCGGTCGCGCAGCAGGGTCGCCCGGTAGGCGATCTCGTTGGACAGGTAGTTCCCGCCGCCCCCGGCCCGCGCGGTGGAGCCCGGACTCGGCCCGTCCGGCCGTACGACGGGTTCGGTGCCCCCGGCCGGGATCTCGGTCACGCCGGTGTTGTCGTGGACGGGGAAGGGGCCGGTGCCCGCCGCGACGATCCGCGCGTACGGCAGGGTCGTGGAGGTCCACTGCGGCTGCGAGGCCGGGTCGGTGACCGGGACCGTCTCCGTGCGGCCGATGTTCTCGTTGTCGGGGAAGCCGCCCCGCCAGGCCCCGTTGGTGCGCTCGACGTCGAAGCGGCCGACGCGGCCCTGGCTCACCGTGGTGAACAGGTCCACGTGGGGCAGGTGCGGGCGCAGGGTCCGCTCGACCGTCCCCTCGGCGAAGTCCCGCCAGCGCACCGGGAACACGGCCGTCTCCACCCGGGCCGGACCGTCCGCCGTCTCGATCACCGTGCCGTCCAGCGCCAGCGCGGTCGCGCCCGACGGGTTGGAGATCCGGATGTCCCGGTCCAGCGTGAACGGATCGAAGCCGGTGACCAGGACCCGCCGGACACCCTTGCCGCACGGGAAGCGGATGTCGCTCTGCCCGCGCGAGGCCCGCTCCAGGGCGTCGAGCAGCTTGGCGCGTCGCTCCTCGTCGAGTCCGAACCCGGGCCGGTAGGCCCGCACCTCCCGGGTCATCCCCAACCGCGCCCAGTACAGCGGCCGGTCGTCGTCCCGGCTCAGATCCCCGCCCGCCGGACCGCGCCCCTGCACCCGGTCCACGGCCCGCCGCCACAGCGCCGACCCCTCGCGTACGACGATCCGGTGGGCCTGCGCGTAGGACCCGGCGCCCGCGAGATCCCGGGCGAACTCGGCCGCCACCGTGTCGAATCCGGAGCGGCGCAGGATCTCCTGCGGTACGGCACGGTCGAGCCGCTGCTCCTCGGCGGTCGGCGGGGCGTCGACCCCGGCTGTGGCTCCGGGGGCCGCCGTGAGCCCGACGGCCAGCGCCAGCACGGTGACGCCGATCCCAACCCGTATGACACTCACGTGACTTCAGGTCCTTCCCGTTGCGATGGAGGTGCCAGGTCCTACCCGCCTCCGCCGCGCCGGAATCCCTCGTTCACAGTGCCGGAATCGTCTCCGCCGCCTCCCGCAGCGCCGCCAGGAACAGCCGCGCGGCAGGGGCCGGACTGCGGCCCTTCACCGTCGCCGCGTACACCGCGCGGGCCGCCGCGCCCTCGTCCAGCACCGGCAGCAGCACGATGTCCGGGCGCACCGAGGCGGCGGCCAGGGCCGGGATCAGCGTGACGCCGAGCCCTGCGGCGACGTAGCCCTGCTTGGCCGTCCACTCGGCGACGACATGGGTCACCCGCGGTCGGAAGCCCTGGCGCAGGGCCGCGTCGAGGAGGGTGCCCTCGGGCTGGGAGCCGCCCGCGATCCAGTCGGCGTCGGCGAGCTGCCCGAGCCGGACCGGCCCCTCGTGGCCCGCGAGAGGATGGTCCGCGGGGACGGCGACGTACAGGGACTCGTCGAGCAGATGGTGCAGGTCGTAGGCGTCCAGCGGGGCCCGGCCGGTCGTGGAGACCACCGCCAGGTCCAGATGCCCGGCGGTGAGCCGGTCGAGCAGGGCCGGGGTGAGGCCCTCCTCGCGGGTGACGCGGACGCGGGGGCGGCGGGCTCGGAAGGCGGCGAGCGCGCGCGGCACCAGCGCCGCGTCGGCCGTGGCGAACGCCCCGAACCGCAGCCGCCCGGCCGTCCCCGCACGCAGGTCCGCCAGCTCCCGCCCGGCGCCCGTCAGGGCCTCCGTCACAGCCTCGGCGTACGGCACCAGGACCCGTCCGGCCTCGGTCAGCCGTACGCCCCGCGGCAGCCGGTCGAACAGCGGCTCGCCGCCCAGCGCCGACTCCAGCGAGGAGATCTGCCGGGAGACGGCCGACTGGGTCCAGCCCAGCGTGCGGGCCGCCACGGTGAACGAGCCGTGGCGGGCGACCTCGAGGAAGGCCCGGAGCCAGACCGTCGACAGCTCCGGCACTACGTCATGCGTGTTCGGCATGCCTGCCATGCTGGACATTCGCTTGTCGCATGGCAAGCCCCCGGCCTAGCGTCGGGGCATGGAGAAGATCGCCTTTCTGGGGCTCGGCCACATGGGCGCCCCGATGGCCCGCCGACTGCTGCGCGCGGGCCACCCCCTGACCGTCTGGAACCGTACGGCGGCGAAGGCCGACCCGCTGGTCGCCGAGGGCGCGCTGCGCGCCGGCACGCCCGCCGAGGCCGTCCAGGACGCGGAGGTGGTGATCACGATGCTCACCGGCCCCGACGCCCTCGACGCCGTGGCCGCCGAGGCCGCACCGGCCCTGCGGTCGGGCGCCCGCTGGGTGGAGATGTCCAGCGTCGGCCCGGACGCCGTGCGGGAACTCGCCGCCCGGCTCGGGGACGGCACGACCGTGGTCGACGCGCCCGTCATGGGCAGCACCGACAAGGCGGCCACGGGCGAACTCGGCATCCTGGCCGGCGGGGACGTGGATTCCGTCGCCGGCATCCTCGCCCACCTGGGCACGGTCACCCGCACCGGCGGCCCCGGCTCGGGCGCCGCCCTCAAACTCGCCGTCAACACGGGGGTGATCGGCGGGGTCGCCCTGGTCGCCGAGTCCCTCCGGCTGGCCGACGCGCTCGGCGTCGACCCCGCCACCTCCCGGGCCGCCCTCGCTGCCGGGCCACTGGGCGGTGTCGTCGCCCGTGCCTTCGCCGAAGGCGTGCACTTCGGCACCGGGCTCGCCGTCAAGGACCTGGACCTCGCCGTGAAGGCGGCCGAACTGCCGGTCGTGACGGCCGTGCTGGAGCGCCTGCGGAGTGCGGCGGAGGCGGACCCCGCGCTCACCGGCGTGGACATCGCAGAGGCCGCGGCACACCTTCGTAGCGCCGACAGCAGCCCCCGTACCGCCGACTGAAGGAGCACCCGTGCAGGTCACCCTCGACAACCCCGAGAACGCCCCCCAGCCGCTCAGCCCCTACTACTCCCAGGTCGCCCGGGTCGCACACGCCGACGGCAGCGCGCTGCTGTTCGTGTCGGGGCAGATCGCGCAGGGCGCCACCCTCGCCGAGCAGAGCGAGGGCGTCTTCCGGACCCTGGACGCCCTGCTCAAGGCGCACGGCGCGAGCCTGGCGGACATCATCAACATCCGCACCTACCTCACCGACATCTCCCGGCTGGACGAGTACGGCCAGGTGCGCCGCCGCCATCTCACCGGCACCCCGCCCACCAGCATGACCTTCGAGGTGCCCAAGTTGTTCCGGCCCGAGGCGCAGATCGAGGTGGAGGTGGTGGCGGCGGTCCCGGCTCAGCGCACCCCGAAGCCGTAGACCGTCTCCGAGCGGAACACCTCGCCCGGCCGCAGCACCGTGCTCGGGAACTCCGGCCGGTTGGGGGAGTCGGGGAAGTGCTGGGTCTCCAGCGCGATGCCGTCGCCCGGCGCGAACGGGCCGGAGAGGTGGTCGGCGGTGTACAGCTGCAGGCCCGGCTCGGTCGTCGACACGGTCAGCACCCGCCCGGACGCCGGGTCGTGCAGCTCGGCGACCTCGACCGGCCCGTCCGTGACGCCCTTGTCCAGCACGAAGTTGTGGTCGTATCCCGAGCCGGTCTCGCGGGCCGTACGGAAGTCGAAGCGGGTGCCGCTGACGTCCGCGAGTTCGCCGGTCGGGATCAGGTCCGCGTCGACAGGCGTGAAGCGGGAGGCGGCGATCCGCAGTTCATGGCCGCCCGCGGATCCGGAGCCCGCCAGGTTGAAGTAGCTGTGGTTCGTCACGTTCACCACCGTCGGCGCGTCCGCCACCGCCTCGTACGCGATCCGCAGCGCACCCGACTCCAGGAGCGTGTACGTCGCCGACATCTCCAGGCGGCCCGGGAAGCCCTCCTCGCCGTGCGGGCTGACCCGGCCGAGGCGGACGCCGTGCTCGACGGGCGTCATGTCCCACACCCGCTTGTCGAAGCCGTGCTCGCCGCCGTGCAGCGAGTTGGGGCCGTCGTTTCGCTCCAGCGGGTACGTCACCCCGTCCAGCGCGAAGCGGGCGCCCGCGATCCGGTTGGCGTAGCGGCCCACCAGCGCGCCGAAGTACGGCCCTTGGTGCGTCAGATAGCCGTCCAGGTCCTTGAAACCCAGCACCACGTCCGCGCGGAGCCCCTCGCGGTCCGGGATCTCGACGGACTGGACGATTCCGCCGTAGGACAGCACCCGCACCCGGACCCCCGCGCGCTCCAGGGTGCAGCGGTGCACGGGGGTGCCGTCGGAAAGTGTTGCGAACTGTTCGATCATGCCGGAAACCCTAAGTCAGGTCTCCTTCGCGGTGACCGTCCGGTAGGCGATCTCCGCCAGCCGCGCCTGACCGTCGACGCTCGGATGGAACCAGTCCCAGTGGCTGAGCTGGTCGGTGCCGAACCGGTACGCGTACACCGCGCCCCCGTCGAAACGGCAGCGCTCGTCGCGCGCGCACACCTCGCGCAGCACCCTGTTGTAGTCCTCCACCCGCTTCTGCACCGTCGCCCGGCGCAGGTTCGCCGCCGCGTCCAGCGCGTCCGCGTCGTCCAGCATCGACGGGCATATGCCGAGCTTCCACACCTGCTTGCCCAGCAGGTTCGTCCGCCCCTGCGACCACAGCCGCTTCAGGTCCGGCACGCTCGACACATACACCTGCGCCTTGGGCAGGGCGCCGCGCAGGGTCCGCATCGCCTCCTCGAAGGAGGTCCTGAACGCGGCCACCGACGTCATCTCGTCCGCGGAGTCCCGGCAGGCGTCGTTGGCCCCCGCCATCACCGTGACCAACTCCGGGGAGCGGGCCACCGCCCGGGCCATCTGACCCGGCACGTCCGCCATCCGCGCCCCGGTCCGCGCGTAGTTCCAACTGCGCTCCGCCGCCCGCGTACGCCCCAGCAGGCGTACGGCGAGACTGTCGACGTCCTCACGGCTGCCGGTCGCCCACGACGCCTCCGGGCAGTCCGTCAGAATGCCGCACGCGTCGAAGCCGCGGGTGATCGAGTCGCCCACCGCCACGATCGACTCCGGGCTGCGGTCCCACACCGGCGTCGGCGACGGCTTCACCGCCCGCCCGCTCGGCGACGCCGAGTCACCGCCCACCGCATCACATCCGGCGACTCCCGCCACCGCTGCCGTAACGGCGGCCACCACGGCCGCTAAGACATGGTTTCGCTTCCGCATACCGGTGATCCCCTCGGTCGACCGACACGGCCTCGTCCCCACAGAACTCCTCACACAAGACAACGCGCGGGAGTTCCCGGATGCGCGCGCCGTGATCGTCCGCCCACGCACAGGCGTCCTGCCGAGTGAATGGTGTGTGTTTCCGGGCACCGGGACCGACGGTACGTCACCCTCCTTGCCCCGCCGCACGGTAGCCTCGCCATCAGCGTGGCTGCCCGCCACCACCGCTCGGCCCGCCTGTCCCGCTCTGCCCGGAGGTCCCGGTGACGACACGTGGAGTTCTGTACGTGCACTCCGCTCCGCGCGCGCTGTGCCCGCACGTCGAGTGGGCCGTCGCCGGGGTGCTGGGCACCCGCGTCAACCTCGACTGGATCCGGCAGCCCGCCGCGCCCGGCACCTGGCGCTCGGAGTTCTCCTGGCAGGGCGAGGTCGGCACCGCCTCCAAACTGGCCTCGGCGCTGCGCGGCTGGCATCTGCTGCGCTTCGAGGTGACCGCCGAACCCTGCCCCACCGCCGAGGGCGAGCGCTACAGCTGCACCCCCGACCTCGGCATCTTCCACGCCGTCACCGGCATCCACGGCGACATCCTCGTCCCCGAGGACCGCCTGCGCGCCGCCCTGCTGCGCAGCCAGCGCGGCGAGACCGACCTGGAGGCCGAACTCTCCAAGCTCCTGGGCAAGCCCTGGGACGACGAACTGGAACCGTTCAGATACGCGGGAGAGGGAGCCCCGGTCCGCTGGTTGCATCAAGTGGTCTGACCCCAAGGGGCGCGGGGAACTGCGCGAGAAGCGACCACAACCCGCACCCGGCGACGAGCAGACGGCACAACGGCGAACGGCCCGCCCCCCGAAGGGGACGGGCCGTTCTCACAACCGACGGCGTCAGACCGTACGGAACGCCAGCACCACGTTGTGACCACCGAAGCCGAACGAGTCGTTCAGCGCGGCGATCCGGCCCTCGACGGGCAGCTTGCGGGCCTCGCCCCGGACGACGTCGGCGTTCGCCTCGGCCTCCGGGTCCAGGTTCTCGACGTTGATGGTCGGCGGGGCGACCCGGTGGTACAGGGCGAGCACGGTCGCGACCGACTCCACACCACCGGCGCCACCGAGCAGATGCCCCGTCATCGACTTCGTCGCGCTGACCGCGAAGTGGTCCGCGTGGTCGCCGAAGACCTTCCGCAGCGCCTTCAGTTCCGCGATGTCACCGGCCGGCGTCGACGTGGCGTGCGCGTTGACGTGCACGATCTCCGCCGGGTCCAGGTCGGTGCTGTCCAGCAGGCTCTGCAGCGCGTGCGAGATGCCGCGACCCTCGGGCTCGGGCTGCACGATGTCGTGGGCGTCGGCGGAGATGCCCTGCCCGACCGCCTCGGCGTACACCCGGGCACCGCGCTTGGCGGCGTGCTCCGCGGACTCCAGGACGATCACGCCGGCACCCTCGCCGAGGACGAAGCCGTCACGGGCGACGTCGTAGGGACGCGAGGCGCCCTGCGGGTCGTCGTTGTTCTTGGACATCGCCATCATGTTGCCGAACGCGGCGATGGGCAGCGGGTGGATCGCCGCCTCCGTGCCACCCGCGACGACGACGTCGGCGCGGCCGGTGCGGATCATCTCGATGGCGTAGCCGATCGCCTCGGCGCCGGACGCACACGCGGAGACCGGCGTGTGCACACCCGCGCGGGCGCCCACGGCCAGACCGACGTTCGCCGACGGGCCGTTCGGCATGAGCATGGGGACGGTGTGCGGGGAGACGCGGCGGACGCCCTTCTCCTTGAGCACGTCGTACTGGTCGAGGAGCGTCGTCACGCCGCCGATGCCGGAGGCGATGACCGCGCCGAGGCGGTCGGGGTCGACGGAGGTGTCCTCGCCGGCCTTGCCGGTGAACCCGGCGTCCTTCCAGGCCTCCTGCGCCGCGACCAGCGCGAACTGCGCGGAGCGGTCGAGGCGGCGGGCCTGCGGCCGGGGAATGACCTCGGTGGGCTCCACGGCGACCGGAGCGGCGATCCTGACGGCCTGCTCGGCCGCCCACTCCTGCTCCAGGGGCTTGACGCCGGACTTGCCGGCGACCAGGCCCTCCCAGGTAGAGGCTGCGTCGCCACCCAGCGGTGTGGTTGCGCCGATACCGGTGACGACCACGGTGCGATTGGTCGGGCTCACGGGAATTCTTTCTCCAAGTAATGGGGATTCAGCGGCGCCACCGCCGGGTGGCGGGGCAGTCAGCCCAGGGGGTTGATCGGCGGATCAGGCCTGGTGCTTGAGGATGTAGTCGGTCGCGTCACCGACGGTCTTCAGGTTCTTGACGTCGTCGTCCGGGATCTTGACGTCGAAGCGCTCTTCGGCGGCGACGACGACCTCGACCATGGACAGCGAGTCGACGTCCAGGTCGTCGGTGAACGACTTGCCCAGCTCGACGTCCTCGACCGGGATGCCGGCGATCTCGTTCACGATCTCGGCGAGACCGGCGACGATCTCTTCCTGAGTGGCGGCCATGTCGGCGCTCCTTCGTAGATGTTTCTCAAGGGGTGTGGCAGTTCGCCTGGTGGCAGTGTGCCTAGGGGAGGGTAACGACCGTCGCGGCGTACACGAGACCCGCCCCGAAGCCGATGACGAGCGCGGTGTCGCCGCTCTTCGCCTCCCCGGTCGCCAGAAGCCGCTCCATCGCGAGCGGGATCGAGGCGGCCGAGGTGTTGCCGGTGGTGCGTACATCACGGGCGACCGTGACGGACTCCGGCAGTTTGAGGGTCTTCACCATCGAGTCGATGATCCGCTCGTTGGCCTGGTGCGGGATGAAGACGTCCAGTTCGTCGGGCGAGATCCCGGCGGCGTCCAGCGCCTCCTTGGCGACCTTCGCCATCTCGAAGACGGCCCAGCGGAAGACGGCCTGGCCCTCCTGCGTGATGGCCGGGAACTTCTCGACGGTGCCGTCGCGGTAGTCCGTCCACGGCACGGTCTGCTTGATGGTCTCGGACTTGTCGCCCTCGCTGCCCCAGACCGTGGGGCCGATCGCGGGCACGTCCGAGGGGCCGACGACGACCGCGCCGGCGCCGTCGCCGAACAGGAAGGCCGTCGCGCGGTCCTCCAGGTCGGTCAGATCGCTCAGCCGCTCCACGCCGATGACCAGGACGTACTCCGCCGAACCCTCGACGATCATGCCCTTGGCGAGGGTGAGGCCGTAGCCGAAGCCCGCGCAGCCGGCCGAGATGTCGAAGGCGGCGGCCTTCGCCGTACCGAGCTTGTCGGCGATCTCGGTGGCGACGGCCGGGGTCTGCTTGAA
The DNA here is from genome assembly GCF_044763135.1 of Streptomyces sp. NPDC096205. Classification (NCBI taxonomy): domain Bacteria; kingdom Bacillati; phylum Actinomycetota; class Actinomycetes; order Kitasatosporales; family Streptomycetaceae; genus Streptomyces; species Streptomyces sp. NPDC096205. The sequence goes on along the minus strand of NZ_JBIWFS010000002.1, from coordinate 747,265 downwards.
GTGCGAGACGGTCGAGACGACCACCGCGCCGATCTTCTCGGCGTCGATGCCGGCGTCGGCGAGCGCCTTGCCGGACGCCTCCACCGACATCGCGGCGACGGTCTCCTGGTCGTTCGCCCAGTGCCGGGTCTGGATGCCGGAACGCGAACGGATCCACTCGTCGGAGGAGTCGATCGTCTCGAGGATCACCTCGTTGGGGACGACCCGCGTCGGGCGGTAGCCGCCCACACCCAGGATGCGCGCGTACGGGGCACCCTTGGCGGGCTTGATCTTCGACATGTCCGTTCGGCTCCTTCTGGGGACGTCAGCTGTGCGCGGCGATGAGCTCGCGGGCCGCGTCGAGGTCGGCAGGGGTCTTCAGCGCCAGCGTCTGCACGCCCGGCAGGGCCCGCTTGGCCAGACCGGTGAGCGTACCGCCGGGGCACACCTCGATCAGCGCCGTGACCCCGAGCTCCTTGAAGGTCTCCATGCACAGGTCCCAGCGGACCGGGTTGGCGACCTGGCCGACCAGGCGGGTCAGCACCTCGGCGCCGGAGGCGACGGCCTGACCGTCCTTGTTGGAGACGTAGGGGACCTTCGGGTCGGCCGGGTCCAGCTCCTCGGCGGCCTTGGCGAGGGCCTCGACCGCGGGCGCCATGTGGTGCGTGTGGAACGCGCCGGCGACCTTCAGCGGAACGACCTTGCGGACACCCTCGGGCTTGTCCTCGGCCAGCGCGGCGAGCTGCTCCAGCGTGCCCGCGGCGACGATCTGGCCGGCGCCGTTGACGTTCGCCGGGGTCAGGCCCAGCTTCTCCAGGTGCGCGACGGACACCTCGGGGTCACCGCCGAGCAGCGCCGACATGCCGGTCTCGGTGACCGCGGCGGCCTCGGCCATGGCCAGACCCCGCTTGCGCACCAGGGTGAGCGCGGCGGTGTCGTCCAGGACGCCCGCGAAGGCGGCGGCGGTGATCTCGCCGACGCTGTGACCGGCGACGGCACCCGGAGCCGTGTCACCCAGTGCCGTGGCGGACAGCAGACCGGCGGCGACCAGCAGCGGCTGCGCCACGGCCGTGTCGCGGATCTCGTCCGCGTCGGCCTGCGTGCCGTAGTGGGTGAGGTCCAGCCCTATGGCGTCCGACCATGCGGCCAGCCGGTCGGCGGCGCCGGGCAGTTCGAGCCAGGGGGACAGGAAGCCGGGCGTCTGAGCGCCCTGGCCGGGAGCGACGAGTACGAACACTCTCACACTCTCTCTTGTCGAAGGGCATGCCCGCCCGTGGGGACTAGGACGAAGAACGTGGGGGGGATTTGTAGCCCCCCGACAAAACGCTAGGAAGGAAGATCACCGTCGGTGAGACGCCCCAGGATCAGCGCGATCCGCAGCGTGAACGCGGAGCGTACATCCGATGGCGACCATCCGGTGACGTCAGTCACACGTCGAAGCCGGTAGCGCACGGTGTTGGGATGCACGAACAGCATCCGCGCGGCCCCCTCCAGGCTGCTCGCCTGTTCCAGGTAGACGCTCAAGGTCTCCAGGAGCGCCGATCCGGCCTCCTCCAGCGGTCTGTAGATCTCCTCCACCAACTGCTCGCGAGCGCTCGGGTCTCCGGCCATCGCGCGCTCCGGCAGCAGATCGTCCGCCAGCACCGGCCGCGGCGCGTCCTGCCAGGCGGAACACGCCTTCAGGCCGGCCGCGGCGGCCTGCGCGGACCGCGTGGCGGCCTGCAGGTCGGGCACCACGGGCCCGGCGACGACGGGACCTGCGGCATAGGGGCCGATCAGCGACTTGGCCACGGCCAGCGGGTTGTCGCTGCCGCCCGCGATGACGACCAGCCGGTTGCCCAGGACGCCGGTGAGGACCTGGAGCTTGGCGTGCCGGGCCGCGCGCCGGATGGCCTCCACGGTCAGCTCGGAGTCGCCGTCGGGTGCCGTGCCGAGCACCACGCAGACGTGTTCGGGGGAGTTCCAGCCGAGCGCCGCGGCCCGGGAGACGGCGCCCTCGTCGGCCTCGCCGCTGAGCACGGCGTTCACCACCAGCGACTCCAGGCGGGCGTCCCAGGCACCGCGTGCCTCGGCGGCCTGTGCGTAGACCTGGGCGGTGGCGAAGGCGATCTCGCGGGCGTACACCAGCAGCGCCTCGCGCAGCACGCTCTCGTCGCCGGGCGCGGCCACCTCCTCGATCGCGCTCTCCATGACCTCGATGGTGGTGCGCACCATCTCCACGGTCTGCCGCAGCGTGATGGCCCGGGTCAGCTCGCGCGGGGCGGTGCCGAAGACATCGGTGGAGATCGCCTGCGGGGCCTCCGGGTGCCGGAACCACTCGGTGAAGGCGGCGATGCCCGCCTGGGCGACCAGCCCGATCCAGGAACGGTTCTCCGGGGGCATCGCCCGGTACCACGGCAGCGTCTCGTCCATCCGCGCGATGGCCTGGGCGGCGAGGGAGCCGGAGGACTTCTCCAGCCGCTTCAGCGTCGCCGCGTGCGGATGGACGGGGCGCGCTGCGGCTCGGTCGGTACGGACTTCGGGTTCGGGCACGGGGACAAGACTGCCTTATCCGGACGGGAGGATGCGCTACGGGGTCTACGGTGGGGCCTGTGATGGACGTACGGCGCGCCGCAGAGCGCTACCGCGGCGGGGAGCCGGAGGCCGGGATCGAGTCCTGGCACGCCTTCTCCTTCGGCCCGCACTACGACCCCGACAACCTCCGCTTCGGCGCGCTGATCGCCTGCAACGAGGAGCGGCTCGCCCCCGGCGCCGGCTTCGACGAGCATCCGCACAGCCACACCGAGCTGGTCACCTGGGTCGTCGAGGGCGAGCTGACGCACCGCGACTCCGCCGGCCACGAGACCCGGGTGCGCTCCGGCGACGTCCAGCGCCTCAGCTCGGCCGCGGGCGTACGGCACGTGGAGCGCAACGACGGGGACACCCCGCTGACCTTCGTACAGATGTGGCTGGCGCCCCGCGACCCCGGCGGCGACCCGGTGTACGAGATCGTGCACGGCATCGCCGACTCCACGCCGTACGCCGTCCCGGAGGCGGGCGCGATGCTGCACGTGCGGCGGCTGACGGCGGGGGAGCGGACCGCGGTGCCGGACGCGGCGTACGTCTACGTCCATGTCGTACGCGGTGAAGTGCGGCTCGGCGACGCCGAGTTGGGGCCGGGCGACGCGGTGCGGGGCACGGGGGCGCGGGACCTGGAGCTGGTCGCGGGGGCCGGCGGTGCGGAGGTCCTCGTGTGGGAGATGGCAGCCGATTCGAACGGGTGAGCGGCACTCGAACGCTGTCACTCGCGGTGCGCGACCCATCACGTGCTGTTTGGCTTGCGCCGAGGACGCCGACTCCGGCGCCTGTCCCGAGGCACTCTCACGCAAGGGACGCACTCTTCACGCAAGGAGAGCAGACAGCATGAAGCTCGCCCCCCGCACCCTGATACGCGCCGCCGCCCCCGCCCTGGCCGCGGGCATGCTCCTGACCGCGTTCGCCCTGCCCGCCGCCGCGCAGGAGCCGCCCGGCTCCTGGGTGACCCGCTCCGGCAGCACGGTCCAGCTCTCGGCGCGCAGCGGTGTCGCCAACGGGGTCTCCATCGGCATCACCCCGGCCGGGCGTCTGATCGTCGAGGACCAGGCAGGCATCGCCGCGTTCAGCGGGTGCCAGCGGCTGCCGAACAGCACAACCTCCGCCGACTGCGGCACCGGCGTCACCACGCTGCAGATCTCGCTCGGCGACAACGGAGACAGCCTGTTCATCTCCGAGCTCGTCACGGCCAACGCCTCCGTCAGCGCCGGCCCGGGCCCCGACGTCATCCTCACCGGCGGCGGCAACGACACGATCGTCGTCCGTGACGGTGTGCGCGGCAACGACTCCGTCAACTGCGACGGCAACCGGCCCGCCGGCACCGACCAGGTGGTCGCCGACCTGGGCGACAGCGTCTCGCTGACGACCTGTGAGCGCCGGTTCTTCAGCTGAGCGTGACAAGACACGTCCGCCCGGCCCGAGATGACCCCGGGCCCGGGCGGGCGTGTACTGGAGACGCCGGGTCGTGTCCGGCAGGGAGAGAGCCCACACCATGGTCGCTCGCGCCCGTGCGGGGGGACGCAGCCGGACCGCAGCAGGGGGACTGCGGGGGCTGGGAGAGTGGTGCGCACGCCACTTCGTGATCGTGATCATCGCCTGGCTGGTCGGCCTCGGCGGCCTCCAGGCGCTGAACCACCTCCACGGCGGCACCTACTCCGACGACTTCGCCCTGTCCGACGTGCAGTCGCAGGACGGCCTCGACGTCCTGAAGAAGCACGACCCGCAAGCCGGCGGTTACAGCAGCCAGATCGTCCTGCACGACGACAAGGCCCTGTCCTCGCTCGGCTCACAGATGTCGACGACCGTCGCCGACCTGCAGAAACTGCCGCACGTCCTGAGCGTGCAGAACCCGCTGGACGCCACCTCCTCCAAGGTCGGCCCGCTGTCCTCCGACGGGAAGACCGCCTACGTCACCGTCCGCTTCGACGAACAGCCCTCCGCCCTCGGCGACAGCTACCTCGACGGGGTCGACGACGCGGTCCAGCCGCTCAAGGACGCCGGCGCCCAGGTCGAGTACGGCGGCTCGCTCGGTGAACTCGCCCGCCCGGCCGCCGACGACCGGGTCAGCGAGCTGATCGGCTTCGCGGTGGCCGTCGTCGTGCTGCTGGTCGGGTTCGGCAGCGTGATCGCCGCCGGACTGCCGCTGGTCACCGCGCTGATCGGAGTCGTCGGCGGGCTGGCCGGCCTCGGGCTGCTCGCCCTCGCGTTCACCTTCGCCACGGTCTCGCCCACCCTCGCCACGATGATCGGCCTCGGCGTCGGCATCGACTACGCCCTGTTCCTGATCACCCGGCACCGGCAGAACCTCATGGACGGCGCCGACCCGGTGCGCGCCGCCGGACACGCCACCGCCACCAGCGGACGCGCGGTCCTCGTCTCCGGCACCACCGTCATCGTCGCCCTCATGGGCCTGTACGCCTCCGGCGTCACCTTCATCGGCAAACTCGGCCTCGCCGCGGCCGTCACCGTGGTCTCCGCCGTCCTCGGCGCGCTGACCCTCGTCCCCGCCCTGCTCGGCCTCATCGGCACACGCATCGACCGCTACAAGGTGCGGGGGCCCGTCGCCGAGACCGGGGCCGAGCCCGGAGCCGAGGCCACCGGCACCTGGCACCGCTACGCCCAGCGCGTGGAACGCCGTCCGCTGCGCTTCCTCGCCGCCGGCCTCGCCGCCGTCGCCGTCCTCGCCGTCCCCGTGTTCTCCCTCCAGCTCGGGCACATCGGCGACGGCGCCGACCCGACCTCGTTCACCGACCGGCGCGCCTACGACCTGATGACCGACGCGTTCGGGCCCGGCTCCAACGGGCCCCTCACCGTCGTCGTCGACCAGACCTCCGTGCCGGACTCCCAGCGCTCCGACCTCGCCTCGAACGCGCAGAAGGCGCTGAACGGCGTCCAGGGAGCCGCCTTCGTCACCCCGCTCAACCCGACGAAGGACGGCGACGTCCTGGTCGGCACCGTCTACTCCGAGGTGTCCCCGCAGAACCCCGACACCACCGACCTCGTCAACCGGCTGGTCGACGACACCCTGCCCCAGGCGGCCGCCGGCACCGACGCCGAGGGATACGTCACCGGCACCACGGCCGCCCAGGTCGACTTCCGGGACATCGTCGCCGCACGGCTGCCGCTGATCATCGGCGTCGTGGTGGGACTGGCCTTCCTGATCGTCCTCGCCGTCTTCCGCGGTCTGCTCGTCGCGCTGAAGGCGGCCGTCCTGAACGTCCTGTCGATCGCCGCGTCCTACGGTGTCGTCGTCGCCGTCTTCCAGTGGGGCTGGGGCGGCCCCGCGCTGGGCGTCCACGGCAAGGTGCCCATCGAGAGCTATGTGCCGATGATGATGTTCGCCATCATCTTCGGCCTGAGCATGGACTACGAGATCTTCCTGCTGTCCCGGGTGCACGAGGCCTGGCTGCGCACCGGGGACGCCAAGGCCGCCGTGGCGCACGCGCTGGAGATCACCGCGCGGGTGATCACCTGCGCGGCCCTGATCATGGTGAGCGTGTTCGCGGCCTTCATCGTCAGCGACAACATCGTCGTGAAGATGCTCGGCCTCGGTCTCGCGGTGAGCGTGCTCATCGACGCCACCGTGGTCCGGCTGCTCATGGTGCCCGCGGTGCTGACCCTGCTGGGCCGGCACGCCTGGTGGACGCCCCGATGGCTGGACCGGCTGCTGCCGCACATCGACACCGAGGGCGGGAGCGAGAGCCTGGACGCCCGGCCGGAGCCGGCCGCGCCTACGGGCGCAGCTCTGCCAGCACGGCGTCGGTGAACCCCGGCCACGCCTCGACGGCCCAGGGCCCGAAGGCGCGGTCGGTCAGCGCGACACAGGCCAGGCCCGCGTCCGGGTCGATCCACAGGAACGTGCCCGACTGGCCGAAGTGGCCGAAGGTGCGCGGCGAGGAGGAGGCGCCCGTCCAGTGCGGGGACTTGCCGTCGCGGATCTCGAAGCCGAGGCCCCAGTCGTTGGGGTTCTGGTGCCCGTAGCCCGGCAGCACGCCCTTGGTGCCCGGGTACTGCACGGTCATCGCGTCCGCGACCGTGCGCGGGTCCAGCAGCCGCGGCGCCTGCACCTCGGCGGCGAACCGCAGCAGGTCCTCCACCGTCGACACGCCGTCCTTGGCGGGCGAGCCCTCCAGCGACGTGCCCGTCATCCCCAGCGGCTCCAGCACCGCCTGGCGCAGATACTCGGCGAACGGGATGTCCGTCGCCTTGGCGACATGGTCGCCGAGCTGTTCGAACCCGGCGTTGGAGTACAGCCGCCGCTCGCCCGGCGCGGACATCACCCGGTGCTCGTCGAAGGCCAGCCCCGAGGTGTGCGCCAGCAGATGCCGGACCGTGGCACCGGCGGGCCCGGCCGGCTCGTCCAGCTCGATCGCGCCCTCCTCGTAGGCGACGAGCACGGCGTACGCCGCGAGCGGCTTGGTGACCGACGCCAGCGGGAACGGCCGCCCGGCCGGGCCGTGCGTCCCCACGACCGTGCCGTCGGCGCGGACCACACCCGCCGCGGCGGTGGGGACGGGCCAGTTCTCGATCAGCGCGAGGCTCTTCAACGACATGCCGTCGAGCCTATGCGTCTCACAGCCGCAACCGCATCGAGGGGTCCGGCTTGCGGACGAAGCCCAGGGACGCGTACAGCGGCTCCGCCTCGGCGGACGCGTTCAGGTCGACCTGGGCGGCGCCGCGCTCGCGGAACCAGGCCAGCAGTTCCTCCATGCACGCGCGCGCGTACCCGCGGCGCCGGGCGTCCGGGTCGGTGGCGACGCTGAAGACGTACCCGACCCGCCCGTGCGGATTGTCCGCCCGCCCGATCCGGTACTCGATCGTCCCCGCCACCAGCGCGGCCAGCGCCCCCGGCCGCTGCGGGTGCTCCACGACGAACGCCGCGAAGTCCCCGCCGGGCTCCGCGAGACGCGCCCGCAGCGTCGGCAGGGACGCGGAGTGCCAGCCGTCGTCGCCGGACACCCCCGTGAACACGGAGTCGATCATCACCTGACGCAGCCGCAGCACTTCGGCGGCGTCCCCGGGCCCAGCACGTCGTACGAGACTCATGACGGCAAGCTAACGGTGAAGATCACGCCAAGTCCCGCTGTTTACCGCCGGTTCTCGCTTGCTTGGAGCCCACTCCAAGGCCATAGCGTGGGGGCATGACGGTGATGCAGACCACGGCCGTGACCACCGAAGGAGCCCCGCGGACCCCGGCGGACATCTGTACCGCCCCGCCCCGACGGCACCCCCGCCCGGACGGCGAGGACCGCTACACCATCAGCGAGGTCGCCGCCTTCACCGGCCTCACCGCGCACACCCTGCGCTGGTACGAGCGGATCGGCCTGATGTCCCACATCGACCGCTCGCACACCGGCCAGCGCCGCTACACCAACCGCGACCTGGACTGGCTCGACCTCGTCGGAAAGCTGCGGCTGACCGGCATGCCGGTCGCCGACATGGTGCGGTACGCCGAGCTGGTGCGCGAGGGCGAGTCCACCTACGACGAGCGGCGCGAGCTGCTGGAGTCCACCCGCAGGGACGTGCTGGCGCGGATCGCCGAACTGCACGACACCCTCGCCGTGCTGGACCGCAAGATCAGCGTGTACGGCGGCGCCGACCGCGCCTGCGAAACGGAGACGAACCGATGAACGACACCAGGATCCCCACCGCCCGCCTCGGCGCCGACGGTCCCGAGGCGGGTGTGCAGGGCCTGGGCTGCATGGGCATGAGCTTCGCCTACGGCCCCTCCGACGCGCAGGAGTCCCGCGCGACCCTGGAGCGGGCCCTCGAACTGGGCGTCACCCTCTACGACACGGCGGACGCCTACGGAGCGGGCGACAACGAGCGCTTCCTGGCGCCCTTCTTCGCCGCCCACCGCGACGAGGTGCTCATCGCCACCAAGTTCGCCCTGTCCATCCCCGAGGACGACCCCACCCGCCGGGTCGTCCGCAACGACGCGCCCTACATCCGCCAGGCCGTCGAGGCGAGCCTCAAGCGCCTCGACGTCGAGGTGATCGACCTCTACTACATGCACCGGCGGGACGTGAACGTCCCCATCGAGGAGACCGTCGCCACCATGGCCGACCTGGTGCGCGAGGGCAAGGTCAAGCAGCTCGGCCTCAGCGAGGTCACCGCCGACGAGCTGCGCGCCGCCCACGCCGTCCACCCGATCGCGGCCGTGCAGTCGGAGTGGTCCCTGTTCAGCCGGGACATCGAGGCCAAGGTCGTGCCCGCGGCCCGCGACCTGGGCGTCACCCTCGTCCCGTACTCCCCGCTCGGCCGGGGCTTCCTCACCGGCTCCTTCGCCCGCGCCGAGGACCTCACCGCCGACGACTTCCGCCGCCACCAGCCCCGCTTCACCGGCGACAACGCCAGGGCCAACGCCGCCCTGCTGGAGCCGGTCCGCGAGGTCGCCGCGAAGCACTCCGCCTCCCTGGGGCAGATCGCCCTGGCCTGGGTCCAGCAGCAGGCCCGGGTCCACGGCCTGCCCGTGATCCCGATCCCGGGCACCCGTCGGCCGACCCGGGTTCAGGAGAACGTGGCGGCCGTCGGTATCACCCTGGACGAGGAGGACCTGAACCTCCTGGCCCCGATCGCGGCCCAGGTGGCCGGCGACCGGTACGCCGACATGCGCTTCGCGTCCGCCGGCCGGGAGTGACCTTCAGAGCTCCGCCAGCAACTCCGCCTTCTTCACGGAGAACTCCTCGTCCGTGACGAGTCCGGCCTGGTGCAGCTCCCCCAGATGCCGAATCCTGTCCGCGATGTCGGCCGGGTCCCTGCGGGGCACGGCCGACACCGCGGCGCCCGGCCCCTTCCCCCGTACGGCGGCCAGCACGGCCGCGGCGAACGGCAGCGACTCGTGCACCGGCCCGTACCCGAGCCCGAACACCACGGCGGCCGGGTCCTGATCCGCCTGCGTCGGCTGGGCGTCCCCGGTCAGCAGCCGCAGATGCCCCTCGAACACCTCCGGCGAGCGCCACTCGACCCCACTGAGCTCGTCGACGGCGAAGCTCTGGTCCCCGGCCTTCCACTTCGCCGACGACGCCCCGGTCCAGAACCACCGGAAGTGCACGTGGGACCCGTCGAAGGACGCTTTCGCGTCGTACGCCTTGAACCGCAGCGGCACCTCGGGCGCCGTCACCAGGAAGCGGTCGGCGGGCTCGGTGTCGCCCTTGAGGCTCGCCCGCAGCTCGTCGGCGTAGTACTCGGCGAGCACCTCGCGCTCGGCCGGCAGCACCAGCCGGTAGGGGTCGCTGTGCTCCTTCAGCTGCCCGGCGGCAGCCTCCAGGAGCGGATCCGCGCCCGGCCGCAGCTCGGCGCGCAGCACCACGGTCCCCCGCCGTCCCGGCGTCAGCGACACCCCCTGCACCGCCTCCAGCGGCACCCGGCGCTCCCGCAGCGCCTGGAACAGCTTGGGTGTCCGAATCCCCCGTTCGTAGCGGATGAGCACGGAGTCGGACTCGAACTCCCAGGCGGCATGAAATCCGGCCAGTACGTCACCCATGCGGCTCATCGTATGCGGCATGAGCTCCTCCGTCCCCTCCCCGCGCAAACCGCAGTTTCTGCGCCTCTACGCGCGTCCCACCGGCGTCGTGGCGGACAAACCCGCCCGGCATGTGCCCAGATCGTCGGCGCAGTCCACCGAGCGGTACGCGCCAGTGCCGATCTCGGCGAAGTTCTGGAGGCTGTCCGTGCCGGGCACGAAGTAGCCCGCGTGTCCCTCGGCGTCGCGTGCCGAGAGCACCCGCGCGCCGAACTCGGCGGTCACCGGGTCGGCGCCGTGGCCGAAGCCGCCGAGCTCCAGATGGGGCACGTCCCCGATCCAGTCGTCGGCGTCCCGCATGGCCCACACGCGCGCGGACGTGCCGAGCCCGGAGGCCTTCTCGGCGCGCATCCCGGGGCTGCCGGCCACCGCGATGTCGGCCACCCGTGCGGGCAGCGTGTGCGCGGCCACCCCGCAGACCACCGAGCCGTAGCTGTGGCAGAACAGCGACACCGGCGCCCTGCCGGGCAGGGCCCGCACCAGCGCGTTCAGCCGGACCGCACCGCCCTCGGCGCGCAGCGCGGTGGCCGCGTCCATGCCGATGCCGCTGGGGGCGGTGTAGTCGGCCCATGCGATGACGGCCGTCCGCAGGCCGGGGCGGGCCTCGCGCTCGGCGTCGTAGAGGGAGCGGGCCATGCCGACGGGCGCGGAGTGGTAGCGATAGGTGCGCTGGAAGGTGAGCAGGTCGGTGTCGACGCCGGGCACGACGACGGAGATCCGCTCGGCCTCGGTGAGGTCGCCGAACACCTCGGCGACCCGGCCCGAGCCCTCCGGGTCGAAGGCGAGGATGTGCCGCCCGGGCTCGGCGAGCGACTCCAGGCGGTGCATGCGGCGCCCCGCCTGCTGCTGCCCCGCCGGGTTGAGGCGGCTGTCGTGCATCCGGGCCAGCTCGACTCTGCGGGCCTTGCCGAGCGCGACGCGGTTGGCGCGGTAGCGCAGTTCGACGGGGGCGCCGTTCATGTTGCCGACGGCGAGCGGGTAGCGGGCCGCGAGCGTGGCCTGCTGCCGGTCGGTGAGCGTGGCGAAGAAGCGGGCGATGCGGGCGGGGGAGGCGTCCGGGTCGGGCAGCCGGTGGCCGGCGATGCTGCCGTCCTCCCAGGCGGACAGGGAGGCCTGGAGTTCGGTCACCGGGTGGTCGCTGCGCAGCGCGGTCCAGCCGGTGGTCGCCAGCATCACGAACACCACGGCCAGCGCGAGCAGCATGCGCCAGACGTTGAGTTGCGGGGAGGTGTCGAAGGAAGTCACTGGGAGGACACACTAGGAGAACGGGACGGTCTCGCGTGAACCGAGTGACGCAGATCACGTTTGACGAATCTCTCCCTGCTGTCAGGATGCGCGCCAGTTCTCGGCGAGCGCCGGCCCCACGTGATCGAGGTACGCCGCGGTCAGCTCGCGGATCGCCTCCAGGTTGAGGTCCTCCCGGGCACTCCACTGCCGCTCCGTGACCCGCATCACCGCACCGAACACCGCCACCGCCACCCGCGGCCGCGGGTCGGCGTCCACATCGAGACCCTCGCGCTCGGCGATCAGCCGCGCGAACCGCTCCTCGGTCTCCGCGGAGCGCCGCAGATGCGCGGCGAGCAGCACCGGAGTCGACTCCACCACCCGGTACATCCGCAAGTACAGATCGACCGGTACGACGGACTCGATGACTTCGCTGATGGTGTCCCAGCCCTCCAGGACGGCCCTGCGCAGCGCCTCCAGCGGCGGCTCGTGCGGCGGACGGGCGCGCACGGCCTCGTAGAAGTGCTCCTCGGTGAGGCGCTGGACCGCGAGGGCGGCGTCCTCCTTGCCCGCGAAGTAGCGGAAGAAGGTGCGCTGCGAGACGTCGACCGCCTCGGCGATCTCGTCGACGGTCGTGCGGTCGTAGCCCTGGGTCGTGAACAGCTCGAACGCGGCCCGCACCAGTGCGTCCCGGGTGCGCTGCTTCTTGCGCTCGCGCAGTGTTTCCATAGATGTCAGTTAGTGACGACTGAATTGCTTTGTCAAATGTCAGAGGCTGTCACTAGCCTCGTTCGTATGACTGGTCAGACCACCATCGACAAGACGGGGCCGGGGGACGGCGCACCGCTCACCCCGTCGGACCCGGCCCCGGCCCAGGGCCTGCGCGGGCACCCGTGGTTCACCCTCCTCACCGTCGCCGTCGGCGTGATGATGGTGGCCCTGGACGGGACCATCGTGGCCATCGCCAACCCGGCCATCGGGGCGGACCTGAAGGCGAGCCGCGAAGACCTCCAGTGGATCACCAACGGCTACTTCCTCGCCCTCGCCGTCACCCTGATCACCGCGGGCAAGCTCGGTGACCGCTTCGGACACCGGCAGACCTTCCTGATAGGCGTGGTCGGCTTCGCCGCCGCCTCCGGCGCGATCGGCCTCTCCTCCTCGATCGGCGCGGTCATCGCCTTCCGCGTGCTCCAGGGCCTGTTCGGCGCGCTGCTGATGCCGGCCGCGCTCGGCCTGCTGCGCGCCGCCTTCCCGGCCGAGAAGCTCAACATGGCCATCGGCATCTGGGGCATGGTCATCGGCGCCTCCACCGCGGGCGGCCCGGTCCTCGGCGGCGTCCTCGTGGAGAACGTCAGCTGGCAGTCGGTGTTCTTCATCAACGTGCCCGTCGGTGTCCTCGCGCTCGTCCTGGGCGTGCTGATCCTCCTCGACCACCGGGCGGAGAACGCCCCGCGCTCCTTCGACCTGCTGGGCATCGCCCTGCTGTCGGCCGCGATGTTCTGCCTGGTCTGGGCCGTGATCAAGGCCCCCGAGTGGGGCTGGGGCGACGGGCAGACGTGGACGTTCATCGGCGCGTCCCTGCTCGGCTTCGCGCTGTTCGCGTTCTGGGAGCTGCGCGTGCGTGAGCCGCTGATCCCGCTGGCCCTGTTCCGCTCGGTCGCGCTGTCCGCCGGTGTGGTCCTCATGGTCCTGATGGCCATCGCGTTCATGGGCGGCCTGTTCTTCGTGACGTTCTACCTCCAGAACGTGCACGGCATGGGCCCCATCGACGCCGGCCTCCACCTGCTGCCCCTCACCGGCATGATGATCGTCGGCTCCCCGCTCGCGGGCGCCCTCATCACCAAGCTCGGCCCGAGGGTGCCGCTCGCGGGCGGCATGGCGGTGACCGCGATCGCCATGTACGGCATGTCCACCCTGGAGGCGGACACCGGCAGCGGCGTGATGTCCATCTGGTTCGCCCTGCTCGGCTTCGGCCTCGCGCCGGTCATGGTCGGCGCCACCGAGGTCATCGTGGGCAACGCCCCCATGGAGCTGTCCGGCGTGGCCGGCGGCCTCCAGCAGGCGGCCATGCAGATCGGCGGCAGCCTCGGCACGGCCGTCCTGGGCGCCGTCATGGCCTCCAAGGTCGACAGCGACCTCGCCGGCAACTGGGCCGACGCGGGCCTGCCCCCGCTTGCTCCCGAGCAGCTCGACCAGGCCTCCGAGGCCGTCCAGCTCGGGGTCGCGCCGATCGCACCGGGCACCCCGGAGCCGCTGGTCACCAAGATCACGGACGTCGCCCACGACACCTTCATCTCCGGCATGAGCCTGGCGTCCCTGGTCGCGGCGGGCGTCGCGGGCGTTGCCGTCCTCGTCGCCCTCCTCACCAAGCGGGGCGCGAACGCGGAGGCGGGCGCGGGCGCCGCCCACATCTGACGGTGCCGCACCCGGCGGCATTTCCCCTATCAGGGTGAGAGAGCTAAAGCCCCCTCCTCCTGGGCGGCCGCCGCAGGTGACAGTGGGACACATGCGGCGCGCTGCAGGAGGGGGGCAGCGCGCCGCAAAAGGCGTGAATGAACCGCGCGACGGGGGTACCCGCCCCACATCGGAACCCAACCGACCTGACGGTCCAGGGAGTTGACGATGGCGAGCTTCGGAAACCGAACGCACGGGTACCCCCGCTCACGCGGCCGGACGTGGCAGCGGACCGGGCCGGACCGCGCGTCGCTCGCCATCACCGGAGCCATCTGCGCCGTGGCCGGCTTCTTCGTCCTGGGAATCCTCCTGGGCCCCATGGCCATGGCCTGCGGCTGGCTCTCCCTGGACCGCACACGCAGGTCCCCCCGCAAGGTGCCGACTCTGATCGCACTGGTCCTGGGGACCATCGACACGCTGCTGGCGCTGGTGTGGCTGGTCTTCTAGGGGCGCGGGGCTGTGTCGATATGCGGCTCCGCCGCGTGGGCGCGACCAGCCACGGACGACCCGCAAGACGCGATCAAGCAGAACCCCGCTCCTCAGTAGGCGACTTCACAGACGCCCCGGAGGACAACGCAGCAACCTCCGCCCGAAGCGCCCGAACCTCCTCGGTCAGCGCAGCAATGGCCGCGGTCTGCCGCCTCTCCTCCGCGTCATCCATCTCGAACCGCGCAATGAACCACGCGGCGATGTTCGCGGTGACCACACCCAGCAACGCGATCCCGGACAGCATCAGCCCCACGGCAAGGACCCGCCCCAGCCCGGTGGTCGGCGCGTGATCCCCGTACCCCACGGTCGTCATCGTCGTGAACGACCACCACACCGCGTCACCCAGCGTCCGGATGTTCCCGTCCGGCGCCTCCCGTTCGACGGACAGCACGGCCAGTGAGCCGAACATCAGCAGCCCGACGACCGCACCGGCGACGTATGTCGTCAGCCGGATCTGCGAGGCCATCCGCGCCCGCTTGCCGACCAGCAGCAGCGTCGAGACCACCCGCAGCAGGGCCAGCGGCCGCAGCAACGGCAGGATCACGGCGCACAGATCGAGCCAGTGCCGGCGTATGAACTCCCATCGCCGGGGCGCCAGCACCAGCCGCACCAGATAGTCGAGGGCGAACGCGCCCCACACCACCCACTCGGTCACCGCGCACACACGCGTGAGCTTGTGCCCGGCCGAGTAGTCCACGATCGGCACCGCGTAGGCGATCGCGAAGACGACGGCGAGCGCCAGCAAGGGCCGCTGGGTCAACTGCTCCCAACGGCCCTGTGCGGTTTCTTCCTTCATGCACGCAATCGTAGGTCTGCGTGCTCAGGGCCTGTCTTCCGGATCATGCCGGCGTCGCGGGGTCAGGCCCTACGCGTCTCCGCCCGCGGCCCCCGGATCGGCGGCGGAGACGTCGAGCAGCTGGTACCGGTCGACGGCCTGCTTCAGCACCGACCGGTCGACCTTGCCCTCGCGCGCCAGCTCGGTCAGCACCGCCACCACGATCGACTGCGCGTCGATGTGGAAGAACCGCCGCGCGGCACCGCGCGTGTCGGCGAAGCCGAACCCGTCGGCGCCCAGGGACTGGTACGACCCCGGCACCCACCGCGAGATCTGGTCCGGCACCGACCGCATCCAGTCGGAGACGGCGACGAACGGACCCTGCGCCCCGGCGAGCTTGCGCGTCACGTACGGCACGCGCTGCTCCTCCTCCGGGTGCAGCAGGTTGTGCTGCTCGCACGCGACGGCCTCGCGCCGCAGCTCGTTCCAGGAGGTCGCCGACCAGACGTCGGCACGGACGTTCCACTCCTCGGCGAGGATCTTCTGCGCCTCGACCGCCCACGGCACGGCCACACCGGAGGCCATGATCTGCGCCGGGATCGACCCGCCCGTGCCCTCGCTGAAGCGGTAGACGCCCTTGAGGATGCCCTCGACGTCCACGCCGTCCGGCTCGGCCGGGTGCTGGATCGGCTCGTTGTAGACGGTGAGGTAGTAGAAGACGTCCTCGCCGTGCGGGTGCTCCTCGCTGCCGCCGTACATCCGGCGCAGACCGTCCTGCACGATGTGCGCGATCTCGTACCCGAAGGCGGGGTCGTACGCGACACAGCCCGGGTTGGTCGAGGCGAGCAGCTGGGAGTGGCCGTCGGCGTGCTGGAGGCCCTCACCGGTCAGGGTCGTGCGGCCGGCGGTCGCGCCCAGCACGAAACCGCGCGCCAGCTGGTCGGACATCTGCCAGAACTGGTCACCGGTGCGCTGGAAACCGAACATCGAGTAGAAGACGTACACCGGGATCAGCGGCTCGCCGTGCGTGGCGTACGCCGAGCCCGCCGCGATCAGTGACGCCGTGCAGCCCGCCTCGGAGATGCCGTCGTGCAGCATCTGGCCGGTCGGGGACTCCTTGTAGGCGAGCAGCAGCTCGCGGTCGACGGCCTCGTACTGCTGGCCGAGCGGGTTGTAGATCTTCGCGCTCGGGAAGAACGAGTCCATGCCGAACGTGCGGTACTCGTCCGGCGCGATCAGCACGAACCGCTTGCCGAGCTCCTTGTCCCGCATGAGGTCCTTCAGGAGCCGGACGAAGGCCATGGTCGTCGCGATGGACTGCTGACCCGAGCCCTTCTTCACGGTCGCGTACGTCTTGTCGTCCGGCAGCGCGAGCGGCTGGGAGCGGACCACGCGCGTGGGGACGTAGCCGCCGAGGCCCTTGCGGCGGTCGTGCATGTACTGGATCTCCTCGGAGTCCCGCCCCGGGTGGTAGTACGGCGGGAGCCCGCTCTCCAGGTCCTTGTCGGAGATCGGCAGGTGCAGCCGGTCGCGGAAGCGCTTGAGGTCGTCGACCGTCAGCTTCTTCATCTGGTGCGTGGCGTTGCGGCCCTCGAAGTTCGGGCCCAGCGTCCAGCCCTTGATCGTCTTGGCGAGGATGACGGTCGGCTGGCCCTTGTGCGCCTTGGCCGCCGAGAACGCCGCGAAGATCTTCTTGTGGTCGTGACCGCCGCGGCCCAGGTGCAGGATCTGGTCGTCGGTCATGCCCTCGACCATCGCGCGCAGCCGGTGGTCGTCGCCGAAGAAGTGCTCGCGGATGTAGGCGCCGGACTCGGTGGCGTAGGTCTGGAACTGCCCGTCCGGGGTGGTATTCATCTTGTTGACGAGGATGCCGTCGCGGTCCTGGGCGAGCAGCGGGTCCCAGGTGCGGTCCCAGATGAGCTTGATCACGTTCCAGCCAGCGCCGCGGAACACCGACTCCAGCTCCTGGATGACCTTGCCGTTGCCGCGGACCGGGCCGTCCAGGCGCTGGAGGTTGCAGTTGACGACGAAGGTGAGGTTGTCCAGGCCCTCGCGCGCGGCGATGGTCAGCTGGCCCAGCGACTCCGGTTCGTCCATCTCACCGTCGCCGAGGAAGGCCCACACGTGCGACTTGGAGGTGTCGGCGATCTCGCGCGCGTGCATGTAGCGGTTCATCCGCGCCTGGTAGATCGCGCCGATCGGGCCGAGGCCCATCGACACGGTCGGGAACTCCCAGAAGTCCGGCATCAGGCGCGGGTGCGGGTACGAGGACAGGCCGTACGGCGCCTTCGACTTCTCCTGGCGGAACGCGTCGAGGTTCTGCTCGCTGAGCCGGTCCAGCAGGTACGCGCGTGCGTAGATGCCCGGTGAGGCGTGGCCCTGGAAGAAGACCTGGTCGCCGCCGTCGCCCTCGTCCTTGCCCCGGAAGAAGTGGTTGAAGCCGACGTCGTAGAGGGACGCGGAGGACGCGAAGGTGGCGATGTGGCCGCCGACGCCGATGCCGGGGCGCTGGGCGCGCGAGACCATCACGGCCGCGTTCCAGCGGGTGGCGTTGAGGACCCGGCGCTCGATCTCCTCGTTGCCCGGGAAGAACGGCTCGTCCTTGGTGGCGATGGTGTTGACGTAGTCCGTGCTGCGCATCTCCGGCACGGCCACGCGCTTCTCGCGGGCCCGCTCGATCAGCCGCAGCATGAGGTAGCGGGCGCGCTCCCGCCCGCGCTCGTCGATGGCGGCGTCCAGGGAGTCGAGCCACTCCTGGGTCTCGTCGGGGTCGAAGTCAGGAACCTGACTGGGAAGGCCGCCAATGATGATCGGATTGCGATCGGATCCGGGAACCACGCTGTTCCTTACCTGTCGAAGGGCCGTACTTCGGGGGTTCGGGTGTGCCTGCACCGCTCCTAATCGTGTACCTCGGGGCGGCAAACGTCATCTCTACCGAGAGGTAACCGAGAGGTAACGGGCAGACCCGGCAACTCGGTGCAACCATGTTCGAGCCTCGTACCCAGAGATGGTTCCCAAACGCCCAAACGGGGCAGAAAGGTGTGGCGTGCGTCACCATTGATCGAGAGCGCATGCCTGAAGTTGCGGCGACAGCGCCAGGATCGTCACCGTTTCGGCGGTCTGGACGGCCGGGTACTTGCGCGATCCGTCCCGCCCGTGTGGACTACGGCCAATGCTTCGCGCACGCGCGTGGCTGAGTTATTTCCCAAGACATGATCAGGAGGCAACCCGTGAGCGCGACCGCGGACCACGCGGAGGAGCGGACGAGCCCTGCCGTCAGGCTGGGGTTCCAGCCCGGGCAGGTGGTCCAGGAGATCGGCTACGACGACGACGTCGACCAGGAGCTCCGCGAGTCCCTCGAGGAAGTCATCGGCAGCGACCTGGTGGACGAGGACTACGACGACGTGGCCGACGCCGTGGTGCTCTGGTTCCGCGACGACGACGGCGACCTGACGGATGCGCTGGTGGATGCCACCACGTACATCGAAGAAGGCGGCGCGATCCTGCTCCTCACCCCGAAGACCGGGCGTGCGGGCTATGTGGAGCCGAGCGACATCTCGGAAGCCGCGACGACGGCGGGGCTGTCGGCCTCCAAGAGCGTCAGCGTGGGCAAGGACTGGAGCGGCAGCCGGCTGGTGACGCCCAAGGCGGCCAAGACGAAGAAGTGAACCCGGCCTCGTCCTGAAACCCAAGAGGACGGGCCGAGCCTCCCGCTCGGCCCGTCCTTCAGCATGTCCGGGCCGTCCGCACGGAGTGTCGCCGTCTGCCCGGGGTGTCGCCGTCCGCCCGAGGTGTCCCGCCTGCCCGGCCCTCCCGGCTCCCTCGTAGGGTTGTCCCCACCCGAACAGCCCCACCGAAGGGAATTGCCCGAGATGACCGTCCAGGTCGGCGAAAAGGCTCCTGACTTCGAGCTCAAGGACAACCACGGCCGCACCGTGAAGCTCTCCGACTTCCGCGGTGACAAGAACGTGGTGCTGCTCTTCTACCCCTTCGCCTTCACCGGCGTGTGCACCGGCGAGCTGTGCGAGGTGCGCGACAACCTGCCGAAGTTCGCCGACCGCGACACCCAGGTGCTCGCCGTCTCCAACGACTCCATCCACACCCTGCGCGTCTTCGGCGAGCAGGAGGGCCTGGAGTACCCGCTGCTGAGCGACTTCTGGCCGCACGGCGAGGTCTCCCGCGCCTACGGTGTCTTCGACGAGGACAAGGGCTGCGCGGTGCGCGGCACCTTCGTCATCGACAAGGAGGGCGTCGTGCGCTGGACCGTCGTGAACGGCCTGCCGGACGCCCGTGACCTGAACGAGTACGTCACGGCGCTCGACACCCTCTGATTCTTCGCCCCAGGGCCTGCGTGGCGCGGGAACCCGTCACTAGGATCGACTCGTTCGATCCGATGACAACGCACGACGGGGCACCCCGCCCCTGGACACCAATGGAGGACTCGTGGGAGTCAGCCTCAGCAAGGGCGGCAACGTTTCGCTGACCAAGGAGGCCCCGGGCCTGACCGCGGTCATCGTCGGTCTGGGGTGGGACGTCCGCACCACGACCGGCACGGACTTCGACCTCGACGCGAGCGCGCTGCTGCTGAACAGCTCCGGCAAGGTCAGCAGCGACGCCAACTTCGTCTTCTTCAACAACCTCAAGAGCCCCGACGGCTCGGTCGAGCACACCGGCGACAACATCACCGGTGAGGGCGAGGGCGACGACGAGCAGATCAAGGTCAACCTCGCCGCCGTTCCCGCGGACATCGAGAAGATCGTGTTCCCGGTCTCGATCTACGACGCCGAGAACCGCCAGCAGTCCTTCGGTCAGGTCCGCAACGCGTTCATCCGTGTCGTGAACCAGGCGGGCGAGGCGGAGATCGCGCGCTACGACCTCTCCGAGGACGCCTCCACCGAGACCGCCATGGTCTTCGGTGAGCTCTACCGCCACGGCGCGGAGTGGAAGTTCCGCGCCATCGGCCAGGGCTACGCCTCGGGCCTGCGCGGCATCGCCCAGGACTTCGGCGTCAACGTCTGACAGTCGCGAGAAAGTCACCGTCCGGCGTCGCACGGTTTATGTGCGGCGCCGGACGTGCAGGACAGCCACGTAAAGCAACACCTCGGGGAGGGACCAGCATCATGGGCGTCACGCTCGCCAAGGGAGGAAACGTCTCCCTGTCCAAGGCCGCACCCAACCTCACGCAGGTGATGGTCGGGCTCGGCTGGGACGCGCGCTCCACCACCGGAGCCCCCTTCGACCTGGACGCCAGCGCGCTGGTGTGCAGCGGCGGGCGGGTCATGGGGGACGAGTGGTTCGTCTTCTACAACCAGCTGACCAGCCCGGACGGCTCGGTGCAGCACACCGGTGACAACCTCACCGGCGAGGGCGACGGCGACGACGAGTCCCTGATCATCGACCTCTCCAAGGTCCCTGCCCAGTGCGACAAGATCGTCTTCCCGGTCTCGATCCACATGGCCGACGAACGCGGCCAGACCTTCGGTCAGGTCAGCAACGCCTTCATCCGTGTCGTCAACCAGGCCGACGGCCAGGAGCTCGCCCGCTACGACCTCAGCGAGGACGCGTCCACCGAAACCGCGATGATCTTCGGCGAGGTGTACCGCTACCAGCAGGAATGGAAGTTCCGGGCAGTAGGCCAGGGGTACGCGTCCGGTCTGCGGGGCATCGCTCTAGACTTCGGAGTCAACGTTTCGTAAAGCCGAGTGCGGCGCGGGGGATTCCCGTACACGTATGGATTGGGTAGCCAGTGCTTCTGAAAACCTTCGGCTGGTCGTTCGCGGTCACCGCGCTCGGCCTGGTCGCGGCGGTCTTCTACGGGGGGTGGACCGCCTTCGGCATCGTGGCGATCCTCTCCGTCCTGGAAATCTCGCTGTCGTTCGACAATGCGGTGGTCAACGCCGGAATCCTGAAGAAGATGAATGCCTTCTGGCAGAAGATCTTCCTCACGGTCGGTGTGCTCATCGCCGTCTTCGGCATGCGTCTCGTCTTCCCCGTGGTCATCGTCGCCATCAGCGCCAAGATGGGCCCGATCGAGGCCGTCGACCTCGCGTTCTCCGACAAGGACCGCTATGAGCAGCTCGTCACCGACGCGCACCCGGCGATCGCCGCGTTCGGTGGCATGTTCCTGCTGATGATCTTCCTGGACTTCATCTTCGAGGACCGGGACATCAAGTGGCTGGGCTGGCTGGAGCGCCCGCTCGCCAAGCTCGGCAAGGTCGACATGCTGTCGGTCTGCATCGCGCTGGTCGTCCTGCTGGTCTCCGCGATGACCTTCGCGACCCAGGCGCATCTGCACGCCGGCCACGCCGACAAGGCAGAAACCGTCCTGCTGTCCGGCATCGCCGGCCTCATCACGTACATGGTCGTCGGCGGTCTCTCCGGCTACTTCGAGGACAAACTCGAAGAAGAGGAGGAACGCGAGCACGAGGCCGAGGAGGAAGCCGAGCGCACCGGCAAGCCCAAGTCGGCGGTCGTCCTGGCCGGCAAGGCCGCGTTCTTCATGTTCCTCTACCTCGAGGTCCTGGACGCGTCCTTCTCCTTCGACGGAGTCATCGGCGCCTTCGCCATCACCAACGACATCGTCCTGATGGCCCTCGGCCTCGGCATCGGCGCCATGTACGTCCGGTCGCTCACGGTCTACCTGGTCCGCCAGGGCACCCTCGACGACTACGTCTACCTGGAGCACGGCGCCCACTACGCCATCGGCGCCCTTGCGGTGATCCTGCTGGTCACCATCCAGTACCAGATCAGCGAGCTCATCACCGGCTCCATCGGTGTCATCCTGATCGGCTGGTCCTTCTGGTCCTCCGTGCGCCGCAACCGCGCACTGGCGGCCGCCGAGGGAAACCCGGGCTCGGACGAGAAGACTGAGGTCTCGTCCGGGGTGTGACACCCTCACGGGTGAGGAACGCTTTCCGGCGGGGCGGCGTCGAGGACCAGTCCTCCGACGCCGCCCCGCCGGTGTTTTCTACGTCAATTGGGGGCGGGACATGGGCTTGCTGGACGGACTCTGGCGCGGGCGGGACAACCAGTTCGACTCGGGCAGCGCGTCGAGCAACGCGATCGAACTGACCAAACGCCACAGCCAGGTCTCCCTCACCAAACAGGGCGCGGCCACCGGCAACCTCCGCGTCAACCTCTCCTGGCGGATGCGCACCTCCGACCTCGGCGGCCCCCAGCGCGAGAGCCTGCTGCGCCACCCCTTCAAGGCGCTCAGGCCGCCGGAGGTCATGGGCCACACCCAGAGCATGGTCAACGTCGACCTCGACCTCGGCTGCCTCTACGAGCTCCAGGACGGCACCAAGGGCGTCGTCCAGCCCCTCGGCGGCTACCTCGGCGACGTCAACGCCGCGCCCTACGTCAAGCTCAGCGGCGACGACCGCTTCGGCTCCGGCTCCGGCGAGACGATCTACGTCAACCTCGACCACCGCGAGCAGATCAAGCGCCTGCTGGTCTTCGTCTACATCTACGACCAGACCCCGGCCTTCGACCGCACCCACGCCGTCGTCACCCTCTACCCGAGCAACGGCCCCCGGATCGAGATCAGCCTCGACGAACGCCACCCCCAGGCCCGCTCCTGCGCGGTCGTCCTGATCGAGAACGTCAAGGACGAGATCATGGTCCGCCGGGAGGTCAAGTTCGTGTACGGCTTCCAGGCGGAACTGGACCGGCTGTACGGCTGGGGCCTGCAGTGGGGCAGGGGCTACAAGACGAAGGCCGAGAGATGACGTGGCTGTCGTTCAGGGGCGCGGGGAACTGCGCGACCAGCCACGCACGGCCGTCGGCGGCCGACGAACAGGACCGGGCAGACGCTACCGCCCGATGAACTGCGGCCCTTGAGGAGGCAGCTGGAACTCCCCGACCGGCTGCGGATAGCCGTAAGCCGGCTGCGGATACCCGTAGGCCGGCTGCGGATAGCCGTAGCCCGGCTGCTGAGGCACCGCGGTGGTCGGCGCCTCCGGAGGCAGCGGCTGCGCGGCCTCGGGCGCCCCGGCCTGCGGGGACTCGCCCTGCGAGGCCTGAGAGAACTGCGAGGACTGGGAGGCCTGCGAGGACTGGGAGGCCTGCGAGGACTGCGCGGACTGCGAGGACTGCGCGGACTGCGCGGCCTCGGCCACCTCGCCCTCGTCCACGGAGATGCCGTAATCCGTGGCCAGCCCCTTCAGCCCGTCGGAGTAGCCCTCCCCGAGCGCCCGGAACTTCCACCCCTCGCCGCGCCGGTACAGCTCCCCGCAGATCAGCGCGGTCTCCTGACCGGTCTCCGGCTTGATGTCGAAATACGCCAGCGGTTCACCCTCACCCGCCGACGGGTCGTACAGCGAAATCCGCAGCGAACGTACGCGGTCGAACGTCACCCCGTCGGCCGAAGCGACCAGCAGAATCCGGCCGACTCCGGACTCGACACCGGCCAGATCTGTCTGGATCGTGTCGGTCAGGCCCTCGGCGACCCGCTTCTTGCCGAGCCGCCACACCTGCCCGGAGGGGTGCCGGGGCTGGTTGTAGAAGACGAAGTCCTCGTCGGAGCGCACACGACCGTCGAGGCCGAGGAGCAGCGCCGAGGCATCGACGTCCGGAACACCCTGCCCGGGCGTCCAGCGCAGCACAGCGCGCACCGTGGTGGCTTCGACCGGGACGTTCGACCCCTTCAGCATCGCGTGCGTCATGCGGCCATCCTGCCTTCTCGGTCCTGGTCACGACAATGCGGGGGTGCGGTGGAGAAACGGACGGCTGTGCGCGCCCGCGTTACCGGAAATTCATGCCCTGAGGGAACCTCGGACATGGACTCCTACGTACTATTACCGGCCACCTATCGTCACCTCACCGGCCATTCCGGCACCACGGGGGAGCTTTATGCGTCATTTCGGGCACATCGCCCCTGAGGTGCGGCAGCGCCTCTTCCATCAGGAGCCGTGCGAATTCACCGCCGGCTCCCCGGCCCGGCTGCTGTCCGCGGCCCTGGGCGCCACGCTGTACAGTCCGGCGACCCGCCCCCGGCTCGCCGACGACATCGTCAAGCAGACGGCACGCGGCGTGGTGTCGATGGTGTTGTGCCTGGAGGACTCGATCCACGACGCCGAGGTGGCGGGTGGCGAGGAGAACCTGGTCCGTCAGTTCACCGAGCTGGCCGGGCGTGCCCCGTACGCCGAGGACCCCCCGCTGCTGTTCATCCGCGTCCGCGCCCCCGAGCAGATCCCCGACCTCGTGCGGCGCCTCGGCCCCGCGGTCCGGCTGCTGTCCGGCTTCGTGCTGCCCAAGTTCACCGAGGAGCGCGGCATCCCCTTCCTGGAGGCGCTGAGCGCCGCCGAGGCCGCGAGCGGACAGCGCCTGTTCGCGATGCCCGTCCTTGAGTCGCCCGAGCTGCTGTACCGCGAGTCGCGGGTGGAGACCCTGGAGGGCATCTCCCGCGCGGTCGACAAGTACCGCGACCGCGTCCTCGCCCTGCGCCTCGGAGTGACCGACTTCTGCTCCTCGTACGGCCTGCGCCGGGCCCCCGACATGACGGCGTACGACGTCCAGATCGTGGCCTCCGTGATCGCCGACGTGGTGAACATGCTGGGCCGCGCCGACGGCACCGGCTTCACGGTGACCGGCCCGGTCTGGGAGTACTTCCGCGTGCAGGAACGTATGTTCAAGCCCCAGCTGCGCCGCAGCCCCTTCCTGGAGGGACAGGCCGAGGAACTGCGCGAGGCGCTGCTCGAGCACGCCATGGACGGCCTGCTGCGCGAGATCACCCTCGACCAGGCCAACGGCCTCACCGGCAAGACCTGCATCCACCCCTCCCATGTGCTGCCCGTCCACGCGCTGTCCGTCGTCAGCCACGAGGAGTACAGCGACGCCCAGGACATCCTGCGGCCCGAGCGTCTCGGCGGGGGTGTACTGCGGTCGGCGTACACGAACAAAATGAATGAGGTGAAGCCGCACCGCGCCTGGGCCGAGCGGACCATGCTGCGCGCCGAGGTGTTCGGCGTGGCACGTGAGGACGTCGGTTTCGTGGAGCTGCTCGCCGCCGGTATCCCCGGCTGAAGACACAGGAACTCATGAAGAACGCAGAGAACGACGGAGTCCGGGCCGAGGGCACGGAGGTCCGGGCCGACAGCCCCGGGGTCTGGTCCGACAGCCCCGGGCCCCGGGCCGAGAGCACCGGGGTCTGGTCCGGCGCCTGGGTCGCTGAGCGGCTCGGGGTCGGACTGGAGGGCGACGACGGCCTGCCGGAGCTGCTGGGCCTCGCCCTGCGCCGCAACCCCAAGCGGGCCCACCTGCTGGTGTCGAACGTGCTGGGCAAGCACGTGCCCCAGTCCCCGTCCGTCGTCCACGGCCACGGCGTCGCCCTCGGACGCCGCGTCCGCGACCTCCTCGGCGAGCAGGAGGCGGCCCGCGCGGTCGTCCTCGGCTACGCGGAGACGGCGACCGGCCTCGGCCACTCGGTCGCCGACGGTCTCGGCACCGCCCCCTACCTCCACTCCACCCGCCGCCACGTCCCCGGCGTGGCCCCCGCGGGCGGCTTCGAGGAGTCCCACTCCCACGCCACCTCCCACCTCCTCCTCCCCGAGGACCCGGCCCTCCTGGCGGGCGACGGCGCCCTGGTCCTGGTCGACGACGAGTTCTCCACCGGCAACACGGTCCTGAACACGATCCGCGACCTCCACGCGCGCTACCCGAGGCGCCGCTACGTGGTCGTGGCCCTGGTGGACATGCGCTCACCTCAGGACGCGGGCCGCCTGGAGGCCTTCGCGCGGGAGATAGGCGCGAGGGTGGACCTGGTGGCGACGGCGTCGGGGACGGTGAAGCTGCCGGAGGGGGTGCTGGAGAAGGGGCAGGACCTTGTGGACAGGTACTCAGGGGCGCGGGGAACTGCGCGACCAGCCACCGACAACCCGCAGCCGCCGAACAACCGAATCACCCGAGTCGACCTGCGCTGGCCCCAAGGCCTCCCCGACGGCGGAAGACACGGCTTCACCCCAGCCCACCGCGAGCACCTCGACGCAGCCCTCCCCGACATGGCGGCCCGCCTGGCAGAGGCCCTCCCCGCAACAGCGGCCCGCGTCCTCGTGCTCGGCAACGAGGAGCTGATGTACGCCCCGCTCAGGCTCGCCCAGCAGCTGGAGCAGCTGCTGCCCGCGCCGTCGCAGATACGGTTCTCCACGACCACCCGCTCACCCGTCCTGGCCGTCGACGACCCGGCGTACGCCATCCGCACCCGCCTGGTCTTCCCGGCCCACGACAACCCCGCCGACGGCCCCGGCGACCGCTACGCCTACAACGTCGCCGGCGCCGGCTTCGACGCCGTCGTGGCCGTGGTGGACTCGGCGGGCGACACAGAACAACTGCACGCCCCCGACGGCCTGCTGGCGCAGCTCACCGCCCACACCCCGCACGTCGTCCTCGCGGTCGTACCGTCCTACGTTCCCGAAAGGCCCACCATGCTCCCCGAGCCGCTCCGCGGCCCCGCCTTCTCGTCCTACGCGCCCGAGGAGGTCGGCTGGCTGCTCCAGGACCTCTCGGACGTCACGCTGGAGGCCCCCACCGAGGAGCGCGAGGAGGCCATCCAGAGCGGCGGCGCGCACTACGCCGAGTCGCTGCCGGTGGAGTACCAGCCCAGCGAGCAGTACCAGGCGCTGTTCCACGCGGCCCTCGAGGAATCGGCGGCCCGCCTCGCGCAGGCGGTCGGCGCGGTCACCGAGCTGGTGCTCGCCGAGCGGTCGCCCCGCCCCGTGCTGGTGTCGCTGGCCCGCGCGGGCACCCCGGTGGGCGTGCTGATGCGCCGCTGGGCGCAGGCCCGGCACGGCATGGACCTGCCGCACTACGCCGTGTCGATCGTGCGCGGCCGCGGCATCGACGCCAACGCGCTGCGCTGGCTGGCCGCCCACCACGACCCGGCCGACGTCGTCTTCGTCGACGGCTGGACCGGCAAGGGCGCCATCACCCGCGAACTGGCCGCCGCGATCGAGGAGTTCGAGGCGGCGGGCGGCCCGGCCGGCTTCGACCCGGAGATCGCCGTCCTCGCCGACCCCGGCTCCTGCGTCCGCACGTACGGCACCCGGGAGGACTTCCTCATACCCTCGGCCTGCCTCAACTCCACGGTCTCCGGCCTGATTTCGCGTACGGTGCTCAGGGCCGACCTGGTGGGCCCGCACGACTACCACGGCGCGAAGTACTACCGCGAACTCGCCGATGCCGACGTCTCGGTGGCCTTCCTGGACGCGGTGTCCGCGCGCTTTACGGAGGTCGAGGACGCGGTGGACGCGACGGTGAAGGAGCTGCAGTCCGGCGACCGCGAGCCGACCTGGGAGGGCTGGGCGGCGGTCGAGCGGATCAGCGAGGAGTACGGCATCCACGACGTCAACCTCGTCAAGCCGGGCGTCGGCGAGACCACCCGGGTGCTGCTGCGCCGGGTGCCCTGGAAGATCCTGGCCAAGGCCGGGGCGGGCGCCGACCTCGACCATGTGCGGCTACTCGCCGAGCAGCGCGGTGTGCCCGTCGAGGAGGTCGACGGTCTGCCGTACACCTGCGTCGGGCTGATCCATCCCCAGTACACACGCGGCGCGACGGGCGCCGACGGAAAGGCGGTGGCGCTCTGATGCCGGTGCTCGTGGCGAGCGACCTGGACCGGACGTTGATCTACTCCTCGGCGGCCCTCGCGCTGACCATGCCGGACGCGCGGGCGCCCCGGCTGCTGTGCGTCGAGGTGCACGAGAGCAAGCCGCTGTCGTACCTCACGGAGACCGCGGCCGAACTGCTCACGGAGCTGGGCGACGCGGCGGTCTTCGTGCCGACGACGACCCGCACCCGCAAGCAGTACCAGCGCATCAACCTGCCGGGCCCGGTCCCGAAGTACGCGATCTGCGCCAACGGCGGCCACATCCTGGTCGACGGCGTCTCCGACCCGTACTGGCAGGCGGCCGTCACGGCCCGGCTCGCCGACGAGTGCGCCCCGCTCGACGAGGTCCGCGACCACCTCATGGCCACCGCCGACCCGGTGTGGGTGCGCAAGCACCGGATCGCCGAGGACCTCTTCGCCTACCTGGTCGTCGAGCGCGAGCTGCTGCCCGAGGAGTGGGTCAAGGAACTCGCGGTCTGGGCGGAGAACCGCGGCTGGACGGTCTCGCTGCAGGGCCGCAAGATCTACGCCGTCCCCAAGCCGCTCACCAAGAGCGCGGCCGTACGCGAGATCGCGAGGCGCACGGGAGCGGACCTCACCCTCACCGCCGGCGACTCCCTCCTGGACGCGGACCTGCTCCTCGTCGCCGACCAGGGCTGGCGCCCGGGCCACGGCGAACTCGCCGACGCCAACTGGACGGCCCCCCAGATCACCGCCCTGCCGGAGAGAGGCGTACTGGCGGGAGAGAGAATCCTGCGCGAGTTCTTGAAGGCGACCCGAGGGTAGACGCCCTAGGGGCGCGGGGCTGTGTCGATATGCGGCTCCGCCGCGTGGGCGCGACAAGCCACGACGAAGCCGCAGCCGACAACGCACAGGGGGGCTAACCGCAGCACCCTCCACCACAGCACCCGCCCCCGCCGGAGGCACGCGGCGGCGCGGGGGCGGAGGCCGTTCCCCCCACGGCGACGGTCGACAGCAGCTTGACCGTGTCGTCATGCCCGGAGGGACACGCGGCGGGGTCGGAGGACTCCGCCATGGGCCGACTCATCTCGAACGTGTCACCGCAGGTGCGGCACCGGTACTCATAGCGAGGCATGCCCAGAAGATTAACCGGCATCCTCCGGCGGCAGGGACGCCCTGGTGCGCGGCCCGGTCGAGAGATCCGGTGCCCGCTGCTCGGCCTCCGCCTGACCAGGGTGGCGAGCCCGCCAGTACGGGTTGTCGTGCGGCAGCGCAGAACCGACCCGCCCGTACATGCCGAAGGTCATCAGCAGGATGCCGACGACAAAGCTGAACAGGCAGTTCTGGATCTCGAAGGCCAGGAAGTTGTACTCGGTCTCCAGCAGACCCAGATTCAGCAGGCCGTTGATGATGAACAGCACGCCGAGAACCATGTTCAGCGTGGACGCGAAGTTCCCGCCGATCACCATGCCGACGAACAGCAGCACGCCGACGACGATCGACAGGACGCTGAGCGCGCCGTTGGTGTTCAGGCCGGCGACCTGGTCACCGCCGGTGTCGAAGAAGCCGATGTTGTTGGTCAGCCCGAGGATGCCGAAGGCCAGCAGGGCCAGGCCCATCAGACCGGCTCCGACTCGGTAGACCTTGCTCAGCCGGTGGTCGACGGGAAGGTGTTCGTCGAGCTTGAACCCCTGGCGCGATCCGGAGTGGAACGCGTGTGTGGCCATGTCCGCCTCCCTTGGGTGCGGTACTAGCGGAGGCCTACTGCGTACCCCCAATATCCGCCCGGCTCACCCGGTGCGCAAATGGCGTGCACATGGCCGTGCCGGCCCGGTTTCGCACCCGGTCGTGCGCCGACGGGGCCGGGGCTCAGTGACCGGTGCCGCGCTCCTCGCGGATCTGCGCCACCACCCGCGCCACGCTCTGTCGCACGCCCTCCGTCTCGGTCAGGAAGTGCCAGTAGTCGGGGTGCCGGCCCTCCAGCGTGCCGATGGCCCGCTCCAGGCGTGCCACCGAGTCGTCCAGCGGGCGCGCGTGCCGGGGATCGGGGGTGCTGCGCCCGGCCATGGCCAGCCGCTGCGCGTCCCGGATCGCGAACCGGGTCCGCTCGATCTCCTGCTGCGGGTCCTTCTGCACGGCGTTCAGCCGCTTCAGCCGGTCCCCGGCCGCCGATACTGCCTCGTCCGTGCTGTTCAGCAGCGCCCGCACGGTCGACAGCAGGGCCGTGGCGTCCGCCCACCGCTGCTCGTCGCGCGCGGCCCGCGCCTCGGCGAGCTTGCGCTCGGCCTGCCGTACGTGCTCCTCGGCCTGCTCCGGCACATGCTGGAGGTCCTGCCAGCAGGCGACGGTGAACCGCCGACGCAGCTCGCTGAGCACCGGCTCGACCTGCCCGGCCCGGGTGGTGAGCGCCTGGGCGCGGGTGCGCAGGGACACCAGCCGGTGGTCGATCTCGGCGGCCCGCTCCGGCAGCCGCTCGGCCTCCGCGCGGATCGCCTCGGCCTCCCGGGACACGCGCTCGGCCCGGTCCAGGGTCTGCGGCACCCCGTGCTGCCCGGCGCCCTGGTTGAGCCGGGTCAGCTCCGGGGCGAGGGCCGCGAGCCGTGCGGCGAGGTCGTCCGCGCGCAGGCCCGAGCCGCGGACCGCGTCCAGCCCGTTCGAGGCGGCCAGCAGCGCCTGCCGGGCCCGCTCCACGGCGGGTGCGAGCCGCGCCAGCTGGGTCTCGGCCTTGCCCAGCAGCGGGCCGAGGCTCTGCGCGAACCGGTCCAGGTCCGCGTTGACCCGGACCAGTTCGTCCTTGGCCGCGGTCAGCTCGGTGCGGGCGCGGGCGGCCGCCGACGCCTCCAGGTCGTCGCGGTCCAGGTCATGGGCGTCCACGGCCTGGATGTAGCGCTGACTTGCCTCGTCGATCCGGCGGCCCAGGTCGGTGAAGTCGGCGGCGGCCCGCTTGGCGGCGGGGGAGTCGTCGACCGCGGAGATCGTCTCGATCGAGATCCGCAGATCCCGCTGGGCGGTGTCGAGTTCGTAGAACGCGGCCGCCGCGTCGTCCTTCGCCGCCTGCGCCTCCGCGCGCTGGCTGTCCGCCCGCCCGCCGAACCAGCGCCGGGTACCGCCGCCCCCGGCGAACGCGGCGGGCAGCGCCAGGCCGAGGGCCAGGGGCAGCGCGGCGAGGGTGAGGGTGTCCCGCAGGGCGGCTCGCAGCGCGGGCCGCGCGGGGCGGCGGGCGCGCCGCTTCGACGGCGAATACGGCTGCGGTGGTGTCGCCGTCACATCCCTCTCCCGTGCTGTCGCGCCCTGCCGGTGTCATTCTCCCACCGGTTAAGGACGAACACACGGGCCTGTCAGTTCGCGACGGAGACGGCGAGTTCGGGAAGGACCGTGGACGGAGGGCCGCGCCGGCTTCATCCAGCCGTGTCGGCCGTGTCGACCGTGATGCCCCCGTCGCCGGTCTGGGCGGATATCAGGTGGCGGCTGGAGTCGTCGCGGGGGACGTCCACATGAACGGAGCCGTCGCCGGTGCGGGTGGTGACGTGATAGGTGGCGCGGGGCAGTTCGAGGTGGACGGAGCCGTCGCCGGTGCGGGTCTTCACCACGTCCGGCACGGCGCCCAGGTCGAGGTGGATGGAGCCGTCGCCGGTCTCGGCGTTGACCTGCCGGGCGGTCGTCTCGGCGCGGATGGAGCCGTCCCCGGTGCGCAGGTCCAGCGGGCCGGTGCTGTCACTGACCCGGACCGAGCCGTCGCCGGTGCGGATGCTGAGGGCGTCGTGGAAGCCGCTGGCCTCGACGCTTCCGTCCCCGTCCTCGACCTTCACCTCGATGCCGCGCGGCACCTCGATACGGTGTCTGGCCTCGCAGTCGGCGATGAACCCCGAGCAGTCCACCCGGAGCTTCAACCGGTCGTCCGCCATGGCCCAGCTGATGTCGGGGCTGTCGCCGATCACCACCTGGCCGTCGAACCACCGGGTGACCTCGACGCGGTCCCGCTGCCCGCCGTCCACGGCGACGATCTCCAGCGCCGAGTCCTCGGAGTCGATGGTGAGGGTGCGTCCTTCCAGTGCGAAGGAACGGCTCTCCGGCTTCTTGTCGTCCCCGGAGGACGCGCATCCGGCGAGCCCGCCGACGACGAGTGCGACGGCACCGGCGATGACGGCCGTGCGCACGATGACGGAGCTGCCCATGACGATTCCCCCTGGTCTTCCCGGAAGACGACTGCGCCCGGCCCGGCGGCCGGTACGACACTCTCCGACCGTACGGTCCGCCCGGGCACCGGGGGATCGGGGCTGCTCCCGGATTCATGGTGGGGTTTTCCCCAGGAACCCCTCGGGGGCGCACTCGGGGGCGCACCCTCCGCGGCCCCGGATACGGGTTTGCGGGGCACCACCCCCGGCAATGTAGGCTGTCGACTCGTTCACGGGTGCGTAGCTCAGGGGTAGAGCGCCTGCCTTACAAGCAGGATGTCGGCGGTTCGAAACCGTCCGCGCCCACATCGACGGCCCCCCGGAGTGATCTCCGGGGGCCGTTCTCATGAGCGGCGGGCCTGCCGTACCTCGCGGTCCGCGGCCCAGGCGTCGCCGACCGGGCCGAGGTGGGCCAGTTTGTCGGGGTTGATCACCGTACGGATGGCTTCGATGCGGCCGTCGACGACGTCGAGGGCGAGGGTGTGCAGGACGCGGCCGTCGCGGTCGCGGAAGATCGCGCCGGGCTGGCCGTTGATCCGCTGCGGCTCGAAGGTGATGTCGACCCGGGCCATCAGGGGGAAGACGGAGCCCAGCAGGCGGGCCACGTTCTGCGCGCCGACGACGGCCCTGGCCAGCTGCGGAGCCTTGCCGCCGCCGTCGCCGACGAACTGGACGTCGGCGGCCAGCAGTTCCTGGAGTCCGCCCACGTCGCCGTCCCGCAGCGCGTCGAAGAACCGGGTCGCCAGCTTCTGGCGCTCCTCGTCGTCCGCCGTGAAGCGGGGCCGCCCGGCCTCCATGTGCCGCCGCGCCCGCACCAGCAGCTGCCGGCACGCCGACTCCGAACGCCCGACCGCCGAGGCGATCTCGTCGAACCCGAAGGCGAACACCTCCCGCAGCACGAACACCGACCGCTCCAGCGGGCTGAGCCGCTCCAGGAGGACCAGGGCCGCCATGGACACCGAGTCGGCCAGTTCCGCCGACCGCGCGGGATCGTCGTACGGGTCGTTCAGCAGCGGTTCGGGGAACCAAGGGCCGACGTACTCCTCCCGTCGCACGCGCGCGGAACGCAGTACGTCGATGCAGATCCTGGTGACCGTGGCCGACAGGAACGACTTGGTCGACCTCGGGACGGTCGTGGTGTCGGCGTAGCGCAGCCAGGTCTCCTGTACGGCGTCCTCGGCCTCGCTCACGCTGCCCAGCATCCGGTAGGCGATCGAGAACAGCAGCGGCCGCAGATCCTCGAACTCCTCGATCTTGCTCACGCCGTCATCCCCCTGAGGCTCTCGCGCCCGGCGGCGCGGGCGGCTTGTCGTGAACACCGTGATCACGGCCGGCCAGCTTAACGCCCGCGCTTTCGGGGGTCGTTCAGCTTTCCGCGTCCTTGTGGGCGTTCTCATGGGCATGCTTGAGCTGGGAGCGTGCGGTCACGCGGTCCGGGCCGGAGATCTCCGACCAGAAGCGGTGGGTGGTGATGAAGACGGCGAGTTCGTGTTCGCGGCGGCGGAGCTTCTCCACCTCGGCCTGTTCGTCCTCGGTCCAGCCCGGGGAGGCGGGGCGCTCGACCTTGCGCCAGCCGCCGCTGTCGCTGAAGCCGTCCAGGGGTTCCACCGACCAGGGAAGACGTTTCAGCAGGGCCGACAGCTCGGCCCGGACCTGATGCAGCTCCTCCTGACCGGCTAGCAGGTCGCTCGGGAAGTCATAGGTCGTTGCCACGCGGCAATGCTACGCCTGTTCGATTTTGAGGTGCGAGCAGCTTCCCGTGGTTCACACGAACGGTGGACCGGCGGATGAACGAGTGTTCGGAACGCATACGCGCGCGGGTGCCCAGGGCGTCGATCCGCCCAGGACACCCGCGTGTACCGCAGAGGCGAGCGGCTCAGCCGGCCGTCGCCGCCAGCTCGGACACCAGCCGCGTCGCCACCGGCACCGGCACCCCGTGGCGCTGCGCCGCACGCAGCAACGCGCCGCCGATGGCGTCCAGTTCGAGCGGCCTGCCGGCCTCGGCGTCGCGCTGCATGGACGACTTCGTGGCGGCCGGGAAGGCGTCGTAGCGGGCGAGGGCCTGGGCCGGCTCGGCCGGACCGCCGCTGGCACCGCTGACCGCGGCGGTCTCCTCGACCAGGGCCGTCAGCTCCGCGCGGTGAGCGGTGCGTACGTCGCCCAGCGGGAGGCCGAGCCGGGTGGTGAGCAGTGCGAAGGGCGCGAGGAAGGACATCTTGGCCCACAGCGCGGCCGCCTCGTCCGGCACGACCCGGGTCTTCGGGCCGGCCGCGGTGAAGGCCGCCGCGAGGGCGTCCAGGCGCTCGTCCGGCACCGGGTCCCCGGCGAGGTCGATCTCGGCGAACGGGCTGCCGTGCTCGATCTCCCCGGGCGCCACGCGCGTGGACTCCACCCGGATCACCGCGGGCGCGACCCGGTCGGCGCGGTAGTGCTCGCGCAGGACGGCCGGGTGCTCGACGCCGTTGAGGAACGGCACCAGCAGTCCGTCGCCCAGGGCCTCGGCCGGCACGCGCGCGAGAGCCTCGCCGAGCGCCGTCTGCTTCACGGTGACCAGGCAGGCGTCGACCGGCTCGCGCAGCTCGGTGTCCGCCTCCACGCGCGCGGTGAAGTCGCCGAAGAGGCCGCTGCGGACGCTGATACCGGAGGTGCGCAGGGTGTCGGCCGTCTTCTCGCCGGCCAGGCAGATCACACGGTGGCCCGCGCGGGACAGCAGTGCGGCGAGCAGGCCGCCCACGCCACCGGGTCCGAGTACGGCGATGCCGAGGTTGTCGTGCGCCATGGATGTGGCTCCTTGTCGTCGGTCGGCCCCGATGCGGTGGCCGCCTCGTTGTCGATCATGACAGAGGCGGCAGAGCCACGGAACCGCCGGGACTCAGCAGATGCAGCCGCTCGGACAGGCCGGCGGCCTCGAAGGCCTTGGTCAGCGTCGGGCCGTCCTCGGTGAAGTGACCCCAGTGCTCGAAGTGCAGCGGCACGACATGCCGGGCGCCGAGCAGGGTGGCCGCCTCGGCGGCGCGCTCGCTGGTCAGGGTCAGCGGGGCGTCCGGCACGAGGGGCGTGCGGGCGGCCCCCGCGAAGAGCACCGCCACGTCGAACGGGCCCTCGCGGTCGGCGATCTCGCGGACCCGGTCCAGCGAGGCGTTGTCCCCGCTGACGTACACCTTCGGCAGGCCCTCACCGGACAGCACGAACCCGGTGACCTCCCCGACCAGCGGCTCCGACCCCTCCGGGCCGTGCAGCGCGGGTACGGCGGTGACGCGCAGCGGCCTGCCAGGGGCGTCGGGGCGCTCCACCTCGACATGCTCCCAGGGCGCCAGCCCCCGCACCGGGCCGCCCACGCGCGCGTGCGCCGACGGAGTCGACAGCACGACCGGCACCTCGCCGAGATACGCACGGCCCGAGGTGTCGAGGTTGTCCGGGTGATGGTCGTGCGACAGCAGCACCGCGTCCACCACCCCGACCTCCTCCACCCCGACGGCCGGCCCGACCTTCTTCACCAGCGTCCGCGACCCGACCGCGTACTCACCCGGCGCGTCGAAGGTGGGGTCGGTCAGCAGCCGCAGTCCGCCCAGGGTGAGGAGAGCCGTGGGGCCGCCGATGTAAGTGATCTCCAAAGTGGTCATGATCGGCACAAGAGGGGAGTGGCCGGATCTATTTCCTCCGGTTCTGGCGGCCGCTGAGGGCGGACATTCGCCTGCGCGACCCACCCTGCGGCGCAACACTGGAGGCATGTGCCGCAGCATCAAGACCCTCCGCCCGCCCGTGCTGCCCGAGGAGGCCACCGAGGCCGACATCCGGGCCGCTGCACTCCAGTACGTCCGCAAGGTTTCCGGCTTCCGTGCCCCGGCAGCGCATAACCGCGAGGTCTTCGACCAGGCCGTGGACGCCGTGGCCGAGGCGACGGCCGCGCTGCTGTCCGGCCTGGAGGTACGGGGCCAGGCAGCGGTCAGAAGGGCGAGTTAGGGGCCCGGCCTACGCGGGCTCCGCGACCTCGCGCGGTCTGCGCATCAGGTACGCCGCGCCGGAGCCGGCCGCGAAGAGGGCCAGGACGGAGACGCCCGTGGCGAGCCAGCCCGCGCCGAGCCACTGCGTGCCGAAGTAGCCGAGGGCGGCGCTGTAGGTGGCCCAGGACAGGCCGGCGAGTGCGGACCAGGGCAGGAAGTCGCGGGCGCGGCTGTGGGCGGCGCCCGCGCCGAGGGAGACGACCGAGCGGCCGGCCGGGGCGAACCGGGCGAGGACGACCAGCGCGCCACCGCCCTGCGCGAGGGCTGTGCCGAGACGTTCCTGCGCGAGGGCCAGCCGCGGCGAGCGGGCGATCGCCCGGGTCAGCCGCGTGCCGTCGCGCCAGGCCAGCCGGTACGCCACGAGGTCGCCCAGCACCGAGGCCGTGGCGGCGCACAGCGTCAGGGCCAGGATGTCGGGCACGTCCTGCGGGACCCGGCCGGCCGCGGCACCGGTCCCCGCGGCGGCCGCGGTGGCCCCCATGATCACCAGCACCCCGCTGGGCAGCACCGGCAGAAACACGTCGAGCAGGACGGAAACGCCCACCAGGGCATAGATCCATGGA
The DNA here is from genome assembly GCF_044763135.1 of Streptomyces sp. NPDC096205. Classification (NCBI taxonomy): domain Bacteria; kingdom Bacillati; phylum Actinomycetota; class Actinomycetes; order Kitasatosporales; family Streptomycetaceae; genus Streptomyces; species Streptomyces sp. NPDC096205. The sequence continues at coordinate 710,947 of NZ_JBIWFS010000002.1, read as the reverse complement.
CTTCCGGCCAACGAGCCGAGACTCTCGAACACAACCACTCCCCGTACGACCCCCCGTGGCCCGGCCTGCCGCGATGGCGCGCGGGGAGCGGCAAGAGGGGCCGTTGACAGCCATACAGCGTACGCGGGGGGTGTGACGGGAGGTTCACAGGGGGCTCGTGTGCCCGGCACGCCACCTTCACCGCCGCGTCACCTGGCAACGGGAGCGGACCCGCAGCCGATGAACTGGTACATAAGGCGTGTAACGCGCGAACCTGATGCGAGGGACGGTACAGATCATGGTGGGAGCTCTCTGCGCCGGAGTCGTCGCGGCGGCCCTGGTCGCAACAGGCCCCGGCGGCGCGGCCGGACACGTGGAAGGCCCGGACGGACACGCGGACGGCTACTGGATGCGCACGCAGGCCCGGTTCGCCCCGCCCACCGCCTTCGTGCCGTCGGCGGCGATCACGTACGACATGGACCTCGTCCCGGCCGCCGCCTGGATCGAGGTCTCCCAGCACACCGAGCCCCTCGGCGCCACGACCGTCCGGCTGCGGGTCGAAGGGATGAAGCCGGGCCACGCCTACGGCGTCCAGGTGCACCAGAAGCCCTGTGGCGCCGACCCGGCCGCCGCCGGGGGGCCCTACCGGCACGTGTCCGGCACCGGCGAGCACCGTGCCGGCCCCGAGAGCGAGGTGTGGCTGGACTTCACCCCTCGCCCCGACGGCTCGGCCGAGGCGGCCGCGCATCACAGCTGGGGCTTCCGGCAGGGTGAGGCGTCCTCCGTCGTCCTCCACGACCGACCCGGCGGCAAGGGCGCCCGCGTGGGCTGCTTCACCGTGCCCTTCGGCTGGGTCACGGGCGCGGGCTGACCCGGACACGGGAACGGCGCCCTTCCCCCGGGCAGGCCAAGGGGAAGGGCGCCGTACGGCACCGGCTTACACCGCGACGGGCGACGTCTCCGCCGCCGACCCCGCCCGCCCCGCCGAGCGGCGCGTGAGCAGGCGGTCCAGGCCGAAGGCGCCGGAGCCGGTGAAGACCAGCAGGAAGAAGGCCCAGCAGAACATCGCCGAGGCCTCGCCGCCGTTCTGCAGCGGCCACAGGGCCGAGCCCTGGTGGACGTCGAAGTAGGCGTACGCCATCGAGCCGGAGGCCAGGAACGCGGCGGCGCGGGTGCCCAGGCCCAGCAGGACCAGGCTGCCGCAGACGAGCTGGATGACGGCCGCGTACCAGCCGGGCCACGTGCCCGAGGGGATGGTGCCGCCCGTGCCGGCGGCGCCACCCAGGACGCCGAAGAGCGAGGCGGCGCCGTGGCAGGCGAAGAGCAGGCCGACGACCACGCGGAACAGGCCTATGACGTAGGGCTGGGCGGAGTTCAGTCGGTCGGTCATATGGGGAGACTCCTTCGGTCGGACCGGTCCGGGGCGGACCGGCCGGGGACGGGCCGAGCGGGTGACCGAAAGGTTAGGTTGACCTCATCATTGCTTGCAACTTCAACATTTAGCCACTCTTGACGCGCCAGTAACCGCGGTCCCGCCGAGCCACGGCTCACGCCTGCGTCACGGGCGGTCACCCTCCGTCACTCGCACCTCCTGCACCGTCACCAGCCGTGCCTCGCCCCCGGACTCCGCCCGCGCCTGCTCCAGCCGCAGCATCGCCCCGCGCCCCCGCAGGGTCAGCGTCATCAACTGGTTGCCGAACCACGGCCCGCCCGTCCTGTGCCAGTCGATCGACGGCCGCGGCACCCTGCCCCGCCCGGCGAGGGCGCGCCCCAGCGCCCGCCCGAGCCGGCTCCAGCCGAACCGGAAGCCCAGCCGCATCGACAGCGGCACGGAGTTGTGCACCGGGGAGCAGGTCAGCTGGAGCGTCCGGGCCTCGGGGCCCGACCCGGCCGGCCAGGACGGCTCGGCGATGTAGGCGTGGTGCACGTCCCCGGACAGGACCAGCACGCTCGCGGGCGCCCCGGGACCCGAGCCCGCCTCGGCGATCAGCGCCGCCAGCGCCTCGAAGGAGTCCGGGAACGCCGCCCAGTGCTCCAGGTCCGCCGCCCGCCGCAGCCGCTCCCCGAACCGCGCCCGGCGTGACCCCTCCTCGCCCCGGCACAGCGCCGCGCTCCAGCCCTCGGCGTCGTGCACCAGGTGCGGCAGCAGCCAGGGCAGCGAGGTGCCGATCAGCAGATGGTCGACCTCGTCCGGCGCGTCCAGGGCCTGCGTCCGCAGCCACGCGGCCTCACCGGGGTCGAGCATCGCGCGCGCGTCCTCCGCCAGCACCCGCGCCGCCCGGCTGTCCACCATCAGCACCCGCACCCGCCCGAAGTCCCGGCGGTAACTCCAGCGCACGGCGGCCGGTTCGGCGTCCGCCCGGCAGGCGAAGGCGCGCAACGCCTCGGTGCCGTCGGCGGCTTCGCGTACGGCGGCGTAGAGCGGGTCGGCGGCCAGTTCGGCCGGGCTGAGGTTGCCGAGGTGCTGGTGGACCCAGTACGACATCAGCCCGCCCAGCACCCGCTCCCGCCACCAGGACGTGGCCCGCATGTCGGCGAGCCAGGAGGCGGAGGTGTTCCAGTCGTCGACGACGTCGTGATCGTCGAAGATCATGCAGCTCGGCACGGTCGACAGCAGCCAGCGCACCTCCGGGTCGAGCCAGGACTCGTGGTAGAGCCAGGTGTACTCCTCGTAGTCCGCGACCTCGGTGCCCGGCGGGTCCTCCAGGTCGCGGCGCGCCTCCAGCCGGCGCCGGAACGCCGGGGAGGTCTCGTCGGCGTACACCTGGTCGCCGAGCAGCAGCAGGACATCGGGCCGCTCGGCCCGCGGGTCGGCCGCGAGGCGGGCGGCGAGGGTGTCGAGGGCGTCGGGGCCGACCGGGTCCGGCTCGCCGGCCGGGGGAGCGGCCCAGCGGCAGGAGCCGAAGGCCACGCGGACCGGCCCGTCCCGGCCGTGCAGGCGGATCTCGGAGGGCGGGGCGTCCGGCAGCGGCCACACGCGTGTGCCGTCCAGAAACACCTCGTACGCCGTGGAGGTGCCGGCGGTGAGGCCGGTCACCTCGACCAGGGCGTAGTGGTGCCCCGCGATCTGGAAGGTGGCCGCGGAGCCGCGGGCACCGTCCGCGCAGCGCACCTCGGCGGTGCAGGGACGGCTCGTCTCGACCCAGACGGTCGCGGACGAGTCGCCGGTGTATCTGAGCAGTGGTCCGAGCCGGAGTCCCGCCACGCGACCCCCTCCTTCGTCGCCCCGTACGGTACGGAAGGAGGAGGCTGCGGGCGAGGTTCCGGTCAGCAGGGGGCGAGGTAGTTCTGCAGTGCGGTCTTCTCGGCCGAGTCGACCGACAGGCCGTAGTAGTACTTCACCTGTACCCAGGCGCGGACGTAGGTGCACCGGTAGGCGGTGCGCGACGGCATCCAGGTGGCCGGGTCCTGGTCGCCCTTGGCCTGGTTGACGTTGTCGGTGACCGCGATGAGCTGCGGGCGGGTCAGGTCGTTGGCGAAGGCCTGGCGGCGGGAGGTGGTCCAGCTGTCGGCGCCGGAGTCCCAGGCCTCGGCGAGCGGGACGAGGTGGTCGATGTCGAGGTCGGAGGCGGCGGTCCAGGTGGCGCCGTCGTAGGGGGAGTACCAGCTGCCGCTGGTGGCGGCGCAGGAGGAGTCGGTGACGACGTTCGAGCCGTCCCGCTTGAGGACCGTCTCGCGGGTGTTGCAGGTGCCGGAGACGGTGATCCAGTGCGGGAAGAGGTCGCGGCTGTAGCCGGTGCGGTCCTCGGTCGCGACGGTGAGGGCGGCGAGGTAGCTGCGGGCCGTGGCGCCGCTGACCGGGGTGGGGAGGGCGGCGGAGGCGGTCGGGCCGTTGAAGAGGCCGACGGAGGCTATGAGTCCGGTGAGCGCCGCGACTATGCTCAGCCGTCGACGCGCGTAGATCCTGGACATGGTGAACTCCCTTGGGGTGTGGGGGTGTTGGCGTGCGGGCGTGGGAATGCTCGCGGTGGGGCGTTGCCAACGGATGTGCGCCTGGTGAGAAGTTAGTGACGTGCGCATGACACGACAAGGTTCGGGTTCGAACTTCTCCTCGCGTACGATGGGCGGCGCAGAAGGGGAGTAGCTCTTCGCCGGACCGTCGACACACTGCTCAGCCCAGCTGGGCCGGCGCCCGGAGCCGGGTCCTCATCAGGACCGGCCAGCGAGACCTTCGGCAAGCAGTGCCCGCCCGTGCCGTACGGCAGGGGTGACGTGCGCTGCCCTTGCCGAGGTCGCGTACGAAGGGTTCACGCACTCTCGGTGGGGGCAGTCCCGACCGATTGAGGAACCTTGATCAGCCTGTCCGTCACGGCGCTCGTCTTCGGCGTCGTCTTCCTCGCCGAGCTGCCCGACAAGACCGCGCTCGCCGGTCTCGTGCTCGGCACCCGCTACCGCGCCTCCTACGTCTTCGCGGGCGTCGCCGCCGCCTTCGCGCTGCATGTCGCGCTCGCCGTCGCGGCCGGCAGCGTGCTCACGCTGCTGCCCCAGCAGATCCTGCACGCCCTGACCGGTGTGCTCTTCCTGGGGGGCGCGGCGGTCCTGCTGATGAAGAAGGACGAGGGCGAGGAGGAGGTCCGCCGGCCGGAGAACCAGTCGTTCTTCAAGGTCGCCGGGGCCGGGTTCATGCTCATCCTGGTCGCCGAGTTCGGCGATCTCACGCAGATCATGACCGCCAACCTCGCCGCCCGTTACGACGATCCGCTGTCGGTCGGTCTCGGTGCGGTGCTGGCCCTGTGGGCGGTCGCCGGGCTGGGCATCGTGGGCGGAAAGGCGCTGATGAAGCGGGTTCCGCTGGTGCTCATCACCAAGATCGCCGCGCTGCTGATGCTGGGCCTCGGGCTGTGGAGCCTGTGGGAGGCCGTGGCCGGATGAGACGGCCGGGCGAGCTGAACGGAAGGTGAAGGTTTCCGCAGAGGCTGGCGCGATGCCGGAAATGTTTTGTACCGTTGAGAAACAAAGTGGCTCCCGCCCGTTTTCCCTGACCGGCGGGCGGGGCCGCCTTGTTCCTCCCGGGGGAGACGGCGGGGCCACCCCCCGCGCCCCCTGACCTGCTTGGAGATGCTGCCGATGACGGCCACCACCGTGCTCACCGCCCGTGCCCTCCTGCTCGACATGGACGGCACCCTCGTCAACTCCGACGCCGTCGTCGAACGCGTCTGGCGGCGCTGGGCCGAGCGGCACGGGCTCGACGGCGACGAGGTCATGAAGGTCGTCCACGGCCGCCAGGGCCACGCCTCCATGGCCGTGCTGCTGCCGCACCGGCCCATGGAGCAGAACCACGCCGACAACGCCCGCATGCTCGCCGAGGAGACCGCCGACATGGACGGCGTCGTCCCCGTCCCCGGCGCGCCCGCGTTCCTCGCCGCCCTGCGCGGCCTGCCGCACGCGCTCGTGACCTCCGCCGACGTCGCCCTGTCCAGCGCGCGCATGGCCGCCGCGGGGCTCCCGCTGCCCGACGTCCGCGTCACCGCCGAGTCCGTCGGCGCCAGCAAGCCCGACCCCGAGGGCTTCCTCAAGGGCGCCGCCGAACTGGGCGTCGACCCCGCCGACTGTGTCGTCTTCGAGGACTCCGGCGCGGGCATCCAGGCGGGCCGCGCGGCGGGCATGCGCGTCGTGGGCATCGGCCCGCGCGCGGGCTTCCACGGCCCGGACGTCCTCGTCCGCGACCTCACCCAGGTGCGGGTGGAGACGGGGCCGCACGGGGAGATCCGGCTGTACGTGGATCAGGTGCTGTAGGTCCGAGGGTCCTACGGCTCGCTGGTCTCCGACTCCAGCATCGCCCGGGTCGGCTGGTCGTACACACCCAGCTCGGACTCGTCCTGGAGGCCGCGGGCCCACTGGTAGTTGCGCAGGGCGTCCTCGACGGGCGGCGTGAAGTTGCCGTTGATCTCGCCGTTGTAGAGGTACAGCTGCCGCAGCCGGTCCTGGAGTTCGGCGACCTCCCTGCCGGAGTCACCGCGGCGCAGCACCGCGCCGCCGTCCTCGCTCTCGACCGGCTCCGCGGAGGCCGTCGTGGCCGTCGGGGTCGGCGACGCAGTGGCCGACGGCGTGGGAGTCGGCGACGCACTGGACTCGGACGGCGAGGGCGACGCGCTCTCGCTCGGGCTCTCCGACGCGGACTCGGACGCCGAGGGCGACGGGGACGCGGTCGTGGGGCTCGCCGCCGTGCGGGACGTGGCCGGCGCCGGGTCGGCCGCCTCGCTCGTGCGCACCTCGGGTGCGGCCTCGCGGACGTCGCTCGGCAGCGCGGTGTCCCGCGACGGCGTGTCGTAGGAGAACACCCCGCTCGCCAGCCCCGCCGCGGCCACCACCGCCACGACGGCCCCGCCCGCCGCGAGCAGCACCGTACGGCCCCTGCGGCCCCGGCGCGACACGCCCCGGCCCCCTCCCGCCGGGCCCGGCTCCACGGCGACCGTCTCGAACAGCCGCAGGTCATGCTCACTGGGCGGCACCGCGGGGGGCGCCAGCGGGGTGGGCAGAGCCGCGGTGGCCGCCTCGGCCTGCACCGCGGGGAGGGCCTGGGTGGGCTCGTTGTCCGGCTGCGCGGGGTCCGCCTCGGCGTCGGTGTGCGACAGCGGGTGCGCGGGCCCCACCTCGGCTCCGGCCCGGTCCGTGTCGCCGTACGGCCGCGGTTGCGCCGGGCCCGTCCCGGCCCGGGTCGCGCCACGGTCGCCGTACGGCCCCGTCTGCGCGGGCCCCGTCCCGCCTTCGGCCGCGTCCGGCTCGCCGTACGGCCGCGGTTGTGCCGGGCCCGTCCCGGCCCGGGTCGCGTCATGGTCGCCGTATGGCCGTGCCTGCGCCGGGTCCGCCCCGGCCCCGGCCGCGTCCGTGTCGCCGTACGGCCCCGTGAGCGCCGGCCCCGCTCCGGCCTCGGTCCCGTCCAGGTCGACGTACGGGCGGATGCGCAGGGGGTCGAAGTCCTCCGCCGCGGCCGCCTCCGCCGTGCGGGCCTCCAGCAGTGCCTCGGCCGCGCGCAGGGCGCACCCGCAGGACGGTGTGTTGTCCGGCCCCCGCAACGCCCCGCACTCCGGGCACGGATGCCCCTGTGTGTCGGTCATGTGTTCGGTCCTCCCCCTAGCGAACACACGTGATTATGCAGACACGGACCACCGCATCCGCCCGAAGCCCCCGGAATTCCGGCCTCCGACAGGACTCGACAGGCCATAACCGGACACACCCACCACGATGGAGTTGTCGAAGTAAGCCTCGGGAGGTCTTCATGGCCCACGACGCGCAGGGGAACACCGGACAGACGCTGCGGGTGCCGCGGGGGCAGGCCGGTGAGGAGCACGTCCCCGGCAATGTCCTCGTCTCCATCGGCGCCCTGCTGCTCGGGATGCTGCTGGCCGCGCTCGACCAGACCATCGTGTCCACCGCGCTGCCGACCATCGTCAGCGACCTCGGTGGCCTTGAGCATCTGTCCTGGGTGGTCACGGCGTACATGCTGGCCGCCACCGCCGCGACCCCGCTGTGGGGCAAGCTCGGTGACCAGTACGGCCGCAAACGGCTCTTCCAGACCGCCATCGCGATCTTCCTGGTCGGCTCCGCGCTGTGCGGACTCGCGCAGGACATGCCGCAGCTGATCGCGTTCCGGGCCGTGCAGGGCCTGGGCGGCGGCGGCCTGATGGTGCTGTCGATGGCGATCGTCGGCGACCTGGTCCCGCCCCGCGACCGGGGCCGCTACCAGGGCCTGTTCGGCGCGGTCTTCGGCGCCACCAGCGTCCTCGGACCGCTGCTCGGCGGACTGTTCACCGAGCATCTGAGCTGGCGCTGGGTCTTCTACGTCAACCTGCCCGTCGGCGCCGTCGCGCTCGTCGTCATCGCGACCGTGCTGCGGCTGCCGCCCAAGTCGACCCGGCACACCATCGACTACCTCGGCACGTTCCTCATCGCCTCCGTCGCCACCTGCCTGGTCCTCGTCGCCTCTCTCGGCGGCACCACCTGGGCCTGGGACTCGGCGCAGATCATCGGGCTCGCGGTGCTCGGCGTGCTGCTGGCGGTGGCGTTCGTCGCGGTGGAGCGGCGGGCCGCGGAACCGGTGCTGCCGCTGAAGCTGTTCCGCATCCGCACCTTCACCCTGTCCGCCGTGATCAGCTTCATCGTCGGCTTCGCCATGTTCGGCGCGATGACCTATCTGCCGACCTTCCTCCAGGTCGTGCACGGCATCAGCCCGACGATGTCCGGCGTCCACATGCTGCCGATGGTGCTGGGGCTGCTGCTGTCGTCCACCGTCTCCGGCCAGATCGTCAGCCGCACCGGCCGCTGGAAGGTCTTCCCCGTGGTCGGCACCGCCGTCACCACCCTCGGGCTGCTCCTGCTGCACCAGCTCGACGAGCACAGCGCCACCGCCGAGATGAGCGTCTACTTCTTCGTCTTCGGCCTCGGACTCGGCCTCGTCATGCAGGTCCTGGTGCTGATCGTGCAGAACGCCGTCGGTTACGAGGACCTCGGCGTGGCGACCTCCGGCGCCACCTTCTTCCGCTCCATCGGCGCCTCCTTCGGCGTCGCCGTCTTCGGTACGGTCTTCGCGGGCCGCCTCGGCGACAAGCTCTCCGACGCCTTCCGCGGCGCGCAGCTCCCGCCCGGCGTCTCGGCCGACTCGCTCGCCTCCGACCCGCGCGGCATCGGCTCGCTGCCGCCGCCGCTGCGCCCGGCCGCGCTGCACGCGTACTCCTCCGCCATCACCGACGTGTTCCTGTACGCCGCTCCGGTCGCGCTCCTCGGCTTCGTGCTGGCGTGGTTCCTGCGGGAGGACCGGCTGCGGGCGTCGGTCACCGCGCCGGACGTGACGGAGACGCTGGCCAGCAACCCGGTCGAGCGGTCGTCGTACGACGAGGTCTGCCGGGCGCTGTCGACGCTGGGCACGCGCGAGGGGCGGCGCGAGGTCTACCGGAGGATCACCGCCCGCGCCGGCTACGACCTGCTGCCCGCGGCGAGCTGGCTGCTGCTGCGGATCAAGCGGTACGGGGCTGTCGAGCCGGCCGTGCTGGCCGACCGCACCCCGGTCCCGCTGGGCGTGATCATCGAGGCCGGACGGCAGGTGGAGGAGCGCGGGCTGGCCCGGCGCGAGGGCATCGAGCTGGTGCTGACCGACCCGGGCCGCGAGGTCGCCGAGCGGCTGGCCGACGCCCGCGAGGAGTCCCTGGCGGAGATGCTCGGCGACTGGTGGGGCCCCGACCGTCCCACCGACCTCGTCCAGTTGGTCAAGGAGCTGAACGGCGAACTGTGCGGCTCGGAACGGGAGGAGCCGCACGAGGACGGTGCCGTGGCGCGGTTGAAGTGAAAGCGGCGTTCACAGCCGGGGGCTGGTTTCGCGGGCCGCCCCGGGTGGCTGTCGGCCACCTTGCCTGAAACCTCAGTTCACAGCCAGCTCCTTGGTGAACCAGTGCTCCGCGTAAGGATCGTCGTTGTGCCGCTCCGTCTCCCGGTAGCCGAGCCGGGCGTACACCGTGCGCGCCTCCACGAGGTCGCTGCGGGTGTCGAGGATCATCCGCTGGGCGCCCAGCTCCCGGGCCGCGGCCTCGGCGGCGGCCACCAGCAGGGGCGCCCCGCCCTTGCCGCGCATGCCGTCCTTGATGAAGACCCGCTTCAGTTCCGCCGAAGCGTCCTTCAGCCGGACGCCCGCCATGCCGGCCGGCTCACCGCCGTAGCGCGCCAGCAGCAGTCGCCCCGCGGGCGGCACGAGCCCGTCCACCGCCCCGGCCGCGATCTCCCGTTCCAGCTCGTCGGGGTCGGTGCGACGGCCCTCGTGCAGCAGGTACCAGCGGTCGCTGACCTCGGTGTAGTAGAGGCGCCACAACTCGGCGGCGGCCGGCGAGTCGACGGGTTCGGGGGCGATGGTCCACGTGGTCATGCGGGCCATTCTCCGGAGGCCTCCGGCGGACGGCGCAAACGATTAAGCACGCCGGATCTGGCCGAAAGACGCCGGTCAGGCCGGGCCATGGCCGTTTCAGGCGGGCCTCCCGGGCAACCCGGCCCTCGAAAACGGCCCACGAGAGGGCCGACGGGGATCGAGAACCCGGAAGGCATCCATGTCCACAGGACTGATCATTGCTTTGATCGTGATCGGGGCGGTCCTGGTCATCGCCGTCGCCGCCTTCTTGGCGTTGCGGGCCCGCCGCCCGCGCGGCGGGCGGGACCTGCGGCGGCGCTTCGGACCCGAGTACGACCGTGCCGTGGCACGGCACGACGGGGACACCAAGGCCGCAGAGCGCGAGCTGAGCCGGCGCGTCGAGCGCCACGGCGACCTGCACCCGGAGCCGCTGGACCCGGTCCGGCGCGAGCGTTTCGAGGCCCGCTGGGCGGCCGCGCAGGAGCTGTTCGTCGAGGCGCCGCGCGCGGCCGTGTCCGAGGCGGACCATCTGCTCGCCGAGGCCGCGGAGGCGCGAGGCTTCCCGGACAGCTCGCACTACGACGACCAGCTGTCCGCCCTCTCCGTGCACCACGCCGTGCATGTGCAGGGCTACCGGCACGTCCACCGCCTCGCCCACGAGCCCGACGGGAACGGCGTGGCCGAGGAGCGGACCGCCACCGAGGAGATGCGCGAGGCCATGGTCGAGGCGCGCGAGCTGTTCGAGGACCTGGTGGGGGCGGGAGCCGGGGGCGCGGACAAGAAGGGGAGTCGAGGCATATGACCCAGGTGACAGGACCGGCCGGCGGCCACACCGCCCTGCTGGCACGCGAGGAGTGCGACCGGCTCGAGCAGCGGCTCCAGCACGCCGTGGCCGAGTTCGTGGACGAACCCCGGCACGCCGTGGAGGAGGCCGACCGCACGCTGGAGGAGATCGCCGCGCGCTTCACCGACGCCGTCACCCGGCGCCGGCGCACCCTGCGGATGTCCTGGCAGAACGCGGACGCGCCCGGCAGCACGGCCGACGACACCGAACAACTCCGCCTCGCCCTGCGGGACTACCGCGAACTGGCGGAGCTGCTCCTGCACGAGGGCGGCGGCGACGGCGCCCACAACGCCACCGGATCGGCAGGCTCCATGCGGTCCGGGTCCGAGGCAGGCTCCATGCGGCCCGAGGCCCGGCCCCCCGCCACCGACGCCCGGCGGGACGCGATGGCCAAGCCGCAGGAGGAGTCGCCGACGGTGGCGCCCACACCGCGGTCGGCCGAGTACCCCCAGCGGACGGACCGCGGGGACATCGCCTGAGAGCCGAACCCCGAGCCCGACCGAGACCCGAACCGCGAACCCGACCGAGAGCCGAACCGCCCCGCGAACCGAGAGCACCCGGACCTAACCGTCCGGGTGCTCTTCCTTTGCCCGGGCCGCGTGCCAGTGCCGTACGACCTCGTCGACGTCGTACGGCTTCAGGCCCAGGGGAGGGCCGGGCGGCGGGCGGAACATCATGTCGCGGATCTTCGGGTTGATCGCCTCGACGATGCGGCGGGCGGCGCCCTCCGAGGGGGCGCGCAGCGCTGCCGCGAGAGCGTCCTCGGCTTCCTTGCGCAGGGCGAGGGTCGGGGGGAGGACCGCCAGGCCCTCGCGGGCCATCTTCCGCTTGATCCACCACAGTTCGTCGTAGGGCTGCTCGACGTCGGCGGGAAGGGGCTTGCCCGCGCCGGGGAGCCGGGCGAAGTCGCCGCGGGCCTCCGCGTCGCGGATCTGCTTGTCGGTCCAGGACTCGAAGCTGACGCCCGGTGGCTTTCGCTCGGTCATGAGCCCATTGTGCCGGACGGGACCCCCTCGGGCGTTTTAGTATGCGGCGGCGGCGAAACGACCGGGCCGCCGCCGTTCGAGGACCTTCCAAGGGGAGCGCACGTGCTGGAACTGACCATGGCCACCGTTTCCGGGGCGGACGCGGGCGCCACGGCCGGAATGCTCATGGCGGACGCGCCCAGCGAGCCCGGCGCCGTGCTGCGGGTGGGCCGCGACAAGTCCGTGTGCCGGCTGGTGACGCCGGACGACTGGCTGTTCGTGTCCCGGGCGCACCTGGAGTTCGCCTGCGGACCCGACGGGGTGTGGCAGGTGACGTGGCTGCGGGGCTCGCAGGCCGAGCCGTCCTCCGAGGTGCGCCTCGCGGTCGGCGAGTACGCGCAGACCATCGCGTACGGCGGCACGGTACGGCTGCCGCGCGGCGGCAACGGCGAGATCGTCGTCCAGGACCGCACCGCGCCCCGCAGCGTCAACGTCGGCTTCTACCACGAGGTCTGACCGGGTCCCGGTCTCACAGCACCCGCGCCAGCGCGAAGCCGTCCCAGCCCTTCGTGCCCACCGTCTGGACGGCCGTGCCGCTCAACCGCGGGTGCGTGGCGATGAGTTCGAGGGCGGCGCGGGTGCCCTGGACGTCGGGTGCGGTGCTGCCGGCGTCCAGGACGCGGCCGCCGCGGACGACGTTGTCGAGGACGATCAGGCTGCCCGCGCGGGTGAGCTTCAGGGCCCACTCCACATAGTGCGGGTTGTTGACCTTGTCGGCGTCGATGAAGACCAGGTCGAAGGGCGGCGGGTTCTCGTCGGCGAGGCGGGGCAGGGACTCCAGGGCCGCTCCGACGCGCACCTCGGCGATCTTGTCGAGGCCCGCGCGGGCGAGGTTGCGGGTGGCGACCTCGGCGTGCCGGGCGTCGTACTCCAGGGAGATCAGCCGGCCGTCCTCCGGGAGGGCGCGGGCCAGCCAGATGGTGCTGTAGCCGCCGAGGGTGCCGATCTCCAGGACGGTGCGGGCGCCCTGGACCTGGGCGAGGAGCTGGAGCAGTTTGCCCTGCGGTGCGGAGACGGCGATGGGCGGGAGACCGGCGGCCTCGCTGTCGCGCAGGGCGGCCTGGAGGGCGTCGTCGTCCTGCGCGAGGAGGTCCGCGAAGTAGGCGTCGACTTCGTCCCAGGGCTCTGACTGGCTCATGTACCGTGCCTTTCATATCTTCGTTAGAAGCGCTAACTAGTTGCCCTAACGAATGTAGCCGTCCTGCGCCTGCCGCGGGTGCGGAACACGACAACTGCCGCCCCCGTGGCCAGAACCAGTCCTCCACCGACGGTCAGCAGCCACGCCGGGACGCCCCCGACCATGAGCAGCCGGCCGTCGTGGATCACCTGCTGGTACGGCGTGTCCGTGGCCGCGCGGGTCAGCTCGTGGTCGCCGGAGATTCGGGACGGCTCGGGGAACTCCTGCGTGATCGCCGTCAGATACGGCGTCCCCTGCGCGAGTCGCGCCAGCGGCCCCGAGCCGGCCGTCGTGAGCCGCCCGGCGAAGGTCACCTCCGGCCGCTCGCCGCCGATCCGCGAGCGCGGCTCCATGCGGTGGTCGGCCAGCACGTACAGGCCCAGCGACTGCGGCGTCGCCGCCAGCCGCGACAGCCGCATCGGGTACACCGGCTCCTCGGCGGCGAAGCTCAGGTGCAGCGGGTCGAGCGCACCGGCCAGCACACCGCCGGAGGGAAGGCCGTACGACGGTGAGGGCGAGGGGGAGGGGGAGCCGGAAGGTGTCTGAGTCGCATCCGGGGCCAGCCGGATCGCCACGTACTCCCAGCCCAGCTCCACGTACGGCCGCAGCGCCACCCGCAGGCGCTCGGGGAACGTGAAGCCGTTGTCGCGCAGCCAGCCCTCCAGGGCGTCCGGGTCCGTCGCCGTCAGCCGGGCCACGTCGAAGGGGCCGAGGCGCTGGCGGCCGACCACGCCGACGCCGGGCGCGGCGGCGTCCGCGCGGGGCGGCGCCCCGGCCGTGTCGCCGTCGGTGGAGTCGAAGGGCCAGTCACCGTCACGGGGCCAGAAGTAGTGCCGGTCGCGGTGCACGGGCGCGGTCGCCGACGCCAGCTCGTCGAAGACGCCGGGGTCGCCGAGGCGCACGGTCGCGCGGTGCGGCACCGGCATGATCCAGGCGGCCCGCCGGGCGTCGCCGCCCACCGTCAGCCGCATCACGATCTGCTCGCGGCCCCCGTCCCAGCGGACCACGGACTCCTCGCGGTCCACCTGCACCCGCTGCCGCGCGTCCGGCAGCATCGCGCCGCAGCCGCAGGCGTACGCGGGCGCCACCAGCTGGGTGCCGAGCTGGACGCCGAGCAGCGCCAGCAGGACCGTCAGCACCCGCAGGTGTCGACGTGCGCGTGCCTGTTCGAACCGCAAGAAACCGGCCATTCCCCCGAGCCCTCCCAAGAGCCGACTACGAGCTTGCGACGACTTTGCGGAAGCTTCGGTTCCCGGCCCCACCTGCTGTGTTCCACCTCCCTGCGGCAGGCGGCGGCCCAAGTCCTTCCCGATCGTCGTGATCCGGACAAAACGAGTTCGGACGTCAGGTGGACCGGGGGTCGTCCGCGTCTGTCTCCTATGGGGGCGAACCCCCATAGGGTTCGCAGAAGCACCTCACGTACACGAGACGGACGGGGCGGGAGGCCGACGAGGCGTGGCGAATGCGGAGCACAGCGGACGACCGGTGGAAGCCCTCGGAGCGACGGCCGTCGGCGCGGCCCGGACCCGGCTGCGCGCGGCCCGGCTCGCCGTGTGGCTGGTCGCCGTGGTCCTCGCCGTACGGCAGATGGCCGTGGTCCTCGGCTCGCCGCGCGGCGAGCGGCTGACCGACCTGGAGACCTGGGTGGGCCCGGACGGCGTGCTGCATGTGGAGGGCTCGCTGTACGACTCCTCGCGCTTCACGGGCACGCCGTTCGGCGGTCTGGTCCTCAAGCCCCTCACTCGTTCGGCTGAACAGGCCCTCGGCTGGGGCTGGACCTTCGGCACGCTGCTGCTGGTGGTCGCGCTCGGCCTGGTCGCCGCGCGGGCCCTGCCCCAGCCGGCCGGGCGGCGCACCTCGCTGTTCGCGGCGCCCGTCGCGATCTGCCTGCTCATGCTGTCCCTGCCGGTGCGCAACACCCTCTGGCTCGGCCAGACCAGCATCATCCCGGTGCTGCTGGTCCTGCTGGGTTGCTTCGCCGTACGCGGTCAGCGGGCCGGCGGGGTCCTGATCGGCCTGGCGGCGGCCCTGCAGCCGACGCTGCTGCTGTTCGCGCCGCTGCTGTGGTTCACCGAGAGACGCAAGGCCGCCGCGACCACGGCGGGCACCTTCGCCGCCGTGACCGCGCTCGCCTGGGCGGCGATGCCGCACGACTCGTACACCTACTGGGTCCACCACCTGGCCGGCACCGGCCTCGGCGGCGCGGCCGACGCGCTCGCCAACCAGTCCCTGCACGGCGCACTGCTGCGGCTCGGCCTGTCGGGACCGCTGGAGATCGCGCTGTTCCTGACGCTGGGCGCCGCCGTCGTCGTCCTCGGCCTGCGCCGGGCGGTGCGCTACGCCCGCGACGGCCAGCTCCTGCTCGCCGTCGCCGTCACGGGCTGTACGGCGATCGTGGTCGCGCCCATGGCCTGGCAGCACCAGCTGCTGTGGGTGCTGCTCGCGGTGGTCGGCCGGGTGGGCAGGCGCGCCTCGGACCGGTTCGTGTGGCCGGTCGCGGTCGGGCTGGTGATGACCCTCCCGGCGAAGATGATGCTGCCGAACATGGCCGCGCTGTACCCCCTGCGGGACAACGGCATCCTGCTGGCCGCCCTGCTGGCCGCGACGGCGCTCCCCTTCCTGTCCCGGACCTCGCCGTACTACCAGGAGCCGATCCCGACCCAGTACGCCCCGCAGGTCGAGGCCCGCTGGCGGCACATCCCCCTCCTGCCCTTCCTGCGCAGAGTGCTGACGCGCCCGAATTTGTTGCTGGAACTGCTGCTGATCCGCGTCACGTACGCCGCCTACCAGCAGGTCCGCCTCGCGGCGACCGGCGGCAGCAACTCGGCGGGCCGCGCGCGGGCGGAGGAGCACGGCGAGCAGATCCTGTCCCTGGAACGCTTCCTGCACATCGACATCGAGCACGCGGTCAACCACGCCGTGGTGAAGATCGACTGGCTGCGGGAGTTCTTCGACTTCTACTACACGTCGTTCCACTTCGTGGTCCCGCTGACCGTCCTCGGCGTCCTCTACTGGCGCCGCCCGGTCGACTACCGCTGGGCCCGCTCCAGCCTCGGCCTGACCACCTTGCTCGCCCTGGTCGGCTTCTGGCTCTACCCCCTCGCCCCGCCCCGCCTTATGCCTGGGCTGGGCATCGTCGACACGGTGCACGGCGTCCAGGACTTCACCCAGCCCGACTACGGCACCCTGACCGCCCTGACGAACCAGTACGCGGCGATGCCGTCCCTCCACTTCGGCTGGTCCCTGTGGTGCGGCCTGGCCATCGCGATCGTCGCCCGCAGGCCCTGGATGAAGACCCTGGGCCTGCTGCACCCCCTCTTCACCGTCTCCGCCATCGTCGCGACCGGCAACCACTGGCTCCTGGACGCGGCCGGCGGCGCCGCCGTGGTCGGCGCGGGCTTCGGGCTGGCGTACGTCTTCCAGGGGCCGCGGGCGCGGGTGGCTGTTGCCGCGGCGGAGGAGGCGAGCGGGGAGGAGGAGCGGGTGCCGGTGAAGAGCTGAGGCCCCTAAACGAGGACAACGCTGCGCACGGCAAGGTCGGTGCACGCGTCGAGTACGGACCGGTCGCGCGAAGAACCGCGGGATCTCACGCGACCGTCGGCAGCGCGGCGACGGCCTCCACGATGGTAAAAGCCGTCGCCCGCACGCACTCCCTCGCTCCTGCCGCATGATCCGGCAAGGCAACCGCCCGCTTCGGCTGCCTGATCACGTACTCCTGCACGACCCTTTATGCGGTCTTCTTCAGGGTGATCTTGCCGGCCTTCTTGGTGAGCAGGGCGCCGCCCGCGCTCATGGAGACCAACAGGTTGTACCTTCCGGCGGGGAGGTCTGAAACGTCGACTCCCTCGACTCCGGTGGTGAAGTACCCGGCATCGTAGTTGCCGAAATCGCCTTCCGGCACGAACGGCCTCACCTGCGTGGCGTTCTTCTTCGCCGTCAACAGGAACGAGTGCGTCGCGGACTTCCCCTGGAGCACGAGGTAATAGGTGGCGTGCACTTCCCCCTCGGCGTTGCGGCCCGGCAGGAAGAAGATTCCTTCCGTGTGAATCTTCCGGTCCTGATGCTCGGACTTCACCAGCGAGAACACCGCGCTCGCCGGGTCGGCTCCGACTATGTCCCTCTTGATCACCTTGAGGCCGCCCTTGCCGCCTCGGAAGACGACCTCCGAGTCGCCGAAGGGCAGGCGCCGGTCGATCACCTTGGCCGAGGTCAGCCGGGTCCTGCGCTCGATGCCCTCGGCCTCGCTGGTCACGCAGACGGACACGTCGAAGGTGCCGCGCGGCAGAGAGGAGAAGTCGAGGCCGTCTTCCGTCGCGAATTCACCTTCGGCGTATTCGCAGAAGTACTCGTCGAAATACTCCCGGTAGAGCTTCTTCCCCGGCCTTGTGTCCAGCGGGTAGACCCAGTTCTTCCCCCTCTCCTGCAGGACGAGCTGTTTGGTCTCCGTGGTCGGCCCCTCGGGAGACACGCCCGGCAGGAAGGCATGGCCCTTCACGTGGAGCTTCCCGTCGATGCGCACGGCCCCGGTGAGTGTGGCCGCGACGGTGTCACGTCGGCGCAGCTCGGCGAGGTACGCGGATGCCTTGTCCGGGTCCTGCGTACCGGCGCCGATCCGGACTTCTCCGATGCGGGGAACGAAGCCCTCTGTCAGAGCGTGGACGATGCTCCAGACCGACGGCAGCGCCTGCCGGGTCACCTGGTAGTGCTCCTGGATGGTGGGCGAGTCCAGGAACACGAAGTTGAAGTTCTCATACGCCCGGAGCGCGGGCAGGTAGTGCTTCACTTCCTGCTCGTACTGATAGTCGTTGGGGGACGATATGAGATAGATGTTCCGCTCGAAGTCCACCTCCTTGTCCAGGAGGTTCTTCATCACGGAGTCCATGATGGCGACGTTCTCGTCCGACTGCCCCTCGCCGAGGACGGCGTCGCCGAGCTGGCCGTGCCCCTTGGAGTAACTTCCCAGGAAGTACTGCGGCGTTGAGGACACGATGTTCTTGTAGTCGTACTTCAGGCCGTGGTAGAGCGCGGCGGCGCCACCCTTGGAGGTGCCCAGGAGGGTCACCTCGTCCTTGGTCACACCCAGGCGCCGCATATGATCTTCGATGAGCTCCTGGATTGAATCGGAGACGCTGAAGTCCATATTGCGGGCCACATAGTATGAGGCTCCGTCGTCGAAGTGGTCCCGGATTCGCAGGACATTGCACAGAACGCCGTCGAGTGCGGCGCCGAACCCGTACCTGCTGTCTACGGAAGAGAACACCACGAGCAGGTGTCGGTGGTCACCGTGAGCCGGGCGGAACTGGAATTGAACGGGCCATTTCCCGTAAACATCCACATGCTCCTTGGTGACACGTGCTCTTTCCGTCGCATAGTTAGGCGACAGGGGAGGGAGTGCATTGTTCATGAGGGCGTGAAGACTCTCTGGCCGGATGCTGGGGCGGGGGGCGACTCAGTATACGGAGTAGTCAAGTGATGGTCATGCAGAGGTATAGAACTGTTACCGCGATGTGAGTGGGGTCAGCCATCCCCCGCTCTTCAGTGGATCTTGTCAGGGATTTTCCGGGGTGAAGACGAAACTCAGGTCGGCGTGACCGTCCATGTGGCGCCCTGGTGGTGCAGCACAGCACAGACATATCTGCTGGT
Organism: Streptomyces sp. NPDC096205; assembly: GCF_044763135.1. Taxonomy (NCBI): domain Bacteria; kingdom Bacillati; phylum Actinomycetota; class Actinomycetes; order Kitasatosporales; family Streptomycetaceae; genus Streptomyces; species Streptomyces sp. NPDC096205. The sequence continues at coordinate 692,447 of NZ_JBIWFS010000002.1, read as the reverse complement.
CAAGGGCCCCACTCTTGGCTCGCGGTGCGAAGGGGCCGACAGGGGCTGCCCTCCAGCGTGCCTGGACATCGATGAAGTGGCATCAGCAGTCGATGGCCTGGAACGTCTTCGTCGGTTTGGTCATCTCAAAGGGTGTTCGTGGCGGCGACAATGACATGTGGGCGATTCGCCGCATATTCCAGGAATCAGTCTATTTTTGCCGCTGTGCGGTGCATGAGCGGGTAGAGGGTACTGCTGCCCTCTTTAGTGTGACTGTCCCAGCGTGAAGGTGTGAGAGGCCAATTCGGCGTGTGTCGGACTCCGGTGGTGGCGACAACATATCTGTCACCGTCGGAATGAATCTCTGGGAACAGCGCGGTGGTGACATGACTGTCCGAGACCTGCATCAGGCTGTTGTTTCCGCCATTCCCGCGTGGAGATCCGTGGAGGATACGGGATGGGGCATGAAGGTGGTTCCGTGATGCAGTGCTTCCGTAACTGGCTCTGCCTGCTCTTTCCGCTGCTCGCCATGACGGCAGCTTGTGGCGGCAACGGCGGGCAGGCTCAAGGTGTCGACCCCGGATCGCTGACGCTCAGCAGGGCGCTTCTGCCCAGCCTTGAGGGGTGTGGAGAGCTGGACTCGGAAAGAAAGTTCACGGGAAGTGAGGGGAAGGAAAGGAAAGGTACCGCCCGGTGGGAGATAAGGACGTGGAGATCTGCGTCGCGATGCGAGGTGAGTTCGTCTGTTTTCGTGTACGAGAGCAGCGATGACGCGGAAAGAAACTACACGTCGAACTCCCCTTCTGCGGAAGACGGATCTTCATGGCCCTGGCGTCCCGTCAAAGTCAGACCGCTTTCGCCCTCGTCGACGAGGTCGCCGCCGCCGTCGGGCCCTGGGGCGTCGATGCCGTCGTGGTCGACGGTGAGATCAACGCCGCCGTGTGTGGTCTTGGGCTGCGTGGGCGGATGCTGGTTCTCGGTGTGCCGCTGTGGTCCGTCCTCTCCCCGCAGGAACGTGTCGCCCTGCTCGGTCATGAACTCGGCCACTTCGTCAACGGGGACACCCGGCACGGCCTGGTGGTCGGCTCGGCCCACCGCTCCCTCGCCCTCTGGCACCACTTCTTCGCCCCGGCGCTCAGAGGCTCCGACAACTGGCTCCACATGCTCATCAACCTGGCGGTGATCCCCTTCCGCCTCCTGGTGGGCGCCCTTCTCGCCGTCTTCGACCTCCTCGCCGTACGCGCCACCCAGCGCGGCGAGTACCTCGCCGACTCCGTTGCCGCCCGCGCCGGCTCCACGGAGGCCGCCGTCGGCCTCATGGACCGCCTCCTCGTCGCCGACTCGGTCGAGGTCAACCTGCGCCGCGAGATCAACGCCCGGCGGATCGGTGCCCCGGCCGGACGTGCGGCTTCCAAGTCCGGCGAGGGGCTCTGGGACGAACTCGCCGCCCGGGTCGCGGAGATCCCCGCGTACGAACACGAACGCCGCCGCCGCGTCGGCGACTCCGTGGTTGCCGACGCCGACCGGGAACTCCGTATCGCCGCCGAACTGGCCGAGTCCAGCGCGCGCGTGGCCCGTGAGGTCATCAGGGACGCGGAGTACTGACCTCTTCCGCCCCGCACTCGAACCACACCGTCTTGCCGTCCCCCGGGGCCGGACACACGCCCCACTTGTCCGTCACCGCGTCCACGAGGTGCAGGCCCCGGCCGTTCTCCGAGTCCAGGGGGAGGCCGGAGAGGGGCGCGGGGTGGTGCGGGCTGCCGTCCGTCACCTCCACGCGTACGCCGTTCTGCTGACGCAGGATCAGCAGCGTGCAGCGGCGGTCCGGGACGTGGCGGACCACGTTTGCCAGCAGCTCCGTCAGGGCCAGCTCTGTCGCCTCCCTGAGCGCCTGCATCTCCCACTCCTCCAGCAGCGAGCGGGCGATACGGCGGATGGGGGCCGCCGAGTGTTCGCCCACCGTCAGGCTCATGCGGTAGTGGGGGGAGTACGGCGCCAGGAGAGTCGGGGGAATGTATTCGTTCACAGGACGAGGCTGGCCTGCCGTGACTACGCTGGGCTACTGAACCGATACAACGGGTCCCGCCGTGAGCGGAGTTGAGTGAGAGGGGCTGCACTCATGGTTCACATCAACGTCCTCGATCCGGGTGCCTCGCCACTCGATTACTACGGCTTCGAGCTGCGCAGACATCGCGAGGCGGCCGGGCTTACGCAGCGGCAGCTCGGTGACGTCGTCAGCTACACGGGGTCGCTCATCGGGCAGATCGAGACCGCCCGGAAAGTGCCTACGCTGGAGTTCAGCGAGCGGGTCGATGCGGCCCTGGGGACCGGGGGCTTACTCTCGCGTCTCGTCGAGCTGGTGCTGCGATCTCAACTGCCGGTGTGGTTTCAGCAGGTTGCGGAGCTGGAGCGGCGGGCCACGGAGATCTGTTCCTTCCAGGAGCAGATCGTGCTGGGCCTCCTTCAGACCGAGGCGTACGCCCGCACGGTGCTCGGAGCGCTGGATCAAACCAATCTCGAAGACCGCACGGCGGCACGGTTGGCTCGTCAACGCGTCTTTGAGAAGAAGGAGCCACCTGTCTTCTGGGCTGTGCTTGGCGAGGCTGTGCTGCACCAGGTGATGGGCGGCCCCGAGGTCATGCGGGAGCAACTGGCGCACCTGCTGACCTTCGAGGACAACCCTCGGATCAACATCCAGGTGCTGCCGTTCTCGGCTGGAGCGCACGCGGGATTGCCAGGCCCGTTCGACATCTACCGTTTCGCTTCTGACCCCACCATTCTTTACACCGAGGGGTACGGCAGTGGCCATCCGACCGCCAATCCGGACACCGTCAAGGACTGTTCGCTCCGTTACGATCATCTCCGGGCCGCCGCACTCTCCCTCAAGGATTCGGCGGAGCTGATCCGGCGAGTGATGGAGGAACGCTATGCAGAACCAGGCGATTCAGTGGCGTAAGTCCAGCTACAGCGGCGACCAGGGCGGCCAGTGCGTCGAATGCGCTCCGATCGGGGCCCTGGCCTGGCGCAAGTCGTCGTACAGCAGCGATCAGGGCGGGCAGTGCCTCGAAGTCTGCGACTGCCCCGCCACCGTCTCCGTCCGTGACTCCAAGAACCCCGCGGGGCCGGTCCTGAGCCTCCGGCCCGCGGTGTTCACGGCGTTCACGAAGTGGGCGGCGGCTACAGCCGCTGAATGATCGTGCCGGTCGCCAGTGCGCCGCCCGCGCACATGGTGATCAGTGCGAACTCCCTGTCTGTGCGCTCCAGTTCGTGCAGGGCCGTCGTGATGAGGCGTGCGCCTGTCGCGCCCACGGGGTGGCCCAGTGCGATCCCACCGCCGTTCACGTTGACCTTGTCGAGGTCCTGGTCGAAGACCTGCGCCCAGCTCAGGACGACGGACGCGAAGGCCTCGTTGATCTCGATCACGTCGATGTCCTTCAGGGACATGCCTGCCTTGCCCAGGACCGCGTTCGTCGCGTCGATGGGCCCGTCCAGGTGGAAGTGCGGGTCGGCGCCGACGAGGGCCTGGGCGATGATCCGGGCCCTCGGCTTCAGCTTCAGCGCGCGGGCCATCCGTTTCGAGGCCCACATGATGGCGGCGGCTCCGTCGGAGATCTGGGAGGAGTTGCCGGCGGTGTGCACCGCGGTCGGCATGACCGGCTTCAGGCGGGCCAGGGCCTCCATCGACGTGTCGCGCAGGCCCTCGTCCTTGTCGACCAGGCGCCACATGCCCTGACCGGCGAGCTGTTCCTCCTCCGTCGTGGGGACCTGGACCGCGAAGGTCTCCCGCTTGAAGCGCTCCTCCGCCCAGGCGGCGGCTGCGCGTTGCTGGGAGAGCAGGCCCAGGGCGTCGACGTCCGCCCGGGTCAGACCGCGCCGGTGGGCTATGCGTTCCGCCGCCTGGAACTGGTTCGGGAGGTCGACGTTCCACTCGTCCGGGAAGGGCTTGCCGGGGCCGTGCTTGGAGGCCGAGCCCAGCGGGACGCGGGACATGGACTCCACGCCGCAGGAGATGCCGACGTCTATCACGCCCGCCGCGATCATGTTCGCCGTCATGTGACTGGCCTGCTGGGACGAGCCGCACTGGGCGTCGACCGTCGTCGCGGCCGTCTCGTAGGGCAGGCCCATCGTCAGCCAGGCCGTGCGCGCGGGGTTCATGGTCTGCTCGCCGGCGTGGGTCACCGTGCCGCCGACGATCTGCTCGACGCAGTCGGCGGGGATGCCGGTGCGGCCCAGGAGTTCGCGGTAGGTCTCGCCGAGGAGGTAGGCGGGGTGGAGGTTGGCGAGCGCGCCGCCGCGCTTGCCGATGGGGGTGCGGACGGCTTCCACGATCACGGGTTCGGCGGCCATGGGTGCGGGTCCTCTCGGAGAGGGAGGGTGGGGGCGTGCTCTCCAGGCAGAACGGCGGAACAGCAGAACGGCGGAACGGCAGAACTGGTACGTGTTCTAGTTCCGCTCAGCAGTCTGCTGATGTGATGCCGGTCACCGCAAGGGTCTTGCAGGTTGTAGCGGCTCGAACTACCTTCTCGCCCGTCTGTTTCTGACGAGTCGTCAGAACTGTTCGGATGGCTGGGAGCTGCCGATGCCCTGTCCAGCGCTTCCCGACGGGTTCGATTTCACCGACCCCGACGTACTGCACCACCGTGTGCCCCTGCCCGAGTTCGCCGAGCTGCGCCGGGCCGAACCGGTCCGCTGGATCCCGCAGTCGGGGAACGTGGCCGGATTCCAGGACGAGGGTTACTGGGCGGTGACCCGGCACGCCGACGTCAAACACGTCTCCACGCACCCGGAGATCTTCTCGTCCACCCTCAACACCGCGATCATCCGCTTCAACGAGCACATCGAGCGCGACCGCATCGACGCCCAGCGGCTGATCCTGCTCAACATGGACCCGCCCGAGCACACCCGGGTCCGGCAGATCGTGCAGCGCGGCTTCACGCCCCGGTCCATCAGGGCGCTGGAGGGGCGGCTGAGGGAGCGCGCGCGGATGATCGTAGAGGCGGCGTCCGCGCAGGAGGGGGACTTCGACTTCGTCACCGAGGTCGCCTGTGAGCTGCCCCTCCAGGCCATCGCCGAACTGATCGGGGTCCCGCAGGACGACCGGGCGAAGATCTTCGACTGGTCGAACCGGATGATCGCCTACGACGATCCCGAGTACGCCGTGACGGAGGAGGTCGGCGCGCAGTCGGCCGCCGAGATCATCGCGTACGCCATGAATATGGCGGCAGCGCGGAAACAATGTCCGGCGAAGGACATCGTGACCACGCTGGTGGCGGCCGAGGACGAGGGCAATCTCGCCTCGGACGAGTTCGGGTTCTTCGTGCTGATGCTGGCGGTCGCCGGGAACGAGACGACCCGGAACGCCATCACGCACGGGATGCACGCGTTCCTCTCCCACCCCGACCAGTGGGAACTCTTCAAAAGGGAACGGCCGCACACGGCGGCCGAGGAGATTGTGCGCTGGGCGACTCCGGTGGTCGCCTTCCAGCGCACGGCCACCCAGGACACCGAGCTGGGCGGGAAGGTCATCAGAAAGGGGGAGCGGGTCGGGATCTTCTACGCCTCGGCGAACCGCGATCCCGAGGTCTTCCGGCGGCCGGACGACTTCGACATCACCCGTGATCCCAATCCCCACCTCGGATTCGGTGGGGGCGGACCGCACTTCTGTCTGGGCAAGTCGCTGGCCGTGCTGGAGATCGACCTGATCTTCAACGCCGTGGCCGATGCGATGCCGGGGCTACGGCTGGTCGGTGCGCCCCGGCGGCTGCGTTCGGCGTGGATCAACGGCGTGAAGGAGCTGCGCGTCAGCGCTGTGTGAACAGCGTGGCGGCTCAGTACCAGCCGTTGGCCTGCCAGAAGTTCCAGGCGCCGACCGGGCTGCCGTAGCGGGAGTTCATGTAGTCCAGGCCCCACTCGATCTGGGTGGCGGCGTTGGTCTTCCAGTCGGAGCCGGCGGTGGCCATCTTGGAGCCGGGCAGAGCCTGGACCAGGCCGTAGGCGCCGGAGGACGGGTTCGTCGCGTCGACGTCCCAGCCGCTCTCGTGCTCGACGATGTGGGAGAAGGCGTTGTACTGGGCGGCGTTCGGGATCATCCGCTTCGCGATCGCCTGGGCCTGCGACGCGGAGGAGACCGAGGTGGTCGCGGCGTGCGCGGGGGCCGCGGAGAGCGCGATACCGGCGGTGGCGGCGGCCACGGCGGCGGTGGTGAGGGCCTTCTTCGGGGACAGGGCGTGGCGGATGCGGGCGAGAGTCAAGACGATGCCTTTGCTTCGGGGACATTGCTGTCGCGGTGACGTCCCTTCGTGTGCGGGACATGCGTCGGCGCCGAGGCCCGTGGGGCACGTCGGCGCCGTGCGACGTCATCCAGAGAAACAGGCTCGGCGGCCGCCCGCAATCACCCCTTTTACTAGTTGTGGCCGGATCCGCCGGGAAGGTCGTTTGTGTGACGTGGCTCTCAATCCGCAGGTCAGACCCCGTTATGACGCGTACATGGTGTCCTGATTTGTCTACTATGCCGGGTCGTTCGTGATCTGGGTCATGTGGGGTGCTTCACCGGCCGGGTGACGGCCCGTGGGTGAGTGCTCACGGTCGGGGGCCGTCGAATGTGACGGGCGCCTCGAAAGCGGCCCGGCGGGTGCCCCGGCGGAGCGCCTTGAGGAGGGCGGGGCCCACGGCGAGGGTGAGCACGAGGGTGCAGAGCGCTCTGCCGAGGTCCCAGCCGAGGGAGGTGGCCAGGTGGAACGCGAGGAAGCGGACGCCGTTCGCGACCGGGCCCGCCTCCGGGTCCATCGCGATCGTCGTGGTCTTGGGGCTGAGGAAGGTCCAGCCCGCCATGTCCATCAGCAGGCCGTAGCCGAAGGCGGCCACGAAGCCGTACGCCGCGAGGAGCAGCGTCTCCGCCCGGCCGCGCAGCCGGTCCCCGTCCGGCAGCAGGGCCGCGCCCATGGTGAACCAGCCCATCGACAGCATCTGGTACGGCAACCAGGGGCCGACCCCGCCGGTCAGCAGGGCCGAGGCGAACATGGTGACGCAGCCCAGGGCGAAGCCGAAGCCGGGGCCCAGCACCCTGCCGCTGAGGACCATCAGGAAGAACATCGGCTCCAGCCCGGCCGTGCCCGCCCCGATGGGCCGCAGCGCGGCACCGGCCGCCGCGAGGACGCCCAGCATCGCCACCGCCTTCGGGCCGAGCCCCGCCTCCGCGATCGTCGCCGCGACCACGGCGACCAGAAGGGCGAGGATGCCCGCGAACAGCCAGGGGGCGTCCTTCGCGTGGGCGACCGCTGAGGAGGTGGGCGGGGCGAAGAAGGGCCAGGTGAGAGCCGCGATGCCGACCGCGCTGACCAGGGCGAGGGAGGCGGTGGAGCGGGGGCCGAGGCGGACGGCACGGGCCCTTCGGTCAAGCTGCGTCGTCATGCCAGGGCCTTCCTCACCTGGGTCACCGTGAGCCACTTCTGCGGGGCGAGGATCTTCGCCACCTGAGGGGCGTAGGAGGGGGAGGAGACCACCACGTCGGCGGCCGGGCCGTCGGCGATGACCTCGCCGTCGGCCAGCAGCACCACCCGGTGGGCCAGCTCGGCCGCCAGCTCCACGTCGTGCGTGGCCAGCACGATCGCGTGGCCCTCGGCGGCGAGGCCGCGCAGCAGCGTGACCAGGCGGGCCTTCGCCGCGTAGTCCAGACCGCGGGTCGGCTCGTCCAGCAGGAGCAGGGGTGGCCGTGCGGTGAGGACCACCGCCAGGGCCAGGGACAGCCGCTGACCCTCGGAGAGGTCCCTCGGGTGCGTGTCGTCCGCGACACCCGGCAGCAGCTCCGAGACCAGCGCCCGGCAGGTGCCCGGCTCCGCCCCCGCGTCCCGGTCCGCCTGCGCGCACTCGCCCGCGACCGTGTCGGCGTACAGCAGGTCCCGCGGTTCCTGCGGTACGAGGCCCACGCGGCGGACCAGCTCGCGCGGCGGCGTCCGGTGCGGGGTGGCTCCGCCGGTGCGGACCGTGCCCTTGGCGGGCTCGACCAGGCCGACCAGAGCCGACAGCAGGGTGGACTTTCCGGCCCCGTTGCGGCCCATCAGGGCGATCGTCTCGCCGGGGGCGACGGTGAGGTCGACCTCGCGGAGGGCGGGGACGCGGCCGCGGCGGACCGCCAAGGAGCGGACCTCGGCGACGTGGGTGGGGGTGTCGGCGGTGGCCGGGGTGGGGCGGGTGAAGAGGCGGCGGATGGGGGCCGGGCGTGTCCGGGCCTCGGCGGTTGGGGCGGGTGTGGCCGGGGGCGTCTCGGCGGCTGGGGCGGGTGTGGTCAGGGGCGTCTCGGGGCTCCGGCCGTCGCCGTGGGGGTTCGGGGTGTGCGCCGACTGCACGCCGTTCTTGGTTGCTCGCGCAGTTCCCCGCGCCCCTGGGCGGGGCGTGGTGGAGGCGTTCGCGGGTGCGGGCCGGTCGGCGGGGGTGGGCCGGGTGCCCGGCCGGCCTTCAGTCGTCGCCGGCTCCTGTCGTACGGCCTCCGGGTCCTGCCCTGCCAGCCGCTCCCGCAGGTCCGTAGCCCTGCGGCGGGCGTCCCGCACCGTCAGGGGCAACGGCGACCAGCCCGCCGTACGGCCCAGATCCACCACCGGAGGGTAGACCGGGGAGACGGCCATCACCTCCGCCGGGGTGCCGAGCAGCGGGGGTTCTCCCGGCGCGGGGAGCAGCAGGATGCGGTCGGCGTAGTGGATCACCCGTTCCAGGCGGTGCTCGGCCATGAGGATCGTCGTGCCGAGGTCGTGGACGAGGCGTTGCAGGACGGCCAGGACCTCCTCCGCGGCGGCCGGGTCCAGGGCGGAGGTCGGCTCGTCCAGCACGAGGACGCTCGGGTGGGCGGTGAGCACCGAGCCGATGGCGACGCGCTGCTGCTGGCCGCCGGAGAGCGTGGCGAGCGGGCGGTCGCGCAGGGGGGCCAGGCCGAGCAGGTCGAGCGTCTCCTCCACCCGGCGGCGCATCACCTCCGGCGGGAGGCCCAACGACTCCATGCCGTAGGCGAGTTCCTCCTCCACCGAGTCCGTCACGAAGTGCGACAGCGGGTCCTGGCCGACCGTGCCGACCACGTCCGCGAGGTCGCGCGGCTTGTGCGTGCGCGTGTCACGGCCCGCGACCGTGACCCGGCCGCGCAGGGTGCCTCCGGTGAAGTGCGGCACCAGTCCGCCGACCGCGCCGAGCACCGTGGACTTGCCCACGCCCGACGGGCCGACCAGCAGGACGAGTTCGCCCTCCGGCACCTCGAAGTCGACGCCACGGACGGAGGGTTCGGCCGCGCCCTCGTAGGTCACGGAGACGTCCTCGAAACGGATCACGACGGCTCCTCCTGGGCTGACTCGGGGGACTTCGGGGGCGGGGTGACGAACGCCGGCAGCAGGCCCAGCAGACAGGCCGCCGCCGGCCACAGCGGCAACTCCGGCGCCACCAGCGGGACCACGCCGGGTGTCAGCGCCCCGGGGTCGCGGCTCGCCGCCAGGGCCAGCAGCGCGGCGACCCCCGCGCCCGAGGCCGCCACCGCCCAGGCCCGTACGTCCCAGCGGTCCGGGCGGTAGCGGGTGCGCGGCGTGCGGCGGCCGCCCAGCCACAGCCCGGCCACCGCCGCGGCGAGGCCGGCCAGCAGCACCGGCAGCCCGTACGTGCCGCCCGCCGCGGTCAGCAGCCCGTACGTCCCCGCGCACACGCCCAGCAGCCCCGCGACGGTCAGCGCGGCCGTCGTACGGCGTACCGCTGCGGGGACCCGGACCGTACGGCCGTACCCGCGCGAGTCCATCGCGGCGGCCAGCGCGACCGAGCGCTCCAACGCGCCCTCCAGGACCGGCAGTCCGACATGCAGCAGCCCCCGCACGCCCCGGTCGGGACGGCCGCGCAGCCGGCGGGCGGCACGCAGCCGCTGCACGTCCGCGATCAGGTGCGGGGCGAAGGTGAGGGCGACGACCACCGCCACGCCCGTCTCGTACAGCGCTCCCGGCAGGGACTTCAGCAGCCGGGAGGGGTTGGCCAGCGCGTTCGCGGCGCCGACGCAGATCAGCAGCGCGGCCAGCCGCAGGGCGTCGTAGAAGGCGAACACCAGGCCCTCGACCGTCACCCGGCCGCCCAGCCGGATGCCCTGCGCCCAGTCGGGGAGCGGGACTTCGGGGAGCGTCAGCAGGACGTGCGTGCCGGGGATCGGGGAGCCGAGGAAGAACGCGAACAGCAGCCGCACGGTCAGTACCGCGAGGCCGAGTTTGACGAAGGCGCCGTAGGAACGGGCCCAGGGGGCGTCGGGGCGGCGGACCGCCACGACGTAACCCGAGACGGCGACGAGCAGGCCGAGCAGCAGGGGGTTGCTGGTGCGGGTGGCCGCGGTGCCCAGTCCGAGGGCCCACAGCCACCACGCACCGGGGTGCAGCGGGGTGCCGTCACGCACGGCGGCGTGCCTGCCAGAGCGCGGCCGCGCCGAGCAGCACGATCACGGCGACGCCGCCGATCAGGCCGAGGGAGGGGCCGTCGTCGGTGTGCTGCTTCGTCTTCTTGTGCTCGGTGTTCGCCGACACCTGCTCGCCGCAGCCCTGTTCCGGGTAGCCGTCGATGGCGCACAGCAGGGCGTTGGTGTCGTAGCGCAGGGGTTTCGCGACGGCGGCCAGGGCCTCGGCGGTCGTCGCGTCCGGGGAGACGACGGCGCAGGCCCAGCGGATGGGCGGCGGGGTCTCGCCGGAGGGGGCGTCCGCGGGGGTGCCGAAGTCGAGAAGCAGGCCGACGCGCTTCTTGCCCTTCTGCGCCGGGGTGTCCCCGCAGATCGTCGGGAAGTTCCCCGGGCCGCGCGGCTGGTCGGCGTCCTGGGAGTCCTCGCTGACCGCGAACCGGAAGCCCTGGACGTCGCCGTCGGAGGGGCGGGCGGTGGCCGGGCCCTGGGTGGCGTAGACCCAGTGGGCGCCGTCGCGGTCCCAGAAGGACCAGTAGCGGTAGCCGGCGGCGTGGGCGGAGTGGGCCGTGGCCGCGCCCGTGAACAGGAGCGCGGCCAGGAAGGGGAGCAGCAGGCGGCGGATCACGGCTGGGACTTCTGCTGGGAATCCTGCTCGGAGGTCTGCTCGGACGTCCGCTCGGCGGTCCGCTGGGGCTTCTTGCGGGCGCTGATCAGGAAGCCGACGCCGATGCCGCCGACGAGGCCGACGCCGACGATCCACCAGACGCTGACGCCGCCGTCGTCGTCCTTCTCGGCCGCCTGCTCGTCGGCGTCCGGGGCGCGGCTCTCGTCCGCGGCGGGCACCTGCTCGGGGGCCGGGCCGGTGGCGTTCAGCAGGGCGATCAGGTCCTTGCCGCCGAAGTCGCGGGGGTTGATCCCACCGGCCTGGGCGGCGAACACGAGCTGGGCGTACGCGGCGGGGCCGGACTGCTCGGCCCACTTCAGGGCGTTGGCCGCCAGCCAGCGGGCCGAGGCGGTGGCCTGCCGGCCGAAGCCGCCCGCGGCGAGCGCGACGACGGCGTCGGCGGTGTTGCCGTAGTCGGGCTGGTTCTCGGCGCCGGGCATCACGGACGTCAGGTGCTTGTCCTTGGCCATGACGTTGGCGAGGTAGGCGGCGCCGTTGTGGGCCGCCTGCTCCGGGTCGTCGGGCTTCTCGCAGTAGGTGGCGACGTTGTCGCCGGCGGCGTTGTGCCCGGCGAGGGGCTCGCCGTAGGCGCCGATGACGGCCGCGGCGGTGGCGTCGGCGTTGGCGGCGAGCGCGCCCTTCTTGTCGGGCTGGTAGGCGAAGGCGCCCGCGTCCTTGCCCGTGCAGGGCAGGGCGAGCTTCAGCAGGGCGTCGTAGGGGGACTTGCCGCCCTTGAGGGTCTTGCCGGGCTGCTGACCGGCCGCGGCGAGGGCGCCCACGACGACCGAGGTGGAGTTGGCGTCGCTGGGGCTGCCGGGGTTGTAGCCCCAGCCGCCGTCCGTGTTCTGCACCGACTTCAGCCAGGCGACCGCCTTGCGCGGCACGTCCTCGTGGCCGCCGGTCGCGGCGAGGGCCTGCACGGCGACGGCCGTGCTGTTGGTGTCGACCATCGTCTTGGCGTCGCAGGCCTTGGCCGGGTCCGGCCGGAAGGCGGCGAAGGCGCCGTTCGCGCACTGCTGCCCGGCCAGCCAGTCGACGGCCTCGTCCGCCGGGTCCACGCCCTGCTCCGACTGCGCGAGCAGCGTCAGCGACTGCCGCCACACACCGTCGTACGTCGGGTCGCCGGTGCCGTACAGGGCGTCGGGCAGCTGCACCGACGGCGAGGGCGAGGGGCCGGCGGCGAAGGCGGGCGCGGCGCCGCCGAGTACGGCGACGGCGGCGGCCAGGGCCGCGGCGCTGCGGCGGACGTTCATGCGGGAGCCTCTCCCCTAGGGGGAACCGGGCAGCACGGGACGACCCCGGGCGGCTCGGCTCCGTAGACCTCGACGGTGCCGTGCGGCGGCGGCTTGCCGACGCACGCGAGCCGGTCACGTACCGCACAGGGCGATCCGGCTCACCGGGCGGTGGTACGGCCCGGCACACGGTTGCGGGTCAGCGCCGGAATTGCACCGGCTTCCCCCTGTACGGGTGTGATGACGACGTCGCCACTTTACCGGCCCGTACGGGACCGGCCGAGGGGAGGCCGGGGGATGCGGGGCCGCCGGGGCCCTGTCAGGAGGCGGCCTGCGGGGTCGGTCCGGCGAAGGGCAGGAACAGGGTGCGGGAGGAGAGGAGCCAGCCGTCGGCGGTGCGGCGGAAGGTGTCCTCATAGTGGCCGACCTGTACCGGCGGGCCGGCCGGGACCATGCCGCCGGTGTGGCCGTCGACGCGGTACGTCGTGAAGTACGAGGTGGCCTCGGCGGTGTCGGGGGAGGTCACGGTGACGAGGACGTTGGCTATCAGGCGGCGCGAGAGGCGGTCGGCGGGGCGGGAGCCGAAGTACCCGCGCAGGGCCTTTCGCCCCTCGACGCGCCGCTCGCCCTCGGGCCACTCCCAGGTGCCGACCTCGGTGAACAGCTCGGCCACGGAGGCCGGTTCGCCGAGGTCGAGGCGGTGCACGAAGTCGAGGACCAGGCGCTCGCAGGCGCGCTCGGCGAGGAGGTGCTCCAGGGGTTCCATGATCCCTGGGTATCAGCGGCGCGGTCGTGGATGCGAGCGGATCACGCGGCCACGTAGGTGATCGGGTCGCTGCCCGGGACGGCCTCCGCGCGGCCCAGCTCGACCAGCCGGCGCAGGTGGGCCTCGGCCTCGGAGACGGCGATGTTCCGTGACCCGTAGGGGATCTGGGGCCAGGGCCGGTTCCAGTCCATGCGCTCGGCGAGCTGCCAGGGGGTGAGGGGGGTGGTGAGGAGGGAGAGCAGGCCCGAGAGGCGTTGCTCGTGGTGGGCGAGGAGTGCGGTGACGCGGGCGGGGGCGTCGGTGAAGGGGTGCTGGTGGGCCGGGAGGATCTCGGCGGGGGTGAGGCGGGCGGCGCGTTCGAGAGAGTCCAGGTAGTCACCCAGGGGGTCGGTGACCGTGAGATCGTCGGGGTCCTCGTACAGGCCGATGTGCGGGGAGATCCCGGGCAGCAGGTGGTCGCCGGAGAACAGGCGGCCGTGGCCGGGCAGTTGCGCCGGGTGGTCCTCCTCCAGGTGCAGACAGACGTGGCCCGGTGTGTGGCCCGGGGTCCAGATCGCGCGCAGGCGGCGGCCGGGCAGCGGGAGCAGGTCGCCGGGAACGATCTCGCGGTCGGGGAGAGCGGGGGAGAGGCCGGGGAGTGTGCCGCGGGCCCTGCGCAGGGGCGCCACGTGGGACTCCGGGGCGCCCGCCGCCGTCAACTTGGCGGCCATGTAGGCGTACCACTGCCCGGCCGTGCCCGACCGGGTGCGGCTCACGATCGCCGCGTCCGCCGCGTGCATCGCCACCCAGGCGCCGGACGCCTCGCGCACCCGGTCGGACAGGCCGTGGTGGTCGGGGTGGTGGTGGGTGATCACGACACCGTGCACGTCGGAGACGGCCGTCCCGCAGGCCGCGAGACCGGCCCGGAGGGTGTCCCAGGAGGCCGGGTCGTCCCAGCCGGTGTCGACGAGGACAGGCCCGCTGTCCGTGTCGACGACGTACACCAGCGTGTGACCCAGCGGGTTGTCGGGGATCGGCACCTCGACCGACCGCACGCCGCCGCCGTGATCGAACGTCCTCGTCGTCATCCGTCCTCCCCCTCCACCATTGCCCACTATAACTAGAACTGGTATCAGTTCTGAAACATCGTCAGATACTGGCTGCCCCGGGAGGCGTTCGGCCATGGCGGAGCTCGTGGAGCACGGACAGCTGTACATCGGCGGGGAGTTGACCGACCCGCTCGGGCAGGACGTCATCGAGGTGGTCTCGCCGCACACGGAGGAGGTCATCGGGCGGGTGCCGCATGCGTCGCGGGCCGATGTGGACCGGGCCGTGGCGGTCGCGCGGCGGGCGTTCGACGAAGGACCCTGGCCGCGGCTGCCGTTGGAGGAGCGGCTCGCGGTCGTCACGCGGATCAAGGACGGGATCGCCGCACGGCACGAGGAGATCGCGCGGGTCATCACCGCCGAGAACGGCTCGCCGTACTCCTGGAGCGTCCTCGCGCAGGCGCTCGGCGCGATGATGGTGTGGGACGCGGCGATCAGGGTCGCGCGGGAATTCCCCTACGAGGAGCGGCGCGACGGCGTCCTCGGGCGGATCCTCGTACGGCGCGAGCCGGTCGGGGTGGTGGCGGCCGTGGTCCCGTGGAACGTGCCGCAGTTCGTCGCCGCCGCCAAGCTCGCGCCCGCACTGCTCACCGGCTGCACGGTCGTGCTCAAGCCGTCGCCCGAGTCACCGCTGGACGCCTATCTGCTCGGCGAGATCGCCCGGGAGGCCGGGCTGCCGGAGGGCGTGCTGTCGATCCTGCCGGCCGACCGGGAGGTGAGCGAGTACCTCGTCGGGCACCCCGGCGTCGACAAGGTCTCCTTCACCGGGTCGGTCGGGGCGGGCAGGCGGGTCATGGAAGTCGCGGCACGCAATCTCACGCGGGTGACGCTGGAGCTGGGCGGCAAGTCGGCGGCGGTGGTGCTGCCGGACGCGGACGTGGCGACGGCCGTGGCCGGGATCGTCCCCGCGGCCTGGATGAACAACGGGCAGGCCTGTGTGGCCCAGACCCGCATCCTGCTGCCGCGCTCGCGCTACGACGAGTTCGCGGAGGCCTTCGCCGCGGCGGCGAGCGCGCTGACCGTGGGCGACCCGATGGACCCGGCGACCCAGGTCGGACCCCTGGTCGCCGAGCGCCAGCAGCGCCGCAGCCTCCACTACATCCGCCTCGGGCAGGAGGAGGGCGCCAAGATCCTCACCGGCGGCGGGCGCCCGGCCGGCCTCGACCGCGGCTGGTACGTCGAGCCGACCCTCTTCGGGGACGTCGACAACAGCATGCGCGTCGCCCGCGAGGAGATCTTCGGCCCCGTGATCTGCCTGCTCCCCTACGGCGACGAGGCGGACGCCGTGCGCATCGCGAACGACTCCGAGTACGGGCTCAGCGGCAGCGTGTGGACCGGCGACGTCGAGCGGGGCATCGAGGTCGCACGCCAGGTCCGTACCGGCACGTACTCGGTGAACACCTTCAGCCTCGACATGCTCGGCCCGTTCGGCGGCTACAAGAACAGCGGACTGGGGCGGGAGTTCGGCCCCGAGGGCTATGGGGAGTACCTGGAGCACAAGATGATCCACCTCCCGGCGGGGGCCTGACCCATGGGCGACCGCTGGCACATCGAGGTCGACCGCACCCTGTGCATCGGCTCCGCCCAGTGCGTCCACCGCGCCCCGAACGCCTTCCGCCTCGACACCGCCCGCCAGTCCCGGCCTCTGCGCCCGGACACGGACGCCGACGAGCGCGTGCTGGAGGCCGCCGAGAACTGCCCCGTGGAGGCCATCGCCATCACGCTGCTGGGCAGGGGGGAGGCGGTGTTCCCGCCGGAGGAGTAGGGGCCGAAATGGGGGCTAAAAATCTTGCCCCCAGGGGGTTCCATCCGCCCCTGGGCGTTTTATCCTGGAATCAGCCTACGAGGCGAGTGAGGGAGTCCGAACCGGAGTAGCCGACTTCGGCGGAAAGCAACGCTTTCGCCGGTGCCGACGTCGACGGTCCGGGCTGAGAGGTCCGAAGGTGGTAGTCGAACCTGAGGGCGACCCCCATCACCTGATCCGGGTCATACCGGCGAAGGGAACCCGTCTCGTAGGTCTTTTCGCGTGCGCGGCCCCGGGCTCAGACGTCGTCGATCAGGCGGCAGACCGTCTCGATGTCTATGCGGACCTGGGCGATGGAGGCGCGGCCGGAGAGCCAGGTGATCAGGGCCGAGTGCCAGGTGTGCTCGATGACGCGGACGGCGGAGAGCTGGGCCGGGGTGGGGTCGGACAGGTTCATCGCGTCCAGGATGATCGCCGTCGTCTGGCGGGAGACCTGGTCCACCTCGGGGGACACGCTGCGGTCGGCGAAGGTCAGGGCGCGGACCATCGCGTCGGCGAGGTGGGGCTCCCGCTGGAGGGCGCGGAAGGCGCGCATCAGGGTCTCCGCGACGCGCTCCGCCGCCGTGTCGCCCGCCGGAGGCTTCTTCTTCAGCGTGGTGTGCATGTGCTCCAACTGGTCCTGCATCGTGGCGACCAGCAGATGCACCTTGGACGGGAAGTAGCGGTACAGCGTGCCGAGCGCGACCTGCGAGGACTCGGCCACCTCCCGCATCTGTACCGCGTCGAAACCACCCCGGCTCGCCAGCTGCGCGCTCGCGTGCAGGATGCGCCGCCGGCGCGCCTGCTGCCGCTCGGTCAGCGGCGCGGACGCCGGTCGTACGTCACTGGCCTCGACCTTGGCCGGCTTGGCTTCCGCAGGCATGGATCCCGTTCCGTGACAGTCGGTGAGGAGGTGGGGGAGAGGGAGTGATCGGACAGAGCATGCCAGGCTCAGGCCGTGGCGTGAATCACCTGATCCACTTCTCACAGCGGGGCTACCTGCCGGTAGATTCAGAGCCTCTTGAACGATCAAGTCTGTAACTTGTTCTAGATTAGCGTCCCGGCGTAGTCTCGCGGGACATCGCAGGCAGAAGGGGGCCCAGAGTGACCGCTGAGGCCAGTCAGGCGGGCCCTTCCCGGGGCCTCGCCGCAGACGGCGAGCGACCGCTCCGCATCGCACTCCTCACCTACAAGGGAAACCCTTTCTGCGGCGGCCAGGGCGTCTACGTCCGCCACCTCTCCCGCGAACTCGCCCGCCTCGGTCACCGCGTCGAGGTCATCGGCGCCCAGCCCTACCCCGTCCTCGACGAGGGCTTCGACGGCCTCAGCCTCACCGAGCTCCCCAGCCTCGACCTGTACCGCCAGCCCGACCCCTTTCGCACCCCGGGCCGCGGCGAGTACCGGGACTGGGTCGACGCCCTCGAGGTCGCGACCATGTGGACCGGCGGCTTCCCCGAACCGCTGACCTTCTCGCTGCGCGCCCGCCGCCATCTGCGCGCCCGCCGCGGCGAGTTCGACGTCGTGCACGACAACCAGACCCTCGGCTACGGCCTGTTGGGCGATGTCGGCGCGCCGCTCGTCACCACCATCCATCACCCCATCACCGTCGACCGGCAGTTGGAGCTGGACGCCGCCGAGACCTGGCAGCGCCGCTACTCGGTGCGCCGCTGGTACGCCTTCACCCGCATGCAGAAGCGCGTCGCCCGCCGCCTGCCGTCCGTGCTCACCGTGTCCGGCACCTCCCGGCAGGAGATCGTCGACCATCTCGGCGTACGGCAGGACCGCGTGCACGTCGTGCACATCGGCGCCGACACCGACCTGTTCTCGCCCGACCCGTCCGTGCCGCGCGTGCCGGGCCGGATCGTCACCACCTCCAGCGCGGACGTCCCGCTGAAGGGGCTCGTCTTCCTCGTCGAGGCCCTCGCGAAGGCTCGTACGGAACACCCGGCCGCGCATCTGGTCGTCGTAGGGAAGCGGCCCACCGAGGGGCCGGTCGCCCAGGCCGTCGAGCGCTACGGCCTCGAAGGCGCGGTCGAGTTCGTCAAGGGCATCTCCGACGCCGAACTCGTCGACCTGGTCCGCTCGGCGGAGGTCGCCTGCGTGCCGTCCCTGTACGAGGGCTTCTCCCTGCCCGCCGCCGAGGCCATGGCCACGGCCACGCCGCTGGTCGCCACGACCGGCGGGGCGATCCCCGAGGTCGCCGGACGCGACGGCGAGACCTGCCTCGCGGTGCCGACCGGGGACGCCGGCGCGCTGGCCGCCGCCCTCGTACGACTGCTCGGAGACGCCGAGTTGAGGGCGCGACTCGGTGCGGCCGGGCGCGAGCGGGTGCTGGCCCGGTTCACCTGGGCACGGGCCGCCGAGGGCACGGTCGCCCACTACCGCGAGGCGATCGGCGCACGCCGCCCGGCGGCCGCACACCCTGAGGCCTCGCCTGCCCCAGAAGCAGTAGAAGCAGTAACAGCTGGATCCAACGCCGAAAGCAGGGCCACGTGCTGACCGTCGACTTCTCCCGGTTCCCGCTCGCCCCGGGCGACCGCGTCCTGGACCTCGGCTGCGGCGCCGGCCGGCACGCGTTCGAGTGCTACCGGCGCGGCGCCCAGGTCGTCGCGCTGGACCAGAACGCCGAGGACATCCGCGAGGTCGCCAAGTGGTTCGCGGCGATGAAGGAGGCCGGCGAGGCCCCCGAGGGCGCCACCGCCACCGCGATGGAGGGCGACGCCCTCGCGCTGCCCTTCCCCGACGATTCCTTCGACGTCGTGATCATCTCCGAGGTGATGGAGCACATCCCCGACGACAAGGGCGTCCTCGCCGAGATGGTGCGCGTGCTCAAGCCCGGCGGCCGCATCGCGATCACCGTGCCGCGCTACGGCCCCGAGAAGGTCTGCTGGGCCCTGTCCGACGCCTACCACGAGGTCGAGGGCGGCCACATCCGCATCTACAAGGCGGACGAGCTGGTCGGCAAGATCAAGGAGGCCGGCCTCAAGCCGTACGGCTCCCACCACGCGCACGCGCTGCACTCGCCGTACTGGTGGCTGAAGTGCGCCTTCGGCGTCGACAACGACAAGGCGCTGCCGGTGCGGGCGTACCACAAGCTGCTGGTCTGGGACATCATGAAGAAGCCGCTGGCGACGAGGGTCGCCGAGCAGGCGCTGAACCCGCTGATCGGCAAGAGCTTCGTCGTCTACGCCACCAAGCCGCACCTGCCGCGTCTTTCCGAAGAGGCGGGCGCCGCGTGACGACACCCCGCACGGAACACCTCGTCCTGCCGGGAGTCCTCACCGCCGAGGAGGCCGCCGCGACCGTCGCCGGCATCCTCGCCGTGCAGCGCGAGGACGGCGCGATCCCGTGGTTCCGGGGCCACCACCTCGACCCGTGGGACCACACCGAGGCCGCGATGGCGCTGGACACCGCCGGAGAGCACGAGGCCGCCGAGCGGGCCTACGAGTGGCTCGCACGGCACCAGAACGAGGACGGCTCCTGGTACGCGGCCTACGCCGACGGGGCGCACGACGACGTCACCGACCGCGGGCGCGAGACGAACTTCGTCGCCTACATCGCCGTGGGCGTGTGGCACCACTACCTGTCCACCGGCGACGACGTCTTCCTGGACCGCATGTGGCCGACCGTCTACGCGGCGGTCGAGTTCGTGCTGCGGCTCCAGCAGCCGGGCGGGCAGATCGGCTGGCGCCGCGACGACGACGGCACCCCCACGCACGACGCCCTGCTCACCGGGTCGTCCTCGATCCACCAGGCCCTGCGGTGCGCTCTCGCGATCGCCGAGCAGCGCGAAGAGCCCCAGCCGGACTGGGAGTTGGCGGTGGGCGCGCTGCGGCACGCCATCCGGCGCCACCCCGAGCGGTTCCTGGACAAGGACCGCTACTCGATGGACTGGTACTACCCCGTCCTGGGCGGGGCGCTCACCGGCGCCGAGGCGAAGGCGCGGATCGAGGAGTCCTGGGAGCGGTTCGTCGTGCCCGGACTGGGCGTGCGATGTGTCGTCCCCAACCCCTGGGTGACCGGGGGCGAGTCCTGCGAACTCGCGCTGGCGCTGTGGGCGACCGGCGAGTCCGACCGGGCGCTGGAGATCCTTCAGTCCGTCCAGCATCTGCGGGACGCGGACAGCGGGATGTACTGGACGGGCTACGTGTTCGACGACGACGCCGTCTGGCCGCGGGAGTTGACCACCTGGACCGCCGGGTCGCTGCTCCTGGCCGTCGCGGCGCTCGGGGGGCACGAGGCCACGTGTGCCGTGTTCTCCGGGGAGCGGCTGCCTCTTGGGCTCGACCCTGATTGTTGCGCCTGATCGGTCGGGTGCTCGCTGTTGTACCGCGGGTGCGGGTCTTCTGTGGTTCTCGCGCAGTTCCCCGCGCCCCTGGCCGACTAGTGCCGGTGCACCCTGTTCGCTATGGCGTGGCCCACGAACAGGTACACCACCGCCGCCAGGCCGTAGCCCGCGACGACCCTCGCCCATGCCTCGTCGAAGGTGAACAGGTCGTAGGACCAGCCCGCGAGCCAGCGGGCGACGTCGTGCACGAACTGGACGAAGTCGTTGGAGCGGTTGGCGTCCAGCAGGTACATCAGGATCCACAGGCCCAGGATGACGGCCATGACGTCGGCCACGATCGCGATGACCGTACCGGCCTGGTTGGCACTGGTGCGATGTCGAGGGGACATGCCCATCGGGTGACCCGGCCAAGGGAGTTGAAACCCGCTTCTGCGGGGAGGAGTACGCCGGCGACGGCTGGACTCCGTGGCCATCTTCCGGTGATCCCCTACGTGTTGAGCTCCGCGAGTACGCGCAGGGTCTCCGGGTCCGGTGCGAGGGCGAGCAGGTCGGTCACCGGGCCCGCGCGCCACAACTCCAGCCGCTGCGCGATGCGTTCGCGCGGTCCGACGAGGGAGATCTCGTCGGCGAAGGCGTCGGGGACGGCCGCGACGGCCTCCTCACGGCGGCCCGAGAGGAAGAGGTCCTGGATGCGGCGGGCCTCGTCGGCGTAGCCCATTCTCGCCATGAGGTCGGCGTGGAAGTTGCGGGCCGCGTGCCCCATGCCGCCGATGTAGAAGCCGAGCATGGCCTTCACGGGCCTGAGGCCCTCGGTGACGTCCTCGCAGACGCGGACCTGGGCCATGGGAGCGACCAGGAAGCCCTCGGGGAGGTCGTCGGCGCCGACCAGGGGGCGGGTGGGGGACCAGTACAGGGGCAGCCAGCCGTCGGCGATCCTCGTCGTCTGCGCGATGTTCTTCGGGCCCTCCGCACCGAGGAGGACGGGCAGGTCGGGGCGCAGGGGGTGGGTGATGGCCTTGAGGGGCCTGCCGAGGCCCGTGGCGTCCGGTCCGTCGTAGGGGAGCGGGTGGAAGCGGCCGTGCAGCTCCACCGGGCGCTCGCGGCGCAGGACCTGCCGTACGACATCGACGTACTCCCTTGTCGCGGTCAGCGGCGACCTCGGGAACGGGCGCCCGTACCAGCCCTCCACCACCTGCGGGCCCGACAGGCCCAGGCCCAGCATCATGCGGCCGCCGGAGAGGTGGTCCAGGGTGAGGGCGTGCATGGCGGTGGCGGTGGGGGATCGGGCGGCCATCTGCGCCACCGCCGTGCCGAGGCGGACCCGGGAGGTGTGCGCGGCGATCCAGGCGAGCGGGGTGAAGGCGTCCGAGCCCCAGCTCTCCGCCGTCCACACGGAGTCGTAGCCGAGGCGCTCGGCCTCCTGGGCGAGCGCGATGTGGCCGGGGTCGGGGCCGCGGCCCCAGTAGCCGAGCGCGAGACCGAGTCGCATGCCGTCGCCTCTTTCTGACGGGATGTCAGGAAGCTGTGGGGCTGCGACTGTACGGCAACGGCCCCCCGCCCGGAAGGGCGAGGGGCCGTGACGTCGTACGGCGGGCTCAGCCGCGCTGGATGCCGCTCGTGTCCTGGAGGACACCGCGACGGCCGTCCTGCGTCTGCGCGACCAGGGCCGCACCCCGCTGCTCGACGGCCAGGTACCAGGTACCCGGGGCCAGTTCGGCGATCGGGGTCTGCGAGCCGTCCTCCGCGAAGAGGGGGCGCGGGACCGGGACCGCGAACCAGAACGGCGAGAAGTCCGCGGCCGGCTGGGCCTGCGGCTGCTGGGCCTGCGGCTGCCCGGGCTGCGGCTGGCCGGCGTACGGCTGCTGCGGCGCACCGGCACCGTAGGGCTGCTGCTGCGGCTGCTGCGCGCCCGGGTAGCCGTAGCCACCGGGAGGCTGCGCGCCGTACGGCTGCGGGGTGACGGGGCGCGCAGCCGGCAGCAGGGAGCCCTTGAGGGCGGGGAGCAGCGGGGTCGCCACGGCCGCCGCGGCCATCACCAGCGTGGCGATGAGCGCGAGGACCAGACCGGTGCCGGGACCGAACGAGTCGGGGAAGCCCTCCTGGTTGTCGAAGCCGCCCGCGGCGTCGAAGATGTTGCCGAGCGCGCACCAGGCGGCGAACACCGTGAAGGCCACACCGAACTGGCCGAGGTCCAGCCCCGCGACCTTCGGCACCTGCGGCAGGCCGCGGGTCACGACGACGAGCGCCGCGCCGATGACGCCCGCCAGGACCACGCCGAGCAGGACCGGCCCGCTGCCCCACAGGCTGGGGATGTCAACGTCGTCCGAAGCGCCATCGATCGAGTAGAGGTCGAGGAACGACGCGATGAACAGCAACACCGCTGCTCCGATCACCACGCCGTCGCCTCGAGTGAGGGAGCGGATATTCACTACTTGTCCTTCGTCAGTCGTCGTCTCGTCATCGGGGGCAGCGATGACACTATCGTTCGCGTGATCGGCGTGTCCGCCCGGTCCGGGAGGCTGATCACTACCCCCGCAGGAAACTCACGATTCCCCCGGAGAGCCCCAGCGCCGCCTTCTGCCGCCAGGCGCCGCTGGTGAGCAGCGCCGCGTCCTTGCTATCGCGCATGTTGCCGCACTCGATGAACACCTTGGGAACTGTTGAGAGATTGAGACCGCCCAGGTCCTCACGTGTGACGAGACCGGTGCCGTCGCCCACGTAGTTGGAGGGCGCGCTGCCGGTGGCGCGGACGAAGTTGCCCGCGATGCGCTCGCCGAGGTCGCGGGAGGAGTCCACGATCGGGCGGGTGTCCGCGGCGCCCTGGTGGACGGCACCGGGGAGGATCACATGGAAGCCGCGGTTGCCGGACACCGAACCGTCGGCGTGGATCGACACCACCGCGTCCGCGTGGGCCTGGTTGCCGACGCGGGCCCGCTCGTCGATGCACGGGCCGTACGGCCGGTCGGCGTCGTGCGTCAGCTTCACCGTGGCGCCCTGCTGTTGCAGGAGCGCGCGCAGCCGGTGGGCCACGTCGAGGGTGAAGTCGGCCTCCGGATAACCGGAGTTGGTCGAAGTGCCGGTGGTGTCGCACTCCTTGCGGCCCGTGCCGATGTCGACCTTGCTGTTGATCTCGGACGCGTGCCGGAAGTTGTTCGGGTTGTGCCCGGGGTCGATCACCACGACCTTGCCCTTCAAGGGGCCGTCGGGGGCGCCGGGCTTGTCGTCGTCGCGGCTCGGCGTCGGTGTCGGTGTCTGTGTCGGTGACGCCGGGGCCGGGGCGGGGCTGGAGGCGGCCGTGCGCTGCGGTCCGCCGCCGTCGGAGGCGGTCGTGTCGGACGCGGTGGTGTCGTACACCAGCCAGCCGAGCAACGCCCCCGGCACCAGCGCCGCCACGGCGACGGTCAGCGGGCGGCGCAGGCGGCGCGGCGGGGTGGGATCGAAGTCGGGGCCTGTGTACGACACGCCTGACACCCTAACTGCCGGATAAACAAGGTGCCGGTCGCCGTCACCCCGTACTACGGTTGCCGTCGTTCAGGTGCGCCGGCCGCGGCTACTTCCCTTACTCGAGAACAAGTGCGCCGCCGCCACTCTTGATCTCTGAACGCTTGTCGGGCCCTGGGTCGTTCTCCGGTCCCTCAGATTCCCGCGCCCGTGCGGCGCAGCACGCGCAGCGAGCCCGTCGCCGAGACCTCCGTGAACGCTCCGGAGCCGAGCGCGCGCAGATAGACGCGGTACGGGGCCTGCCCGGTGAACTCGTCCACCGGGTCCGGGAACACGTCGTGGATGACCAGCAGTCCGCCTTCCGCGACGTGCGGGGCCCAGCCCTCGTAGTCGGCGCTCGCGTGCTCGTCGGTGTGGCCGCCGTCGACGAAGACCAGGCCGAGCGGCGCGTTCCAGATCTTCGCGACCTGCGGGGAGCGGCCGACCAGCGCGACCACGTGCTCCTCCAGGCCCGCCCGGTGCAAGGTACGGCGGAAGGTCGGCAGCGTGTCCATCAGGCCGATCTCCGGGTCCACCGTCTCCGGGTCGTGGTAGTCCCAGCCCGGCTGCTGCTCCTCGCTGCCGCGGTGGTGGTCGACCGTGAGTGCGGTCACCCCGGCCTCCCGGGCCGCGTCGGCCAGCAGGATCGTGGAGCGGCCGCAGTACGTGCCGACCTCCAGCAGCGGCAGCCCGAGGGCGCCCGCCTCGACCGCGGCCGCGTACAGCGCGAGCCCCTCGTCCATGGGCATGAACCCCTTCGCGGCCTCGAAGGCGGCCAGGATCTCGGGCTTGGGGGCCGCGGGCATGGGGGTCCTCTCGGTCGTACCGGCTGGTCGGAGGCCCATGGTGTCGTACCCCCTGCCGCCTCGGCGACAGGGGGTACGCGTGGGATGGATCTCAGGCGTCACGGGCCTTCTTATGCCGTGACCGTCTCGCCCGGCAGGGACAGGTCCAGGTCGACCGCGTGCTCCTCGCCGGTGTGGGTCGCCGGGGCGGCCAGCGGACCGTGGCCGGCGGCCCGGGCGGCGAGGACGTACGCGCCGCCCGCCGGGACCGCGAGGGCGTAGCTGCCGTCGTCGGCGGTCAGGGCCGAGCCCGCGCGGCGGCCGCCGTGGTCGATCAGGGTGACCCGGGCGCGGGCGACGGGGGCGCCGTCCGCGGCCAGGACCCGGCCGCGGAAGCCGGCCAGGGCGGCCTCGGCGCGCTCCAGGTTGGCGTCCTCCTCGCTGCTGGCACGCAGCTGCGGGGCCCGGTTCGGCTTCGGCAGGAACAGGGCCATCAGCAGGCCGACCGCCACCGCGCCCGTCGCGATCAGGAAGGAGAGCCGGAAGCCGTGCATGGTGGGGACCGCCACGCCACCCACATGGTCGGCCGTGTTGGCCAGCACCATGCCGATGACCGCGCTGGACACGGACGTACCGATGGAGCGCATCAGCGTGTTCAGGCCGTTGGCCGCGCCGGTCTCCGACGCCGGGACCGCGCCGATGATCAGGGCGGGCAGGGAGGAGTAGGCCAGGCCTATGCCCGCGCCGAGGACGACCGCGATGACCAGGCTCTGCCAGGCGGCGCTCATCAGGCCGAGGCCGGCGCCGTAGCCGATGGCGATGATCAGCAGACCGAGGATCAGGGTGGCCTTGGGGCCGTAGCGCGCCGACAGCCGGGAGTAGACGGGCGCGGTGAACATCATCGTCAGGCCCAGCGGCGCCACCAGCAGGCCCGCGACGACCATCGACTGGCCGAGGCCGTAGCCGGTGGCCTTCGGCAGCTGGAGGAGCTGGGGCAGCACGAGCGAGACGACGTAGAAGGAGACCCCGACCATGATCGAGGCCAGGTTGGTGAACAGCACCGCCGGACGGGCCGTCGTGCGCAGGTCGACCAGCGGGGCGGCGGTGCGCAGCTCGTAGACGCCCCACAGCACCAGCACCGCGGCCGACGCGCCGAACAGGCCGAGCGTGGTCGCGGACGACCAGCCCCAGTCGCTGCCCTTGGTGATCGGCAGCAGGAACAGCACCAGGCCCAGGGACAGACCGAGCGCGCCCGGGAGGTCGAAGGAGCCCTTCGCCCGCATCGGGGACTCCGGTACGACGGTCAGGGTGAGGGCGATGGCGAGCACGCCGAGCCCCGCGGCGCCGTAGAAGAGGGCGTGCCAGTCGGTGTGCTGGGCGACCAGCGCGGCGGCGGGCAGCGCGAGGCCACCGCCGACGCCGATGGAGGAGCTCATCAGGGCCATCGCCGAGCCGAGCTTCTCGCGCGGCAGCATGTCGCGCATCAGGCCGATGCCGAGCGGGATGGCGCCCATCGCGAAGCCCTGGAGGGTACGGCCGACGATCATCGGGAGCAGCGCGCTGGTGACGGCGCTGACCAGCGCGCCCGCCACCATCACGGACAGGCTCGCGACCAGCATCCGGCGCTTGCCGTACAGGTCGCCGAGGCGGCCCATGATCGGCGTGGCGACGGCGCCGGAGAGCAGGGTCGAGGTCAGCACCCAGGTGGCGTCACTGGGGGCGGTGTCCAGCAGTTGCGGCAGGTCCTTGATGACCGGCACCAGCAGGGTCTGCATCACCGCGACCACGATGCCCGCGAAGGCGAGCACGGGCACGAGGGCGCCGGACGCTCTTCCGGTCGGCTGGTCGGTCGTCGTCGTACGTGTCATGTGTAGCGTGAACTCGGTGCGCCAGGGCAACTATTCCTTTGCTTTGAGTAGCTAACGAATTCTTGACCTGCCCTTGAAGAACCGGGGGAAGGCTTGCGGGCGCGGCCGCTTCTGGCTGAAAGGTGTCGTCAGACTCTCGGACGTCGCGATGCAGGGGCTGTCCATCTGTTGGGACGATCCCACGCATGCTCCGAGCCGCCGGCGCCATCCAGTCGCGGCGCAGCGTGGCGTCCGCCTGGCCTGTGGTGGGCATCGCCTGCGCGGGACAGTTCCTCGTAGTCCTCGACATCTCCGTCGTCAACGTCGCCCTGCCCTCCATCCGCAGCGACCTCGCCCTCAGCGGCACCGCCCTGCAATGGGTGGTGAACGCCTACGCCATCGCCTTCGCCGGGTTTCTGCTGCTGGGCGGGCGCGCGGGCGACCTCTACGGCCGTAAGCGCATGTTCCTGACGGGCCTCGCCCTGTTCACCCTCGCCTCGCTGGGCGGCGGGCTGGCCCAGGAGGGCTCGCAGCTGCTGGTCGCGCGGGCGGTGCAGGGCATCGGCGCGGCCGTCCTGGCACCCTCCACCCTCACCTTCGTCACCGCGGCCGTCCCCGAGGGCCCGGCCCGGGCCAGAGCCGTCGCCACCTGGACGGCCGTCGGTGCGGGCGGCGGGGCCGCGGGCGGCCTGGTCGGCGGGGTGCTGGTGGACGGCCTGTCCTGGCGCTGGGTCCTGCTGATCAACGTGCCCGCCGGGGTCGCCGTCTTCGCCGCGGCCGTGGGACGGCTCCGCGAGAGCCGCGCCGACGACGGGCGCCGCCTGGACCTGCCCGGCGCCCTGCTGGCCACCGCCGGGCTCGCCACTGTCGCGTACGGCATCTCACAGACCGAGGCCGCGGGCTGGACCGCCCCGGCCGCCCTGGGGCCACTCTTCGTCGGGCTGCTGCTGCTCGCCGTGTTCCTCCTGGCCGAGCGGCGCCGGACCGCGCCGCTGATGCCGCTGGCGCTGTTCCGGGAACGGTCGGTGTCCTCCGCGAACGGGGCCATGTTCGTCTGCGGCGCCGCCATGTACTGCATGTGGTTCTTCATGACCCTCTACACACAGAACGTCCTGGACTACACGCCCCTGGAGGCCGGCCTCGCCCTCGTGCCCAGCTCGCTCGCCGTCGTCGTCGGCTCCAAACTGGCCCCGCATCTGATGCTGCGGGCCGGTCCGCGCCGCCTCGCCGTGCTGGGCGCGCTGGTGGCCGCGACCGGGTTCGCCTGGCAGTCGACGATGACCGCCGACGGCACGTACGTCACGGCGATCATGATCCCGGGCATCCTGATGATGCTGGGCGCGGGCCTCGCCACCACCCCGCTCGCCGCCCTCGCCACGTCCGGGGCTCCGCCGGAGGAGTCCTGTCTGGTGTGCGGGCTGATCAACACCTCCCAGACCATGGGCTGTTCCCTGGGCCTGGCGGTGATGTCCACCATCGCCACGGCCCGCACCCACGGGGGCACCACCCCCGAGGCCCTCACCGAGGGCTACGCCTCGGCCTTCCGCGCCTGCTCGGTGCTGATGCTGGCCGGGGCGTTGCTCATGGCGGTGTGGCTGCCGGCGAAGGGGCGGAGCCTGGAGATCACGGTGCAGGGGGCGTATCGGGGGTGAGGGGCTTGCCTGGGGTGGTGCGGGGGCTTACCTGGGGTGGTGCGGGGGCTTACCGGGGGTGGCGAGATGCTTGCCGGGGTCGGGTCTCGACAGGGCGGGTCGGGGTGCGGAGGGGCGCGGAAGTTGGCGCGGAGAGGTGCGGAAGTTGGCGCGGAGGGGCGCGGAAGTTGGCGCGGAGAGGTGCGGAAGTCGGCGCGGAGGGGCGCGGATCGGATCCGGGAAATCACTGTGCAAGGGGCGTAGTGGGGTTGAGACCATGACAGGCATGCTGAGAGCCGCCGACACCACGCCGATATCCCGGTCCCGCCGTCCCGTGCCGCCCGCCTGGCTGGTGGTGGCCCTCGCCTGTGCGGGACAGTTCCTGGTCGTCCTGGACATCTCCGTCGTCAACGTGGCCCTGCCCTCGATGCGGGCCGACCTCGCCCTCTCCGGCGCGGGCCTGCAGTGGGTGGTCAACGCCTACACCATCGCCTTCGCCGGCTTCATGCTGCTCGGCGGACGCGCGGGCGACCTCTACGGCCGTAAGCGCATGTTCCTGACCGGCCTGGCCCTGTTCACGCTGGCCTCCCTCGGCGGCGGGCTGGCCCAGGAGGGCTGGCAGCTGCTCGCGGCCCGGGCGGCGCAGGGGCTCGGCGCGGCCGTGCTCGCCCCGTCCACCCTGACCCTGGTCACCTCCTCCGTCCCCGAGGGCGCCGCACGGGCGCGGGCCATCGCGACCTGGACGGCCGTCGGTGCGGGCGGCGGGGCCGCGGGCGGCCTGGTCGGCGGACTGCTCGTGGACGGCCTGTCCTGGCGGTGGGTGCTGCTGATCAACGTCCCCGTGGGCGCGCTCGTCCTCCTCGCCGCTCTCGTACGCCTCCCGGAGAGCCGCGGCGACGGACGCCACCTCGACCTGCCGGGCGCGCTGCTGGTGACCGCAGGGCTCGCCACCCTCGCCTACGGCATCTCCCAGACCGAGTCCGAGGGCTGGACTGCTTCCGCCACACTGCTGCCGCTGGCCGCCGGTGTCCTGCTCGTCGCCGCGTTCCTCCTGGTCGAATCGCGTACGGCGGGCCCGCTGATGCCGCTCACGCTGTTCCGGGTGCGCTCGGTGTCCTCGGCGAACGCCGCGAACTTCGTGTCCGGGTCCGCGATGTTCTGCATGTGGTACTTCATGACCCTGTACGCCCAGAACGTGCTCGGCTATTCGCCCCTAGAGGCCGGCCTCGCCCTGGTGCCGAGCTCGCTCGCCGTCGTCGTCGGCTCCAAGCTCGCGCCGCGTCTGATCCCGGGGCTCGGGGCGCGCAACCTCGCCGTGCTCGGCACGCTGGTGGCCGTGGCCGGGTTCGCCTGGCAGACCACGATGACGGCCGACGGCGCGTACGTCACCGCCATCATGATCCCGGGCGTCCTGATGATGCTGGGCGCGGGCCTCGCCGCCACCCCCATCGCCGCCCTCGCCACCTCGGGCGCCGCCCCGGAGGAGGCCGGCCTGCTCTCCGGCCTCATCAACACCTCCCGCACCATGGGCGGCTCCCTCGGCCTCGCCGCCATGTCGACCGTCGCCGCCGGCCACGCCCACGGCGCCACCACCCCCGAGGCCCTGACCGACGGCTACGCCGCCGCCTTCCGCGTCAGCACGGTCGTGCTGCTCGGCGGGGCGGTACTGATGGCGCTGTGGCTCCCGGGCAAGGCCCGGCCGGTGAAGATCCCTGCGGGGCAGGGCGAGGGAAGCGCTGCGGAGGAGGGGGCGGGGGGCTTGGCGGGGAGGCCGGTGGAGTGAGGGGCCGGTGGCGTGACCGTGGCGCCCGAGAGGTCCATGTGATTCGCTGAGCGCCGTAACTGCCGTACACAAACGGGGAGTTGACGTGTACCCAGAGCGGTGGGGCTTGGCTTTGGCGATGGGCTGTGCGCTGATCGGCCTCTCCGCCTGTGGGGGAAGCGACCGTGGTGACTCGGACGTCGGGCTCACACCGGCGCAGATGCGCAGCGCGATGCCCGACCGCGAGCAACTCCCCGTCGGGTGGCGAGGTGAGGCCGCCCCCGAGGTGATCGAGGGCGAGAAAGCCCGCACCCGATGTCTGATGATGGCCGCGACGTGTGCCTCCGCCGGTGTGGTCGCCATCGGATCCGACACGTACGACGAAGGCACGGTCAACCGGCCTGAGGGGGACAGCGAGCACACGGCTCAGGTCGTCGTCCTGTCCTTCGAGTCCGCGAAGGGCGCGAAGACGGTCATGAGGAGCCTGGTGAAAGGGGGGCGAAGCGCAGGGTCACAGCAACTGGTGAAGATCGAAGCGGGCGCCCAGGACACCGAGGCCTGGTCGAAGCGCGAGTCGGGCCTCTACACGACCCAGTTGGTGATGCGCGTCGACAGGGTGGTGATCGCCCTCGCGGGGGAGGACCTCAAGCAGCCCGCTGACCTCGAACCGGTCGCGAAGACGCTGGTCGAACGGGTCAAGGAAGCGGCACAGTGAAGGTGGCGCGGCGGGTACGGCGGGTGTGCGCGGCGCTGAGGTTCGGCGAATCCGGGGAATGAGGCAACGGTCCTGAGGGCCCATGGACTCCTTTGAATATCAGGAGGTGCCCATGGGGGACAGGAAGAAAGCCGGGGACCAGGAGTTCCAGGCGTTTGTCATCGGTCGCTGGCCGCGGCTGATGCGTACGGCATTTCTCCTCGCGGGGGAGCAGCACGCGGCCGAGGACCTCGTCCAGTCGACGCTGGAGCGGGTCTATGTGGCCTGGCGCCGGGTCGGCGCGGCCGACGACCCGGAGGCCTACGTACGCCGTGTGCTGATCAACACACACGCACGCAGACACCGCAGAAAACTACGGGAGTTCCTCGCGGCCAAGGACGACTCGGGGATCGCGCCCGAGGTGCCCGACACCGGCGACCGCATCGCCCAGGCCGAGGACCGGGGCGTGCTGCTCCAGGCCCTCGCCCAACTGCCGCCACGGCAGCGCCAGGCGGTCGTCCTGCGCTACTGGGAGGACCTCACCGAGACGCAGACGGCCGAGGCGATGGGCTGTTCCGTGGGCGCGGTGAAGAGCAACGCCGCCAAGGGGATCGCGAAACTCCGCGGCATACCGGAGCTGACCGACATGGCGACGTACGGAGGGCGGAAGTGATGAGCGCGGAGCGGGAGTTCGAGCACGGAATGACGGACCGGGACATCACCCAGCTGCTGGCCGACGCCGCGAGCGAGGTCGAGATCGGCATAGCCCCCACCCAGGCACTGATCCGCGGCGGCCGCAGACGCCGCGCCCGCCGCTGGGCGATCGCAGCCGTCACGGCCGTGGTGGTGGCGGGCTCCACGGGGGCGCTTGCGGTGACGGGGCTGCCGGGTGGGGAGGACCGAGAGGTGACTCCGGCCACCCAGCCGCCGACTCCACGACCCCCGCTGGTCGTCGAGCCGGAGCAGACCACCCTGGCGACCGGGACCGACGGAGGCCGGCCCTGGAAGGTCGTCCTCAATGTCTGGCCGGCACCGAAAGACGAACTGGAGGCCGTGGCCACGCTGGAGGCGATGGCGGAGTTCGGCGACTTCCCGGGGGACATCAGGCGGCCCGAGGACCTGATCGGCAAGAGCGCCTACTTCCTGCACGGCGGCATCGAGAAGACTGACAGGGCGCTGGCGGGCATCACCGCCGGGGGCCTGACCACCGAGGCGGACCGTATGTCCGGCACCGATCTCGAGAGCGTGGCGGCCCCCCTCGACCGGGAAACGGAACACCGTCGGCGCCTGGTCATCGGTCATGTGGCGAAGACAGCACAGGAGGTGACCTGCACATGGAAGGACGGCTCCTCGACGGTACTGCCCAAGGCGGTCGCGCACGTGACCGGGGAGCACGACATCAACGGAACGCGCGGTACGGCGGAGACCGACGTACCGGCGATCCGTACCGCCGACGGTTCCCCCTACTCCTGGTTCGTCTGCCTGGCCCCTCAGGGCACGGCCTACAAGTCGGCGAAGGTGACCAAGTAAGGGCCGTGGGCACACCCTTCGAAAAAGTGGCGGCGACGCGGCGCGGAGGGCCCCCGCCACGGCCCTCCGCGCCCGCAACCCCGCCCCTTCGGGCCCCCGGAGGGTGATCCCTCCCAAGGCGGTCCACCGCCCCGGCACGCCTCCGTCCAGCCACTTCGCCGCCCTGGCCAAGCCCCGCTGCGCCCTGGGGCCCTGGGGCCCGCCGACCTACGATCACGAGAGGCGAAAGGAGGCCGCATGGACCGGCACATCCGCACCGTGGACGACGTACTCCGCCTGCTGGACGGGCTGTTCGCCCCGGAGGCCGACCGCTGGACCGAGCAGGGCGCCGACTGGTGGGACGGCTTCTACGCCGACCGCTCCCGCCCGGTGCCCTTCTTCGTCGACAAGCCCGACGAGAACCTGGCCTCCTACCTCGACCGCGGCCTCCTGCGCCCCGGCCGCGCCCTCGACCTCGGCTGCGGGCCCGGCCGCAACGCCCGCTACCTCGCCGCGCAGGGCTTCCAGGTGGACGCCGTGGACCTGTCCCCGGCCGCCCTGCGATGGGCCCGGGAGGCCGGCGGCGAAGTCCGCTACTTCTGCGGCGACGCCTTCACCCTCACGGTGACGGAGCTGACCGGACCCTACGACCTCGTCTACGACTCCGGCTGCTTCCACCACCTG
Organism: Streptomyces sp. NPDC096205; assembly: GCF_044763135.1. Classification (NCBI taxonomy): domain Bacteria; kingdom Bacillati; phylum Actinomycetota; class Actinomycetes; order Kitasatosporales; family Streptomycetaceae; genus Streptomyces; species Streptomyces sp. NPDC096205. The sequence goes on along the minus strand of NZ_JBIWFS010000002.1, from coordinate 659,859 downwards.
CCCCCGCACCGTCGCATCAACTACCTCGCCCTGCTGGACCGCGTCCTGGCCCCCGGCGGCTCCTTCGCCCTGACCTGCTTCGCCTCCGGCGGGATGGGCTCCGAGCTGTCCGACGCAGACCTCTACCGCACTGGCGGCCTGCACGGGGGCCTCGCCTACACCGCCGAGTCACTGCGGGCCATCTTCACGGGGCTGACCCAGTCGGCCGGCCCGACCCACCTGACCGGGCCGATCCCCCTGACTGACCCGACCGACCTGACTGACCCGACCGACCCGACCGGTCCTGTCCGTCTCGCTGAGGTCGAGCTTCGCCGGATGCGTGCCCAGTCGGAGGGCTCCGCGTGCTTCGGGGAGGACTTCCTGTGGACGGGGCTGTTCCGGCGGGGGCAAGCCGCGTAGGGCACCGCCCGCCCGGGTGCTCTCGGAGTTACAGCCACCCCTGGCGGCGGGCCTCGCGCAAGGCCTCCATGCGGTTGCGGGTGTGGGTCTTGCCGATGGCGGCGGAGAGGTAGTTGCGGACGGTCGACTCGGAGAGGTGGAGCTGGGCGGCGATGTCGGAGACGGTGGCGCCGTCCGCGGAGGCCTTGAGGACGTCGCACTCGCGGGTGGTGAGCGGGTGGGGGCTCGCGCCCAGGGCGGCGGCGGCCAGGGCCGGGTCGACGACCGTCTCCCCGGTCAGCACCTTGCGGATCGCCGCGGCCAGTTCCTCGACGGGCCCGTCCTTCACCAGGAAGCCGGCTGCTCCTGCCTCCATCGCCCGGCGCAGATAGCCCGGGCGGCCGAACGTGGTGAGGATCAGCACCCGGCAGTCCGGCGCCTCCGTGCGGAGCGCCGCCGCCGCGTCCAGGCCGCTCATGCCCGGCAGTTCGATGTCCAGCAGGGCCACGTCCGGGCGGTGCAGCAGCGCCGCGTCCACGATCTGCTCACCGGCCGCCACCTGGGCGACGACCTCGATGTCCGGCTCCATCCCCAGCAGCAGCGCCAGCGCCCCGCGCAGCATGCCCTGGTCCTCGGCGAGCAGCACCCTGATGGACTTCGCGGGACGGTACGCATGGGGCATTTCGTTCACGGGCCAAGGGTAGGGGCGTTCGCGGCGGAAGGAGCGGTTCGGTGACCGGTAGTTCGGCGGTGACCGGGAAGCCGCCGTCGGGCGCGGGGCCGGAGGTCAGACGCCCACCGGCCGCGGCAAGACGCTCGGCCAGACCGCGGAGGCCGGTCCCGGCGAGCTCGGGCGAGCCGGTGGGCGAGCCGGTGGGCGAGCCGGTGGGCGAGCCGGTGGGCGAGCCGGTGGGCAAGCCGGTGGGCAAGCCGGTGGGTGTGCCGATGGGTGTGCCGTCTGGGCCGTCGCCGACCGGCGTCCATGACGCTACGAGCCCCTCTCCCCACGCGGCAGGGCCGCCCGTACGGCATCCGCCAGGACAAATGTCCTAGCGGCCCAACTCAACGGCTCATCTGACATGCCGTCAGGAGTCTTCCCAACCCAAGCCCCCTCGGCTATACAGAGGTCGCCGGACTGGAACGCGTTCTAGGTTCCCCGTGAACGACCTCGGTGCGGCCGACGGTGCGGACGCCCGCGCCGAGGTCTCGGACCCGTCAGGAGCCCCGCCCATGCCCATCGACGCCGCCAGGGCGCTCGCCGCCGAACCCCGTTCCGGCGAGATCGCCTGGACCCCCAAGGACGTCCTGCTCTACCACCTCGGCATCGGCGCGGGCCTGCCCGCCACCGACCCCGACGAGCTGCGCTACACCCTGGAGAGCCGGCTGCACGTGCTGCCGAGCTTCGCCACCGTCGCCGGCTCCGGCGCACCCGGGGTGATCAGCGGACTGTCCATGCCCGGCATCGAGGTCGACCTCGCCCGTGTCCTGCACGGCGGCCAGAACCTCACCGTCCACCGCCCGATCCCGGCCACCGGGAGAGCGACCGCCACCTCACGTGTCGCGGCCGTGTACGACAAGGGCAAGGCCGCGATCCTCGTGCTGCGCACGGACGTCGCCGACGCGGACGGCCCGCTGTGGACCAACGACGCCCAGATCTACGTACGCGGCGAAGGAGGCTGGGGCGGCGACCGCGGCCCCGACACCCGGCCGGAGCCGCCCGCCGGACAGCCCGACCGGACCCTGGAGCGGACCGTCCGCGAGGACCAGGCCCTGCTCTACCGCCTCTCCGGCGACTGGAACCCGCTGCACGCCGACCCCGACTTCGCCAAGACCGCCGGCTTCGACCGCCCGATCCTGCACGGGCTGTGCACCTACGGCATGACCCTGAAGGCGGTCGTCGACACGCTGCTCGGCGGCGATGTGACCTGCGTGCGGTCGTACGCCACCCGCTTCGCCGGCGTCGTCTTCCCCGGCGAGACCCTGCGCATCCGCCTCTGGCAGCAGGACACCGGGACCGTGCGGGCCGCCGTGAGCGCCGCCGTGAGCGCCGTCGAGAGGGACGACGCCCCCGTCCTCGCCGACACGATCGTGCACCACTCCTGAGCCGTCAGGCACCTTTCGAAGGGAGCCGCATCATGCGCGCAGCCGTACTGCACGAGACAGGCCAGGACAAGCTGGAGGTCTACGACGACGTAGAGGCGGTCGGTTTCGGGCCCGGCAGGGTCAGGGTCCGGGTGCGGGCGACCGGGCTGTGCCACTCGGACCTGTCCGCGATGAGCGGCGTGCTGCCGCAGCCCGCGCCCTTCGTCCCCGGCCACGAGGGCGCGGGTGAGGTCGTCGAGGTGGGGGAGGGCGTCACCCGGGTCAAGGCCGGTGACCGGGTGGTCGTGTGCTGGCTGCCCTCCTGCGGCGAATGCCCCGCGTGCAGGCGCGGTCAGACCGAGCTGTGCCTGGCCGGGTTCATGAACGCCGGCACCCCCAACTTCAAGCGGTCGACCGGCGACATCTTCGGCTTCGCCGGCACCGGCACCTTCGCCGAGGAGGTCGTCGTGGACGCGCGCTGCGCCGTGCCGATCCCCGACGACGTGCCGTACGACATCGCCGCCCTCATCGGCTGCGGCGTGACGACCGGCCTCGGTGCCGCGCTCAACACCGCCGACATCGACGCCGGTTCGTCGGTTGCGGTGATCGGCTGCGGGGGCGTCGGGATCTCGGTGGTCCAGGGAGCCCGGCTCAAGGGGGCCGCCGAGATCGTCGCCGTCGACCCGGTGCTGTCCCGCCGCGAGGCCGCGCTCGGCTTCGGTGCCACCAGGGCGGTTTCGCCCGACGAGCTGCCCGACGCCAAGCAACAGCTGACCGGCGGCGAGGGCTTCGACCACGTCTTCGAGGTCGTCGGCCGTTCCGCCACCACCCGCACCGCGTACGACCACACCCGGCGCGGCGGCACCCTGGTCGTCGTCGGCGCCGGAGCCATGGACGACCAGCTCCAGCTCAACATGTTCGAGCTGTTCTTCGACGAGAAGCGCATCCTGCCGTCCCTGTACGGCGGCGGGGACGTGCTGCGTTCCTACGAGCGGACGATCGCCCTGTGGCGGGCCGGCCGTATCGACCTGGAGGGCCTGATCACCCACCGGGTGCCGCTGACCGGCATCAACGAGGCCCTGGACCAGATGCGGACGGGGACCGCCCTGCGCACGTGCGTGGAGCTGTGATGGCACAGCCGCTGCGCCGGCCGCTGCACGGGCTCTCCGCGATCGTCACCGGCGCGGGGCGCGGGCTCGGCCGGGCCGAGGCGCTGGAACTCGCCCGGCTCGGCGCGGCCGTCGTCGTCAACGACTACGGACAGCCCGGCCGCGACGGCTCCGGCGCGGCCTCCGCAGGACCCGCCGAGGACGTCGCCGCCGAGATCCGCGCCTCCGGCGGCACGGCCGTCGCCCACACCGGGGACGTCTCCGACTTCCAACAGGCCGGGGAACTGGTCCAGTTGGCCACAGCCGAGTTCGGCAGGCTGGACATCCTCGTCAACAACGCCGGCATCCTGCGCGACCGCATGGTCTTCTCCATGGCGGAGGAGGAGTGGGACTCCGTCGTACGAGTCCATCTCAAGGGCCACTTCAACACGACCCGGTTCGCCGCCGCGCACTGGCGGGAGCGGGCCAAGGCGCAGGGCGCGCCGGTCTACGGGCGGATCGTGAACACCTCCTCGGAGGCGTTCCTCGCGGGCTCGGCCGGGCAGCCCAACTACGCCGCCGCGAAGGGCGGGATCGTCGGGCTCACCACCTCCACGGCCCTCGCGCTCGCCAAGTACGGCGTGACCGCCAACACCATCTGCCCGCGCGCCCGCACCCGCATGACCGAGGACGTCTTCGCGGGCCTCGCCGCCCCCGCCGAGGGCCTCGACCCGCTCGCCCCCGAGCATGTCGCCCCCCTCGTCGGCTACCTCGCCTCGCCCGCCGCCGCACGGGTCAACGGCCAGTTGCTCGTCGTGCACGGCGGCATGGTCGCGGTCGTCGAACGGCCCCGGGTGCAGGACCGGTTCGACAGCAAGCAGGACACCTTCAGCTACGACGAACTGGACGCGCTGCTCACGCCGTACTACGCGCAGAGGCCCGCGGGGGAGACCTTTGCGGCCACCGAAGTGCTGGGGCTCAAGCGCGCCTGAGCGCACACACAGGGGAACACGACCGCGGCCCCGCTCGCCGCAAGGGCGAACGGGGCCGTGGGATGTGCCGAGCGGCCGTCAGGCCGCCGTCTCGCGCTGCTGCTCCACCGGCTTGCGGTGGCGCCCGCGCGGGGCCGACTCGGTGTCGTGTGCCGAGACCGGCCCCCGGTGCTTGCCGTGGCCGGTCGCCTCATGGGCGTCGGCGGACAGCGGCTGGGACGTGCTGGCGTCGCTCATCGCTCTCATCGAAGAATTCACCCCGTCAAACATGATCTTCTTACAGCCGGGGGAGTCTAACCGGCACACCTCGGGCCGAATCCAGGCGGCCACGCCGACCGCCACTACTTCGTTACAAGACGCCCCAACGGCGCCTGCTGCAACGGCACCGGGCGCGGTGCGGAGGGAGCCGGGGGGTCCGGTTCCGGCGGCTCGCCCGGTGCGCCGCCCGAGCCCGCGGACGCGTCCGCGGAGGCCGCCCCCGGCGAGCCCGAAGGCGCCCCCGGCGAGGCCGTGCCGTCCCCGACCGGAACCCCCGGCCCCGCTTCCCCGGGGACCCCCGAGGCCCCCGTACTCCCGGTCTCCTCCCACGGCTTCGCCCACTCGGCCACACCACAGGGCGTGTCCTCGGTCGCGTACGGCAGCCGCAGCGCGCCGCCCTCCGTCCACAGCCCGGCCCCCGCCAGCCAGCCCAGCGGCGCCGGAAGATGACGTACGAGCCGGTCGGCGGGCCGCCACACGCCCAGCCACGTGCCCACCGGCCCGTCCACCCGCAGGGCCACCGCGCAGCTCTCCGGCGTCAGCACCTGCCCCGGCTGGATCGCGAACGGCGTCACCGCGCACCCCTCCACGCGCAGGCACTCCGGGAACCGCACCGGCAGCGTGCTGCCCAGCACGCCCCAGCCCAGCCGCGCCCGGCCCGGCGAAGGGGCGTCCGAGCTGATCAGCAGCAGCCCGCTGTCCGGGTCGGCGCACAGCAGCCGGTCGTCGCTGCCGTCGGCGATCTGCAGCAGCGGCGACACCTCACCGCCGCGCGCCAGGTCGACCACGACCGTTTTCGTACGGCCGCCCGTCTCCTGGTCCAGCGCCAGCATCCGCCCCGTACGGTCCAGCCACACCCCGCCCGAGCAGCGCCCCGGCAGCTGCGCGACCCGCTCGGGCCCGAAGGCCGAGCCCGCCACCAGCCACAGCGTGCTGGAGCGGGCGTCCACCGTCAGGGCGTACGCCCGGTCGCCGCCCGGCGCCGGGGGCAGCAGCCGCGGCCGGCCCTCCACCGCGCCCAGCAGCAGCTCGCCCGTGCCCGGTCCGGTCGGGTACAGCAGGGAGAAGACATGCCGTCCGTCGGTGGCCCGGCTGATCAGCACCCGTCCGTCGGTCAGCGGCTGCACCTCGGTGCCGGGTTCCTCCGGCTGGTTGCCGGGCAGCGGCACCGCGTACGGCTCGGGGCCGTCCAGCGTCCACCGCTCCGGGAACCAGGAGTCGCCGCTGCGGGCGAGCCGGGCGGCGTACGCGCCGTCCGCCGTGATCACACACCCCGCCGCCGGGTCGGGGTCGTCCGCGTCCGCCGCAGTGGGTTCGATCGCACAGGCCGTCATCGGTCGGTCACCTCCGGCCACGAAGCTAGTTTTCGTACGCACAGACGTGGGACCGCCGGGCTGCCGCTTCACACATAAGGGTGGCCGCGCGCGGATTCGCCTGAGGAAACGGGGGCATGTGTGCTGTTCGGGGTGAACGGGTGCCACTGTCCGGGATGTACCGATGGCCGGGCTGCCCGCACAGGTCCGGCCGGGTACCCGCACAGGTCCACACGGGTACATTCGCTGGAAACGGCCAGGTAGCCTTGCCCCGTGCCCCGTCTGTCTGAAGTCATCGCCGCGCTGGAGAACCTGTGGCCCGCCGAGCGGGCCGAGTCCTGGGACGCGGTCGGCACGGTCGTGGGCGACCCCGGCCAGGAGGTCACCCGGGTCCTGTTCGCCGTCGACCCCGTCCAGGAGATCGTCGACGAGGCGGTGAAGCTCGGCGCGGACCTGCTGGTCACCCACCACCCGCTCTATCTGCGCGGTACGACGACCGTGGCGGCCTCGCACTTCAAGGGCCGCGTCGTGCACACGCTGATCAAGAACGACATCGCGCTGCACGTCGCCCACACCAACGCCGACACCGCCGACCCGGGCGTCTCCGACGCACTCGCGGGCGCCCTGGACCTGCGTGTCGTACGACCGCTCGTGCCGGACCCGACCGACCCGGAGGGCCGCCGGGGCCTCGGCCGGGTCTGCGAGCTGGACCACCCGCTGCCCCTCAGGGACTTCGCCGCGCGAGCCGCCGAACGCCTGCCCGCCACCGCGCAGGGCATCCGTACGGCCGGCGACCCCGAGGCCCTGATCCGCACGGTCGCCGTCAGCGGCGGCTCCGGCGACAGCCTCTTCGACCAGGTGCGCGCGGCCGGCGTGGACGCCTTCCTCACCGCGGACCTGCGCCACCACCCGGCGTCCGAGGCCGTTTCCCAGAGCCCCCTCGCGCTGCTCGACGCGGCGCACTGGGCCACCGAGTGGCCCTGGTGCGAGCTGGCCGCCGCCCAGCTCGACGAGATTTCCGACCGCCACGGCTGGGACCTGCGCGTCCACGTCTCGAAGACGGTCACCGACCCCTGGACCATCCACTCCCCTTCCCTTGGAGCCCCCAACTGAACGCCGCGCCCGCCGACCAGATCCGCCTCCTCGACGTCCAGGACCTCGACGTACGGCTCCAGCAGCTCGCCCACAAGCGCCGGTCGCTGCCCGAGCACGCCGAGATCGAGTCGCTGACGAAGGACCTCACCCAGCTGCGCGACCTGCTCGTCGCCGCGCAGACCGAGGAGAGCGACACCTCCCGCGAGCAGACCAAGGCCGAGCAGGACGTCGACCAGGTCCGCCAGCGTGCCGCCCGTGACCAGAAGCGCCTGGACTCCGGCGCGGTCGGCTCCCCGAAGGACCTGGAGAACCTCCAGCGCGAGATCGCCTCCCTCGCCAAGCGGCAGGGCGACCTGGAGGACGTCGTCCTGGAGGTCATGGAGCGCCGCGAGTCCGCGCAGGAGCGGGTCGCCGAGCTGACCGAGCGGGTCTCCTCCGTCCAGTCGAAGATCGACGACGCGACCGCCCGCCGGGACGCGGCCTTCGAGTCGCTGGACGGCGAGGCGGCCTCGGTGACGAAGGAGCGCGAGGTCGTCGCGGGCACCATCCCCGCGGACCTGCTCAAGCTGTACGACAAGCTGCGCGAGCAGCAGGGCGGCATCGGCGCGGCCAAGCTGTACGCGCGCACTTGCCAGGGCTGCCGCCAGGAGCTCGCCATCACCGAGCTGAACGAGATCCGCAAGGCCCCGTCCGACACCGTGGTGCGCTGCGAGAACTGCCGCCGCATCCTGGTGCGTACGGCCGAGTCCGGTCTGTAAGAGGTCGTCGCCGTGCGGGAGTTCATCGTCGAGGCCGACGGAGGGTCGCGGGGCAACCCCGGCCCGGCGGGTTACGGCGCGGTCGTCTTCGACGCCGTGACGGGGGAGACGCTGGCGGAGGCGGCCGAGTTCCTCGGGGTCGTCACCAACAACGTCGCCGAGTACCGGGGGCTGCTGGCCGGGCTGCGCGCCGCGCACGCACTCGACCCGGCGGGCCGGGTGCACGTCCGCATGGACTCCAAGCTCGTCGTGGAGCAGATGTCGGGCCGCTGGAAGATCAAGCACCCCGACATGAAGCCGCTCGCCCTGGCGGCGGGCCGGGTGTTCCCGGCCGACCGGGTCTCGTACGAGTGGATCCCGCGCGACCTGAACAAGCACGCGGACCGGCTGGCGAACGAGGCGATGGATGCGGGCACGGTCCCCTCTGCGGCGGGGGAGCCTTCCGTGGCTGGGCCGCTGTCGGCGGCGGGGGTGTCTTCCGCGGCTGCGTCCTCGTCTATGGCGGGGGTGGCCGCCGAGGTTGCGTCGCCACCTGCGGACGTGCCGTCCGCGGCTGCGTCGCCCTCCGTCGCCGCTTCGACGGCTGCGGCAGGGGGTCCGTCCCAGGGGGCCTCGCCGTCCGCGGCCGGGGCGCCCTTTGCCGCCGCGTCGCCGTCCGCCGCCGTATCGTCCTCCGCGGCCGGAGAACCTTCCGCCGCCGCCTCGCCCTCCGGTGCCGCCGGGGGCGGCGGAGCCGTCAAGGCCGAGGGTGATGTGAGGGCCGCCAAGGCCGTGGCATCCCCGGGGTGGGCGCCCGCCGACATGGGCGCGCCCGCGACCTTCGTGCTGCTGCGGCACGGGGAGACGCCGCTCACGCCGCAGAAGCGGTTCTCGGGGAGTGGAGGGACGGACCCCGCCCTTTCCGAGGTCGGGCGGGAGCAGGCCGAGCGGGTCGCGGTGGCACTGGCCCGGCGCGGGACGATCCAGGAGATCGTGGCGTCGCCGCTCGCCCGGACGCGCGAGACCGCGGGGATCGTCGCGGCCCGGCTGGGGCTGGAGGTCACGATCGAGGACGGCCTGCGGGAGACCGACTTCGGCGCGTGGGAGGGGCTGACCTTCGGCGAGGTGCGCGAGCGTCACCCCGAGGACCTGAACGCCTGGCTGGGCGACCCCGAGGCGCACCCCACCGGCGGAGGCGAGAGCTTCGCGGAGACCGCCGAGCGCATCGCGGCCACCCGGGACAAGCTGGTGGCGGCGTACGCGGGCCGAACCGTCCTGCTGGTCACGCACGTCACGCCGATCAAGACGCTCGCCCGGCTCGCCCTGGGCGCCCCGCCGGAGTCGATGTTCCGAATGGAGCTGTCGGCGGCGTCCCTGTCGGTGATCGCCTACTACGCCGACGGCAACGCCAGCCTGCGCCTGCTCAACGACACGTCCCACCTGCGCTGATGCGGCACGTCCCACGCGCGCTGGAGCGACACGTCCGCGCCTCGGCCGCCGCCGCACTCGCGCTGAAACGGCACGTCCCACGCGCGCCGAGACGACACGCCCAACCTGCGCTGACGACCCGCGTCACCTCCGGAGGAGCCCGGCCGCCTCCCGCGCGAGCCGCTCGATCCGGGCCCAGTCGCGGGCCGCGACCGCTTCCGCCGGGAGCATCCAACTGCCGCCCACGCAGCCGACGTTGGGCAGGGCGAGGTACTCGGGTGCGAGGGCGGGCCCGATGCCGCCGGTCGGACAGAACCGGGCCTGGGGGAGCGGCCCGGCGAGCGAGCGCAGATACGCCGTGCCGCCCGCGGCCTGCGCCGGGAAGAACTTCATCTCCTGCACCCCGCGCTCCAGCAGCGCCACGACCTCGGACGTGGTCGACACCCCCGGCAGGAACGGCACCCCGGACGCCCGCATCGCCTCAAGGAGTACGTCCGTCCAGCCCGGGCTGACCAGGAACCGCGCCCCGGCCCCCACGGCCTCCGCCACCTGCGCCGGCGTGATCACCGTCCCGGCGCCGACGACCGCCCCGGGCACCCCGTCCGCGATCGCCCGGATCGCGTCCAGCGCCCCGGCCGTCCGCAGCGTCACCTCGATCGCCGGCAGCCCGCCCGCGACCAGGGCACGCGCCAGCGGTACGGCGTCGGCGGCGTCCTCCACGACGACCACGGGGACGACAGGGGAGAGCTCCAGGACTGAGGTCATGCGCCTCATCCTGCCGTCGGTGTGCAGCATGTGCAAAGAGCGTTGCGCATGCTGCAATGCTTTGATTGAGGGGTGTTAGTGGATCTCCTCCACGAGCACATCCAGCGACCAGGCGCTCCCCGCCTTCGCGGGCGCCTCCGCCTCGACGACGTACCCCAGCTCCCGCAGCGCCTCCACCAGCTCCGCCGGGCTCCCCGGCACGGCACCCGCCTGGAGCAGGCTGCGCACGATCCGTCCCTTGGTGGCCTTGTTGAAGTGGCTGACCACCTTCCGCGTGGGCGCGTGCAGCACCCGCACGGACGCCGTACGCGCCGCGACCTCGCCCTTCGGCTTCCAGGCCGCCGCGTACGCCGCCGACCGCAGGTCCAGCACCAGCCCCGACCCGGCCGCCTCCGGCATCACCTCGGCCATCGGCCCGCGCCAGTGCGCGCCCAGCGCGCCGAGGCCCGGCAGTTTCACGCCCATCGAGCAGCGGTAGGAGGGGATGCGGTCGGTGACCCGTACCGCGCCCCACAGCCCCGAGAACACCAGCAGCGACCGGGCCGCCCGCTGCTTGGCGGCCGTGTCCAGCGTGGCCAGGTCCAGGGCGTCGTACAGCACACCCGTGTAGATCTCCCCGGCCGGGCGCGTACCCGCACTGCGCAGCCCGGCGTTCTTCGCGACCTCGCCCCGCAGCCCCTCGCTCAGCCCCAGCACCTCACGGGCCTTCTCCTCATCCCCCGTGCACAGCTCGACCAGCTCCTCCAGCACGGCCGCCCGCGCCTCCCCCAACCCGGGCAGCGACAGCGACTCCGGCTTGAGCGGCGCACCACGACCGGACGCGGCCTTGCCTTCGGAGGGCGGGAGCAGGACGAGCACGGGTGTTTCTCCTTCGGACCTTCGGGGGGACGGCTCGGGACAGCGTACGGCGTGCCGCCCGCCCACCTCCGGCCTACGCTCGCTGTATGCCTCGCCGTCCCATCCGCGTGACCGGTGCTCCCGAAGCCCCGCTGCGGGCCGCGCTCGCCGCGCTGCGTGCCGAGTTGGGGATTCCCGCCGACTTTCCGACCGAGGTGCTCGCCGAGGCGGAGCGAGCCGCGCGGGAGCCGGTGCTGCCGTCGTACGACGCCACCGACATCCCCTTCCTGACCATCGACCCGCCCGCCTCCACCGACCTCGACCAGGCGCTGCACCTGTCCCGGCAGGGCACCGGCTACCGGGTCCGCTACGCCATCGCGGACGTCGCCGCCTTCGTCGTACCCGGCGGAGCCCTGGACGCGGAGGCGCACCGGCGGGTGATGACCCTGTACTTCCCCGACGGCAAGACCCCGCTGCACCCGGCCCAGCTCAGCGAGGGTGCCGCGAGCCTGCTGCCCGGACAGACCCGGCCTGCGGCCCTGTGGACGTTCGACCTCGACGCGGACGGCAACCCGCTCGCCGTCGACGTACGCCGCGCGCTCGTGCGCAGCCGGGCCAAGCTGGACTACGCGGGCGTACAGCGGCAGATCGACAGCGGCACCGCCGAGGAGCCGCTCGCCCTGCTGCGGACGGTCGGCCTGCTGCGCGAAGGGCTGGAGGTGGACCGCGGGGGCATCTCGCTGGACGTGCCCGAGCAGGAGATCACCGAGCACGACCACACCTACGACCTCGCCTACCGCGCCCCGCTGCCCGCCGAGGGCTGGAACGCCCAGCTCTCCCTGCTCACCGGCATGGCCGCCGCCGATCTGATGCTGTCGTCCGGCACCGGCGTCCTGCGCACCCTCCCCGCCGCCCCCGACGGCGCGGTCGGCCGGCTCCGCCGTACCGCCACCGCCCTGCACATCGACTGGCCGCACCACGTCTCGTACGCCCAGCTGGTCCGCTCCCTCGACCCGCACGAGCCCCGCCACGCGGCCTTCCTCCAGGAGTGCACCACCCTCCTGCGCGGCGTCGGCTACACCGTCTTCCGCGACGGCACGCTCCCCGCGCTCACCACCCACTCCGCCGTCGCCGCCCCCTACACCCACTGCACGGCCCCCCTGCGCCGCCTCACCGACCGCTACGCCACCGAACTCTGCCTCGCCGCCTCCGCCGACCGCCACGCCCCCGACTGGGTCCTCGCCGCCCTCGACACCCTGCCCCAGCAGATGACCGACGGTGGCCGCCGCGCCGCCCAGGTCGAGCGGGAGTGCGTCGACATCGTCGAGGCGGCCCTCCTGAAGGACCGTATCGGCGAGGTCTTCGACGCCTGCGTGATCGACGTGGCCGACGCCAAGCCCACCACCGGCACCGTCCACCTGGAATCCCCCGCAGTCGTCGGCCGCATCGACGGCGACCACCTCCCCCTCGGCGAACGCCTCCGCGTCCGCCTCACCGAGGCCGACCCCGGAACGGCGAAGATCCGTTTCGTGCCCGCGTGAGTTCCGCTACGAGGAGAGCGTCGTCGTCGGCGTGCAGCCGTACGACCGTGACCTCTCGGCGCCGCCCCAGAAGGGTGACATGCGAGACGGGTTCGGCCAGCTCCAGCGTCACGGACGTCCGATGCCCGACGGCGACATCCAGCTCTCCCGCCCGACGGGTCGGCGAGATGCGCAGCTCACGCCGTACGCCGCTGACGGCGGCCAGCGGTATCCGCAGGTCCACATGGGCGGCGTACCGCACGCGCAGCGCGTCCGCCTGAAGCAGGTGCGGCCGTACGACGGACGCGGCGTGCAGCCCGATGACCACGACGACCGTGTACACGTCCAGGAACAGCACCACGGCGTGCAGGGTCGGCCAGCCCCGCAGCAGCACCGACATGGTGAACGTCTCGACCACGCACACGAAGGCGAACCCGAACAGCACCGCCCCCTGCCCCCGCGCGTAGCCGAAGGCCCGCCCGCCGGCGAGGTGCGGCCGCCGGGCGACCCACCGGACCAGGCTGGTCAGCAGCCGTACCTCATGCGCGGCCAGCCGCAGCACGAGCCTCATGCCGGACCCTGCCCGAGCAGGGCGAGCGCCTGACGGATCGCGGCGGCCTGAGCGGGGGCGAAGTCGGCGAAGAACGCGCGCAGAAAGCTGTGGTCCGCCTCGACGGGCGCGTCCTTAGGGAGCATCCCGCGCGGAATGATCCCGGCCAGCGCCCGCGCCGCCTCCGCCACCCGCGGATCGTCCGGCGCGGCGTCGACGAGCGCGTCCAGCAGCGCGTACGCCTCCTGCGCCCGCGCCGCCGCCTCCGGACTGCCGAGCGTGTCGCTCAGCGCCGCCGCCATCCGTTCCCGTACCTCGGGCGGCGCGCCGGTGTCGATGAGCGCGAGGATCTCCCGGTCCTTGGCGGCCATGGGGGAGTCCGGGTCGGCCTGCTGCCGGAACAGCGCGGCCAGCTCCGCAGACACAGGCGCCTGAGCCGGCAGTTCCTCCGCCTCCAGCAGCACCTTCAGCCGCGCCCGCCGCTCCCTGATCGCGGCCTCCTGCCGCGCCAGATCCTCGTCCAGCTCGGCCAGCACCTCCACCAGGTCCTTCCCCGCGTCCTCCGCCAGCACGTCCCGCACCTCGGCCAGCCCCAGCCCCAGCTCCGTCAGCCGCCGGATCCGCGCCAGCACGACCGCATGCCGCAGGGTGTAGTCCCGGTAGCCGTTGCCGAGCCGCTCGGGCTCGGGCAACAGCCCCAGGTGGTGGTAATGCCGCACGGTCCGCGTGGTCACGCCCACGGCGGCGGCGAGTTCTCCGATCCGCATGGGTTCAGTGAAGAGGGTGACGTCGCGGCAAGGTCAAGCCGCCACGATGGAGTGACGGCGGGGGGATTCCCGGCACAGTGATCCGCGACGCGGCAGCGTGGTGAGCCCCCAGGAGAGAGGGCATTACCGCTGTGGCCATGGACCCCATCACGCAGAAGATCCTGCTGGACTGGTTCGTCGACCTCGACACCCCCGAGGGCCTCCGGCTCGAACTCGTGGAGGGGGACGTCGTGGTGACACCGGTGCCGGACGGGCACCACGAGCACTGCGTCAGCCGGGTCGTGCGTCAGCTGCTCCGCCGATCCGGCGTAGGTCTGAGCTTTTCAGGCAACAAGGGGCTACTGCTGTGCTGGAGGTCACGAACTCCAGGCCCGCGGCCGACCGCGAGGTCAAGCGTCGTTGCGCGGACTTTCTCTGACCCGCCCGGCGTTGCACCCTGAGGACCGGAAGGGGTGCGCGGGGTGGCGGAGCAGGCGTTGTGGACGAGGGCGCGGCTGGGCAGGTGCGGCCCGCCGCTCGACCTGCTCACCGCCCGCTTCCAGCGCCACGTCTACGCCCCGCACGCGCATGACGAGTTCACGATCGGCGTGTGCGTCGGCGGGTCCGAGATCATCGACTACCGGGGCGGGCACATACGCACCGGACCGGGCTCGATCGTCGTCCTGGCACCGGGCGAGATGCACACCGGCGGACCGGGTGCCGCGACCGGCGGTTACGCCTACCGCGCCCTGTACGCCGCGCCCTCCCTCCTGACCGAGGGCACCCTCGGCTCCCCGCACTTCCGTGAGCCGCTCCTCGACGACCCCGAGCTGGCGGCCGCCCTGCGGCTGACGCACACCGAGCTGGCCGCGTGCCCGGACCCGCTGGAGGCCGAGTCGCGTCTGCCGTGGCTGCTCACGGCCCTCACTCGCCGCCACTCCACGGCCCGCGCGACGACCGACCTCGTCCCTGGGGCAGACCGGATCGCCGTCGCCGTACGGGACCGTCTCGCGGACGAACTGCTCGCCCCGCCCTCCCTGGCCGACCTCGCAGCGGACCTGGGCCTGTCCCGCTACCAGCTGCTGCGGGCCTTCCGTACGACGATGGGGGTGCCGCCGTACGCCTGGCTCGCCCAGTACCGGGTGACGAGGGCGCGCGGCCTGCTGGACGCCGGGCTGCGGCCGGCCGAGGTGGCGGGTCTCGTCGGCTTCGCCGACCAGGCGCATCTGACGCGCTGGTTCCGCAGGGTGCTGGGCGTGACGCCGGCGGCGTACCGCAACAGCGTTCAAGACAGCTCCTGAGGGTCCGGCCGAAACTCGCCGTATGACTGCACGCGGCTGGTTCCTGTTCTCCCTGATGGGAGTCGTCTGGGGCATCCCCTACCTGATGATCAAGGTGGCGGTGGAGGAGCTGTCCCCGTCCATGGTGGTGTTCACGCGCTGCGCGCTGGGCGCCGCCCTCCTGCTGCCCTTCGCCCTGCGCCAGGGCGGCCTCACGGACACCGTCCGCGCCCACTGGCGCCCCCTGCTGGCCTTCGCGTGCATCGAGATCGTCGGCCCCTGGTGGACCCTCACCGACGCCGAACGCCACCTCTCCTCCTCCACCGCGGGCCTGCTCATCGCGGGCGTCCCGATCGTCGGCGTGGCCCTGGCCCGGTTCTTCGGCGACACAGAGCGGCTCGGGGCGCGCCGCCTGACGGGCCTGACCCTGGGCCTCGGCGGCGTCGCGGTCCTGACGGTCCCGCACCTGACCGGCGGCGACGCCCGCTCTCTGGCCGAGGTGCTGCTGACGGTGGTCGGCTACGCGACAGCGCCCCTGATCGCGGCCCGCTGGCTGAAGGACGTGCCGTCCCTGCACCTGACGACCTCCTGCCTGGCCTTCGCGGCGGTCGTCTACGCCCCCGCCGCGGCGGCCGCCTGGCCTGCGCAGATGCCCTCAGGTCAGGCCCTGGCCGCCCTCGCCGGCCTGGGCGTGATCTGCACGGCGGTGGCCTTCGTCGCCTTCCTGGAGCTGATCAAGGAGGCGGGCCCGACGCGCGCGACGGTCATCACGTACGTCAACCCGGCGGTGGCGGTGGCGGCCGGCGCCCTGTTCTTGAACGAATCCCTGACCGCATCCATAGCCGTGGCCTTCTCCCTGATCCTCGCCGGCTCGGTGCTGGCGACATCCGCCTCCCGCAGGCCGGTAACATGGTCGACACGGCAGACGAGCCGGGCGGGCGGCCGCGTGGAATCCCCTTGAGGGACTCCCCGAGGAACGTCCGGGCTCCACAGGGCAGGGTGGTGGCTAACGGCCACCCGGGGTGACCCGCGGGACAGTGCCACAGAAAGCAGACCGCCCAGCACTTCGGTGGTGGGTAAGGGTGAAACGGTGGTGTAAGAGACCACCAGTGCCCAGGGTGACCTGGGCAGCTAGGTAAACCCCACCTGGAGCAAGGTCAAAAGGAAACACCCCGGTGTTTCTGCGCGGACGTTCGAGGGCTGCCCGCCCGAGTCCGCGGGTAGACCGCACGAGGCCGGTGGCAACACCGGCCCTAGATGGATGGCCGTCGCCCGGGGCTCCGCGAGGAACCCCGGGAACAGAACCCGGCGTACAGCCCGACTCGTCTGCCCCTCAGGTCCTCTGACGAGCGAAATCGCAGTTCAGAGGCTCTTTTTCGTGGGAGATCGGCCGTAGCCACACCCCGGTCCCTACAGGTTCAAACCGGATCTCGCCGCTACGAAGGTAGCCATGAAGGTAGCCACGCTGGGCGGCTTGGTGCGGGTGTTGGCTGGGTCGGGGGCCCTCCGCGTGATGCGTCTACGCCTCGGTGTCCTCTGTTGCGGTCCCGGGGCCGGTGGAATTCTGCTCGTCAAGCCAGGCTTGAATGCCGCCAGGGTTCTGCGCGGGTGCGTCGAACGGGATGATCGGAAACGGGGGCGAGGTGGACAGCAGAGCCGCCATGTCAGCGGGGAGTGCGGCCACCGAGGGCTCAAGCTCCTCGATCTTGGTCAGGAGTCGCAGAAGTTCCTCAGCCATGAAACGCAGATCCAGGTCCGCGCCGGCGACTTGGATCGTTCCCGCCTCTACGGTGATGAGGCGCATGGGGGGAGCTGGGAATGTGGGCTTGGTGCCCGCCTGCCACTCCTCGACGGTGGGGCGAGGCAGGCTGACGATCCACTCGTCAAGGCGCTCGTCGAAGTGCTCGCTTCCGTTACGGACTTCGCGGGCCTTCAGCGGGGACGAGTCCTCCACCTCAAGAATCCTTCGTAGAAACGGACCTCGCTTCGTCCGCCACTCCAGGCCCTCGTCGGTCCCTTTCGGGCTCTTTCCTGTGGCAGGCCACAGAGTCCGGGAGACCTTTCCGAGGAAGGAAAGAAAGTCCTCGAAGCAGACCCAGGCGGCTGGTGGGACCGGAGTGGTCTGCGCATAGCCAATCAGGGCGTTCAGGGCTGCCAGAGCGTAGCGAGTATCGCGGGCCAGCCACGTCAAATACACCCGCTGTGCCCATGGGTCATCGGATATGTCGTTGCTCACGGGCGCCAGTGTGCCGCAGGTGGTCTACCGGCTGGGGGCCGGTTTCAGAGGCATGGCATGGGACGCCAGAGAGTCATGAGGAATTCGGAGGCTTCCGATGTCTGCCGGTCCCGGGGCCGAGCTTCGGTGTTGCCTCACGGGTGGAGGCAGCCTCGGTGTGGGGAAACAGGATGCGCCGTGCTTCTGCGAGGTTCGCCGCGAAGCCGTGCGGTTCCCAAAGATGGCCGTTCCACCGCTGGATTGCACGGGGCGCATCGGGGTTCAGATGCGATGCCCTCGGGCCGTCGCCGGTCACGAGGGGTACGGCGCGGAGCTGCCCGATCCTCGCGTCGCGACGCTCGGCCCACTGGGAGAGCGGTTCGTCGTCCATGTCCGGAGAGTAGTGGGTCAGGTGATCCGGTGCTCCCAGTGCAGGGAGGGCGCCTGGTCAATCCAGTACCGGTGGGACGTGGGCGTCACGTGGAGCCGTACGGAGTCGATCTCCGGCGCCCCGGCGTCCTGCCAGGCGACGAGGGAACGTTCCACGTCATCCCACAGGGCCACCGGACCGCCTTGGCGGACGGTCCAGTTCTCGCCGTCGACGAGGAACTCTGCGAACGACTCCTTCCCCGGATCGAACAGGTATCGCAAGGGCGAGCCGTCACGGCCCGTCGCGCGGACGAACTGAACGCCGGGCGCCGCCAACTGCGCAAGGAAGGCGGGCATCCACTCCTCCAGGACAAGAGGAGACATCTGAGTGCGCCGCTCACTGTCCGCGTAAGCGGTCCGGGCGGAGAGATCGCCGGCCACGGGGGCCACTGCCTGGGCCCGCGCTTGCATGAAGGAGGCGCGCCTGACGATCGAGCCTTCGGCGGTGCCGTCATCACCGACGGTCAGTTTCGCGAGGCCGGTTCCCCAGGGCCACGAGCCGACCGTGCCGAGGACGATGCCTCCAGGTCTCGTCTGCCTGATCCACGCGTACGGGATGCGGCGGACCGCGCAGGTGGCGATGACCCGGTCGTACGGTGCTCGGTACGGGTGGCCGAGGAGCCCGTCGCCCGTCGCCGTCCATGTCGAGAAGCCGGCGGCTTCGAGAGCGGCATCGGCGTGTGCGGCCACCTGTGCGTCGACCTCGACCGTGGCGACGTTGTCCTCGCCGAGGTAGTGGCACATCAGGGCTGTGGAGTAGCCGGTGCCTGTGCCGATCTCCAGGACTCGGTGGCCCGTCGCGAGGTCCAGGGTCTCGATCATGCCGACGACGGTGGCCGGGTCGGTCGAGGAGGACGTGGGCACGCCCACGACGGGTTCGTCGGCCTGGTCGGCGGTGAGGTGGCCGTCGAGCTGGGTGGTGAGGGTGTCGACGCTGTATGCGATCTTCAGCCACTCGTCCGGATTCGTGTCGGTGGCGGTGACGGGCCGCCAGGTCCGCCCCTCGTCCAGGAAGACTCCCGGGCGGAGGAACCGCTCGCGGGGGACGGACTCGACGGCCTCACGCAGCCAGGGGGATTTCAGGACCCCTTCATTCACGAGAACGGTCGCCATGCGGCGTCGCTCGGATGCCGGGTCGGTCATCGGCGATCTCCTTGTGCGAGTAGGTCGGCGAAGGCAGCGGACATCGGGAGGCCAGTCTCGGTCTCCAGCCACCCCCACTGTCCGTTGGGATTCAGTTCCAGCCACCAGTAGGCCCCCGCCCGGTCGACCGCGAGGTCGAAGCTTCCCGACACCAGATCCAGTCGGTCCAGGTAGGCATGCAGTGCCTGGTCTACCCGGTCGGGTAGATGCTCCACGGTGTAGGTCAGGGCGCTGTAGTCCTTGCGCCAGTCCAAGAGGTCGGAGTCGATGCGTACGGCGAACGTATGCCGACCTACGAGCAGTACGCGAACGTCGGCGACCTTGTCCACGCGGGCCTGGAACAGGTGGGGCGCGACCCGAACGCTGTCGTCGATCTCCTCGGGGGCGACGGGGGCAGCCCATCCCGTCACCGGCACGCCATCACGCGTGTAGGGGGTCCATCGCAGCGTCTTGAAGATCGCCTGCCTCTGAGCCTGGACGAACTCGCGGGCCTCCTCCGGGTTGTTGGTGACAATGGTGGGAGGGATGGTGAAGCCGAGTTGCTGGGCGAGAACGAGCTGCGCGGGTTTGTAGTCGGCTGCGGCAACGCGCAGGGGGTGGTTGACCCAGCGCGGGCCGCCCAGGGCGTAGAGGGTGCCACCGAGTCCGTAGCGGACCTGCGCCGCCGCGAACCGGGAGTCATCAGCGGACAGGTGGGGAAACGTGGGCCATTCGGGGCGGCGCCAGTACACCGACCGGACCTGGGTCACATCAGCGGTTCTCGACGGGGTGCGCACCTGCCCGACCACCGGGGCCGGGCAGGTGCCGAACCGAGCCGAGACCGTAAGGTTTTCGCCGATGTCGGCGGGGTTGAACCGGACCACCGGCACATCGCGCCGGTTGAGTTCGGTGATCACCATGTCGGCGGTGATGTCGTCCGCCTCGGTGGCCACCAGAACCGGCCTCTCCTCGGTCATGGCCATCAGTCCTGATTGCTGTCCTGATCGTGACCCTGGTCGTTCCGGGAGTCCGAGTTCGTCGTCGTGGAGGTCTCGGTACCGGAGCTGGTGCCGTGCTTCCCCATCTCGACCACCTGCCCGACGCGGTCGCGGAACACCCCGAGCTGCGTCGTGGGGTCAATGGAGACCGTGGTGTGGGGTCGGCGGATGACCGTCGGGTAGGGCGCGAGTCGGCCCGCACCCCACGGCCGCGTGGGGGAGGGGAGCGCGACAGAGGTGGTCATGAGACTCCTTGGGTTGAAGGGTGTGGTGCTGGAATCCGTCTGCGCCAGGGGGCGGACGGCGATCTGCGGGCCGCGGCTCAGGGGCGAGCGGCCTGGATGTTGTCGGCCGCGGTCGTCCACTCGACTCCAGACGCGGGCCGGATGTGCGCGATGCGGACCGTGCCGTGGCTGTGGAGCTCGTGTGTGACGGCGACGAGCACACCTTCCCCACGCGAGGCGATGGCACGGACAAGCGTGTCCAGGAGCGGGTGGTGCTCGTAACCGTCGGAACCGACCGGGTTCACTCCTCCGGCTCCTGCCGGGCCTCGACGCGGCGCATGAACCTCTCCCAACCGCCGGCCGCCCGTACCCGCAGAGCCCGGCTCGGCGCACCCGGCCGGGGCTCCGGCGGCGTGTACGTACGGCCACTGACGCCAGGGTTCCTGCGGGGCAGTCCGGAGGTTGTCACGACGTCGCTCCTCTCCGTGGGGAGCCGCCCGGAGGGTCCTTCGACCTCCGAGCGGCGTGTGACCAGTGAACGACGATCCGTTACCTTCTCCCAGAGCGAACCTCGCGCAATACCCGGGCGTTTTCCAGGCGTTGGCGCGTGGCGGGTATGAGTGCGTGAAAGGGTTCTCGTGAGGGGAGACCTATGACGTCGAGGCGTAAGCACTTTGCGGAACGGCGCGCGGCCCGGGGTTACTCTCAGGAGGAATTCGCAGAAGCGCTCTCGGTGGCCGCGTCCACCGTGGTCCGTTGGGAAAGTGGTCGTGCCACCCCGCGTCCCCACCAACGGCCGAAGATCGCAGGGCTATTGGGAGTGACCCTCCCCGAGCTGGACGCCCTTCTCTCCGACGAACAGCCGGCCGAGACAGCCGGGCTCTCCGCTGCTCCACCCCTCCTCCATGGTGATGATGACGACATGAAGCGCCGCGAAGTCCTGGGTCTGCTCGCCGTTACGGGTGCGCTGGTCGCTCTTCCCGGTTACGGTGATGCCGCCCGAGGGCGCGCAACATCGACGCTCTTGGAGACGGGGGACGCCTTGCATCGCGGCCTCTGGCAGGTCTACGCGCTATCGGACGCCAAGCAGGTCGTCTTCCCTGCGGTGCGCGCACAGCTCGATGTGATGGCGAAGGGACTGACCGAGACCCGTACTGCTGTGGATCGGTCCCGATTGTGTCGGATGACGGCCGACCTCTACCAGCTCGTCGGCGAGCTGTTCTTCGACGCCAACCGGTACACCGACGCCGCGCAGTGCTACACACTGGCCGCCAACGCGGCCTACGTCGGTGGCGACCACGACCTGTGGGCTTGTGCCATGACCCGCCACGCGTACGTCGAGCTGTACGCGCGCCGCGCGCACGCTGCCCAACCCCTGCTCGCGGCAGCTTTCCAGATCGCGCGGAGGGGCGACGACGCTCTCTCCACTCGTCACTGGGTCGCGGCCGTCCAGGCGCAGGCGTACGCGGCCGTGGGCGATCTCGACGCGTGCAACCGGGCTCTGGACGAAGCCGAGAAAGTGCACGCCCTCAACAGCGCTCATTCCCACAACGGCGGCTGGCTCCGCTTCGACGGCTCCCGCCTGGCGGAGGAGAGAGGGGCCTGCTACCTCCAACTGGGCCGCCCTGATCTCGCCGAGGAAGCGCTCACCACAGCCCTTGCCCAGCCTCTGTCCCTGCGTCGCCGCGCTGCTGTTCTGAGCGACCTCGCTGTGCTCGGAGCGCACAGGCGGGACGTCGACCAGGTCGTGCACTACGCGGAGCAAGCACTCGGACTGGCCGACCGGTCGAATTCGGGATTCATCGGCAAGAAGCTGGACGGGCTTCGGGGGCGTCTTGCCCCGCTCGTGTCCGATGACCGAGTCTCGACTCTTGATCACCGAATCGCGGCGCTTCCGCGCACCGCATGATGAGAGGTACACGCGTATGAATGACGGCCGGATCTTCCGCGAGGCGTGGATCGACGGCGTGAACAAGCACTATCCCGGCGAGCCCAAGCCTGGCTACGTCACGCCGTGGGACGAGACGCCCGAGTGGGAGCGCGAAGCCGCCACCGCCGTGTACGGGCAGGTGCGTGACTTCATCGAGGTCAGCGGCGGGCATGCGGCCCGGCTCACCCGCGAGCAGAAGGGCCGATTCGTCGCGATCTGCTGGACCGCCCAGATGTTCAGGCACTTCGAAGACCCGAAGCCCGGATACGTTGCCGACTGGTCCGACCTGCCGGTCTGGCAGCGGGAGACGGACGCGGACATTTTCGAACGCATCGAGGGGACCGTCTGATCTCAGGAGCGACGACTTCCCCGTCCGGGCCGATCCGGGCGGGGACGTCTTGTTGCGTAGCCATCAAAGTAGCCACGGAAGCACCATCCCTGCACGTTTGTGCAGGTCATAGCGTTGCGCTGACAGTCCCCGGCGTACAGTCCGACTCGTCTGCCGCTCAGGCCTTCGCCCGCCATTCTCGTCAGGACAGGCCCTGGAGCCGCTCCAGCGAAGCAACCTCCTCCGGCAGAGCCTCGAATCCCGCCTCGGTCGGTCGTAGCCCTGGGCGGGCACAGCCTTGGATCACCTGCCTGGTGGGAGGAGACGTCGGAGGGGAGCCATCGGGTCAGTACCGGCCGGAGAGCTCTTCGAGGAAGTCCAAGGACGGGGCGTCCTGGGGAGTGTCTTCGACGATTTCTCCGGCCTGCGATGCTGGTGTGCTCTGTGCCAGCCAGGCCAGTGCTGCCAGAGGGGCGAGCCCCTGGCCGTGCGCGGTGCGCAGGCGCAGCAGCCACGCGGCTCCGAGCCGGAATGCTTCCTCCCCTGCGGCGGTTCGAGGTTCGTAGCCCGCGGCGTCATCACCGAGGGAAGCCCAGACGTAGACGAGTGTCCTGCCCTCCCGCCGGACGGTGAAGTAACGAACGGGATGGTCGGTGATCTCCTCGTACTCGTCCTCGGAATCGGGGATTCTTGAACGGAGCAGGCGCGATCGCTCGGCGACCTCGAAGGTCCCCCAAGAGTCGGTGTAGGCAGGTCCTTCGATTCTCGGATCCTCGAATCCCTCTGCCGAAGGTGTGGCGTGGCGGTTCATGGCGCCCGGTGTCGGAGTGACGCCGAACACGCGGGAGATGCCCTGCAGTGCGCCGGCGAGCCGAGGCGCGTTCGCCGCATGGATGTCGGGCTGTTCCCGGCCGCGCGTGTCCATCGTCAGCCACGCGTCGGCGTACGTGTGCAGGGTGACGACGAGCAGACTGCTCTTCCAGATGTCCACCTGGATGGCGAACAGCTTTTCCGCCCGGTGTCTCACGCCTGATTCCAGCCAGTAGCCGGGGCATTCGACCCGCACACCTACGACGAATTCACCTTCAAGGGAATCAACCTCGGTCATCGCGCGCGACAGGGCCGTATCAGGAGACAGAGGATCCTGCGCCAGCGGCAGGCCGACGGCCTGGACGCGCACGTCCCGCGCCTCGTCTGCAGAACGGGCTGAAACGCTGACCCGTCCCGTGGGCTGCGCCAGGCCGTAGCTTTCGAGGACATTCCAGACCGTCACGGCAGCCTCTGCGGCCTGGAAGGGACGGAGCTCCTCGTCCGATGTGACGTCCCATGTCCAGTCGCCGATGGGTTCTGAGGTGATCACAGGATGTCCTTGGGGTCGAGCTTGCTGCCGGACGGAACGACAAGGTTGCCGTCCTCGGGGCGTATGACGAAGGTGATGCCTTCGCCCTTCGGTCCTTCTCGGCCAGGCGCAAGGCGCTTGATGCCGATGTGGCGTGATCCCGGACATGAGCGGCCGTCGGACCACCGATGACATCCCCTGCTCGCGGGTGGCGAGCGTCAGGACCTGCCTCCGCACCCTCGCCGTTCGACCCCCCGCACACCCACCCCACCCACCTCGGTCACACCCACCCGCCACCCTCGGTGACACTCGGCCCGCTGCAGCCCCGGAGGGCGGGTGCTTTGTCAGGGGAGGGGGTCTTTCCCGGCGTGACTCTGCGCGACTTGGGGTGGGGAAGGCGTGGCTCAGTATCGACCCCCTCGGTCGGATAGCGCTTTCTGGGAGTCCGACCCCGCGGTTAGCATCTCGGCGTCCGTCAGGGGGGAGACAAAATCGTGCCACCTGCAAGAAAACTCGGGGTTTTCTCTCTGAGTTGGCCGATTTTTCTTCAGTTGACCTGCACCTATTTCATGGGGTTGGTCGACGTCTGGGCGCTGGGACGGATTTCCGACGACGCGGCCGCGGCCGTGGGGTCGGTCAACACCGTCGCGACGTTCGTGCTGATGATGTTCTCCTTCATGGGGCAGGGCGGGAGCCTGGTGTACGCCCGGGCCCTGGGGAAGGGGGAGGCGGAGAAGGTAAGGGAGTTCTACTCCGTCGCCCTGGTGCTGCATCTGCTGCTCGGCGCTGTCGTGAGCCTCGGGCTGTTCGCGTTCGCGGAGGACGTGGCGCGGATGCTCGGGCTGGGCGGGGCGCATCTCGCCTACGGCACGGCCTTCCTGGAGATCGTCGGTGGGAGTGCGGTCGTGCATTCCCTGGTCGCCATGCTCGGCGGGGTCATGGCCGCCAATGGTTTTACGCGCCATGCCATGTTCGCCGCCGTCTTCACCAATCTCGTCAACGTCGGGCTCATCTTCGTCCTCGTCCTCGCCGACTTCGGGCCCCGCTGGGGCGTCCGCGGGGTCGCGCTGTCCACCGCGCTCGCCACCGGCGCAGGGCTCGCGTACAGCGCGTGGCTGGTGTTCTTCCGGATCCGGATCCGGTTCCGGCGGCCCGCCGACGGGCGGCAACTGCGCGCCCACGCAGGCCTGCTGCTCGCGTTCTCGCTGCCGACCATGCTGGAGCCCGCCTTCTGGCAGGCCGCGCAGATCGCCACCACCCGGATCATCGCGGCGGTCGGCACCGACGAGCTCGCCGCCCGGATGTACACCCTGAGCATCACCAACATGATCGGCATGTTCTCCTCGGCCCTGTCGCAGGGCCTCCAGATCGCCCTCGGGCATCTGGCGGGCGCCGGGGACACCGGCCGGCTGCGGAGCATCGCCCGCCGCACCCGGCTCGTCGGGGTGACGGCGGCCCTCGTGCTCGCGCTCGGCGTGGCACTGTGCAGCGGCCTGATCATGGACGGGTTCACCGACGACCCGGACGTCGCCGACGCGGGCCGGCTGCTGCTGTGGTGCGGGCTGCTCTATCTGCCCGGCTCCTCGCTGATCATGACGACCGCGAGCGCGCTGCGGTCCGTCGGGCAGGTCACCTACCCGGCCGCCGTCGGCATCCTCGTGCTCTGGTGCGTCTTCGTGCCCCTCGCCTACACGCTCTCCCTCCCGCTCGGCCTCGGCATCGTCGGCGTCATGGCCGCCATGGCCGTCGACGAGAACCTCCGCGCGCTGCTGCTCGGCCTGCGCTGGCGTTCCGTCGCCGCGTCACAGCCGCCGTCCGAGGAGAGCACCGGGCCCCGGCAGAAAGCGCCCTCCTCGCCCGAATTCTGACCTGCCGCGCATTTCCTTTCCCTGTACGTCACCGTACTCCCGGAGAATCCCGTGAAAGCCAGCCTTGTCATTCCCGCCTACAATTCCAGGGAACTCCTCGAACCCTGCCTGCTCTCCCTCAACCACCAGCAGCTCGACGCCCCCGACACCTTCGAGGTCGTCCTCGTCGACGACGGCTCGACCGACGGCACCGGCGACATGGTCACCGGGCTGCCCCTGAAGTACGCGCTGCGGTATGTGTATCTGCCGCGCACCGGGACGTCTTGCCGCTCGGCCGCCCGCAACGAGGGCATCCGGCAGGCCGAGGGCGAGGTGGTCGTCTTCGCCGACGGCGACCAGATCATCGACCCCTCCTTCCTGCGGGAGCATCTGCGCTGCCACCGCGACCGCACCGACGTGGTGGCCATCGGCTTCCGCGACTACCTCGCCCCCGGCAGCGTCGACCGCGACCTGCTGCGCGCCGGGTTCGACCTCGCGGCCCTCCCGCCCGTCGCCGCTCCCGACGAACGCGCCGAGGTCACCGACCTGCTGTCGCACAACCTGGGCGCCCTCGCCACCGGCTGGCACTTCCTCTACGGCTGCAACGTCTCCGTCCGCAAGGAACACCTCCTCGCCGTCGGCGGGTTCGACGAGGACATCCGCAAGTGGAGCTTCGAGGACGTCGAACTCGGCTACCGCCTGCACCGGCACGGACTCACCCTCCTGCACACCCCGTACGCCCGCGTCCTCCACCAGTTCCACCCCGAGTCCGACCGCGAGCGGCACTCCGAATGGCGGGAGAACTACGCCTACTTCGCCGCCAAGCACCCCGAACTCGAGGTCCGCCTCCAGTGGATCCTCGACGCCTACTTCGACCCCGACCGCCCCGACGGACCCAGCTGGTTCGAGGCCTACCTCCGCTTCGAGTTCGCCTGCCGCGCGCTGGCCGGACGGCTTCCGCTCGGGCAGTCGTACGACGTCCTGCACATCAGCAGCGCCGACGGGGCCCTGGACCGGATCGCCGAGGCCGGGGTCGCCGCCGACCTCCTCGTCGTCGACACCACCGACGACCGGGATCTGGCCCTCGCCGTGCAGACCCTGCGCACCGGGCGGGAACTGGCCTACTTCAAGCAGCCCGACCGGCGGACGCTTCAGCGGGCCGCCCGCACCTTCGGCTGCCCCGCCCTCGCGGAGGACGACGCCCGATGACTGCAGAAACGTTCAACGGGGACAGTCGCGACATCCACCGGCTCGTCCTCGACGTGGCAGGAGGCGGCCCCCTGTCGCCGTACCGCCACGCGCCCTCCCTGGGCCATCGGGCCCTCGCGCGGGTCCTGGACCAGGAGCCCGGGCGGCTCCACCCCGACGCCCCGGACTCCGTCTTCCACCGCGAGCCGGCCGCCGAAGGCCCTGTTCCGTTCCTCCCCAAGGACCGGCTGCTCACCGCCGAGGAACAGCGCACCGCCGTCGACTGCTTCGCCCGGGCGCTCGCCACCGGCGAGCTGACCAGCGGTCCGGCGGTCGCCGAGTTCGAGGACGCGCTCGCCGGCTTCCTCGGGCTGCCCCACGCGATCGCCACCGGCAGCGGCACCGATGCGCTGATCATCGCCCTGCGCGCGGTCGGGGTGGGCCCCGACGACGAGGTGATCATGCCCGCGAACAGCTTCGCGGCGACCGAGAACGCCGTGTTCGCGTGCGGGGCCGTCCCCGTCCTGGTCGACGTGGACCCCGTACGGCACACCCTGGACCCCGCCCTCGTCGCCGAGGCCGTCACCCCGCGCACCCGTGCCGTGCTGCCCGTCCATCTGCACGGCCGGCTCGCCGACGTCGAGGGCATCGCCCGTGTCGCCCGGGAGCGGGGACTGCGCGTGGTGGAGGACGCCTGCCAGGCGATCGGCGTCACCGGGGTCGGAGCCCACTCCGACGCGGCCGCGCTGAGCTTCAACCCGTACAAGAACTTCGGCCTGACCGGGAAGGCCGGTGCCGTCCTCACCCGGGACGCCGAACTCGCCGAGCGCCTGCGGATGTTCGCCTACCACGGCTTCGAGCCCGGCCGGAAGAACGTCAAGGCCGAGGCGTACGGGCTCAACTCGCGCATCGACAACTCCACGGCCACGGTGGCGCTCGGCCTGCTGCCCCGGCTCACCCTCAACAGCTACCGCCGCGCCTTCCTCGCCCACCGCTACATCGAGGCCCTCGCCGGCACCCCGCTGGGCGTCCCCGACTTCACACCCGACCACGCCTGGCACCTGTTCCCCGTGACGGCACACCCGGACGACCGGGAGGCACTTCGCGCGCGGCTGCGGGCCGCCGGGGTGGAGACCGACCTCTACTACCCCGTGCTCACCCACCACCAGCGCACCCGGCTGCACCACAAGCTGTTCGCGTCGGCCCGGCTGCCGCACACCGAGCGGCTGCACGCCACCGTGTTCCACCTCCCGCTGCACAACAACCTGTCCGTCACCGAGCAGGACCGAGTCATCGAGGCACTGCATGTTGCGCTCCGGCACCCCGGCCGAACCGTTCGTCCCGGCCACTGACGCGCCCGTATCGTTCACCCCCGCCACTGACGCACCCGTACCGCTCGTCCCGGCCGCCACCGGTACACCCTTACCGCTCGTCCCGGCTGTCACCGACACCCCCGTACCCCTGCCCCAACCGGCCTCCGTACGGACCATCGCCTTCAGCGACTTCGACGAGACCTACCTCGCCCACGCCCCCACCCCGGCACGTATCGCCGACCGTGAGGCGCTGGAGGACTACCTCGCCGAGGCGGTCTCGCGGCACGGGCTGCTGTTCGGGTGGGTGACCGGCAGCTCGCTGGTCTCCGTGCTGGAGAAGGTCCGTGCCCACGGGCTGCGGACGCTGCCGCACTTCGTCGCCTGCTCGCTCGGCACCGAGCTGCTGGTCACGGACGGGCACGAGCTGCGTCCCGAGCCCGGCTGGCAGCGGCGGCTGCCGTCCCCCGCCGACGTCACGGCCCGCGCCGACACCGTCGTACGCGAACTGGCGGCGCAGGGCGTGGCGTTGGAGCTGCAGCCGGGCCGCGCGCCCGACAGCCTCGTCAAGAGCTTCTACCACTACAGCCGCGACCCGGACGCCGACGCCCGTGCCCTCGCCCGGGTCGCCCCGGTGGCGGCCCGCTTCGGGCTCGCGGCGCAGACCAACCGCTGCAACCCCGGCGCGGGCGACCCCGAGGACGCCTACGACGTCGACCTGCTGCCGCCCGGCTGCGGAAAGCGGCACATCGTCGACCACGTCTGCGCCCTCCACGGCGTCGACCCCGCCGACGCGTTCGCCTTCGGGGACAGCGGGAACGACCTGGAGATGCTCGCGGCCGTCGGCCACGGACTCCTGGTCGGCAACGGCACGCAGGAGGCGCGCGAGCGCCACCCCCAGGTGTCCGAGCGCCTCTACGCGGACGCCGTCCTCACCGCGCTGCGCGCCGGACTGGACCACGACCACGCCGGGAAGGGCCTGAAGTGATGCGAGTCGGGATCGTCGGCGCCGGGAACATCGGCCGGGTGCACGCCCGGACCGTGCTGGCCTGCGAGCGGACCACCTTGGCGGGTCTGTACGACATCGACGCGGACCGCGCCCGGGAGGCCGCCGGTGAGCTGGGTGTGCCCGCGTTCGCCTCCCTGGAGGAACTCTGCGCGGCCGCCGAGGGCGTGGTCGTCGCCTCGCCCAACCGCACCCACGCCGCCCACGCCCTGGCCGTGCTCGACCACGGCAGGCATGTGCTGTGCGAGAAGCCGATGGCCGTGTCGCTCGCCGAGGCGGCCGCCATGCGCGAGCGGGCCGCCGCGTCCCCGGTGACCGCCGGCGTCGGCTTCAACTACCGCTATCTGCCCGTCGTACGGGCCGTACGCGAGCGCGTCGACGACGGCCGGCTCGGCCGCGTCCTGCACGCCGACCTCGCCTTCAAGCGGGCCAGCGCGCTCACCCGCCGGCACTTCACCTGGCGGGACGGCGCCGCCGAACGCTCCACCAGCGGCGCGCTCGGCGACCTCGGCGTGCACCTCCTCGACCTGCTGCACTTCCTGTTCCGCAGCCCGGTCGACACCGGGGCCTGTCAGGTGGCGCTGCGCACCAAGGTCGGCACCAAGGGCGGGCGGCCGGTCGAGGTGGACGACCACGCCTTCGTCAGCGGCCGGCTGCACACCGGCCCGCACTTCACCCTCACCGCGTCCAAGGCGTCCACCCCCGACGACGTCGGCCTCAGCCTCACCCTGACCGGCACCCGCGGCGAACTCGCCTACCACTCCCGCGACGGCTCCCTCCTGCTGGAGCGCACCGGCGTCGACTGGGAGCCGGTCAAACTCCTCGGCCCCGCCCGGCTGGACGACCCGCCCGGCGAGGTCCCCGGCTGGGCCGACTCCTTCCTGGACCAGCTGCTCGACTGGACGTCCGCCGCACGGGGAGGCACCGGTGGCACCCTCGCCGGGTTCGAGGACGGCCGGCTGGCCCAGCAGGTGCTCGAGGACCTGCTGGGCCGGGCGGGACGCGCGAGCTGAAGTCACCGCGTCCGCAGGCGCCCCAGCGGGGCCAGTTCGTCGAGCCGCCCCCGGATCTCCTCGGGCAGCTCCAGGGCGAGGCCGTCCAGCGCCTCGTCGAGCTGGGCGACGCTGCTGACGCCCAGCACCGGCATCACCGGGACCGGGCCGCCCGCCATCCAGGCCAGCGCGAGCTGGTTGGCCGTCACCCCGAGCCGGCCGGCCAGCTCCCGCAGCCGGGCCAGCCGCCGCGCGTTGTCGGCGCCCCGGTACTCGGGGCTCAGCTGCCGGTCGGGCCGGGTCAACGCGCCCTGCAGCAGCGGCGAGTAGCCCTGCAGCACGGCCCCGTGCTCCTGCGCGAAGTCGACCAGCGGCCGGTCCAGCGGCACCTGCGGCCGGATGTCGGCCGAGGGGTCCGGCCACAGATACGAGTGCCGCACCTGTACGACACGGTAGGCCGCGGTCGCCTCGCCGCCGGCGGCCAGCGCCTCCGCCTCGCGCAGCCGCTCCACGGCCGGGTTGCTCGCGCCGAGCACCCCCACCCGGCCGGAGCGCACCAGCTCCGACAGCGCGCCGAACGTCTCGGCGAGCGGGGTCGACGGGTCGTCGGCGTGCGTGAAGTACACATCGACCGTCTCGCAGCCCAGCCGCTCCGTGCTGCGCTGGAACTGCTTGAGCACCACCTCGGGCGCCAGCCCCTCCGCGGACTCCGGGAACGGCCCGTCCAGCGGGTCCGGCAGACAGCCCACCTTCGTGGCCAGCAGCATCTCCGCACGCGCGCCCGTCGCCGCCAGCCAGCGCCCGAGGACCAGCTCCGACTCCTCACCGGTGCCGCCGGGCACCCAGAAGGAGTAGCAGTTGGCCGTGTCGAGCAGCCTGCCGCCGCGCTCGGCGAACCGGTCGAGGACCGCCCGCGACGTCGGCTCGTCGACCGTGGTGCCGAAGTACATGGTGCCGAGGGCCACGCGGGTCGAGCGGAGCCGGTCCAGGACGGATTCCTGGAGCGGGGTGTTCAGCATGGACTTTCCTTTCGTTCACGCAGGGATACGGGGGTCAGGGACACTCGGCGTGCGGCGAGGGTGCCGTAGCCGAAGGCGAGGACGTCCGCCGCGGCCAGCACCAGCCGGCTGCCCGCCGCCGCGAGCGCGGCCTGCGGCGCGGGCAGCACCGAGGCCAGCGACACCGCCAGCAGCGCCTCGCGCACGCCGAGCCCGTCCGGTACGACGACCACGACGCTGGCCAGCGACGTGGCCACCGCGAACCCGGCCACACAGGGCAGCACCGCCGCGAGCGGGTCCGCGCCCAGCGCGACCGCCAGCAGCCACAGATGGACGCCGGTCACCGCCCACGACAGCGCGCACAGCCACACCGCGCGCCGCAGCACCGGCCCCGGCACGGGAGCGAGCCGGCGCGCCAGCGCGGGCACCGCCCTGAACAGCCGTACCGCAATCGTGAGGAGCGGGGACAGCAGACACAGGGCCAGGGGTGCCAGTACGGCGGTCAGGGCCGCGGCCGTCGGGCCGTACGCGTGGTCCGCCAGGGCGGGCAGGCCGACGACCGCGCCCGTGGAGAGGGACACCGCGGCGTACGCGCCGAAGGCCGCGGTGAGGTGCAGGACCGTGATGCCGGAGGCTGCCGTCAGGCGGCTCTGCAGCACGATGGACCACATCACGCCGGGGACGTACTTGCCGAGTTGGCCCGCCGCGAAGACGCGTACCGCTTGGGGGCGGGTGAGGGGGGCCGACAGGGACTGGAGGGGTTCTCGCCAGGACAGGGCGGTGAGCCAGAGGCCGGTCAGGGCGGCTGCGAGGGCTGGGGGGAGGTAGGGGCCGAGGCGGGTGAGGGCTGTTGTGATGTGGGCGTCTTCTGTGGTGAAGGAGCGGATGAGGAAGGCCGCGGACAGGGTCAGCACCATGAGGGTCAGGGCTCGTCGGAGCCAGGGTGCGCGATCTCGTCTGCCATCGGCCGAGGTCGTGCGGCTTTCCGTTCGTTGTGGCTTGTCGCGCAGTTCCCCGCGCCCCTGAAGAACCTCACGCACGGCTGTACCTGTGGCGGAAGGTCGGTGACAGCAGCCAGTGTGCTGCTCCTGCCGTGGCCGCAAGGCCCGTCGTCGCGGTCATCAGGAAGTGGAGGCCGGTCATCAACGGGAGGGCGCGTACGCCCGCTGCCGTGCGGAAGTAGCGGAGCAGGCCGCGTTCCTCCGAGGCGAAGAGGGCCAGGCCCGCCGCCGAGGCGGCCGCGCCCGCCGCAGGCCACAGGGGGAGGGCGGCCAGGCCCGCCAGGGCCAGGCCGGTGCCCGCCACCGCGCGGGGCCGGTAGGCGGTGTCCGACAGCTGGGGGCGGCCCCTTCCCCGGTCGGCGAAGAGGGACACCAGGGTCGCCGAGCGGCGGTACTGCTTGCGCAGCAGGACGCTCAGCCGGTCGTCGTCGTCATGGCGGCCGACGATGCGCGGGTCGAGCAGCACCGTCGAGTCGGCCGCGAGCCGGGCGCCGTACTCGATGTCCTCGGTGTCGCGCAGCGACTCGTCCAGCGGGCCCGCCCGGTCGTACGCGGTGCGCGGCATCGCGCCGAGGGAGAAGTACGCGGCCTTGACGGGGCCGGCGGTGCGGCGCCGCCAGTAGTGGCCGTGCAGGACCTTGTAGCGCTCGACGGCGCCGTCGTCGATCAGCGGCACGGAGTCGTAGATGCCGCCGACGAAACCCACCCGCGGGTCCGCCCGAAGGACCTCGACGGCGATGCGGACCGCGTCGGGGTGCAGGGCGATGTCGGAGTCGAGGAAGAAGAGGATGTCGCCGCTGCTGTGCCGTACGCCTGTGTTGCGGGCGGCGGACACCCCGGCGTTGGCGGTGCGCACCAGCCGGACGCCCGGGTGGGCGGCGGCGATCCGCGGGGAGTCGTCGGTGCTGCCGTCGTCGACGACCACGATCTCGATGTGCGGGTACGTCTGCTCGGCGACGGCTCCGAGGCAACGGCCCAGCGTGCGGGCGTAGTTGTGGTTGGGGATGATGACGGAGACGGTGGGCGGCACGGTCATGGGGCACCTCACAGGAGTCGGCCGACGGCGAGACAGGCCAGCCACAGCAGGGCGTTGACGACGAGCGGCGCGTCCGTGAGGACGTCACGGCCGGGTTCGCCGCCGCGGCGCTGCGAGACCAGCTGGACGTAGCGGCACACGGCGAACACGGCGAACGGCACGGTGACGACCGCCAGGACGGGCGCGTGCGGATGCGGCGCCGACAGGGCGAACAGCTCGTAGCCGATCAGGGTCGCGGCCAGCAGGACGGCGATCAGCTGGTCCAGCAGCGGCACCGAGTAGCCCGCGAGCGCGGGCCGGCCCGCCACGGCCTGGCCGCGCAGTTCGGCGGTGACCAGTTCGTGCCGGCGCTTGCCCAGCGACAGCAGCAGACAGGTGCAGTACACGGAGATGATCAGCGCCGGGTTGAAGGGCGCGGCCACCGCGACGCAGCCCGCCACCGCCCGCAGGACGAAGCCCGTCGCGACCAGGCTGACGTCGATCAGCGGATAGTGCTTCAGGGCCAGGCAGTAGGCGAGGTTGAGCACCGCGTACCCGGCGATCGCCGCCTGCGCGCCGGGCGGCAGCGCCAGCCCGGTCACGACGAGCGCGGCCAGGCAGGTGCCGCCCAGCACCAGCGCGCCGGCCGGGCCGATCCGGCCGGAGGCCAGCGGGCGGTGCCGTTTCACCGGGTGCAGCCGGTCGCGCTCCCGGTCCAGCCAGTCGTTGAGCACGTACACCGCGGCCGAGGCCGCCGTGAACGCCAGCAGCGCGGCCAGTGCCCGGCCCGGGTGCCGCAGCAGGGCCGCCGGGTCCACCGCCAGCGGGGCGATCAGCACGAAGACGTTCTTCACCCATTGACGGGGGCGCAGGAGCAGCAGCGGCGCCGGCAGGCGCGAGCGCCTCGGTACGGCGGCCGCGCTCAGCAGCACGTACGGGGGGCCACTGCTCGGGGGTGCCGGGCGGTGCTCGTCCACCGCCTGTGTGCTCTTCAGGGTCATGACCCCGCCTTCAGCCTGCGGAACGCCTCTTCGTGGGCGTCCAGGAACGCCTCCCCGCCGAACAGCTTCGTCGCTGCCTCGCGGCCCGACTCGCGGTCCTCGGCGGGCAGTTCGGCGAGCTCCAGCAGTGCCTCGCGCAGGGCGTCCGGGTCGCGGGGCGGGACGAGGCGGCCGAAGCCGGTGGCGGAGACCGGGTAGCGGGAGCCGGAGAGGTTCGTGGACACCGGCGGGACGCCCGCCATCATCGCCTCGACCTGGACGATGCCGAAGGACTCCGACACCGACGGCAGCGCGAAGACGTCGATGGAGGCGTAGAAGTCCCGCACCGCCTCCCCGCGCAGCAGCCCGGTGAACCGGATGCGCGGGTCGCCGCCGGCCTCGCGGCGCAGCTCGTCGATGTTGCTGCCGCCCGCGACGGTCGTGTAGTCGCCGGCGATCAGCAGCCGGGCGCGCGGATCGTCCATGCCGCGGAAGGCACGGATGAGGTACTCGATGCCCTTGTCGACGGTGATCCGGCCCATGAAGCCGATGTGCAGCCCGTCCCCGTCCCGCATCCGGGGCGCCCCGCCGCTGCGGTCGACGCAGGGGGACGGGATCGGGGCGAGCCTGCGGCGCCGTATGGTCGGCCAGATCCGCGAACCGCGCGCCTGGTCCTCGCTGTTGGTGATGACCAGGTCCGCCCGGCGCACCGCCGACCGGCACACCGCGTCGACCGCCCGCATCCCGAACCGGTTCACCGGCGAGTCGGGCAGGAACACGTCGATGTGGTACGTCACCACCAGCCGGGCGTCCCCGGTGAGCGCGGCGACGAACGCGGCCTCGGGGTTGGGCAGATGCATGTGCACGATGTCGGAGCGCTTGGCCAGTTTCCGCGCGAGCAGCGGCAGGGCGGGGGAGACGAAGCCGCGGCTGACCCGGGCCAGGACGGGCGCCCGGTACACATGGACGCCGTTCATCACCTCCTGGCGGGGCAGCGCCGGGTCGTGCTGGGCACAGACCACGGCCACCTTCCAGCCGCGCGCGGCCAGCCCCTCGGCGGTCATCCGGGCGGCCTCGGTGAGCCCGCTGACGTAGGGGGCGTAGTAGTCGAGCATCACCGTCACGTCGTATCTGCGGGGTTCCCGCATGGTGGGGTCCCTCCTCGGGAGTGATCAAGGGTGTGCTGCAGGAAAGGAAAGGAGAAGAGAGGGGAGTTCAGGAGGCGTCTTCCGGTACGACGACCCGGACGCGCTGGGCCACATGGTCGGAGAACGCCTCCCCGCCGCCCAGGCGGTAGTCCGGCACACCGACGCCGCCGCCGGTGAACAGCCAGTCCAGCCGCCACAGCCGGGGCAGCGGGTAGTCGGAGACGGGCCAGGAGAACCCGGCGAAGGGGGAACCGTCGGGCCGGTGGCCCTCGGTGCCCGCGCCGAGCGGGCGCAGGCGGCCCATCCAGGGGGAGTTGAAGTCGCCGGCCACCACGGCCGGATGCGGGTTGGCCTTCAAATCGGCGCGCAGGGCGCTCAGTTCGCGGTCGCGGCGGTCGTACTGCTCCTTCAGGAAGCCGCGGAAGCCGGAGCCGAGCGGGTTGTCCCCGACGCGGAAGGGCACGGGGAGGTGGACGTTGTAGAAGGACACCGTGCGGCCGCCCGCCCGGATGTCGGTGCGCTGGGTCTTGGCGCCCTGCCAGTACCAGCCGTCGCCCGAGGCGGGCACCTCACGGTGGTGCTCGGCGACGACCGGCAGCCGGGACAGCGTCAGCAACTCGCCCTCCACGGACAGCCGGTAGCCGGGGAACTCCCGGCGCAGCCGCGCCGCGTCGTCGATCCGCACCGGCCGGTCGTCCACCCAGTACAGGTACTCCTGGAGCAGATACACATCGGCGTCCTGGCGGCGCAGGAAGGCGTAGAAGGCGTCCTTGTCGTCGGTCATCTGCCAGTAGTCCGTGGACCAGGCGAAGACCCTGACCTCGGTGCCCCGTACGGCCCCGTCGGGGAACCCGGGCACCAGGTCCGCCAGATACGCCCCGACGGCCAGCGGCACCACCAGCGCGGCCGCGAGCCACCGGCGTACCGGCCGGGCCAGTGGGGTCAGCGCGAGCAGCAGCAGCGGCACCGCGACCAGGGCGACGGGCGGCACGGCCTCCACCACGAGCCACGGCCACCACCGCCCGGCCAGCAGCACATGCAGCACCAGCAGCACGGCCCACAGGACGGAGGCCCCGACCAGCAGCCGGGTGCCCAGGCACCAGCGGGGCTTCACGGAGGGTCCGGGCTCCCGGGCCCTGACCTCGGGCGCCTCCTCGGTCACGGCCATGTCAGAAGAAGGCCTTCACGAGGCCCAGCGCGCCCTGCCGCCAGGGGTCCGTGCTGGTCGGCCCGCCCGACGTGCTCGCGCTCGCGGCGGCCGTCGTGCGCTGCCCGCGCCACCAGTCGTACGTCCGCAGGATCGCGTCCCGGTTGGAGAACTCGGGGCTGAAGCCGAGCCGTTCGCGGGCCTTGTCGACGGACACGTAGGAGTCGGCGAGGAGCTTGTGCAGCAGCCGGCCGTACACCGGGGAGAGCCGGGTCCGCTCCAGCGCCCGCAGCACCGCGACCGCCGGGCGGCCGGGCACGGACACCACGCGCCTGCCGTGGCCGGCCGCGTCCAGCACGGCCTGGAAGTCCTCGCGCAGGGTGCCGAACTTTGCGGCCCCGATGTTGTACGTGTCGCAGGCCACCTCGTCCGGGGCGCGCAGCACGGTCAGGACGGCGTCGCCCAGGTCCTCCAGGGCGAGCATCTGGATGCGGACGTCGCCGCGGCCGAGGACCGGGAAGTGGCGGCCCTCCTCCGCCCACTGGAAGAGCATGTCGAACAGGCCCATCCGGCCGGGTCCGAGGAAGGTCTTCGGCCGCAGCACCGGCAGCCGCATGCCCTGCGCGCGGAACCGTTCGGCGACCGTCTCGGCCTCCGCCTTGGCCGCGCTGTAGGCGTCGACGGGGGCGTGCGGGTGCTCCTCCGGGGTCGGCACCAGCTTCGGCAGCCCGTACACGGCGGTCGAGGAGATGTGCACGACCCTGGGTACGGCCGTGACGTGGGCCGCCTCCAGCACGGCGGTGGTGCCCTCGACCACGATCGAGCGGATGTCGGCGGCCGGGTAGCTGGGCAGCGCCGAGGCGCAGTGGACCACCGCGTCGGCGCCGTCCAGCGCCTCGGTGACCGCACGCCGGTCGCGGATGTCCCCGGTGAAGGGCAGCAGGCCGGGCGCGGCGGGCACCGGGCGCCGGTCGAAGGCGCGCACCTCGCAGCCCTCGGCCAGCAGCCGCCGCACGAGATGCCCGCCGAGCACCCCGGCGGCCCCGGTCACCGCGACCCGTCCGGGCAGGTTCGTGGAAGCGTCGGTCACCACAGCGAGCTCACCCGCTCCCGCACGAACCGGCCCACCAGACGGCCCATGCCCTCGGCGAGGGTGGCGTCCAGGGCGTCGAGGAACCGCTCGACCTCCTCCGGCCCTGCCACCAGCGGCGGGCTGACCACCAGGGGGCTGCGGCCGTTGAGCGTGTTGTACGTGTAGATGTCGTGCCTGCGGTACAGGGTGTCGATGACCGCCGCCGTGATGATCTTCGTGCGGATCAGGGGGTCCTTCGCGGGGCCGGCCGCCGGGAGCTTGCCGATCAGGTCCAGCACCTTCGGTCCGCCCTGCAGGAACACCCCGAACAACGCGCCGTGTCCGCGTACGTCGGCGATCGACTCCGGGTACGTCTTGCGGATGCGCTCCAGGCCCGGCCGCAGCACCGCCTCGATGGCCCGCGCCCGCGCCGGGTAGTCGTCCTCCACCGCCACCGAGATCGCCTCGACGGCCGTCGCCGTCTCCTCGCCGAAGCCGTAGTACGTCGTGCTCGTGCTCTGCATCATGGCGTCGGTCATGTTGTCGTAGGCCCGCCGGAAGACCGGCTCGCGCGCCACATACGCCGACACCGACGACTTGCCGCCGCCGAACGACTTCGACGTGGTGACCACGTCCGGCACCAGGCCCTCGTAGCGCGTGAAGTGGAACATGCTGCCGGTCTTGCCCCAGCCGGTGTAGATCTCGTCGAAGACCAGCACGATGTCCTCGGCCGTGCACAGCTCGCGCAGCCCGCGCAGGAACTCCTCCGAGCACCAGCGCATCGTGGACGCGCTGAACGGCTCGATCAGCAGCGCGTACACATCGCTGCGGCCGTCGGCGCCGCGGGCCTCGGCCAGTGCGGCGCGCACCGAGTCCAGGTCGTCGTAGGCGAAGGTGCGGATGCCGGGGATGGTGGGGAAGTCGAAGTGGTTCTGCGTGCTGCCGGTCAGTCCGCCGGAGCCGAGGAGCTTGCCGTGGAAGCTGATGTCGGAGCGCAGGATCGTCTGCCGCCTGCCTCCGTGGTACTTGTACGCCAGCTTCACCGCGCCCTCGACCGCCTCGGCGCCGGAGTTCGGCAGGAACGAGCGGGTCAGGTCACCGGGCAGCACGGCCGCCAGGTTGTGCCCGAGGGCCGCGAGATACGGCGAGAAGTAGGTCTTGTGCACCTCCATGCGCCGCTGTTCCTGGAAGCGCTGCCGGGCGGCCAGGATGCGCGGGTGGTTGTGCCCGTGGTTGAGCACGCCGACCCCGCCGGTGAAGTCCAGGATGCGGCGGCCGTCGCGGGTGTGGACATAGGCGCCCTCGGCGTGATCGACGAGCTCCCGGCCGAAGCCGAAGGAGGTCATCAGCCGGACCTGGCTCTTGTTGATGTAGGTGCGGTACAGCTCGTGCACCTGGTCGACGTCCAGTTTCTCCGCCTCTTCGAGGCTGATGAGTGCGGTCATCGCTCTCTCCCATACGACCTTGTGCGACCTTGTACGGCCTTGTGCGACCTTGCGGGCCTTGTGGTCAGCCGGTGTTCGAAAAGGTCGCACGGGAGAGAGGGCGGGCACGAGGCGTCACCGGCGTCCTGTGCTGGCGTGGCAGGTAGTGGACAGCTCAACCGGTCGAGCGCGGGTCACCGTCCGTGAGGTCCTTGCGGGTCGGTAGGTTCTTGCCGTCGGTGAGGTTCTTGCCGGCCGTGAGGTCCTTGCCCGCCGCGGCCTGTCTGCGGCCGATCAGGACGCCCGCCTGGAAGCGGCTGGTGGCGCCGAGTTCGTCCATCAGCGCCGAGATGT
The DNA here is from genome assembly GCF_044763135.1 of Streptomyces sp. NPDC096205. Classification (NCBI taxonomy): domain Bacteria; kingdom Bacillati; phylum Actinomycetota; class Actinomycetes; order Kitasatosporales; family Streptomycetaceae; genus Streptomyces; species Streptomyces sp. NPDC096205. The sequence continues at coordinate 620,723 of NZ_JBIWFS010000002.1, read as the reverse complement.
AGCGGCGGCAGGTGCGGGTCGCCATACCGAGGCGGCGGGCGATCACCTCGTCCTTGAGCCCCATCGCCATCAGCCGCAGGATCGACGACCGTAACTCGGCGCCCACCTGCTGGCTGTCGTCGTCGCCGTCCGGGCCGCTGCCGAAGGGCCGGCCGACCTGCCAGGCGGCCTCGAACGACCGGCACAGATACGCCACCAGCGTCGGGTCGGTGACCACGGCGGCGCCGGGCGGTTCGCTGCCCTTGCGCTCCATCGGCACGAACGCGATCCGCCGGTCGTAGACGAGCAGCCGTTCGGAGAGTTCCTCCGCGGTGCGCACCTCGGCGCCTTCCGCGCAGATCTGCCGTACATAGGTCCGGGTGGTGAGACTGGACCGGGCGGTGTGCTGATAGAGCGTGCGGATTCGGACACCGCGCCGCAGCATTTCCTGGGTCTGTACGACATCCTGCTGGAGGAGTTCCGCGGAGCGGCCGCCGCCGGGTTGCAGACTGAGCCGCTCCTGGGTGCAGCGATGGCGTGCCAGATCGATCTCCCGGCGAACGTCGTCGGCGTTGTCAAGAACGCGGATCGGGACATCCGTGGAATGCGCGGAATGCGCACGCTCGATTGAGCGGTATAGTCCGGCAAGTGAGTGCAACTGCCGGTGAATTTCGGCTACCCGGCGCCGTTCGCGGGCGATCGACATCTCCAGCGGTGTGACCAGTTCGGCCTCCACCACCTCCGGGTCGAGCGGCACCACCGGGCCGTCCTCGCCCGACGTGCCCAGCAGTCGTAGGTCCAGCAGTGTCTTGCGGGCCTCGGCGACCCGGGCGGCGGGCACGCCGAGTTCGGCGGCGACCTCCTCGTCGACGAAGACACCCGCGCGCAGCGCGGACCGATAGGCGTCCAGCGCCAGTTCGTCCAACAGGGGTTGGCTGTCCAACGTGTGCCCCTCCACTCCACGTCCAGCCGCTATCCACTTGTGGCCGAGCCATCATAGGACACCGATTGAACCTCGAACCGGCTTCCTTTTCCTGGCAGGCTGCTGCCCGGAAACGGCAGTGAAGTGAAGTCGAATTCAATCGAATGGGCGGCGAAATGACGGTGAAAGACCGGCGAGTTGTGACCCGGGCGCTGGGGATCCTCCTCCTCTCCGGCACCCTCGGAATTCTCGGTTCCGTGACGGGCCCGAACCCATTCGGCGACACCGGCGCAGCCCGGGACGTCATCACCGTCGCCGACGACAAATGGGACACGGGGCGCCCGGACTAGGGCCGGCCGTTCGCACACCGACCCCGACGCCGTGACGCCGGCACGATCGGGGGGCGGGCCCTGACCCACGCCCGCGCGGCAGCGTCGGCTGGTGCGCTGCGGACCGCAGGCCCTGATCCACGCCTGTGCTCCGCTCCGGCCCGTGCGATCCGGGTGACGGGCCCTGATCCGTGCCCGCGGGCGCGATCGGGGCGTGGGCTGTATCGACTCCTGCGTCCGCGCCGGTCGGTGCGGATCGGGGCCGCAGGTCCTGATCCACGCCCGAGCCCGCTTCGGCCGACACGATCCGGGCGACAGGCCCTGACCCGCCCGTGGGTGCGATCCGGGCCGCAGGCTGTGGCCCCACGGCCGCGCCCGCGCTGGGCAGTGCGGTCCGGGCGACAGGCCGTAGCCCACGCCCGCGCCCGCGGGGGCGATGCGGACTACCGGACCGAACCCCCGCCCGCGCCGGCCAGCGCGACTCGGACCGCAGGACCTGACCCACATCCCCGCCCGCGGGTGCGGCCCGGACCACCGGACCGAACCCCCGCCCGCGCCACCCGCACCGCAGGACCTAACCCGCCCCCACCCCCGCCCCCGCCAACGCGATGCGGGCGATTCGCAGCAGGTTGAGGGCCGCGCCTGCGCGGAGGTTGTCGAAGACGAGCCAGAGCCAGATGCCGCGCGGGTTGTGGGGGCTCACGCGGATGCGTCCTACGTGGACGCGGTCCGGGTCGCCTGCGGTCAAGGGCGTGGGCGGGGCTGCCGTACAGCCGCCGTCGTGGACCACGACTGCCGGAAGCGAGGCCAGCAGTTCGGTCAACTCCCCGCGGACGACCGGTGACTCGGCCTCCACATACACCGCGGCGGCGTGCCCGTGGGCCACCGGGACCCGTACGCAGGTCGCCGTGACGTCCAGGTGGGGCCGGTCCAGGACTCGGCGGGTCTCCTGGACCAGCCGCCGTTCCTCGCCGCTGGACCCGTCCGGGAGCAACTGTCCCACCAGCGGGAGGACGTTGAAGGCCAGGGCAGGCCGGAAGCGGTCCGCGGGGGGCTCGGCGTCCGGGTCGTGCAGTGCCAGTTCGGTGCCCTCCAGCAGCTCCTCGACGCCCTGGTGGCCGAGGCCCGAGGCGGCCTGGTAGCTGCTCAGCACCACCTGGCGTACGCCCCAGCGGTGCTCGATGCCGTGCAGCAGGGGCACCAGCGCGACGGTCAGCGGGCCCGCCCCGGCGACCGGGCCGGACGGACGCCGGTGCAGCAGATGCCCGTTGACCTGCGGGACGACCACCGGTGTCGCCGGGTCGGCGCCGAACGCGCCCGAGGCGTCCACCACCAGCGCGCCCTGCGCCGAGGCCGCGTGCGCCCAGCGGCGGCTCACCGCCTCACCGGCGCAGAACAGCACCAGGTCGGCGGTGCCGAAGTCGACGTCCTCCAGCCCGACGACCGGCTGCAACCGGCCCCTGAGCGGCGCCCGCCGCCCCGCCGAGCCGGCCGAGGCGACCAGCTGGACGTTCCGGTACGCCATCCCCAGGTCCCCGATCAGCTCCACCACGGCGGAGCCGAGCGCGCCGGTCGCACCGACCAGGACGATCCGGGGAGCCGCGTCCCGCGTGACATGTGCCATCGGACCTCCGACCACGATCCACAAGACGGACGAACCGGGCCTGCGAGCAGATTCCGGTCTGCTGCCTCCATCCAATCCCCTCCCGCGGCCCCCTGGACACCCGCCCCCGGCGTCCGCAACTGGACAGTCCGCAGGCGGCCAGCGCCCGCTGTCAGGCGGACGCGCGCAGCACCAGTTCCGTCGGGGTGATCACGGAGGACAGCGGGTGCCCGGTGCCCTCCCCGGCGGGGCCGTCGGTGTCGCGCGGGAAGAGCAGGTGGGCCATCAGCCGGCCCATGCCCTCGATGTCCTGGCGGACGGTGGTGAGCGGCGGGTCCGTGGCCTCGGCGACCGGCGCCAGGTCGTCGAAGCCGACGACGGCCACGTCCTGCGGCACCCGGCGCCCGCGCTCGCGCAGCACCTCCAGCGCGCCGGAGGCCATCAGATCGGAGGCCACGAAGACGGCGTCCAGGTCGGGGCAACGGTCCAGGAGCGCGCCCATCGCGGCCCGTCCGCCCCGCAGGGTGAAGTCGCCCTCGGCGATCAGCTCCGCCGGCCCGTCGAGGAGCACGTCCCGGTAGCCGTCCAGGCGGTCGATCGCGGCGGCCTGGTCCAGCGGGCCGGTGACGGTCGCGATCCGCGTGCGGCCGAGCGCGCGCAGATGCCGTACGGCCTCCCGGGCGCCACCGCGGTTGTCGGCGTCGACGTAGGTGTAGCCGTGCCCCGCCTCCCCGGCGCCCGGTACCGGCCGGCCGCCGAACACCGCGGGCAGGCCGGTCCGCTCCAGCATCCCCGGCAGCGGGTCGTCGGCCCGCAGCGAGAACAGCAGCGCTCCGTCCACGTGCCCGCCGCCCAGGAAGTGCCCCACCCGCGGGTAGTCGTCGGGCTCCTCGATGAACAGCAGCACCGGCTGCACCTCCTGCCGGACCAGCTCCTGCCGGATGCCGCCCAGCAGCCGGTCGAAGAAGGGGTCCACGAAGAGCCGGTTCTGCGGCTCGGTCAGCACGACCGCCACCGCGTTGTTGCGCCGGGTCACCAGGCTGCGTGCCGCCTGGTTCGGCACGTATCCGAGCTCGGCCACGACCTTCCTGATCCGCTCGGCGACCGGCGCCCGCACCCCCGCCTCGCCGTTGATCACGCGTGACACGGTGGACCGCGACACCCCCGCCTCGCGCGCCACGTCCTGGAGTGTGGGCCGCTGCCCGTTCGCCCGCTCAGTCAACGCCGTCTCCGATCCGGTGCCGGGGTCCCGTCGCCCCGGCTGCCTGATCGACCACGTTAGACGTCAACTGCGCCGCGTCCGGCGGGTTCTGGCCGGACTGCGGCTACTCCCCGAGCAGCGACTCCTGGTCGTCGAACAGGGCCGCCTGCTCCTCCCGCTCGGACTTGCGGAGCTGCTTGTTGCGGGTGCCGACGACGACCGCGGTGGCGGCCGCCGTCACCCCGAGGGCCACCGGGACCATCCAGCCGCGGTCGAAGATGTGGCCGAGGGCGTGGTCCAGGGAGAGCCGGCCGGGTCCCGTGACGGCGAGGCCGGTGGCGGCCAGGCCCAGCGTGGCCGCGTACTCGTAGCCGCCGCCCTGGTTGAAGAAGCCGTTGGGGGTGTGCACCGCGGCGGCGCCCGCCATCGCGCCGGCCGCCGCGGCGCCCGCGGCCGGGGTGGCCAGGCCCAGCGCCAGCAGGGTGCCGCCGCCCGTCTCGGCGAGCCCGGCCGCCGTCGCGCTGGCCCGGCCGGGCTTGTAGCCGACGGACTCCATGAACTGTCCTGTGCCCTCGATGCCGTGGCCGCCGAACCAGCCGAACAGCTTCTGCGTGCCGTGCGCGGCGAGCACCCCTCCGGCGCCCAGCCGGAGCAGCAGCAGACCCAGATCACGTCGGTCGTAGCAGGTCACGATGACTCCCAGAGAGATACCGAAGGGATGCGAGGCACCCGGACGCCGAAGACCCGCCCGCCTTGTGCTTCGTCCCTCCACCGTCCCATCACCGGGATCGGCCGGCCCGGCCCGTGCCGCCGTTCGGGTGGCACACCCGGTGGCGGCTCCCCGGCCCCGGTGTGACGCTGACGCCATGACGATTCAGACCGCCCGACTCAGCGACCCGGCCGTCCGCGCCTTCGTCACCGCCGTCAACGCGCACGACCGCGAACGGTTCATGGACCTGCTCGCGCCCGACGCGACCATGTCCGACGACGGCACGGACCGGGACCTCAGGGATTGGATCGACCGGGAGATCTTCTCCTCCAACGGCCACCTGAAGGTGGACCGGGAGTCGAACAACGGCCGCGACCTGGTCGCCCACTACCGCAACGACACCTGGGGCGAGATGACCACCCGCTGGCACTTCGAGGTCGAGGACGGCAAGATCGCCCGCTTCGAGACCGGCCAGGCATGACACGGCAGCCGTTCCACGGGTAGGTGAGTTCCGTGGAACGGCTGCCGCCTTCCCCCCTGGGATTGGCCGGAACCATAGAGCTTCAAGTGTGAAGCTCTTGTGGAGATGAGTCGACCATACGTCGTCTACCAGCCGCAATAGGGGGGAACTTCAAATTTCGGTTGTGCAACTCGCGTCAGCCGCGCCCCACGTACGGCATCGCTGTCGCCAGCACCGTCGCGAACTGCACGTTCGCCTCCAGCGGCAGCTCCGCCATGTGCCGCACCGTGCGCGCCACATCGGCCACGTCCATCACCGGCTCGGGCCGGATCTCGCCGTCGGCCTGGAGCGCGCCCGTCTGCATGCGGACCGTCATGTCCGTCGCCGCGTTGCCGATGTCGATCTGCCCCACCGCGATGCCGTACGCCCGCCCGTCCAGGGACAGTGACTTGGTCAGGCCGGTCAGCGCGTGCTTGGTGGCCGTGTAGGCGACCGAGTGCGGCCGGGGCGTGTGGGCGGAGATCGAGCCGTTGTTGATGATCCGGCCGCCCCGCGGGTCCTGCTCCTTCATCTGCCGGTACGCCGCCTGCGCGCACAGGAACGCGCCGTTGAGGTTCGTGTCCACCACGTGCCGCCACGCCTCGTAGGACAGCTCCTCCACGGGCACGCCGCCCGGCCCGAACGTGCCCGCGTTGTTGAACAGCAGGTCCACGCGGCCGAACCGCTCCACGGTCGCCGCGAACAGCGCGGCCACGTCGTCCGGCTGTGAGACGTCCGTGCGCACGGCGAGCGAGGCGCCCTCGGGTGCGAGTGCCGCCGTCTCCCGCAGCGTCTCCGTACGGCGGCCCGCCAGCGCCACCGACCAGCCGGCCCGCAGCAGCTCCACGGCGACCGCGCGGCCGATCCCGGAGCCGGCGCCGGTGACCACCGCGATCCTCTTGCCAGTTTCCTTCGCGTTCATGGCCCCGCAGCGTACGGGACGGTCCGGAATGCGGAACTCATCCGTCCGCCATGCGGGTGTCGTGCACCCGTCAATCTGTCACGGAGGTGGGGGAGCCGGGCCTGAAGCCTGTCTGAGCAGTCACTCCGCCGGGGGCCACGCGTCGCCCCACTCCGCGTCCCGGGCCACCTTGTACAGGTCCCCGTGCCGCTTGGTGACCGTCGTACGGCGCAGCTGCTCGTCGGCCTCGCACAGGTCGAGGAGCACCTGCCCCTTGCGGATCTGCGGCCGCCGTACGACCCGGGCGGGGGCCGGGGTCACGGGCAGGCGGGTGGCGGCGACGTAGGCGAACTTCTCGTCCTCGTACGCCAGCGAGCCGCCCTTGACCTGCCGGTGCAGGGAGGAGCGGCTGACCCGCGCCGAGAAGTGGCACCAGTCCTCGCCGGGCACGATCGGGCAGGCGGCGCTGTGCGGACAGGGCGCGGCGACATGGAATCCGGCGGCGATCAGCCGGTCGCGGGCCTCGATGACGCGGGCGTAGCCGGCGGGGGTGCCGGCCTCGACGAGCACGACGGCCTGCGCGGCGGAGGCGGCCGCGTCCACGAGCGCGGCGCGGTCGGCCTCGGTCAGCTCGTTGAGGACGTACGACACCGTGACGAGATCGGTGCTCTCGATCGTGAGCGCCGCTCCGATCCGAGAGCGCTGCCACCGTACGCCGCTCAGCGCCGGGTTGGCCGCGGCGATCTCCCGGCCCAGCGCCAGCGCGGGCTCGGCCCAGTCCAGGACGGTCACCTCGCGCGGCCCGTCCCAGGTCGCGCTCACCGCCCAGGTCGCCGCGCCCGTGCCGCCGCCGACGTCCACATGGCTGCCGGGCGCCCAGCCGGGCACGGCGTCCGCGAACGCCGCGAGCGCCGCCGAGACCGCCTCGAAGGTGGCGGGCATCCGGTACGCGGCGTACGCGGCCACGTCCGCCCGGTCCCGCAGGATCGGCGCGTCGGTGGGGGTGGCTCCCCGGTAGTTGGCGATCAGTCGCTCGACCGCCTGCGCGGCCTGCCGCGGCGGGAGGCCGTCGAGCAGCCCGGCGAGCGAGGCGCGCAGGGTTTCGGCGGGGCTGACGGGGTCGTTCACCCAGCGATTGTATGGGGGGCCGAGGACAGCGACGGACTGTCCGCGAACGCCTTCTCCCCGTCGACCTCGTAGCAGGCGTTGACGCTGGCGTCCCCGAGCGTGGTGTCGACGAAGCGCTGGACGTCGTCGACGGACCGCGACTCCCACAGGCACGTCGCGGCCGAACCGTCCACGCGCGGGTAGAACTGCAGCACCCTGGTGCCCTCCGGCGCCCCACGGCCCTCGATCAGGGCCGTACCGCGGCTCCACGCCGCCTCCGGGTTCGAGAAATTGTGCTGGACCACGACGTACATGCCGGCCTCCTGGTCCGATGCCTGTCCTTCACCGACTTCCATTGTGGGCAGGCGGGGCATACCTGTACAAGAAGCGCAGACTGGGGCAAATCTCCACTCGTGCCCCGACCGCTCATGCCCCCGGACCGCTCACGCCCCCCGGACCGCCCGCACCGCCCGCGCCACTCGCGTCCCCGCCGCAGCCCGCGGCGCGCTGTCCGCGGGCCTGCGGCGCGGGTGGACGGTGTTGGCCAGCAGGACGAGGAACGTGTCCGTCGCCGGGTCGATGACCAGGGACGTCCCCGTGAAGCCCGTGTGACCGGCCGCGCCGCGGCCCGCCAGCTCGCCCATGAACCACGCCTGGTCCAGCGCGAACCCGAGCCCCGGCGGGGTCAGCAGCAGCTCCACGAAGTCCGGGCCGAGGATGCGCGCGGGCCCGTAGGAGCCGCCGGCCAGCAGGGCACGGCAGAACACCGCCAGGTCAGGGCCCGTCGAGAACAGCCCCGCGTGCCCGGCGACCCCGCCCAGCGCCCACGCGTTCTCGTCGTGCACCTCGCCCCGCAGCATCCCCCGGTCCGCCTTGGCCCACGGCCGCCGCTGGTCCTCCGTCGCCGCCGCGCCCGGACACGGCCCGAAGCGCGTCGCCGTCATCCCGAGCGGCCGGGTGATGCCCTCATGGATCAGGACGTCAAGGCCCCGCCCGGTGATCCGCTCCAGGACGTGCTGGAGCAGCAGCATGTTCAGGTCGGAGTACACATACGCCCCGGGCCCGGAGACCGGCTCCTCCGCCCGCAGCAGCGCCAGCCGCTCCTCGGCGTCCGCACAGTCGTACAGCGGCAGCTCCGGCCGCAGCCCCGAGGTGTGCGTGAGCAGCTGCCGTACGGTGATCCCGTGCCCGGCCGCCCCGCGGAACTCCGGCAGATACGCGCCGACCAGCGCGTCGATGCCCAGGGTGCCCCGCTCGATCTGCTGCACCGCGGCCACCGAGGTGAACAGCTTCGTCAGGGACGCCAGGTCGAAGGGCGTGTCCACGGTCATCGCCACCCGCCGCTCCGGCGGCAGCTCCACGCCCCGGTCGGCCACCGCGTCGAAGCCCGCGTACCGCACGGCCCAGCCCGCGGCCTCGGCCACCGCCACCACCGGGCCGCGCCCGGCGACCACGACGGCACCCGCGGCCCAGGGCCGCTCCCCGGTGGTGAGGTCATGGACCTCACCCACCAGGCGGTCGATCTCCGCGCGGTCGAGCCCGGCCCGTTCCGGCGTGCCCGTGCGCAGTCTCGGCGCGCTCAGCTCTCCTCCCCGGCGGTCTCGGCCGTGGCACGCCACGGCCGGCACAGCAGCGCGAAGAAGCCGGCCGCGAGCAGCGCCGCCGACAGCTGGACGACGGCCATCGGCACGGCGGTGTCCTCCCCGGCGATGCCGACCAGCGGGGAGGCGACCGCGCCGATCAGGAAGGACGACGTGCCGAGCAGTGCGGACGCCGACCCGGCGGCGTGCTTCGTCCGCATCAGCGCGAGCGCCTGGGTGTTGGGCAGCGTGATGCCCATCGCGGTCATCAGCACGAACAGCGCGGCCGCGACCGGCGCCAGCCCCGTCCGACCGAACACGCCCAGCGCCATCAGCAGCAGCGCGGTCGCGGCGACGGCGACCACCGCCAGGCCCACGCCCAGCACCCGTTCCAGCCGGACCCGGCCCACCAGCACCTTGCCGTTGAGCTGCCCGGCCGCGACCAGCCCGACCGAGTTCAGACCGAACAGCAGGCTGAAGGTCTGCGGCGAGGCCCCGTGGATCTCCTGGATCACGAACGGCGAGGCCGAGATGTACGCGAACAGCGCCGCGAAGGCGAACCCGCCGGTCAGCAGGAATCCGGTGAACGGCAGGTCGGCCAGCAGCCCGCGCATCGAGCGCAACGCCTCGCCGACCCCGCCCGCGTGCCGCTCGGCCGGCGGCAGCGTCTCCGGCAGTCGCGTCCACACCAGCGCCGACAGCAGCACCCCGATCACCGTCAGGACGACGAACACACCCCGCCAGTCCGTCACCCGCAGGATCTGCCCGCCGATCAGCGGCGCCACGATCGGGGCCACGCCCGAGATCAGCATCAGCGTGGAGAAGAACCGGGCCATCGCCACACCGTCGTACAGATCGCGGACCACCGCCCGCGCGATCACGATCCCGGCGGCGCCCGCGAGGCCCTGCGCCAGCCGGAACGCGACCAGCGTCTCGACGGTCGGCGCGAACGCGCACAGCGCGGTGGCCACGACATACACCGCCAGCCCGGTCAGCAGCGGGCGCCGGCGGCCCCAGCGGTCGCTCATCGGGCCGACCACCAGCTGGCCCAGCGCCATGCCGAACAGACAGGCCGTGAGCGTGAGCTGCACGGTCGCGGCGGGCGCGTGCAACTGGCGGGTGACCTCCGGCAGCGCCGGGAGGTACATGTCCATCGCCAGCGGGGGAGTGGCGGTCAGCCCGCCCAGGACGAAGGTGACGAGCGCGCCGGTGCCGCGCGCGCCGCGCACGGGCGGCCGCGTCGGGGGTGCGGCCGCCCGTGACAGATCAGGTGTGGACGCCCCGCCGTCGGCCATGTGCCCCTGCCCCTCCTCGTCGCGCCGTGCGCTCCCTATGCTCTCAGCTCGAACACAGTGCTGATTGGCTGATTGTCACCGGAACGAGGGTGGGGCGGGAATGACGACGGACGTGGTGCGGTGGGGAATCCTGGCCACTGGGGGGATCGCGGCGGCGTTCACGGCGGATCTCGTGGATCTGCCGGACGCGGAAGTGGTCGCGGTGGCCTCGCGCACCGAGGCCTCGGCGAAGACCTTCGCGGAACGCTTCGGCATCCCGCGGGCCTACGGCGACTGGGCGACGCTCGCGATGGACGAGGACGTCGACGTCGTCTACGTCGCCACCCCGCACGCGGCACACCGGGAGGCGGCCGGGCTGTGCCTGGAGGCCGGGCGGAACGTGCTGTGCGAGAAGGCGTTCACGCTGAACGCGCGCGAGGCCGAGGAACTGGTCGCGCTGGCACGCGAGCGCGGGAGCTTCCTGATGGAGGCCATGTGGATGTACTGCAACCCGCTGGTACGGCGGCTGAAGGCGCTGGTGGACGACGGTGCGATCGGCGAGGTGCGCAGCGTGCAGGCCGACTTCGGCCTCTCCGGCCCCTTCCCGCCCGCGCACCGGCTGCGTGACCCCGCACAGGGCGGAGGAGCGCTGCTGGACCTGGGCGTGTACCCGGTGTCCTTCGCGCAGTTGCTGCTCGGCGAGCCCGCGGACATCGCGGCGAGAGCAGTGCTCTCGGACGAGGGCGTCGATCTCCAGACGGGTGCGCTGCTCTCCTTCGAGAGCGGTGCTCTGGCTTCGGTGCACTGCTCCATCGTCGGGGGTACGGCCGTCCAGGCCTCGGTCACCGGCTCGCACGGCCGCATCGACATCCCGTCCGGCTTCTTCCACCCGGACCGCTTCGTCCTGCACCGCGACGGCCGCGACCCCGAGGAGTTCACCGCCGACCCGGCCGACGGCCCCCGCACCACCCTCCGCCACGAGGCCCGCGAGGTCATGCGCGCCCTGCGCGCCGGCGAGACCGAGTCCCCGCTCGTCCCGCTGGACGGCACGCTCGCGGTGATGCGCACGCTGGACGCGATCCGGGAGCGGGTGGGGGTGCGGTACCCGGGGGAGGCCTGAGCCCGCGGCTGGTCACGGGGGGCGGGCTCAGAAGTGTCGACTCAAGGGGCGGCAGGCTGAGGCGAGACGCCGCGTCTCGCCCCTGCTATCGTCCCCCCATGGTCGACAAGCCCGCCCCCGACGCCAGCCGCCGCAGCGAGAAGTCCCGCCGCGCGATCTACGCCGCCGCCCTCGCCCTCGTCGGCGAGGTCGGCTACCCGAAGACCACCGTCGAGGGGATCGCCGCCCGCGCCGGCGTCGGCAAACAGACCATCTACCGCTGGTGGCCCTCCAAGGCCGACGTCCTGCTGGAGGCGTTCCTCGACCTCGGCGACCAGGCCGCGCAGGCGGCGGGCGCCGAGGACGGCCAGTCGTACGGCATCCCGGACACCGGCGACCTCGCCGCCGACCTCCGGGCCGTGCTGCACGCCACCGTCGACGAACTCCTCGACCCCCGCTTCGAGGCCCCCGCCCGCGCCCTCGCCGCCGAGGGCCTGGTCAACGAACAGCTCGGCCGCCGCTTCGTCGCCCGGCTCCTCGAACCCCAGCTCCAGCTCTACGTCGACCGCCTGCGCGCCGCCCAGGCCGTCGGCCAGGTCCGCCCCGGGGTCGACCCGCGCATCGCCCTGGAGCTGTTCGTCTCCCCGCTCGCCCAGCGCTGGCTCCAGCACACCGGGCCCATCTCCTACGAGTACACCGACACCCTCGTCGACTACGCCCTGCACGGCCTGGCGCCCCGATAAGTCCCGCTCCGCACCGAACGCCGGTGTGGGGTATGTCTCGCCCCACCCTTCCCGGTTGTCGGCTCCGGCCCCCCGGGGCGCAGGATGGTGGGACCATGAGGCATGCTGTCCGCACCACAGCGAGGGCGAGGGGATAGATGAGCGGGGAGTTCGGTGGCCTGACCGGCCTGCGGGGCAAACTCACCCAGTGGCTGCGCAGAAGCGGCCCCGAGACCGCCGGTGACGGCGGCCGTGAGGCCCTGCTGCTCGCCGCCGCCGCAGCGGGCCTGCCGCTCGCGCCCGCCGCGCACCCCGCCCCCGGCTACCGCTGTTCCTGCGACCGCGTGGGCTGTCCCACCCCCGCACGGCACCCGGTGTCGTTCGCCTGGCAGACGCAGTCCACCACCGACCGCGCCCAGATCGAGCGCTGGGCCCGCCATCAGCCGCAGGCCAACTTCATCACCGCGACCGGCATGACCCACGACGTCCTCGACGTCCCCCTGGAGGCCGGCCGCGAGGCCCTGGCCGGGCTGCTCGCGGCGGGGATCGACGTCGGCCCGGTCGCCGAGAGCGACGACGGCCGCATGCTCTTCTTCACGCTGACGCGTGGCACCCCTGAGGACGAGGACGAGTGGTGGCCGTGCGAGCTGGACTGTCACCCCGAGACGATGGACGAGCATCCTGGGCTGCGGTGGCACTGCCGGGGGTCGTATGTGCTGGTGCCGCCCGCGCGACTTCCCGGTGACGACCGCAGCGTCCACTGGGTGCGGGGCCTGGAGTACGCCCTGCCGGACCCCCTGACGCTGCTGGAGCACCTCACCGATGCGTGTGCCCGGCACACGGGGCATGTGCCTGCGGCCTGGCCTCTGCGGCACTGACCGTAGCTTCGACCGTTGTGTGTTCACGCGCCCGCCGTCGTGGCTGGTCGCGCCCACGCGGCGGAGCCGCACATCGATACAGCCCCGCGCCCCTGGGGCGTTGTCACTCGCCCTTGGCCCCCGTCAAGCCCTGGATCCTCCCCAGCATCTCCACCTCGGCCCCCTTCTTCGGGTCCAGGACCACCTCGTTGGAGACGAACTCCATCGTCAGGGACTGCTTGATCTCCCCGGTCGTCAGGGCCAGGACGTCGTCGCCAGGGGTCGGCACGCTCGTGCCCGTGGCCGCGGTCTGCTTCTCGAAGTGGCGCGTGGCGAAGAAGACCAGCGCGCCCCCGTCGGCGGTGCGCAGCGCGAGCGGGGCGTAGTCGCCCCCGGACAGGGGCTCGTCGATGTACTGCCGGGCGAGACCGGGGCGTTGGGCGTTCTTGTCGCGCAGTTCGCGCCACTCGGAGGTGTGCGTGCCGTCGGCGAAGACGGTGTCGCCGTCCTGGAGGTAGGAGGCGTAGTCCTGGCTCAGGTTCTTCGGGGCGATGGCCAGTTCGGGCGAGTCGGCGGGGACGGCCTCGACATGGCCGTCGGCGTCCTTCTTCAGGTCGGGGACGGAGCCCGGCGCGACCAGCGTCAGATAGGCCACTTCCCAGGGGGCGTCCTGCTTGTCGCGGGTGAAGACCAGCAGCCAGCGGGCGTCGCCGCCCTTGTTGCCCTTGGCGTCGGCGAGGAACCAGCGCGGCCAGCCGGCCTTCTCGACGATGGTGAACTTCGCGTCCGTCAGCTCCAGCGGCGTGTGGTTCGCGTTGCCGTCGGGGTGGTTGGCGTGGCCCGCCTTCAGCCGGGCCCCGTCGATGTCGGCGAGGGCGCCGGTGACACGGCCGGCGTCCAGCGAGCTGTCGTAGGCCTTGTCGGCCGCGTTGTAGGCGGCCGTGAAGTCCTCAAGTGCCTTGGCGGCCTCGGACTGCGTGGCGGCCGGGAGCACCTCGCGCTCCCCGTGCACCACCACGCATCCGCTCAAGGTCAGCGACAAAGCGGTCAGCGTGGCCGCTATGACGCCGTTCCGGTCACGCCTGCGAAGCCTCAGACGGCTGCGATCCCTGCTCATCGGGCTCCTTCACCTTCCCCTTCCCGGAGGCGAACCCTACCGGGGCGAGGAACAGCGCGAGCGTCGGGATCAGGTACAGCAGCCACACCGTGACCTGGAGGACGGTCGGATCGGGCTGGAAGTTGAAGATGCCCTTCAGCAGCGTGCCGTACCAGCTGTCCGGCGGGATCGCGCCGCTGATGTCGAACGCCTTGTCCGTCAGGCCGGGCAGGAAGTCGGCCTCCTGCAGGTCGTGGAAGCCGTACGCGAGGACGCCCGCGGCGACCACGACGAGCATGCCGCCGGTCCAGGTGAAGAACTTCGCCAGGTTGATGCGCAGCGCGCCCCGGTAGAACAGCCAGCCCAGGAACACCGCGGTGGCCAGGCCCAGTCCGGCACCGATCAGCGGGCGCGGGGAGCCGTCGCCGGCCGCGCGCACGGACGTCCACACGAACAGGGCGGTCTCCAGGCCCTCCCGGCCGACGGCGAGGAAGGCGGTGACGACCAGGGCGACCGTGCCGGTGCTCAGGGCCGAGTCGAGCTTGCCGTGCAGTTCGGCCTTCAGATGCCGGGCGGTGCGCCGCATCCAGAAGACCATCCAGGTCACCAGGCCGACCGCGATGACCGACAGCGTCCCGCCGAGCATCTCCTGCGCCTCGAACGTCAGCTCCTGGGAGCCGAATTCGAGGGCGCAGCCGAAGCCGAGGGCGAGCGCGACGGCGACGCCGATGCCGGTCCAGATCGGCTTGAGGGCGTCACGCCGGCCGGTCTTGACGAGGTAGGCGATCAGGATGCAGACGACGAGGCTGGCCTCCAGGCCCTCGCGCAGCCCGATGAGGTAGTTGGAGAACACGCCTCAGGCCTCCTTCGCGAACAGCGTCCGGCCCCACCAGTCGTCCTTGTCGCGGACGCCGGGCGGGATCGCGAAGACCGCGGAACCCACGTGCTGGATGTACTCGTTGAGCGCGTCCGTGGCCAGGTTGCGCTGCACGGGCACGAAGCCCTTGCGGACGTCCTTCTGGTACGCCAGGAAGAACAGGCCCGCCTCCAGCCGGCCCAGGCCGTCGGTGCCGTCGGTGAAGGAGTAGCCGCGGCGCAGGATCGTCGCCCCGTGGTTGGAGTCGGGGTGGGCGAGCCGCACGTGCGCGTCGGGCTTCATCGCCTTCAGGAACGGCTCGTCGCGCTCCTTGGCCTTGCCGACCGGGGCGCCCTCGCCCTTGTCGCGGCCGAAGATGTCCTCCTGCTCCTGCAGGGAGGTGCGGTCCCAGGTCTCGATGTGCATGCGGATGCGGCGGGCGACCAGGTAGGAGCCGCCGGCCATCCAGTCGGGCCCTTCCTTCTCGCCGACCCAGACGAACTTCTCCAGCCGGTCCGTCTCGGTGCCCGCGATGTTGCGGGTGCCGTCCTTGAAGCCCATCAGGTTGCGCGGGGTCTGCGCCTCGGGCGTCGTGGAGGAGGTCTTGCCGAAGCCGAGCTGGGACCAGCGGATGACGACCTTGCCGAAGCCGATGCGGGCCAGGTTGCGGATCGCGTGCACCGCGACCTGCGGGTCGTCGGCGCAGGCCTGGATGCACAGGTCGCCGTTGCTGCGGGCCGGGTCGAGGTTGTCGCCGGCGAACTTCGGCAGGTCGATCAGGGCGTCGGGGCGCTGGTCGGCCAGGCCGAACTTCGCGAACAGCGAGGGCCCGAAACCGATCGTCAGGGTCAGCCGGGACGGCTTGAGGCCGAGGGCCTCGCCGGTGTCGTCCGGCGGCGCCTCGGCGAGCCCGCCGTACGCGCCCTCGCCGACGGCCTGTCCGGCCGTCATCCGGCGGGCGGCCTCGGTCCAGTCCTTGAGCAGCTGCACGAACTCGGCGCGGTCGTCCGTCTTCACGTCGAACGCGGCAAAGTGCAGCCGGTCCTGGACCGGGGTGGAGATGCCCGCCTGGTGGGCGCCGTGGAAGTCGATCGCGGCGCCCGCCTCGGCGCCCGCGGGGTCGACGTCGTTGCCCGTACGGGTCATGGCGACGGCCCCGCCGGCCGCGACGGCGCCGAGCGCGAGGCCCGCACCGCCCCAGCCGAGCAGCGAACGCCGGGACGGGATGGCGGCCTGGGTGCTGTCCGTGTCGGTCATGTCCGGTTGCCCCTCGTTCACTTCACGACAGCGGCGGCGAGCTGGGAGAGCGGCTCGGCGAGCGCGTTCACCGCGTCCGACAGCTCCTTGCGGTCGGCCTTGCCGACCTTGTCGTACGAGGTGAACTCGTACGAGGTCTTGTTCGGGCGGTACTTGTCCAGCAGGCCGTTCAGCGCGGTGAACTGCTTGTCCAGCTCGGCGGTCAGCTTCGCGTCGTTCTCCTGGGCGACCGGCTTGAGCAGCGCGTAGGACTTCTCGGCGCCCTCGACGTTGGCCTTGAAGTCGACGAGGTCGGTGTGCGAGTAGCGCTCCTCCTCGCCGGTGACCTTGCCGGTGGCGACCTCGTCGAGCAGTTCCTTGGCGCCGTTGGCCATGGAGGTGGGGGTGATCTCGGCCTTGCCGACCCGGTTCTGCCAGTCCTTCAGGTCCTTGACGAGCAGGTCCGCGAGCTGCTTCTCACGGTCGCCGATCTTCTTGTCCTGCCACAGTGCCTTCTCCAGGCGGTGCCAGCCGGTCCAGTCGGTGGCCGGGTCCTGGCCGTCCTCCAGGCCGTCCTCGCGGACGTCGACCTTGGGGTCGATGTCGCCGAAGGACTCGGCGACCGGCTCGGTGCGCTCCCAGCCGATGCGGGAGGGGGCGTAGGCGGCCTGGGCGGCCTTCAGGTCGCCGTCCTCGACGGCCGCCGCGAACTTCTCGGCGAGCGGCAGCGTCTCGTCGGCCTGCGCCTGGACGTAGGCACGGTAGGCGGCCACGGCCTTGTCGAGGCGCGGGTCGCGCTTGGCCGCGGCGCCGCCGCCGGTGGCCTTGATGTCCTGGCGGATGCCGTCGCCCTTCATGCCGGGCTTGCAGGCGATCTGGTAGTCACCGGCCTTCACCTCGGCGGTGACCCGCTGCTTGGTGCCGGGGCCGATGTTCTCGCGCTCGGTGACCACACGGTCGTCCGGGAACAGGACGTAGACCTCGGTGACCTTCGAGCCCTTGTTCTCGATGGCGAGTTCGAGGTGCCCGGCGGGCACCTCCTTCTTCGACACCTCGCACTTGTCGTCGGTGGCGGTCACGGTGATGACGTTGTCCGCGCTCGCGTCGCCCTTGCTTTTCTCGGTGCAGCCCGTGACGGCGGTCAGGGCCGCCGCGGTGGCGGCGGCGGTCGCGACGGAGAGGCGGACGGCACGCATACGAACTCCAGACGAGTGGCGGAAAATCTACGTGACCCACGTCACTTCGGCATGGGTAGGCTCGCCTAACTTATCTGAGCCTTACCTGTGTGATACCCAAGCGAACGGTGATTCAGCTCTCATCGACGCTGTATGAGCACGGCCTGATCACGCCGGCCCAAACCGCACACCATGGGAAGGTCAAGAAACAGCCAAGGGCGGCGGTGTGATCCTCTCGTGGCGGCCGATGATTGAATTCCCCGGTGACTGACTACGACGTGCTGCGCGTCTTCTGTGCGCCGAACGGCGGATACGGCAACGAACTGGGTGTCGTCCGCGAGGGCTCGCTGCTGCCCGAGCGCGAGGACCGCCAGGCGTTCGCCGCCAAGCTCGGCTTCAGCGAGACCGTGTTCGTCGACGACCCCGAGCGCGGAGTCGTCGACATCTACACGCCCACGCTGCGGCTGCCCTTCGCCGGTCACCCCTGCGTCGGCACGGCCTGGCTGCTGGACGTGCCCGAACTGGTCACCCCGGCCGGGACGGTGGGCGCCCGCCAGGACGGCGAGTTCAGCTGGATCGAGGCCCGTGCGGAGTGGGCGCCCCCGCGCACGCTGCGTCAGTACGCCACGGCCGCCGAGGTGGACGCCCTGCCGGTGCCGCCCAAGGGTGAGTGGATCTACGCCTGGGCCTGGGAGGACGAGGCCGCGGGCCGCGTGCGCGCCCGGGCGTTCCCCGGCCGGGACGACGGCATCGACGAGGACGAGGCGACCGGCGCGGCGGCGCTGCTGCTGACCGCCCAACTGGACCGGGCTCTCAACATCACCCAGGGCAAGGGCTCCCAGCTCCTGACGGCACCTCAGCCGTACGGATGGGTGGAGATCGGCGGGCGGGTCCTTCTGGAGCGCTGAAGGGCAGTTGGGTCAGGGGTGAGGGGAACTGCGCGACCAGCCCCAACGGCGCCGCACCGGATCGACGGCAGCGCTCACGCCGACAGCGGGTACTCCGCCTTCAGCGCCCTGAACACCGCGGTGTTCAAAGCGAACGCGTTCTGGCACTCCGCGACGATCCGCTGTCTCTCCACCTCGTCCGCCACGACAGAGTCCAGCCGCTCCCGGTAACTCCGCTTGAACGCCGCCGGGTTGGGGATCTGCTCGAACACATAGAACCGCACGCCGTCGCCCTTGCGCGCGAACCCCCACGTCCGCTCGGCCTTGTCGCGGATGATCTGCCCGCCGGACAGATCGCCGAGGTAGCGGGTGTAGTGGTGGGCGACATAGCCGCCGGGCCAGCGCCCGGCGCAGTACCGCACCCGGTCCGCGTACGCGCGCGTGGCCGGCAGTGCGCTCAGCCCCGCCCGCCAGCCGGGCCCGCGCAGATGCTCCAGGTCCCGCTCCAGGGACCCGAGCCGGAACAGCTCGGGCCGGATGAACGGCCCCGCGACCGGATCGGCCGCCAGCCGCTCGGCACCCGCCTCCAGAGCCTCGTACACGAACCACAGCTGCTCGGTGTAGCGCGCGTACGCGTCCACACCGAGCCGGCCGCCGAGCAGGTCGCTCATGAACGTCGAGCTCTCCGCCTGCGCGTGCTGCTCCTGGGACGCGGTGCGGATGACGGTGGAGAAAGGGGAGAGGGAGGAGCGGGGGGAGAAGGACTCCGGATCCATACGGATCACCCATACCGGTGCAATATCCGACAATCTGTCGGTAAGAGCCTACGGCAGGGTGAGGATGTCCGCTCCCGACTCCGTGACCACCAGCGTGTGCTCGAACTGGGCCGTCCGCTTGCGGTCCTTCGTCACGACCGTCCAGCCGTCGTCCCACATGTCGTACTCATGGGTGCCGAGCGTCAGCATCGGCTCGATCGTGAACGTCATCCCCGGCCGCATGATCGTCGTCGCGTGCGGGCTGTCGTAGTGCGGGATGATCAGGCCCGAGTGGAACGACGAGTTGATGCCGTGACCTGTGAAGTCCCGCACCACCCCGTACCCGAACCGCTTGGCGTACGACTCGATGACCCGGCCGATGACATTGACCTGCCGGCCCGGCTTGACCGCCTTGATCGCACGGGTGAGCGACTCGCGGGTGCGCTCCACCAGCAGCCGGCTCTCCTCGTCGACGTCACCCACCAGATAGGTCGCGTTGTTGTCGCCGTGCACCCCGCCGATGTACGCCGTGACGTCCAGGTTGACGATGTCGCCGTCGCGCAGCACCGTCGAGTCCGGGATGCCGTGGCAGATGACCTCGTTGACGCTGGTGCACAGCGACTTGGGGAAGCCCCGGTAGCCGAGCGTGGACGGGTAGGCGCCGTGGTCGCACAGGTATTCGTGCGCCACCCTGTCCAGCTCGTCCGTGGTGACACCGGGTGCGATGATCTTCGCGGCCTCGGCCATCGCCCGCGCGGCGATCCGGCCCGCGCGGCGCATCGCCTCGATCGTCTCGGGCGTCTGCACCTCCGGGCCGGTGTACGGCGTCGGCGCCGGCTTGCCGACGTACTCGGGGCGCCGGATGTTTCCGGGTACGGAACGGGTGGGAGAGAGCTCCCCTGGTACGAGCAGCGACTGGCCAGACATGCCAGCGAGTCTAAGACAGCGGTCATGGGGGACCATGTCCGTGGCGAAAGGAGCCGGTCATGGCCCTGTTCAAGAAGCGCACCGTCGGCAAGCCGGGCGAGTGGTACTACTGCCTGGAGCACAAGAAGGTCGAGGAGGGGCCGGAATGCCCCGCAAAGGACCGCTTCGGCCCCTACACCACCCGCGCGGAGGCCGAGCACGCCATGGCGACCGCCCGCGAGCGCAACCTGGAGTGGGAGAACGACCCGCGCTGGCACGACGCGCCCACGGGTCAGGCCACCGACGAGGACTGATCAGGTCCGGGGGCCCGGGTCCGGGCCGCGGCGGCCGTCTCCCGCTGCTCCCGCACCCGCGCCGCGTGCTCGTCCGTGCGGGCGTCGTACGTCATCAGCTTCGGCAGGCACAGCGCCAGCAGCCCCACCGCTCCCGCGCACAGCAGCCCGCCGGACCACACCGACGCCCGCACGCCCCACCATGCGGCGAACCCGCCCGACCTGACCTGGCCGAGGGTCGGCCCGACCGAGTACGACAGCAGCTCGATCCCCGCGAGCCGGCCGCGCAGCTCGTCGGGGATCGTCTGGTTCCACATCACTCCGCGGAAGATCCCGCTGACCATGTCGCAGCCGCCGGCGACCGTCAGGAACAGCAGCACCAGCCAGACGTTCCCGCACAGCCCGGCCGCCGCGATCGACACGCCCCACAGCGCGGCCGCCAGCACCACCATCCGCCCGTGCCGGTGGATCCGCCCGGTCCAGCCGCTCGTCACGCTCACCAGCAGCGAGCCCAGCGGCACCGTCGCGTACATCAGCCCCAGCGCCCACTCGGCGTCCAGCTCGTCCGCGAGGAACGGCAGCACCGCCAGCGGCATCGCCAGGAACATCGCCGCCAGGTCCACGGCATAGGTGCCGAGCAGCTCCTTGCGGCTCCAGGCGTACCGGGCGCCCTCCGCGATCGCCCTGAGCGAGGGCTTCGCGGCCTCGCGCGCCGCGGGGGAGGAGGCGAGGGGCAGGATCAGCACCACCGACACGACGAAGGTCACCAGGTCCGCCGCGTACGCCCAGCCCAGCCCCGCGTACGCCACCACCACACCGGCCAGCGCCGGGCCCGCCACCCCGCCGACCGTCCAGCGCAGCGAGTTCAGCGAGGCCGCGGCCGGCAGCTGCTCATGCGCGACGATCCGCGGCCACAGCGAGTCCAGCGCGGGCCGCTGCACGCTGACCAGCGCGGAGGACAGTGCCGCCACGAGGTACAGCGGCCAGACCGCCGGCTCCGGCAGCAGCGCGTTGACCAGCAGAATCGCGCTGAGCACGCCCTGACCGGCCTCCGTCCACACGATCAGGCCGCGCTTGTCGAGCGCGTCGGCGAGGGCGCCGCCGTACAGGCCGAAGACGATGAGGGGGATCAGCTCCACCGCGCCGATCGCGCCGACCGCCGCGGTCGACTCCGTCAGCTCCTTGATCTGCACGGGCAGCGCGACGAACGTCAGGAAGCTGCCGAAGTTGGAGATCGCGCCTGAGATCCAGAGCAGCCGGAAGTCTCGGGAGGCTCGCCAGGGGGTGAGGTCGGGGAGGAACGAGCGGTGGCCGGTCACGAGAGGTCATGGTCGGTGGGGCGTGAGACGGGGTGCAACCGAGTTTTTGCGACAGCCCGCGCGGGCCGTGGAGTCCGTTGGACGCCGTCGGCGGCTGCGGGGCCGCTGTGGCTGGTCGTGCCCCGCGGCGGAGCCGCTGAACGACACGGCCCCGCGCCCCTTGAGGGGGCGCTACCAGGCCGTGGGTGGGGGCGCCGTCAAGGTCTCGGCGAGCCTCGACAGGCGGTCCCTGAAGCGGCGGCGGGCACGCGGCAGTGGGGCCGCGTTCTCGCCTGCGGCCGCGCTGACCAGGTGCTGGACGCTGTCCAGGTCCAGCTCGGCGCCCTCGGGGACCGGGAGGGCCTCGTGGGCCATGGTTTCCAGGTCGCCGCCGCCTGTGCCCAGGGCCAGGACCGTCGCGCCGGCCCGGCGGGCGCCGTGGACCCGCTCCAGCAGGCCCGCGTGCTCGTCGGGGGCCACCACCAGCAGTGTCTCCCCGCGCCCCGCCGCCTCGATGCGGCCGAGTCCGACCGCGAGGTGTGCGGGGTCGGACGGGCGCGCGGCATGCCGTACGAGCGTCGGCGCCAGCTCCGGCGTGCCCGACCAGGCGGCCTCGTCCACCAGGTGCGCCGCCAGATGCCACGGCTCGTACTCCGGCGTCCCCACCACCAGCAGCCCGCCCCCGTGCGACACCACCGACCCGCGCAGCACCCCCGCGAACCTGCGGGTGGCGGCGGGCCATTCGGTCCCGGCGAGCACTTCGCGCAACAACGCGACCCGTACGGCGTCCATGCGCCCGCATCCTGCCCCAACCGCCCTTCCCCGGCCCGCGGTTCGGCCGGAATTCGCCCGAACCGGGGCGCCCTCGCCCCTGAGCGCAGGACGGGGTCCGCACACGCGCACGTAGAGTCGGGCGCATGACCTCTACCGACAGTGCTGCACAGAAGGCCCCCGCCAAGGACCCCTGGGACCTGCCCGATGTCTCCGGGTTCGTCGTCGGCGTGCTCGGCGGAACCGGACCGCAGGGCAAGGGCCTCGCCTACCGGCTCGCCCGGTCCGGCCAGAAGGTGATCATCGGCTCGCGGGCCGCCGACCGCGCACAGGCCGCCGCCGAGGAACTCGGCCAGGGCATCGAGGGCGCCGACAACGCCGAGACCGCCCGGCGCAGCGACATCGTGATCGTCGCCGTGCCGTGGGACGGCCACGCCAAGACCCTTCAGTCGCTGCGCGAGGAACTGACCGGGAAGCTGGTCGTCGACTGCGTCAACCCGCTCGGCTTCGACAAGAAGGGCGCCTACGCCCTCAAGCCGGAGGAGGGCAGTGCCGCCGAGCAGGCCGCCGCCCTGCTGCCCGGCTCCCGGGTCACGGCCGCCTTCCACCATCTGTCGGCCGTCCTGCTCCAGGACCCCGAGATCGAGCAGATCGACACCGATGTGATGGTCCTCGGCGAGGAGCGCGCCGACGTGGAGATCGTCCAGGCGCTGGCCGGCCGCATCCCCGGCATGCGCGGCGTCTTCGCCGGCCGGCTGCGCAACGCCCACCAGGTCGAGTCGCTGGTCGCCAACCTGATCTCCGTGAACCGCCGCTACAAGGCGCACGCGGGGCTCCGCGTCACGGACGTATGAGCCCATGGGGGACACTGGTGGGCATCAGCAGCACAGCAGTGTCCCCCTCCAGGAGCCCCTCATGCCCCGCCTCGCCCTCTACGCCCTGATCGTCTGCCTCCTCGCCGCCGCCGCGGCCGTCGTCTCCTTCGTGCAGGGCAGCTTCCTCGGGATCGTCTGGGTGCTGATCGCGGGCCTGTCGTCCAACATGACCTGGTACTACCTCAAGCGCGAGAAGGTCAGGAAGTCCGTCACGGGCTGACCGAGCAGATCTCGTCGGTGCCGCGCCAGAAGCGGTACAGGTCGTAACCGCAGTACGTGTCGAAGTCGCTGATCCCGAGACCTCTGAGGATCGCGTCGATCACGTCGAAGAACGCGTTGTTCAAGGACGGGATCCACAGCAGCGCGAACACGATCAGCAGCCCGAACGGCGCCAGCGGCTCCACCTGCCGCCGCACGTTGTACGACAGCCAGGGCTCGATCACGCCGTAGCCGTCCAGGCCCGGCACCGGCAGGAAGTTCAGGATCGCCGCCGTCACCTGGAGCAGCGCGAGGAACGCCAGCGCGAAGCGGAAGTCCCGCGGCACGCCGTCCAGCGCGTCCAGCCAGAACGGGGCCGTGCACACCAGCGCGAACGCCACGTTCGTCAGCGGGCCCGCCGCCGAGATCAGGCTGTGCCGCCAGCGGCCTCTGATCCGGCCCCGCTCGATGAACACCGCGCCGCCGGGCAGGCCGATCCCGCCCATGATCACGAACAGCACCGGCAGGACGATGCTCAGCAGCGCGTGCGTGTACTTCAGCGGGTTCAGGGTGAGATAGCCCTTCGCGCCCACCGAGATGTCCCCGCTGTGCAGGGCCGTGCGCGCGTGCGCGTACTCGTGCAGACACAGCGAGACGATCCACGCCGCCGTCACGAACAGGAACACGGCCAGGCCCGGCTGCTCGGCGAACCCGGTCCAGGTGGCCCAGCCGGTCACCGCCGTCACGGCCGCGATCCCCGCGAAGACGGGGCTGATCCTCCGGTCGCTGTGCCGACTGGTGGCGGTGGTCATGGGGCGGGACACCTCCGTGCTCGGGCGGCTTGGGTGCCCGACCGTACCGGGCGTACAGGGACAACGTCCCGGGAACGGCGGAGGGTTCCTGAGAAAAGAGGCCCACTTCCAGCGAGCCTCGCCGCAAAACCCCGTGACCCGGCCCCCACCTCACCGGAGAGAATGGCTCCCGTGCGCTATCGCATCCTCGGCACCACCCAGGCCCTCCGCCCCGACGGCACCCCTGTCCCGGTCGGCGGGGCGCGGCTGCGTGCCCTGCTGACCGTGCTCGCGCTGCGCCCCGACCGGGTCGTGCCGGCCGGGCTGCTGGTGGACGAGGTGTGGGCCGGTGACCCGCCCGCCGACGCCACCGGCGCCCTCCAGGCGCTGGTCGGACGCCTGCGCAGGGCGCTGGGCGCCGACGCGGTCGTGCTGGCCGACGGCGGCTACCGGCTCGCCGCCTGCCCGGACGACATCGACCTGCACCGCTTCGACCGGCTCACCGGCGAGGGCCTGCGCGCCCTGGCCGACGGCGACCCCGCCAAGGCCGCCGGCGTCCTCGACGACGCCCTCGCCCTGTGGCGCGGCCCCGCCCTCGCCGACCTGCCCGACCGCACCGCCGAGGCCGCCCGCTGCGACCGCCTCCACCTCGACGCCCGCCGCGCCCGCCTCGCCGCAGCCCTCGCCCTCGGCCACGCCGACCGCGCGCTGCCCGAGCTGACCGCCCTCTGCGACACCCACCCCCTCGACGAACCCCTCCAGGCCCTCCGCCTCCGCGCCCTGCGCGCCACCGGCCGCACCGCCGAGGCCCTCGCCGCCTACGACGCCGTACGCCGCCTCCTCGCCGACGCCCTCGGCACCGACCCGGGCCCGGAACTCCGCACCCTGCACACAGAGCTCCTGGACCAGGGGCCTGCACCGGCTCATGCCCCTAGGACCACGCCCGGCACCGGAACCGGCCCGGTCACCGGAACCGGCCCGGTCACCGGAACCGCCCCCATCACCGGAACCGCCCCCATCACCGGGACCGCCCCCGCCACCGGGACCGCCCCCACCAACGGGACCGCCGCCACCACCGGGACCGCCCCCACCAACGGGACCGCCCCTCCCCGCCCCCGAGGCAACCTCCGCGCCCGGCTCACCTCCTTCGTCGGGCGCGAGGACGATCTCGTCGCCATTCGGCAGGACCTCGGCGCCGCGCGGCTCGTGACGCTCCTCGGGCCCGGCGGGGCCGGGAAGACGCGGCTGTCGCAGGAGGCCGCCGAGGGGGTGGCCGACCTCGCGCCCGACGGGGTGTGGCTGGCGGAGCTGGCGCCGGTGGACGACCCGGCGGCGGTGCCGGAGGCGGTCCTGACGGCGATCGGGGCGCGCGAGACCGTGCTGTACGGCGCCGGGGCGGAGAGCATCCGGGCCGCCGTCGGCGACCCGCATCACGACGACGCCGTCACCCGGCTCGCCGAACACTGCGGCAGGCGCAGACTGCTGATCGTCCTCGAC
The DNA here is from genome assembly GCF_044763135.1 of Streptomyces sp. NPDC096205. NCBI lineage: Bacteria > Bacillati > Actinomycetota > Actinomycetes > Kitasatosporales > Streptomycetaceae > Streptomyces > Streptomyces sp. NPDC096205. The sequence goes on along the minus strand of NZ_JBIWFS010000002.1, from coordinate 595,307 downwards.
AACTGCGAGCACGTCGTCGACGCCGCCGCGCGCCTCGTGGACGAACTGCTCACCCGCTGCCCCGGCCTGACCGTGCTGGCCACCAGCCGGGAACCGCTGGGAGTGCCCGGCGAGGTGCTGCGCCCGGTCGAGCCGCTGCCCGAGCCGTACGCGCTGCGGCTGCTCACCGACCGCGGCGCCGCAGCCCGGCCCGGCTTCAGCCCCGAGGAGGACCCGGAGGCCGCCGCCGAGATCTGCCGCCGCCTGGACGGCCTGCCGCTCGGCATCGAACTGGCCGCCGCCCGACTGCGGATGCTCACCCTGCGGCAGATCGCCGACCGCCTCGACGACCGCTTCCGGCTGCTGACCACCGGCAGCCGTACCGTCCTGCCCCGCCAGCAGACCCTCCGTGCCGTGGTCGACTGGTCCTGGGAACTGCTCGACGCCGACGAACGCGACGTCCTCAGCCGCCTGTCCGTGTTCGCCGGCGGCTGCGACCTCGCCGCCGCCGAGGCCGTGTGCGGGCCCGCCGCCCTGGACGTGCTCGGCCAGCTCGTCGACAAGTCCCTGGTGGTGGCGGCCCCTTCGGCGAACGGCGAGATGCGCTACCGGCTCCTGGAGACGGTCGCCGAGTACGCCCGCGAACGCCTTCAGGAGGCAGGACAGCGCGCCGCAGCCGAACGCGCCCACCTCACCCACTACCGCGAACTCGCCCGCACCGCCGACCCGTTGCTGCGCGGCTCCGGCCAGCGCACCGCCATCGCCCTGCTGGAGCTGGAGTACGAGAACCTGCGCACCGCCCTGCGGCACGCCGTCGCCGAGCGCGACGAGCAGGAGGGCCTCGTCCTGGTGCTGTCGCTGGCCCTGTACTGGCAGATGCGCGACCTGCGCCAGGAGGCCCGCCACTGGTGCGCCGAGGTCATGACCCTGGGCCCCGACCCGTTCGCCGAACCCCTGCGCCGGGCCGCCCCCGTGTGGGAGTCCTGCACGGCCGCGCCCCCGCCGCTGACCGGCGAACTGCTCACCGAGGCCCGCCGCGGCGTCCACCTGGCACACCTCGCCTGCATGGACGCCGACCAGGACACCTGGAGCACCCCGCAGGGCCAGGCGAAGCTGCGGCTCATCGCGGCCGCCTACGAGCCGGGCCAGCCGCAGACCTGCCGTATCCCCGGCATGCTGTGGTTCTACGCCGTGATGCTGACCGGCGACATGGACCGGCTGTTCACGATCGTCGACGCCTGCGTGGAGACCTGCCGCGGCACCCCCGGCTTCGAGTGGGAACTCGCGGTCAGCCTCCAGATGCGCGCCAACTTCCGCGCCAACCACACCCAATGGGCGGCCGACGCCTCCCGCGACGCCGACGAGGCACTGGAGATCTTCCGCCGCCTCGGCGACGACTGGGGCTACGCCGAGGCCCTCTCCGCGCGCGGCGAGACCCACGAGGTCCGCGGCGACTTCGCGCTCGCCGTCGCCGACTACCAGGAGGCGAGCGGCTACGCCGAACGGCTCGGGGCCCGCGCCCATATCGCGGTGCTCGCCGCCCGGCTCGGCAGCGCCCTGCTGGAGGCCGGGGAGCCCGAGCGCGGCGAGCGCATCCTGCGCGAGGTGATCGCCGATCACGACGGCGCCCTCAGCGAGGGCATGCCCGCCGCGCGGCTGTTCCTCGCCGGCCAGCTCAGCGTGACCGGCCGCACCGCCGAGGCGCGTGAGCAACTTCGGCTGCTTCGCGAGGAGTTCCGGCTGGCCCACTTCGCGGTCTTCGACGCGTTCATCCTGGGCGCCGAGGCCTGGCTGGACGTGCTCGACGGACGGTACGAGGACGGCCTGCGAGGGGTCCGAAGCGCCCTGGAGAAGGCGGCCGACCCGCTGTCCCAGGCCATCCGGCCGACCACGCGGTCCGCGTATCTGGCCGTCGCCGCGGTCGTCCTCGCCGAGCACGAGCAGGGCCGCCGGGCCGCCGACGCCGCCCGCTGTCTGGGCGCGGCCGACGCCGCACTGCCTCCCGGTCATGTTCCCTCCCTGGTGGAGCGCGCCGTGCGCGCACGGGCCGAGTCCGCCGCACGGGCCGTACTGGGCGAGACCGCCTACGACACGGCGTACGCCGAGGGCGGTGGCCTCTCCCCCGAGGAGGCCACCGCCCTGGTGTGAGCCGCACGACTCACTTCTTGGTACGGAACTTGTGGACCGCCACCGGCGCCATCGTCACGGTCAGCAGCACCGACCAGGCCAGCGTCACCCACAGGTCGTGCGCGACCGGGCCGCCCACCATCAGCCCGCGCGCGGAGTCGGCCAGCGCGGACAGCGGGTTGTAGTCGGTGAAGTTCTGCAGCCAGCCCGGCATCGACTGGGTCGGCGCGAAGATCGACGAGCCGAACTGCAGCGGCATCAGCACCAGGAAGCCCATCGCCTGCACGGACTGCGCGCTCTTCATGATGACGCCCAGCAGCAGGAACACCCACATCAGCGCCGAGCCGAACACCATCGACAGGCCCACCGAGGCGAACAGACCGGGCCAGTTGGTGATGTCGAAGCCCACCAGCACACCGACGATCAGCAGGACGGTCGTCGCGAACAGCATCCGCAGCAGTTCCACCGCGATCTTCGCGAACAGCACCGAGCCGCGCCCGATCGGCAGGGACCGGAAGCGGTCCATGACACCGGTGTTGAAGTCCTGGTTGAAGCCGGTGCCCACGCCCTGCGCGATGTTCATGCCCATCATCGCCATCAGGCCGGGCACGACGTACTGCACGTACGCCTGCTGCCCGCCGCCCAGCGACTGCCCGATCGAGCCGCCGAAGACGTACACGAACAGCAGCGTGAAGATGACCGGGAACAGCACCGCGTCGAACGTCGACTCCGGGTCCTGCCGTATCCACAGCAGATTGCGGCGCACCAGGGCGCCTGTGTGGCGCAGATGGGCCCGCAGCGGGATACGGGTGTCGGCGGCAGCGGTCACAGCGGATACGGCGCTCATACGGCGACCTCCTCGCGGGCGTCGGTGGACTGGGTGGGGATCGGGGTCTCGGCCCGCCTGCCGGTGAGGCTCAGGAACACCTCGTCCAGGCTGGGCAGTTCGGTGGTGACGGAGGCGAGCGTGATGCCGAGCGCGACGGCCGCGCCGATGACGGCGGTGAGCTGCTCGTCGCTGAGCACGGGCACCAGCACCGAGCCGCTGTGCGTGTCGACGTCGGCGGTCGCGAGGCCGGTGATGCCCAGCTCGTCCAGCGCGCGGGCGAGCTCGCGCAGCCGCAGCGGGTCGGCCGGCCGGATGCGCAGCCGGCGTCCGCCGACCCGGGACTTCAGCTCGTCGATGCCGCCGCCGGCGATGACCCGGCCCCGGTCGACGACCGTCAGCTCGGAGGCGAGCTGCTCGGCCTCCTCCATGTACTGGGTGGTGAGCAGCACCGTCACACCGTCGCCGACCATCGCCTTGACCTCGTCCCACACCTCGTTGCGGGTGCGCGGGTCCAGGCCCGTGGTGGGCTCGTCGAGGTAGAGCACGGCGGGGCGGCCGATCATCGACGCGGCCAGGTCGAGCCGCCGGCGCATACCGCCGGAGTACGTCGACGCCGGGCGCTTCGCGGCCTCCGTCAGCGAGAACCGCTCCAGCAACTCGTCGGCACGGGCCCGGGAGTCCTTGCGGGACAGGTCCAGCAGCCGGCCGATCAGATAGAGGTTCTCCCAGCCGGACAGCTTCTCGTCCACGGAGGCGTACTGCCCGGTGAGGCCGATCACCCGGCGCAGCTGCCGGGGCTGGCGCACGACGTCGTAGCCGGCCACCGTCGCCTGTCCGGCGTCCGGGGCGATCAGCGTCGACAGGATGCGTACGAGGGTGGTCTTCCCGGCGCCGTTCGGCCCGAGCACCCCCATCACGGTCCCCTCGCGCACGTCCAGATCGACACCGTCCAGTGCCTTGGTCTCGCCGTAGTGCTTCACCAGCCCCCGCACGGAGACGGCGGCGCCCGTCGCCGCGGGCTTCTTCTCGATTCGCGTCATGTCCAAGACGGTGTCAGGGCCGACCGACAAACCGCCTACAGCTCGCCGACAGCCACCGACAGGGCGCCGACAGCCCGGGTCCGGGCACGGAACAGCCCCGCCGACGGGGGAAGATCGGCGGGGCTGTGTCGTACCGCAGTGGCTCGGTGTCCGGGCGGCTCAGTGGACGGAGTGCTCCTCCAGCGGGAACGTTCCGCCGACGACGTCCTCGGCGAAGGCCTTCACCGCGTCGCCCATGACCTCACGCAGGTTGGCGTACTTCTTCACGAACTTCGGCACCCGGCCACCGGTCAGCCCGAGCATGTCGGTCCACACCAGCACCTGCGCGTCCGTCTCGGCGCCGGCGCCGATGCCGACGGTCGGGATGTGCAGCGTGCGCGTGACCTCGGCGGCCAGCTCGGCCGGCACCAGCTCCAGGACCACCGCGAACGCGCCGGCGTCCTGCACGGCCTTCGCGTCGCGCAGCAGCTGCTGGGCCGCCTCCTCGCCACGCCCCTGGACGCGGTAGCCCATGGCGTTGACCGACTGCGGGGTCAGGCCGATGTGCGCCATGACGGGGATGCCGGCCTCCACCAGGAGCCGGATCTGGTCGTACGACCGCTCGCCGCCCTCCAGCTTGACCGCCTGGACGCCGGCGTCCTTCACCAGCCGGGTGGCCGAGCGCAGGGCCTGGACCGGGCCTTCCTGGTACGACCCGAAGGGCAGGTCGCCGACGATCAGCGAGCGCCGGGTGCCGCGGACGACGGCCGCGGACAGCATGGTCATCTCGTCGAGGGTGACGGGCACGGTGGTCTCGTAGCCCAGATGGCAGTTGCCCGCCGAGTCGCCGACGAGGATCACCGGGATGCCGGCCTCGTCGAAGACGGACGCGGTCATCGCGTCGTAGGCGGTGAGCATGGGCCACTTCTCGCCCCGCTCCTTGGCGAGGGCGATGTCGCGGACGGTGATGCGGCGGGTGCCCTTTCCTCCGTACAGCGCCTTGCTGCCGTCGGAGGTGCCTGCCTGTGCAGTCTGGGCAGCCGAAAGCTGCGTCATTGCAACGGCTCCTTACGTCATCTCGAGGCGCCCTCACGGCGTCCCCGGACCACCTCCATGGTGGCACCTCGCCCGGACGAGGGCCAGACCGCCCCCGGGTGGCGAGGAGCACGCCGGCCCGGGGTGCGCATGTGCGCGTCCCGGGGTGCGAATGTGCGCGTTTCGTCACAAGGGAACCCGACGGAAACCGCGGCCACCACCGGCACCGTCATGCACGGCAGGAACGGAGCCGATCATCCCCTAGGGTCGTAGGCGGGGGACGACGGTGTGCACGGCAGGTAGCGAGGCGACGGTATGGCGCAACAGGCGTACGCAACGGAGACGGACAACGGCGGCTCGGGGCCCGAGCACCGCGGCTCTCGGCTTCGGCGCCTGGTCCACCGGCTGTTCGACGGCTGGCGCGGGGACCCGCGGATCTGGCGCCGGGGCATCGTGGTGGCGGCCCTCGGGGTGCTGCTGGCCCTGGTGATGCTGCTGCACGCGCAGATCCCGAACCGGATCGGCAACCTCGGCAGCCTGGGGGAGACCTTCCTGCCGTGGTTCGGCGTGTTCATCCCTCTCCTCCTGGTGCTCGCGCTGGTGCGCAGGTCGGCCACCGCGCTGATCGCGCTGCTGATGCCGCTGATCGTGTGGCTGAACCTCTTCGGCGGGCTGCTCACCGACAAGGCCGCGGCCGGCGGCGACCTGACCGTGGCCACGCACAACGTCAACGCCGACAACTCCGACCCCGAGGGCACGGCCCGCGCGGTGGCGGCCTCGGGCGCGGACGTCGTCGCGCTGGAGGAGCTGACGCAGGGCGCGGTGCCGGTGTACGAGAAGGCGCTGGCGCCGGCGTACAAGTACCACTCCGTGCAGGGCACGGTCGGGCTGTGGAGCAAGTACCCGCTGAGCGGGGTCAGGCCCGTCGACATCAAGCTGGGCTGGACCCGCGCGATGCGGGCCGCGGTGGCCGCGCCGGGCGGACAGGCCGCGGTCTACGTCGCGCATCTGCCCTCGGTGCGGGTGAAGCTGGAGGCCGGGTTCACCGCCCGGCAGCGCGACAAGAGCGCCGACGCGCTGGGCGAGGCCATCGCCGACGAGCCGCTGGACAAGGTGCTGCTGCTCGGTGACCTCAACGGCACGATGAACGACCGCTCGCTCAACGCCGTCACCGCGCAGATGCGCTCCACGCAGGGCGCGGCGGGCAGTGGCTTCGGCTTCAGCTGGCCGGCGTCGTTCCCGATGGCGCGCATCGACCAGATCATGGTCCGCGGCATCGAGCCGGTCAGCTCCTGGACCCTCCCCGAGACCGGCAGCGACCACCTGCCGGTGGCGGCCCGGGTCCGGCTGGCCTCCTCGGATTAACCCCCTGGTACACGGCCGGTACGCGATCGGAATACTGGGCCTGAGAGACTTTGTTCCGCAAGAGAACATAAGAACCTCTCCCTGAAAGGCACAGGCCCTTCATGCCCCTGGCCCTGCTCGCCCTCGCCGTGGGTGCCTTCGGCATCGGCACCACCGAGTTCGTCATGATGGGCCTGCTGCCCGACGTGGCCGCCGACCTGGACATCTCCCTTCCCACCGCGGGCCACCTGGTCTCGGCGTACGCCCTCGGCGTCGTCATCGGCGCACCCCTGCTGGCCGCGGCCACCGCACGCATGTCCCGCCGTACGGTGCTGATCGCGCTGATGGCGCTGTTCGTCGTGGGCAACGCCCTGTCCGCACTGGCGCCGGGCAACGGCGCACTGCTGGCGGCCCGGTTCCTGAGCGGCCTGCCGCACGGCGCGTTCTTCGGCGTCGGCGCGGTCGTGGCGACCGGCCTGGTCGCGCCCGAGCGCCGGGCCCGGTCGGTGTCCCTGATGTTCCTCGGCCTCACGGTGGCCAACGTCGTCGGCGTCCCCGCAGCCACCCTCATGGGCCAGCACCTGGGCTGGCGGGCGACCTTCCTCGCCGTCTCGGCGATCGGCCTGGCGGCGATCGCGTCGCTGGCGCTGCTCATCCCGGCGGAGAAGGGCGAGGGCGTTCCGCAGGTGGGCCTGCGCGGCGAACTGGCGACCCTGCGCTCCGTGCCGGTCTGGCTGGCCCTCGGCACGACGGTGGCGGGCTTCGGCGCGCTCTTCGCGGCCTACAGCTACATCACCCCCATGCTCACCGACACCGCGGGCTACGCCGACACCAGCGTGACCCTGCTCCTCGCCCTCTTCGGCGTCGGCGCCACCGCGGGCAACCTCCTCGGCGGCCGCCTGGCGGACCACGCCATGCGCGCGACCCTCTTCGGCGGCCTCGCGTCGCTGGTCGCGGTGCTCGGCCTGTTCCCGCTGCTGATGCGCACGCAGGGGACGGCCGCGCTGGCGGTGATCCTGCTGGGCACGGCGGCGTTCGTCACCGGCTCCCCCCTCCAGCTCATGGTCATGGAAAAGGCAGCCGCCGCCCCCTCCCTCGCCTCCTCCGCCAACCAGGCCGCCTTCAACCTCGCCAACGCCGGCGGCGCCTGGATCGGCGGCCTGGCACTCGCCGCGGGGTTCGGGGCGACGTCCCCGGCCCTCGCAGGCGCGGCCCTGGCCGTCCTGGGCCTCGGCGTGGCCGCGGTCGCCTACGGCGTGGACCGGCGCCGGGGTGCCCTCGCCGGAGCCCATGAACGCCTGGTGGCGGGCTCGTCGCGACGGCAGGCGGAGGCGGTACGGGGCTGAGGGGGTCGGGGCCGGGTGCGGGTGTTACGCGGTAGCGCCCGTGGCCGGGGTCTGAGGTTGTTGCGCGGTAGCGCCCCCGCCGGAGTCTCAGCTCGTTCTACGGTGACGCGCCCGACCCGGCCCTAGGGCCTGTCTTCCGGATCAGGCCGGCTGCGAGGCGCTTCCGCCTCCTGGCGGGGTCGAGCGGGGTCTGGTGCGTGCAGCTGCAAGGCGGAGGAGGGAGTCGACGCGGAGCGTCGGCGAGTGACGACAACGCGGCAGATGTGCGTGCCAGGCCCCGCGACGCCGGCGTGATCCGGAAGACAGGCCCTAGCCCCGGGTGGGGGAGGTCCCGCGTCTCAGGAGCGGCCTCCGGCTCGGGCGCGGGAGGGTGCCCGAGGAACTCGCGGGCCGCGGCGGCATCCGCGGCGACACCGACGCCGACCCAGGCCGTCCCGTCCCACTCCAGCAGCAGCCGAGGCGCGCCCGGCGCGACGTGGGACCCCTGTGCGCCGCCACTGAGCGGCACCACCCGCCGTCTCCCCGGAACCTCCCGCTCAGCGGCCCGCCGCCGCTCCCGCCGTGCGGCCCACTCCTCCAGCGGCTCCTCACCGGGGTCGCTCATCGGCCTACGCCCTTTCCCACTGCGGCTGTTCCCCCGGCGAGCGTGGCACGAGGCCGGCCTCTCCAGGGCACGTTTCGAGCGACATACCCCCCGCGCGCAAAGGCATGACATACGACGGGGCCCGCTGCCGTACGCGGAGACGTACGGCAGCGGGCCCCGGTCGAAAACTCCCAGGCTTCAGGCCCCTGGCCGCTTGCTCAGGTCGTCGCCGAACAGGCGGAGCAGTTCCTGCTCCACGACGGGAGTGAGGGCCTCGACGTAGCCGTCGGCGAGGTGGCCGTAGTCGCGGTAGACCATCGTGTTGCCGACGACGATCGGGCAGTTGCCGGACGGGGCGCAGACCCAGTCGTAGGGGTCGATGGTGGGCACGTCCTCGGCGGTCGCGGCCGCGCGGATGGCCTTGGTGACGTCCGGCTTGGGGTCGGCCTCGGAGCGGTCGCGGGCGCAGGCGCCGAGGTCGCCGGAGTTGGCGTTGGCGCAGTCGACCGCGTTGTTCTTCGGCCAGGGCGTGTCCAGCAGGGTCGCCACCTGGACGCCGCCCTTGTGCAGCATCCGGTAGGTCTCCGCCTGGCCCTTGCCCCAGGCCTCGGCGGTGTCGCCGTCGCCCCACAGCTTCGCCGAGTTGGAGCTGGACGTGAGGACCAGCTCGGGCTTCATCTTCAGGATCTTGTCGATGGTGGCGGCACGCCAGTCGTCACACGTCGAGTACGGGCCCTTGTTCCACTCGATGGTGATCTGCGAGACCTTGCACGCGTTCTTGGTGAACGAGTACAGCCGCCAGTGGTGCTCCTTCGCGATCGCGTCCAGTGCCGGGAACCACTGCGCGACATGCGAGTCGCCGAACAGGACGACCGTGCGCTCCGCCTTCGTGTCGCCGTACAGACACGGCTGCGTCTGCACCTTGTCGGTCATCGTCAGCGCGCAGTCGTCGGTGTAGACCGCGGACCGCTTGTACGCCGTGTCGCGCATGCTCGGCGTCAGGTTGGAGGGGAGCTTGTCGACCTTCTGCGCCAGCAGCTTCGTCAGCTCGGCGCGCGGGTCGGAGGCCTGGGCGAGCGCCTCCCTGGTGTTCTGCCGGGCCCCGCCCTCGGCCAGGCTCGGCGGGAACTGCACGGCGAGCACCGCGAGGGACGCGGCCACCGCCGACAGACCCAGGCCGAAGACCAGACCCCGGCCCGCCCGGGCCTTGAAGGCGCGGTGGAAACGCATCGGGTTCTCGACCAGGTGCAGCGTCAGCCAGGCCAGCGGGATGCCGCACAGCGCGGCGATCAGCCGCAGCGGCCCGTCGTGCTCGCCGAACCCGGCCGCCGCCGGGACGATCAGGATGAGCGGCCAGTGCCACAGGTACCAGGCGTACGAGATGCCGCCGACCCACACCATGGGCCGCAGCGACAGCAGCGCGCCCGCGCCCCAGCGGCCGCCCGCCGCACCGCAGGCCAGCACGGCGGCGGCACCGAACACCGGGATCACGGCGTTGTGGCCGGGGAAGACGGTGCTGTCGTCGAACATCACGGCCGCGTAGGCGATGGCGGCGATGCCCGCCCAGCTGACCACCACGGCGACCGGGCGCGGGATGTCGTCGAGCCGGTCGGCCACCAGCGCGAGCAGCGCGCCCACCGCGAGCTCCCAGATACGGCCCTGGGAACCGAAGTACGCCCAGGAGGGGGCGGTCTCGGTGAGATGCAGGTTCACCGCGAAGGAGCCGGCGGCCAGCGCGAGCAGCGGCAGCCCCAGCAGCGCCCGGCGGCGGAACAGCTTCAGCGCGACGATCAGGACGATGGGCCAGATCAGATAGAACTGCTCCTCCACCGCCAGCGACCAGAAGTGCTGGAAGGGGGACGGCGGCACGTCCGTGTTGAAGTAGTCCGTTCCGGCGTCGGCGAGCCGGAAGTTGACGACGTACCAGGCGGAGGCGATGGCGTCCTTGGCGTAGTCCGCGAACCGCAGCGGGCCGAGGAACAGCCAGGAGCCCGCCAGCGTCGCCACCACGACGAGCGTGGAGGCGGGCAGCAGCCGCAGCGCGCGGCGGGCGTAGAAGCGGCCCAGCGAGATCCGGCCCTGGCGGCTGTGCTCACGGAGCATCAGCGAGGTGATGAGGAAGCCGGAGATGACGAAGAACACGTCCACGCCGACATAACCGCCGGCCACCTGCGTGACCCCGGCGTGCGACAGCGCCACGAGCGACACGGCGACCGCGCGCAGGCCCTGGATGTCCAGTCGCAGTCCGGAGCCGCCCGTCGGCTGTCCGGACCGCTTCCCGCCTTCCCCTGGTGCGCCGTCCGGGGTTCTGGACGCCGTCGGGGGCGCCTCCGGAGCGGGCTCTGCTGGGTGCGCGATGCGAGGGACGGGCACCGTGGGGATCTCCTTGCTCGTAGGGCGTCGCCCGAGACGTGCACCGACGCCTACGGACACCGAATCCGGGGCTCGTCGCCACCGGGACGACCGGCCGACGCCGGTGACCGCCCCGGAACAGGCGATCGAACCTACCCTTGAGCAGAACCGTTTGTTATGACGCCGTCATCACATCGTCATAACAAAGGGCGGTGGACGGGTTTGAACCGTCCGGGTTGCCGTTCGGTGAACTCAAGGCTCCGCGTCGGCGCGGACCCGCCTCACAGTACCGGCAGGTTCTTCCGCAATTCGAACGCGGTCACCTCGCTGCGGTACTCCTCCCACTCCTGGCGCTTGTTGCGCAGGAAGTGATGTCGGCCTGGAGCGACCTCCCGCGATGGCTGCATGCCCAGCGTTGACCTGCACTCGAATGGCTGTCATTGGTCGTTCTCGGTTGCTGTGGGCTGCCCTTCGACGGCCCAGGGACGGCCCCGCCGTGCCCGGAGGAGTAGCGCCTCAGCTCTCCTGCTCTGAGCGTCGTGCGGCGCTTTTGGCGGCCTGCTCCACCTCGTACCGCGACATGGTCACGTCGTCTCGCGCTGCATGCTCGGTGACCGCTGAGTGGAAGTTCTCTGCCGCTGTGCGCCACGCCTTCCACTGTGCGTGGAACGGCGCACCATCGAGGCTGGCGAGCTTTGCATGCTCGCCCATGGCCGATCGTTGCAGGTTGATCAACTTGTCAGGGACATCAGTCACGACCTGGAAGGCATCGGTGCGCTGCTGAGGCACGGCGGGCGCATGGTCTTCGGCCGCAGTGCGTCGCGAATGCCCGTCCGCCCGCCGCTCGGACTGGCGCTGTGGCGCTCCGCGGCCGCCGGGTCGGCTGGCCACACCGTAGTGATCTACCCAGATCTCGTAGTCTCGGATCGAGGACCAGAAGCCATTACGTTCCAGAGGTCGGATGGGCAACACCAGGCCTGCGGGAGCCTGGCGTATGAAGTCGTCAAGGGTGATGGCCCCGGGCTGCGAGTCGACGTGGGTAGCACCACAGCCGGCGTAGCGCTTCCGGGGGCAGCGATGCCCCTCGCGGCTGGTGCACTCCCAGACGAGAACCTTTCGGTACCCACCGAGGATGCGCAGCTCATACCGCGGATTCTCGATCTGGGGGAGACGAGCCTGGTTGGAGCGGAGCATGGCGACTCTGGCGCCGCCAGCGATGATGGCACTGTCGGTGTGCCAGGCAACTGCATCCCTCTTCGCGGCGAGGGACCGACGCGTTCGCTCCGTCGCCCCATACCCCTGTTTGAACGGTGAGTGCTGCATTTCGTAGGAGACGTGCTGACTGCCGACGAGGAGGACATCGGACCGCGTGCGACCGTCGTCGGCACAGGCCTCACGCTGAGCCAGAAACCCTTCAGCCACCCCCACACGTTCAACACGATCGCAGTACGCCTTGTGCTCGTCGCTCTCCAACGCCTGGTAGGGGTGATCGGCGCTCTCGCCGGGCTGGTGGGAGACCACACGAGCACCGTCATGGCGAGAGTAGGTCTTCATCCAATGGGTGACACGGTCCTCCTCCCAGCACCAGGCGCACTTTACGAGCTGGCGACGGGTTGAGTCGCGGTTGTCGGAGACCAGCTGCGCCCACTCGATGTCACTCAGCTGAACGGCATCGATCTTGCCGCGCCCATCGGTGATGTAGATCAAGTTGTTGTGCACTTCAGATGTGCTCCTCTGCTCCAGGGATGCGCGGCCTCCCAGGCGCCGGCGTTGTCTCCGTTCCATGGTGCGGGGTGGCACTGACATTGGGGCATACGGCGTAGTAACCGATCCCGATCCCGGGGCACACAGCTCACGCAACACTCGATGGTGCACAGGTTGGTAAGTCGGCCCTATATCGTCCTGCTGTTCGATTTATGTCCTGCATCTTCCGTCGCTTCACCTTAGAGTGGTACAACGGTTAACCGTCGAAAAGGGGGACCGATGGCTGCGCCCAAGCTTCGCTTCAACTGCTTCTTGTTACGCGAAGGGTTGCCGTCTTACGAGAAGGCTCTGCGCGCCCAGTACAGGCCCGGTGGTCACGCAGAGATGACTCGCTTGTCGCCCTCTGAAGGGGCACCAGACGAGTCCGTTGAGTCGGCAATTCGTGGTCACGCGGTGCCGTATCTCGGGCCACGGCCGCTCGGTTCCTTCCGGCCGGAGCACGTCCGGGACTGGCTCAGCGAACTCGAACGAGCCGTTCCGGCGTCTTCGTACCGACGCGTGATCTACAACAGCGTGTCGACAATCCTCAATGCGGCAGTGGACGACGGTCACCTCACCAGGAATCCCTGCCGCGCGCAATCCGTGCGGCCTCCCGCTCCGGGGAACGGCCGGATCGTCCCATGGACGTCGGAGCGCGTCTTCGCTGTTCGCGCTGCCCTGCCTGAGCGCTACCGCGCCACGGTCGACCTTGGCGCGGGCTGCGGACTTCGCCAAGGGGAAATCTTCGGACTTCCCGTTGATGAGATCGATTTCGCCTCCGGGTGGCTGCACATCGTGAATCAGGTGAAGGTGACGAGGGGAGGTCTCATCTTCGCTCCGCCCAAGCGGAACAAACTACGAGACGTCCCTTTGCCCGACCGCGTGGCCCACGCCCTGAAAGAGTACATGGAGAGCTACCCGCCGGTGGCCGTCACCCTGCCCTGGCTCCGGTTGGACGGCCCGCGTGTCACCCGGCAAGTGCTCTTTACCCGTCTCGACGGCAAGGGGGCGGTTCGGCGAACCGACTTCAATGACCGTGAGTGGAAGCCCGCTCTCGTCGCGGCTGGAGTGATCTCACAGCCTCAGCCGGGTGAGCGATACCAGGCGGCGCGTGAACACGGCATGCACGCTTTGAGGCACTTCTACGCCTCAGTGCTGCTGGACGCCGGCGAGAACATCAAGGCACTTAGCCACTATCTGGGACATGCCGACCCGGGGTTCACGCTCAGGGTCTACACGCACCTCCTGCCGAGCAGCGATGCGCGGGCCAGGAAAGCCGTAGACACCCTGTACGGAAGTTTCTCTTCCACTGCGCGCTAATCCTGACTGTGCCCAACTGCCCTGAGCGTCTTCCAGTCAGTCCGCCCCTAAGTGGCGCTTTAACCATCTTGCGCGCTTTCGTCTTGCCGGATGAGTGCTTTCCGCACTTGTTGGACGTCGACGCGGTAATCCCTCATAAGGGCGTGCAGGGCCTCCGGCTCAGGGTCTTCTGTGAGAGATTCGGGGGCCTCACACTCTGCGACGAAGTACCCGGGAGGGGGAGTTGGCACAGTCAGAGAGTCCTCCGAGTAGCAGGTAACCAACTGCTCGATGTTTCCCAGTGCGTCATAGACAGCTACAAGCCTCATAGGCTTGCCTCCCTATTCCCAGATGACAAGACACGAGAGTTCGAAGTCCTTTAGTGGGCGCCCCGATCCTCCAGCGATCTGAGAAAGCGTGAAATTATGGAGGCGGTAGTTCACGCTCACTTGGCCGACTGGGGGATTTGTGACGACGGTGACGTCTCTCACTCCAGCGACGACCACATCCTGTGGCTCGGTTCGGGTGGCTATGGCTGTCACCACGATCGACACCGAGGAACGATTGTCCGCCAAGATCTGAGATGAGATCGGCATGGATCCACCCGGAGGCAGTGGAGTGGCCAGGGAGAGGTGGTCCTTGATGATCTTCTGAGGCATTGCAACCAGCTCCCAGGGAAGCGTTGCGGGCGCATTCCCAGTCCAGCACAGGTCAAGGCCACTTGCACATCGGGGAGATGTCGGGCGACGCGCCAAAAGATCGGCACAACTCGCCCTGCTGCGCGGCGCTTTCAGTCGACCTCGCTCTGTCGCAACTTGCGCCGTTGTCCGGGGCGTCAGAGTCGGCAGCGAACCGGATCCTCGCCCACCCGCCCTTGTCGATGCTGCACCGGCGCCAACGATTCCGTCCCGGCACGGTACTCATCGTGGACTGGACCCTGGTGTCGACCCTCGGCCATTGACTCCGACACCCGCCTGGTCAGCATTGGGGCGCTCGCCGGAATGCCGCCGACTTGGATGTCAGGGGCAAGGCTCGCCTGCAACCATGTGCCTCTCGCTCCGGCCCGGACGGCCCACAGACGGCCCAGGCAGGCAGGTGGGCGGGCTGGTGTCGACGGTCCATGAACGTCGGCCCCAGCCCGCCTGGTCTGCTGGAAGCGCTCTGACCTGCGCTTACAGCACCGGCAGGTTCTTCCGCAGCTCGAACGCGGTCACCTCGCTGCGGTACTCCTCCCACTCCTGGCGCTTGTTGCGCAGGAAGAAGTCGAAGACGTGTTCGCCGAGGGTCTCGGCGGCGAGGTCGCTGCGCTCCATCAGCGACAGGGCCTCGCCGAGGTTCTGCGGGAGCGGCTCGATGCCCATCGCGCGGCGCTCGGCGTCGGACAGCGCCCACACGTCGTCCTCGGCGCCCGGCGGGAGCTCGTAGCCCTCCTCGATGCCTTTCAGACCGGCGGCGAGCAGCAGCGCGTACGCCAGGTACGGGTTCGCGCCCGAGTCCAGCGAGCGGACCTCGACACGCGCCGAGCCCGTCTTGCCCGGCTTGTACATCGGTACGCGGACCAGGGCCGAGCGGTTGTTGTGGCCCCAGCAGATGTACGACGGGGCCTCGCCGCCGGCGCCCGCGGTGCGCTCGGAGCCGCCCCAGATGCGCTTGTAGGAGTTCACCCACTGGTTGGTGACCGCGGAGATCTCGGCGGCGTGCTTCAGCAGACCCGCGATGAAGGACCGGCCGACCTTGGAGAGCTGGTACTCGGCGCCCGACTCGTAGAACGCGTTGCGGTCGCCCTCGAAGAGGGAGAGGTGGGTGTGCATGCCGCTGCCCGGGTGCTCGGAGAACGGCTTCGGCATGAACGTGGCCTGGACGCCCTGCTCCAGCGCGACCTGCTTCATGACCAGGCGGAACGTCATGATGTTGTCGGCCGTGGAGAGCGCGTCGGCGTAGCGCAGGTCGATCTCCTGCTGGCCCGGGGCGCCCTCGTGGTGGGAGAACTCCACCGAGATGCCCATCGACTCCAGCATGGTGATCGCCTGGCGGCGGAAGTCCATGCCGATGTTCTGCGGGGTGTGGTCGAAGTAGCCGGAGTTGTCGGCCGGGGTCGGGCGCGAGCCGTCCAGCGGCTTGTCCTTCAGCAGGAAGAACTCGATCTCCGGGTGGGTGTAGAAGGTGAAGCCCAGGTCGGAGGTGCGGGCGAGGGCCCGCTTCAGGACGTAGCGCGGGTCCGCGAAGGACGGGGAGCCGTCCGGCATGAGGATGTCGCAGAACATCCGGGCCGTGCCGGGGGCCTCCGCGCGCCACGGCAGGATCTGGAACGTCGACGGGTCCGGCTTGGCGATCATGTCGGACTCGTAGACCCGGGCGAAGCCCTCGATCGCGGAGCCGTCGAAGCCGATGCCCTCGTCGAAGGCCTGCTCCAGCTCCGCGGGGGCCACGGCGACGGACTTGAGGAAGCCCAGCACGTCCGTGAACCACAGCCGTACGAACCGGATGTCGCGCTCCTCCAACGTCCGGAGCACGAACTCCTGCTGCTTGTCCATCTTCCGCTTCCCCATCCTTGCTGGTCAGGCCGCCTGCTCTCGCGCCACGAGAGGCGGTCGGGCACCTGAGCATCCCACCACAACACCATTTCATGCGCGTTGCGGCCCATGATCGTCCGGCCGACTCCGGCCCGAACGCCCGCCGGCCGTCAGGTGAACACTCTTCAGCCCATCTTGCCTGCTGACACCGACATCCGTAATGGCCGACGGCCGCGGGGACCGGCCCAGGGACCGGCCAATCACGAGCCCGCCCTACGAAACGGGCTGGCGTGCCCATTACGATCAGCGCACTCGTCCGTCCCACTCATCCCCAGAAGGGGTCCCCCCATGGGTTCCGCGAAGAAGAGCAGCAGCGCCGACCGCAAGGCACGTATAGAGGAGATGCGGCGCGCCGAGCATGCTCGTGAGCGTCGCAACCGGATTCTCACGATCGTGGCCAGCGCCGTCGTCGTCGTCGGCCTGGTCGCCGGTGCCGTCGTCCTCGTGCAGACCCAGTCCGACGACAAGGACGACACGGCGAGCGACGGCAGGACGAGCTCCGGGAAGTTCGTCACCGGCGAGGACGGGGTGAAGACCTGGAAGGGCACCCTGTCCCGCACCCACGTCAAGACGCCGGTGAAGTACCTCTCCGAGCCCCCGGTCGGCGGTGACCACAACCAGGTGTGGATGAACTGCAACGGCGACGTCTACACCAAGGAGCTGAAGAACGAGCACGCGGTGCACTCGCTGGAGCACGGCGCCGTCTGGGTGACGTACACCTCCAAGGCGGACAAGGCCGACGTCGAGGCGCTCGCGGCGAAGGTGAAGAAGACGCCGTACACCCTGATGAGCCCGGACGAGAAGCAGGCCGACCCGATCATGCTGAGCGCGTGGGGCCACCAGCGCACGGTGACCGGCGCCGACGACCCGAACGTGGACAAGTTCTTCGAGAAGTACGTCCAGGGCGAGCAGACGCCGGAGAAGGGCGCCGCCTGCCAGGGTGGGCTGTCCGAGTGAGGCAGGCGCAGGCCGGGTGGATCGCCGGGGCCGCGGCGGCGGCGCTGGTCGCGGTCGGGGCCGTCACCTACGCGGTCGCCGGGGACGGCGGGTCGAGCGCCAAGCCGTCCGCGGACTCCGCCGACGCCGGGTTCGCCCGCGACATGGCGATCCACCACCAGCAGGCGGTGGAGATGTCGTACATCGTGCGCGACCGCACCGACGACGTCGAGGTACGGCGCCTGGCCTACGACATCGCCCAGACCCAGGCCAACCAGCGCGGCATGCTGCTGGGCTGGCTGGACCTGTGGGGCCTGCCCAAGGTGTCCGCCGACCCGCCCATGAGCTGGATGGGCATGGGCGACATGCCCTCCGAGGGCGAGGGCTCGCTGATGCCCGGCATGGCGACCGACGCCGAGATGAAGAAGCTCGGGACCCTCAGCGGGCGCAAGGCCGAGGTGTACTACCTCCAGCTGATGACCGACCACCACAAGGGCGGCATCCACATGGCGAAGGGCTGCGCCGAGAAGTGCGCGGTCGGCGTGGAGAAGCAGCTCGCCCAGGGCATGGTCGACGCCCAGCAGTCGGAGATCGACCTGATGGCCGGGATGCTGAAGGAGCGGGGCGCCCCGCCCCGCGACTGACGGGCCGTGGGCGGGGCCACACCCCGCCCCACCCCCATCGCGTCGCTCTGACGATTACACTGTGGGGGTGCCTCAACTTCGCCTCGCCCTGAACCAGATCGACTCCCGTGTCGGCGACATCGCCGGCAACACCGAGACGATCCTCCGCTGGACCCGGCACTCCGCCGAGCAGGGAGCGCACCTGGTGGCGTTCCCGGAGATGGTGCTGACCGGGTATCCCGTCGAGGACCTGGCCCTGCGCTCCTCCTTCGTGGCCGCCTCCCGCGCGGCCCTGCGCACCCTCGCGACGCGGCTCGCCGAGGAGGGCTTCGGAGAGCTGCCGGTCGTCGTCGGCTACCTCGACCGCAGCGACAGCGCCCAGCCGAGGTTCGGCCAGCCGGCGGGCGCCCCGCAGAACGCGGGCGCGGTGCTGTACCGCGGCGAGGTGGTGCTCAACTACGCCAAGCACCACCTGCCGAACTACGGCGTCTTCGACGAGTTCCGCTACTTCGTGCCCGGCGACACCATGCCGGTGCTGCGGGTGCACGGCGTCGACGTGGCCCTCGCGATCTGCGAGGACCTCTGGCAGGACGGCGGCCGCGTCCCGGCGGCACGCTCCGCCGGGGCGGGCCTGCTGCTGTCGATCAACGCCTCGCCGTACGAGCGCGACAAGGACGACACCCGCCTGGAGCTGGTGCGCAAGCGCGCCCAGGAGGCCGGCTGCACCACCGCCTACCTCGCCATGATGGGTGGCCAGGACGAGCTGGTCTTCGACGGCGACTCGATCGTCGTCGACGCGTCCGGCGAGGTGATCGCGCGGGCCCCGCAGTTCTCCGAGGGCTGTGTGGTCCTGGACCTCGACCTGCCGGCCGCCGCCGCCGACGCACCGACCGGCGTGGTCGACGACGGCCTGCGCATCGACCGCGTGGTCCTGTCCGAGGAACCGCTGCCCGCCTACGAGCCGCAGCACACCGGCGCCTACGCCGACCGCCTCGACGACGACGAGGAGGTCTACTCGGCGCTGGTCGTGGGCCTCAGGGCGTACGTGCAGAAGAACGGCTTCCGCTCGGTCCTCATCGGCCTGTCCGGCGGCATCGACTCCGCCCTCGTCGCGGCGATCGCCTGCGACGCGGTCGGCGCGGAGAACGTGTACGGCGTCTCGATGCCGTCCAAGTACTCCTCCGAGCACTCCAAGGGCGACGCCGCCGAGCTGGCCCGCCGCACCGGCCTCAACTTCCGTACGGTGCCCATCGAGCCGATGTTCGACGCGTACATGGGCTCCCTCGGGCTCACCGGCCTCGCCGAGGAGAACCTCCAGTCCCGACTGCGCGGCACGCTGCTGATGGCGATCTCCAACCAGGAGGGCCACATCGTCCTCGCACCCGGCAACAAGTCGGAGCTGGCGGTCGGTTACTCCACCCTCTACGGCGACTCGGTCGGCGCCTACGGCCCCATCAAGGACGTCTACAAGACCTCGATCTTCCGCCTGGCCGAATGGCGCAACCGGGCCGCCGCCGAGCGCGGCCAGACCCCGCCGATCCCGGAGAACTCCATCACCAAGCCCCCGAGCGCCGAGCTGCGCCCGGGCCAGGTCGACACGGACTCCCTCCCGGACTACCCGGTCCTCGACGCGATCCTCGCCCGCTACGTCGACCGCGACGAGGGCGCCGACACCATCGTCGCGGCCGGCTTCGACCACGCCCTGGTCACCAAGACCCTCCGCATGGTCGACACGGCCGAGTACAAGCGCCGCCAGTACCCGCCGGGCACCAAGATCTCCCCGAAGGGCTTCGGCAAGGACCGCCGCCTGCCGATCACGAACGGGTGGCGCGAGACGGTGTAGTCCGGCCTGAACCAGGACACCGAGAACCAGAACCCCTTGGTTTCGCCCCACCAGGGCACAACCGAGCCGAGCGCCCGCCGGAGCGGGTGATGGATCGCCGCGGCGTGAACGCGCCGCGGCTTTCCGGGTGCCGGCCCCTGCCCGTGAGCTGGGGCCGTTTTCTGTGTGCGGGGGCCGTCCGGCCGGGTCCCCTCAGCCGTCCCGCGTCAGGGTGGCGGCCGTGCGCAGCCGGGCCGTGTTCGCCGCGCGGACGGCCCCCAGCTCCTCGCTGTGCTGGTCGACGAGGCGCTTCTGGTAGGCGGACTCGACGGTGAACCAGACGCCGACCAGGTTGGTGCGCTGCTTGCAGCGGATGTCGGCCGTGGCGGTGGCGATCGTGCGGCGGCTGGTGCTGCCGGTGAGGCCCGGATCGGCGAGCGGCGCGAGCGGGTCGGCGTAGTCGTGGCCGCTTTCGGCCATGCAGGCGGACCAGGCGCGGATCGCCCCGCGCACCCGGGAGTCGGCCCTGGACAGGTCGAAGGCGCGGAACGACAGCTGCTGCGGCAGCCCCGGGTCCGTCCCCGCGGGCGCGGCCGCGCCGAGCGAGCGGTCGGCCTGCGTCATACAGCCGCCCTCGGGGACCTTGCGGCCCTTGATGCTGGAGCGGCCCTTGCCGAACAGGACGGTCTCCGCGTCGGCGTGCAGGACCGGGCGCGCGGGCGGCTTCTGCAGGGCCGGGTCGCGCTTCCCGAGCCCGTAGCCGTACGCGGTGGCGTCCTCGGCGTCGGTGATGCCGTAGCGGCGCTCGGTGGCGCTGCGCGGGCCGTAGTCGGCGGCCGGCTGGCGGACCGCGTACGTGAATCCGAAGTCACGCATGCACCGGTCGATGAGGACCACGCGTGCCCGGTCCAGATCCCGCAATTGGCGGTCGTCGAGAAGATAGTCCCGGAGCGGCAACCGGAGATCCACGGCCGCGGTGATCCGGGGAATGTCCGAAACTGTCGGTTCGGAATTTTGCTCGCTTTTCCGATGGCCGGAGCCCGAGCCACCGGAACCCGAGTCGCCGGAACCGGAGGAGCAGGAGATGAGGACGGTCATTGCGAGAACAGCGGTGCACACTGTCGTCCCGATCCGGCCTAACGCCGGCCTTACGAACGGTTTGCGAGCGTGGAAGGGCGGTCGGGGCATCGTGAACTCCGCGAATCTCGATTACGATCAGACAGCCGAGTGCCCTGCCCAGCTGCAATGGGCAGGGCACCGGTCCTGACTGGTGTTTCCTTCTGTGCGGTGCTGTCGCGTCAGCTGAAGTACGCCGACGACACCGTGTTCTTGTACGTCGAGTTCAGGTTGCCGTACGCACCCGGCGAAATGTATCCGCACGAGCCGGAGTAGTTGTAGCCGGTGCACACCCACCAGGTGTAGGTGTCGCGGTTCCAGTCCGACTCGGTGTTGTTGTCCGCGCGGATGCCGGTGCCCGGGAAGACGTCGTTGCTGAAGTCGGCGTCGGAGTAGTACAGGTCGAAGATCGGCGTCCCGTAGTTGGCGAGGTAGTAGAGCCCCAGCTCGCCGGTCTCCACGACACCGTTCTTGTGGGTGGCGGCGGACGCCGAGCCGGCGCCCGCCATGCCGATGCCGCAGAGCGCGGCCACCGCCGCGCCGGTGGCGACGGCGCGGCGGAGGTTCCGCCTGACGTTGGTTCGGACCATTGCTCCTCCAGAATTCGAGCGCCCTCGTTGTCCGGTCCCCCGGCCGGGGACGGTGGGGCCTAAGCAATGGCACCAGATCGCGCAGTGGGCAGCTATTGGCCCTTGGGACAGTTCTGCACGTGGTAGACGTACGACACCAGAGCGGCCTGGAATCTCCCGTTGACGGCCAGTTTTGCCACGATGCTGGCAATGTGGGCCTTGACCGTACGCTCCGTGATGTAGAGAGCGCGGGACACGTCCCGATTCGACGATCCCAGGGATAACAGGCGGAACACATCCCACTCGCGTTCACTCAGGAACTGGACTCTTTCGAGTGCGGACATCCCGCCGACGGCCCCCGATGCGCAATTCAAACTGAAGAGCGCACACGTCTGGCATCTGTAAGAAGCATCCATTGGTCCCCCCGATCCTTCTTCCCCGCTCAGGGAGGGTACCGGGAGGAGTAAGCGTGCGTCAGTAAAATGACATCAATTCTCGAATTCTATGCTCCGCAGTAACTATTCTTCGGCGTTGTTGTCACGCAGTGCCGGGAGCGTGACCCGGACCGTGAGCCCGCCTCCGGCACGCGGTGCCGCGTCCGCCTCACCGCTGTGCGCCCGCGCCACCGACCGCACGATGGACAGCCCGAGCCCCGTGCCCTGCGCCGAGCCGACCCGGTCGTCGAGCCGGCGGAACGGCTCGAACAGCGCGGGCACCTCGTACGGCGCCACCTCCGGGCCGCTGTTGTCCACCGTGAGCACGGCCCCCGCCGGGCCGTCGCCGCCGCACACCACCCGCACCCAGCCGCCGTCGGTGTTGTACCGCACGGCGTTCTGCACCAGGTTCTGCGCCAGCCGCTCCAGCAGCACCGGATCGCCCCGCACCCAGACCGGGACCGCGTCCAGCGTGAGCGTCACCCCGGCCCGCCGGGCGTCCGGCTGCGACAGGTCCGTCACCCGGCGCACCACCGCCGACAGGTCGACCGGCACCGGGTCGGCCACCGCGTGCTGGGAGCGCGCCAGCGTCAGCAGCCCGTCGATCAGCCGCTCATGACGGGCGTTCACCGCCAGCAGGTTCTCCCCGAGCTGGGTGACCTGCGGCGGCGCGTCGGGGCGGCCCATCGCCACCTCCAGCAGCGTCCGGTTGATCGCCAGCGGCGTCTTCAGCTCGTGCGAGGCGTTGGCGACGAACCGCCGCTGCCCCTCGAAGGCGGCGTCCAGCCGGCGCAGCATGTCGTCGAAGGTGTCGGCCAGTTCGCGCAACTCGTCGGGCGGTCCTGTCAGCCCGATCCGCTCGTGCAGACTGCGGTCCGCGACCCGCCGGGCCGTCGCCGTGATCCGGCTGATCGGCCGCAGCGTACGGCCCGACACCAGCCAGCCGATCAGCAGCCCGCCGGCCGCGAACAGACCGAGCGCCACCGAGCCGCCCACCACCAGCGGCCGCAGCGTCCGCTGCCGGAAGTCGGCCCGCAGCCGCCGCGCGGCCTCGCTCGCCTGCTCCTTGTACTGCTCCTTGGCCGCGAGGGGATCCTCGTTCCCGGCGCCCTCCGCTCCGCCACCGGGCGTCTGCGCCGGCGCCGACGCCCCCGGCGGCGGATACACCGACGTGATGTCGATCGGCTGCGTGGCGATGATCCGGTCCAGCATCACGTACGTCACCAGCAGCAGCGTCACTCCCGACAGCATCACCAGCCCGCCGTACAGCAGCGTCAGCCGCACCCGGATGGTCCGCTTCGGCGGCTGCACCACGCCCGCGCTCATGGGATCCGGTACCCGAAGCCGGGCACGGTCAGGACCACTTGGGGCGGTCCCAGCTTGCGGCGCAGGGTCATCACCGTCACCCGGACGACGTTCGTGAACGGGTCGATGTTCTCGTCCCACGCCTTCTCAAGCAGCTGCTCGGTGCTCACCGCGCTGCCCTCCCCGCGCAGCAGCTCCTCCAGCACCGCGAACTCCTTGCGCGACAGCGCCACATACCGCCCGTCCCGGTACACCTCGCGCGGCCCCGGATGCAGCGAGATGCCGGCCCGCGACAGCACCGGGGGAGTGGCGGGCCGGGCCCGCCGCCCCAGCGCCCGCACCCGGGCGACCAACTCCCCGAAGGCGAACGGCTTCGGCAGATAGTCGTCCGCGCCCAGCGACAGACCGGCGATCCGGTCGGCGACCTCACCCGCCACCGTCAGCATCAGGATCCGGGTGCCGTAGCCCTCCGCGACCACCGTCCGGCACACCTCGTCGCCGTGCACCCGCGGCAGGTCCCGGTCCAGCACCAGCACGTCGTAGTCGTTGACGCCCAGCCGCTCCAGGGCCGCCGCGCCGTCGTAGGCGACGTCCACCGCCAGCGACTCCCGCCGCAGCCCCTCCGCGATCGCGTCGGCGAGCATCTCCTCGTCCTCGACGACGAGTACGCGCACGTCGGCCCACCTCCCCCTCGGTCCCGGGCGATGCTGCCCGAGCCTCCATAAGGCGTTCATAAGCGCCAACCCTGACAGTGGACTTACACACCGTCGTATGTCATCTGCGGACAGTAACCGCAACCACGGGGAGAGAACACGACATGACGGGACACAGCACCCGCCGCACGCGGCGCACCGGCCTGCTCGCCGCCGTACCCCTGCTCGTCCTCGCACTCGGCCTCACCGGGTGCGGCGGCTCCGACGACACACCCTCCGTCGCCACCGCCCAGACGTCCCCGGGCGCCGGCGGCAGCCGGGCCGACGACGAGGAACAGGCCCAGAAGTACGCCCGCTGCCTGCGCGACCAGGGCGTCGTGATGAAGGAGACCGCCGAGGGCGCCCCCGAGATCGACAAGGAGAAGACCTCCGTCGAGAAGATCATGTCGGCCACCGAGAAGTGCCGCGCCCTCCAGCCCGCCGCCTCCGCGCCGCCCCGCCTCCCGGCCGAGGACATCGAGAAGCGCGGCCGGTACGCCGCCTGCCTGCGCGAACACGGCCTGCCCGACTACCCCGACCCCGACCCGCGGACCGGCGAGACCGAACTGGACGAGGATCTCGCCCGGCGCATCAAGACCGACCCCGAGGCCCGCAAGGCCCTCGAAGCCTGCCGCAACCTCCTGCCGCGTTCCGGCGGAGGGTCGGTGAACGGCTGATGACCGCCCCCGCACCCCGCCACCGCCGTACCCGCGTCGTGCTGGGCGGCGCGGCGGTGGCGGCCACCGCGGCGGCCGTCACCGTCGCCGCCCTCGGCCTCGGCGGCGGCCGCTCCGACGCCGCCCCGCCCCCGGACGACACCCCGACCGCCACCGCCCACGTCGTACGCCGCACCCTCACCGACGCGACGACCCTCACCGGCCGCCTCGACTACGGCGCCACCACCCCGGTCGTCTCCCGGGCCACCGGCACCGTCACCTGGCTGCCGCCCGCCGGCAGCCTCGTCGGACGCGGTGACGCGCTGCTGCGCGCCGACGACCGGCCCGTCGTCCTGCTCTACGGCACCCTGCCCATGTACCGGGCCCTCGCCGAGGACGCCAAGGGCCCGGACGTCCTGCAGTTCGAGCGCAACCTGGCCGCCCTCGGCTACACCGGCTTCAGCGTCGACGAGGAGTTCACCGACAACACCGCCGCCGCGGTCAAGCGCTGGCACCGCGACCTCGGCCTGCCGAGGACCGGCACCGTCGCCCTCGACCAGGTGATCTACGCCCCCGGCCGGCTGCGGGTCGCCCAGCAGTCCGTCCGCCTCGGCGCGACCGCGAACGCCCAGGTCCTCACCTGCACCGGCACCACCAAGGTGGTCACGGCCGACCTCCAGAGCGGCGAGGCGGGCTGGGCGGTCCGCGGCACGCGGGTGCGGATAGGCCTGGGAGGCGGCAAGTCCGTGGAGGGCAGGGTCACGGCGGCCGGAGACACCGGCACCGGCGGCTCGGACGGCTCCGGCGACTCCTCCGGAGGAACATCGGACGGCCAGGGCTCCGGCGGCGGATCAGGGTCAGGATCCGGCTCCGGGTCCGGCTCGGGCTCCGGGTCGCAGAACGACACCGTCACCGTCACCATCGCGGTCGCCCGGCAGCAGGCGCTGCGCGGCACCGACCCCGGCCCCGTCGACATCCGCTACACCGCCGAACGCCGCGAGAACGTCCTCGCCGTCCCCGTCGTGGCCCTGCTCGCCCTCGCCGAGGGCGGCTACGGCCTGGAGGTCGTCGAGGACTCCGACGACACCGGCACCAGGCCCCGTACGCGCATCGTGCCCGTGCGGACCGGCCTCTTCGCCGAGGGACTGGTCGAGGTGCACGGCGCGGGCCTCGCCGAGGGCACGACCGTGGGGATGCCCGAATGAGCGACGACGGTACGGCGACAGCCACGCCCGTGGCCGAACTGCGCGGCGTGTCCAAGACCTACCCCGGCGGCGTCACCGCGCTGCGCGACGTCGACCTGGACATCCCCCGCGGCGAACTGCTCGGCATCGTGGGCCCCTCCGGCTCCGGCAAGTCCACGCTGCTGCACATCCTCGGCACCCTGGACCGGCCCACGTCGGGCACCGTACGCATCGACGGCCACGACATCTCCCGCCTCACCGACCGCAGGCTGTCGGCGCTGCGGGCCTCCCGCATCGGCTTCGTCTTCCAGCAGTTCCACCTCGCGGCGGGCGTCCCCGTGCTCGACAACGTCGCCGACGGGCTGCTCTACGCCGGTGTCCCCCTGCGCGAGCGCCGGGCCGCCGCCGAGGCCGCCCTCACCCGGGTGGGCCTCGCCCACCGCCTCGCCCACTCGCCGCACCAGCTGTCCGGCGGCGAACGGCAGCGCGTGGCCATCGCCCGCGCGGTCGCCGGCGAACCGGCCCTGCTGCTCGCCGACGAACCCACCGGCAACCTGGACTCCGCCTCCGGCGCCGGCGTGATGCGGGTGCTGCGGGACCTGCACGCGGCCGGCACGACGGTCGTCGTCATCACCCACGACCGGGAGATCGCCGCGTCGCTGCCCCGCCAGGTCCATGTACGCGACGGCTCGCTCACACCGGCCCTGAGAGCGGAAGGCGGCACCCGATGAGCACACCCTCGCCCCTGCGCCCGCACGCCCGGCTGCGCCCCGCCGACGTCGCCCGGGTCGGCGCGGCAGGCCTGCGGGCCCGCCCCCTGAGGGTCTTCCTGTCGGCCGTCGGCATCGCCATCGGGATCGCGGCCATGCTCGCGGTCGTCGGCATCTCCGCCTCCAGCCGCGCCGACCTCGACCGCACCCTGGACCGGCTCGGCACCAACCTGCTCACGGTCAGCCCCGGCACCACCCTCTACGGCACCGACGCCCGGCTGCCCGAGGAGTCGGTCCGCATGATCGACCGGATCGCCCCGGTCCGCTCGGTCTCCGAGGTCGGCCGGATCGAGGCGCACGCCTACCGCAACGACCACGTCCCCAGCGGCAGCACCGGCAGCATCGAGGTGCTGGCCACCCGCGCCGACCTGCTGCGCACCCTCGGCGGCCGGGTCACCACCGGCTCCTGGCTGAACCCCGCGACCGCCCGCCACCCGGCCGTCGTCCTCGGCGCGAAGGCCGCCCGCCGGCTGGGCGTGCACACCCCGGGCGTACGGATCTGGCTGGGCGGCGAGTGGTTCGGCGTGGCCGGCATCCTCGACCCCGTACCCCTGGCCAAGGAACTCGACACGGCCGCGCTGGTCGGCTGGCCGGCCGCACAGCGCCACCTCGGCTTCGACGGCCGGCCGACCTTCGTCTACGTACGCTCCGCCGAACCCTCCGTGGAGGCCGTACGGTCCGTCCTCGCGGCCACCGCCAACCCCGAGGCGCCCAACGAGGTGCGGGTCTCTCGCCCCTCCGACGCGCTCGCCGCCCGCCGGGCCACCGACCGGACGCTGGGCGCGCTGCTCCTGGGCCTCGGGGCCGTCGCCCTGCTGGTCGGCGGCATCGGGGTGGCCAACACCATGGTGATCTCCGTGCTGGAGCGCCGCCCCGAGATCGGCCTGCGCCGGGCGCTCGGCGCGAGCCGGGGCCAGATCCGGCTCCAGTTCCTCGCCGAGTCGCTCCTGCTGTCCGCCCTCGGCGGCCTAGGCGGCGTCCTCCTCGGCATCGGGGTGACCGCGGGCTACGCCGCCACCCAGTCCTGGCCCGCAGTGGTCCCCCCCTGGGCAACGGCAGGCGGCCTGGCCTCGACGCTCCTGATCGGCGCCGCAGCAGGCCTCTACCCCGCGATCCAGGCCTCCCGCCTCTCCCCGACGGAGGCCCTCGCGGCCCCGTGAGGAGGGAGCGTGGTCATGGGTTGTTGCACCGAGGCGGCCCCGGAAACGTTCCTTCCGGCGGCTCGGGTGCAACAAACCATGACCACACCGTCAGGCGTCCTCCGCGAGCGCCGCCAGGACCTTGTGGAGGGGTTCCGTGAGGCGGCGGCGGTACTCCTGGATCGCCCAGCCGTTGCCGTCGGGGTCCTTGAAGTACAGGAAGGTCGCGCCGTCCTGCGGGGCGAACTGCTGCGGCTCGCTGACCTCCAGGCCGCGCGCGGTCAGTTCCTCGTAGGCGGCCTTGGCGTCCGTGACGCAGAGCTGGAGGCCGTGGTACGTGCCCGGCTGCGGGGTCCCCGTCGGCACCTGGAGGCCGTCCACCAGGGCGATCGAGCAGCCCGAGCCGGGCGGCGTGAGCTGCACGATCCGTACGCCGGGCATCACCTCGCCGTCGAGGTCCACATGGAAGCCGACCTTGTCGCGGTAGAACTCCTTGGCGCGGTCCACGTCGGACACGGGCAGCAGGACGACCTCGAGGCTCATCTGCATGGCGTGACTCCCTTCGAAACGATCGAAACACCAGATCCGTCGAACCCATCGAACCCACCGAACTCGAAACCCGCCCCCCGCGCCACCCCTACCGTCCTCCCGTGCGTCTCACGAGCAGAACTCCCCAGCGCCCCCGGCCGGGACTGCGGTTACGCTCGACTGCGAACGACCTTGAGGAGGCGGGGCATGACGGCGCCGGGGCGCAGAAGCAGTACCTTCACACGGCTGCTGCGGCACGGTTTCACCGACGCCACCGCCGCCGAACGCCTCCTGGACAGCACCGAGCTGGCCGCCGTGCGCAACGACCCCGTGCTCCTGGAGGCCCTCGGCGCCACCGCCGACCCCGACCTCGCCCTGAGCGCCCTGGTCCGCCTCCTGGAGGCCCAGCCCGCCCCCACCGCGCGCCGGGAACTGCTGGACACCCTGATAGCGGCCAAGCCGCTGCGCGACCGGCTGCTCGGGGTGCTCGGCGCCTCCGCCGCGCTCGGCGACCATCTGGCCCGGCACCCGGACGACTGGCGGGCGCTGGTCATGTACGAGCCGCGGGATCTGCACCCGGGCGTCGAGGAGTTCGAGCGGGGCCTGGCCGAGGCGGGCGACCCGATCGCGCTGCGGGTCGCCTACCGGCGCTGTCTGCTGTCCATCGCCGCGCGTGACGTGTGCGGCACCACCGACATCGCCCAGACCGCCGCCGAGCTGGCCGACCTCGCCACCGCCACGCTCCGCGCCGCCCTCGCCATAGCCCGCGCGGACGCCCCCGGCGACGCCGCGCTGTGCCGGCTCGCGGTGATCGCGATGGGCAAGTGCGGCGGCCACGAGCTCAACTACGTCTCCGACGTCGACGTCATCTTCGTGGGCGAGGCCGTCGACGGCGCCGACGAGGGCAAGGCACTGCGCGCGGCCACCAAGCTCGCCTCGCACATGATGCGGATCTGCTCCGAGACGACGATCGAGGGCTCGATCTGGCCGGTCGACGCCAACCTGCGCCCCGAGGGCCGCAACGGCCCGCTCGTGCGCACCCTCAGCAGCCACCTCGCCTACTACCAGCGCTGGGCGAAGACCTGGGAGTTCCAGGCCCTGCTCAAGGCCCGCCCGGTCGCCGGGGACATCGAGCTGGGCGAGGGTTACGTCGCCGCGCTGCAGCCGCTGGTCTGGCAGGCCGCCGAGCGGGAGAACTTCGTCGCCGACGTGCAGAAGATGCGCCGCAGGGTCGTCGAGAACATCCCCGCAGCCGAGGTCGACCGCGAGCTCAAGCTCGGCCCCGGCGGCCTCAGGGACGTCGAGTTCGCCGTGCAGCTCCTCCAGCTGGTCCACGGCCGCACCGACGCGGGCCTGCGCAGCGGCACCACCCTGGACGCGCTCCAGGCCCTCGCCGCCGGCGGGTACGTCGGCCGGGAGGACGCGGGCCGGCTCGACGAGGCGTACCGCTTCCTGCGCTCCATGGAGCACCGCATCCAGCTCTACCGGCTGCGCCGCACGCACCTCGTGCCCGAGGCCGAGGCCGAGCAGCGCCGCCTGGGCCGCTCGCTGGGCCTGCGCACCGACCCGGTCGCCGAGCTCAACCGCGAGTGGCGCCGCCACACCGGTGTCGTACGACGGCTGCACGAGAAGCTGTTCTACCGCCCCCTCCTGGACGCCGTCGCCCAGCTCGCCCCCGGTGAGGCCCGGCTCAGCCCCGAGGCCGCCCGCGAGCGGCTCATCGCCCTCGGCTACGCCGACCCCGCCGCGGCCCTTCGGCACCTTGAGGCCCTCGCCTCCGGCGTCACCCGCAAGGCCGCCATCCAGCGCACCCTGCTGCCGGTGCTGCTGGGCTGGTTCGCCGACTCCGCCGACCCGGACGCGGGCCTGCTGAACTTCCGCAAGGTCTCCGATGCGCTCGGCAAGACGCCCTGGTATCTGCGGCTGCTGCGCGACGAGGGCGCCGCCGCGCAGAACCTCGCCCGGGTGCTGTCGGCCGGCCGGCTCGCCCCCGACCTGCTGATGCGCGCCCCCGAGGCGGTCGCCCTGCTCGGCGATGGCGACGGCGGCGGGGCCGGGCCCGGGGGAGGGCTCGCGCCGCGCACCCGCGCCCACCTTGAGCAGGAGATCCTCGCCGCCGTCGGCCGCGCCGAGAACGCCGCACAGGCCGTCACCGCCGCCCGTGGCGTCCGCCGCCGCGAGCTGTTCCGTACGGCCGCCGCGGACATCGTCGGCTCCTACGGCACCGAGACCCGGCCCGCCGAGGCCGACGAGGGCGCCCTGGTGGACCGGGTGGGCGGCGCCGTCTCCGACCTGACGGCGGCGACCCTGGCGGGCACCCTGCGCGCGGTCGTCCGCGAGGGCTGGGGCGACACGCTGCCCACCCGGTTCGCGATCATCGGCATGGGCCGCTTCGGCGGTCACGAGCTCGGCTACGGCTCCGACGCGGACGTCGTCTTCGTCCACGAGCCCCGCGACGGGGTCAGCGAGCAGGAGGCCGCCGAGGCGGCGAACAAGGTCGTCTCCGAGATGCGCCGCCTGCTGCAGATCCCCAGCGCCGACCCGCCCCTGCTGATCGACGCCGACCTCAGGCCGGAGGGCAAGTCGGGCCCCCTCGTCCGTACGCTCAAGTCGTACGAGGCGTACTACCGCCGGTGGTCCCTGGTGTGGGAGTCGCAGGCGCTGCTGCGCGCCGAGCCGTTCGCGGGGGACGAGGACCTGGGCCGCCGCTTCGTCGAGCTGATCGACCCGCTGAGGTACCCCTCGGGGGGCCTGCCGGAGGAGTCCGTCCGGGAGATCAGGCGCCTGAAGGCCCGCATGGAGACGGAACGGCTGCCCCGCGGCGTCGACCCCAAGCTGCACGCCAAGCTGGGGCCCGGCGGGCTGTCCGACGTGGAGTGGACCGTGCAGCTGCTCCAGCTGCGGCACGGGGCGCAGGTGCCCGGACTGCGGACGACCCGGACACGCGAGGCGCTCGCCGCCGCGCTCGCCGCGGGTCTCCTCTCGGAGGAGGACACCCAGACCCTCGACGACGCCTGGGTGCTGGCCACGCGCGTGCGCAACGCCGTGATGCTGGTGCGGGGCCGGGCCGGGGACACCTTCCCGTCCGACCCGCGCGAGCTGGCCGCGGTGGGGCGGTACCTGGGGTACGGGCCCGGGCATGTGGGGGACATGCTGGACGGCTACCGGCGTACCACCCGGCTGGCGCGTGCGGTGGTGGACGAGCTGTTCTACGCCGACCGTTAGTGGGGCTTCGGCCTTCGTCGGCGGCCGCGGGTTGTGTGTGGTCGCTCGCGCAGTTCCTCGCGCCCCTCAGGTGCGTCCTCAGGGGCGCGGGGAACTGCGCGACCAGCCACGAACAGCCCGCAGCGAACGGACGGAATCAGCCACCCACGGCCCGCGGCAGCCGATACGGCAGGCCCCCGTACCAGAGGCGGGCCACCGTGAAGCCGAACGTCAGGCAGAGCACCCCGCCCACCGCGTCCAGCCAGAAGTGGTTGGCGGTGGCCACGATGACCACCAGTGTGAGGGTCGGATACACAAGACCCAGCACCTTCACCCACGGCACCGAGGCCAGCGCGAAGATCGTCAGGCCGCACCACAGCGACCACCCGATGTGCATGGACGGCATCGCGGCGTACTGGTTCGACATGTTCTTCAGGTCGCCGGAGGCCATCGAGCCCCAGGTCTGGTGCACGACCACGGTGTCGATGAAGTCCGCGCCGTTCATCAACCGGGGCGGCGCGAGCGGATACAGGTAGTAACCGACCAGGGCCACGCCGGTGGTGGCGAACAGGACCAGGCGGGTCGCCGCATAGCGTCCGGGGTGACTGCGGTAGAGCCACACGAGGACACCGAGCGTGACGACGAAGTGCAGGGTGGCGTAGTAGTAGTTCATGCCGACGATGAGCCAAGTCACCGAGTTCACGGCGTGGTTCACGGACTGCTCGACGGCGATGCCGATGCTGTGCTCGGCCTGCCAGATCCAGTCGGCGTTGCGCAGCGCCTGGGCCTTCTGCTCCGGGACGGCGTTGCGGATGAGCGAGTACGTCCAGTAACTCACCGCGATCAGAAGGATCTCGAACCACAGCCGGGGCCGTCGCGGGGCGCGTACCCGGTGCAGCAGACTCTGCCCCGAATTGTCCGTGACAGTCTGCGGAACGACCGCCTCTTCGCGGCCTTCCAGTGTCGTCACGGTCGTCTCACCCATGGGTACAGAGTCTGCCAGACATTCCCCATCCCCCCGATCATCCCCCGGTCGGCTCGGGGCCGCACCCCCGGGGCCGGGGAGGCGCCCGGGCCGGGCCCTACGGGCGATGGTGGTTGCCGGGGGCCGACGCGGTCGAGCCACGCACCACCAGCTCCGGCATGAACACGAACTCGCTGTGCGGGGCGGGCGTCCCGCCGATCTCCTCGAGCAGCGTGCGCACCGCGGCCTGGCCCATCGCCGGAACCGGCTTGCGTACGGTCGTCAGGGGCGGGTCGGTGAAGGCGATCAGCGGGGAGTCGTCGAAGCCGACCACGGAGATGTCCCGGGGGACCTCCAGGCCGAGCTGCCGGGCCGCCCTTATCGCGCCGAGGGCCATCATGTCGCTGGCGCACACCACGGCCGTGCAGTCCCGCCCGATGAGGGCCGTGGCGGCCGCCTGACCGCCCTCCAGGGTGTACAGCGAGTGCTGCACCAGGTCGGACTCCACGTCCTCCGCGTTCAGGCCCAGCTGCTCCTGCATGGCGCGGACGAAGCCCTCTATCTTCCGCTGGACCGGCACGAACCGCTTCGGCCCGAGCGCGAGCCCTATCCGGGTGTGACCGAGCGAGGCGAGATGCGTGACCGCGAGGCTCATCGCCGCCCGGTCGTCGGGGGAGATGAACGGCGCCTGCACCTTGGGGGAGAAGCCGTCCACCAGCACGAAGGGCACGCCCTGCGCCCGCAGCTGCTCGTAGCGCTGCATGTCGGCGGTGGTGTCGGCGTGCAGTCCCGAGACGTAGATGATGCCGGCCACCCCGCGGTCGACCAGCATCTCGGTCAGCTCGTCCTCGGTCGAGCCGCCGGGGGTCTGGGTGGCGAGCACCGGGGTGTAGCCCTGGCGGGTCAGCGCCTGGCCGATGACCTGCGCCAGGGCCGGGAATATCGGGTTCTCCAGCTCGGGCGTGATCAGGCCCACGAGGCCGGCGCTGCGCTGGCGCAGCCGCACGGGACGCTCGTAGCCGAGGACGTCGAGCGCGGCCAGCACGGCCTGGCGGGTGGTGGCGGCGACGCCTGGCTTCCCGTTGAGGACGCGGCTGACGGTCGCTTCGCTCACCCCCGCCTGCGCAGCGATGTCCGCAAGCCGTGTGGTCACGGCAGTGGACTGTACCGGTCGTATGTCGCCTTGCACACCAACCGGACGCCGGGTGCGGGCGGTTGACCGGCGCGCTGGTTGCTGCGGCATGGCGTCCCCTCGTGAAAAGTGCGGCAAGAGCTTGCAGAGTCTTGCACAAGTGTTCCTCTCCGCGCTGATCACTGGCAATACCCGGTCTCCCGGCGGCCCTCAGGAGGTCACGCAGACGTAACGTCTGAGATCCCTTGCACTTTTTTTCTGCAAGGTCTTTCGCGGCGCTTACATGGCTGTTACGTTCACGTCGCCCGGCGGCGGCAACGGCGCAGTCGGCAGTTGGCAGGGACGGATGACGGGACCGCCCCCTGCACCACACGGGCTTTACCCCTCAAGGAGAACTCATGCGGCGTGGCATAGCGGCCAGCGCGCTGGTGGCGTCCCTCGCTCTCACGGCGACGGCCTGCGGCGGCAGTGACAGCGGTGACTCGGCGGACGGTCCGGTCACCCTCACCTGGTGGGACACCTCCAACGCGACCAACGAGGCGCCGACGTACAAGGCCCTGGTCAAGGAGTTCGAGGCCGCCAACAAGGACATCAAGGTCAAGTACGTCAACGTCCCCTTCGACCAGGCGCAGAACAAGTTCGACACCGCCGCCGGTTCCAAGGGCGCCCCGGACATCCTGCGCTCCGAGGTCGGCTGGACCCCCGCCTTCGCCAAGAAGGGCTACTTCCTGCCGCTGGACGGCACGGAGGCCCTCGCGGACCAGGCCAAGTTCAAGTCCAACCTGATCGAGCAGGCCAAGTACGAGGGCAAGACCTACGGCGTTCCGTTCACCACGGACACCCTCGCCCTGGTCTACAACAAGGAGCTCTTCCAGAAGGCCGGCGTCGACGCGCCCACCACCTGGGACGAGCTGAAGAGCGCCGCCGCCACGATCAAGGCGAAGACCGGCGTCGACGGCTACTGGGGCTCCACCCAGGCCTACTACGCCCAGTCCTTCCTCTACGGCGAGGGCACCGACACCGTCGACGTCGCCGCCAAGAAGATCACGATCGACACGCCCGAGGCCAAGAAGGCCTACGGCACCTGGCTGGAGCTCTTCGACGGCAAGGGCCTGCACAAGGCCGACACCACCGCCGACGCCTACGCCCACATCCAGGACGCGTTCGTCAACGGCAAGGTCGCCGCGATCATCCAGGGCCCGTGGGAGATCACCAACTTCTACAAGGGCGCCGCGTTCAAGGACAAGAACAACCTCGGCATCGCCACCGTCCCGGCCGGCTCCTCCGGCAAGGCGGGCGCCCCGACCGGCGGCCACAACCTCTCCGTGTACGCCGGCTCCGACGAGGCCCACCAGCAGGCCGCGCTGAAGTTCGTGAACTTCATGACCTCCGCGCACGCCCAGGAGACCATCGCGCTGAAGAACGCCACGCTGCCCACGCGTGACGACGCCTACACCGCGAAGGTCAAGGCCGACCCGGGCATCGCCGGCTACCAGGGCGTCCTCGCCGCCGCCCAGCCGCGCCCCGCGCTGCCCGAGTACAGCTCCTTCTTCGGCCAGCTGGACACCGAGCTGCTCGCCGTCGCCGGCGGCAAGAAGTCCCTGGACGAGGGTCTGAGCAGCGCCGAGACCAACATCGCCAAGCTGGTGCCGGACTACAGCAAGTGACCGCCCGTGGCCGCCGGAACGCCCTGATCATGGGGGGAGCGTTCCGGCGGCCACCGGCCAGTGCGCCGTACTCCCCCTGAACTTTCCAGAAGGTGTCGAACCATGACAGTCGCCATCGACCGAGCGACCGGCAAGAGCCGTGGTGACCACGGGCAACGCCCCGGGCTCGGGCAGCGCCTGAAGCAGGCCTACCAGAAGCACTGGTACGCCTACGCCATGATCGCCCCGGTGGCGATCGTGCTCGGCGTCCTCGTGCTCTACCCGTTGGCCTACGGCTTGTACCTCACGCTCACCGACGCCAACAGCCTCAACACGGCGCGCACCATCGGCGTCAACGAGATCGAGGCGACGTACAAGTTCATCGGCTTCGACAACTACGCCGACATCCTGTGGGGCGAGACCTCCTACGAGCGGTTCTGGTCGCACTTCATCTGGACGATCGTGTGGACGGCCGCCTGTGTCGCCCTGCACTACGGCATCGGCCTGGGCCTCGCGCTGCTGCTCAACCAGAAGCTGCGCGGCCGCACCTTCTACCGGCTGATCCTGATCCTGCCGTGGGCGGTGCCGACCTTCGTCACCGTCTTCGGCTGGCGGTTCATGCTCGCCGACGGCGGCATCATCAACTCCTTCCTGGAGTTCCTGCACCTGCCCACGCCGGCCTGGCTGGAGGACACCTTCTGGCAGCGGTTCGCCGCGATCATGGTCAACACCTGGTGCGGTGTGCCGTTCATGATGGTCTCCCTGCTCGGCGGACTGCAGTCCATCGACGCCTCCCTGTACGAGGCCGCGGAGATGGACGGCGCCAATGCCTGGCAGCGCTTCCGCTTCGTGACCCTGCCGGGCCTGCGCTCGGTCTCCTCCACCGTCGTCCTGCTCGGCGTGATCTGGACCTTCAACCAGTTCGCCGTGATCTTCCTGCTGTTCGGCGACACCGCCCCGGACGCCCAGATCCTTGTCACCTGGGCCTACTACCTGGGCTTCGGACAGCAGCCGCGCGACTTCGCGCAGTCCGCGGCCTACGGCATCCTGCTGCTGGCCATCCTGATCGTCTTCACCTCCTTCTACCGCCGCTGGCTGAACCGCAATGACCAGCAGCTCGCGATCTGAGGCAGGAGCTCCCATGAGTACGACCACCGCCCCGACCTCCGCCGAGCACAAGCAGGCCGGCACCCCGGGCACCGACCCCAAGGGCGCCTCCCGCCGCCGCGGCGAGAACAGCCTCCTCGGCAGCCTCGCCTCCCACGGCATCCTCATCGCGGGCAGCCTGATCGCGCTGTTCCCGATCGCCTGGCTGGTGTACCTGTCCCTCGGCCCGGACAAGGACGACTACCTCCACCCCGGCAGGATCTGGGGGAAGATGACGTTCGAGAACTACTCGTACGTCCTGACCGAGACCAACTTCTTCGACTGGCTGAAGAGTTCGCTCGCCGTCTCCCTCGGCACCACCGTCATCGGCGTGATCATCGCCGCGACCACCGGCTACGCCGTCTCGCGCATGCGCTTCCCCGGCTACAAGAAGTTCATGTGGGTCCTGCTGGTCACCCAGATGTTCCCGATCGCCGTGCTGATCGTGCCGATGTACCAGCTGCTGTCCGAACTCCAGCTGATCGACACCTACTTCGGTCTGATCCTGGTCTACTGCTCGACCGCGGTGCCGTACTGCGCCTGGCTGCTCAAGGGCTACTTCGACACCATCCCGTTCGAGATCGACGAGGCCGGCCGGGTCGACGGGCTCACCCCCTTCGGCACCTTCTTCCGGCTGATCCTGCCGCTGGCCAAGCCGGGTCTCGCGGTCGCCGCCTTCTACAGCTTCATCACCGCCTTCGGCGAGGTCGCCTTCGCCTCGACGTTCATGCTGAGCGACACGAAGTACACCTTCGCGGTCGGTCTGCAGAGCTTCATCAGCGAGCACGACGCCCAGCGCAACCTCATGGCCGCCACGGCGGTGCTGGTCGCGATACCTGTCTCCGCGTTCTTCTACCTCGTGCAGAAGAACCTCGTGACCGGCCTCACGGCGGGTGGCACGAAGGGCTAGCCGCCCTGGGAGGGACTTCGCATCGTCTTCGTCCGCGGCTTTCGTCGTGGTTGCTCGCGCAGTCCCCCGCGCCCCTTGGGGGCGCGGTCCCTCAGGTGCGTTATGGCCCCCTGGTACCCGAGGCGGCTGCGGTGGCCATCCGACCCCGCTGCCACCGTGGCCGCCTCGTCATCCGCCCCCATGAACGCCCCATGACCTCGAACCAGTTACACATCAAGGACGCCATGAGTCAGCACTCCTCCGCGCCGCACTCCGCCGTAGCCACCATCGCCAAGCGCCGTGACTGGTGGCGGGACGCGGTGATCTACCAGGTGTACCCGCGCAGCTTCGCCGACAGCAACGGCGACGGCATGGGCGACCTGGAAGGCGTACGCTCCCGCCTGCCGTACCTGCGCGACCTCGGCGTGGACGCGGTGTGGCTCAGCCCCTTCTACTCCTCCCCGCAGGCCGACGCCGGCTACGACGTCGCCGACTACCGTGCCGTCGACCCGATGTTCGGCAACCTGCTGGACGCCGACGCGCTGATCCGCGACGCCCACACGCTGGGCCTGCGCATCATCGTCGACCTGGTGCCCAACCACTCCTCCGACCACCACGAGTGGTTCAAGCGCGCGATCGCGGAGGGCCCCGGCTCGCCGCTGCGCGAGCGCTACCACTTCCGCCCCGGCAAGGGCGAG
This sequence comes from Streptomyces sp. NPDC096205, assembly GCF_044763135.1. Classification (NCBI taxonomy): domain Bacteria; kingdom Bacillati; phylum Actinomycetota; class Actinomycetes; order Kitasatosporales; family Streptomycetaceae; genus Streptomyces; species Streptomyces sp. NPDC096205. Next base: position 557,625 of record NZ_JBIWFS010000002.1, on the reverse strand, counting down.
AACGGCGAACTGCCGCCCAACGACTGGGAGTCCATCTTCGGCGGCCCCGCCTGGACCCGGGTCACCGAGCCGGACGGCACCCTCGGCGAGTGGTACCTGCACCTGTTCGCCCCGGAGCAGCCCGACTTCAACTGGGAGCACCCGGCGGTCGGCGACGAGTTCCGCTCGATCCTGCGCTTCTGGCTGGACATGGGCGTGGACGGCTTCCGGATCGACGTCGCCCACGGCATGGTCAAGGCGGAGGGCCTGCCCGACCTCGGCACCCACAACCAGCTCCACCTGCTGGGTAACGACGTCATGCCGTTCTTCGACCAGGACGGCGTCCACGAGATCTACCGGCAGTGGCGGCTGATCCTGGACGAGTACTCCGGCGAGCGCATCTTCGTCGCCGAGGCGTGGACCCCGACCGTGGAGCGCACCGCCAACTACGTCCGCCCCGACGAGCTGCACCAGGCGTTCAACTTCCAGTACCTGGGCACCTACTGGGACGCGCAGGAGCTGCGCACGGTCGTCGACCGCACCCTGGAGGCGATGCGCCCGGTCGGCGCCCCGGCCACCTGGGTGCTGTCAAACCACGACGTCACCCGGCACGCCACCCGCTTCGCCAACCCGCCCGGCCTCGGCACCCAGATCCGCACGGCCGGCGACCGCGAGCTCGGCCTGCGCCGGGCCCGCGCGGCGACGCTGCTGATGCTGGCCCTGCCCGGCTCGGCGTACGTCTACCAGGGCGAGGAGCTGGGCCTGCCGGACGTCGTCGACCTTCCCGACGAGGTGCGCCAGGACCCGGCGTACCACCGCGGCGAGGGCCAGGACGGCTTCCGCGACGGCTGCCGGGTGCCGATCCCGTGGACGCGCGAGGGCTCGTCGTACGGCTTCGGCACGGGCGGCAGCTGGCTGCCGCAGCCCGCGACCTGGGGGGAGCTGAGCGTCGAGGCCCAGACCGGCACGGCCGGCTCCACCCTGGAGCTCTACCGCGCCGCCCTGGCCACCCGCCGCGACCACCCCGACCTGGGCGCCGGTGACTCGGTCGAGTGGCTGCGCGCCCCCGAGGGCGTCCTCGCCTTCCGCCGCGGCGATTTCGTCTGCGTCGCCAACACCACGGACGAGTCGGTCACGACCCCGGCGTACGGCCGCGTGCTGCTCACCAGCGGTGAGGTGGCCGAGGTCGACGGCGAGACCAAGGTCCCCGCGGACACCACGGTGTGGTTCACCACGGCCTGACCCACCCGGACTCCGTCACCCAGGGCCCGTCACCGACTCCGGTGGCGGGCCCTGCGGTTACCCGCCCGGGCATGCCCACGTAACCTCACGGCCTGTGAAGCTCTCCGCACCGCGTTCGTTCCGCTCCCGGCGCCTCGACGCCCAACTGAAGCGCGCGCTCCAGCTTGCGAAGGAGGACCGGTTCGAGGAGGCCGAGGCCGAGGCCAGGGCATGCGAGGCCGGGGCCCGGCGGCTGTGGCTGCACCGGCGCCGCCGCGCGGTGACCTGGTACGCGAAGACGACGGCCACGGCGGTGGCATGCGCCCACGGACGCGGTGACGACATGCTGCCGGAGATGGAAGCCCTCATCGCGGAACTCGACGGCACCACAGGGTCGGTCCGCACCCTCCAGCTGCTGGTGCGGAACAACCGCGCGGCCGTCCTCGGCTGGCAGGGCCGCCACGCCGAAGCCGAGGCCGAGTCACAGGCCCTGCTGCGCGAGCTGTCCCGCCTGAAGCACCTGACGAAGGTGTGGACGCTGGAGCTGAGCGTGCTGGACGGCCTGGCGGAGGCCCTGTGCGGGCTGGGCCGCCACGAGGAGGCCGAGCGGATCGCCCGGGGGAACCTGCCCCGCGCCGAAGGCCGTGACGGTGCCGAGACCGCGCTGCACTGCACCCTCGTGCGCAGCCTGAACGGACAGGGCCGGTACACCGAAGCCCTGGCCGAGGCGCGCCGGTTCACCCCGAAGCAGGAGCGGGGGCACACCGGGAAGCTGGACCTGGTGACGGCCGCCGCCCTGCAGGGCCTGGGCCGCCACGCCGAGGCGGAAGCCACGGCCCGCCGCGCCCTGGCCGACTGCGAGACGCGTCTGCACCCCTCCCATCCCCGCATCCGGGAGGCCCGCACCCTGCTGGCCCGCATCACCGACGGCCCCGGCACGGCTGTGTAACGTCTTGCAGCAACTTCTGTCGGCCCGCTGCCTTTTTGGCCAGCGGGCCTCTAACATCTGGCCACCGCAAGGTTTCTGAAAGATTTCAGCAAACCCCTTCAACGGTGAAGGACTCCCCAACATGGCCAGAACTCTCCCGGGCGCGCTCGCCCTCGCCGCCGCGGCCGCCGTGCTCATACCCGGCACCGCCGGCACCGCCCAGGCCTCCCCGCCCGGCACCAAGGACGTCACCGCCGTGATGTTCGAGTGGAAGTACTCCTCGGTCGCCGCCGAGTGCACCAACCGGCTCGGCCCGGCCGGCTACGGCTACGTGCAGGTCTCCCCGCCTGCCGAGCACATCCAGGGCTCCCAGTGGTGGACGTCGTACCAGCCGGTCAGCTACAAGATCGCCGGCCGGCTCGGTGACGCCACCGCCTTCAAGAACATGATCAACACGTGTCACTCGGCCGGGGTGAAGGTCGTCGTCGACACCGTCATCAACCACATGGCGGCCGGAAACGGCACCGGCACCGGCGGCTCGTCGTACACGAAGTACAACTACCCGGGCCTGTACTCCTCCTACGACTTCGACAACTGCACCGCGCAGATCACCAACTACCAGGACCGCTGGCACGTCCAGAACTGCGAGCTCGTCGGCCTGGCCGACCTCGACACCGGCGAGGACTACGTCCGCTCCGCCATCGCCGGCTACATGAACACCCTGCTCTCCTACGGGGTCGACGGCTTCCGCATCGACGCCGCCAAGCACATCGCGGCCGCCGACCTCGCGAACATCAAGTCGCGGCTGAGCAACCCGTCGGTGTACTGGAAGCAGGAGGCCATCTACGGCGCCGGAGAGGCCGTCCAGCCGACCGAGTACACCGGCAACGGCGACGTCCAGGAGTTCCGCTACGCCTACGACCTCAAGCGGGTCTTCAACAACGAGAACCTCGCCTACCTGAAGAACTACGGCGAGGGCTGGGGCTACATGAGCAGCTCCGTCGCCGGTGTCTTCGTCGACAACCACGACACCGAGCGCAACGGCTCCACGCTGAACTACAAGGACGGCGCCACCTACACCCTGGCCAACGTCTTCATGCTCGCCTGGCCCTACGGCGCCCCGGACATCAACTCCGGCTACGAGTTCTCCGACATCGACGCCGGGCCGCCCAACGCCGGACAGGTGGGCGCCTGCTGGCAGGACGGCTGGAAGTGCCAGCACGCCTGGCCCGAGATCCAGCGCATGGTGGCCTTCCGCAACGCCACCCGCGGCGAGTCGGTGACCAACTGGTGGGACAACGGGGGCGACGCCATCGCCTTCGGACGCGGCAGCAAGGGCTACGTGGCCATCAACCACGAGTCCTCCTCCCTGACCCGCACCTACCAGACCTCCCTGTCCGCGGGCACGTACTGCAACGTGCAGAACAACACGCCCGTGACGGTCAACGCCGGCGGCCAGTTCACCGCCACCCTCGGCGCGAACACGGCACTCGCCCTCTACGCGGGCAAGTCCTCCTGCTGAGACGTCGACGCGCAAGGGTCGTGAAATTCCTTTCCGTTACTTTCACGACCCTTGCTGCAAGCCTTTCGCGGCGATAGCGTCGCGCCGGGGTCGGACCCAATGAGCCGTAATCGCAAGGAGTTCACGTCCGTGATATCCAGATGGCCGGCGCCGGGCAGGCGCCGCACCGTGCAGGGCAGACGGGTCGCGGCCGTCACCGTCGCCGCGCTCGCCGCGGCCCTGGTCCAGCCGCTCGCCGCCCACGCCGACACCCCGCCGCCTCCGCCCTCGGACGCGGCACTGGCCAAGGCGGCCGCCCGGCACGACCTGACCCGCGAGCAGTTCTACTTCGTCCTGCCGGACCGTTTCGCCAACGGCGACACGGCCAATGACAAGGGCGGCCTCACCGGCACCCGCCTCACCACCGGCTACGACCCCACGGACAAGGGCTTCTACCAGGGCGGCGACCTCAAGGGCCTGACCGGGAAGCTCGACTACATCAAGGGCCTGGGCACCACCGCCATCTGGATGGCGCCCATCTTCAAGAACCAGCCCGTGCAGGGGACCGGCGCCAACGCCTCGGCCGGCTATCACGGCTACTGGATCACCGACTTCACCCAGGTCGACCCGCACTTCGGCACCAACCAGGACCTCGAGAACCTCATCGACAAGGCGCACGCCAAGGGGATGAAGGTCTTCTTCGACGTCATCACCAACCACACCGCCGACGTCGTCGACTACGACGAGAAGTCCTACGGCTACCTCTCCAAGGGCGCCTTCCCGTACCTGACCAAGGACGGGCAGCCCTTCGACGACGCCGACTACGCCGCCGGGGGCACCCGGTTCCCGCGCGTCGACCGGGACTCCTTCCCGTACACCCCGAAGGTCACCAGGAACAACAAGGTCCCGTCCTGGCTGAACGACCCGCGGATGTACCACAACCGCGGCGACTCCACCTTCGCCGGCGAGAGCTCCACCTACGGCGACTTCTCCGGCCTGGACGACCTGTGGACCGAGCGTCCCGAGGTCGTGAAGGGCATGGAGCGCATCTACCAGCGCTGGGTGCGCGACTTCGGCATCGACGGCTTCCGCATCGACACGGTCAAGCACGTCAACCTCGAGTTCTGGACCCAGTGGGCCACCGCCCTCGACGCCTACGCCGCCGACCACGGCCGCGACGACTTCTTCATGTTCGGCGAGGTCTACTCCGCCGACACATCGGTCACGTCGCCGTACGTCACCCAGGGCCGGCTCGACGCCACGCTCGACTTCCCCTTCCAGGAGGCGGCCCGCCAGTACGCCTCCCAGGGCGGCAGCGCCAAGAAGCTCGCCTCGGTCTTCGGCGACGACTACAAGTACACGACCGACAAGGCCAACGCCTACGAGCAGGTCAGCTTCCTCGGCAACCACGACATGGGCCGCATCGGCACGTTCCTCAAGCAGGACAACCCGAACGCCTCCGACGCCGAGCTGCTGAAGAAGGACCGGCTCGCCAACGAGCTGATGTTCCTCAGCCGCGGCAACCCGGTGATCTACTACGGCGACGAGCAGGGCTTCACCGGCGCAGGCGGCGACAAGGACGCCCGCCAGCCGATGTTCGCCTCCCGCACCGCCGACTACCTCGACGACGACCAGCTCGGCACCGACCGCACCCACGCGAGCGCCGCCTTCGACACGAGTGCACCGCTCTACCGGCAGATCAGTGCTCTCGCGAAGCTCCGCAAGGCCAACCCGGCCCTCGCCGACGGCGTCCAGACCGAGCGCCACGCCACCGACGGACCCGGCGTCTACGCCTTCTCCCGCACGGACGCGAAGACCGGCGTCGAGTACGTCGTCGCCTTCAACAACGCCGCCGAGGTCAAGTCGGCGACCTTCGCGACCGGCTCGGCGGACATGCGGTTCGACGGCATCTACGGTGCCACCGGGGCGCTGACCTCGGACGGCGACCGCAAGCTCACCGTCACCGTCCCCGCCGGCTCCGCCGTCGTCTACAAGGCCACCGGCGGGCTCGCCGCGCCCGCCACCGGGCCCACCCTCGCCCTGACCGCCCCCGCCGCCGGAGCCACCGGCACCGTCGAGCTCACCGCCGACGTCCAGGGCGGACAGCTGAACCGGGTCGTCTTCGCCGCGCAGGTCGGCTCCGGCAAGTGGCGCGTCCTCGGCTCCGCCGACCACGCCCCGTACAAGGTCACGCAGACCCTCGGCAAGGACGTGGCCCCCGGCACCGCCCTGCGCTACAAGGCCGTGGTGATCGACACCAAGGGCCGTACGGCGTCCGCCACCGCCGCGTCCACCACCGGCACCCCGCCCGCCGAGGAGACCCCCACCGCGTCCTCGCGGGACTACGCCGTCGTCCACTACAAGCGCACGGACGGCGACTACGCCGACTGGGGCCTGTACGCCTGGGGCGACCTCGCCGACGGCGAGGCCACCGACTGGCCGGACAGCCACCCCTTCACCGGCCGGGACGCCTACGGCGCCTTCGCCTACGTCAAGCTCAAGCCGGGCGCCTCGAACGTCGGCTACCTGGTCATCGACAAGCAGGGCAACAAGGACGTCTCCACCGACCGCTCGATCGACGTCACCAAGACCGGCGAGATCTGGATCGAGCAGGGCAAGGAGACCGTCCTCACCGAACGGCCGTTCGGCGTCTACCCGGCCCCCGACAAGACCAAGGCGGTCCTGCACTACCACCGCGCCGACGGCGCCTACGACGGCTGGGGCCTGCACACCTGGACCGGTGCCGCGAACCCCACCGAGTGGTCGAACCCGCTGAAGCCGGTGAAGACTGATGCCTATGGCGCGGTCTTCGAGGTGCCCCTCGCCGAGGGTGCCACCAGCCTCAGCTACATCCTCCACAAGGGCGACGAGAAGGACCTGCCCACCGACCAGTCCCTGGACCTCGCCGCGAACGGCTACGAGGTGTGGATGGTGAGCGGCCAGGAGAAGTACCTGCTCCCGCAGCCCAAGGGCTCCGCGGCCGCCCTCGACCTGACCACCGCCAAGGCGGTCTGGATCGACCGGAACACCGTCGCCTGGAACGGCTCCGAGGCCGCCGCCTCCACCCAGCTCCAGTACTCCCTCACCGGCTCCATCGAGGTGAAGGACGGGGCGCTGACCGGCACCGACGAGCGCTGGCTGCGGCTGGCGAGGACCGACCTCACCGAGGCGCAGAAGGCGAAGTTCCCGCACCTGAAGGACTACACCGCCTACTCCGTCGACCCCCGCGACCGCGACCGGGTCCGCCAGGCCCTGCGCGGCCAGCTCGTCGCCTCCCAGCACGCCGCCAACGGCGCCGTGCTCACCGCGACCGGCGTGCAGATCGCGGGCGCCCTCGACGACCTGTACCCGGCGACCGACGCCGACCTCGGCCCGGTCTTCCGCGACGGCCGGCCCACCCTGTCGGTGTGGGCGCCGACCGCGCAGAGCGTCGCCCTGGAGATCCAGGACGCCACCGTCGCCATGCGGCGCGACTCCGCCACCGGCGTCTGGTCGGTGACCGGCCCGAGCTCGTGGAAGAACAAGCCGTACCGGTACGTCGTGAAGGTCTGGGCGCCCAGCGTCCGCAAGGTCGTCACCAACAAGGTCACCGACCCCTACTCGGTCGCCCTCACCGCGGACTCCGAGCGCAGCCTGGTCGTCGACCTCGCCGACAGCGCGCTCAAGCCCGCCGGCTGGACGACGTACACCAAGCCGAAGGCCGTGCCGCTGAAGGACGCGCAGATCCAGGAGCTGCACATCCGGGACTTCTCGGTCGAGGACCGCACGGCCCACGACCCGGGCACGTACCTGGCCTTCACCGACAAGCTCAGCGACGGCTCGAAGCACCTGCGCGAGCTGGCCGAGGCCGGCACCTCGTACGTGCATCTGCTGCCCGCGTTCGACATCGCCACGATCCCCGAGAAGAAGACCGACCAGCAGACCCCCGACTGCGACCTGGCCTCCTTCGCCGCCGACTCCGACCAGCAGCAGCAGTGCGTGGCGAAGGCCGCCGCCAAGGACGCCTACAACTGGGGCTACGACCCGTACCACTACACGGTCCCCGAGGGCTCCTACGCCACCGACCCGGACGGCACCGCCCGTAACGTCGAGTTCCGCAAGATGGTCAAGGCGCTCAACGAGGACGGCCTCAGGGTCGTCATGGACGTCGTCTACAACCACACGGCGGCCAGTGGCCAGGCGAACACCTCCGTCCTCGACCGGATCGTGCCCGGCTACTACCAGCGCCTGCTGGCGGACGGCTCGGTCGCGAACAGCACCTGCTGCGCCAACACCGCCACCGAGAACGCCATGATGGGCAAGCTCGTCGTGGACTCCATCGTCACCTGGGCCAAGGAGTACAAGGTCGACGGCTTCCGCTTCGACCTGATGGGCCACCACCCGAAGGCCAACATCGTGGCGGTCAGGAAGGCCCTCGACGAGCTCACCCTCGCCAAGGACGGCGTCGACGGAAAGAAGATCATCCTGTACGGCGAGGGCTGGAACTTCGGCGAGGTCGCCGACGACGCCCGATTCGTGCAGGCCACGCAGAAGAACATGGCCGGCACCGGCATCGCCACCTTCTCCGACCGGGCCCGTGACGCGGTGCGCGGCGGCGGCCCCTTCGACGCCGACCCGGGTGTCCAGGGCTTCGCCTCCGGCCTGTACACCGACCCCAACCCGGCCGCCGACAACGGCACCGAGGCCCAGCAGAAGGCCCGTCTCCTGCACTACCAGGACCTGATCAAGGTCGGCCTGTCCGGCAACCTCGCCGGCTACCGCTTCACCGACACCGGCGGCAAGGAGGTCAAGGGCTCCGAGGTCGACTACAACGGCGCCCCCGCCGGTTACGCCGCGGCCCCCGGCGACGCCCTCGCCTACGCCGACGCGCACGACAACGAGTCGCTGTTCGACGCCCTCGCGTTCAAGCTCCCCGCCACGGTGAGCGCGGACGACCGGGCCCGCATGCAGGTCCTCGCGATGGCGACCGCCACCCTCTCGCAGGGCCCGGCGCTCTCCCAGGCCGGCACCGACCTGCTGCGCTCGAAGTCGCTGGACCGCAACTCCTTCGACAGCGGCGACTGGTTCAACGCCATCCACTGGAACTGCGCCGACGGCAACGGCTTCGGCCGCGGTCTGCCCCCGGCGGCCGACAACGCCGCCAAGTGGCCCTTCGCCAAGCCGCTGCTGGCCAAGCTGAAGGTCGGCTGCGAGCAGATCCAGGGCGCCTCGGCGGCCTACCAGGACCTGCTGAAGATCCGTACGACAGAGCAGGCGTTCTCCCTCGGCACGGCCGAGCAGGTGCAGGCGCAGCTCTCCTTCCCGCTGTCCGGGACCGGGGAGACGCCCGGCGTGATCACCATGAGCCTCGGTGACCTGGTCGTCGTCTTCAACGCCACCCCGCAGGAACAGCGGCAGCAGGTGAGCGCGCTGGCCGGCACCGGCTACGGGCTGCACCCGGTGCAGGCGTCGGGGGCCGACCCCGTCGTGAAGAACGCGGCCTACGCGCAGGAGTCGGGCACCTTCACGGTCCCGGCCCGCACGGTGGCCGTTTTCACCCGCACCGGCTGACCCGGGGCTGCGGTTAGGGTGCTCCTGTCCGCCGTAGAACAGGAGCACCCATGCCGCAGATCACCGTCGAGCGTTCCGGGTATCTGGACGCCGTCGACTGGGAGGAGTTCGCGGTCGCGCTGCACCCGCTGGTCGTCGACATCGCAGGTGCCAAGCCGGAGGCCTGCAAGACGCGGGTCCTGCGCACCGAGGAAGAGGCCGTCGGCGCCGAGCGCGAGGGCCACGCCATCGTGAACGTGTCGATCGCGCTGCTGGCCGGACGCAGCGAGGAGACCAAGGCACGTCTCACCGAGGCGGTCGTGGAGCTGCTGCGCAAGCATGTCGAGCCGCAGGACGGCCTCAAGCTGCATCTGTCCGCCGAGGTCCGCGACCTCGACCCGTCCTACGCCAAGGCCGAGGTCTGAGACCCGCGACCCGCTACGAGGCGAGCGCGATGAGCCGGCTGACGAGGTCCGTGAACGGCCCGTCGGCCGGCTCGTCGGCGAGGACACGGCGCAGCAGCGCGCTCATCTCCTCGTCGTAGGCGGCGCTCACGGCGGCGAGCGCGGCGAAGTCGTGCACCAGCTGCGCCTGGAGCTCCTCGCGCGGGATGCGCCGCCCGTCCAGCCAGATCAGCGCGGTCGACTCGGCCAGCGAGATCCACGAGCGCACCACCAGCTCCAGGCGGGCCGGCGGGTCGGTGACGCCGAGGTGGGCCAGGATCTGCTCGTAGGCGGCCTGGCGCACGGCGTCGATGAGGGCGTTGGTGGTCGAGGAGCCGACGGCCGGGCCGCCGCGCATCAGCGCGGAGAAACCGGGGCCGTGCTCGTCGACGAAGTCGAAGAACCGGGCCATCACCCGCAGCAGCCGCGCCCCGAGCGGCCCGTCGTGCGGCTCGGCGAACCGGCCCGCCAGATCGTCCGAGGCACGCTTCAAGGCGGCCTCGTACAGGCTGAGTTTGCCGGGGAAGTAGTGGTAGACCAGCGGGCGTGAGATGCCGGCGGCCGACGCTATCTCGTCGATGGAGACCTCGTCGGGAGAGCGACGGCTGAACAGGTCGAGGGCGACCCCGATCAGCTGCTGCCGTCGCTCCTCGACCCCCATCCTGCGGCGAACCCCGGTAGACATACGAACACCTTACCGATCGGATCCGGCCTCGAACGGTCCGGACCGGCCGCGATGTTCACCAGGTGCCCGTCACATGTCCAGCACCAGACGCTCACCTCGGGCCCGGGAGACACAGATCAGCATCGAGTCGTCCCGCTCGCCGTCGGTCAGCAGCTCGTCCCGGTGCTCCACCTCGCCCTCCAGCACCCGCTGCTGGCAGGTCCCGCAGAAGCCCTGCTCGCAGGAGTAGAGGGTGTCCGGCAGCTCCTCGCGTATCGCGGCCAGCACGCTGGTGCCGGCCGGGACGGTCACCGTACGCCCGCTGCGGGCCAGTTCGACCTCGAACTCCCGGTCGCCGTCGCTGGAGGTGCGCGGCGCGAACCGCTCCAGGTGCACGTCCGGCGCCCGCTCCGCCACGGCCGCCATCAGCCCCTCGGGTCCGCAGCAGTAGACGGTGGCGTCGGCGGGCGCGTCCGCGAAGAAGCCGTCCAGGTCGGGCAGCCCCGTCTCGTCCTCGGCCGCGACGACGACCCGCGCCCCGCCGAGCTTGAGCACATCCTCCAGGAACGGCATCGACGCCCGGCTCCGTCCGCAGTACAGCAGCCGCCACTCGATGCCCTCCGGCAGCGCCCGCAGCATCGGCAGGACCGGGGTGATCCCGATACCACCAGCGACGAACACGTACGACTCCGCCGGCACGAGCGGGAACCGGTTGCGCGGCCCGCGCACCTCCAGCTCGACGCCCTCCTGCACCTGCTCGTGCACCTCGCGCGAACCACCGCGCCCGTCCGGCACCAGCCGGGTGGCGACCGTGTAGGAGGAGCTGTCCTCGGGGTCGCCGCACAGCGAGTACTGCCGTACGAGACCGGACGGCAGGACCAGGTCCAGGTGCGCGCCCGGCTCCCAGCGCGGCAGGTCGTGCCCTTCCAGCCGGAGCCGTACGACCCCGTCGGCGATCTCCTCGTGCGCGGTCACCAGCAGCCTGAGCGCCCGGGAGCGCGGCCGCCCGGAGACCGGCTCCTCCAGCGCGGGCATCGGCCACAGCGGCGAGGCCTGGATCCGGCGGCGCATGGCCCGCCGCACGAGATAGGCGGCCCCCGCGACAGCCACGTACGTCAACGGCCTGGGCATCACGCGGCCCCCTTCTCAGCGGCGAGCGCGGCCGGTGAACTGGCGAGATACGCCACGGCCTGTGCGGTGGACCCCTCCTGCGAGGGGTGGTACGTCCGGCTGAGATAGGTCGGGATCGACCTCAGCATGTCGCCGGTCGAGGGCAGGGTGCCGCGTCGCCCGCGCAGATAGAAGTCCTTGAAGGACGCCTTGCCGTCCAGCAGGGTCGGGTCGTTCTCCATGAAGAACCGCGCCCCGCGCTGCCACAGGAACACCAGCGTCGCGAACGCCGTCGCCCAGGTCCGCGCCCGCCGCCGGTAGCTGCCGTCGACATGCATGAACAGGTCGAACGCCACCGACCGGTGCTCGACCTCCTCCGCCCCGTGCCAGCGCAGCAGGTCCAGCATGGTCGGGTCCGCACCGCGCCGGTCCAGCTCCTCGGCGTTGAGCACCCAGTCGCCCAGGAACGCCGTGTAGTGCTCGATGGCGGCGATCAGCGCGACCCGCTCCATCAGCCACCATCTGCGCGCCCGCCCCGGCGGCAGCGTCCGGTCGCCCAGCAGCTTCTCGAACATCCAGTCCACCTGCGCGGTGTACGGCGTCGGATCGAGCCCCAGCTCACGCAGGTGCGGCAGCACCTCGTCATGGGCCTGGGAGTGCATCGCCTCCTGCCCGATGAACCCGATCACGTCCTGCCGCAACTGCTCGTCGCGGATGTACGGCAGCACCTGCCGGTAGACGTGCACGAACCAGCGCTCGCCGGCCGGCAGCAGCAGATGCAGCACATTGATGGTGTGCGTCGTGAAGGGATCGCCCGGCACCCAGTGCAGCGGCGTGTCCTCCCAGGCGAAGGACACCTTCCGCGCCTTGAGCGCCACCCGCTCGTGCTTGTTAGACATGGCGTCAATGTACTGACGGGTAAGCGAGGGGGGAAGACCCCGAACTTTTGGAATCTGCCTGGGGGGCGGGTACCTCAGGGGCGCGGGGAACTGCGCGATCAACCACAGACAACCCGCACACGGCAACGAAACAGCAAGCCCCTCATCGGAGCCCGCTGATCACCCGCCCATCCTCCAAGTCACCCTTCAACTCGGCTTGAGCCCCCTGCTCAGCCTCCACAGCCAGCAAGTTGCCCTGCCCGGACCCCGTGACCCCACCCTGCGCCTCGACGGAAGCCACGTCCCCGCTGCCGGCGGCGAGCAGATACCACCCACCGCCCTCCGCCTTCCACAACACCCCGGCCAGCACATGAGGATCACGCGGCCCACACGCAGCCACGTTCTCGGCCTTGGCCACCACGGCCCCATAGGCACCCCCGGGCGTACGGAACTGCGCCAGCACCCGAGGCCCCCCACCCCGCCACGTCTCCGCCCGCGTGCACACCCACTCCGCCGTCCCACCGGCCTCCGGCAGCACCTGCGAGGCGTACCTCCAGGAGTTCACCGTCCGCACCCCCTGCCCCCGCATGTCCGCCAGCCCGCACGCGTACGGCGCCCAGCCGCGCAGCGCCCCCGCGCCGGTGACATCGCGCTCCGAGCCGGGCCGGCCGGTGGTCAGCCGGGCCGGCACCAGCTCACCGAGGTCGCTGGCAAGAACGGTGCCGTCCCGCCCGGACAGCTCCAGCGCGTTCCAGGAGGCGCACGCGCCGGTGCGGGTGGCCGGGCTGGCCAGCGGCGAGGTGATCCCGTCGGTCAGGGTCAGCTCCATCGCCCCCGAGCCCGGCTTCAGCAGGTCCCGCTCGGCGGCCTTCGTGACCCAGGGGGCGGTCAGGTACCGCACATTGCCGTCGGCCCGGTCCAGCACGACCGCGCTCGCCTCCGGGCCACTCGCACCGTCGGCCCGCGCGAAGTCCATCGCCGCCCCGGCCGTGCCGTCCTTCGGCTCGGCGTACCGGGCGATGCGAAGACCGTCGTAGAGGATCACCACACGCGCGTTGTCGACGTTGCCCGCCCACAGCAACTGCGCCGGACCGGGCGGGCCGCCCGACGGGGTGCCGGGGGTCACCGAGACGTGGACGCGCTCGCCGGGGCGGGCCCATACGGCCAGGGCCCGGCGCAGCAGGGCCGTGTCGTCGGTGAGGTCGCCGCGGGCCGGCCACACCGAGAAGTCGGTGCGGGCGGAGCTCTGCCAGGCGGCGGGCGCCACCTTGACCAGCTTGGCGGGGTCCAGTGCCGCCTCGGCCGAGGGGTTCTGCGCGTACGGCGGGGCGGCGGCCCCCTCCCGGCCCCAGCCGTCACCGGGCAGCCCGAGCAGCGCCCCGCACACCGCGAGGGCCGCGACGGCGGCGAGCGCGGCCTTGCCGTGCTGGCGGCGCCGCATCAGGTCGGTCGGCCGGGCCTGGAGCGAGCAGGCGTCGAACTCGGGGGACTCCAGCAGCGCGTACTGCGCGGGCACCCCGTCGGCCTCGGCCAGCGCCGCCTGGGGGTCACCGGCCCCGGCCGCCGCGAGCAGCCTGCGTACGTCGCCGTCCGCCAGCCCCTCCAGGCCGCGCAGCACATACGCGGCGCGGGCCTCGGCGGACAGCGCGGACAGCCGCTGGTCCAGGGCGAGTTCGTCGGCGCCGCCCGAGCGCGGGAACAGCTTCAGGCCCCACACCTGCGGCAGCAGCACCGGCAGTTGGGCGCGCCGGGGCCAGGCCCGGAAGGTCAGCGGCAGTCCCGCCTCCAGGGCCGAGCGCAGCACCCGCTGCCGTACGAAGGCGTAGCCCGGGTCACCGGCCCGCGCGCCGGTGCCGCCCGGCTGGGCCTGGGCGGGGATGGCGGGGGCCGCCGTACGCCCGCGCGGCAGAGCGCGCTGGGTGAGGGCGTGCGCGGTCAGCACCCGGCGGCTCCGGCCGAGGCCCGGCGGCAGGACCAGATAGGCCAGCCGGACCAGCCGCGGATAGTGCTCGACGAGCGCGGCCTCGGCCTGCTCGACGTCGACCACCGGGTCGGTGGGGGAGGGGGCGGGGCGCGGAGCGACATCCTGTGACTGCACGTTCAGCAGAACGAGCGAACGGTGCGTTGGTCACCGCCCCCCGGGCGACTCAGTCCTGCGGATCGACCGCCCCCGGTGACTCAGTCCCGCGGATCGACCAGCGCCCGCGCGTAGTTGGCCATCGACCGCTGGTAGCGCGGCAGATGCGGGGCCAGCGCGCCCAGCACGAGCGACAGGCCCTCCCGGTCGCGGCCCAGACTCGACAGGCAGAGGGCCAGTGTCGCCCGTACGGCGTCGTCCAACTCGTCCGAGGGGCCGTCCAGTTCGGGCGTCAGCAGCTCGACGCCCTCCTCCGGCCGGCCGACGTTGCGCAGCGAGCTGGAGAGCTGGATCTTCGCCCGTCGCCCCTTGTAGCCGTCGAGCCCGCGTGCCAGCGCCTCCCGGTACAGGGGCACCGCCTTGTCGGAGTGGCCCGTCGAGTCCCAGGCGCAGGCCTGCTCGAAGGGCCCGTCCGGGTGTCCCTCGGGCAGTTCGGCGACGAGCGCGTCGATCACCGCCCGGAACGCGGCGGCCTCCTCCTCGGCGTAGTCGTCGAAGGTCGCCCAGGCGGCGGTCACACGGTCTTCCCAGTCCTTGTCCACGGGCTCAGCCTCGCACGCATGTGCCTGCCGGGGCACCCGGTTTGAGCGGGGCGGGCGTGACAGCCGTATCGAACTCAGGCACCCTGCTCGCCCGCCGTCCGCCCGGAGGAACCATGAGGCTGTCCCGACCGATGATCACCCTCGCGCTGCTGGCCCTGACGGCCTGCGGCTCCCCGGACGGGGAGGCATCCGTGCCCCCGACCGCCACCGGCAGCCTGGAGCACCTGGCCGCCGAGGCGGACTGCGCGCCGGACCTGCAGACCGACGCCGACGAGATCCGCCAGGCCATCTGCGAGACCGGCGACGGGAAGTTCGTCCTCGCCACCTTCGCCACCGACCGCGGCCAGCGCGAGTGGATCGACTCCGCCAAGGACTACGGCGGCCACTACCTCGTCGGCCGCAAGTGGGTCGCCGTCGGTGACATGGACGTCGTCACCGCGCTGCGCGGCACGCTGGGCGGCACGATGGAGGAGGGCAGGGCGCACGGCCACCACTGAGTGCACACGCGAGAAGCGGGCGGCGGGAACTCCTGGTTCCCACCGCCCGCTTCTCGCGTACGCCTCAGCGGCAGCGTGCTCCGGAGTTGATGCACCGGACCACCTGGTTCATCAGGCCCTCGTCGAAGACGTTGATGAAGTCGTCGTGGTCGGTGATCGCCTTGTGCAGCTGCTCGGGGAAGCCGTCCACCGCGAACGCGTTCTGCACCTGGCCGTTCTCGATCACCGGCGCCTCGACGTCGTAGACGAGCCGCATGACGAGCTGCGGGATCGCCTGGAAGCCGTTCTGGCAGCGGCCGTCGCCGTCCGCGAACGCCACGTGCGTACGGTGGTTGGCGCTGTCGATGTTCTGGCCGTCCCAGCAGCTCTGGAACTTGAAGGTGCGCACCACGTCGCTGCCGTCGGGGCAGATCGGGTACTTGTCCTTCAGCTGCCGGTCCTCGAAGCCGGTGCAGCTCCAGGAGGCGTTGGCGTTGCCGGGGCCGTTGGTGAAGGCCTTGGCGTCGCCGGTGATGATCCGCAGGAACTTCGGCATCGCCACGACCTTGGACTTCGGGCTGCCGACGAACTTGATCTGCGCCTGCTTCGCTTGCAGGATCCGGCCGACGTTGCCCTCCTTTCCGCCGCCGTCGTTGTTCTGGTCGAAGTCCTGCGAGCCGTCCTGCACCCGCAGCACCGGCCAGTAGTACGAGGACTTGTCGCCCTGGTTGGCGCAGCTGGTGCCGGCGTCCGCGAACGTGTCGTTGTTCGCGAAGGCGTCGTTGGCCTGGTTGCCGACGTAGTCGTGCAGATGGTGGGCGCCGTTGCTGACGCCGGGCGCCACGATGACGTTGTCGGTGTTGAACTTCTTGTTCTCGTTCACACCGCACTTGCTGGTGAACGAGCCGGTGGAGGCGTTGCGGCCGCGGTCGACCTGCTGGACGTTGGGCTGGACCGTGGTGATGTCCACGAAGTCGTCGGCTACGGGGCCGTTGCCGGCCTGACCGCCGTTGCCGTTGCCGTTCCCGTTGTCCTGCTGGCCGTCGCCGTTGTCCTGCTGGCCGTCACCGTTCTGGTCCTGGCCGCCGTCCTGCTGCTGGCCGTCGTCCTGTTGCTGGTCACCGTCCTGTTGCTGACCGCCGTCCTGCTGGCCGTCGTTGGTCTGCGGCTGCTCCGAGGGGGCGGCGGTACAGCCGGACAGTCCGTCGAGGTCCTCGGGGGCGTCGCCGCCGACCCGGTCGATCTCCAGCTGGATGCGGTCGATGATCGCCTGGCGGCGGTCCTTCAGCGGCTGGAGGATGGCGTTCTGGACGAAGTTCGGGTCCCGCGTCTGCGCGTCCCGGGTGGTCGCCAGGCGCTGGTAGGCCTCGGTGATCTGCTCGTCCAGCGTGGCCAGCTCACCGTCGACCTCGCCGCGGGCGCGGTCCGGCACGTCGGAGAGCTGCTGGCCGACGTCGGGGCAGTCGATCGTGGCCACCTGCACCCCGGCCGCCTTCGTCCGGTCGGTCCAGGTGCTGTGGTCCTCGTGCGCCGAAGCGTAGAAGTTCGCCCAGATCAGCCCGCCCCCACCGAGCGCTAGGGCCGCCGATGCGGCTATGGCCTTGGTGGCCAGCGGCGTACGGCGTTTTCGTGTGTTGCGTCCCATGGAACTCCTCTGACTTCCTTGCGGGGCAGCATCGAGGCGCCCGACAGGAGTGAAGCGGCTCCGTTCCATACGGACGCGGTCCCACGGGTGTTCAAACGTCACAGAAATCAACACCCGCCAAGGAGCGGGGTGTTGAAGATCAGCGTTCCCGGTCCAGGAAGGCGAGGACGGCCAGCACCCGCCGGTTGTCGTCGTCGGAGACCTCCAGGCCGAGCTTGGCGAAGATGTTCGCCGTGTGCTTGGTGATGGCCCGCTCGGTCACGGTCAGCATGGCGGCGATCGCCGCGTTCGAGCGGCCCTGCGCCATCTGCTCCAGCACCTCCCGCTCCCGCGGGGTGAGCCGGGCCAGCGGCCGGTCCTCGCCCGAGCGGCGGGCCAGCAACTGCTGGATGACCTGCGGGTCCATCGCGGTGCCGCCCGCCGCGACCCGTCGTACGGCGTCCACGAACTGCTCCGCGTCGAACACCCGGTCCTTGAGCAGATAGCCCACGCCTCCGGCGCCGTCGGCGAGCAGCTCGCGCGCGTAGAGCTGCTCCACGTGCTGGGAGAGCACCAGCACCGGCAGTCCGGGCCGCTCGGCGCGGGCCCGCAGCGCGCACTGAAGTCCCTCGTCCGTGTGAGTCGGCGGCAGCCGTACGTCGACCACGGCCACGTCGGGCTGGTGCTCGCGCAGCGCGCGGTCCAGCTCCGGTCCGGTCTCGACCGCGGCGGCGATCTCGAAGTCGAAGGCTTCCAGCATCCGTACCAGGCCGTCGCGGAGCAGGAAGAGGTCCTCGGCTAGGACAACACGCAAGGGATCTCCATGGTCACCATCGTGGGACCGCCCGCGGGAGAGCTGACGGCCAGGACGCCGTCGAATGTACCCAGTCGCCGCTCGACCCCGGACAGCCCCGAACCGGCCCCGATCGACGCGCCACCGCGGCCGTTGTCGGTCACCGAGGCGAACAGCCGCCCCTCGCAGTGATAGAGGTCCACCCAGATCCGGTCGGCCTCGGCGTGCTTGACCGCGTTGGTGAGCAGCTCGCTGACCGCGAAGTACGCCGCCGACTCCACCGGCGCCTCGGGGCGCCCGGAGAGGTCCACGGTCACCTCCGTGGCGATCGGCATCCGCAGCGCCAACGCCCTTACGGCGTCGCCCAGTCCGCGCTCGGCCAGCACCGGCGGATGGATGCCGCGCACCAGGTCGCGCAGCTCGGCGAGGGCGTCCGCGGAGGACCGGCGGGCCTCGGCGAGCATCTCCTTCGCCTTCTCCGGATTCCTGTCCAGCAGTGCCTCGATGGTGCCCAGGTCCATGCCCATGGCGACCAGGCGAGCCTGGGCCCCGTCGTGCAGATCCCGTTCGATGCGGCGCAGTTCGGCCGCCGAGGCGTCGACGGCGTCGCGCCGGGTCTCGGTCAGCCGCTCGACCCTGCGGGTGAGTTCCTCGTGCGAGGGGGTGAGCACGCTCCGGGTGAGCGAGAAGTGCGCCTGGAGGAGGGCGGGCGCCCAGCGCAGCGCGACGGCCAGCCAGACCAGGCCCAGCAGCGGCGCGAGCAGCGCGGTCCCGGTGCCGGTCACGGGCAGGAAGGTGTACCAGTAGATGCCGCCGTCGTCCACGGTCGACTGCCACAGCCCCAGCGGCACGACCAGCCCCAGCAGGCCCTGCACCAGCAGCGCCGGCGCCAGGATGGCGAGCCCCGCCCCGGCCAGCACGTCCACGCACAGCCAGCGCAGATCCCGCCAGGTCCCGGGGTCCCGCAGCAGCGCGTACGTCAGCTCGGCCCGGCCCATGATCCCGGGCCGGGGCTTCGGCGGCTCCGCGTACCGCGCGGGGATCTGCACCCCGCCCCACTCCTCGGCCAGCTCTCGCCGCTTCTCGGCGTACGCCCGGACCGCGGTCAGCACGGTGGGCAGGGCCAGCACCCCGATCCCGAGCGGGATGTAGACGATCGACACCACGGTCAGCACGGTGAGCGCGATCGAGGCCGTCCACCCCATCACCGCAAGCCCCAGCCCCTGCGCCCCGGCCACCAGCACGTCCCGTGCCTTCGCCACCGCCATGACCCCCACCTCTCTGTGACCGGGGTCCAGTCTGGCCGAATCCCTGCGGGAGATCACGGGGGCGAGGGCCCGATCAGGGGGTGGTGCCAGCTACACCGTCCCACCGCTCTGTGACGCAGGTTACGCCGGGCCGCGTCCGTGACCACTGAGTAACTCCGTTCGGGATCTCGTACATAGCGGCGACCTCTCCCCGACTCCCAGGAGGCGCGCATGTCGCGTAGGAGGACTCTCAGTACGAGGAAAAAGCTGGCGCTGCTGGTGAGCGCGGCCACGGTGGCGGGAGGCGGTGCCTTCGTCATGGCGAGCACCTCCAACGCCGCGCAGTCGGCGGCGGACTCGACCGTCTGCCAGGGCCTCGCCACCGCGCTCGGCAACAACGAGCGGTTCATCGAGGGCCAGCGGGCGAATCCCGACGCCCAGTCGGCGGCGCGGATCGCCAACCGCGAGGCCGTCATCGAGCAGATCAACAAGCAGCAGGAAGCGGCCGGATGCACCGTTGGGGAGTCGGCTCAGGGCTCCCAGGCGGGACAGAACGGCGAGCAGGGCCAGCAAGGACAGGGGCAGCAGGGGCAGCAGGGGCAGCAGGGGGGCGGCGCAGAGCAGTCCGCGCCGCCCGCCGAGGCATCGCAACCGCCCGCCGAGGCGTCACAACCCCCCGCTGACGCCTCCGAGCCGCCCGCGGCCTCCGGTCAGCAGGTCTGCAACGGCTCCACCGTCACCCTCTCCGGAGAGGGCGGCGCCCCGGCCGCGTCCAGCAACCAGTTCCCGGCCGGTACGAAGCTGAAGGTGACCAACCTCGACAACGACAAGTCCACGACCGTCGAGGTCACCTCGGTCTCCGGCAGCTGCGTGCTGCTGAACAACTCCGCCTTCGAGCAGGTCCGCGAGCCCGGCAAGTTCCTGATCCGCCGGGCCCTGATCGAGAAGGTGGGGTGAGGCTCAGGCCGACAGGAAATCGCTGAGGCGGCCCGCCAGGGACTCCGGCGCGGACTGCGGCAGCGCGTGATGGGAGACGTCCGCCAGGACCTCGACCTCGGCGCGCGGCAGCAGTCCGGCCGCCCGGGCCGCCACCCCGGACGGGTCATGGGTCCTGCTGTTCGCGGCCACGAGCAGCAGGACCGGCACGTCCAGGGCGCGCAGTCCCTCGGGTGCGGGCCGCGGTCCGGTCACCGGCTTCGCGGAGGGGAAGCCGGCGGCCGCCTCCTGGAGCCGCAGCCAGTCGGGATCCAGTACGGCCCCGGCGGTCTCCCACTCCAGGAAGGCCCGCACCCGGCGCGGCGAGGGCCACAGCAGCATCGGCGCGGCCCGCAGCAGGTACGCCGCCTTGAACCCGGCGAAACATCCCGTCGGGTCCAGGAGGAACAGGCGGCGGACCCGCGCGGGCGACCGCAGCGCGTGGTGCAGGGCGATCCAGGCGCCGTAGGAGTGCCCGCCCACGTCGGCCACGTCGATGCCGAGCCCGTCGAGCAGCGCGTCCAGCCAGGCCGTGAGGTCGGCGACCGAACGGAGGGGACGGTCGCCGCTCCGCGCGCTGCGCCCCGGCGCGCCGACCAGGTCGACGGCGTGCACCCGGTGCGTGCGGGCCAGCTCGCCCACCTGCGCGTACCAAGAGGCGGAGGTCGCGCCCCCGCCGCCCGGCAGCAGCACGAGCGCGGGCCCGTCGGCGGGGCCGCAGACATGGACGTACGTCGTCCCGTACGGCGTGGGCACCTCGACCGCCTCCCGCCCGGCCGGCCACTTCGCCGTGACCTTGTCGTACGCGGAGAAGAACCCGTCGATGTCGTACGTACCCATGGCGTCCCCTTATTATCTCGTTCAGCGAGATTGTCGTGGAGCGAGATGATAGCCGGAGGAGACGCGGGATGCGGGAGCAGGGACCGGAGCTGGAGATCGTCCATCTGCTGCGTGCGGTGACGCTCGAACTCGGGCAGCACAGCGCCCGGTTCGCGAACCGCAACGACATGCACCCCACCGACGTACGGGCCCTGATCGCCCTCATGGACGCCGCCCGGGCCGGCGAGGAGATGACCGCGGGCCGGCTCGGTGCCGCGCTGGGCCTGAACTCCGCCGGTACGACGGCCCTGGTCGACCGCCTGGAGCGGGCCGGGCACGTCCGCCGGGTGCGCGGCGCGCGGGACCGGCGCCAGGTCGTCGTCCAGGTCGAGGAGCGCGCCGTCGAGCTGGGCTGGGCGTTCTTCGGCCCGCTGATCGGGCGGGCGGTGGAGCTGCTGCGGGAGTGCGACGACAAGGAGCTGGCGGCCATCCGCCGCTTCCTGGGCGGCGTACGGGACGCGGCGGCCGAGGCGGAGTGACGGCCTCGCCCTCGCAGCGAGCCGTGCATTCCCCTCGCATACGAAGGCCCGCCGCGGGCCCCTCTTGCGGCTGCGAATCGGCAGGGCCGCGGCGCCCCGCACACGGCGCCGCCTCACGACGTGAGACAGGACACACCAACACCAGGTAACACGGGGTTCACATTCGAGCAATGACCGGGAAATCGCCTGTTGACAGGCTGCCGGGCATCGACGGCGGCGCTCCGGTGCCGCAGCGCCGCAGCAGCACCCGCAAGTGCGCCTAGACCCACCCCCGAAGGAAGTGGCCCGTGACCTTCAAGGCTGAGTACATCTGGATCGACGGCACCCAGCCGACCGCCAAGCTCCGCTCCAAGACCAAGATCATCACGGGCTCGCCCGCCGGTCTGGACGCGCTGCCGATCTGGGGCTTCGACGGGTCCTCCACGAACCAGGCCGAGGGCCACGCCTCGGACCGCGTCCTCAAGCCGGTCTTCACCTGCCCGGACCCGATCCGCGGCGGCGACGACATCCTCGTGCTCTGCGAGGTCCTGAACATCGACATGACGCCGCACGAGTCCAACACCCGTGCCGCGCTCGCCGAGGTCGCCGAGCGGTACGCCGCCCAGGAGTCGATCTTCGGCATCGAGCAGGAGTACACCTTCTTCGACGGCGCCCGCCCGCTCGGCTTCCCCGAGGGCGGCTTCCCGGCCCCGCAGGGCGGTTACTACTGCGGTGTCGGCGCCGACGAGATCTTCGGCCGCGAGATCGTCGAGAAGCACCTCGACAACTGCCTCGCCGCCGGCCTCGGCATCTCCGGCATCAACGCCGAGGTCATGCCCGGCCAGTGGGAGTTCCAGGTCGGCCCGCTGGCCCCGCTGGAGGTCTCCGACCAGCTGTGGGTGGCCCGCTGGCTGCTCTACCGCACCGCCGAGGACTTCGGCATCTCCGCCACCCTCGACCCCAAGCCGGTCAAGGGCGACTGGAACGGCGCCGGTGCGCACACCAACTTCTCCACCAAGGCGATGCGCGAGAACTACGACGCGATCATCATCGCCGCCGAGTCGCTCGGTGAGGGCTCCAAGCCGCTCGACCACGTCAAGAACTACGGCGCCGGCATCGACGACCGTCTGACCGGTCTGCACGAGACTGCCCCGTGGGACAAGTACTCCTACGGCGTCTCCGACCGTGGTGCCTCGGTCCGCATCCCGTGGCAGGTCGAGAAGGACGGCAAGGGCTACATCGAGGACCGCCGCCCGAACGCCAACGTCGACCCGTACGTCGTGACGCGTCTGCTCGTCGACACCTGCTGCGCCGCCCTGGAGAAGGCCGGCCAGGTCTGAGCCACGGCTCGCATTCTCTGAAGGGGGCGTCCACCGCGAGGTGGACGCCCCCTTCCGCATGCGCCGAAGGGAGTTGGCGGCAGGGGTCCGGGCCGCCGGGCGGGCGTCCGGTACGTGAGAGGAGGGTCCTCGGCGGGCGCTGCGTCTGCTTCAATATGGGCATGGCCAGCTTCCAGAAGTGCAGCGCGACGGGTCGCCATGACCTCGAGCCCTTCTGGCCTTCCCGTCAGCACCACGACTTCGACCGGGTGTGTTGCCGCGCGACGAACGCGCGGGCCCTCTAAAGCCGTACACCCACCCGGCCTTCGGCCCAGCGCGCCACGACGTACGTCCCTCGACGAGCCCGACCACGACCTCGCGGCCGTCGATCCTCCTGACGAACCTCTCGCGCGAAAGAGCTGACGTCTCATGGCGACCACCCGTTCCCTGTCCCCGCTTTCCACCCTTCCGGCCCCCGAGCCCGACCCCGCCGAGCCTCCGGCGCGGCACCGGCTGCGTGCCGTCGGCCCGGACGAGGTGCCCGACCTCGCGGACTTCCTGCCGCCGGGCGCCACCTGGCTGCCGGCCCCCCAGCACACCCTGCCGACCCTCCCGGGCCGCCCCCCGATGGTCGGCTACCTCGTGCTCGTCCCGGCCGACCAGCAGCCGCCGCTGCCCGCCGAGCCGGCGGTCGCGGACGGCGGCGCGACCTCCGTGGTCCGCATCGACCCGGTGCAGCGCACGGCCGAGGTGGCGGGGCGCGAACTCGACCTGACCTACCTCGAGTTCGAGCTGCTGGCCCACCTGGTCGCCCACCCGAACCGGGTCCACACCCGCGACCACCTGGTCACCACGGTGTGGGGGTACGGCCATGTCGGCGACGGCCGCACGGTCGACGTCCACATCGCCCGGCTGCGCCGCAAGCTGGGCGCCGAGTACCGCCAGGCGATCCAGACCGTGCGCCGGGTGGGCTACAAGTACACGCCGCCGACCGCGCACTGAACCGTACGAGCCGTTCTGCCGACGGCTAAGCGCGCTTCCCACGGCCGACCCGCAGCGGGCAGAGTCACCTGCATGAGACTTCTGGTGCTGGGTGGTTCGCACTTCGTCGGACGGGCCGTCGTGGAGGCCGCGCTCGGGCGCGGCTGGGAGGTGACGGTGTTCAACCGGGGGCGGGAGACACCCGTCCCCGGCGTACGGCCGCTGATCGGCGACCGCACCGCACCCGGCGGCCTGGACGCGCTGGCCGAGGGCGAGTGGGACGCGGTCGTCGACACCTGGTCGGCCGCGCCCCGCGCCGTACAGGACACGGCCCGGCAGCTGCACGGGCGCGTGGGCCGGTACGTGTACGTGTCGAGCTGCTCGGTGTACGCCTGGGCCCCGCCCGCCGGCTACACCGAGGACGCGCCCCTCGTCGAGGGCGCCGCCCCGGACGCCGGGCAGACCGACTACGCGCACGACAAGCGCGGTGCCGAACTGGCCGTCGTCCAGACCTTCGGCACGGACGCCGCCCTGCTTGTGCGCGCGGGCCTGATCCTCGGCCCGTACGAGAACATCGGCCGGCTGCCCTGGTGGCTCACCCGGCTCGCCCGGGGCGGTCCCGTCCTGGCGCCCGGCCCCCGGAACCTGCCGATCCAGTTCATCGACGTCCGCGACCTCGCCGACTGGACGCTCGGCGCCGTCGAGCGCGAGCTGAGCGGGCCGTACAACCTCATCAGCCCCCAGGGGCACGCCACGATGGGCGCCCTGCTGGAGGCCTGCCGGAACGTCACCGGCGGGACGGCGGAGCTCCGCTGGACCGACCCCTCGGTCGTCCTCGACGCGGGCATCGAGCCCTGGACCCAACTCCCCGTCTGGGTCCCGCCGGACACCGACCTGCACGAGGCCCTCCACCGCGCCGACGTCTCCCGCGCCGTCGCCACCGGGCTGACCTGCCGCCCCGTCACCGACACGGCCGCCGACACCTGGGCCTGGCTGAACTCCATCGGCGGCAGCGCCCCCCAGCGCCCGGACCGGCCGGCGGTCGGGCTGGACCCGGCGCTGGAGGCGAAGGTGCTGGAGGCCGGGAACGGCTGACTGGGACGCGACTGCGAGCGCCCGCCGCGGGAGGCGTCGGCGCGGACGTCACTTACGCGTCAGCGCGTCCCGCACGGCGTCGTCGGTACGGCCCACCACGGCCGTACCGTCGTCCGCGGTGATGATCGGCCGCTGGATCAGCTTCGGATGCGCCGCGAGCGCCGCGATCCACCGCTCCCGCGAGGCCTCGTCGCGCGCCCACTCCTTCATCCCCAGCTCCTTCGCGTCCGCCTCCTGCGTCCGCGTGATGTCCCACGGCTCCAGCCCGAGCCGCTCCAGCACCGCCCTGATCTCGTCCTCGCTGGGCACGTCCTCCAGATACCGGCGGACGGTGTAGTCGGCACCCTCGGCGTCGAGCAGGCTGATGGCGCTACGGCACTTGGAACAGGCGGGGTTGATCCAGATCTCCATGGCGTACACGGTACGCGGGCCGCGCAGACCGTGTCCGTGGCGTCGCCCGGCGGGCCCGCTGTTCGAATTTCGGCGGTGTCGCCTGCCTCTCCTGGGGCGGGTGTGACACCCCGCCAATTTCTGTGCTCACCTGGGCATTTGGCGGCCTGACGGCCACCCCGATTGTCAGTGCCCCGCAGTAGAATGGAGGCAGTGTTCGAGGGTGTTGCCGAGGCCGCCGGATGGCCACGGCGAGGCGCCCCGACCGCGACAGGAGGATGCCCGTGCCCGCTGCCGCACTGAAGACGAAGCCGCTGCCGACCCAGTCCACCGCGAAGCGTCCCGTTCTGCTCGACCTGCCGTACGCGCCCGTGCACAAGCGGCCGCTGCCGCCCGGCCGGCCGCGCGAGTGGTACGTCTCGCACAACCGCCGCCTGAAGGCGATGCGCCTCGCCATCGCCCTGCTCGACTCGGGCGTCTACGTCCCCCAGCAGGCCCGCAACGAGACCATACGCAGCGCCGCCGAGCAGATCGGCGTGCACCCGCCGTCCGACACGACCTGCCACATGGTCCGGGCGTTCCTGCGCTACAACCGGTGACCTGACCACGCCGGGTGCCCGCCCGCCAGGGCACGGCACCCGGCTCCTCAGCCCGCCAACTCCCGCTCCAGCGGCGTACGGAAGCGCGGGGTCAGGCGCGTGCCGCCGACCCAGCCGCGCAGCCGCTCCGCCTCCGCCGCGATCGCCGCCTCGGCCTCCCGGCCCACACCGTCGCCGCCGAGGAGGCGCCAGACGATCTCGCCGTCGGGCCGCTGCGCCCAGCCGCCGACGACCCGGCCGTCCCACCACACCGTAGGGCCGACATTGCCGCTGCGGTCGAAGAGGGCCGCTCTCAGCTCCGGCGCGAGATACCAGTCCCGCTGCTGCCAGGCCATCGCCGTCGGGTCCAGCGCGGGCAGCAGCGCCGCCCACGGCTCCGCCGCACCGCCGGTCACCGGCTCGGTGTCACCGGCGGCCACGAAGCCGGTGCCCTCGGCCAGCCCGACCTCCTGCGCCCCGATCGCGGCCAGGGCCCGCCGTACGTCGGTGACCTTCCAGCCCGTCCACCACTTCAGGTCCGCCTCCGTGGCCGGGCCGCAGCAGGTCAGCCAGCGCTCCAGCAGCTCCGCCTGTGCGGCGGCCTCTTCCAGCTCGGGGTGCGGGGGAGCGGGTGCCCAGCGGAACTGGTTCGACGTCCACGAGCCCAGCGGGCGG
Organism: Streptomyces sp. NPDC096205; assembly: GCF_044763135.1. Classification (NCBI taxonomy): domain Bacteria; kingdom Bacillati; phylum Actinomycetota; class Actinomycetes; order Kitasatosporales; family Streptomycetaceae; genus Streptomyces; species Streptomyces sp. NPDC096205. The sequence continues at coordinate 531,203 of NZ_JBIWFS010000002.1, read as the reverse complement.
CCCCGCACCACCTTGCCCTCCGTACCCAGCACCCTGAGCAGCTGGGTCGAGACCGTGTGGACGCCCTCGTAGCTCTTCCCGGCCGCGTACACGTACTGCTCCCGCAGCCGCGGCTCGTCCGCCGCCAGCTCGGCCGCCGTCGCCTGGCCCCGCCGCTCCAGCGCGGCCAGCGTCGCCGCCTCCACCTCCGCCAGCCACGCCGCGTCCGGCGCGCCGGCCGCCGCCATGTTCTTCAGCAGCCCGGCCCGCTCCTTCGCGGCCACCGCCAGGCCCGTCGACGCGTGCACCACCGCCGTCAGCTCCGCCGGGAACACGAACACCGTGCGCCGCATGCCGTGCATCCGCACCAGCGAACGGTCCTCGTACAGTGCCCGCTCCGTGTCCGCCACCGTCTTGCCCGGCTCCACGAGGCGCGCCCCCACCGCCAGGAACACCGTGGCCGGGTCCGTGCCGTGCAGCGCCACCAGCGACCCGGCGACCTCCTCAGGGCTCTGCGCCCGCGCCCCGCCCGCCAGCCGGTGCCGCACCCCCAGACGTACCCGCCGCTCCTCCGCCCCGACGAACCGCAGCCCAGCACCCATCCCGACCTCGCCCTCCCCGCCGTACGGAACCGCTCGTGTCTCCATCTTGGCGCGCCCCACTGACAATGCGGCGAGCTCAGTGGCCAGGGGGACGCCCAGGACCGTACGGTCGCCGACTGGCGGGAGCTACTTGGCCACCCACGCGCGGGTCGCAGCCAGGCCGCCCTCGGTCAGGCCACTCAGCAGGGACGTCACCAGCTCCCGCCGGTCCTCGGCGTGGTCGCGCAGCCACATGCCGAGGAAGTGGTCGGCGTCGGGCAGGTCGAGGCGGCTGAACCGGGCGCGCATGCTCAGCGCGTCCTGGACCGCCTCGGTCACCGCCGGCGGGATGACGTGGTCCGTGCCCGGCACCACCAGCACCGCGCGGCCCTCGTACGCCCGCAGCGCCGCGAGTGCGGCCGAGTCGCGCCAGCCCTCCGGCCGGCGGATGAGCGCGCTGAACCGTCCGTCGCCCTGCCCGAACGGGACGTCCCACGCCTCGGCGGCGTACACGGCGGGCGCGCACAGCCCGAGGGCCGCGACCCGGTCGCCGTAGTGGGCGGCGAGGTCGGCGACCGTCTGCCCGCTCATGCTGAACCCCACGGGGATCAGCGGCCGGCCCGCGGGCACCTGGGCGTCGATCACCGCGACCGCCTGCTCGAAGCGCCGCCGCAGGCTCAACTCGGCGAGGTCACCGGTGCTTTCGCCGTGCCCGGAGAAGTCGAAGGCGATCGCGCCGCAGCCGTGGGCCGCGAACTCGCCGAGCAGCGGCAGCAGTCGCTCCTTGCTGCCCTTGCCCGCGCCGTGCAGCAGCACGGCCGTGGCGGTCGTACCAGCGCTGTAGGCGCCGCTGAGGCGTTCACCGTCGAAGTCCTGCGTGAAGAAAGTCGGTTCACTCATGGGCCCCATTGGATCAGGCCGCCGCCGGAAAAGGAGATGCACCCGCGGTGACCGGCTTCCTACGCTGGTAGCGCGTCGTCAAGGACGCAGACCCACACATCCACCTACACGGAAGACACCAGTCATGAGGAATCTCATCATGGCCGGAACCGTGGTCCTGGTGGTCCTGGGATTCGGTGACCACGTCTGGTGGCTGGCAGCCGTCGCCCTGCTCTACCTGTACGCGCAGTACGGGCGGGGCTCGTCCGCGGCGGCCCGGGGCGGGACCCCCACGGGTTCGGCCACGGGCCCTGCGCCCGCCACCTACCAGGCATACCGGGCCCGCCGTGACCAGCAGGCCAAGTGGGAGCGCCGCTACCGCAGGGAGCGCCCCCAGGAGGCCCGTCGCCAGGAGCGCGGCAAGTAGACCGGCCCGCCGCCGTAAAGCGGCCGGAGGCTGTAGACCGGCCGCCGCCGTAGAGCGGCCGGCGGCCGTGCACCGGCCCGCCGCCGTGGGGCGGCACCCACCGACCCGACCCACCCACGACACGGAGCTCCCGGGCGTCACAGCCCGGGGGCTCCCCACAGCGGGAACCAGCGTCCGAGGTCCTGCTCGATGCGCAGGTCGCCCTCCAGTGCCGCCCGCACCCGCAGCTCCAGCGCGTTGTCCCGCCGCTCGGCCGTGCCCGGCAGCGGCGCGAAGGGGTAGAAGGTGCCGCGCTTGTAGAGGTAGACCAGCGCGAGGCCGCGGCCGTCCCCGTCCCGGAAGCCCGCCAGCGAGCACAGCAGCTGCGGGCCGAAGCCGTCGACCTCCAGGGAACTGTTCACCGCGTGCAGATCGTTGACGAGCTGGGGCAGCTCGTCGGGGGAGCGGCGCGAGATCAGCCAGGAGTAGCCGTAGGCGTCCTCCTCCAGCTCCACCGGCGGCCCCTCCCGTCCCGCGTCCGCGTCCAGCAGCGCCCGTATCTCGCGGTGCGTCTGCTCGAAGGCGGCGCCTTCGACGGTCGCGAAGCACACGGCGCCCTGCCCGGTCGGCGTGAATCCGGCCGTGACCTCCAGCGTGACCGCCGCCGACGGCAGCGCGAACAGCTGGTCCAGATCCGGCTCGACGGGCTTCGTACGGCCGAGAAGGATGTCCAGCAGCCTCATCTCAGCCGGCCCTCCCCGGCTCGGCTGCCTCGCCCAGCTCACCAGAGATCCGGCCCAGTTGTTCGAGCCGCTGCTCCAGGGAGGGATGCGTGGAGAACAGCCGCGCGAGGCCGGAGCCGGCCGCCGGGGTGAAGTAGAAGGCGTTGAAGGCCTGGACGGTCCGCAGGTCCTTCGCCGGGATCCGCGCGATGTCGCCGGTCACCTTCGTCAGTGCCGACGCCAGCACCGACGGCCGCCCCGTGAGCAGCGCCGCCGCCCGGTCCGCGGCGAGCTCCCGGTACCGCGACAGGGCCCGGATCAGCAGGAAGCTGAGCGCGTACACGGCGGCGGACACGCCCAGCACCGCGGCGAGGACGACGGCGGTGTTCTGATCCCTGCGCCCGCCACCGAACATCTGCGAGTAGAAGGCGAACCGCACGATCAGCCCCGCGAGCACACCCAGGAAAGACGCCACCGTGATCACGGCCACGTCCTTGTGCGCCACATGCGACAACTCGTGCGCGAGCACCCCCTCCAGCTCGGCCGGCTCCAGCCGCCGCAGCAGCCCCGTCGTCACACACACCACCGCGTGATCGGCGTTGCGCCCTGTCGCGAACGCGTTCGGCATGTCCATCGCCGACACCGCGACCACCGGGCGCGGCATGTCCGCCAGCGCGCACAACCGGTCCACGACCGCGTGCAGCTCGGGCCACTCCTCCCGCTGCACCACCCGCCCGCGCATCGCGTACAGCGCGATCCGGTCCGAGAACCAGTACTGCGCCCCCAGCAGCCCCGCCGCGACCACCACGACCAGCACCCACGACTTCAGCAACACGATCAGCGCGCCCACGAAGGCGACATACAGCAGCCCCAGCAGGAACAGCGTGACCGCCATCCGCGCGGTCAGCCCCCGGTCACCGCGAAATCGACTGCGCACGGCCCATCACCCCAGACACAGGCACCGGCCCCTGTGCCCCAGTGTGCACCCGCCGCAAGCCCATGGGCCTCCTCAGTACGGCAGCCCGGCCGCCCGTCGCAGCTGCCCGAAGTAGTACGCGTCGCTGAACAGATGCCGGGCCCGGTCCAGCAGCTCGCCCACCGCCGGGTCCCCGAACCGTACGTCCGCCTCCGGCCGCCAACCGCGCACGGACTGCCGGGCCCTCAGACGCAGCTTGAGGTCCGTGTCGTCCACGAGCGCCACCGCCGCCCGCAGCCGCACGAGCCCGCCCCGCGCGCCGAGCAGCCGGAACGCGGCCACGCGCTGGTGCCGGGGCCGTCCGGCCTCGAGGCGCTGGGCCAGCCACGCCTCGGGCAGAGCCGCGGCGGACGGCAGCAGCGCGAGGACCGTCTCGCGTACGACCCCCGGGGCGGGGTCGTCCAGCAGCGGCCTCAGCCGTGCCGCGTCCGCCACGTCCAGCATCCGCAGTCCCGCCACGGCCCGCGCCCGCACCCGGGCCTCCGGGTGCCCGAGCAGCGGCCACAGCAGAGCGGCGTCCGTCCGCTGTCCGCACTCGGCGAGCCCGATCACCGCACCCGCCGGCACGTCCTGCGGCCGCGCACACCGCTCCCGGTACCACGCGAGCGGGTCGTCCCCGCCCTGTCGTACGACATACCGAGCACAGGCCCTGACCAGCGCCGACCGGTCGGCGAGGAACCCCGCCGCCGCCTCGGGCCGCCCGGCCGCCCGCAGCGCGGTGACCCCGGCCGCCCGTGCCTGCGTGTTCCGCGCCCCGAGCAGCTCCGGCAGGACGTCGTCGTACGCCCCGCCGCGCACCACGGCGGCCAGGGCCGCGTCCGCGCACAAGCGCTGTACGACGATGTCGCCGTCGCGCGCCGCGACGCGGGCCAGCTCGGCGGGGGAGAGGAGCCCTTCCGCCACGGCGAGCCGCAAGGCGAAGCGCCGCACCGCCCGGTCCGCGTCGGCGTACAGCGGCTCCAGCAGTCCGCCGGGCGCGTGCCGCAGCAGTTCCCCGAGCAGCCGCACGGCATACCCGCCGTGCTTGCGCCGGCCCAGCCGCAGGACGAGGGCCGCGAGCGTGACCGCGCCTGCCGCGTCGAGCCGCTCCTCCAGCAGCCGCCGGGCCCGCTCGCGTACGGGCTCCGCCCAGTCGGCACTGCGGATGACGACCAGCGGCAGCAGCTCGGGATGGTCCCCCGCCCTGTCCAGCGCGGCCTCGCGGATCCGGCCGTCCGGGTGGCACAGGGCGAGGGCCAGCTCGGACTCGGTGAGCTGCTGAACGCGCCGCAGACGGCCTCTTCCGGACCGGGCGGGCAGCAGCGCCGGCGGGACGTGGCCGCGCACCCCCAGGTCGAAGGCGGTCCACCCACCCGGGTCGGTGACGTCCAGCGCCTCACGCAACGGCAGGCCCTCGGCGAGCAGCATCGCGCCCACTCCGCCGATCCAGATCTCCTCGCTCACCGGGCCGCCCCCTCGGTCTCCCGCCCATCCGGCGATGGTAGGGCCCGGGTCGGCGGCCGGTCGCGTGAGATTCGAGGCGGGACGGCTCAGTACGGCGAGCGCGTGTTGAGGTACCCGATCACCACGATCACCAGCACCACGCAGCCGAGGACCACGGCCGTGGAGACCCAGGAGGAGCGGCGCGGGCCGGAGGTGGTGGGGTCGGCGCGGAAAGGGACCGGGCCGGGCGGGTTCTGCTTCCAGCGGGCCGCGAGCATACGGGCCCGGGCGGAGGGTTCCTTGTGCTCGGCGGAGTCCGCCCAGCGCAGGTCGTACTCGCGCTCCTGGTTGTCGTCGTGGTCGTGCGTCGGCATCTACGGCCCCCCGTGTCGCCTCGGACGAAGGAATCTGTGTCCCATAGAACATACGCCCGATGACGCGCCGTCGGTTCAGGGGCCGTCAGCTTCGGGTGAAGGCTGCCGCGTTCTCGACGGCCCACTGGCGGAAGGTGCGGGCGGGCCGGCCGAGGAGGCTGTCGGTGGTGTCGTGGACGACCGCGGGGGTGCCGTCGGCGGCCGCCCAGAAGTTCAGCAGGGACGTCACCATCGGCGCGGGCATGTGCGCGCCCATCTGCCGCTCGGCCTCGGCGCGGCTGATCCGCTCGACCGGGATCTCCCGGCCGAGGACGTCGGCGAGGACGGCGAGCTGGGCGCGGAAGGTCAGCGACTCGGGGCCGGTCAGGGTGACCGCGCGGCCGGTGAGGGAGGAGCCGGTCAGTGCCTCCACGGCGATGTCGGCGATGTCCTCGGGGTGGATCGGCGCGAGCTGGGCGTCGGGATAGGCGAGCTGGATCGGGCCCTGGCCGAGAGCGTACGCCCAGCTCAGGGCGTTGCTGGCGAAGGCGTCGGGGCGCAGGAGGGTGCAGGTGGGAGCGGCGTCGGCGAGGGCGCGCTCGACCAGCAGGCTGTGGCGCGCGAGCGGGTCGTGCTCGGCGTCCGGGCCGAGGACGGAGGCCGAGGAGAGCAGCACGATGTGCTCCACGCCCATGGCCTCGGCGGCCTTGACCAGGTCGTGGACACCGGCGGGCTCTGGATAGAGGAGGACCTGGCGGACCCCGCTCAGCGCGGTGTCGAGGCCCGCGGGCCGGTCCAGGGCCAGCTCGGTGACCTCGACGCCGGCCGGGACGGTGAGCTCGGCGGGGCGGGCGCTGGCGGCGCGCACCGGAAGCCCGGCGGAATGCAGGCGGGCGAGGACCGACCGGGCGATCTGGCCGCGGGCGCCGGTGATGAGCGTGGTCATGAGAGAACTCCCCGTTCGTAGGACGCCGGGAAGGGGACAGCGGACAGCCCCCATGACCCGGCGAAGACATATGCATGATTACATGCACACGTTTTCAGGTCAACACATGTCTTCATGGGGGTACATAGGTAGGCTGCGGCCCATGACGAAGCACGAACCTGAAACGGCCGACGAGCTGCTGGACGCCGTCGGCCCCGCGTTCGGGAAGCTGCGCCGCTCCTCGCTCCTGGAGGTCGAGAACCCGATCTCCCAGAAGGACCTCGGCCGCACCCTGGTTCTCAACATCGTCCTGGAGGCCGAGCAGCGCGGCACCGGCGAAGTCACGGTCGGCGCCGTGGCCGAGCACCTGGGCGTGGACCCCTCCGTGGCCAGCCGCATGGTGTCCGACTGCATCTCCGCCGGCCACCTGGTCCGCGCCGCCTCCCAGCAGGACGGCCGCCGCACGGTCCTCCACCTCAGCCCCGAGGGCGTGGAGCTGATGGTCCGCTTCCGCCGGCACCAGCGCTCCGCCTTCGAGCAGATCACCGCGGACTGGCCGCAGCAGGAGCGCGTCGAGTTCGCGCGGCTGATGCTGAAGTACGTCGCCGCGCAGGAGGCCCTCCGGCGGGGAGCCACCGCCTGAAACGGCCGAAACGGCCTGAAACGAAGGAGGCCGCCACCCCGGCGGGGTGACGGCCTCCTCGATGATCAGCCGACCTCGGTCAGCAGGTCACCATCGGCTCACACGTCGAAGTACAGCTCGAACTCGTGCGGGTGCGGACGCAGCTGCAGCGGCGCGATCTCGTTCGTGCGCTTGAAGTCGATCCACGTCTCGATCAGGTCGGACGTGAAGACGTCGCCCTGGAGGAGGAACTCGTGGTCGGCCTCGAGGGCGTCGAGGACGGCGTTCAGCGAGGTCGGGACCTGGGCGACGCCCGCGTGCTCCTCGGGGGCCAGCTCGTAGAGGTCCTTGTCGATCGGCTCGGCCGGCTCGATCTTGTTCTTGATGCCGTCCAGGCCCGCGAGCAGCAGGGCCGAGAAGGCCAGGTACGGGTTGCCGGAGGAGTCGGGCGCGCGGAACTCGACGCGCTTGGCCTTCGGGTTGGAGCCCGTGATCGGGATGCGCATGGCCGCGGAGCGGTTGCGCTGCGAGTACACCAGGTTGATCGGCGCCTCGAAGCCCGGCACCAGACGGTGGTAGGAGTTCACCGTCGGGTTGGTGAACGCCAGCAGCGACGGGGCGTGCTTGAGGATGCCGCCGATGTAGTAGCGGGCGGTGTCGGACAGACCGGCGTAGCCCTGCTCGTCGTAGAACAGCGGCTCGCCGCCCGTCCACAGCGACTGGTGGACGTGCATGCCCGAGCCGTTGTCACCGAAGATCGGCTTCGGCATGAAGGTCGCGGTCTTGCCGTTGCGCCAGGCCACGTTCTTCACGATGTACTTGAAGAGCTGCAGGTCGTCGGCCGCGGCGAGCAGCGTGTTGAACCGGTAGTTGATCTCGGCCTGGCCGGCGGTGCCCACCTCGTGGTGCTGGCGCTCGACCTTCAGGCCGACATTGGCCAGCTCCAGGGAGATCTCGGCGCGCAGGTCGGCGAAGTGGTCGACCGGCGGGACCGGGAAGTAGCCGCCCTTGTAGCGGACCTTGTAACCACGGTTGTCCTCGAGGGCGCCGGTGTTCCAGGCGCCCGCCTCGGAGTCGATGTGGTAGAAGGACTCGTTCTCCGACGTCTTGAAGCGCACGCTGTCGAAGACGTAGAACTCGGCCTCGGGACCGAAGTACGCGGTGTCGGCGATACCGGTCGACGCCAGGTACGCCTCGGCCTTCTTCGCCACGTTGCGCGGGTCACGGGAGTACTGCTCGCCCGTGATCGGGTCGTGGATGAAGAAGTTGATGTTGAGCGTCTTGTCGCGGCGGAAGGGGTCCACCCGCGCGGTCGACAGGTCGGCGCGCAGCGCCATGTCGGACTCGTGGATGGCCTGGAAGCCGCGGATCGACGAACCGTCGAACGCCAGCTCCTCGTCGGGGTCGAACGCCTCGACGGGCAGCGAGAAGTGCTGCATGACGCCCGGCAGGTCGCAGAAGCGGACGTCGATGAACTTGACGTCCTTGTCCGCGATGAACTTCTTGACCTCGTCGGCGTTCTGGAACATCCAGGTCCTCCTACTCCCGACGGCCAGGCCGGGGTGGTAGTTCGTTCGTGCGGCCAGTGCGGTGGCACACGCTCGCACCCGACCCTAGGGACGGGTGATTTCTCGGGCGTGACCCATTTGTTTCGCAGAAGTTAACCGGCTCCCCTTCCACGGTAGCTCCGACACACCCCGCCGTGCTCCGGTCGAAAACGGGCGCAGTACCGTGTACGGGTGGACAAGAGGCAAGCAATCGGATCATGGCTCTCCGGGCCGCGCGCGGCAGCAGAGGAAGCCGGCGTCGACTTCGGGTACCGAGGTGAACAGCTCGGTCTGCCGCAGGCGGGGCCCGGGTCGATCGCGCGCCCGGGACGGCGAATCGGGGCGTTCGCCGTGGACTGGGGGCTGTGTCTCTTGGTCGTATGCGGCCTGATCACGGACGGCTACGAGGTCCCCCGGTCGAACAACTGGGCATTCCTCGTCTTCTTCCTCCTGAGCCTCCTGACCGTGAGCACCATCGGCCTGACCCCGGGCAAGCGTCTCTTCGGTCTCCGCGTGATCGCCCTGGGCACCCGCACCGTCAACCCGGTACGCGCGGTACTGCGCACGGTCATGCTGTGCCTTCTGATCCCGGCGGTGATCTGGGACCGCGACGGCCGCGGCCTGCACGACCGGCTGGCCGGCACGGTCGAGGTCCGCATCTGACCTTCGTATACGCCGAAGATCGTATACGGCGAAGATCACACCATGTGGTACGCCCATGACGGTCACGTCTACGACGGTCATGTCTACGACGAAGGGGCGCCCGGTGCTGTCGAGCACCGGGCGCCCCTTCGTGTACGAGGAGTGGGTCAGCGGCCCTTCGGGCCGCCCTTCGGCAGCTTCATGCCCTTGGGCATCGGGCCCTTCGGCAGCGGCATGTTGCTCATCAGGTCACCGAGGGCGCGCAGCCGGTCGTTGGTGGCGGTGATCTGCGGGCCGGTCAGGACGCGGGGGAGCTTGAGCATGGTGGTGCGGAGCTTCTTCAGCTCGACCTGGCCCTCGCCCGTGCCCACGACGATGTCGTGCACCGGCACGTCCGCGACGATGCGGTTCATCTTCTTCTTCTCGGCGGCCAGCAGGCTCTTCACCCGGTTCGGGTTGCCCTCGGCCACCAGAACGATGCCGGGCTTGCCGACCGCCCGGTGCACCACGTCCTGGCTGCGGTTCATCGCCACCGCGGGGGTCGTCGTCCAGCCCCGGCCGATGTTGTCCAGCACGGCCGCGGCGGCGCCCGGCTGGCCCTCCATCTGCCCGAAGGCGGCCCGCTCGGCCCGGCGGCCGAACACGATCGCCGTCGCGAGGAAGGCGAGCAGCAGGCCCAGGATGCCGAGATAGACCGGGTGGCCGATCAAGAAGCCGATCGCGAGGAACACACCGAGGGTGCCGAGGCCGACGGCCGCGAGTACAAGACCGATCTTCTTGTCGGCCTTGCGGGTCATCTTGTACGTGAGAGCGATCTGCTTCAGTCGCCCTGCGTTCGCGGCGTCCGCCGCGGTTTCCTTCCTCGCCATGCCACGAAGTCTACGTGGCCCCGGGAGCGCCTTCGACGGCAGTGCCGGGTGGACCGGATTCAGGAGCGGGCGGCGGCCTGGTCCAGCACGCGCTGGGCCTCCACCCGGTCCTTGGCACGGCGGCGGTCCTCCAGGACGGAGGTCCAGGCGTTGCGGCGGGCCGTGCGCTGGCCGCTGCTCATCAGCAGCGACTCGACGGCGCGCAGGGCGTCGGTGAAGGACGGGATGGCGGTGGCGCGAACGGGCGCGGCCTGCATGACTGTGGGTCCCCCTCGGTGCGGGTGCACGTGGCGTGAGTAAACCGTCACTGATTGGTGTTACCAGGGCATGACCGGGGGGTCAAACGCCGATGAAACCTTTCGACGTGGACTTTCGGGGGTCCGGGCACAGCGAAGCGGCCCCGGCGTACGCCCCCATCTGCGGGGACGGCCGGGGCCGCTTCCAACTCGCCTCTACTGGCGGGTAGTTGCTTGTGCCTGAATTCACACAGCCTGCGTGGCGGTGAAGCTGCCGCGCTTCTCCTTGGCCATCTGGTACAGGCGGCCCGCGCGGTACGAGGACCGCACCAGCGGGCCCGACATCACGCCGGAGAAGCCGATCTCCTCGGCCTCCTCCTTCAGCTCCACGAACTCCTGCGGCTTCACCCAGCGCTCGACCGGATGGTGGCGCACGGAGGGGCGCAGGTACTGCGTGATGGTGATCAGCTCGCAGCCTGCGTCGTGCAGCTGCTTGAGCGCCTCGCTGATCTCCTCGCGGGTCTCGCCCATGCCGAGGATCAGGTTCGACTTGGTCACCAGGCCGAAGTCGCGGGCCTCGGTGATCACCTTCAGGGAGCGCTCGTAGCGGAAGCCGGGGCGGATGCGCTTGAAGATCCGCGGGACCGTCTCGACGTTGTGCGCGAAGACCTCGGGGCGGGACTCGAAGACCTCCCGCAGCAGCTCCGGGACGGCGTTGAAGTCGGGGGCCAGCAGCTCGACCTTGGTGCGGCCGGCCTCACGGGAAGCGGTCTGCTGGTGGATCTGGCGGACCGTCTCGGCGTACAGCCAGGCGCCGCCGTCCTCCAGGTCGTCGCGGGCGACGCCGGTGATGGTGGCGTAGTTCAGGTCCATCGTGACCACGGACTCGCCCACGCGGCGCGGCTCGTCGCGGTCGAGCGCCTCGGGCTTGCCGGTGTCGATCTGGCAGAAGTCGCAGCGCCGGGTGCACTGGTCGCCACCGATGAGGAACGTGGCCTCACGGTCCTCCCAGCACTCGTAGATGTTGGGGCAGCCGGCTTCCTGGCAGACCGTGTGCAGGCCCTCGCCCTTCACCAGGTTCTGCATCTTGGTGTACTCGGGGCCCATTTTCGCCCGGGTCTTGATCCACTCGGGCTTGCGCTCGATGGGGGTCTGAGCGTTGCGGACCTCCAGGCGCAGCATCTTGCGTCCGTCGGGTGCGACTGCGGACACGACCGGCTCCCTAGCGATTGATTCTTCGGCGTCCTCAAGGGTACGCCCGTGGATTTGAATGCCCCGAGCGCCGTCAGGCAGCCGGCGTCTTCTCGATCTCGCGCGGCTTGAGGTCCGCGTTCTCCAGTACGTCCTTCAGGTGCCGCTCGGCGACCGGCAGCACGTCCTCGATGGTGACCTCGCGGCCGAGTTCGTACGAGAGGGACGTCACGCCCGCGTCCCGGATGCCGCAGGGAATGATCTTGTCGAAGTTGGAGGTGTCCGGGTTCACGTTCAGGGCGAAGCCGTGCATGGTGACGCCCTTGGCGACACGGATGCCCATGGCGCAGATCTTGCGGTCCTCGCGGCGCTGGCCCGCGTTCGAGGGCGCGTACTCGGGGCCGTTCAGCCGCGGGTCGAACTCCGGGTCGGTGGTCCGCGGGTCGAAGTCGAGCGTGAGCCCGCCGACCGCGGGGCGCTCCTCCACCGGGTCGCCCAGCACCCACACGCCGGCCCGGCCCTCCACCCGCGAGGTCTCGATGCCGAACTCGGCGCACACCCGGATCATCGCCTCCTCCAGGCGGCGCAGATGCGCGACCACGTCCACCGGGCGGGGCAGCTTCTGGATCGGGTAGCCGACGAGCTGGCCGGGACCGTGCCAGGTGATCTTGCCGCCGCGGTCCACGTCGATCACGGGGGTGCCGTCGAGCGGGCGCTCCTCGGGTGCGGTGCGGCGGCCCGCGGTGTACACCGGCGGGTGCTCCAGGAGCAGGCATGTGTCGGGCACCTCGTCCGCGAAACGGGCGGCGTGCACGCGGCGCTGCTCGTCCCAGGCGGTCTGGTAGTCGACCATGTCCGCGCCGAACCCCATACGGACGAACCGCAGCTCACTCACGGCAAGCGCCTCCTCGAAGTCGTAAGGCATGAAACGCGCCCACGCCACTGTACGACTCCCGGTCGCACGTCAGCCCGGCAGCCAATCCTCACACGATCGGATGAATGGGCGTCGAAGAGTGTGGTCACCTGCTCACGCTCCGCTACATTCACGCCGTTCACAAGGCCATAAGGGCTGCTCACAGGCAATTCCAGGCACTTCGGAACGCCCGGAAGGCAGGAGATCGCACCGCACATGACGGATCGCCCCGCGCAGCGCACCCCCAACCGTCAGCTCGCCGCCCTGATCGCAGAAGCGGGGTTCTCCAACGCAGGTCTCGCCCGCCGTGTGGACCAGCTCGGCATGGAGCACGGGCTCGATCTCAGATACGACAAGACGTCCGTGACCCGATGGCTGCGCGGACAGCAGCCGCGCGGCACCACCCCCGCCCTGATCGCCGAGGTCTTCACCCGCCGCCTCGGCCGCCGCCTCACCGCCCAGGACCTCGGCCTGGACGCCTGCGCCCCCGTCTACGCCGGCCTTGAGTACGCCGGCAGCCCCGAGGAGGCCGTCGACATCGTCAGCGGCCTGTGGCGCAAGGACTCCGGCAGCCACGCCGAACTGCGCAAGATCGCCTTCACCCCGGCGGGACTCGTCGTGCCCAGCCGGGACTGGCTGATCGGGCGGCCCGACGACTCCGTCACCCGCGGTGAGCAGCCCGCCCGGGTGCCCGCCCAGGGCCGGCCCGCCGTACCCCGCCAGCGCGGCCAGAGCGAGCGCGGCCCCGGCCAGAAGGTCACCGCGGGCGACGTCGCCGCCCTGCGCTCGGTGGCCGACCTGTTCCGCACCCTGGACGACATGTACGGCGGCGGCCACGCCCGCCAGGCCCTGGTGCGCTACCTGGAGCACGAGTGCGAGCCGATGCTGCGCGGCACCTACGGCGAGCAGACCGGCCGCCGCCTGTTCGCCGCGGCCGCGGATCTCACCCGGCTCGCCGGCTGGACGTCGTACGACATCGCCGCGCACGGCCTCGCCCAGCGCTACTTCGTCCAGGCGCTGCGGCTCGCGCAGGCCGCGGCGGACCGGGCGTACGGGTCGTACGTGCTGGTCACCATGAGCCGTCAGGCCGTCTATCTCGGGCACGGGCGCGAGGCCGTGCAGCTCGCCCGGGTCGCCCAGCAGGGGGTCGGCGGGTCGGCTCCGCCGGTCGTGCAGGCACTGCTGCACGCGGCCGAGGCGCGCGGGCACGGGGTGCTCGGTGAGGTCCGGGCCTGTACGGCGGCCCTGGTGCGGGCCGAGCGCGCCCTGGAGGCGGCCCGGCCCGGGGACGAGACGCCGCACTGGGCGCGGTCCTTCGACGAGGCGCAGCTCGCCGACGAGTTCGGGCACGCGCACCGGGATCTTCAGCTCTTCCGGACGGCCGCGCAGCATGCGGAGAAGTCGTTGCAGATGCGGGGGGCCGGGTTCGCCCGGAGCCGGTTGTTCTGCCGGGTGGTGCTGGCTACGGCCCGGCTGGGGCTGGGGGAGCTGGATCAGGCCTGTGCGTTGGCCGCGGAGGCGGCGGGGCAGGCGGTGGAGATGCGGTCGGTTCGGGCGGTGGAGTACATCAGGGACTTCGAGCGGCGGTTGGAGCCGTACAAGGACGCTGCGCCGGTCAGGGGGTATCGGGAGAGGGTCGCCGCGTTGCAGTAGCGCGTCTCGCCGTGGTGCCGGCTGTGGTGTCGCGTCGTGCTGCTTCGTCGTGGTTGCTCGCGCAGTTCCCCCCGCCCCTGAGGGGCGTTCAGGCAGCCCGCGTCGAAGAGAGCGGCTCCGTCACCTGCATCGAGGGCGTCACTCCCAGCTCCGTCAGGATCGCCTGGGACGCCCTGTGGCCCGAGTGGAGGGCTCCCTGGACCGTGCTGGTGTCGCGGTGGTCGCCGCAGACGTAGAGGCCGGCCAGGAGGCGGACGGGGCGGTGCAGGTCGTGCGGTGGGCGCATGGCCGGGACCGCCTCGGGGGTGTGGTGGACGGCGAGGGTCTCCCAGCGGGCGGTGGAGGTGCCGTAGAGGCGGGAGAGGTGCGTACGGACGGCCGTGTCGAGGTCGGGGGGCGGGGTGCCGAGGACCGTCGAGGAGATCAGGGCCCGGCCCGCGGGGGCCCTGGTGGGGTCGAGGTCGCTCATCAGGGCCGTGTGGGAGACGGGGCCGCCGCGGTCGGCGTCCAGGACGAGGGAGGCGCCGGTCGGGGGCGGCACGTCCGTGGTGTGGTGGATCACCGTCACCGGGTGGAAGTCCGGCACGCGCAGGCCGGGCAGCAGGTCGGCGGCCGTACGGGCGTCGGTGGCCAGCAGGACCGCGCGGCAGCGGAACTCGCCGTGCTCGGCGGTGCCGACCGAGGTCGTGGAGACGGAGGTGACCTGGACGCCGGTGTGCAGGGTGCCCGGCGGCAGGGTGCGCGCCAGCAGCTCCGGCAGCACCTCCGCCCCGCCCTCCGGCACGCACAGCCGCCCCGCGGCGAAGGCGCGCAGCGCGAGGTCGGCGCACCGGCTGGACGTGGTCAGGTCCGGGTCGCAGAGCAGCGCGGCGAGCAGCGGGCGCAGAAAGCCGTCGATCGTGCGGGCGGGCAGGCCGCGGGCGGTGAGGGCCTGTGCGGCGGGCAGCTCGGGGCGCGCAAGGAGGCGTTCGACCGGGGTCGCGGCGAGCCGGGCGAGGGCCGTGCCCAGCCGGGCCTGGTCGACGGCGGTGCCGACCGGCTTGCCGGGCTGCTGCGGTCGAGGGGCGCTCGCGAAGGCGCGCACCGCGTGAAGTGCGCCCCTCGCGCTCCCTCGGTGGAGGGGGGCGCCGACGCGGTGCCGGCGTCCGTCGCTGTGTATCAGGACGCCCGGCTCGAAGCGGCGCAGGGCGAGCGCGCCGAGGCCCGGGGTCGCGCCCAGTTCGGGATACGCCGTGGACAGCAGCTGCCCGATCCGGTCGAGCCGGAAGCCGTCGACCTTCTCGGTCGACATGCGGCCGCCGGGACAGGGGGCGGCTTCCAGGACGGCGGTGGTGACTCCTGCGCTGGTCAGCCTCTGTGCGGCGGCGAGACCGGCGACCCCGGCTCCCACCACGACGACGTCCGCCTGATACGCGGGCTGAAGCACGTGCCCCTCCTCGAGGTTGAGGTTGCGCGGCCGGTGGAGACCTCATGCCCCCAATGGACTCCGGGGATACCCGAGTTCTGGTCGAGGTTAGGGCCCCGGCCGATCGGAGGCAGTCGCGCATGGACAGGGCACGGTCGCACAGCGGTCGCACATGGGCGTCAACCGCCGCTTCCCGAAGGCACCTTCCGGTCGGGGCCCTCAGTCCAGCGCGGCGCGGATCGTGTCCTCGATCCCCGGGAACGCGAACACGAACCCCGACTCCAGCAGCCGCATCGGCAGCACCCGGGTGCTGCCCAGCACCTCACCGGCCATGTCGCCGAGGACGGTCCGCAACACCGGTGCCGGTACGGCGAGTACGGCGGGGCGGTGCAGCACACGGCCCATCGCCGCGGTGATCTCACCGTTCGTCAGCGGCTCGGGCGCGGTCACGTTGAACGGCCCCGACAGGTCGTCGCGGTCGAGCAGATGCCGGATCGCGGCGACCTCATCGTGCAGCGAGACGTACGACCAGTACTGCCGCCCGTCCCCGAACCGTGCCCCCAACCCCGCCTTGAACAGCGGGAACAGCCGCCCCCACGCCCCGCCGCCGCGGGCCACCACCAGCCCGGTGCGCACGAACGCCGTGCGGACCCCGGCCTTCTGCGCGGGCGCCGCCGCGGCCTCCCACTCCACGCACACCGACGGCAGGAAGCCCTCCCCGGCGGGCGCGTCCTCGTCGACCGCGCGCTGCCCGGTGTCGCCGTAGTAGCCGACCGCGCTGCCGTTCACGAAGACCCGCGGGCGCGGCTCCAGCGCGGCGATCGCCCGGGCCAGGGCAAGGGTGCCCAGTACCCGGCTGGCGCGGATCTCCTCCTTGTAGGCGCGCGTCCACGGCCGGTTGCCGACGCCCGCTCCCGCGAGGTTCACCACCGCGTCGCACGCGGGCAGGTCCACCCGCCCGCCCCGCGGGTCCCAGTGGATCTCGTCCGCCGCCCCCGGCTCCCGCCGCACCAGCCGCACCACCTCGTGCCCGTCCGCCCTCAACGACCGCACCAGGGCCCGCCCGATGAGCCCCGACGCCCCGGCCACCACGATTCGCGCATGCTCCATCCCCCCATCCTGCCGGGTGCACCCCGCACATCCGGGCCGGGCCTGCCGTCCGCGCCCGGATAATTCCGGACCCGCCCCGGCACGTCGCCGTACAGTGGCGGGCATGCCGGATCCGCAGATACGCATACGCGTCGCGACGCACGCCGACGAGCCCGCGTTGAGCCGCCTCGACCATGTGACCTGGTCCTACGGGCACGCGGTGACTCCGCGGCCGGGGCTCGACGAGCCCTTCTTCAGGGAGACGGCGGGGCCGGGGGACCATCTGGTCGCCGAGCTCGACGGACGGCTGGTGGGATACGTCCGCCTCGGCTTTCCCACGCCGCTGCCGTCCAACGCCCACGTCCGTCAGATCCGCGGCCTCGCCGTGGACGACACGGCCCGCGGCAAGGGAGTCGGCCGGGCCCTGGTCCGCGCCGCGGTCGAGCGGGCCCGAGCCCTGGGCGCCCGCCGCCTCACCCTGCGGGTCCTCGGCCACAACACCGCCGCCCGCGCCCTGTACGAGGCCGAGGGGTTCGCCGTGGAGGGCGTACAGCCGGAGGAGTTCCTCCTGGACGGGGCGTACGTGGACGACGTACTGATGGGTCAGCGGCTGGTCCGAGACCCCGCGAAGGGGCCTGTGGTCCCTACGACGTGATCAGCTCGCCCGTGTCCACCTGAGCGGTCGCGTCCGCGCCGCGGTCCGCCTCGGGGGCGACCTCGTCGGCGGTCAGGACGTAGGCCTTGCCGTCGTCCGAGGTCGAGCGGGCGAAGACCACGCCGAAGACGCGGCCGTCGGGAGTCAGCAGGGGGCCGCCGGAGTTGCCGGGGCGGACCGTGCAGTGGATGGCGTAGACGTCGCGGGTGACCGCCTCGTCGCTGTAGATGTCCTGCCCGGTGGCGCGGACCCGGTCCGCGATCGTGGCCGCCTGCAGTTCGAGGCCGCCGTCCTGCGGATACCCGGCCACCACGGCCGCCTCCCCGCGCTCGGCGTCGTCGTCGAAGCGCAGGACCGGCGCCCGCAGCCCCGGGACGTACAGCACGGCCACGTCCTTGTCCGGGTCGAAGAGCACCACGCGTGCCTCGTACGGCCGTCCGAGCCCGCCGATCCGCACGCTCGGCGCGTCGATGCCGGCCACCACATGGGCGTTGGTCAGCACGTGCTCCGGCGCGTACACGAACCCGCTGCCCTCGAGGCCCTGGCTGCCGGTGGCGCCCTCGATCTTGACGCTGCTGCGCCGGGCGGCCCGGGTCGCCGCGGGGGTGACGGTGTCGCCGGAGGGTCCGGCCACGTCGGCCCAGGACACCTGCGGGAAGCCCGCCGCAGCCGACGCCTGCTGCACGGTCGGCGGGGGCTCCGAGGCCGCGGCCGGCACGCCCGCCGCGGCCCACGCCACGATCAGCGCCGCCAGCGACCTCGCCACGGCTCCGGCGGCGCCGTCCGCCGCTCTCAGCGGACCCCGGCCCGTCCTGGGCCGCAGCCGCCGCCCCAGCCGCCTCGCCGGCCCACGGCCCGCCACCGCCGGGACCAGGAGCGCCGGCAGCAGAAGGATGACGAGCAGGTCCACACGAGCCGCCTTTCTCCCGGACGCCCCTCGGCACGGGCCCGATGATCAGCCGTGTACCCCGGAAAACGCCCCCGACCGGGACGAACGTTCCTCCGGCTGGCAGAACACACATCGCGGACGGAAGGGAACGGACCGACAGTGGGTCCATGCGTGTCGAGCGACTGGCCCACCGCGCGCGAGCCGCGGCCCGCCGCTGTGCCGCCGTGCCGATACCCGGCCCCGCCCTGCCGGTGCTGGGCGCGCTGCCCGGGCTGGCCGCCGCCGTGACGCTGGCGCTGTGTGCTGCCGGGGTCGAGCGCCCGGCCGCCGTGCGGGCCGCCGCCCGCCCCGTCTCCGGCGTGCACACCGCACCCCGGCCCGCCATCGTGCCCCGCTCGGCCTGGCTGACGGACGGCACCGCGCCCGACCGCCCCCCGCCGCCGCGCTACGACGACCGGGTCGTCGCCGTCTTCGTGCACCACACCGACTCGCCCAACGCCTACGACTGCGCCGAGACGCCCCGCATCATCCGCTACCTCTACGCCGGCCAGACCGGCGCCCGGGAATGGGACGACATCGGCTACAACTTCCTCGTCGACCGCTGCGGCATCATCTACGAGGGCCGAGCGGGCGGCGTAGAACGGGCCGTCACCGGCGCCCACACCCAGGGCTTCAACCACCGCACCGCCGGCATCGCCGCGATCGGCACCTTCACCGAGGGAACGCCGGTGCCGCGCGTGATGAGCGACGCGATCGCGGCACTGGCCGCCTGGAAGCTGGGCCTGTCGGACACCGACCCGCGGGCGCGGGTACGCCTGGTCTCCAGCAACAGCCGCAGCCGCTTCAGCGCGGGCACCGCCGCCGCACTGCCCGCCCTCGCGGCCCACAAGGACGCCTTCATGACCAGCTGCCCCGGGGCGTCCCTCAGCGCCCTGCTGCCGGAGATCCGCCGACTGGCGGCCCGCTTGCAGGGGCGCGCCTGAGACGGACGGCGTCGTCAGGGCGCTGAGTCGTCAGGGTCGCTGAGCCGCAGGCGCGCTGAGTCGCAGGGCCGTCAAGTCGTCAGGCCCGCTGAGTCGTCAGGGCGCTAGGGCCTGTCGTTCGGATCAGGCCGGCTGCAAGGGACTGCGCTTCTCGGCCGGGTCGAGCGGGGTCTGGTGCGTGCAGCTGCAAGGCGGAGGAGGGCGTCGACGCGATGGGGGTCCCCCCGCTCGAGCGAAGCCGAGAGTGGGGGAGTCGGCAACCGACGACAACGCCGCTGGGGGTCCCCCCACGCCCTTAAGGCAGTGGGGGAGTGCGTGCCAGGCCCCGCGACGCCGGGCTGATCCGAACGACAGGCCCTAACCCCTGAACCGCTCCCACAGCCGCGGATAGCGGGCCGCCAGCTCCCCGTCGTCCTCGAAGTCCAGCGCCGTGCCCTCCGGCTCCGAGGGCGCGGGCGGGATGCCGAGGTCGGGGGCGACGGTGCCGGTGAGCTGTTCGTAGGCCTCGTCGGCGGCGTAGCCGAGTTCCTCGCCGTCGCCGTCGATCTCCTCGTCGAAGTCCTTCAGGAGGTCGGCGAGCGCGTCCGGGTCGTGCAGCGCGCCCTCGAACACCTCGCGGCCCTGCCCGATCAGCCAGCAGCGGAAGAAGTCGAAGGCGTCGTCGCTGGCCCCGTCGAGCAGCACCCACGCGGCGCCCCACAGATCCCAGTGGTAGGCGCGGTTGTAGCGGGCCTCGAAGTGCCGGGCGAAGTCGAGCACGGACTCGGGGTCGAGGGCGGTGAGCCGCTCCACCAGCAGGTCGGCCTGGTCCTCGGGGTCGCCCTCGGCGGCCTCGCGGGTGCTGTCCACCAGCTCCCAGAACTCCGTCTCGTCCATCACGGGTCCAGCATCGTCCCTCGGCCGGGGGCACGCACCCCGAAGCCCCGCATCAGACGCGCCCGTACAGCTGTGCCAGCCGCAGCGCGTGCTCCGCGAACCGGGCCCGCAGCGGCTCGGGCGCCAGCACCTCGGCCTCCGGCCCCAGCGCGGTGAGCTGGGTGAGGGCGACCTCCTCCGACTCCACCCGCAGGGTCAGGACCACCCACCCTTCGGCGTCCGGCTCGCCCGCGTCCGCGCGCGCGTCCCGCGCGGCCACCGGGTCGACCGCATGCGGCAGCAGCCGCAGCCCCGCAGGCGACACCCGCACCACCACCTCGGCCCGCAGCAGCGACCGCGCGAACCGCTCGGCCTGCGCCGCCCAGAACCCCGGCAGATCGAAGTCCTCGTCCCTGCGGAACCGCTCCGAAAGCGGCTCGACCCCCGCGAACCGGTCGATCCGGTACGTCCGGAAGGCGCCCTCCGGGACCACCCGCGCGCACAGGTACCAGACCCCCGCCTTCAGCACGAGCCCGTACGGCTCCAGCACCCGCGCGGCCTCCTCCTGCCCGCGCCGGTAGCGCCCGGCCAGCACCCGGTCGTCCCACACCGCCTCCGCGACCGCCGGCAGCAGCTCGGGCGTCTCCGGCTCCCGGAACCAGCCCGGCGCGTCCAGATGGAACCGCTGCGCGGCCGTACGCGACGCGTCCCGCAGGGACGGCAGCAACGCCGCCGACACCTTCAGGCGCGCCGCCGACGCCGCGTCCTCCAGGCCCATCTCCCGCAGCGCCCCCGGCACCCCGGACAGGAACAGCGCCTCCGCCTCACCGCGCGCCAGCCCCGTCAGCCGGGTGCGGTACCCGCCGATCAGCCGGTACCCGCCGGCCCGCCCCCGGTCGGCGTACACCGGCACTCCGGCCTCCGACAGCGCCTGCGCGTCCCGCGTGACCGTCCGCTCCGACACCTCCAGCTCCCGCGCCAGCTCGGCGGCGGTCATGGAGGGCCGGGACTGCAGGAGGAGCACCATCTTGATCAGCCGGGCTGCGCGCATACGGCCATCATGCAAGGAGGCCCCCGCCGAAGCGGAGGCCTCCCGAAAAGCGAGCGGTCCTTACAGACCGTGCCGGTCCTTACAGGCCGTACTTCTCGCGCGCTTCCTTCACCGCGGTCGCCTTGACCTCGCCGCGCCGGGCGAGCTGGGCCAGGGCCGCGACGACGATCGACTCGGCGTCGACGCCGAAGTGGCGGCGGGCGGCCTCGCGGGTGTCGGAGAGGCCGAAGCCGTCGGCACCGAGCGAGGAGTAGTCCTGCTCGACCCACTGGGCGATCTGGTCCGGGACCTGGCGCATGTAGTCGGAGACGGCCAGCACCGGGCCCTCGGCGCCCTGGAGCGCCTGGCGGACGTACGGCACGCGCTCCTCGCCGCGCAGCAGGGCCGCGTCGGCCTCCAGCGCGTCACGGCGCAGCTCGGTCCAGGAGGTCGCGGACCACACGTCGGCGGCCACGCCCCACTCCTCGGCGAGCATCCGCTGGGCCTTCAGCGTCCAGTGGATCGCGGTGCCCGAGCCCAGCAGCTGGATGCGCGGGGCGTTGGCGACCGGGGACAGCTCGGCCGACTCCGCCGTGTTGAAGCGGTACAGGCCCTTGACGATGCCCTCGTCGATGCCGAGGCCCGAGGGCTTCGCCGGCTGCGGGAGCGGCTCGTTGTAGACCGTGAGGTAGTAGAAGACGTTCGGGTCCTCACCCGGGGCCGCCTCGCCGTACATGCGGCGCAGACCGTCCTTGACGATCGTGGCGACCTCGTACGCGAACGCCGGGTCGTACGTCAGCGCCGCAGGGTTCGTCGCCGCGATGACGGGGGAGTGACCGTCGGCGTGCTGCAGGCCCTCGCCCGTCAGCGTCGTACGGCCGGCGGTGGCGCCGACGAGGAAGCCGCGGCCGAGCTGGTCGCCGAGCTGCCACATCTGGTCGGCCGTGCGCTGCCAGCCGAACATCGAGTAGAAGATGTAGAACGGGATCATCGCTTCGCCGTGCGTGGAGTACGCGGTGGACGCGGCGATGAAGTCGGCCATCGAACCGGCCTCGGTGATCCCCTCGTTGAGGATCTGGCCGTTCTTGGCCTCCTTGTAGTACATCAGCTGGTCGCGGTCGACCGGCTCGTACGTCTGGCCCTTCGGCGAGTAGATGCCGAGGGACGGGAAGAGGCTCTCCATGCCGAAGGTGCGCGCCTCGTCGGGGACGATCGGCACCCAGCGCTTGCCGGTCTCCTTGTCGCGGACCAGGTCCTTGATCAGACGGACGAACGCCATGGTCGTCGCCACGTTCTGCGAGCCGGAGCCCTTGTCGAAGGACGCGAACGCCTTCTCGGCCGGGGCCGGCAGCGGCGCGACCGGGTGGACGCGGCGGGCCGGGGCCGGACCGCCGAGGGCGGCGCGGCGCTCCTGGAGGTAGCGGACCTCGGGGGAGTCGGCGCCCGGGTGACCGTAGGGGACGACGCCGTCGACGAAGTCGCTGTCCTTGATCGGCAGCTCCAGCAGGTCGCGCATCGCCTTGAACTCGTCCACCGTCAGCTTCTTCATCTGGTGGTTGGCGTTCTTCGACGCGAAGCCCTCGCCGAGGGTGTGGCCCTTGACCGTCTGGGCCAGGATGACGGTCGGCGCGCCCTTGTGCTCGACGGCGGCCTTGTACGCGGCGTACACCTTGCGCGGCTCGTGACCACCGCGGGACAGGTGGAAGATCTCCAGGATCTTGTCGTCGCTCAGCAGCTTCGCCAGCTCGGCGAGCTCCGGGTCCTTGCCGAAGAAGTCCTGGCGGATGTAGGCGGCGTCGCGGGTCTGGTACGTCTGGACCTGCGCGTCGGGTACCTCGCGCAGCCGGCGTACGAGCGCGCCGTTGGTGTCGAGCCGGAACAGCTCGTCCCAGGCGGAGCCCCACAGCGTCTTGATCACGTTCCAGCCGGCGCCGCGGAACTGGGCCTCCAGCTCCTGCACGATCTTGAAGTTGGCGCGGACCGGACCGTCGAGGCGCTGCAGGTTGCAGTTGATGACGAAGGTCAGGTTGTCCAGCTGCTCACGCGCGGCGAGCGCGAGGGCCGCCGTCGACTCCGGCTCGTCCATCTCGCCGTCGCCGAGGAACGCCCACACGTGCGAGGCGGAGACGTCCTTGATGCCGCGGTTGGTGAGGTAGCGGTTGAAGCGCGCCTGGTAGATCGCCGACAGCGGGCCGAGGCCCATGGACACCGTCGGGAACTCCCACAGCCAGGGCAGGCGCCGCGGGTGCGGGTAGGACGGCAGGCCGTTGCCGCCGGACTCCTGGCGGAAGTTGTCCAGGTGGGCCTCGGTCAGGCGGCCGTCCAGGAAGGCGCGGGCGTAGATGCCGGGGGAGGCGTGGCCCTGGATGTAGAGCTGGTCGCCCGAGCCGTCGGCCTCTTTGCCCTTGAAGAAGTGGTTGAAGCCGGTCTCGTACAGCCAGGCGGCCGAGGCGAAGGTGGCGATGTGGCCGCCGACGCCGTGCTTGCTGCCACGGGTGACCATCGCGGCCGCGTTCCAGCGGTTCCACGCGGTGATCCGGGCCTCCATGGCCTCGTCACCGGGGACGGCCGGCTCGGCGGCGGTCGGGATGGTGTTGACGTAGTCGGTCTCGAGGAGCTTCGGCAGCGCGATGCCGGCGCCCTCGGCGCGCTCCAGTGTGCGACGCATCAGGTACGCGGCACGGTGCGGGCCGGCCGCCTTGGCGACCGCGTCCAGCGAGGCCTGCCATTCGGCGGTCTCCTCCGGGTCGCGGTCGGGGAGCTGGTCGAGCGCGCTCGGCTGGATGGCGTTGGGGTCGGTCATGTCGCCGCCTTCCTCAGTCGAAGGGGGTTCCCTCATCTGCGTAAGGGTTCGGGGGTGCCCTAGGTCTTTGGCAGGACAGGGCGAGACTTCGGTGGAAGTCCGTCGGCGACTGTAACCCCCTGATCGATGATCGATCAAAGGGTTCCGGGCGAAAACCTCTCGATCACGAGAAAGTAGGCACGCGGTGCCTCGCGCGAAGACACCGGGTGCCTTGTTTTCGAAGGCTTTCCGCAGGTGGGGCCACGTGTGAGCGAACGTTCACAGCCTCGTTTGAGCGAGGGTCCGCTCAGCCCTCGTGCCGGGGCGCGCACCCCAGCACATGCGCCTTCACCAGGTCCGCGATCCGCGGGTCCCGCCGCCGGAAGGCCTCCACCAGCTCCTGGTGCTCCTCCGCGTACGACTGCTGTACGGTGCCCAGCCAGCGGATGGACAGGGCCGTGAAGACCTCGATGCCGAGGCCTTCCCAGGTGTGCAGCAGGACCGAGTTGCCCGCGGCGCGCACCAGTTCACGGTGGAAGCCGACCGTGTGGCGGACCTGGGCCGTGCCGTCGGCCTTGCTGTCCGCCTCGTAGAGGGCGGAGACATGGGGCTCCAGGGCCGAGCAGTCCTGTGCCAGCCGGTCGGCGGCGAGCTCCGCGGCGATGGCCTCCAGGCCGGCCCGGACGGGGTAGCTCTCCTCCAGGTCGGCGGCGGTGAGGTTGCGGACGCGCACGCCCTTGTTGGGGGCCGACTCGATCAGCCGCAGCGACTCCAGCTCGCGCAGGGCCTCGCGGACGGGGGTCTGGCTGACCTCCAGCTCCGTCGCGATACGGCGCTCCACGATGCGCTCGCCCGGCTGCCAGCGCCCGCTGATGATCCCCTCCAGGATGTGCTCGCGGATCTGTTCGCGCAGCGAGTGGATGACGGGGGCGGTCATGAGGGCTCCTTAGGGGCGCGGCCGACGTTTAGACAATAAGGCCGTTGCTCTCTGCGGGAGGTGCGCGTAAGGGTGCTTTGTTGCAGGTGAGACGAGGCTTACACGCCTACGGGGGTGGGGCTGTCCTTGTTCGGCGGGTGCGGGTCGTCCTGGGTCGATCGCGCCCATGCGGCGGAGCCGCATATCGATACCGCCCCGCGCCCCTGGGGTATGCCGATGCCCCGCCCGTTGCCAACGGACGGGGCATCGATGTGTCAGCCCTCAGGGGGTTGTCACAGACCCAGCTCGACCTCGAACTCGCCGGCCTCCAGGATCGCCTTGACCGCCGTCAGGTAACGCGCGGCGTCGGCGCCGTCCACCAGGCGGTGGTCGTAGGAGAGGGTCAGGTACGTCATGTCGCGGACGCCGATGACCGTGCCCTCCTCCGTCTCGATGACGGCCGGACGCTTGACCGTGGCGCCGATGCCGAGGATCGCGACCTGGCCCGGCGGCACGATGATCGTGTCGAAGAGCGCACCGCGCGAACCGGTGTTGGAGATGGTGAAGGTCGCACCGGACAGCTCGTCCGGCGTGATCTTGTTGGCGCGGACCTTGCCCGCCAGCTCCGCCGTGGCCTTGGCGATGCCGGCGATGTTCAGGTCGCCCGCGTGCTTGATGACCGGGGTCATCAGGCCCTTCTCGGAGTCCACCGCGATACCGACGTTCTCGGTGTCGAAGTAGGTGATGGTCCCCTCGGCCTCGTTGATCTTGGCGTTGATGACCGGGTGGGCCTTCAGCGCCTGTGCGGCGGCCTTGACGAAGAACGGCATCGGGGAGAGCTTGACGCCCTCACGCGCGGCGAAGGAGTCCTTCGCCTGGGCGCGCAGCCGCATCAGCCTGGTGACGTCGACCTCGACGACCGACGACAGCTGCGCCTGCTCGTGCAGCGCCTTGACCATGTTGTCGCCGATGACCTTGCGGATGCGCGGCATCTTGACGGTCTGGCCACGGAGGGGGGAGACCTCCAGGGCGGGCGCCTTCTTGGCGGCGGCCGGAGCGGCGGCGGCCGGAGCCGGAGCAGCGGCGGCGGCCTTCGCGGCCTCGGCGGCGGCGATGACGTCCTGCTTGCGGATACGACCGCCGACGCCGGTGCCCTTGACGGAGCCCAGGTCGACGCCGTTCTCGGCGGCGAGCTTGCGCACCAGCGGGGTGACGTAGGCACCCTCGTCGGTGGCCTGCGCGGCGGCGGGAGCCGGAGCGGCCGGGGCCGGGGTGACCGGGGCCGGAGCCGGGGCGGCGGGAGCAGCCGGAGCCTGGGCGGCCGGAGCCGGAGCCGGAGCCGGAGCCGGAGCCGGAGCGGCAGGGGCGGCCGGGGCCGGAGCCGGGGCAGCGGGCGCGGCGGGGGCCGGAGCCGGAGCCGCGGGGGCGGCCGGAGCCTCGGCGGCCGGGGCCGGAGCGGCGGGAGCGGCCGGAGCCGCGGGGGCCGGAGCGGCACCCGGAGCGCCGATGACGGCGAGCTTGGCGCCGACCTCGGCGGTCTCGTCCTCGCCGACCGTGATCTCGAGCAGCACACCGGAGGCCGGGGCCGGGATCTCGGTGTCGACCTTGTCCGTGGAGACCTCGAGCAGCGGCTCGTCGGCCTCGACGGAGTCGCCGACCGACTTCAGCCAGCGGGTGACGGTGCCCTCGGTGACGGACTCACCGAGCGCGGGCAGGACCACGTCCGTGCCCTGGGCGGAGCCGGCGCCCGCGGCGGCCTCGGCGGTGGGCGCCGGAGCCGGGGCGGCCTGCTCGGTGGAGGGCTGGGCGGCCGGGGCCGGCTCGGGAGCCGGCGGGGCGTACTGCTCGGCGGCCGGGGCCGGCTGGGCCGCCGGGGCGCCGCTGCCGTCGTCGATGATCGCCAGCTCGGCGCCCACCTCGACGGTCTCGTCCTCGGCGACCTTGATGGAGGCCAGGACACCGGAGGCAGGGGCCGGGATCTCGGTGTCGACCTTGTCGGTCGACACCTCGAGCAGCGGCTCGTCGGCCTCGACGCGCTCACCCTCGGCCTTCAGCCAGCGGGTGACAGTGCCCTCGGTGACGCTCTCGCCGAGCGCCGGAAGGGTTACGGAAACCGCCATGGTTTCTGTTGCTCCTTACGAAATTGCGGAAGTCTGTGTCGTCGCGCGCGAGGGCTGATCAGTCGTGCGCGTGCAGCGGCTTGCCCGCCAGTGCCAGGTGGGCCTCGCCGAGCGCCTCGTTCTGCGTCGGGTGGGCGTGGATGAGCTGGGCGACCTCGGCCGGCAGCGCCTCCCAGTTGTAGATCAGCTGGGCCTCGCCGACCTGCTCGCCCATACGGTCGCCGACCATGTGGACGCCGACGACGGCACCGTCCTTGACCTGGACGAGCTTGATCTCGCCCGCGGTCTTCAGGATCTTGCTCTTGCCGTTGCCCGCCAGGTTGTACTTCAGAGCGACGACCTTGTCCGCGCCGTAGATCTCCTTGGCCTTGGCCTCGGTGATGCCCACGGAGGCGACCTCCGGGTGGCAGTACGTCACCCGCGGGACACCGTCGTAGTCGATCGGCACCGGCTTCAGACCGGCAAGACGCTCCGCCACCAGGATGCCCTCGGCGAAGCCGACGTGCGCGAGCTGGAGCGTGGGGACCAGGTCACCGACCGCGGAGATGGTCGGGACGTTGGTGCGCATGTACTCGTCGACCAGGACGTAGCCGCGGTCCATGGCGACGCCGGCCTCTTCGTAGCCCAGGCCCTGCGAGACCGGGCCGCGGCCGACGGCGACGAGCAGGACCTCGGCCTCGAACTCCTTGCCGTCGGCGAGGGTGACCTTGACGCCGTCGGCCGTGTACTCGGCCTTGGAGAAGAAGGTGCCCAGGTTGAACTTGATGCCGCGCTTGCGGAAGGCGCGCTCAAGAAGCTTCGAAGAGTTCTCGTCCTCGACCGGGACGAGGTGCTTCAGGCCCTCGATGACCGTCACGTCGGCGCCGAAGGACTTCCACGCCGAGGCGAACTCGACGCCGATGACACCGCCGCCGAGGATGATCGCGGACTTCGGTACGCGGTCCAGGACGAGGGCGTGGTCGGAGGAGATGATCCGGTTGCCGTCGATCTCCAGGCCCGGCAGCGACTTCGGCACGGAGCCGGTCGCCAGCAGGACGTGGCGGCCCTGGACGCGCTGACCGTTCACGTCGACGGAGGTGGGGGAGGACAGCCGGCCCTCACCCTCGATGTAGGTCACCTTGCGGGAGGCGACGAGACCCTGCAGACCCTTGTAGAGGCCCGAGATCACGTCGTCCTTGTACTTGTGGACACCCGCGATGTCGATGCCCTCGAAGCTGGCCTTGACGCCGAACTGCTCGCTCTCGCGGGCCTGGTCGGCGATCTCGCCCGCGTGGAGCAGGGCCTTGGTGGGGATGCAACCCCGGTGCAGGCAGGTGCCGCCGACCTTGTCCTTCTCGATCAGGGCGACGTCCAGGCCCAGCTGCGCCCCGCGCAGGGCCGCGGCGTAACCACCGCTACCACCGCCGAGGATCACTAGGTCGAAAACGGTGCTGGCGTCGTTCGCCACGTCACGTCCTCCATGCATGTGCGCCACGCCGGTCTCCAGTGACCGGTCGGCGGCTGGTGTCCGGCCGCTCGTTCTTCGGCCCTTAGGTGGGGGCCCTGTCCTGCCGAGCCCCATCTTCGCACTAGTCAGTGCTTGACGAGACGCGGGGCCGGTGTGTGAGACGTGGCACTCTTTGCGATCAGGCCTGTGGACAGCGCACCAAAAGGGGCGCGGGGAACTGCGCGAGCAGCCCCCACGCCCCCGCGGCCGCCGTACAAGCGACGGGACCGAGCTCTCAGGCGAAGGTCAGCCAAGATCCCCGGCGGCGGTCAGCTCGGCGACCCGCACCAGCGTCCGCACCGCGGACCCGGTGCCACCCTTCGGCGTGTACCCGAACGGCGCAGCCTCGTTGAACGCGGGACCGGCGATGTCGATGTGGGCCCAGGTGATGCCCTCGCCCACGAACTCGCGCAGGAAGAGACCGGCGACGAGCCCGCCACCCATGCGCTCGCCCATGTTCGCGATGTCGGCGACCGGCGAGTCCATGCCCTTGCGCAGGTGCTCCGGCAGCGGCATCGGCCAGGACTCCTCGCCGACCTCCTCCGCCGCCTCCACCACCGCGGAGCGGAACGCGTCGTCGTTGGCCATGACACCGAACGTCCGGTTGCCCAGCGCGAGCACCATCGCTCCGGTCAGCGTCGCCACGTCCACGATCGCGTCCGGCTTCTCCGCGGAGGCCGCCCACAGCGCGTCCGCCAGCACCAGCCGGCCCTCGGCGTCGGTGTTGAGCACCTCGACCGTCTTGCCGCTGTACATGCGCAGCACGTCACCGGGGCGGGTGGCCGAGCCGGACGGCATGTTCTCGGCGAGCGCCAGCCACGCGGTGACGTTCACCTCCAGGCCGAGGCGCGCGACGGCGACCACGGCCGCGAAGACCGCCGCCGCACCGCTCATGTCGCACTTCATGGTCTCGTTGTGGCCGGCCGGCTTCAGCGAGATGCCGCCCGAGTCGTAGGTGATGCCCTTGCCGACCAGCGCGAGGTGCTTCTTCGCCTTGGAGGAGGTGTACGACAGCTTCACCAGGCGCGGAGCGGCCGCCGAGCCCGCGCCGACGCCGAGGATGCCGCCGTAGCCGCCCTTGACGAGCGCCTTCTCGTCGAGCACCTGCACCTTGAGGCCGTGCTCCTTGCCCGCGGTCTGCGCGATCGCGGCGAAGGCCTCCGGGTCGAGGTCGTTCGGCGGCATGTTGATCAGGTCGCGGGCGCGGTTGAGCTCCTCGGCGACCGCGACGGCACGCTCGACCGCGGCCTTCTGGGCCTTGTCGCGCGGCTTGCCGCCCAGCAGGGCGATCTCGGCGAGGGGAGCCTTGCCGTTCTTGGCGTTCTTGCCGTTCTCCTTGTACGCGTCGAAGGAGTAGGCGCCCAGCAGCGCGCCCTCCGCGATCGCGCCCGCGTCGCCGGAGTCGGCGAGCGGCAGGGCGAAGCCGGCCTTCTTGGTGCCGGTGAGGGCACGGGCGGCCGCACCGGCGGCGCGGCGCAGTGCCTCGGCGTCGAACTCGCCGTCCTTCTCCGGCGCGGCGCCCAGGCCCACCGCCACCAGGAGCGGCGTCTTGAAGCCGGCCGGCGCGGGCAGCTTGGTCACCTCGCCCTCGGCACCGGAGGCGCCGAGGGTCTCCAGAACGCCGGCGAGCTTGCCGTCGTAGGCCGCGTCCACGGCTTCGGCGCCCGGCGCGACGACAGGGCCCTTGGCGGCCTTGGCGACACCGATCACGATCGCGTCGGCCCTCAGATTGGGTGCCGCGGACGTGCTGAGAGTGAGAGCAGTCACGGTGGTGAAATCTCGCTTCCGATGTGAAGTTGCTGTGGCCGAACGGTGTGGGTCGGCCGGGCCCGACAGCCGACCCTAGAACCGGGGTGAGCCCTTGCTCTCCACCGGGGTCCTCACCAGTGCGGCGTATGCCTGGCACGAGACTACGCGCGTGCGCCGAGTTCGCTCATTCCTGCGGGCGTTCACCTGTGAGTGGCGTCGTTGCTATTTCCCGATCCTCACACTCGGTGACTTGAGTCACACTCATCGCATTCGGATGAGCGGCGGCGATGCCGCTTTGAATGATTTCCACGGATCCCCCGTCATGGAGCACAGGGGGATCTTTGGGGGGAGGACCAGAAAATGGCGCAGAGCGCGCACAGACGGAGAAACACGGCCGTGACTCTCGGGGTCGCGGGCCTGCTGGCCCTGGGGGTGGGGGCCCCGCAGGCGTCGGCCGCCACGGCACCGCGCATCGACCTCAGGGTGCTGCTCGTGGACAACGGCGACAGCGCGGTCCGCGCGATCGCCGCACAGTTGCGCAGTACGGGCGTCCCGTACACCACGCTCGATCTCACCGACCCGGCCCGCCCGACCGTCACCGACGCCTTCCTCAGCGACACCGTGAACGGCACGCCGCGCGCCAAGTACCAGGGCGTCGTCCTGCCCCACGAGGCGCCCTTCGGCTCCGGTTCGGCCGAGCAGACCGCGCTGGAGAACTACGAGCGGACGTACGGCATCCCGCAGGTCGACGCCTACACCTGGGCGCATCCCGGGGTCGGCCTCGACTACACCAGCGAGGGCGGCTGGGCCGGTGCCCTCGACGGCCAGGAGGCCTCCGTCACCGCCGCAGGCAAGGCGGGCCGCTTCGGCTACCTGGACGGCGCCTTCGCCTTCGAGGACAACGACCCGGCCGTCCAGGAGAGCTACGGCTACGCCGCCCGCCCGCGCACCGGCTTCACGTCGTACGTCGACATCCCGGTGCCCGACGGGACCGGCCGCGGCAGCCTGGTCGGCGAGTACGTCCACGACGGCCGCCGCGAGCTGGTCGTCACCTTCGCCTACAACCAGCACCAGCGGCAGTTCCGGCTGCTGGCCCGCGGCATCGTGGAGTGGCTGACCGACGGCGTCCACCTGGGCCGGGACCGCAACTACTTCGCCGTGCACGTCGACGACGTCTTCGCGCCCGACAGCCGCTGGAACACCGACCGCAACTGCACCCCCGGCGACTTCGACTGCCCCGGCGGCGACGACGGGGGCGAGAACCCCATCCGGATGACCGCCGAGGACGCCGCCTACGCCGCCCAGTGGCAGCGCGAGCACGGCTTCACCATGGACATGGTCTACAACGCGGGCGCCGGCGAGGAGTGGAAGGCCGGGCACGGCGGCACCGACGCGCTCACCGACCGGCTGCTCGCCGACAAGGCGCAGTACCGCTGGATCAACCACACCTACACGCACCCCTTCCTGGGCTGTGTGCAGGACACCACCACCGTGCCGTGGACCTGCGCGAAGAACACCGACGGCTCGACCAGGTACATGAGCCGCTCCGAGATCTCCGCCCAGATCCGCGACAACAACAACTGGGCCTCCCGCAAGGGCCTGCCCGTCGACCGCACCGAACTGGTCACCGGCGAGCACTCCGGCCTGAAGACCCTCCCGCAGCAGCCCGCCGACAACCCCAACCTGGCCGGCGCCCTCGCCGACAACGGGGTGAAGTGGATCGCCTCGGACAACTCCCGCGAGCCGCAGCAGCGGTCCGTCGGAGGCGCGCTCACCGTGCCGCGCCACCCGATGAACGTGTACTACAACGCGGGCACCGAGGCCGAGATGGCCGACGAGTACAACTGGATCTACACCTCCGCGGCCGACGGCGGCAGCGGCGTCTGCGAGAACAACCCCACCTCCACCTGCCTGCCCGACCCCCTGGACCCCGCCACCGGCTACGACGACCACATCGTCCCGCAGGAGGCCCGCACCGCCCTCGGCCACGCCCTCGCCAACGACCCCCGCCCGCACTACGCCCACCAGTCCAACCTGGCCGAGGACCGGATCCTGTACCCGGTCATGGACAAGGTGCTGGCCGACTATCGGGCCCTGTTCGCCGACAACACCCCGCTGGAGAACCTCCGCCAGAACGCCATCGGTACGGAACTGAAGCGCCGAGCGGCCTGGGAGACAGCCCTCGCGAACGGCCGCGTCACCGCCTACCGCGTCGGTACGACGGTCACGGTCACGGCCCCGTCCGGAGTCCAGATCCCGCTGACGGCCCCCGAGGGCACGAAGAAGCAACTCCTGCTGGGCACCAGCACCTTCGGAACGCCGTACGCGGGCATGCGCTCGGCCTGGACGACACCGGAGCTGCTCCAGTCGTCACTCACGCTCAAGCTGGCCTGAAAGGGGCGCGGGGAACTGCGCGACCAGCCACGACGAACCCGCAGCCGGGGTCGGGCCAGCAGTTCCCCGCACAGTAGCCGTACAACCAGGGGGGACCCGCCGCAGCGATGCGCAACGGCCATCACGTCACCATGCTCACAGAAGGCACGTACCCGCACGTCCACGGAGGGGTCAGCACCTGGTGCGACCAACTCGTCAAGGGCATGCCGGACGTCGACTTCCACATCGTCTCGATCACCGGCACCGGCCGGGAGCCGGTCACCTGGGAGCTGCCGCCCAACGTCCGTCACCACACCACGGTCCCCACCTGGGGGTCCCGTCCAGGCCGCGCACGCGCCCCGTACGGAAAGGCCCGCCGCCGCTTCACCGACGCCTACGAGAGGTTCCTGCTCTCCTTCCTGGACCAGGACTCCCGCTGCGACTTCGGCGAGGCCCTCACCGACCTGGCCCGCCTGGCCCGCGAAGGCCGCCTGTCCGCAGCCCTGCGCACGGAGTCCGCGCTGCGCTCGCTGATGTGGATATGGACCATGCCGCATCTGCCGACCGCGGCCGCACGTCCCACCGTGCACGACGCGCTCACCGCCACCGACCTGCTGGAACACGCCCTGCGCCCGCTCGGCACCCGCATCGCGCAGGACTCGGTCGCGCACGCCGTGAGCAGCGGTCTGGCGACCCTGCCCGCGCTCGCGGCGCGCGCTCTGGACGGCGTACCGTTCCTGCTCACCGAGCACGGCATCTATCTGCGCGAGCGCTATCTCGGTTATCGCAGCGACGCCCAACGCTGGCCGGTGAAGGCGTTCATGCTCGCCTTCTACCGTGAACTCAATTCACACGGCTACCGGTCCGCCGACCTGATCACACCGTGCAACCAGTACAACCGCCGCTGGGAGGAGCGCGGCGGCGCCGCCCCCGACCGCATCCGCACGGTCTACAACGGCGTCGACCCCGCCGCCTTCCCGCACGCCGGGCCCGAGCCGGAGGTCCCCACCCTCACCTGGTGCGGCCGCGTCGACCCCATCAAGGACCTGGAGACCCTGATCCGCGCCTACGCCATGGTGCGCGCCGAGCTGCCCGAGACCCGGCTGCGCCTGTTCGGCCCGGTCCCGCCCGGCGGCGAGGCGTACCGGACGAAGCTGGAGAAGCTCGCCGCCGAACTCGGCGTCACCGACGGCCTCACCTTCGAGGGCCGCATCAGCGAGGTCTGGCGCGCCTACGCGGCCGGCCATGTCGTCATGCTGTCCTCCATCTCGGAGGGCTTCCCGTTCTCCATCATCGAGGCCATGTCCTGCGGCCGTACGACCGTCTCCACCGATGTCGGCGGAGTGCGCGAGGCCGTCGGCGACACCGGACTCGTCGTACCGCCGCGCGAACCGGAGAAGATGGCGGCCGCCGCGCTCACCCTCCTCAAGGACGACGAACGGCGCCTGGAGCTCGCCGAGTTGTCCCGCCAGCGGGTCATCGACCGGTTCACGCTGCGCCGCTGCGTGGAGAACTTCCGCACGATCTACCACGAACTCGCGGGGCTGCCCGAGGTGTACGAGCCGACCGTCGAGACCGTCGCCGACTGGACCCTGGAGCTGCGCGACCCCTGGTACGCGGCCGTCGCGACCGAAGGGGCCGACTGGTGAGCGGAAGCGTCTGGCTGCCGCCCGGTGCCCGCCTGGACACCCTGCCCGTCCCCCGCCGGCGCACCGCCCCCGGCTGGGCCGCGCCCGACCCGATCGACGAACTCGCCGGCCGCCTGGAGGACTTCGTCGCCGCGGCCGTCCACCCGGACGAGATAGCCGCCCTGCTGGAGTCCGACGGCATGTCCGACGACCGGATACGCACGGCGTACGGCGTGAAGGACTCCTTCGCGCTCGCCGAGGAGCTCTACGTCCGCGTCGACCGCCGCCACCCCGAACCCGAGGGCCCCGTCCACGACCCCTGGCAGATCGGCCTGCTCGGCTGCCTCGTCCGGGGCGTCGTCTTCGCCCTCCCCGGCCTCGCCTACGTCCTCCTGCCCACCGCCACCCTCCCCCTTCTTGCCGCCGCCCTCACCGGCTGGACCTGGAACCAGGGCCTGTCCCACCGCGCCTACGCCTGGCTCGGCCTCGGCGACCGCGCCGCCGCACGCCGCTGCCTCCTGATCGGCGCCCCCGTGGGCGCCCTCCTGGGCACCCTGTCCGCCCTCGCCGTCACAGGCGTCACGGACCCGGCCGCCCTGGCCTTCGCGACAGGCCAGTCGCTCTACCTGGGCGCCGCGACGGTCCTGCTGGTGATGGGCCGCGAACGAGCCTTGCTCGCAGCGCTGTTGCCGATGGCGGCGGGGGCCGCCGTCACGCCCGCACTCCACATCCCCACACTGCTCCGGTACGCCCTCCTGCTCGGCTCCCTACTGGCGGTGGTGACGCTGGCTGTGTGCCCTGAGGGGCGCGGGGAACTGGGCGAGCGACCACGACGGACGGGCGGTCGGCCACCGGTCATGGGCCCCCCGCTGCCGGCCTCGTTCCCCTACGCCCTGTTCGGCCTGGGCAGCGGCATCCTGGTCCTGGACACCGCCCTGGAAGGCGCGCCCGGCGCAGTCGCCCTCACCCTCAGCATGGGCCCCGCCGAATGGCTGCTGTACCGCTTCCGCAGCGCCGGCCTCGCAGGCCTGCGCTCCACCGGCACGCCCGGCGCCTTCCGCCGGGCGACCGCCCTGATGGTCGCGCGCTGCCTCACCGGCTACCTCGCCGTGCTCACCGCGCTCGCCCTGGCCGGCGCCGCCCTGTGGCCGCACTCCCCGGACCCGGCAGGGCCCCGCCTGACCGGTCTGCTGCTGCTCGGCGTGGTCGTGTGGACCGGCCTGCTGCTCCAGTCCTTCGGCGCGATCCTCAGCGCGGCCGCGGTGACCTGCGCGGCGGCCCTCGCCCACACCCTGCTCCGGCTCACGGGAGCGCCGGAGTGGACGGGTCCGGCGGTGTACGGCGTGGCGGCGGCGGTGCAGGTCGCCCTGGTCTGCGCCCTGCTGGGAAGGGCGACGGCCCACCGATGAGCACCCTGCTGGTCCCGTACTACGAGCACCCGGACATCCGCCCCGCCGAATGGCAGGCGATCCTCGCCGCCGCGCCCCGCCTGTACGGCGTCGTCCTCAACCCGGCCAGCGGCCCGGGGGAGCGCCCGGACCCGGCGTTCGCGCAGGTCGCAGCCCGGTTGCGGGAGGCAGGCGTACGGGTCCTCGGCTACGCCGACACCGCCTACGGCGACCGCCCGCACGCCGACGTGGTCCGCGACCTCACCCGCCATCACGCCTGGTACGGCACCGACGGCGTCTTCCTCGACCAGGCCGCCTCGGCCCCGGAAGCCCTCCCGTACTACCGCCGCCTCGCCTCGGCGGCCTGGGCCTTAGGCTGCACCGCCCTCGTCCTCAACCACGGCACCCCGCCCGACCCGTCGTACGCCAGGATCGCCGACGTCCTGGTCACCTTCGAGGGCCCCTGGGAGACCTACCGGACCCTGCCGCCCACACCCTCGTACGGCTCCGGGGTCCGGGTCTGTCACCTGGTGTACGGCGTCCCCGCGGAGGCCGGCCCGCGGGTGCGGGGGGCCGACCTGCACTGTGCGGTGCCGGGGGCGGGGGATCATCCTTGGGGTACGTTGCCGCACACCCTGGAGCCCGCCCGGTGAGACGCCCTCTCCTGCTCGTCGCCCTGCTGCTCCTGCTCGCGGCCTGCACCTCGGCGCCCGACGACCACGAGGGCGAGCCGGCCCCCGGCGAGCGCTGGCAACCGCGCCCCGGCATCACCTGGCAGTGGCAGCTCAGCGGGCGTCTGGACACCTCCGTCGACGTGCCGGTGTACGACATCGACGCCTTCGACCACGACGCCGGCACGGTCGCCGCCCTGCACGACGACGGCCGCAAGGTCATCTGCTACCTCTCCACGGGCGCCTGGGAGGACTGGCGCCCCGACGCCGACGCGTTCCCGCGCGCCGTGCTCGGCCGCGGCAACGGCTGGGAGGGCGAGCGCTGGCTGGACATCCGCCGCACGGACGTCCTGGAGCCGCTGATGGCGGCCCGGATGGACATGTGCCGCGAGAAGGGCTTCGACGCGGTCGAGCCGGACAACATGGACGGCTACGCCAACACGACGGGCTTCCCCCTGACCCCCGCCGACCAGCTCCGCTACAACCGCCTCATCGCCCGCCTGGCCCACGACCGGGGGCTCGCGGTCGGCCTGAAGAACGACCTGGACCAGATTCCGCAGCTGGTGGGGGAGTTCGACTTCGCGGTGAACGAGCAGTGCGCCCAGTACGACGAGTGCGACACGCTCACCCCGTTCGTGGAGGAGGACAAGGCCGTCTTCCACGTGGAGTACGAGCTGCCGACCCGCGAATTTTGCCCCGAGGCGAGGGAGTTGGGCCTGAGTTCGATGCTGAAGCACTACGAACTGGGCGCATGGCGACGCCCCTGTATCTAGGGCCTGTCGTTCGGATCAGCCCGGCGTCGCGGGGCCTGGGGGCGCGGGGAACTGCGCGACAAGCCACGACGGCGCCGCACGGTCTCAGCCGAGCGCCAGCACCACGAGCGCCGCGGTGACGGCCGTCTCCTCGAGCCCCCCGAACACATCCCCGGTCACTCCACCGAACCGCCGCACGCACCGCCGCAGCAGCAACTCGGCGGCACCGACGGCGACCACCACGGCGACGGCGCCCCACAGGAAGTCGTACGCCCCACCCGCCGCCACCACGACGGCCAGCGCCACCCCGACAGCCCAGCGCACCGGCACGACCCCCGCCACAGCCGCCCCCAGCCCCTCCGGCCGGGCCGCGGGCACTCCCACCCGCGCGGCGAGCGTGAGCGCGAGCCGCCCCGCCGTCGCGGAGACGACCACGGCCAGCGCTCCCCGAGTCCAGGAACCGTCGTACAGCTGAGCCACGGCGGCGACCTGGGCGAGCAGCACGAACAGCAGCGTGATGACCCCGAACGGCCCGATGTCCGACTGCTTCATGATCCGCAGGGCGTCCTCGGCCGGCTTCCCGCTGCCCAGCCCGTCCGCGGTGTCGGCGATCCCGTCGAGGTGCAGCCCCCGGGTGAGCACGGCGGGCACCGCCACGGAGGCGACCGCGGCGAGCAGCGGCCCGGCCCCGAGGACGAGCAGCAGCAGCCCCACCGCACCGGCGGCGATCCCCAGCACCGCCCCGACCAGCGGAGCGCACAGCATGCCGCCCCGGGCCGCCTCCCGGTCCCAGCGCGTCACGCGCACGGGCAGCACGGACAGCGTGCCGAAGGCGAAGCGGAGGCCGTGAGCAGCGGGTATCGAGGACACGGCGGCAGGTTACGCGACGGCGCAGGCCGACAGGCGGCCGCACCCGCGCCGACGGACACTGCGCATATGGGCGACTGGTTTCACCGCAACATCACCGAACCCGGCAAGCTGCCGCTGCTGCTCGCCCTGCTGGCGTTCGTGGTGACCTTCCTGGTGACCCGCACGATCACCCGGCTCATCCGGGCGGGCAAGGGCCCCTTCGGCAACGTCCAGGCGGGCGGCGTGCACATCCACCATGTCGTGCCGGGTGTCGTCCTGACCGTGATCGGCGGGTTCGCCGCGGTCGCCGGTGGCCGGCACGGCTTCGGCTCGGCGTTCGCCGCGGTCGTGTTCGGGATCGGCGCGGGCCTGGTCCTCGACGAGTTCGCGCTGATCCTGCACCTCGACGACGTCTACTGGACGCAGGCCGGACGCCGGAGCGTGGAGGTGGTGGTGCTGACCGCCGCGCTGGTGGGCCTGCTGCTGCTCGGCTTCTCGCCGTTCGGGGTGAACGGTCTGTCCGACGACGAGGTCCAGAGCCGGGGCACGGCCCTCGCGACGATCGGCGTGAACTTCCTGTTCGCGCTGGTGGCCCTCGGCAAGGGCAAGATCCGTACGGCCCTCTTCGGTGTGATCGTCCCGCTGGTCGCCCTGGTCGGCGCGCTCCGGCTGGCCCGCCCCGGCTCCCCGTGGGCCCGCCGCTTCTACCGCCGCCGCCCGCGCGCCCGGGCCCGGGCCGGGCTGCGCGCCTACCACCACGACCGCCGCTGGGCGGGACCGGCCCGCCGCTTCCAGGACTGGATCGGCGGCACCCCGGACCCGACACCGACACCACCGCCGCCGCCCGCGCGGCGCGACTCCGGCTGACGGCGGCGCCGCACGGCACCGACGCCGCGCCCGGCGAGAAGCGCGGCGACGAGGAGTCCGGTCACGGCAAGAGGCGCCGAGGTCCGCGGATGCCGCCGCACTCCGCCCGTCTCCGGCGGATCAACCCTCCTCGGGATCCTCCTCGGGCTCCTCCTGCGGCTTCTCCTCGGGCCGTTCCGGCAGCTCCGCCGCCAGCGCCGCCGCGGACTGCACCAGCGGCAGGGCGAGCAGCGCGCCCGCGCCCTCGCCGACCGTCACGCCCTGGTCCAGGAGCGGCTCCAGGGCCATCCGGTCCAGCGCCTTCGCCTGCGCGGGCTCCCCGCTGAGCTGCCCGGCCAGCCACCAGTCGGGCGCCCGGAACGCGATCCGCTGCCCGACGAGCGCACAGGCCGCGGCGACCACACCGTCCAGCACGACCGGCACCTTGCGTACGGCGGCCTGGAGCAGAAAGCCCGTCATCGCGGCGAGGTCGGCCCCGCCCACGGTCGCCAGCAGCTGCAACTGCTCCCCGAGCACCGGCCGCGCCCGCCGCAACGCGTCCCGGATCGCCGCGCACTTGCGCATCCACGCCAGGTCGTCGATCGCCAGCCCGCCCCGCCCGGTCACCACCGACGCGTCGGTCCCGCACAGCGCGGCGACCAGCACCCCCGCGGCCGTGGTCCCGCCCACGCTCACATCGCCGAGCACCAGCAGATCCGTACCGGAGTCGGCCTCCTCGTCGGCGACCGCCGCCCCCGCCCGGAAGGCGGCCTCCGCCTCCTGAAGGGTCAGCGCGTCCTCGACGTCGATCCGCCCGCTGCCACGCCGCACCCGATGCCGTACGACGTCCGCGGGCAGGGTCTCCGGGTCGCAGTCCAGCGCCATGTCGACCACGCGCACCGGCACGCCCTGCCGCCGGGCCAGCACCGCCACCGGACGGGCGCCCTCCAGGATCTCGCGCACCAGCTCCACCGCGCTGCCCGCCGGCCGCGCCGACACCCCGAGCCCGGCGATGCCGTGGTCACCGGCGAACAGCACGACCTTCGGCCGCTCGACCGGCCGCACCGGCACCACGCCCTGCGCGGCGGCCAGCCACTCACCCAGTTCGTCCAGGCGCCCCAACGATCCGGGCGGCACGATCTGACGCTCCCGGCGCGCCTCCGCGTCGCGGCGCACCCCGCCGTCGGGGCGCTCGATCAGATCGGTGAAGTCGTCGAGATTCAGCGAGCTCATTCGCCGAACAGTACCGGCACCGCTCGAACAGAACGGCGCTACATCCGCACGTCGAATCGCCACCACACCCCCACGACGTCGTTGCACCCAAGATCGAGATCCCATACGTTCCGTTTTGCAGTGGATTGTCGTGCACCGCTGTCCGCCGCCCCGGCCGTCCCTGGGAGTCGCCGATGTTCCCCGCCCCCGCCGCACCGCGCCGCGACGACTGCCCGTGGTGCGGCTCCAGGAGCCTGCGCACCAAGCCGGGTTCGCCCGTCGTCGACGAGTGCGGCGACTGCGCCCACGTCTTCCAGAACCCCAGACAGCCGGGCCCGCCGGCCCCCGACGCCCGCACGGACGGGGTGCGCGCCGCCGTCACCCGGCTGCGGCACCGCCTCGCCGCCCGCGCGATGCTGCCCTTCCCCGAACCGGAGAGCTGGCTCGACGTCGGCACGGGCCACGCCGACTTCCCCGAGACGGCCCGCACGCTCTTCCCCTACACCGCCTTCGACGGCGTCGACCCCACCTACCGCGTCCACCAGGCCCTCCTGGCGGGCCGCCTCGACGAGGCCCACATCGGCCCCCTCACCACGCACGCAGTCCTCACCCGCCTGCGCGCCCGCTACGACGTGGTGAGCCTGCTGCACCACCTGGAGCACGCGACCGACCCCCGCGGAGAGCTGCGCGCCGCGCTGACCACGCTGCGCCCCGGCGGCCACGTCCTGATCGAGACGACCGACCCCCGCCGGCTCCCGCTCCCTCGCGTCCCCCACCTGCTGCCTCCGGCCAACCTGCGCGGGGAACTCTCGGCGCAGGGGTGTGAGCTGGTGACGTCCACGGTGCCGACGCTGCTGCGCCGCGCTCGGGTGTCACGGGCGTACCGGGTGATCGCGCGCAAGAGCTAGGGCCTGTCTTCCGGATCATGCCGGCGTCGCGGGGTCTGGCACCGCACGGTCAGCCCCGCAGCACCACCGCCTGGCCCGCCACCACCAGCAGC
This sequence comes from Streptomyces sp. NPDC096205, assembly GCF_044763135.1. Lineage (NCBI taxonomy): Bacteria > Bacillati > Actinomycetota > Actinomycetes > Kitasatosporales > Streptomycetaceae > Streptomyces > Streptomyces sp. NPDC096205. Next base: position 490,609 of record NZ_JBIWFS010000002.1, on the reverse strand, counting down.
ACCTGCTCGCACTCGGTCGCGAACGCCGCGTTCAGGCGGCCGAGTTCGTCGCGGTAGCGCCTGCCGGAGGCGGTGGCGGGCACGATGCCCGAGCCGACCTCGTTGGACACGGCGACGACGACCCGACGCGTCTGCCGCACGGCCTCCGTGAGCTCGCGCACCCGCTCCCGCAGGGCCCGCTCCCCGCCGTCGGCCCACTCCGCGTCGTCCCACGCCCCGACCGCGTCCATCGCGTCCGTCAGCCACAGCGACAGACAGTCGATCAGCAGCGGCGGCCCGTCGTCCTTCAGCAGCGGCACCAGGTCGCACGTCTCCGTCGTACGCCACGACCCCGGCCGCCGCTCCCGATGCGCCGCCACCCTGGCCGCCCACTCGGTGTCACCGCCCCGCGTCCCGCCGGTCGCCACGTACAGCACGTCGGGGAACGCCTCCAGCCGCCGCTCGGCCTCCACCGACTTCCCCGACCGCGCCCCGCCGAGCACCAGCGTCCGCCGCGGCACGTCAGGCACGGCCGACAGGTCTTCGTATGCCCCCACCGCAAGCGTCGTCCCGTCCGGCACGGCCCGCGCACCGGCCGCCGCGAGCCGCCGCCGCAACTCCGCGCCCGGCGGGACGTCATGGTCCAGATGCACCGCCACCACATCGGTCGTCGGCCCCACCGCACCCACCGCCCGCAGCCGGGCCAGCGCGTCCGGCCGCCCGACGACGTCCACGAGCACCATGTCGTACGGCTCCCCGAGCGTGCTGCCCTCCTCGAGCCCGGCCGGTGCCCCGCCCGGCGGCAGATACAGCAGCCGCTGCCCCTCCGGCCCCGTCACCGCGTACCCGGTACCCGGCGCGTCCATGGCCACCGCCCGCACCCGATGCCCCGTCAGCAGCGCCAACTCCCGCCCGTCCGGCACCCGCCCCGGCTGCGGCAGCCCCGCCGGGACCTCGACGGCGGGCCCCTCGTGCGGATGCGACAGCAACACCTGCCCCACGCCGGACAGCGACCGCCCGGCCCGGGCCGCGGCGAACGCCGCCCCCGGGGTCAGGTCCAGCAGCAGAGCCCCGTCCACCAGCAAGGCAGTGGCAGCCCGTGCGTCCGCCCCCAGGGCGGTGGCACAGGCAGCACAGGGACAGTCGGGCCGGGGAAGCCCGGCGGGGGCACCAGTGCCGAGAAGCGTCAGTTCCACGCCCCCGATTCTCGCCGGTCACCGATGAGGACGCCCGGCGGGTACGTCCCTCAGGGGCGCCTGACTGTGCCGCAGACGCCCCGCAGCCGAACGACTACGCTCGACCCAGTCAAACGATCAGGGAGGCCTGCATGGCGACATGGACGTGGCGGTTCGAGAAGGCCGACGGGGCGGAGGTCCAGCCGGCGGTGGAGCCCGAGGAGTTCACCACGCAGGGCGACGCGGAGTCCTGGATCGGCGAGCACTGGAAGGACCTCGCCGCAGGCGGCGCCGACCAGGTGCGACTGTTCGAGGACAGCACCGAGATCTACGGCCCGATGAGCCTGCACGCCGAAGAGGTGTGACCGGCGGGGGCGGCCGGCTCAGGCTCACTGCTGTCCCGCTCGAAGGCGAGCGCGATCCCCGCTCTCCGGCCCGGCCCGGCCGGCCGCCCCACCCCGCCGCACCTCGACCACAGCGAGCGCGGCCCGCCCCGGAGTCGCGGGCTTCCTGCACGGCGGCGCGGAAACGGGAAGCGTCCATGCCTCGAGTCTCACCTCGGAGTCAGGACCCGGCCTGTCCGGCTCACCCGATCGAGCGCAGTCGGCACCCGCGGCTCAGCCGCGTACCCCGCACAGATGCAGCAGCGCCGCGACCGCGCGGTACGGGTCCGTGCGGCCCGCCCGCTCCTCGGCCGCCAGCAGCCGCTCGACGTCCTCGGGGACCTCTGCCCCGTCGGCCGCGGTGTCGGTGAAGACCCGTACGCCGTACCAGGCGTGCAGCGGCGCGCCGATGCCCGCCAGCGTCGCGGTGAGGGTCTGCAGGCGGTCCGCCCGCACGTCCAGGCCCAGACGGTTGCGGTAGGCGGTGGTGTCGAAGGAGGCCAGCGCCCCGGCCCAGTCGCCGGACAGACCCGGCCGCATGGCCAGCGCGTCGGCGTTGCGGACCAGCAGCGACAGCAGCCCGCCCGGCGCCAGCACCCGCGCCAGGCCCGCCAGCAGCGGGTCCGGCTCCTCGACGTACATCAGCACGCCATGGCACAGCACCACGTCGAAGCTGCCCGGCAGAAAGTGCACACCGGTGTCCCGGCCGTCGCCCTGCACGATCCGCATCCGCTCCCGGATGCCCTCGGGCTCGGCGGACAGCGCCTCACGCGCAGCGGCGATCATCGTCGCGTCACGCTCCACGCCGGTGACCTGGTGGCCGATCCGGGCCAGCCGCAGCGCCTGCGTGCCCTGGCCCATCCCGACGTCGAGCACCCGCAGCCGCTGCCCGATCGGGAACCGCTGGGCTATCTGCTCGTCGAGCTGCCGGGCCACCAGCTCCTGTCGTACGACATCACGCAGCCCACCGAGCTTGTCCAGCCAGGCGTCGGCCGCATCCCCGGAGAACGCGGTTGTGCTCAGGGCCGCTCTCCGCGCTTGACCTGCGGCTTGGGCAGCCGGAGCCGGCGCATCTGGAGGCTGCGCATCAGGGCGTAGGCCACCGCACCGCGCTTGTTGTCGTCGGGGAAGCGCTCACGCAGCGCCTTCTTCAGGCGGAAGCCGGTGGCGATCGAGTCCAGCACGATCAGCACGATCACGACGAGCCACAGCAGCAGCGCCAGCGTCTGCACGTTCTGTACGCGGATCACGCTCAGCACGAGGATGACCACGGCCATCGGCAGGAAGAACTCGGCGATGTTGAAGCGCGAGTCGACGAAGTCGCGGGCGAAGCGACGCACCGGACCCTTGTCGCGGGCGGGCAGATAGCGCTCGTCACCGCCGGCCAGCGCCTGGCGCTGCCGCTCCAGGGCGGCACGACGCTCCTCGCGCTGCCGCTTGGCGGCCTCCTTGCGCGTGGTCGGCGTACTGGCCACGCTGCGGCGCTGGGCCTGGGCCTGGCTGCGCTTCGGCGTCGGCCGGCCCTTGGGGGCCTGCGGGTCACGGGGCTGCTTGGAGTCGGTCAGCGGCGCCTTGTCGGCGACGGCGGCCTTCTCTTCCTTGGTGGCACGGCTACGGAACACAAAACCCAAGGGTACGGGGTGCCGAGGCATGGACCCCAGCCCCGCGGGGAACGATCCGGCAACACCAGTCGTCTGTACAGGGACAGAGGGCACGTCGCGCGCACTCCGGAAGGACCCCTCCGGGCCCTCGGGGATCACCTACTCCCTACGCCGGAGCCGGGGCGTACGCAGTCGTCCTCGGGGATGAGCGCATCCGACCCGGAACAGTGCGTCAATGGATGCAGGGCCCGTACTGTGGGTTCTGTCGCAGACCTGTGAGCTGGAGTCCGTCAGAAGGGGGCGCGGAAAGCCCATGAGCGGTGTCATGAAGCGGATGGGGATGATCTTCCGCGCGAAGGCGAACAAGGCCCTGGACCGGGCCGAGGACCCGCGCGAGACCCTCGACTACTCGTACCAGAAGCAGCTGGAGCTGCTCCAGAAGGTGCGCCGCGGTGTCGCCGACGTGGCCACCTCGCGCAAGCGCCTGGAGCTCCAGCTCAACCAGCTGCAGCAGCAGTCCTCCAAGCTGGAGGACCAGGGCCGCAAGGCGCTCGCGCTGGGCCGCGAGGACCTGGCCCGCGAGGCACTCTCGCGCCGGGCCGCCCTCCAGCAGCAGGTGACCGACCTGGAGACGCAGCACGCCACCCTCCAGGGCGAGGAGGAGAAGCTCACCCTCGCGGCGCAGCGCCTCCAGGCGAAGGTGGACGCCTTCCGGACGAAGAAGGAGACCATCAAGGCGACCTACACCGCGGCCCAGGCGCAGACCCGGATCGGCGAGGCGTTCACCGGCATCTCCGAGGAGATGGGCGACGTCGGCCTGGCCATCCAGCGCGCCGAGGACAAGACCGCCCAGCTCCAGGCCCGCGCCGGCGCGATCGACGAACTGCTGGCCTCCGGCGCCCTCGACGACCCCACGGGCGTGGCCAAGGACGACATCCAGGCCGAGCTGGACCGGCTGTCCGGTGGTACGGATGTAGAGCTGGAGCTGCAGCGCATGAAGGCCGAGCTGGCGGGTGGCTCCGCCGACCGGCAGGCCATCGAGGGCGGCGCCCAGCAGCAGTCTCAGCAGCAGCCGCAGGATGCTCCGCGGTTCGACAAGCAGTAAGGCCCACGCCGAGGGAGGCGACATGATCGTACGGATCATGGGGGAGGGGCAGGTGAGGCTGGAGGACAGCCACCTCGCCGAACTGAACAAGCTGGACGACGAGCTGCTGGCCGAACTGGAGGGTGGCGACGAGTCCGGCTTCCGTCGGACGTTCAACGCCCTCCTGGACGCCGTGCGTCGTCTCGGTGCGCCGCTTCCCGACGACTCTCTCGAGCCGTCGGACCTCATCCTGCCGGCGCCGGACGCGTCGCTGGAGGAGGTCCGGGAGATGCTCAGCGACGACGGTCTGATTCCGGGCTGAAACGGGGGGCCCGTGCGCGTTGCGGGCCGCGGGTGGTTCGTGGCTTGTCGCGCAGTTCCCCGCGCCCCTTCAAGGGCCGTTACCGTTTAGCCCCGTGACTCCCCTCGACCGCGTTCGTGCTCGCATGAAGGCGTATCCCCTCGCACTGGACGCGACTCTGGCGGCCGGTGTGCTGCTGTGCATGGTGGCCGGTTCCTTCGTGGATCCTCGGGGGGAGAACGGGGTCACCTGGGGGCTGCGTACGCCGGACCCGCTCAGTCTGGTGCTGATGGCGTTCGGGGCGGTGGCGCTGGTGTTCCGGCGGCGGGCTCCCCGGACGGTACTGGCCGTCACCGGCGGGTTGTCTCTCGTGGAGTGCGTCACCGGGGACCCGCGCGCCCCGGTCGCCATGGCCGCGGTCATCGCGCTGTACACCGTCGCCGCCACCACCGACCGGCACACCACCTGGCGGGTCGGCCTGCTCACCATGACCGTGCTGACCGGCGCGGCCATGCTCGCCGGGCCCCTGCCCTGGTACGCGCAGGAGAACCTCGGCATCTTCGCCTGGACGGGCATGGCCGCGGCGGGCGGCGACGCGGTGCGCAGCAGGCGAGCGTTCGTGCAGGCCATACGGGAGCGCGCGGAGAAGGCGGAGCGCACGCGCGAGGAGGAGGCGCGGCGACGGGTCGCCGAGGAGCGGCTGCGGATCGCCCGGGACCTGCATGACGTGGTCGCGCACCACATCGCGCTGGTCAATGTGCAGGCCGGAGTGGCCGCACATGTCATGGACAAGCGGCCCGACCAGGCCAAGGAGGCCCTCGCCCATGTGCGGGAGGCCAGCCGGTCGGCGCTGAACGAGCTGCGGGCGACCGTCGGGCTGCTGCGGCAGTCCGGCGACCCCGAGGCACCGACCGAGCCGGCGCCGGGGCTGGACCGGCTCGACGAGCTGGTCGGCACCTTCCGCGCGGCGGGGCTGCGGGTCGAGGTCGCCCGCACCGACCAGGGCACCCGGCTGCCGGCCGCCGTCGACCTGGCCGCGTACCGGGTGATCCAGGAGGCGCTCACCAATGTGCAGAAGCACGCGGGGCAGAGCGCGAAGGCCGAGGTGAGCGTGGTCCGGGTGGGGCCGAGCATCGAGATCAGCGTCCTCGACGACGGCAGCGGCGACGAGGCCCCGGCCGACGGCGGAGGGCACGGCCTGCTCGGCATGCGCGAGCGCGTCACCGCCGTACGCGGCACCCTGACCACCGGTCCCCGCTACGGCGGCGGTTTTCGCGTCCATGCGATCCTGCCGGTCAAGACCCGCACCAGCTCAAGCGAGGACTGACGTATGACGATCCGTGTCCTGCTCGCCGACGACCAGGCCCTGCTGCGCAGCGCCTTCCGGGTGCTGGTCGACTCCGAGCCGGACATGGAGGTCGTCGGGGAGGCGTCCGACGGCGCCGAGGCCGTGCGGCTGGCCGGGGAGCTGCGGGCCGACGTCGTCCTGATGGACATCCGCATGCCCGGCACCGACGGGCTCGCCGCGACCCGGCTGATCAGCGCCGACCCGGCGCTCGCCCAGGTCAGGGTGGTCATCCTGACGACGTTCGAGGTCGACGACTACGTCGTGCAGTCGCTGCGCGCGGGCGCCTCCGGGTTCCTCGGCAAGGGGTCGGAGCCCGAGGAGCTGCTGAACGCGATCCGGGTCGCGGCCGGCGGCGAGGCGCTGCTGTCCCCGGCCGCCACCAAGGGGCTGATCGCCCGGTTCCTCGCCCAGGGCGACGACGGCGAGGGTCCCGACCCCGCCGGCTCCGAGCGGCTGGACGCGCTGACGGTGCGCGAGCGCGAGGTGCTGGTGCAGGTCGCGGGCGGGCACTCCAACGACGAGATCGCCGAGCGGCTCACCGTCAGCCCGCTCACCGTGAAGACGCACGTCAACCGGGCCATGGCCAAGCTGGGCGCCCGGGACCGGGCCCAGCTGGTGGTCATCGCGTACGAGTCGGGGCTGGTCCGTCCAAAGGCTGACTGACCCCACCCGGGCCCTACTGCACCCGCAGTATGCGCGGCATAAGGAACGGGACCTGGGGGCTACGCGGCACGGCCCGGGGATGGCCCAGGGTGTTGGGGTGGGTGCTGCTGTGCGCCCGTATCTCCGCTCCGGCCGTCGAAAAGAGACCCTGACCCATGTCCTGGCTGTCGAGATTCAGCCTCGCGCAAAGGGCCCTGATCGGGCTGATGTCGATCATCGCGCTCGCCTTCGGGGCGATAGCGATACCCCAGCTCAAGCAGCAGCTGCTGCCCACCATCGAACTGCCCGTGGTGTCGGTCCTCGCGCCGTACCAGGGCGCGTCCCCGGACGTGGTCGAGAAGCAGGTCGTCGAGCCGATCGAGGACAACCTCGAAGCCGTCGACGGCATCACCGGCGTCACCTCCACGGCGAGCGAGGGCAACGCCGTGATCATGGCGTCCTTCGACTACGGCAACGACACCAAGCAGCTCGTCGCCGATGTGCAGCAGGCCGTCAACCGCGCCCGCGTCCAGCTCCCCGACGACGTCGACCCGCAGGTCATCGCCGGCTCCACCGACGACATGCCGACCGTCGTCCTGGCCGTCACCTCCGACAAGGACCAGCAGGCCCTCGCCGACCAGCTGGACCGCACGATCGTGCCGGACCTGAAGGACATCGACGGCGTCGGCCAGGTCACCGTCGACGGAGTGCGCGACCTCCAGGTCACCGTCACGCCGGACGACCGCAAGCTGGCCGCGGCCGGGCTGACCTCGCAGTCCCTCGCCCAGGCCCTCCAGGCGGGCGGCGCCACCGTCCCGGCCGGCTCCTTCGACGAGGCCGGCGCCAACCGGACCGTCCAGGTCGGCGGCGGCTTCACCTCGCTGTCGCAGATCGAGGACCTGATGGTCACCGGCGAGGCCGGCAAGCGGCCGGTGCGCCTCGGTGACGTGGCCTCCGTCGAGCAGGAGCAGGCCCGCGCCGACGCCCTCACCCGCACGAACGGCCGGCCCAGCCTCGCCGTGATGGTCACGATGGACCACGACGGCAGCGCGGTCGCGATCTCCGACGCCGTCGAGGACAAGCTGCCCGAGATGCGCGAGGCCCTCGGCTCCGGAGCGACCCTCACGATCGTCAGCGACCAGGGTCCGGCGGTGAAGAAGTCCATCGAGGGCCTGACCACCGAGGGCGCCCTCGGTCTGCTCTTCGCCGTCCTGGTCATCCTGGTGTTCCTCGCGTCGATCCGCTCGACGCTGGTGACGGCCGTGTCCATCCCGCTGTCGGTGGTGCTGGCGCTGATCGTGCTGTGGACGCGCGACCTGTCGCTGAACATGCTCACCCTCGGCGCGCTGACCATCGCCATCGGCCGGGTCGTGGACGACTCGATCGTCGTCCTGGAGAACATCAAGCGCCACCTCGGCTACGGCGAGGAACGCGAACCGGCCATTCTCGACGCCGTCCGCGAGGTCGCGGGCGCGGTCACCTCCTCCACCCTCACCACCGTCGCCGTGTTCCTGCCGATCGGCCTGGTCGGCGGCATGGTCGGCGAGCTGTTCGGCTCCTTCAGCCTCACCGTCACGGCCGCCCTGCTGGCGTCGCTGCTGGTGTCGCTGACGGTCGTGCCCGTGCTGTCGTACTGGTTCCTGCGCGCCCCCAAGGGCACCCCCGAGGACGCCGAGGAGGCACGCCGCCTGGCCGAGGAGAAGGAGGCGAACAGCCGCCTGCAGCGGATCTACGTCCCTGTCCTGCGGTTCGCCACCCGGCGCCGGATGACCAGTGTGGCGCTGGCGATCGTGATCCTGGTCGGCACCTTCGGCATGGCACCCCTGCTGAAGACGAACTTCTTCGACCAGGGCGACCAGGAGGTGCTCACCGTCCGTCAGGAGCTGGCGCCCGGCACCAGCCTGGCCGCGACCGACGCCCAGGCCAAGAAGGTCGAGAAGCTGCTCGCGGACACCGAGGGCGTCAAGGACTACCAGGTCACCGTCGGCTCCTCCGGGTTCATGGCGGCCTTCGGCGGCGGCACGGACACCAACCAGGCGCAGTACAACGTGATGCTGGAGGACTCGGCGTCCTCCGACGACGTCACCGACCGCATCGAGGCCGGGCTGAAGAAGCTGTCCGGCATCGGCAGCACCACCGTCGCGGCCGGTGACGGCTTCGGCAGCCAGGACCTCAGCGTGGTCGTGAAGGCCGCCGACGCCGGCGCCCTGCGCGAGGCCGCCGAGCAGGTCCGCGGCACCGTCGCCGAGCTCGACGACGTCACCGACGTCACCAGCGACCTCGCCCAGAGCGTCCCGCGCATCTCGGTCAAGGCCAACAGCAAGGCCGCCGCGGCGGGGTTCAGCGACCAGACGCTCGGCATGGCCGTCACCCAGGCGGTCCGCGGCACCACCGCCGCCCAGGCCACCCTGGACGACACCGAGCGCGACATCGTCATCCGCTCGGCGCAGCCCGCCGAGACCCTCGCCGAGCTGCGCAAGCTGCCGCTGGGCCGGGTGCAGCTCGGTGACATCGCGACCGTGAAGCTGGTCGACGGGCCCGTCTCCATGACCCGGATCGACGGTCAGCGCGCCGCCACCATCACGGCCCGCCCGACCGGCGACAACACCGGCGCGGTCAGCGCCGACCTCCAGTCGGCGATCGACAAGCTGAAGCTGCCCGCGGGCGCCACGGCCGAGATCGGCGGAGTCTCCTCCGACCAGGACGAGGCGTTCGCCAACCTGGGCCTGGCGATGCTCGCCGCCATCGCGATCGTGTTCATGCTGCTGGTGGCGACCTTCCGCTCGCTGGCCCAGCCGCTGATCCTGCTGGTCTCCATCCCGTTCGCCGCGACCGGCGCGATCGGCCTGCTGGTGGCCACCGGCACCCCGATGGGCGTCCCCGCGATGATCGGCATGCTGATGCTGATCGGCATCGTCGTCACCAACGCGATCGTGTTGATCGACCTGATCAACCAGTACCGCAGGCAGGGCCACGGCGTCGTCGAGGCCGTCGTCGAGGGCGGCCGCCACCGGCTGCGCCCGATCCTGATGACCGCCCTGGCGACCATCTTCGCCCTGCTCCCGATGGCCCTCGGCATCACCGGCGAAGGCGGCTTCATCGCCCAGCCGCTCGCCGTGGTCGTCATCGGCGGCCTGATCACCTCCACCCTGCTGACCCTCCTCCTCGTCCCGACGCTCTACGCCATGCTGGAGCTGCGCAAGGAGCGCCGCGCGAGGAAGCGGGCGGCCAAGCGGGAGAAGAAGGCCGCAGTGCCCGCCCAGCAGGAACCTGCCGGGGTCTGACGGCTTTTTCGGCGGCCGGGTTCCATGCCTCATGCACGGAACCCGGCCGTCGGCGTGTCCATGCCTCGTATCCTGCTGTCTCAACTGGCATACGGGGGAGAGGGATCGGAGCGTGCCGCTGCACAAGGACGATCCGAGGTCGGTCGGCGGGTACAAGCTTCTCGACCGGCTGGGGGCCGGTGGCATGGGCGTCGTCTACCGGGGCAGAGCGCGCTCCGGACGCGAGGTCGCCGTCAAGGTGGTGCACGCCCAGTACGCCGAGGACGCGGTCTTCCGCGCCCGGTTCCGGCAGGAGATCGCGGCCGTCCGCAAGGTGAGCGGCGCCTTCACCGCGCCGGTCGTGGACGCCGACCCGGAGGCGGCCCGCCCGTGGATGGCGACGCAGTACGTGCCCGGTCTCTCGCTCGCCACCCGCATCCGCGAGCAGGGCCCCGTCAAGGAGGCCGAACTGCGCCGGCTGGCCCTGGGCCTGGTGGAGGCGCTGCGGGACATCCACCGGGCCGGGGTGGTGCACCGCGACCTCAAACCGGCCAACGTCCTGATCGCCGGCGACGGCCCCCGCGTCATCGACTTCGGCATCTCCCGGGCCGCCGAGAACAACACCCTCACCGAGACCGGCCAGATGATCGGCACGCCGCCGTTCATGTCTCCCGAGCAGCTCACCGACGCCCGCTCGGTCGGCCCCGCCTCCGACGTCTTCTCGCTCGGCGCGCTGCTGGTGTTCACCCTCACCGGCCGGGGCCCCTTCGACGCGGACAGCCCCTATCTGACGGCGTACCGGGTGGTCCACGACGCCCCCGTCCTGGACGGCGTACGACAGCCGCTGCGCGACATCCTGGAACACTGCCTGGCCAAGGAGGCGTCGGACCGGCCGGAACTGGACGAGCTGGCCCGCCGGTTCGCGACCGTTCTGCCGGACGAGGGGGACGACGACCCGCCCACGGTGGTCCTCGGCGCGAAGGCTCCGGCGGAGGCGGAGGCGGAGGCGGGGGCGGAGGCGGGGGCGGAGGCGGGGGCCGAGCGACCCGGCCGCCGGCGCCGTGCGCGCCCGCTGCTCGCGGCGACCAGCACGGTCGGCGCGCTGGTCCTCGGGCTGACGGCGTACCTGCTGATCGGGCCGGGGCTGGCGGAGAGCCGGGAGCCGACCCTGCCGGAGGGCTGGCGGCCGTGGCAGACGACGGTGTTCGACACGTCTGACGAGGGCGCGTTGGTGGTGGGATCCGTCGGCGGCAGCATGGTCGGGGCCGAGCCCAACTGTCTGACGCGCGGAGACGCCGTCTACTGCGCGGGCGACAGCATCCTGCCCGTCCGCCTGGACGCCCGGACCGGGAAGACCCTCTGGCGTGCCGATATCGCGAGCATCGACCCGGAGAAGGAGTCGTACAGCGCCACGCTGCTCGGCGTCCGCGACGGGACGGTGCTGCTGCGCCAGTCCATCACCTCGGAATCCGCCGAGACGGATCCGGTCTATGTACTCGGCCTCGACGCCGAGACCGGTCGGCAGCTGTGGAAGCACCGGTCGGATGACATGAACCTCGACCTGGCCCTGTCCGCGGGCTTGGCCATCACCTCCGGCGGGGGCACCGCTGTGACGGCTCGCTCCCCGCGCACCGGAGCCGAGCGCTGGACCGCGAAGATGCCCAAGGGCGCGTACTGCTCGTTCCTGCCGGACGGCGCCGAGGTGTACGCCGAGTGCATGGGCGACGTGGAGGCGTCCGACGACTCCGTGCTGCTGGCCCTGGACCCGTCCGACGGCTCGCAGCGGCGGCTGACGGTCCCGCCCGGCAGCGGCGTCCTCGGCCTCCTGGACGGGAAGCTGCTCCTGCTCCAGTCGGGCTCCCCGGACGAGTCGTCCCTGGACGCCCCGCTGTACGAGCGGGTCGTGCTGATCGACCCGGCCACCGGTACCCGTACGACGGCGAAGCCGGCGAAGGGCTACGAGGGGGAGCCGGCGCTGTCGGGCGGCTTGCTGTGGTTCGTCACCGAGAGCGGCGTGGTGACCGCGGTCTCCCCGCGCACCGGCGAACAGGAGTGGCAGGCCCGCACCAGCCTGGAGGAACCCGGCGAGCCCACATACGATCCCCGAACGCACACCGTGTACCTGGCCAGCGGCACCGGCCGGGTGGCCGCCCTCGACGGGCGCGACGGCACCCTTCTGTGGGAGACGCTGCCGCGGCCGGGAGTGACCTCCAACGGCATGACAGGGCCCGCCGTACTCCTCTACAAGGGCACCCTGGTGGTCGCCACCGGCGACGGCGCCGTCTTCAGCCTCGACCCCGCCGACCCGGAAGGGAAGACCCTCCCGGACTGACGGCGGGGCCGCGGCCGGCCGGGGTTACGGCAGGGCGAGCATCCGCTCCAGCGCCAGCTTGGCGAACGCCTCGGTCTCCTTGTCGACCTCGATGCGGTTGACGAGGTTGCCCTCGGCCAGGGACTCCAGGGCCCAGACCAGGTGGGGCAGGTCGATGCGGTTCATCGTGGAGCAGAAGCAGACCGTCTTGTCGAGGAAGACGATCTCCTTGCCCTCGGGAGCGAAACGGTTCGCCAGGCGGCGGACCAGGTTCAGCTCCGTGCCGATGGCCCACTTGGAGCCGGCCGGGGCGGCCTCCAGCGTCTTGATGATGTACTCGGTCGAGCCGACGTAGTCCGCCGCGGCGACGACCTCGTGCCGGCACTCGGGGTGCACCAGGACGTTCACGCCCGGGATGCGCTCGCGCACGTCGTTCACCGAGTCCAGGCTGAAGCGGCCGTGTACCGAGCAGTGGCCGCGCCACAGGATCATCTTCGCGGCACGCAGCTCCTCGACGGTCAGGCCGCCGTTCGGCTTGTGCGGGTTGTAGAGCACGCAGTCGTCCAGGGACATGCCCATGTCGCGGACGGCGGTGTTGCGGCCCAGGTGCTGGTCGGGGAGGAACAGCACCTTCTCGCCCTGCTCGAACGCCCACTCCAGCGCCCGCTGGGCGTTGGAGGAGGTGCAGATCGTGCCGCCGTGCTTGCCGGTGAAGGCCTTGATGTCGGCCGAGGAGTTCATGTACGACACCGGCACGACCTGCTCGGCTATGCCCGCCTCGGTCAGCACGTCCCAGCACTCGGCGACCTGCTCGGCGGTGGCCATGTCGGCCATCGAGCAGCCGGCTGCCAGGTCGGGCAGGACGACCTTCTGGTCGTCGGTCGTCAGGATGTCCGCGGACTCGGCCATGAAGTGCACACCGCAGAACACGATGTACTCGGCCTCCGGGCGCGCGGCCGCGTCCCGGGCCAGCTTGAAGGAGTCGCCCGTGACGTCCGCGAACTGGATGACCTCGTCGCGCTGGTAGTGGTGGCCGAGCACGAACACCTTGTCGCCGAGCTTCTCCTTGGCGGCACGGGCCCGCTCGACCAGGTCCGGGTCGGACGGCGACGGAAGGTCACCGGGACACTCGACACCGCGCTCGCTCTTCGGGTCGGCCTCACGACCGAGGAGCAGCAGGGCGAGCGGAGACGGCTGGACGTCGAGGTCCGGGGTGGTCTGGGCGGTGGTCACGACACGCACCCTTTCTTCTTCTCGTCGAACTGACGCTATCTATCATAACCGCTTCACGTCAGTTTGACGATGGCCATAGTGTCGATGTGACGTGAATCCCGATGCCGTTCGGGCAGGCTGTGCCGCAGGACATTTCCTGCCCCGGACCCGGTGTGCGAGCATGAAAAGAAGGACCGGCCCGGAATGAGAAGAAGGACCGGCCCGGAATGAATCCGAGGCCCCGCCGGTTGCAACCGTCGGCAAGCAGTCTCCGTACAACCCGGGAGAGATGTAGATGTCCGTATCGGACGAGACCAGCACCGTCACCGACGGCATCATCCTGACCGACGCCGCCGCGTCCAAGGTCAAGACCCTGCTCGACCAGGAAGGCCGTGACGACCTCGCCCTGCGCGTCGCCGTCCAGCCCGGCGGCTGCTCCGGCCTGCGCTACCAGCTCTTCTTCGACGAGCGCTCGCTCGACGGCGACGTCGTGAAGGACTTCGGCGGTGTGAAGGTCGTCACGGACCGCATGAGCGCCCCGTACCTGGGCGGCGCCACGGTCGACTTCGTGGACACGATCGAGAAGCAGGGCTTCACGATCGACAACCCGAACGCGACCGGCTCCTGCGCCTGCGGCGACTCGTTCAACTAAGTCGTACAGTCTGACCTTCCGAGGCAGCGCGACGACGACGGCGGCGGTCCCCCTGATGAAGGGGGGCCGCCGCCGTCGTCGTATCCGCTCGCTTCGGCCACCGGGCCGTGAAGCCTCGGCTACCGCGCCGTGGAAGCCTCCGGCAGCCGCGCCCCCGGCTTCTCCAGCGGGACGCTCCTGTCGTTCGAGCCGACCACCCGGCGGTCCCCGAGCGGCTCGTCCAGCTGCACGGTCCGGTGGAAGACCTTGGCGATGAGGATGCACATCTTGCCCGGCCAGGGCTTCTCGGTGACCGTCACCGTCACCCGGTCCGCGCTCTCGGCCGCCGCCACCGTGTAGTCCGCGCACACCCCGCCCGTGAAGCGCACGGTCAGCTCACGGCCCTCGGCCTCGTACGCCTCCACCCGCACATCGCGCGGGCTCGGCGCGGAGGTCGGCTCGTCCGGGCCCGGCCCGGTCGGCCGCGGGCTCGGCGGAGCGGTCGGCTCACCGGGCGGCGGGTTGCCCGGAGCGGGGGAGGCGAGATAGCGCGGCTCGACCGCCGGATGCGTCACCGTGAAGGTGTCCTCCGCCCCCGGTGCCCGCACCTCGAACAGCCACGACGGCACCAGGGCCTGCCGCCCGTCCACGACGTGCGACGCCAGCCCGAAGACCGCCCCGCGCACCTCGATCGTCTGCTTCTCCAGCGGCTCGGGCTCACAGGGCGCGATCTGCCCCGACTCCTCCAGCGGCTCGGGGCTCGCACAGCCGCCGACGCCCGAACCCTCGCGGACCGAGCCCGCGTTCATCCGCTCCAGGGTCTCGCGCGCGCCCAGCACCGGATACGTGTCGCCCTTCACCGGCGCCTCGAGCTGGCCGTTGCCGCCGACGATCTCGCCGTCCACGCCGACCGTCAGACCGGTCGCCCAGCCGTACGTCGGCAGCCCGCCGATCACAGGGTCGGCGTTGACCAGCCGCTGCGCGCCCATGACCTGGCTCGCGTCGACCTTGGCGTCGTCCTGGCCGACGGCCTTCAGCACCGGCGCGGCCGCCTTCTTCGCGGCGTCCTCGCTCACCGGGTCGGCGGCCGGGGCCATCGGGCCGCGGTGCGGGCACTGGGTGGCGTTCGGCTTGCAGTTGTCCGTGCCGGGCGCGTACCGGTGGAACGTCCAGGTGCCCGGCGCCTGCCGGTTCACCTGGAGGGTCGGCCCGGAGTCGTCCTTCGCGCCGACCCGCCAGGACTGGCCCTGCAGGACCGGGGTGCCCGCGATGTCCAGCGCGGCCGCCAGCCTCGCCACGTCGTCCTGGGTGACCTCGCCCTTCGCCCGGTAGACGGGCGCCGAGTCCGGGCCGTCGGGCAGTGTGCCCCCGGCCCGGTAGACGGCGCCGTTCGGGTCGGGCTCGCCCGGCGCGATACCGGCGCCGCCGCCCTCGGAGTAGCCGTCGAGGGCGAGTGGTGGGGGAGTGCCGTCGTCGCCGGGCGCACCGGAGGACGCACGGCCGGAATCGCCGGAACCGCCGGTCACGGACGCGGCGAGGTAGGCGCCGCCGCCCGCTACGAGCAGCACGGCCGCGGCGACGGAGGCCACGACGGGCGGACGGCGCCGCCCCGGCCGCTCCTCGGCGGACGTGCCTGCCTCACCCGCGACGGCGTCGTCGCGATCGGGGTTGTCGGATCGCTCGGTGTTCACCGCATCGCTCCTGCTGCTGGAGGGTCGTATCTCGCTTCCCCCCGAGGGGGGACGGCGATGAGACGCAGCGGGGGAGCGTGAGGTTCCCTGCCATGCGCTGGTTCACCCGTTCGGGCGCCCCTCAGTCCCCGTAGTCCGACATCGCGTCCAGCAGCCGGGCCGACGCCGGCGGCACCGTCACGCCGTGGATGCTGGACGGGGAGACCGGGTGGGCGTCGAGCCGGTCCGCGACCGCCCAGTGCGGGGCCATCCGGGCACAGTCGCCGCGCAGGGACGCCAGGTCGCCGTCGAGGTCGGCCCGAGCGGGGGCGGCGGGAGCCTTGAGGTTCGTCATGACCGCACCGTATGCACGACCGCACTCACGAAGAAAGATCTACTATCGGGTAGTTTTGCCTGCTTCTGGGCCGCACCGCATACCGGGTAGCGTGGACTGTCATTACCCCTCCACCCAGGAGACCCACGCCGTGCGCATCGCAGTCACCGGCTCCATCGCCACCGACCACCTCATGACCTTCCCCGGCCGGTTCGCCGACCAGTTCGTCGCGGACCAGCTGCACACGGTCTCGCTCTCCTTCCTGGTCGACAACCTCGACGTACGGCGGGGCGGCGTCGGCGCGAACATCGCGTTCGGCATGGGCCAGCTCGGCACCCACCCGATCCTGGTCGGCGCGGCCGGCTTCGACTTCGACGAGTACCGGGCCTGGCTGGACCGGCACGGCGTCGACACCGGCTCGGTCCGTATCTCCGAGACCCTGCACACCGCCCGCTTCGTGTGCACCACGGACGCCGACCACAACCAGATCGGCTCCTTCTACACCGGTGCGATGAGCGAGGCCCGGCAGATCGAGCTCAAGACCGTCTCCGACCGGGTCGGCGGCCTCGACCTCGTCCTCATCGGCGCCGACGACCCCGAGGCGATGCTCCGCCACACCGAGGAGTGCCGGACGCGGAGCATTCCGTTCGCGGCCGACTTCTCCCAGCAGATCGCCCGGATGAACGGCGAGGAGATCCGGATACTGCTGGACGGGGCGACGTACCTCTTCTCCAACGAGTACGAGAAGGGGCTCATCGAGTCCAAGACCGGCTGGAGCGACGCGGAGATCCTGGCCAAGGTCGGCCACCGGGTGACCACGCTCGGGTCGCGCGGCGTGCGCATCGAGCGCGTGGGCGAGCCGGTCATCGAGGTCGGCTGCGCCGAGGAGGAGCGCAAGGCCGACCCGACCGGTGTCGGCGACGCTTTCCGGGCGGGGTTCCTCTCGGGGCTGGCGTGGGGCGTTTCGCTCGAGCGTGCCGCGCAGGTCGGGTGCATGCTCGCCACGCTGGTGATCGAGACCGTTGGTACGCAGGAGTACCAGTTGCGGCGGGCGCACTTCATGGACCGGTTCACCAAGGCGTACGGGCATGAGGCCGCGGACGAGGTGCGTGGGCATCTCGGCTGAGTTTCGTCTGCGGGTTGTGGGGGGCTGGTCGCGCCCACGCGGCGGTAGCCGCATATCGACACAGCCCCGCGCCCCTGAGGGCTACCTCACGTAGACCTACGTACCAAGTACGCGGTTCCCTTTTCCGCCTTCTCCTCGCCCACGTACTCCTGTTCGCGCATCTCGCACCACGCCGGGATGTCCAGTCGAGCTGCCTCGTCGTCGGACAGGACCCTGACCAGGCCACCCACGGGTACGTCTCCGATCACCTTGGCCAGTTCGATGACCGGGATCGGGCAGCGCTTGCCGAGGGCGTCGACCACCAGCTCGTCCTCGTGGACGACCGCGGACGGTGTCGGCGCCCCCAGCTTCTCCCGTACGGCGGTGACCGTGCCGGGCAGGGTGTCCAGGAAGCCCTCGACGTCCTCGGACACCGCGCCCATCGGCAGGGACACGCGGACGTTGCCCTCGGTCAGGACGCCCATGGCCTTCAGGACGTGGCTGGGCGTCAGGGTGCTGCTCGTGCAGGAGGAGCCGGAGGAGACGGAGAAGCCGGCCCGGTCCAGTTCGTGCAGGAGGGCCTCCCCGTCGACGTAGAGGCAGGAGAAGGTGACGATGCCGGGCAGGCGGTGGTCCGGGTCGCCGACGACCTCCACGTCCGGCACCAGCTGAGGCACCCGCGCGCGGATCCGCTCCGTCAGCTCCCGCAGCCGTACGGCCTCCTGGGCGGCCTCGGCGCGTACCGCCCGCAGGGACGCGACGGCCGCGACGATCGCCGGGATGTTCTCGAAGCCGGCGGCACGCCCGGACTCCCGCTCGTCGACCGGTCCTTGGGCCGCGAAGCGCACGCCCTTGCGGACGACGAGCAGCCCGACCCCGGACGGACCGCCCCATTTATGGGCGCTCCCCGTCAACAGGGACCACTCGCCCTCCACCGGGCCCCATCCCAGTGACTGCGCCGCGTCCACCAGCAGCGGCACCCCGGCCGCCCGGCACACCTCGGCCACCTCCGCCACCGGCTGCACGGTCCCCACCTCGTGGTTGGCGGACTGCAGACACGCCAGCGCGGTGTCCTCCCGGAGCACCTCCGCGTACGCCGACGGACTCACCCGTCCCGCCCGGTCGACACCCACTCGAGTGACCGTGCCGCCCTCCCGCTCATGCGACTCGGCCGAATGGAGCACGGCGGAATGTTCGACCGATGACACGATCAGGTGGCGTCCGACGCGCCGCCGCCCGGCCAACGCCCCCGCCACGCCGCTGTGCAGGGCCCTTGTCCCGGAACCGGTGAAGACCAGTTCGTCAGGCCGGCAGCCCACCGCCTCCGCGGCCGCCTCCCGCGCGGCGTCCAGCAACATCCGCGCCCGCCGCCCCTCCCGGTACAACCGCGCGGGATCGGCCCACCCTTCATCCAAAGAGGCCAACAGCGCCTGACGTGCCACGGGATGGAGAGGCGCACTGGATGCAGCGTCGAAGTAGGACATACAGCAACGCTAAAACGTGCCGAAGGGCAACGTACCTAAGGGGCGCGGGGAACTGCGCGAACAGCCACGACGAACCCGCAGCCGCCAAACCAGCGAACCACCCCCTTCACTAGGCCCCCCTCCCCGCGAACCCCCGGAGGGCGTCGGCTAGGGTTTGGTCCGCATAAACATCCAAACCCCTGCCCGACGCAGGGCGGCGACCGACCAGCGAGAAGGCCGCAGCCAATACGCGCGGGCGAGACTCTCGGGAAGGCGCTACGTGAGTCCCAACGGCTCCGACCGCTCGCCGCGGCGCCCGATGCGGCGGAAGCTGCTGCAGGCAATGACCGCGGGCCTGGTCCTGGCGACCGCCACCGGTTGCACATGGAAGGACTTCCCCCGCCTTGGCATGCCCACCCCCACCACAGAAGAGGCTCCGCGGATCCTCTCCCTGTGGCAGGGCTCCTGGGCTGCCGCGCTCGCCGTCGGCGTGCTGGTGTGGGGCCTGATCCTCTGGAGTGCCATCTTCCACCGGCGCAGCCGCACCAAGATCGAGGTACCTCCGCAGACCCGGTACAACGTGCCCATCGAGGCCCTGTACACGGTGGTCCCGATCATCATCGTCTCGGTCCTGTTCTACTTCACGGCCCGCGACGAGTCGAAGCTCCTCGACATGTCGAAGAAGCCCGACGTCACGGTCAATGTGGTCGGCTTCCAGTGGAGCTGGTGCTTCAACTACATCGAGAACGTCGAAGGTTCCACGGGCGACGCCAAGAAGGCCGAGGAACTGAACGCGATCCCGGACCGCTACAGGGACGCTTTCCCGGCGAACGCCGGCGGTGTCTACACCTGCGGCACGCCCGGTGAGCGCAACCCGCAGACCGGCAACCCGGGCCCGACCCTGTGGCTGCCCAAGGGCAAGACGGTCCGCTTCGTCCTGACCTCGCGCGACGTCATCCACTCCTTCTGGGTGGTGCCGTTCCTGATGAAGCAGGACGTCATCCCGGGCCACACCAACGCCTTCCAGGTGACCCCCAACCAGGAGGGCACCTTCCTGGGCAAGTGCGCCGAGCTGTGCGGCGTCGACCACTCCCGGATGCTGTTCAACGTGAAGGTCGTCTCCCCGGAGCGCTACGAGCAGCACCTGAAGGACCTCGCCAAGAAGGGGCAGACCGGTTACGTTCCCGCGGGCATCGAGCAGACCGCCCATGAGAAGAACCGGGAGACGAACAACCTGTGAGCATCCTCAACGAACCTCAGGGTGCCGGGGCAGCCGAAGACTCGTACTACGAGGACGAGCTGCCGGTCCGGCGCAAGCAGCCCGGCAACGTCGTGGTCAAGTGGATGACGACCACTGACCACAAGACGATCGGAACGCTCTACCTGGCCACGTCGTTCGTGTTCTTCTGCATCGGTGGCGTCATGGCTCTGCTCATGCGCGCCGAGCTGGCCCGTCCGGGCCTGCAGATGATGTCGAACGAGCAGTTCAACCAGGCGTTCACGATGCACGGCACGATCATGCTGCTGATGTTCGCGACGCCGCTGTTCGCCGGCTTCGCGAACTGGATCATGCCGCTCCAGATCGGTGCCCCCGACGTCGCCTTCCCGCGACTGAACATGTTCGCCTACTGGCTGTACCTGTTCGGCTCGCTCGTCGCCGTCGCCGGCTTCCTCACCCCGCAGGGTGCGGCCGACTTCGGCTGGTTCGCCTACGCCCCGCTGTCGGACGCGGTCCGCAGCCCCGGCATCGGCGCCGACATGTGGATCATGGGTCTGGCCTTCTCCGGCTTCGGCACCATCCTCGGCTCGGTCAACTTCATCACCACGATCATCTGCATGCGCGCCCCTGGCATGACGATGTTCCGTATGCCGATCTTCACCTGGAACGTCCTGCTGACCGGTGTCCTGGTCCTGCTGGCCTTCCCGGTCCTGGCCGCGGCCCTGTTCGCGCTGGAGGCCGACCGCAAGTTCGGCGCCCATGTCTTCGACGCGGCCAACGGCGGAGCCCTGCTGTGGCAGCACCTCTTCTGGTTCTTCGGACACCCAGAGGTGTACATCATCGCCCTGCCGTTCTTCGGCATCATCAGTGAGGTCATCCCGGTCTTCTCCCGCAAGCCGATGTTCGGCTACCAGGGTCTGATCGCGGCGACCATCGCCATCGCGGGTCTGTCCGTGACCGTGTGGGCCCACCACATGTACGTCACCGGTGGCGTGCTCCTGCCGTTCTTCTCCTTCATGACGTTCCTCATCGCCGTCCCGACCGGCGTGAAGTTCTTCAACTGGATCGGAACGATGTGGAAGGGCTCGCTGTCCTTCGAGACGCCGATGCTCTGGGCGACCGGCTTCCTGATCACCTTCACCTTCGGTGGTCTGACCGGCGTCATCCTGGCCTCGCCGCCGATGGACTTCCACATCTCGGACTCGTACTTCGTGGTGGCGCACTTCCACTACGTGGTGTTCGGCACCGTCGTCTTCGCGATGTTCTCCGGCTTCCACTTCTGGTGGCCGAAGTTCACGGGCAAGATGCTCGACGAGCGCCTGGGCAAGATGACGTTCTGGACGCTGTTCGTCGGCTTCCACGGCACCTTCCTGGTCCAGCACTGGCTGGGCGCCGAGGGCATGCCGCGTCGTTACGCCGACTACCTGGCGGCCGACGGCTTCACCGCCCTGAACACGATCTCGACGATCAGCTCGTTCGTGCTCGGCGCCTCGATCCTTCCGTTCTTCTACAACATCTGGAAGACGGCCAAGTACGGCAAGAAGATCGAGGTCGACGACCCGTGGGGTTACGGCCGCTCCCTGGAGTGGGCGACGTCCTGCCCGCCGCCGCGGCACAACTTCCTCACCCTGCCGCGGATCCGCAGCGAATCCCCGGCGTTCGACCTGCACCACCCTGAGATCGCCGCGCTGGAGCAGCTGGGCCACGGTGGCCAGGAAGCCGCCGCGCTGGCGGGCGGCAAGGAGGCCGGCAAGTGAAGATCCAGGGCAAGATGTTCATGTGGCTGAGCGTCTTCATCCTCGCCATGGCCGTGTTCTACGGCGTGTGGTCGAAGGAGCCGGCCGGTACGACCGCGCTCTTCCTGGCCTTCGGCCTGTGCATCATGGTCGGCTTCTACCTCGGCTTCACGGCCAAGCGGGTCGACACCGGTGCTCAGGACAACCAGGAGGCCGACGTCGCGGACGACGCCGGTGAGCTGGGCTTCTTCAGCCCGCACAGCTGGCAGCCGCTGGCGCTGGCGGTCGGCGGTGCCATCGCGTTCCTCGGCGTGGCCGTGGGCTGGTGGCTGCTGTACTTCGCCGCCCCGATCATCCTGATCGGCATCTGGGGCTGGGTCTTCGAGTACTACCGCGGTGAGAACCGCACCCAGTGACCTGCGCGGCGAGCACCGCGCGCAGTAACACGAGCTGAGCGCTCCGGAACCCGGACACTCCGTCAGGAGAGTCCGGGTTCCTCCGTTTCGCCTACTTCCGGTACCTCGTCCGTGTCACCCGGCGCGCCGCCGTTGACGAAGCTTCCTACGTTGAGGTCATGAGCACCTCACCGCGCATCGTCGCCGGCTGCACCCTGCTGGTCATGAGCCTCGGCCCGGGCCTCGCGGCCTGCGGCGCCGACGGCAACCCGCTGTCCGCGGCGCCGTACGACGCCGCGGACCAGGTCTCCTTCAACGCCCCCGGGGGCGACGGGAAGAAGGCCGATCCGGACAAGCCCCTCGAGATCACGGCCGAGGACTCCGACGGCCGCATCACCGACGTCACCGCCGTGGACGCCACAGGACGCCATGTGGCGGGCGAACTCTCCGCCGACGGCACCCGGTGGCACAGCACCTCACCGCTGGCCGCGGACGCCCGCTACACGGTCCGGGTGAGCACCGAGGACGAGGACGGCGCCCCCGGCCGCAAGGTCGTCACCTTCGACACCGGCAAACCCAGCACCAAGAAGCGCCTGGACGTCACCTTCGGCCCCAAGACCGGCACGTACGGCGTGGGCCAGCCCGTCACCGCCGAACTCGGCATGCCGGTCAAGGACAAGGCCCAGCGCGCCATCGTCGAACGCGCCCTGAAGGTCGAGTCCACCCCGCACGTCGAGGGCGCCTGGCACTGGGTCGACGACAAGGAACTGCACTACCGGCCCAAGGAGTACTGGCCCACCCACGCCACGGTCCGGGTGCGCAGCAACCTGGAGGGCATCAAGATCAGCGACCGCCTCTGGGGCGGCAGCGCCAAGCCCGTCACCCTCACCATCGGCGACAGCGTCATCGCCGTCACCGACGCGGCCTCGCACCAGATGACCGTGTACAAGAACGGCAAGGAGATCAACTCCATGCCGGTCACCACGGGCAAGCCGGGCTTCGAGACCCGCAACGGCGTCAAGGTCGTGCTGGGCAAGGAGTACTACGTACGTATGCGCGGCACCAGCATCGGCATCGCCGAGGGTTCCGCCGAGTCCTACGACCTGCCCGTCTACTACGCCACCCGCGTAACCTGGAGCGGCGAGTACGTCCACGCCGCCCCCTGGTCCGTCGGCTCCCAGGGCTACGCCAACGTCAGCCACGGCTGCACGGGCATGAGCACCGGCAACGCCGAGTGGTTCTTCGAGCACGTCCGCGAGGGCGACGTCGTCCGGGTCGTCAACTCCGGCGGCCACACGATGGAGGCCTTCGGAAACGGCTTCGGCGACTGGAACATGCCCTGGGAGAAGTGGCGCAAGGGCAGCGCCCTGCTCGGCAACGGCACGTCCGCGGTCTCAGTCCCGGAAGAGGTGGCGAGACTGAGGCCGCAGAGCGTGTGAGGAGGTCAGACGCCCTGAAGCCGCTTCTGCCGCAGCAGAGAGGCCAGAGCGGAGGCGAACTCCACGGGGTCCACAGGATGCGTCACAGCCGCGTCGGCCCGGCTCCACGTCGCCAGCCACGCATCCTGCGGCCGCCCGATCAGCAGCAGCACGGGCGGGCAGCCGAACACCTCGTCCTTGATCTGCCGGCACATCCCCATGCCCCCCATGGGCACGGCCTCACCGTCGAACACACACACGTCGATGCCCCCGCGGTCCAGCTCGCGCAGCACCGCCGCAGGCGTCGCGCACTCCACGAACTCCACCGCGGGAACGTCCGGAGCCGGTCGTCGGCCCGTGGCGAGCCGCACCTGCTCCCGGGTGTTGGAGTCGTCGCTGTAGACCAGCACCGTGGCGGTCGGCTGCATTGTTCCTCCGAGACGTCAGCGTCGTACGGGCAGGACGGGCGGGGCCGTTGGGCCGGATGCTACTCCTGTCGTCCTCCCCCTGAACACCACGTCAACACCGGTTCGGCGGGCAGCAACACTCCGAACGGCACCCCCCGGAGTGAGGGCGGGATAAGCGACCGACATAATGTCGGTCGTGGCGACAGCAACGACAGTAGAAACCGGGCACGCGCACCCGTCGGTCAATCGACCGAACCTCACCAGCGTCGGAACCATCATCTGGCTGAGTTCCGAGCTGATGTTCTTCGCGGCCCTCTTCGCGATGTACTTCACCCTGCGATCGGTGACCGGTCCCGAGTTCTGGGCGGAAAAGGCCGAGGCCTTGAACTTCCCGTTCTCGGCGACGAACACCACGATCCTGGTGCTCTCCTCCCTCACCTGCCAGCTCGGCGTGTTCGCCGCCGAGCGCGGTGACGTGAAGAAGCTCCGGATGTGGTTCATCGTCACCTTCGTGATGGGTGCGATCTTCATCGGTGGCCAGGTCTTCGAGTACACCGAGCTGGTGAAGAAGGACGGGCTCTCCCTGTCCTCGGACCCGTACGGCTCGGTCTTCTACCTGACGACCGGCTTCCACGGCCTGCACGTGACGGGCGGTCTCATCGCCTTCCTGCTGGTCCTCGGGCGTACGTACGCGGCCCGCAGGTTCACCCACGAGCAGGCGACCGCCGCCATCGTCGTGTCCTACTACTGGCACTTCGTCGATGTCGTCTGGATCGGCCTCTTCGCCACGATCTACATGATCAAGTAGCGGGACCCGATCCACCGCGCGTTCCCGAAGCGCACATCCAGAAGCATCGACGCAGAAGATCCTGACACCGGGGTAATCCGTGAAAAAGCTCTCCGCACGACGACGCCATCCGCTGGCGGCGGTCGTCGTCCTACTCCTCGCGCTGGCGGCCACTGGGGGGCTGTACGCCGTGTTCGCGCCCGCGGACAAGGCGCAGGCCGATGAAACAGCCCAGTCCCTCACCATCGACGAGGGCAAGAAGCTCTACGCCGTAGGCTGCGCCAGCTGCCACGGCACCGGCGGTCAGGGCACCTCCGACGGTCCGAGCCTGGTCGGCGTGGGCGCCGCGGCCGTCGACTTCCAGGTCGGCACCGGCCGTATGCCGGCGGCGACCTCCCAGGGCGCCCAGGTGCCGCGGAAGAAGAACATCTACTCGCAGGCCCAGATCGACCAGCTCGCGGCGTACATCGCCTCGCTGGGCGCCGGCCCGTCGGTCCCGACCGACGAGCAGTACGGCCCGGAGGGCGCGGACATCGCCAAGGGCGGCGAGCTCTTCCGCACCAACTGCGCGCAGTGCCACAACTTCACCGGCAAGGGTGGCGCGCTCACCAAGGGCAAGTACGCTCCGACGCTCGAGGGCGTCGACCCCAAGCACCTCTACGAGGCCATGCAGACCGGCCCGCAGAACATGCCCTCGTTCCCCGACACCACGCTGTCGGAGCAGAACAAGAAGGACATCATCGCGTACCTCGACGCGGTCAACGGCGACGACACCGAGAACCCCGGTGGTCTCGAGCTGGGCGGCCTCGGGCCGGTCACCGAAGGCCTCTTCTCCTGGGTCTTCGGCCTCGGCGCGATGATCGCGGTCGCCGTCTGGGTCGCCGCTCGGACCGCAAAGGCCAAGAAGTCATGAGTAGCCAAGACATTCCAGAAGAGAACCTGCCCGCTGAGCAGGGCACCGCGCACGGCGCGGTGAGCGTCGCGGACGAGAAGAACCCGTTCGCGGACCCGGGCCTGCCGCCCCACGAGCACCGGATCCAGGACATCGACGAGCGGGCCGCCAAGCGGTCCGAGCGCGCGGTCGCCCTGCTGTTCACGGTGTCGATGCTGGCCACCGTCGGCTTCATCGCCTCGTACGTGGCGATCCCGCACGACAAGGCCGTCTTCGTCTTCCCGATCGGTCACCTCAACGCGCTGAACTTCGCGCTGGGTCTGACCCTCGGCACGGCCCTGTTCTGCATCGGCGCGGGCGCGGTCCACTGGGCCCGCACCCTGATGTCCGACGTGGAGGTCGCCGACGACCGTCACCCGATCGCGGCGTCCGAAGAGGTCCGCGCGAAGGTCCACGAGGACTTCCGCCAAGGCGCCAAGGAGTCGGCGATCGGCCGGCGCAAGCTGATCCGCAACACCATGTTCGGTGCGCTCACCCTGGTGCCGCTGTCCGGTGTCGTGCTGCTGCGCGACCTCGGCCCGCTGCCCGAGGACAAGCTGCGTCACACCCTGTGGCGCAAGGGCAAGCTGCTCGTCAACATGAACACCAACGAGCCGCTGCGTCCCTCCGACGTGGCCGTGGGTTCGCTGACCTTCGCCAAGCCCGAGGGCCTGGAGGAGCACGACCACGACTTCCAGAACGAGATCGCCAAGGCGGCCCTGATGATCGTCCGGCTCCAGCCGGAGGACATCAAGGACAAGCGCGAGCTCGACTGGTCGCACGAAGGCATCGTGGCGTTCTCCAAGATCTGCACCCACGTGGGCTGCCCGATCTCGCTGTACGAGCAGCAGACGCACCACGTGCTGTGTCCCTGCCACCAGTCCACCTTCGACCTGTCCGACGGTGCCCGGGTGATCTTCGGTCCCGCCGGTCACGCCCTGCCGCAGCTGCGCATCGGCGTGAACGACGAGGGCTACCTCGAGGCGCTCAGCGACTTCGACGAGCCCGTCGGCCCTGCCTTCTGGGAGCGCGGATGAGCACCAACCAGACCACCGACTCCCGCGCACGCGGGAAGGCACCGGCCGGCGAGCGGATCGCCGACTGGGCCGACGGCCGGCTCGGGATCTACTCCCTGGCCAAGGCCAACATGCGCAAGATCTTCCCCGACCACTGGTCGTTCATGCTGGGTGAGATCTGCCTCTACAGCTTCATCATCATCATCCTCACGGGTGTGTACCTGACGCTGTTCTTCCACCCGTCGATGAACGAGGTGGAGTACCACGGCAGTTACGTGCCGCTGCAGGGCCAGCTCATGTCGGAGGCGTTCTCCTCCACGCTGGACATCAGCTTCGACGTCCGTGGCGGTCTGCTCATCCGGCAGATCCACCACTGGGCCGCGCTGATCTTCCTCGCCGGCATGTTCGTGCACATGATGCGCGTGTTCTTCACGGGCGCGTTCCGCAAGCCGCGTGAGATCAACTGGCTGTTCGGCTTCCTGCTGTTCGTCCTGGGCATGTTCACCGGTTTCACCGGCTACTCGCTCCCGGACGACCTGCTCTCCGGCACCGGTGTCCGCTTCACGCAGGGCGCGATCCTGTCGACGCCGATCGTGGGCACGTACATCTCGATGTTCCTGTTCGGCGGCGAGTTCCCGGGCACCGACTTCGTGGCCCGCTTCTACTCGATCCACATCCTGCTGCTGCCGGGCATCATGCTCGGTCTGGTGGTCGGCCACCTGATCCTGGTCTTCTACCACAAGCACACGCAGTTCGCGGGTCCCGGCAAGACGAACAAGAACGTCGTCGGCATGCCGCTGCTGCCGGTCTACATGGCCAAGGCCGGAGGCTTCTTCTTCCTGGTCTTCGGTGTCATCGCGGCCATCGCGGCGATCGCGCAGATCAACCCGATCTGGGCGATGGGCCCCTACCGTCCGGACCAGGTGTCCACCGGCGCCCAGCCCGACTGGTACATGGGCTTCGCCGAGGGTCTCATCCGCTTCTTCCCGGGCTGGGAGATCAACCTCTGGGGCCACACGCTGGTCCTGGGCGTGTTCATCCCGCTGGTCCTGTTCGGTGTGGTGCTGATCGCGCTCGCGGTCTACCCGTTCATCGAGTCCTGGATCACCGGCGACAAGCGCGAGCACCACATCCTGGACCGTCCGCGCAACGCCCCGACGCGCACCGCGTTCGGCGTCGCCTGGATCACGCTGTACATGATCACGCTGGTCGGCGGTGGAAACGACCTCTGGGCCACCCACTTCCACCTGTCGATCAACGCGGTCACGTGGTTCGTCCGGATCGGCTTCTTCGCCGGACCGGTCATCGCGTTCATCCTCACCAAGCGGATCTGCCTCGGCCTGCAGCGCCGTGACAAGGACAAGGTCCTGCACGGTCGCGAGACCGGCACGATCAAGCGCCTGCCGCACGGTGAGTTCATCGAGGTGCACGAGCCGCTCAGCCAGGAGGCGCTGCACACGCTCACCGCGCACGAGCAGTACAAGCCGGCGGAGATCGGCCCCACGGTCGACGAGAACGGCGTCGAGCGCAAGGTGAAGGGCTCCGAGAAGCTGCGCGCGAAGCTGAGCAACGCGTACTACGGCGAGGACTCCCAGATCCCGAAGCCGACTGTCGAGGAGTACAAGGAGATCACGAGCGGCCACGGCCACCACTGATCGCTGCGCTCGCCACACAGTGAAGGGCCCCCGTCCGGTGTTCGGACGGGGGCCCTTCGCCGTGCCGTCGGCTGGATAGGGTGGGTGCAGGAGTCTTCACGACCCGGACACCGTATTTTTCTCGTACTCACTAGGAGCGGCTGATGAGCGCTGTGACCCCCGCTGGAGGCGACACCGCGGCGGGCCGTTCCTGGCCCGAGGTGCTGAACGCCCTGCTGGACGGGTACGACCTGAGCGCGGAGGCGACCGCGTGGGCGATGGACCGGATCATGCGCGGCGAGGCCACCGACGCGCAGATCGCCGGCTTCGCGGTGGCGCTGCGCGCCAAGGGCGAGACCGTCGAGGAGATCACGGGCCTGGTGCGTGCGATGTACGAGCACGCCAATGTCATCGAGGTGCCCGGCGACACGGTCGACATCGTCGGCACCGGCGGCGACGGCGCCAAGACGGTGAACATCTCCACCATGTCCTCCATCGTGGTGGCCGGCACCGGCGCGAAGGTCGTCAAGCACGGCAACCGCGCCGCGTCCTCCGCCTCGGGCGCCTCCGACGTGCTGGAGAAGCTCGGCGTCAACCTGGAGCTGACCCCCGCGCGGGTGGCCGAGGTCGCCGAGGAGGCCGGCATCACCTTCTGCTTCGCGGTGAAGTTCCACCCGGCGCTGCGTCATGTGGCGGCCGCCCGCGGCCAGTTGGGCATCCGCACCACCTTCAACTTCCTCGGCCCGCTGACCAACCCGGCCAAGGTGAGAGCCCAGGCCGTCGGTGTCGCGCACGCGCGCATGGCGCCGATCGTCGCGGGCGTCCTCGCCGAGCGCGGCAACTCCTCGCTGGTGTTCCGCGGCGACGACGGCCTGGACGAGCTCACCACCACGGCCACCTCCCGCGTCTGGGTGGTCCGCGACGGCCAGGTCACCGAGGAGTCCTTCGACCCGCGTGAGGTCGGCCTGGACCTGGTCCCGGTCGAGGCCCTGCGCGGCGCCGACGCCTCCTACAACGCCGAGGTCGCCCGCCGTCTGCTCGACGGCGAGACCGGCCCGGTCCGTGACGCCGTCCTGCTGAACTCGGCGGCCGCGCTGGTCGCCCTGGAGCCCACCGGCGCCCCGCTGGCCGAGCAGCTCCGGGCCGGCATGGCGAAGGCCGCGGAGTCGATCGACTCGGGCGCGGCCAGGCGGACGCTCGACCGCTGGGTGGCGGTCAGCAACGCCTGACCGCGACGCCTGACCGTACGACGACTGTCGTCCCGCGATCCGGACACGGGTTGCGGGGCGACGATCTTTTCGCGTACGTTCCTGTACCAGGTCATGAGTGACAGTCATGAGGCCCCGGCCGACTGTCCGGCAACCCTCCGTCCGTGGCGGGGTGCCCCGGGTGAAGACCAGGCCGCACGGCAGCAAGGCCTGCGGCAAGCGCGGACCCCTCGCGAAACCAGGGGTCCTGGGTCGTTCGAGGGAGTCTCCCGTGAGCAAGCGAATGCGTTAGGGCCGCCGAGCCCCGCCTCCGCACACCCCTTTTCCTTCCTCCCCGTACCTCTTACGGGGCCTCTCTCACGGGAGTTCCGCCATGTCCGTCTCCACCGCTGCCGCCGACCAGTCCGTTTGTGCCCCTCTGTCCGTTCTGGGCCGGGATGTCACCGTCCCGCTCGTCACCGGCGGCGAGGTCACCTACGCGGCCCTCGACTACGCGGCCAGCGCCCCCGCCCTCCAGCGGGTCTGGGACGACGTGGCCGCGTACGCCCCGTACTACGGCAGCGTCCACCGCGGCGCCGGCTACCTCTCCCAGCTGTCCACCGACCTGTTCGAGAACGCCCGCGTGACGGTCGCCGAGTTCCTGGACTGCCGCGCCGACGACCAGGTGGTCTTCACCCGCTCCACCACCGACTCCCTGAACCTGCTGGCCCGAGCCCTGCCCGCCGACTGCGAGGTCTTCGTCTTCGAGACCGAGCACCACGCCTCACTGCTGCCCTGGCAGGACGCCCGGGTCACCTACCTCGACGCCCCGCGCACCCCGCGCCAGGCCGTTCAGACCCTGGAGCGCGCCCTCGCCGACCGCGACCCGTACGGACCGGCCCTGGTGTGCGTGACCGGCGCCTCGAACGTCACCGGTGAGCTGTGGCCGGTCCGTGAGCTGGCCGCCGCCGCGCACGCCCATGGCGCCCGGATCGTCCTGGACGCCGCCCAGCTGGCCCCGCACCACCCGGTCTCCGTCCGTGACCTCGACGTCGACTGGGTCGCCTTCTCCGGCCACAAGCTGTACGCCCCCTTCGGCTCCGGCGTCCTCGCCGGCCGCGCCGACTGGCTGCGCGAGGCCGAGCCCTACCTCGCGGGCGGCGGCGCCAGCCGCAAGGTCACCCGCCGCGAGGACGGCGGCGTCGCCGTCGAGTGGCACGAGAGCGCGGCCCGTCACGAGGCCGGCTCCCCGAACGTCATCGGCGTCTACTCCATCGCCTCCGCCTGCAAGGCCCTCACCGAGGCGGGCTGGGACATCCTGGTCGCCCGCGAGGAGCATTTGATCGCCAAGGTCCGCGAGGGCCTCGCCGAGGTCCCCGAGGTGAAGATCCTCTCCCTCTTCGGCGACGACGCCCCGCGGGTCGGCGTGATCTCCTTCGTGGTCGAGGGCTGGAACAGCTCCCACTTCGCCGCCGCCCTCTCCGCCGAGTACGGCATCGGCGTCCGCGACGGCCTCTTCTGCGCCCACCCCCTCGTCCGCACCCTCCTCGGCACCGACCCCCAGACCCAGGGCGAATGCGGCGCCCCCGAGGCCGCCCCGGGCGAGAAGTCCCTCAACGCCATCCGAGTGAGCTTCGGAGCGGGCACGCCCGACGAGCACGTGGACAGGTTCGTCACCGCCGTCAAGGAGCTGGTGACGAAGGGGGCCAAGTGGACGTACCGCACGGAGGAGGGTCGCTGCGTACCAGTGCGCTAGGGGCGCGGGGAACTGCGCGAGCAACCCACGACAACCCGCAGACGCGCAAAAGCCCGCACCCCCGAGTCGGTAGGCGTCAGGAATCCAGCCCGATCGCAAAAGCCGCCTCGAGGTCATGCTGCGAGTACGTCCGGAACGCCACATGCGTGTCCGTCGCCTCGACCCCAGGAATCTTGCTGATCCGCCCAGGGATGACATCCGCCAGGTCCTCGTGCTCCCGCACCCGGACCATGGCGATCAGGTCGTACGTCCCCGTGACGGAGAAGACCTCGCTCACCGTCTCCAGCGAAGCGATCTGCTCGGCGATCTCGGGAATGCGGTCCACGCTGGTCTTGATGAGGACGATCGCGGTGATCACGGTTGGTTCTCTCCCTCACGGGCCGGCGTCGACGGGCTGGCCTTCACTCTAGTCGTACGGCCGTACCGGGCCCACGCGTAGCAGAAGCCCAGCCCGAAGCCCACCAGGTGGGCCAGATACGCCACCCCGGGCCCGTCCGGGGCGCGTCCCGCGGCGAGCCACTGCAGGGCCGCCCAGAAGGGGAGCACGACCCACGCGGGGAACCGCAGCGGCAGGAAGAACAGGAACGGCAGCAGGCTGGTCACCCTGGCCCTGGGGAACAGGGCCAGGAACGCGCCCAGCACGGCGGAGATCGCCCCGGAGGCCCCCACCAGCGACTGGTCGGAGTCGGCGTTGGCGGCCGCGTAGCCCAGCAGGGCGAGATAGCCGCAGCCGAGATAGAAGAGGGTGAACTCGATCCGCCCCATGCGTTCCTCGGTCATCATGCCGAAGACGTAGAGGAACAGCATGTTGCCGAGCAGATGCACCCAGCTGCCGTGCACGAACAGCGCCGTCGCCGGGGTCAGCGCGGAGCCCGCCGCGCCCTCGAACAGCTCGGCGGGGATCACCCCCCAGCGCCGGAAGTAGGCCCGCTGGGCGGCGAAGAGCTCCTCCCCGGAGCCGTAGGCCGGGTTCAGGCCCGCCGCCGGGCCGATCAGGAAGATCAGGCAGCACAGGCCGATCAGTGCGTATGTCATCGGCGCCGTCGGCCGCCGCATCGCCTGGGCCGCCCGCCCGGCCACCGCGCTCCAGTTGCTGACCATGACCCCAGAGCATGGCGTAACCGGACGCATACACACAGATCGCCTCGCCGCCGTGGACAGACGGGCATGGTGTCGTCGGCAGGCCGTAGGGTTACGAGCCACACGCGCCGGTAAGCCGGTGCATCACGGAGACTAGAAGGAAGCGAACAGTCACGATGACGGTTCCCCTGCCGACCGCCACGACCCGGTGGCGCTGCACCCTGTGCGGCAATCTCACCCGCTTCGATGTGACCCGCTCGTCGAAGGTCGTCGAGTACGTCCACCTCGACCTCGCCGGAGAGCCGAGCGTGGAGGAGCGCGAGGTGGTCAGTGAGACCATCGAGTCGGTGCGCTGCCGCTGGTGCAACGCGGTGGACCAGGTGGAACTCGTGGACAGGCCGGGTGCCGGCTCCTGAGGGGAGCGGGCCCCGCACAGGCATTGGGGTGTGACGGATGGTGGAGACCGCAGGCGGGGGGCCGGGCGACGGCGCCGCTGAGGTGCTCGACCGTCCGCTGCCCGACGGCGTGCGCCGCCGGGTCGTGCAGATCGTCTCGGACGGCTTCGGCGGGCTGACCGTCGCCGAACTGCCCGCCCAGCTCAGACAGTACGCCCGGTTCGCTCCGAACCGCAGGGCCAAGTTCGCGGGCAACGCGATGGCCTCCGCGCTGGAGACCGACCCGCTGTTCCGGCAGCGGATCGGCGAGAAGCTCCGCGAGGCCCAGCCCGAGCTGACCGGCGCGCTGGACGCGGGGTCGCCGCCGCCGGCCGCGGACCCGCTGGACGTGGCGGCAGCGGCCTATGTGCTGCGCCCCACCGGCTGGGTGAAGCTGGTGACGGCCGCGGGCGAGGAGGCCCTGCGCGCCGACGCCGAGCGCGCGGACGAGGAGAGCCGGGCCGAACTGGAGCGGCTGCGCGCCGAACTGGCCGCCGCCCGTGAGCACACCCGCGCGGAGACCGAGCGGCTGCGCACCGAGCTGGAGTCGGCCCGCAAGGAAGCCGAATCGCTTCACCGCAAGCTCCGCGCGGCGCTCAGCGACGTCAAGCGCGGCGAGGCCGCGCTGCGCAAGACGCACGCCGAGATGGACACCGTACGGGCCGAGAGTCATGCGCAGGTGTCCGCCGCGGAGAGTGAGGCGCGGCGGCTCAAGGCGCGTCTGGGGGAGACCGAGGCCGCCCTGGAGGCAAGCCGCAAGGCGGCCCGTGAGGGGCGCAGCGTCGAGGACATGCGGGTACGGCTGCTGCTGGACACCGTGCTCGACGCGGCGCAGGGGCTGCGGCGTGAACTCGCCCTGCCGCCGGTGTCGGTGCGGCCCGCGGAGACCGTGGACGCGGTCGAGCCGGGGCGGATGACGCCGAAGGACATCGCCGCGCGGGCGCTGAGCGAGGACGACCCGGCGATCCTGGACCAGTTGCTGGCGCTGCCGCAGGCGCATCTGGTGGTCGACGGCTACAACGTCACCAAGACCGGCTATCCGCAGATGCCGCTGGAGAAGCAGCGCCTCAGGCTCCTCGGGCAGCTCTCGCAACTCGCCGCGCAGACCGGCGCCGAGGTCACCTGTGTCTTCGACGGCGCGGAACTGGTCGCGCCGGTGCTGCTCGCGCCGCCGCGCGGGGTGCGGGTGCTGTTCTCCAAGCCGGGCATCACCGCGGACGAGCTGATCCGTCAACTGGTGCGCGCCGAGCCGCCGGGCCGGCCGGTCATCGTGGCCTCCACCGACCGTGAGGTGGCCGACGGAGTGGCCCGCGCGGGGGCGCGCCCGGTGGCGTCGGCGGTGCTGTTGAAGCGGTTCTCGAGGGGCTGAGCCGTTTGCCCCATGGGCAACGTACGCCCCATCGGCAACGTACAGGCCCATTGCCCGAATTGGCCGGGTCTTCACGCAACGTAGCGTCAAGCGCGCATCACCCCATGTGAGTTGCGGGCAAAGAATGCGCTCCGTGAGCGGATTTTTTGGGCTCAGGATTTGAACTGATCACAGCAAGGTCACTAGGTTTAGCGCTCGAACCTCCGATCGGGTGATCACTCACAAGAAGGAGTCCACCCCCGTGGCGTCCCACCGTCGACCCAAGCAGCCCAGTCGCGCACGCGTGACCGTGCTGACCACCGCAGCCGCCGCCGCCGTCGCGATCAGCGCGCAGGCCGCCAATGCCGCGCCCAGCGAGAAGCCGAGCAAGGACGAGGTCAAGGCCAAGGTCGACAAGCTCTACGAGCAGGCGGAGCAGGCCACCGAGAAGTACAACGGGGCCAAGGAGAAGCAGCAGAAGCTGCAGAAGGAGATCTCCACCGTCCAGGACAACGTCGCGCGCGGCCAGGAGGAGCTCAACGAGCTGCGCGACGGCCTGGGTTCGATGGCCAGCGCCCAGTACCGCAGCGGCGGCATCGACCCCTCCCTGCAGCTGTTCCTCTCCGCGGACCCGGACGACTACCTCGACAAGGCCTCCACGCTCGACCAGTTGAGCGGCCAGCAGGTCGAGGCGCTCGAGGACATCCAGGACAAGCAGCGCGAACTCGCCCAGCAGCGCGCCGAGGCCACCGAGAAGCTCAAGGACCTCGCCGCCACCCGCGAGGAGCTGGGCAAGAAGAAGGAAGAGGTCCAGGGCAAGCTCGCCGAGGCGCAGAAGCTGCTCAACTCCCTCACCGCGGCCGAGAAGGCCGCGCTCGCCGCCGAGCAGGAGCGCGCCAACCGCTCCTCCGAGGAGCGCGTCGACCTCGGCAGCACCGCCCCGGCCTCCGGCCGCGCGATGGCCGCCTTCCAGGCCGCCCAGAGCAAGATCGGCTCGCCGTACGTCTACGGCGCCTCCGGCCCGTCCTCCTTCGACTGCTCGGGCCTGACCTCCTGGGCGTTCGCCCAGGCCGGCGTCTCCATACCGCGCACCTCGCAGGCCCAGGCCAGCGCCGGCACGCGCATCTACAGCCAGTCCGACCTCAAGGTCGGCGACCTGGTCATCTTCTACGGCGACCAGCACCACGTCGGCTTCTATGCGGGCAACGGCCAGGTGCTGCACGCCCCGCGCACCGGCACCGTCGTGCGCTACGAGTCGATCGGCAACATGCCGTTCCAGTTCGGCGTCCGCATCTGACCCGTAAGGCTGACGCCTTCAAGATCAGGACACCGCACCGCCCGAACGGGCGAATCATCGAGGCGCGTTGTGACTCCACGCCCCGCCGCTGACCTGCGTCGGCGACGGGGCGTCACCGTGCGTGCCCGCGGAGGTCTTTGGCCGGTGGCCCGTCCCGGGGTTACTGTCTGCCGCGTTTCCAGCCGCCAGTGGAAGGAGCGCGTGCCGACGTGGGCTCTCATCGCCGCCTTGCGCCGTCCGGGTTCGACCGCGGGATCACCGCCCTGTGCGCCCTGTCCGCCGCGGCCCTCGGTGCCGTACCGGCCGCCACGTCCGCGGTGGCCGCGCCGCACGACGACACCCGGGCCGAGGTGGACCGCCTCTACACCGAGGCGGAGAAGGCCACCGAGGCCTTCAACCAGGCCGACGAGCGCGCGGACGCGCTGCGCGAGCAGGTGGGGCAGGCGCAGGACGAGATCGCCCGCCAGCAGGAGCGCATCAACTCCATGCGGGAGGCGCTCGGTTCACTGGCCGGCGCCCAGTACCGCTCCGGCGGCCTCGACCCCACCGTCGCCCTGCTGTTCTCCGAGGACCCGCGCGACTACCTCGACAAGGCCGCCACCCTGGACCGGATCAGTGCCCGCCAGGCCGGACAGCTCGACGACCTCCAGGACGCCATGCGCGAACTCGCCCAGGAGCGCGCGGAGGCGGCCGGCAAGCTCGTGGAGCTGGAGAAGAGCCGCAGGGCGGTCGCCTCCCACAAGCGCACGGTCGAGCGCAAGCTCGCCCGGGCCCGGCAACTGCTCAACTCCCTGCCGGACGCCGAGCGCGACGCCTACGGCCGTGCCTCCCGCTCCGGCCGCGCGGACCTGCCCGGCCTCTCCGAGGCCGCCCCGGCCTCGGGACGCGCCGCAGCCGCCGTGGCCGCCGCCCGCTCCGCGCTGGGCCGGCCGTACGTGTGGGGCGCCAACGGGCCCGGCGGCTTCGACTGTTCCGGCCTGATGCAGTGGTCGTACGCCCAGGCCGGTGTCGCCATCCCGCGCACCTCGGGCGACCAGCGCTACGCCGGGCGCCAGGTGCCGCTGTCCGAGGCCCAGCCCGGTGACCTGGTCGTCTACCGCTCCGACGCCAGCCATGTCGGCATGTACGTCGGCGACGGGCAGGTCATCCACGCCCCCTATCCGGGCGCCCCGGTGCGCTACGACCCTGTCGGGATGATGCCCATCGCCTCGGTGACCCGGGTCTGATCCGGCCGGACGGCCTTACGATCGGAAAGGTGGCTGGTCGAGGGCGGGTACGGGGCGCGGTGGTCGCGGCGCTCTGTGTGCTGCTCGTCTCCCCGTCCGGCTGCGCCCGGCCGACCGCCGAGGACAGCGCCCGCACCGCGGTGCAGCACCTGCTCGACCGCCGCGCCGAGGCGCTCGTGGACCACGACGCCGCCGCCTACCGGGACACCGGCGGCGCGGCGGCGTACGAGCGGCTGCGGGCCGTGCCGCTGGCCGACTGGTCGTACGAGCTGACGGGCCTGCGCCGGGACGGGGACACGGCGACCGCCGACGCCGAGCTGCGCTACCGCCTCACCGGCTACGACGCCGCCCCGGTCAGCGCCGGCCGCACCCTGCGTCTGGCGCGCGACGCGGACGGGCACTGGCGGGTGGTGTCCGACCGGCCCGCCGAGAAGGCCGCGCAGCAGCTGTGGGACCAGGGCCGGGTGGACGTGGTGCGCGGCCGGCACAGCATCGTGCTGGGCGTCGGGCGCTCGCGGGAGTCGCTGCGGGACTTCGCGGGCCTCGCCGACCACGCCGTACCGGCCGTGACCGACGCCTGGGGCGGGGAGTGGAGCCGGCGCGTGGTGGTGCTGGTGCCGGAGTCCCTGGACGGCATGGCGGGGCTGCTCGGCTCCCCGGCCTCCGCCTACCGGGGCATCGCGGCGGTGACCACCGGTGAGGTCGGCGGGTCGGGGCGGGCGCCCGCGGACCGGGTCATCGTCAACCCCGACGCGTACGGCGTGCTCGGCCCGGTGGGCAAGCAGGTCGTGCTCACCCACGAGACCACGCATGTCGCCACCCGCGCCCACACGGGCCCCGCGACCCCGCTGTGGCTGTCCGAGGGCTTCGCCGACTGGATCGGCTACCGCGGCACCGGCCGCACCCCGGCCGAGGCCGCCCCGGAGCTGGCCCAGGCCGTGACCGAGGGCCGGCTGCCGGGGGCGCTGCCGGCCGACGGCGACTTCGGCTTCGACGGCGACTCGGCCGCGCTGGCCCGGGCGTACGAGGGCGGCTGGCTGGCCTGCCGGATGATCGCCGAGCAGTGGGGCGAGGACCGGCTCGGCGCGTTCTACCGCGCGGTGGGGGAGCATCGGCAGCGGGCCGGGGCGGTGGAGGACGCGCTGGAGCGGGTGCTGGGGACGAGCCTGGAGGACTTCACCGGGCGGTGGCGGGAGTACCTGCGGGCTCAGCTCGGCTGACCGAGCAGCTCGATGGCCTCCGTCAGCCACTCCCGCTCGGCCTTCCCCGTCGCCCGGGCCACCCGCAGCATGCCCTGGCGGAACAGGTCGTCGGCCTGCTCGGCGCGCACGGGTGAGCCGTCCTCGTAGAAGAAGCTCGTCGGGGCGTCGAGGAAGTCCAGCCTGCGGCGCAGCACCGCGGCCTGTTCGTGCCGGTCGGGCAGATGGCGCAGGAAGGCGAGCAGGGTGTTGAAGCGCACCTGGTCGGTGATCTCGGTCTGCTTCGGGTGCCGCAGCCGCTCCAGCAGGTCCGCACGGCCCTTGTCGGTCAGGGACAGCACCCGGCGGGGGGCCGCGCCCGCGCCGTCCTCGGTGTGCTGGTCCAGCTTGCCCGCGGTGACCAGGCGGGTGATCGCCGGGTACAGCGCGCCGTCGCTGACGGGGCGGACATGGCCGCTGAGGGCTTTGATGCGCTCCTTGAGCTCGTAGCCGTGCAGGGGTTCCTCGGCGAGGAAGCCGAGGATCGACAGCTCCAGCACGTTTCCTCCTTGTGGTTCGCCGCGCCGTCATGCTACCTCTTATCGAGTTACCTCGTTTCGATGTAGCTCGATAAGAGGTAGCTCGACAAGAGGGGGATGCTTCATGAACGCCCACCGCAGACAACTCGTCTCGCTCGCCCACCCCGTCTACTTCTCGCTCCTGGCCTCCGTGGCCGCCGGGATCATCAACACCGTCTGGGTCGCCCGCCTCGGCGGTCCCGCCGTGGCCGCCGTGGCGGTGGCGACCAACGCCGAGAACGTGCTGCTCGGCGTCGCCCTGCTCTTCGGCTCCGGCACGACCGTGCTGGTCGCCCACGCCCGGGGCGCGCGTGACCCCGCCGCGGTGCGGGCTGCCGTGCGCGGCGGCTGGGCGGTGTTCGGGCTGATCACCCCGGTCGTGGTGACCGGCGGTTTCCTGCTGCGCGAGCCGCTGGCCCGCCTGGTGCTCGGCGGAGGTGCGGCCCTGCCGCTC
This sequence comes from Streptomyces sp. NPDC096205, assembly GCF_044763135.1. Lineage (NCBI taxonomy): Bacteria > Bacillati > Actinomycetota > Actinomycetes > Kitasatosporales > Streptomycetaceae > Streptomyces > Streptomyces sp. NPDC096205. The sequence goes on along the minus strand of NZ_JBIWFS010000002.1, from coordinate 452,026 downwards.
GCCGTCGGCTACTTCGCGATCTCGATCCCGGGCGTCGCCGTGTTCTTCGCGCAGCAACTGGTCGACGGCATCCTCAAGGGAACCGGCGACACCAGGACCCCGATGCGGCTCGCCCTGCTCGTCAACGGCCTGATCCTTATCTGCGACCCGTTCCTCATCCACCTCTACGGCGTCCAGGGCGCCGCCGCCTCCACGGTGCTGTGCCGCTGCCTGGCGCTCGGTGTGGGGCTGATGGCCCTGCGGCGCAACGCGCTGCTGCGGAGCACGGCCGGGGTGCGCTCAGGCGCCCTGGTCCGCCGCACGCTGACCACCGGGCTGCCGATAGCTGCCGACTTCACCCTCCGCCAGGGCGGCACGCTCGTGCTGGTCGCGATCGTGGCGCGGATCGGGGTGACGGCGGTGGCCGCGTACGCCATCGCCTACAAGACCCTGTACGTGGCGACCATGGCCTTCTACTCGGTGCGCCAGGCCGCTGCCATCCACACCGCGCACACCCTCGGCGCCGGGCGCGAGGAGCGCCGGGCCATCGGGCGGCAGGCGGTGCTGCTCTCCTCGGCGGTGGGCGCGGTGGCCGCGGCCGGGCTGGCCCTCGCCGCCCCATGGATCATGGCCGCGTTCGGCGCCGAGGGCGCGATCGCCCACGAGGGCGTGCTGTTCCTGCGCTGCATCGGCCCCTACCTGCTGCTCATGGCCGGGTTCATCGCGCTCGGCGGGGTCTTCGAGGGCAGCGGGGGAGCGGGCACGCTGCTGCGGGTGACGGTGCTCGGCACGGCCGTACAACTGCCCCTGGCGTACGGCCTGTCGGGGCTCGGGCTGCCGGGGATCTGCATGGCGATGGCGCTGTCGATGGGGCTGCAGGGCGCGGTGGCCGCGGCGCTGTTCCGGCGGGCCGGGCGCCGGGCGGAGGCCGCGGTGTCGCTGATCAAGGCGGCCTGAGGCGTCAAAGAGGCGCCCGTGGCGTGCGTCGGCAGGCGCCTGCGGCCTCAGGAAGGCGCCCGAGGTGTGCGTCGGCAGGCGTCTGTGGCCTCAGGAAGGCGCCCGTGGCGTGCGTCGGCAGGCGTCTGCGGCCTCAGGAGGGCGCCCGGGGTGTGCATCGGCAGGGCGCCTGAGGCCTCAGGAAGAGACCGGCGTCTCCTCCGCCGGAGCGGTCTGGCCGGGCAGCGGTGCGGGGGCGCGGTGGGCGGTGGTGGCCCGCCACAGCTCACGGCCCGCGAGGGCGGCGGCCGTCACCAGCATGCCGTTGCGCAGGACCAGCAGCGTCACCCCGAGGGTGTCGCTGGCGACGACGTGCCCGAACCAGACCGGGAACTCCAGCACCGTCACCAGCGATGCCGCGATCACCAGCAGGCCCGGCAGCCGCATCCGGCTCTCCCGGTAGCCCAGGCACACCGCGGCGAGACCGACCAGCCACACCATGTACTGCGGGCTGATCACCCGGCTGGTGGCGGTGAACAGCAGCACCGCCGCGAACGCGGCGTCGGCGAGCGTGGTCGTGGTGAAGCGCACCGCGGCCAGCCGCCACAGCAGGAGCCAGCCGAACGCCATGCCGGTCAGCGCCAGCGCGGCCGTGCTCACCACGTCGACGTACGGGCCGAGGAATTCCACCGAGCCGTAGTTCAGCAGCACCCGGCCCTCCCAGCCGTGGTGCCGGGCCACATGGAAGACCAGCGAGCCCAGCGACTCCACCTCGGTGCCCCGGTCGCGCTGGAACGTCAGGAACGCGAACGCGCCCGGCATCGCCAGCGTGAACAGCGCCGCGAGCCCGGCCACCGTCGCCACGGCCGCCCCCCACGCCCGCCGCCGCACACAGCCGACCAGCAGCAGCGCCGGCCATACCTTCAGCATCGCCCCGAGCCCGGCGAGAGCCCCCATCAGCCGCGGCCGCCGGGCCCCCGCGAGCAGCGCGGCCACCGCGACCGCCGTCACCATCAGGTCGTAGCGGGCGTACACCGTCGGCCCGAGCAGCGGCACGCCCACCACCCACACCCAGGCGCCGCGCAGCGTACGCCCCGGGCGCTGCCCGACGAACAGCAGCAGCGCCAGGACGGCGAAGTCGGCGAGGAAGCACAGCACGAAGAAGGCCTGCGCGTAGTCCAGGAACGGCAGCACGGCCGGGGACAGGATCGCCAGCGCGGCGGCGGGCGGGTACTGCCAGGTGACGTCCTCGCGCGGGAACGTTCCCTCGCGCAGGACCTCGTACCAGCCGTGGTAGATGAACGACACGTCGCTGGTGACGTCGGGGCCGGGGAAGACGAACACCTTGAAGACGAACAGCAGCAGCGCCAGGCGCGTCACGCCCCACACGGCGAGCAGCCCGAAAACGGCGCGCCTGTCGTTCGTGTTGTCCACCCGTGCCCCGATTCGTCCGCTGCCCGTCCTGAAGGGGCCATGGTCTCGCGACGGCCTGTGCGCCCGTTGTGCAGCACGGCCGTGCCGACCCGCGAGTCTACGTTGGGTAAGGTCGGCGGCGATGCGCAAGACCCTGATCGTGACCAACGACTTCCCGCCGAGGCCGGGCGGCATCCAGGCGTTCCTGCACAACATGGCGCTGCGGCTCGACCCCGAGCGCCTTGTCGTCTACGCCTCCACCTGGAAGCGGAGCCGGGAGGGCATCGAGGCGACCGCCGCCTTCGACGCCGAGCAGCCCTTCACCGTCGTACGCGACCGCACGACGATGCTCCTGCCGACCCCGGGCGCCACGCGTACGGCGGTGCGCCTGCTGCGCGAGCACGGCTGCACCTCGGTGTGGTTCGGGGCGGCGGCCCCGCTCGGCCTGATGGCGCCCGCGCTGCGGAAGGCCGGCGCCGAGCGGCTGGTGGCCACCACCCACGGCCACGAGGCCGGCTGGGCCCAGCTGCCCGCCGCCCGCCAACTGCTCGGCCGTATCGGCGAGGCCACCGACACGATCACCTACCTCGGCGAGTACACGCGCTCGCGCATCGCCACCGCGCTCAGCGCGGACGCCGCCTCCCGGATGGTCCAGCTCCCGCCCGGCGTCGACGAGAAGACCTTCCATCCCGCCTCCGGCGGCGACGAGGTCCGGGCCCGCCTCGGCCTGACCGACCGCCCGGTGGTCGTCTGCGTGTCCCGCCTGGTCCGCCGCAAGGGCCAGGACACCCTCATCCAGGCCATGCCCCGCATCCTCGCCGCCGAGCCGGACACCGTCCTGCTGATCGTCGGCGGCGGCCCCTACGAGAAGGACCTGCGCCGGATGGCGGCCGAGGCCGGCCTCGGCGACTCCGTCCGCTTCACCGGCCCCGTCCCCTGGTCCGAGCTCCCCGCCCACTACGGCGCCGGCGACGTCTTCGCCATGCCCTGCCGCACCCGGCGGGGCGGCCTCGACGTCGAGGGCCTCGGCATCGTCTACCTGGAGGCCTCCGCGACCGGCCTTCCTGTGGTGGCAGGCGACTCCGGCGGAGCCCCCGACGCCGTCCTCGACGGCGAAACCGGCTGGGTGGTCCGGGGCGGCTCCCCGCAGGACGCCGCCGAGCGCATCATCACCCTCCTCAAAGACCCCGAACTGCGCCGCAGGATGGGCGAGCGGGGCAGGGAGTGGGTCGAGGAGAAGTGGCGCTGGGATCTGTTGGCGGAGAACCTGAAAACGCTGCTTTAGGGCAGTGCCGCCAGGGGCGCGGGGAACCGCGCGACAAGCCACAACGGACGGTCGGCCGCCAACTACGAACACCAGGCACATCGGATGGCGCGGACCGTCTAGGCGGAACAGAAAAGTCGGCGCATGCTGCGCAGCATGACCCCACACCTGACGAGACGTCAGATCCTAGGCATGGCCGCGCTGCAAACGGCCGCGGCCCTCGGATTCACCCGCATCGGTCTTCAGGCGGCCCGGGCACAAGAGGCCCCGGCCGCCGACAACGCCCCCGCCCTCGTGGTCGGTTCAGGCTACGGCGGCGCAGTAGCGGCCCTCCGCCTGGGACAGGCCGGCATCCGCACACTCGTCCTGGAAATGGGCCGCCTCTGGAACACCCCGGGCAAGGACGGCAAGGTCTTCTGCTCCACAGCCGCCCCCGACGAACGCAGCATGTGGTTCCGCACCCGCACCGAGGCCCCCCTCGCCACCTTCCTCTGGCTGGACGTCGTCAACAAGGACATCACGCGCTATCCAGGCCCCCTGGATCGCGTCCGCTTCGACCACATGTCCGTCTACGTCGGCAGAGGCGTCGGCGGCGGCTCCCTGGTCAACGGCGGCATGGCGGTCACCCCGCCCCGGGCGTACTTCACCGAGCAGTTCCCGGCGGTCGACGCCGACGAGATGTACGGCACCTACTTCCCGCGCGCCCGCTCCATGCTGGGCGTCAACACGATCGACCCGGCCTGGTTCGAGTCCACGCCGTGGTACCGCTTCACCCGGATCTCCCGCAAGCACGCCGCCAACGCCGGCCTCAGAACCACCTTCGTGCCCAGCGTCTACGACTTCGAGCACATGCGCCGCGAGGCGGCCGGCACCGCCCCGAAGTCCGCCCTGGCCGGCGAGGTCATCTACGGCAACAACCACGGCAAACGCAGCCTGGACAAGACCTACCTGGCCGCCGCGCTCGGCACCGGCAACGTCACCGTGCACACGCTGGAGCGGGCCACCGCGGTGAGCCGCGCGCCGGACGGGACGTACGTCGTGACCGCCGAACGCATCGACCCCACCGGCGCGGTCGTGGAGAGGAAGGAGTACGCCTGCAGCCACCTCTTCCTGGCCGGCGGCAGCCTCGGCACCACCGAACTCCTCCTCAGGGCAAGGGAGTCCGGCGCCCTCCCCGATCTCGACGCGAGCGTCGGCGCCGGCTGGGGCCCCAACGGCAACGTCATGCTGGGCCGGGCCAACCATCTGTGGGACACCGTAGGAGAGGACCAGTCCACGATGCCGGTCATGGGCATCGACGACTGGGCGAACACCGCCAACCCGGTCTTCGCCGAGATCGCCCCGCTGCCCATGGGCCTGGAGCACTGGGTGAGCCTCTACCTGGCGATCACCAGGAACCGGGAGCGGGCGTCGTTCTCCTGCGCGGACGGCTCCTTCAGGCTGGGCTGGAGCGCCTCGCAGAGCTCGGTGTCGGCGGGCATGGCGAAGAAGCTGTTCGACCGGATCAACGCGGCGAACGCCACGATCTACCGCTACGACCTGTTCGGCAGCGGCAACCGGGTCTTCGCCGACGACTTCACCTACCACCCGCTGGGCGGCTGCGTGCTGGGCAAGGCCACCGACGGCTACGGCCGGGTCAAGGGCTACCCGGGGATGTACGTCACCGACGGCTCGCTGGTGCCCGGCTCGATCGGGGTGAACCCCTTCGTCACCATCACCGCCCTCGCCGAACGCACCATGGCGCGGGTCCTCGTGGAGGACACCGCGCCATAGAGCACCGCCGAGGTCACTTGGCGTAGATCGCCTCGATCTCGGCCGCGTAGTCCTTCGCCACCACGTTCCGCTTCAGCTTCAGCGAGGGCGTCAGGTGGCCCGACTCCTCCGTGAATTGGGAGGACAGAATGCGGAACTTCCGCACCGATTCCGCTTTCGACACCGCGGCGTTGCCGTCGTCGACCGCCGACTGGATCGCGGCCTGAAGGTCCGCGTCCTCGCGCAGCGACGCCGCGGTGGACCCCGCCGGCTTGCCGTGCTCGGCGGCCCAGCGGCCCAGGAACTCCTCGTCGATGGTGACCAGCGCGCCCACGAACGGCCGCCCGTCACCGACCACCATGCACTCCGCGACCAGGGCGTGTGCCCGGATGCGGTCCTCGATCACGGCCGGGGCGACGTTCTTGCCGCCCGCGGTGACGATGATCTCCTTCTTGCGGCCGGTGATCCTGAGGTAGCCGTCCTCGTCGAGGGTGCCGATGTCGCCGGTGTGGAACCAGCCGTCGGCCAGCGCCTCCTCGGTCGCGCCCGGGTTGTTCCAGTACTCCTTGAACAGGTGCTCGCCGTGCAGCAGCACCTCGCCGTCGTCGGCGATCCGCACCACCGAGCCGGGCAGCGGCTGGCCGACCGTGCCGATCTTCTGCCGGTCCCAGGGGTTGAACGCGGTCGCCGCGCAGGACTCGGTCAGGCCGTAGCCCTCCAGCACGGTGAAGCCGATGCCGCGGAAGAAGTGGCCGAGGCGCTCGCCCAGCGGGGCCCCGCCGGAGATCGCGGCCTCGCCGCGGCCGCCGAGCACCGTGCGCAGCTTGCTGTAGACCAGCTTGTCGAAGACCTTGTGCTTGATCTTCAGGCCGAGGGACGGGCCCGCCGGGGTGTCCAGGGCCTTGCTGTAGGCGATCGCGGTGTCCGCGGCCTTGTCGAAGATCTTGCCCTTGCCGTCCGCCTGCGCCTTGGCGCGCGCGGAGTTGTACACCTTCTCGAAGACGCGCGGCACGCCCAGGATCAGCGTCGGACGGAACGCGGCCAGCTCGTCGGTGAGGTTCTTGATGTCGGGGACGCAGCCCAGCTTGATCGGCGCGATCATCGGGGCGATCTGCACCAGGCGCCCGAAGACATGGGCGAGCGGCAGGAAGAGCAGGACGCTGCACTCACCGGTGCGGAACAGCGGGCGCAGCCGCTCGACGACATTGCCGCACTCGGCGAAGAACGCCCGGTGGGTGAGGACACAGCCCTTGGGGCGGCCGGTCGTGCCGGAGGTGTAGACGATGGTCGCCGGGTCGTCCGCCTTGGCGACCGAGCCGCGCTCCTCCAGCGTCTGGTCGGCGACGTCCTGGCCGAGCCGGCCCAGTTCCTCGACGCCGCCGGCGTCGATCTGCCAGACGTGCTTGAGGGCGGGCAGCGACTCGCGCACCGACTCCACGGCCGCGACGTGGTTGTCCATCTCGACGATGCAGGCGGTCGCGCCCGAGTCCGACAGGATCCACTGCACCTGCTCCGGCGAGCTGGTCTCGTACACCGGCACGGTCACCGCGCCCGCGCTCCAGATCGCGAAGTCCAGCAGCGTCCACTCGTAGCGGGTGCGCGACATCAGGGCGACCCGGTCGCCCGGCTGCACACCGGCGGCGATCAGGCCTTTGGCGGCCGCGTGCACCTCGGCGAGGAACTCCGTGGCGGTGACGTCCTGCCAGCGGCCGGACACCTTGCGGGCGATGACGGCGACATCCGGATGCTGCGCGGCGTTTCTGCGGACGATGTCGGTCAGATTCCCGTCCGCGGGGACCTCGTACAAAGCCGGAAGGCTGAACTCGCGCAAGACTGCTGCTCCTCATAGGGCGCCGGCGCCACGACGTTGTGCGATGCGACGGTGCGGTCCAAGGCTCGGGCAAGTGCTCGGGAATTCACATGTTGAAAACCTGAGCACGACTGGACTGCCCGGACGTTACCCGCCGGTATGGCGTCTACGACAGGGGGTCCCGGCGAGATGTTCGCTGCGTCACACAGTTGGGTGTTCCTTCGCGCACAGTAGTCGACGGCGTTCGGAACCAGCCAGTAACCGCAGGTCCGGCCAGCACTGTTCACAAGGGCCGCGCGCCGCCTACGCTTGATCACCATGGCATCCACCCGCGTTCACGTGGTGAGCGACGTGCACGGCAACGCCGCCGACCTGGCCCGGGCCGGGGACGGCGCCGACGCCCTGATCTGCCTGGGCGACCTCGTCCTGTTCCTCGACTACGCCGACCACTCGCGCGGCATCTTCCCCGACCTGTTCGGTGTCGAGAACGCCCACCGGCTCGTCGAGCTGCGCACCGCCCGCCGCTTCGAGGAGGCCCGCGACCTCGGCCGGCAGCTGTGGGCCGGCGTGGGCGCCGACCGCGCCGCCGTGATCGAGGGGGCCGTGCGCAAGCAGTACGCCGAGCTGTTCGCCGCCTTCCCCACCCCGACCTACGCCACGTACGGCAACGTCGACATGCCGCCGCTGTGGAAGGAGTACGCCCGGCCCGGGACGCGCGTCCTCGACGGCGAGCGGGTGGAGATCGGCGGCCGCACCTTCGGCTTCGTCGGCGGCGGCCTGCGCACCCCCATGCGCACCCCGTACGAGATCTCCGACGAGGAGTACGCCGCCAAGATCGAGGCCGTCGGCGAGGTCGACGTGCTGTGCACCCACATCCCGCCCGAGGTGCCCGAGCTCGTCTACGACACCGTCGCGCGCCGCTTCGAGCGGGGCAGCCGCGCCCTGCTGGAGGCGATCCGCCGGACCCGGCCCCGTTATGCCCTGTTCGGGCACGTCCATCAGCCCCTGGCGCGGCGCATGCGGATCGGGGCGACGGAGTGCGTCAACGTCGGGCACTTCGCGGGCAGCGGCCGCCCCTGGGCGCTCGAATGGTGACCGTCGGCGCGCGGTAGCCTTCACGCTGCACATACGTGCGCACCACGACTTCTTGCCGGACCGCATCTGGAGGAGCCACGAAGATGGCGGAACACACCAGCTCGAGCATCACGATCGAGGCGGCACCGGCCGACGTCATGTCGGTGATCGCGGACTTCGCCCGCTATCCGGACTGGACCGGCGAGGTCAAGCAGGCCGAGGTCCTCCGGGCGGACGAGCAGGGCCGCGCCGAACAGGTGCGGCTCGTCATGGACGCCGGGGCGATCAAGGACGACCAGGTGCTCGGATACACCTGGACCGGCGAGAACGAGGTCTCCTGGACCCTCGTGAAGTCCCAGATGCTGCGGTCGCTCGACGGGTCCTACGTACTGAAGCCGGCCGGGGCGGGCGCCACCGAGGTCACGTACCAGCTGACCGTCGACGTGAAGATCCCGATGCTCGGGATGATCAAGCGCAAGGCCGAGAAGGTCATCATCGACCGGGCGCTGGCCGGGCTGAAGAAGCGGGTGGAGTCGGGGGCGAAGTAAGGGGGTTACCGTCACCCTCATGCGCACCCTCCTGATCATCGGTCCGGGTGGCAGTGGCCGTACCACTGCCGCCGCCGCCACCGCGCTCGCCGCCGCCGGGGAAGGCCTTCGGACGCTCGTGCTGAGCGTCGACCGGTCCGACTCGCTGGGCGCCGCCCTCGGCACGGCCACCGGGCCCGACCCCGTCCGGGTCGGTGAGCACCTCACCGCATGGCGGCCCAACCCCGCCGTCGGTTTCCGGGACGGGCTGACCGCACTGCAGGAGCGGGCCGGCGGGGCGCTCGATCTGCTCGGGGCCGCCCGGCTGGAGCCCGAGGAGCTGACGCCGCTGCCCGGAGCCGACGAGCTGGCGCTGCTGCGGGCGCTGCGGGACGCCGCGCTGTCGGAGGCGCACGACCTGGTCGTCGTCGACCTGCCCCCGCTCGACCGGGCACTCGCCCTGCTCACCCTCCCCGAGGAACTGCGCCGCTGTCTGCGCAGGCTGCTGCCGCCCGAGCGGCAGGCGGCCCGCGCGCTACGGCCGATGCTGGGACGGCTGGCCGGGGTGCCGATGCCCGCGGAGTGGCTGTACGAGGCGGCCGCGCGCTGGGACGTGGAGCTGGGGGCCGTCGAGGCCGTGCTCGCGGACAAGGACACCCACGTGCGGCTGGTGGCCGAGCCGGGACCGGCCGGAGCCGACGCCGTGCGGGCCGCCGCCCTCGGGCTCGCCCTGCGCGCCCGGCGCCCCGAACGGCTGGTGGCCAACCGCGTGGTGCCCGAGACGGAGGCGGGCCCCGGCAGCTGGCTCACGGGACTCGTGGTGCAGCAGCGCAAGGCGGTGGAGGAGTGGCAGGGGGTGTACGACGTCCAGGCCGTGCCCCATCTCGGACGTGACCCGCGCGGCACGGAGGACCTGGCCGCACTCGCCCTGGGTGCCGACCCGGGCGGCCCCTCCACCGTCGAGTGGCCGGTCGTCGACCGGCTCGCGCAGGACGGTGTCCTGGTGTGGCACATCCCGCTGCCCGGCGCCCGGCGCGACGAGCTGGACCTGATTCGGCGCGGCGACGAACTCGCCCTCGGCGTCGGCCCGTTCCGCCGGGTCGTCCCCCTGCCCTCCGCGCTGCGCCGGTGCACCGTGGCCGGGGCGAGCCTGCGCGAGGACGAGCTGCGCATCCGCTTCGCGCCGGACCCCGCGCTGTGGCCGACGGGACGCTGAAGCCGCGGCGCCCGGTCGGGTAACGTCGTAAGAACGAACCGTAGTCAGGAGCCCGCCATGAGCGAAGAGCACCCCGAGGCAGGGGAGCGCCCGACCGCGGCCGACGCCGACGCCTGGGCGACGGCGTGCGCCGAGGATCTCGCGGCGGAGAAGGCCCGGCGCCAAGGCCGGCAGGGCCCGCCCCCCGGCTCGGCCGCCGAGGAGCTGCGCAAGCTCGTCGACACCGTCGCCGACAAGCTGGCCGGACTGCAGTCACCGCTGCTCGGCGCGGTCGCCGGACCCGCCGCCCAGCAGGTCGTGCAGCAGGTCGTCCAGCAGGCCAAGGCGGCCGTGGAACCGGTCATCGAACGCAACCCCGAGGTCTTCGACCACCTCGCCGTCGCAGGTCAGGAACTCCTCGCCGCCTACCGCTCCGCCGTCCAGGCCCAGGAGAAGCGCTGGACCTCCCGGACCGCGGACTTCGAGCACGGCCCCGACGAGGGCGACAGCGGTCCATCAGGCGAACGCATCGACCTGGACTGACTGCCTCCTCGGGTACGGTTGGCCGTAGCGGGGCTCGACCGAAACTGAGGGATTCATGGGACTCACCATCGGCGTCGACATCGGCGGCACGAAGATCGCGGCCGGCGTGGTCGACGAGGAAGGCAACATCCTCTCGACCTTCAAGGTGCCGACCCCCACCACGCCCGAGGCCATCATCGACGCCATCGCCTCGGCGGTGGAGGGCGCACGCGCGGGGCACGAGATCGTCGGCGTGGGCATCGGTGCCGCGGGCTACGTCAACCGTCAGCGCTCGACGGTCTACTTCGCGCCCAACATCGACTGGCGCAACGAACCGCTCAAGGAGAAGGTCGAGGCGCGCACCGGCCTCCCGGTCGTCGTGGAGAACGACGCCAACGCCGCCGCCTGGGGCGAGTACAAGTTCGGCGCCGGCAAGGGCCACCGGAACGTCATCTGCATCACCCTCGGCACCGGCCTCGGCGGCGGCATCATCATCGGCAACAAGCTGCGCCGCGGCCACTTCGGCGTGGCCGCCGAGTTCGGCCACATCCGCATGGTGCCGGACGGCCTGCTGTGCGGCTGCGGCTCGCAGGGCTGCTGGGAGCAGTACGCCTCCGGCCGCGCCCTCGTCCGCTACGCCAAGCAGCGCGCCAACGCCACCCCGGAGCGCGCCGAGGTGCTGCTCGCCCTCGGCGACGGCACCCCCGACGGCATCGAGGGCAAGCACATCTCCATGGCCGCCCGCCAGGGCGACCCGGTCGCCGTCGACTCCTACCGCGAACTGGCCCGCTGGGCCGGCGCCGGCCTCGCCGACCTCGCCTCCCTCTTCGACCCGTCCGCGTTCATCGTCGGCGGCGGCCTCTCCGACGAGGGCGACCTGGTCCTGGACCCGATCCGCAAGTCCTACAAGCGCTGGCTCGTCGGCGGCAACTGGCGCCCGGTGGCGGACGTGATCGCGGCCCAGCTCGGCAACAAGGCCGGCATGGTGGGTGCGGCGGACCTGGCCAGGGAGCCCGACCCGGTCATGTAGGTACCTGGTTTTTGGGGCGCGGGGCTGTATACATATGCGGCTCCGCCGCGTGGGCGCGATCAGCCACGAGCAACCGGCAGTCGCGCACGTACCCCGCGCCCCGACTCCTTGGGCGTACATTGATCCACATGGCGCCGCTCCCCAAGTCCCGCACGGACTCAGACGGTTCAGCAGTCATCAGGGTCCTCAGCTACAACGTCCGCTCACTGAGGGACGACACCGACGCCCTCGCCCGCGTCATCCGGGCCTGCGCCCCCGACCTGGTCCTCCTCCAGGAAGCACCGCGGTTCTTCCGCTGGCGCAAGAAGCTCGCCCGCCTGGCCACGGCAGCCGACCTCGTCACCCTCTCCGGCGGCGCCACAGCCGCAGGCCCCGCCCTGCTCTGCAACCTGCGCGCCACGGTCGAGCACACCGAGGACATCCTGCTGCCCCTCACCCCGGGGCAGCACCGACGAGGCCTCTCCACGGCAGTGATCCGCTTCGGCGCCGCCCGCGTGGGCGCGATCAGCTGCCACCTCTCCCTGGACAAGGCCGAACGCCAGGAGCAGGGCGGCATGCTCCTGGACCGCGTCGCGGCTCTCGGCACGGACCACGTCATCGCGGGCGGAGACCTCAACGAACGCCCCACCGGCCCCACCTTCCAGCGGCTCGCGACACAGCTCCAGGACTGCCACACCACGGCCCCCTGGGGCAGCTCGGACACCTGGATCCGCGACGAGCCCCACCGCCGTATCGACGCGATCTTCGCGACCAAGGGCATCGAGGTGCTCGGCTGCGGTGTGCCCCTGGACCAGCCCGGCATCACCGCACACGACCTGAGGGCGGCCACGGACCACCTTCCGGTCCTGGCCGCCCTCAGAGTCCCAGCCGCTTAGACGACAGAATCCCAGCCGCTCAGACGACCGCGCCCCGCCCCGGATCGTCGCTCTCGTCGTCATCCGTGCGCATGCGCGCCACCAGCGTGGCGAAGCCGCCCAGGAAGCCGCCGATGCCGAGCGTGGCCAGCCACCAGGTCATGTCCCAGCCCAGGACGACGGCCAGCAGAAGCAGCACCGGGCCGCCGATCACGGCCAGCCAGGCGAACTTGGCGGTGGTGTCGGCGGCGGGCAGCGGCGGCGGCTCCGGCGGCACGAAGTGCCCCTCGTCGCTGTCGTCGAAGTCGTCCTCCGTCGGCTCGGCGACCGAGTAGTCGCGCGGGCCGACACCGGGCGCGAAGGCGACCGAGCTGCCCAGCGGCTTCGGGGTCTCGTCCTTCTTGGCGGGCGGGGCCTCCCCCTCCGGGTCGGCGTTCGTCTCGGGCTCCAGCAGCGCCAGGTCCTCCACCGACTTGAACGGCTTGGCGCCGGGCGGGTCCGGCGGCTCCTCGCCGTAGCCCTGGACGATCGCCGCCCACGCGGCGTCCTCGTCGAAGGGCACGCTCTGCTCCTCCGGACCGAGGCCGTCGCGCTCCTCCCGGTCTCTGCTCTCGGAGTCGTGCTCAGCCACCTGCGGCCGTCCCTTCCTTGCCGACACTGGGTGCGAGCCGGCCGATGAACGCGTAGCTCTCCGCGAAGATCCGGTCCGCGTCGTGGTCCAACGTAGCGACGTGGTAGCTCTGTTCCAGCAGCAGCTCGGTGACGTCCGTGGAGGACACCCGGCTGAGGATGCGGGCCGAGTCGGCGGGCGGTACGACATGGTCCTGCGGGCTGTGCAGGACCAGCAGGGGCTGGGTGACCTGGGGCAGCTCGCCGTCGACCACGCGGAAGAACTGCCGCAGGGAGTGCGCGGCGTGCAGCGGCACCCGGTCGTAGCCGATCTCGACATTGCCGGGCTTGGCGATGTCGCTGGCGATGCCCTTCGTCGTACGGACGAGATGCCGGGCCACCGGAAGGGCGTACGCCGACAGGCCGTGCACCTTGTTCGCCGGGTTGACGAGGACCAGCCCGGCCACCTCGTCGCCGTGCCGCGCGGCCAGGCGCAGGGAGAGGGCGCCGCCCATGGACAGGCCGAACACGAAGACCTGCGCGCAGCGCTCGGTGAGGGCGCGCAGCTCGCGGTCCACCTCCGCGTACCAGTCCTGCCAGCCGGTGAGCTGCATGTCCTCCCAGCGGGTGCCGTGGCCGGGCAGCAGCGGCAGGGACACGGTCAGACCGCGCTCGGCGAGGTACTCCGCCCAGGGGCGCAGCGACTGCGGGGAACCGGTGAAGCCGTGGCACAGCAGGACGCCGACCTCGCCGCCCTCGTGGCGGTACGGCTCGGCTCCGGGAAGGACCGGCACCTTCGGTCTCCTTGTTCGTGAGAAGGGGCTTGGGTTCGTGAGAAGGGGCTGGGGTTCGTGAGAAGGACTGGGGAAAACACTCCCAAAGACTCCGGGTGTGGTTCACCGTACGCGACCGCACCGACACCGACCAGGGCCGTCGGGCCACTCGCGCGACCTCCGGGTTAAGGTCTGATCCACAGACACAGGAGGCACTCGGTTGTTGTACGGCGCGATGAAGGTCACCGTCGGGGGTTCGCTGAAGCTCGTCTTCAGGCCCTGGGTGGAGGGCCTGGAGAACGTCCCCGCCGAGGGTGCCGCGATCCTGGCGAGCAATCATCTGTCGTTCTCGGACTCCTTCTTCCTGCCCGCGGTGCTCGACCGCAAGGTGACGTTCATCGCGAAGGCCGAGTACTTCACCACCCCGGGCGTGAAGGGCCGGCTGACGGCCGCGTTCTTCAAGGGCGTGGGCCAGCTGCCCGTGGACCGCTCGGGTGCGCGCGGTGCCGGTGAGGCCGCGATCAAGAGCGGCATCGAGGTGATCGAGCGCGGGGAGCTGTTCGGTATCTACCCCGAGGGCACCCGCTCGCCCGACGGCCGCCTCTACCGCGGCAAGCCCGGCGGCCTCGCCCGCGTGGCCCTCGCCACCGGCGCCCCGGTGATCCCCGTGGCGATGATCGACACCGAGAAGATCCAGCCGCCCGGCAAGGTCGTCCCGAAGGTCATGCGCCCCGGCATCCGCATCGGAAAACCCCTGGACTTCAGCAGGTACCACGGCATGGAGCACGACCGGTTCGTGCTGCGGGCGGTGACCGACGAGGTCATGTACGAGATCATGAAGCTCTCCGGCCAGGAGTACGTCGACATGTACGCGACCGCCGCCAAGCGGCAGATCGCGGAAGCCGCCAAGGCCGAGAAGGAAGCCGCGAAGGAAGCGGCGAAGGCCGCGAAGAGCGGAACGTAGGAGACACAGACGGGGATCCGGGGGAATCGGGGGGTGGGCCGGTGGCGCGGCGCGAGAAGGTCATGAGGATGTCGGTCGAGCTGCCGCTGTGGCGTGCGCTCACCGGTTTCCGCGTGCTGACCATGCTGTACGCGGTCGGCCTGTTCGCCACCGCCTACGACGAGTTCCGCCGCCCCTGGCTGGCCGTCGGCTACTACGCCGTCCTCGGCGTGTGGACCCTGGCCACCCTGCCCCGGGTGCAGAACGCGGCGATCTGCACACGGCGCTTCCTCGCCGCCGACCTCACCGTCGCGCTCACCGGCATCCTCCTGACCCCGCTCGCGGACGCGCCCGCGCGGGTCGCGGACGGCGGGCCGACACTGCCGTCGATATGGACCGCAGGCTCGGTGCTCGCTTTCGCGATCAAGGGGGGCTGGCGCTGGGCGGCCGGCGCCTCCACCGCGGTTGCCGTCGCCAACCTGATCGAGCGCGGCACCCCCGCCCGGGACACCGTCCACAACGTCATCCTCGTCTGGGTCGCCTCCATTGCCATCGGCTACGTCGTCGAGGTCGCCCGCGCCTCCGAGCGCACCCTCGCCCGCGCCCTGGAGATCGAGGCGGCCACCCGCGAGCGGGAGCGGCTCGCCCGGGACATCCACGACAGCGTGCTCCAGGTCCTGGCCATGGTGCAGCGGCGCGGCGCGGTCATCGGCGGCGAGGCGGCCGAACTGGGCCGGATGGCCGGAGAGCAGGAGGTCGCCCTGCGCACCCTGGTCTCCGGCGGCCTGACGCATGTGTCCCGGGTGTCGGAGGACGCCGCCGAGGGGGCCGTCGTACGGGTCGTGGAAGAACCCGACCCCGACGACGGGCCGGTGGACCTGCGCCCGCTGCTCGCCCCCTTCGCCTCCGCCCGGGTCAGCCTCGCCGAACCCGGCGCGCCGGTGCCGATGGAGCCCGCCGCGGCGCGGGAGCTGGCCGCCGCGGTCGGCGCGGCCCTGGACAATGTGCGGCAGCACGCGGGGGACGGCGCCCGCGCCTGGCTCCTGGTCGAGGACTGGCCCGACGAGGTGATCGTGACCGTACGCGACGACGGCCCCGGCATTCCGGACGGCCGGCTCGCGCAGGCCGAGGGCGAGGGGCGCATGGGCGTGGCCCTGTCCATCCGCGGACGGCTGAGCGACCTCGGCGGCAGCGCCGAGCTGATCTCGATCCCGGGGCAGGGCACGGAGGTCGAGCTGAAGGTACCGAAGGTGTCACGGGGGAAGGCAGGAAAGCGATGACCGAGCAGGCGATCAAGGTGATGGTGGTCGACGACCACCCCATGTGGCGCGACGCGGTCGCCCGTGACCTGGCCGAGTCCGGCTTCGACGTGGTCGCCACGGCGGGCGACGGCGAGCAGGCCGTACGCCGCGCAAGGGCGGCCTCTCCCGACGTCCTCGTCCTCGACCTGAACCTGCCCGTCAAGCCCGGCGTCCAGGTCTGCAAGGAGCTGGTCGGCCACAACCCGGCGCTGCGCGTCCTGGTGCTGTCCGCCAGCGGCGAGCACGCCGACGTACTGGAGGCGGTCAAGTCCGGCGCGACCGGCTATCTGCTGAAGTCGGCCTCCACCGAGGAACTCCTCGACGCGGTGCGCCGCACGGCCGTCGGCGACCCGGTGTTCACGCCCGGCCTGGCCGGTCTGGTTCTCGGCGAGTACCGCCGCCTGGCCTCCGAACCCGCCCCCGCCGCCCACACCGACGAGCCCGACACCCCCCGCCTCACCGACCGCGAGACCGAGGTGCTGCGCCTGGTCGCCAAGGGCCTGAGCTACAAGCAGATCGCCGAGCGCCTCGTCATCTCCCACCGCACCGTCCAGAACCACGTCCAGAACACCCTCGGCAAGCTCCAGCTGCACAACCGCGTCGAACTCGTCCGGTACGCCATAGAGCGGGGCCTCGACGACGAGTGACCGCGTGAACCTCGCGCCCGCGACTTCACCGGAAAGGCCCGGCCGGGCCATGCCGAAGTGACCTGGGTCACGGCTAGCGTGCTGCCGTACGGCACTCGCGTGTTCGGCAACCGTGGCGAAGGGACATTTCCATGCGGGTCGGAGTACTGACCGGAGGCGGCGACTGCCCCGGGCTCAACGCCGTCATCCGCGGCATCGTCCGCAAAGGCGTCCAGGAGTACGGCTATGAATTCACCGGCTTCCGGGACGGCTGGCGCGGCCCCCTGGAGGGCGACACCGTGCGCCTGGACATCCCCGCCGTGCGCGGCATCCTGCCCCGCGGCGGCACCATCCTCGGCTCCTCGCGCACCAACCCCCTCCAGGCGGAGAACGGCATCCGGCGGATCAAGGAGAACCTCGCCAAGCTGGAGGTCGACGCGCTGATCGCGATCGGCGGCGAGGACACGCTCGGCGTCGCCGCCCGGCTCGCCGACGAGTACGGCATGCCCTGCGTGGGCGTGCCCAAGACGATAGACAACGACCTGTCGGCCACCGACTACACCTTCGGCTTCGACACCGCGGTCGGCATCGCCACCGAGGCCATCGACCGGCTGCACACCACCGCCGAGTCCCATATGCGCGTCCTGGTGGTGGAGGTGATGGGCCGGCACACCGGCTGGATCGCCGTCCACGCCGGACTCGCCGGCGGCGCCAACGTCATCCTCATCCCCGAGCAGCGCTTCGACCTCGACCAGGTCTGCGCCTGGGTCACCTCCCGCTTCAAGGCGTCGTACGCCCCGATCGTCGTCGTCGCCGAGGGCGCCATGCCCAAGGACGGCGAGGCCGTCCTCAAGGACGACTCGCTGGACTCCTTCGGGCATGTGCGGCTGTCCGGCATCGGCGAGTGGCTCGGCCGGGAGATCGAGCGCCGCACCGGCAAGGAGGCCCGCACCACTGTCCTCGGGCACGTCCAGCGCGGCGGCACCCCCAGCGCCTTCGACCGCTGGCTCGCCACCCGCTTCGGACTCCACGCGATCGACTGCGTGCGCGACGGGGACTTCGGCAAGATGGTCGCGCTGCGCGGCACGGACATCGTGCGCGTACCCATCGCCGAGGCGACGGCGAGGCTGAAGACGGTCGACCCGAAGCTGTACGAGGAGGTCGGCGTCTTCTTCGGCTGACACAACTACGGGGGAGCGAGCATGGCGGGACTGTTCGACCGGCTGGGGTTCGGTGCGCTGCTGGAGGGGCACAAGGAGGAGCTGGCCGCGGTCTGGCCCGCCGTGCGCGACGGCGGCGAGCCACCCGCACCCGGCCTGCTCCGGCAGGCCGGGCTGACCGCCTTGATGCGCACCGCGGCCAAGGCGGGCAGCGGCGAAGGGGCGCCGGAACACGCGGTGTTCCTGCTCGCCGCCGCCCTGCTGCACCGCGCCCTCCCCGACGCCGTCCCGCCCGCCTTACGGCCCCTCGTCGATGTCCGCGCGGACATCGACGAGGACACCGCCGCCTTCGCGGGCCGCATGTCCGCGCTGCTGGTGCAACGGGCGCAGGCCACCGACACCCCCGAGGCACTGCGCCGCTGGTGCCTGGACGCCGCCCTGCTGTGCGGCGGGCGCTGTCTGCGCGGCCGGCCCGCCGACGACCCCGTGCTCGGCGCGGTCCACGAGGTGCTCTCCCGCGCCGCCGAACAGCGCTTCGGGGCGAGCGGCGAGAAGGCCGACGAGGACACTGCCCTCGTCCACGCCCGCGCCGCCCTGGACGCCGCCGGCGGCGCCGACCGCGCCCCGCGCGCCGGACGCCTCTCCGCCCTGCTCACCGCCCGCGCCGCCCGCACCCGCGACTCGGCCCACATCGAGGACGCCGTCGATCTGGCCCGCGCCGCCCTCGACGGCCTCGACCCGACGAGCCCGCAGTGGCTCGGGCAGGCCGCGATGACCATGTCGACGTATCTGACCGCCACCGCCCGGGAGAAGACGGACGTCACCCTGCTCGACGAAGCCCTCGCCCTCCAGCGGACCATCCGCCGCCACCCGCTCTACCCGCGCATCGAGACACAGCTGCGCGGCCACTACGCCGACCTGCTCGCCCAGCGCTTCGCCCGCCGCCGCGACCAGGACATCCTGCGCGAGGCCATCGACGCCTACACCGAGCTGCACGCCGCCGAACCCGCCCGCTACGCCGCCGACCTGGGCCGGCACCTCCAGTACCGCTACCAGATGCGCGGCGACGCGGCCGACCGCCGCCGGGCGCTGGAGCTGATGGCGCAGGGCCTCGCCGGACCGCACCCCTCGCGCGAGGCCGCCACCTCATTCTGTGCCGCCACCGTCCACGAGTACCGCGAGACCGGCGACCCCGCGGGCATCCCGCCCGCCCTGGCCCTGCTCACCCGGCTCACCGCGCCGGGCTCGCCCTACGCAGAGGACTCCGGGGTCCTGGCCTCGTTCGTCGACCTGCACCTCGCCCGTGCCGAGCAGGAGACGAGCCCCGACTTCGGCCCCGCCGAGGCCGTCGCCCGGCGGGCCCTCGCCGCCGCGGACACCCCTGGGCGCCAGGCCGAAGCCCTGGCCCGGCTCGGCGGCGTCCTCGTCTTCCGCTACCGTGCCACCGCCGACCTCGCCCTCCTCGACGAGGCCGTCGCCCGGCTCCGCGAGGGCCGCGCCGCCTTGCCGCCCGGCGCCGAGGTGCCCGAGCAGCTCCTCGGCAACCTCCTCCTCGCCCTCGGGGAGCGGCACTCGCGCACCCGGCACCTCGCCTCCCTGCGCGAGGCCGTCGACGCCGCCCAGCAACTGGCCGACCGCACCGCGCAGTTCGGCGCCGAGTTCCCCATCGCCCTCGGCAACCTGGTCACCCTGATCGTCGCGTACGTCCGCCAGTCCGGCGACACCGGCGAACTCGACCGCGGGCAGCGGCTGGTGGAGCGCGCCCTCGCCACCACCGCCCCCGGCCACGCCTGGCGCGCCGCCCTGCTCAACGCCCTCGGCTCCATCCTGCTCGCCCGCACCCGGCTCCCCGGCGCCGGCGTCGAGGCCGCCGACACCGCCGTACGCCACTACGAGCAGGCCCTGTGGGACGCGCCCGACGACCCCCGGCGCAGCGTCATGCTGTACGGCAACCACGCCTACGCCCTGTGGACGCGCCACCGGCTCGGCGGGGACCGGGCCGATCTGGACCGGGCGCTGGAAGGGGCCCGCGCAGCCGCGCACATGCTGCCGCCCGGCGACCCGCGCCAGGGCACCGCGCTCGCCGTGCTGTCGCGCATCCTCTACGACGTGGCCCGCGCCGACGGCGACCGCGACGGGGTGCGCGAGGAGGCCCTCGCCGTCAACGCCGGCCTGGCGGCCGACCCGGCACAGCCCGCCGCCACGCGCATGGCCGCCGCGCTGCAACTGGCCACCGTCGCCGAAGAGAACGGTGACGCGCGGCGCGCACTGGAGGCCGTCCGCCTGGCCGTCGACCTGCTCCCGCTGCTCGCCTGGCGCGGCGTGGACCGCTCCGACCAGGAGGAACTCCTCGGCGACATGGCCCCCACCGGCTCCTTCGCCGCCCAGATCGCGCTGGCCGCGGGCGAGCCCGAGTCCGCCCTGGAACTGCTGGAGGCCGGCCGCGGGGTGCTCGCCGCCCAGGCCCTCGAACTGCGCGGCGAAACCCGCGATCTGGCCGCCGCGCACCCCGTCCTCGCCGCCCGGCTCGACGCCCTGCGCCAGAACCTGGACGCGGCCGCCGCCGACGGACTGTCCGGCGAACAGGCCGACCGCCGCCACCGGCTGGCCCGCGAATGGCAGGAGACCCTCGAAGCGATCCGCGCCCACGACGGCTTCCGCGACTTCCTGCGCCCGCCGCGGGCCGGCCGTCTGCTGCGGGCCGGCGCCGAGGGCCCGGTCGTCGTCGTCACCGTCGGCCCCGAGCAGCAGGGCGGCCACGCCCTCCTGATCGACGGCCGCGGCCTCAAGGTCTGCCCGCTGCCCGGCCTCACCGACGCCGAGGCCCGCGAACGCAGCGAGACACTGTTCCAGGCGGCCGCGGCGGCCTCCCGCTCCGGCCTCGCCCGCGCCTTCGCCGAACGAGCCGTGACCGACGTCCTCGACTGGCTGTGGCAGACGGTGGCGGGCCCGGTCCTCGACGCCCTGGACCTCCCCCAGGACGGCGAGCGCCCGCCCCGTGTGTGGTGGTGCCCGACCCGCTCCCTGGCCTTCCTGCCACTGCACGCGGCGGGCGAGGTGCCCGATCGGGTGGTCTCGTCGTACACCCCGAGCGTGGCGGCGCTGCTGCGGTCACGGGAAGCCGCCTCAAGTCCCGCGGCGGACCCGCTGATCGTCGCCGTGCCCGAGCTGGCCGGCCAGACCCCGCTGCCGGGCGCCCTCCGGGAGGCCGGCCTCGCACATGCCGCGGTCGGTGGCACGCTGCTCAGCGGCGAGGAGGCCAAGGCGGACAGGGTGCGCGAGGCACTCGCCCGGCACCCCTGGGTCCACTTCGCCTGCCACGGCGTCCAGGACCCGGCACGGCCCTCGTACGGACGCCTGTTGCTGCCCGGCGGCGCGCTGACCGTCCTCGACGTGGCCCGGCTCGACCTGCCCGGCGCCGAGTTCGCCTACCTGTCGGCCTGCGAGACGGCCGTCGGCGGCACGACCCTGCCCGACGAGGCGCTGCACCTGGCCGGCTCCCTCCAACTCGCCGGTTTCTCCCAGGTGATCGGCACCCTGTGGCGGGCCGACGACGAGTCCTCGGCGCAGATCGCGCAGGGCGTGTACCAGACGCTGGGGGAGTCGCGGGAGGGCAGGCCCCCCGCCGCCCGAGCCCTGCACGAAGCGGTGCGGGCCCTGCGCGAACGCCACCCCGACCGCCCGCTGAGCTGGGCCGCGCATGTCCATTCGGGCGCATGACACCGGGGCCGGGATCTACGATCGTCCGCGTGGATTTACCAGAGGACGACGACCTTCACGCCCAGTTCTGCCGGGAGTTGGCCACGCTGCGGCTGCTGAGCGGCGGCCCGCGCCGGGCCGCCCTGGAACAGGCGGTACGACGACTGCGCGAGGGCGCCGACATCGACGAGGTGATCGCCGGGCTCGACGTCACCCTCATCGGCCCGCTGCTGGTCCGGGAGGGCAAGGTCGACACCCCCACCGCGGTAGGCGCCCCCGGCCCACCGGTCCGCGGCGCCTACCTCTGCCCGGTCGGCGCCTGCCGGCGCGTCGAGCGGCGCCGGGCCGGAGAGGGCCCGCCGGAGTGCCTGGTGCACGAACGGGTCCTGAGTTTCGTCCCGGACGCGTGAGCCGATGACGGGCTTCCTCGCCGAACTGGGCCGCAGACTGGCCGACCGCTGGTTCACCCTGCTGGTGCTGCCCGGCCTGGCCTACCTCCTGGTCGCCGTGGCGGCCCTCCGCCTCGGCCAGTCGGACTGGCACGACTGGCGAGACCTGTGGACCGGCTTCACCGCCCTCACCGAGGGCACCTCTGCGGCGGACAGGGACGCCCTGGCGGCCCGCACGGCCCTGCTGATCCTGGCAGCCGTCCCGGCCTCCGCCGCCCTGGGCGCCCTGGCCCAGTCCCTCGCGGCCCCGGTCGAACGCCTCCTCACCGGCGACTGGCCCCTGAAAGCCCTGGCCACCCGCCGGACCACCCGCAGGGCAGAGGCCTGGCGCACGGCGAACGAGGCCTACGAACAGGACGAGGACCCGGCCCACGCTGCCCGCCGTAACGCCCTCTCCCTCATCCCCCCACAACACCCCACCTGGCTGGGCGACCGCCTCCACACCCCCACGGTCCGCCTCTCCCAGGAGTACGGCATCGACCTGGCCATCATCTGGCCCCGCCTCTGGCTCCTCCTCCCGACCCCGACGAGAGACACCCTCACCGCAGCCAGATCCCGCCTGGACACGGCCTTCACCCTGGGCGGCTGGGCGCTGCTGTACCTCGTACTGGCCGTGGCGTGGTGGCCGGCGGCCCTGATAGCGGGGACCGTCGCATGGGTGGCCCGTCGCAGAGCGGCCATCGCGGCCGAGGCATATGCAGAGCTGGTCGAATCGGCCGTAGACCTGCACATGGACCGCCTCTTGACCCGCTTGGCGGAACCCCGCCCGTCACCACAACAGGGCCGAGCTCTCACAGAACGCTTGCGGAGAGGCACCTAGGGGCGCGGGGAACTGCGCGACAAGCCACAGACGACCGCACGTCATATATTCACAGAAACCACCCCAAAATGGCGGAGGCCGCTTTGGAGATCCTGGCATTCGGCGTGCAGACAGACGAAAAGCCCCTCCTGGAACACGCCTTCCACGGCCACCACGACCTCCGCTGCGTGGACGTCTTCCTGACGGAGGACACCGCTCCCATCGCCGCCGGCTACGAGGTCATCTCCACCAGCGTCAACGCCGACCTGGGCCCGCGCGTACTGCAGACCCTCGCCGCAGGGGGCACGCGCATGATCGCCCAACGCTCCACCGGCTTCAACAACATCGACCTGGCCGTGGCCGAACGCCTGGGCCTGACCATCTCCAGGGTCTCGTACTACTCGCCCTACGCCGTGGCCGAGTTCGCCTGGACCCTCGCCATGGCCGTGAACCGCCGTGTCGTCCGGGCCTCCACCCGCACACGCGACTTCGACTTCCGCCTCGACGGCCTGATGGGCCGGGACATGCACGGCCGCACCGCCGGAGTCCTCGGCACCGGCAAGATCGGCGAGGCCTTCGCGAGGATCGCGCACGGCTTCGGCATGCGCCTGCTCGGCTGGGACGTCGCCGAGAACCCGGAGTGCATGCAGCTCGGCATGCGCTACGTCTCCAAGGACCAGCTTCTCGCCGAGTCCGACCTGGTCACCCTGCATGTGCCGCTGATGCCGGAGACCCGGCATCTGATCGACGAGGCCGCGCTGAAGGCGATGAAGGACGACGCGATCCTGGTCAACTCCAGCCGCGGCGGCCTGATCGACACGGCCGCGCTGGTCACCGAGCTGCGCGCGGGGCGGTTCACGGGGGTCGGCCTGGACGTGTACGAGGCCGAGGCGGGCCTGTTCTTCCTCGACAAGTCCCTCTCGGCCGTCGAGGACGACACCCTGGCCCGCCTCGTCACGTTCCCGAACGTGCTGGTCACGTCCCATCAGGCGTACTACACCGTGGACGCCGTCGGTCAGATCGTCGACGCCACGGTGAAGAACGTCCTCGACTACAAGGCAGGCCGCCGCTCGGAGAACGTGCTGGTGCCGCGCAGCTGACCGACCAGCTCCCGCACGATCACCGCGCCGTTCAGCGTGAGCACCGACTCGGGGTGGAACTGGACCCCGGCGAAGCCGGGACCGCGCAGCGCGTGCACCTCGCCGTTCGCGGCCCGGCCGACCTCGATGCCGTGCGAGGCCAGCTCCTCGGCCGCCGCGTCGTCGCAGGTCGCCACGAAGCTGTTGTAGAAGCCGACGGTCTCCGGCCGCCCGAACAGGTCGACCGTCGTCTGCGCGCCCTGGTAGGGCACGTCCTTCCGTACGATGTCCAGCCCCAGCTCGGCCGCGATCAGCTCGTGCCCGAGGCAGACGCCGAGGACGCCGTGCCGGTGCTCCCGGACGACCCGCGAGGTCAGCTCGCGCAGGAACCGCATCTTCGGGTCGGTCAGGTCCGACGGGTCACCCGGACCCGGCCCGAGCACGAGCGGCCCCTCGTGCGCGAGGACCGTCTCGGCGAGGCCCGGCTCGTCGTAGCGCCGCACGCTCACCTCCAGGCCGCTCGACCGGAGCACATGCGCGAGCATCGCCGTGAAGGTGTCCTCCCCGTCCACCACCAGCGCGTGCCCGGTCAGCGCCGCGGCCTTGTCCACGGGCCCCTGCATCCGCAGCCAGAACGGGGCGAGCCCCGCCCGGCGCCCGTCCAGCGCGGCCTGTACCCGCGGGTCATCGGCCAGCCGGGGCCGTACGAATTCCGTGCGCGGCCGTCCCGGACGTACGCCCAGGGCCGCCAGCACACCCGCCGCCTTCGCATGGGTCTCGGCGACCTCGCTCGCCGGGTCCGAGCCGCGGACGAGCGTGGCGCCGACGGGGACGCGCAGCCGGCCGTCGGCGAAGATGTCGGCGGTGCGGATGAGGATGGGGGAGTCCAGCGTCTGCGCCCCGTTGGCGTCCCGGCCGAGCAGCGCGAGCGCGCCCGCGTAGTAGCCACGCCCACCGACCTCGTGCCGCTCGATCACACGGCAGGCGTTCTGCACGGGAGAGCCGGTGACGGTCGCGGCGAACATGGTCTCCTTCAGCACCTCCCGCGCGTCCAGGGTGGACTTGCCGCGCAGCTCGTACTCGGTGTGCGCGAGGTGGGCCATCTCCTTGAGCCGGGGGCCGATCACCACCCCGCCCATGTCGCCGACCGTGCACATCATCTTGAGCTCCTCGTCGACGACCATCGACAGCTCCTCGATCTCCTTGCCGTCGGCGAGGAAGTCCAGCAGATGCTCGGGCGTCGGGCCCTCGGCCGGGTAGCGGTACGTGCCGCTGATCGGGTTCATCACGACCGTGCCGCCGGACATCCGCACATGCACCTCGGGGCTCGCGCCCACCAGCGTGCGCTCCCCGGTGTGCACGACGAACGTCCAGTACGCGCCCCGCTCGCCCTCCAGCAGCCGCCGGAACAGGGCCAGCGCGTCGGCCCGGCCGAAGCCGGGGATCTGCCCCTCGTACGTCCGCCTGATCACGAAGTTCGCGCCCTCGCCGCTGCCGATCTCGTCGCGCAGCACGCGCCCGACGATCTCGGCGTACTCCTCGTCCGCCACGTCGAAGGCGCCGCCCTCGACCCGGACGTCGTGCGCGGGGAGCCCGTCCAGGGCCTGCGCCAGGGGCAGGGTGTGGGACTCCTCCGGGGTGAGGACCGTGAGCGGCGTGCCGTCGTCGCGGACGTCGAAGCCGCGCTCGCGGATCTGCCGGAAGGGGACCAGGGCCAGGCCCTCGTCGGGGAGGTCGGCGAGACGGTCGTACGACGTCACCGGGCCGATCAGCAGCTCGACCGTGTCGTGGTCATGGCCCGGAGTGCGACGCCGGAGCAGGGCGAAGGGACGGGAGTCGTGCAGGAGCTGTGCCAGATCCATGAGTTCCTCTTCCGGGCTTGAGCGGTGAGGAGGAACGGCCCCGGGAAACACGGAAGGCCGCCCCTCGGGCGGCCTTCGCGAAGTCTTGCGTACGCGCAGTCAGTGGGCCGCCGGACGAGCGGGCCACCACCAGTTCTGGGTCGAATGCGCGAACATGTCAGGCACCCTACCCCATGTCCGAGGGGTGTACCCCGTGTCTCAATTGCTGGGCATGGGGTAGGACGCCCGACACGACCCCGTAGTGTTGAGGACGTGACCGTGAACGCTAAGACCAGCGCAAGCGCTGGCAACACCTGGCGAGACCTGCCCGCGGCGCAGCAGCCCGAGTACCCCGACACCGAGGCTCTGCGCGCAGTGATCGCGGACCTCGAGTCGTATCCGCCGCTCGTCTTCGCGGGCGAGTGCGACCAGCTGCGCGCCCGGATGGCGGCCGTCGCCAAGGGAGAGGCGTTCCTCCTCCAGGGTGGCGACTGCGCCGAGGCATTCGACGCGGTGTCCGCCGACCAGATCCGCAACAAGCTGAAGACGCTGCTCCAGATGGGTGCCGTCCTCACCTACGCGGCCTCCGTGCCCGTGGTGAAGGTCGGCCGGATCGCCGGCCAGTACTCCAAGCCGCGCTCCAAGCCCACCGAGACCCGTGACGGCGTCACCCTCCCGGTGTACCGGGGCGACTCCGTCAACGGCTTCGACTTCACCGAGGCCTCCCGCATCCCGGACCCCGAGCGGCTGAAGCGGATGTACCACGCGTCCGCCTCCACGCTGAACCTGGTGCGCGCCTTCACCACTGGCGGTTACGCCGACCTGCGCCAGGTGCACGCCTGGAACCAGGACTTCGTGAAGTCGTCGCCGTCGGGCCAGCGCTACGAGCAGCTCGCCCGCGAGATCGACCAGGCACTGAACTTCATGCACGCCTGCGGGGCCGACCCGGAGGAGTTCAAGACCGTCGAGTTCTACTCCTCGCACGAGGCGCTGCTGCTCGACTACGAGTCGGCCCTCACCCGCGTGGACTCGCGCACGGGGCACCTGTACGACGTCTCCGCGCACATGGTGTGGATCGGTGAGCGCACCCGGCAGCTGGACCACGGACACATCGAGTTCGCCTCGAAGATCCGCAACCCGATCGGCATCAAGCTCGGCCCGACGACGACGGCCGAGGAGGCGCTGCAGTACATCGACCGCCTCGACCCCGACCGGGAGCCGGGCCGGCTGACCTTCATCGTCCGCATGGGCGCCGACAAGGTCCGCGACAAGCTCCCCGAGCTGATCGAGAAGGTCACCGCCTCCGGTGCCACGGTCGCCTGGGTGACCGACCCGATGCACGGCAACACCTTCGAGGCGGCCTCGGGCCACAAGACCCGCCGCTTCGACGACGTGCTCGACGAGGTCAAGGGCTTCTTCGAGGTCCACAAGGCGCTGGGCACCCACCCGGGCGGCATCCACGTGGAGCTCACCGGCGACGACGTCACCGAGTGCGTGGGCGGCGGCGACGAGATCTTCGTCGACGACCTGCACCAGCGCTACGAGACGGCCTGCGACCCGCGGCTGAACCGCAGCCAGTCGCTGGACCTGGCGTTCCTCGTGGCGGAGATGTACAGGGACCAGTGACGGGTCTGCCTGTTACACCGGCATAAGTGGGGCGCGGATCACATACGATCCGCGCCCCACTGCTCTTTTGCGGTTCCTGGGGGATGGGTAAGGTTAGGTTAGCCTCACCGATCAAGGGGATGGCGCTACGGAACCCGGCGGGAGGTGAACCGCGTGTACGTCTGCTCTTGCTTCGGCGTCACCGAGCAGCAGGTCAAGCAGCACGCGGAGAACGGCGCCTGCACGCCGCGCCAGATAGCCTCGGCCTGCAAGGCCGGCACGGACTGCGGGTCGTGCGTCCGCCGTATCCAGGCCCTGCTGGGGCGGGGTGCGTGCCCTCGTCGTGAGCTCGCCGACCAGGGCAAGCCGGTCCTCGCCGGACTGGAAGAAGCCGCTTAGGTCCGGGCCCGGACCGGCTGGGCCGCTCGGCCCCGGATCAGCTGGGCTGCTCGATCTGCTGGGCGATGTAGAGCGCCTCACCGATCTTGTCGATCAGCTCCAGCTGAGTGTCCAGGTAGTCGATGTGGTGCTCCTCGTCCTCGAGGATCGACTCGAAGAGGTTGGCGGACGTGATGTCGCCCTTGGAGCGCATCACCTCGATGCCCCGCTTGAGGCGGTCGATCGCCTCCACCTCGACCTGCCGGTCGGCCTGGAACATCTCGGTGACCGTCTGGCCGACCCGCACATGGAACAGGCGCTGGTAGTTGGGCAGGCCGTCCAGCATCAGAATGCGCTCGGTGATCTTGTCCGCGTGCTTCATCTCGTCGATGGATTCTTCACGCGTGTACTTGGCGAGCTTGGTCCAGCCCTTGTTGTCCTGGATCCGGTAGTGCAGCCAGTACTGGTTGATCGCCGTCAGCTCGCCGGTCAGCTGCTCGTTGAGGAATTCGAGGACCTCGGGGTCGCCCTGCATCGCAGAGGCTCCTTCCGCACGGGGGAACTGGCAGATAGCGCCGCATGATTGCACCGCCTGAGGAAGATCGTCCAGTAAGTGCGTACTTAGTAAGTAAGGGCATGCTTAGCGCCAGTTGTCCGATTCCGAACCTGCGTGGTCATGTGCACCGTGCCGGGTCTGTCAGGATGGAGTCATGGGTCATCCGGTGGAGCGCGAATGGGGAGAAGCAGCACCGACCGAGCTCCCGCCGGGGCAGCGACTGCAGCGGGGCTGGCCGGTCACGCACTACGGTCCCGTGCCCAAGTTCCGGCCCGAGCGCTGGGAGTTCAGGGTCTTCGGGGCCACCGCCGACGGTGAGAAGCGCTGCTGGACCCACGAGGAGTTCACGGCCCTGCCGTACACCACCGTCGTCGCCGATCTGCACTGCGTGACGAAGTTCAGCATGCTCGGCGCGGAGTGGGGCGGCATCCCCGCTCGGACCGTCCTGGAGATCGCCCCGCCCGCCGACGACGTCACCCATGTGATGGTGTGGGCGGAGTACGGATTCAGCTCGAACCTGCGCCTGACCGACTTCGCCTCGGAGCGCACCCTCTTCGCCACTCACAAGGACGGCGAACTGCTCACGGCCGAGCACGGCTTCCCGCTGCGCCTGATCGTCCCGCACCTGTACGCCTGGAAGGGGCCCAAGTGGGTCCGGGGCGTGGAGTACATGACCGCCGACCGCCGCGGCTTCTGGGAGGAGCGCGGCTATCACAACGTCGGCGACCCCTGGAAGGAACAGCGCTACTCCTACCAGGAAGAGCCCGGGGACGGCCCCGAGCTCTGAGTCCTGATCGTCTTGTGGGTCAGTGGTGGTACTGGTGCACCACCGCGTGGCCCTTGCCGCGGCCGATCATCCACTTGTTGACCGGCGTGGTGAGGAAGAACGCCGCCACCAGGGCGATGGCCAGCACCCACCAGAACTTCGCGTCGTCGAGGTGGGCGTCCATGGCGCCCGGCCACAGGGCGATCACGCCGTTGTCGATCAGCTCCATCACGGCGATCGAGAGGGTGTCGGCGGCCAGCGCGACCCGGATCGCGGCCTTGAGGTCCAGGCCCGCCTTCAGGACGCCGCGCAGGGTGAGCGAGTAGCCGAAGAAGAAGGCCAGCACGATCGCCAGGACCATTGTCGCCATGTTGCCCCAGCCCAGCGCGGTGCCGATGATCATGCCGAGCACCTCGCCGATGGCGCAGCCGGTGAGGCAGTGCAGGGTCGCCTGCGCGGCCATGGCCCAGCTGGCGCCGCCGGTGTGGTGGTCGTGGTGGGCGTGCCCCTGATGGCCGGTGTGGCTCGCGTGGTCGTGACCCTGGTGGCCCTCGTGACCTTGCTCGTGGCCCTGCTCGTGGCCCTGGTGGCCCTGGTGGCCTTCGTGACCCTCGTGCTCGTGGTGCTCGTGCGCGGTGTGTGCGTCGTGCTGCATGTCTGCCCCCATAGCCGGACTGCGGTTCCTGCGCGCTCAGTAGGAACCGTATACCCCCCAGGGGTATTCCCGCCAGGGTCTATGGAGAGTGGATCTATCCGTCCCGGAGCTTCTTCAGCCGCTCCACGTCACCCGCGTGTCCCTCCTTGCCGCCCGGAGTCTCGATGATCAGCGGTACGCCCGCGGTCGCCGGGTGCGTCATGAGGTCACGGAACGGGTCCTCCCCGATGTGACCGGCGCCGATGTTCGCGTGCCGGTCCTTGTGCGCGCCCACCACGTCCTGGGAGTCGTTGGCGTGGATCAGCTTCAGCCGGCCCTCGCCGACGGTGTCCACCAGCAGATCCAGGGTCTGGTGCGTGCCGCTCGGCCCGGTCAGGTCGTGCCCGGCGGCGAAGATGTGGCAGGTGTCCAGGCACACGCCCAGCTTGGGGTGGGCGTCCAGCGCCTCGAAGTACGGCCCGAAGTCCCAGGTCCGCGCACACAGCGAGGAGCCCTGGCCGGCGGTCGACTCCAGCAGCAGGTAAGGGTCGTCGTCGCAGGTCAGCTCGTCGAGCAGCGGCAGCAGATGCTCGCGCACCTGCTTCAGCGCCACCGCCCGGTCCCGGCCGCCGGTCGCGCTGCCGGTGTGCACGACCACGCCGAGCGCACCGATCTCGCGGCCCCTCCTGAGCGAGTGCCGCAGCGACACGACCGACTTCTCGACGGTCGCCTCCGTGTGGGACCCGAAGTTGATCAGGTACGGCGCGTGCACATACGCC
Source organism: Streptomyces sp. NPDC096205 (assembly GCF_044763135.1). NCBI lineage: Bacteria > Bacillati > Actinomycetota > Actinomycetes > Kitasatosporales > Streptomycetaceae > Streptomyces > Streptomyces sp. NPDC096205. The sequence continues at coordinate 421,673 of NZ_JBIWFS010000002.1, read as the reverse complement.
GGGATCGACTCGGCCGCGCACGCCGCCCGGAACGCCTCGTCCTCCCGCGGGTTCCCGGCCGGAGTCGCCCACCCGCGCGGATTGGCGACGAAGACCTGCACGGTCTCGGCCTTCAGATCACGGGCGTAGGTCAGCCCTACGCTGCTCAGACCTCCGGCGACGGGCACATGGCTGCCGACGGGGTTGCGGGACGGGCCGGGGAGGGGGCGTTCAACACTCACCCGTTCAGGGTGTCATGCCGTACGGCACGACCTGCCGGCCGGTGCCCGCCCCCTCGCTCAGCGGGTCTGGATTCGTTCAGCGGGTCCAGAATCGCTCAGCGGATCTCGATCGTGATCGTCGAGCCCTTGGGGGCGGTGTCGCCGCCCTCCACGGACTGGCTCTTGACCGTGTCGCCGAACAGACCGAGGATGCCGCGGTCCTCGTCGACCTCGAAGCCGGCGCCCTCCAGCTTGTCGTGGGCGTCGTCCACGCTGTCGCCGACCACGTCCGGCACCTCCACCATGACCGGGCCCTTGGACAGGGTCAGCGTCACGGTGTCGCCCTCGGCGGCCTGACCGCCCGAGTCCGGGGACTGCAGGGCGACCTGCCCCTTGTCGTACTCGGAGTGGATCTGCGCGGAGGCGACCTTGACCTTCAGGCCCGCCTCCAGGAGCTGCGCGCGGGCGTCCTCGAGGTCGTCGCCGACGACGTCGGGGACGTCCACCGGGCTGCCCTTGCTGACGACCAGGGCGATGGCGGAGCCCGCGTGGCGCTCGACGCCGCCCTCCGGGTCGGTGCGCAGCACCGCGCCCTTCGGCACCTCGTCGCTGAACTCGCGCGTGACCATGCCCGGCTCCAGGCCCTCACGCTTCAGGGCCCGTCTCGCCTCGTCCAGCGGCTCACCGCGCAGCGCGGGCACCCGGACGACCTCCGGGCCCCGGGAGACGGTGAGGGTCACCGAGTCGTTGTCCCGGATGCGGGCGCCCGGTGCCGGGTCGGTGCCTATCACCAGGCCGCGCTTGACGGTGTCGCTGTACGCCCGCTTGACCTCGCCGACCTCCAGACCGGCGTCGGACAGCCGGTCGCGGGCCTGCTCCTCGGTCTTCTCCAGCACCAGCGGCACCTTGGTGAACTGGCCGGAGTTGATGTACCAGACGCCCGCGCCGAGGCCGAGCACCAGCAGCACCGCCGCGACGATCGACACCACCCCGCGCCGCGGCAGCGACCGGCGGCGCGGCGGCAGCGGAGCCGGGGAAGCCAGCCGGCTGGTGTGCCGGTCCTCGTCCTCGTTGACCGGCAGCGGCCGCGGCACGGTCAGCGAGCGCGGGATCACGCTCGTACGGTCCTCGGCGTTGTCGTGGTCCGCGGCGGTCGCCTGCGGCGGCACCGCGTCCAGCTGCGCGTCGGTCAGCCCGGCGCGCGCCTCGCGGACCTGCGCGAGCAGCGCCACCGCGTCGTACGGCCGGATCTCCGGGATGCGGGCGGTCGCCGAGGCGACCAACTCGTCCAGCGCGTACGCCATACCGGGCACCTCGGCCGACGGCGGCGGAACGTCCTCGTGGACGTGCTTGTAGAGGATCTGGGCGGGGGAGTCCCCGAAGTGCGGCTTGCCGCCGGTGAGCATCTCGAACAGCATCACCCCGCACGCGTACACATCCACGCGCGGGTCGGCGGCGCCCCGCTCGATCTGCTCGGGCGCGAGATAGGCGGCCGTGCCGAGGACCGACCCGGTGGTGCTCGTCACCGTGTCCACCGAGCGCACGAGCCCGAAGTCGGCGACCTTCACCCGGCCGTCGTCCCCTATCAGGACGTTCTCCGGCTTCATGTCGCGATGCACGAAACCGGCCCGGTGCGCGGCGCCCAGCGCGGCCAGCACCGGCTCCAGGATGTCCAGCGCGGCCCGCGGCTGCAGCGCCCCGCGCTCGCGCACCACGTCCCGCAGGGTGCAGCCGGCGATGTACTCCATCGCCAGGTACACGTACGACCCGTCCGTGCCCTGGTCGAAGACCTGCACCACATTCGGGTGCGCGAGGCGCGCCACGGACTTCGCCTCGCGGATGAACCGCTCGACGAACGCTCCGTCGGCTGCCAGCGCCTGGTGCATCACCTTCAGCGCGAGCACGCGGTCCAGGCGGGTGTCCACGGCCCGGTAGACCGTGGCCATCCCGCCGACCGCGATCCGCGCCTCGACGCGATAACGCCCGTCGAGCACCTGCCCGACCAGTGGGTCCTGAAGGGTCGTGTCCACGCAGGTGAGTCTACGAGCCGCGACTGACAGCCCCGCCGGTTCCACCCGGATCGGGCCGGGACTGCAGCCGACCTGTGACGCACGCCGCTCCCGGCACGGCCTGCAACGCCCCGCGCCGCCGGACGGACCCTCAGAAGGCCGGCCGCTCCGGGTCCAGCCGCGCCACGCCCTCCACGGGGGACGACGCCTCGGCGAAGTGCCGCTTGGGAATGCGCCCGGCCCGGTACGCCAGCCGCCCCGCCTCCACGGCACTCCGCATGGCGGAAGCCATCAGCACCGGCTCCTGCGCCCGCGTCACCGCTGAGGCGAGCATCACACCCGCACACCCCAGCTCCATGGCGAGCGCCGCGTCCGACGCCGTACCGGCACCCGCGTCCAGAATCACCGGCACACGCGCGTGCTCGCAGATCAGCTGGAAGTTGTGCGGGTTGCGGATGCCGAGCCCCGAGCCGATCGGCGACCCCAGCGGCATGATCGCCGCACAGCCCGCGTCCTCCAGCTTCCGGGCGAGGACCGGGTCGTCATTGGTGTACGGCAGGACGGTGAAGCCGTCCTCCACCAGCGTCTCGGCCGCGTCCAGCAGCTCGATCGGGTCCGGCAGCAGGGTGCGCTCGTCGGCGATGACCTCCAGCTTGACCAGGTCGGTGCCGAGCGCCTCGCGGGCCAGCCGGGCCGTCAGCACGGCCTCCCCTGCGGTGAAACAGCCCGCGGTGTTGGGCAGCACCCGGATGCCGAGCTTGTCCAGCACCGACAGCACCGAGCCGTGCACCGAGGGGTCCACGCGCCGCATGGCGACCGTCGTCAGCTCCGTCCCGGACGCCACCAGCGCCCGCTCCAGCACCTCGAGGCTGGGCGCGCCCCCGGTCCCCATGATCAGCCGGGAGCTGAACGTCGTACCACCGAGGACGAACGGATCGTCGGCCATGGGTCAGCCTCCCTGTACGGCGGTGAGGACTTCGACGCGGTCGCCCTCGGCGAGCGCGGTGGAGGGCCACTGCGTGCGCGGGACGACGGTCTCGTTGAGCGCGGCCGCCACTCCGGAGGGCGCCGCGGTGAGGGACTTCACGAGCGTGTCGAGAGCCGTCCCCGGCTCGATCTGCCGACGCTCGCCGTTGACGGAGATGGTGACCGAGAGGTTCATACGGGCTGCTCCGTGAGTGCGGTGGTGAAGCGACGGGGCGTGAAGGGGCGGGCCTCGTCGGGGAGTTCACCGGTGGTCAGGACATGCGCCATGGCGTCGCCGGTGACCGGGGTCAGCAGCACGCCGTTGCGGTAGTGGCCGGTGGCCAGCAGCAGGCCGTCCAGCTCGGTCGGGCCGAGCAGCGGCGCGTTGTCGGGGGAGCCGGGGCGCAGACCCGCGCGGGTCTCCGTCAGCGGCAGTTCCGTGATGCCGGGGACCAGTTCGTGGGCGTCGCGCAGCAGCTCGTACACGCCGCCCGCGGTGACCGTGGTGTCCCAGCCGAGCTCCTCGCTGGTGGCCCCGACGACCAGCTCGCCGTTCTCGCGCGGCACCAGATAGACCTGGCTGCCGCGCACCACCGCGCGGACGGTGCGGTTGAGGAAGGGCGCGTACCGCTGCGGCACGGTCAGCCGCAGCACCTGCCCCTTCACCGGTCTGACCGGCGGCAGTACGTCGTCCGGGACGCCGGCCAGCCGCCCGCTGAGGCTGCCGGCCGCGAGGACGACCTGCCCGGCCTCCAGCAGGGCGCCCGCGCGCGTGACGACGCCCGCGGCCCGCTCCCGTACGACGGTGAGCTTCTCGGCCCAGTCGCGGTGGACGACCACGCCCGCCCGCTCGCAGGCCGTCACCAGGGCCGCCGCGAGGCGTCGCGGGTCGATCTGGTGGTCGCCGTCCACCCGCAGCCCGCCGCGCACGCCCGGCGCCAGCATCGGCTCCAGGCGCCGGCACTCCCGCCCGGACAGCCACTGCGAGTCCAGGCCCGACTGCTGCTGGAGCGCGTGCAGTTCGCGCAGGTGCGCGCGGTCGTCGGCGTCCAGCGCGACGGCCAGCGTGCCGCACTGCCGGTAGCCGAGGTCGTGCCCGGTGAGGTCGGTCAGCTCGGCGGCGAACTCCGGATAGCGGCGCGCCGAGGCGAGGTTCAGGCCGAGCAGGGTCTGCTCGCCGTAGTGCAGTTCGGTGACGGCGGCCAGCATCCCGGCCGCCACCTGCGCGGCTCCGCCGCCCGGCTCGGGGTCCACGACAGCCGTGGCGAGACCGCGCTCTGCGGCCCGCCACGCCGTCACCAGACCGATGATGCCGCCCCCTACGACGAGGACGTCTGACGTACGCGACATGGGCGTCCAGCCCCTCCCTTCGCCGGCATGACCCGGATCAGGTTCGTACGGTCGGAGGCCGGCCAGCCTCCCTCTCAGCCCGGTGCGTCCGGGCTCCCGCGAGTGCTTTACGTTTGCCCCACCCTAACCGCAGCCGCCTCGCCCTCGTAAGGGAGCCTTCTGCCGTGCCCCGTTCGCTCGACGGTCTCGTCCTCGCCCCGGTCGCCGACCAAGCCCCAGGTCAGGTGGGCACCCGCACCCGGTTCACGTACCACGAGAAGGACGGCGAGATCTGGGCCGAGTACGCGGGCGGCGATGTCGTGCGCGGCCGTCTGGTGGGAACCCGGGACGCAGACCGGCTGGACTTTCGGTATGTCCAGCTGGGGCGCGACGGCACCACATCGTCGGGGCACTGCGTGTCCCGGGTCGTGGAACTGCCCGACGGCCGGGTCCGCCTGGAGGAGACCTGGGAGTGGGAGTCGCGGCCGGGCAGCGGGACGAGCGTTGTGGAGGAGGTCACGGCACCGGGCCCCTGACTGACGAGTTGTCAGGTGTCTATGGTGATCAGGTGAGCGAGCAGACGCAGGAGCGGGAAGTGTCGGGAGTGGCCATGCCGCAGCGTGTCGTCGTCGTGGGCGCGGGCATGGCCGGCGTGCAGACCGCGGTCGCCCTGCGCGAACAGGGCTTCAAGGGCACCGTGACCCTGATCGGCGCCGAACCCCACCAGCCCTACGACCGGCCCCCGCTGTCCAAGGCCGTCCTCCTCGGCACCGCCGAGGGCTCCGCCTTCGACGTCGACTTCGAGGCGCTCGACATCGGGCTGCACCTCGGCCGCGAGGCCCTCGGCCTGCGCCCCGCCGACCACGAGCTGGACACGGAGCAGGGCCCGGTGCCGTACGACGCCCTGGTCCTGGCCACCGGCGCCGAACCGGTCCGGCTGCCCGGCGCCGAGGGCGTGCCCGGCGTGCATCTGCTGCGCACCCTGGACGACGCCGAGCGGCTGCGGCCCGTTCTTCAGCGCCAGCACGACATCGTGGTCGTCGGTGCGGGCTGGATCGGCGCCGAGTTCGCCACCGCCGCGCGTGAGGCGGGCTGCGCGGTGACCGTCGTGGAGGCCGCCGACCGGCCGCTCGCCGGGGCGCTGCCCGCCGAGGTCGCCGCCCCGATGACCTCCTGGTACGCCGAGGCCGGCGCCTCCTTGCGCACCCACGCGCGCGTGGCCCGGGTCTCGCCCGGCGAGGTCGTCCTGGACGACGGCACCCGGCTGCCCGCGGGCGCGGTCGTCGTCGGCATCGGCGCCCGCCCCGCCACCGCCTGGCTCGCCGGCTCCGGCATCGAGCTGGGCGCGTACGGCGAGGTCGTCGCCGACGCCCACCTGCGCACCTCCGCGCCGGACGTCCACGCGGTCGGCGACTGCGCGTCCTTCCCCTCCGGCCGCTACGGCGAGCGGCTGCTGATCCACCACTGGGACAACGCCCTGCAGGGCCCGCGCACGGTCGCCGCAAACATCATCGGCGCCTCGACCGGCGAGGCCCCGGTGGTCCACGACCCGGTGCCGTACTTCTGGTCCGAGCAGTTCGGCCGTTTCGTCCAGTACGCCGGCCACCACACCTCGGCCGACACCCTCCTGTGGCGCGGTGACCCGTCCGGTCCGGCGTGGTCGGTCTGCTGGCTGCGCGAGGGCCGCCTGGCCGCCCTTCTGGCGGTGGGCCGGCCGAGGGACCTGGCCCAGGGGAGGAAGCTGATCGAGTCGGGGGCGCGGATGGATCCGGACCTGCTGGTGGACCCCGCCCGCCCGCTGAAGACGGCTGCGCTGTGACGCCTTGAGGGGCGCGGGGCTGTATCCGATGGGGGCCCGCGTGGGCGCGATCGACCACGACGAAAGGCGCGTCCGCGGTACGGCGGATCCGGCCACGGTCGATCGCGGCGCCCCCACTCGGGTGGCCTCGACTTCCGACTGTCAGTGGCGGATGGCAGGCTTGTCCTTGTGACCGAGATTGACGCAAAGATCGATGCTCTCGTCCCCGCCTGGCTCACCCTCCCCGACATCGCAGAAATGTTCGGTGTCGAGGTGACGCGCGTGCGGCAGCTGGTCAAGGAGGGCCAGCTCATCGCCGTACGCCGTGGTGAGAACCGCGCACTGCACGTCCCCGCCGCCTTCATCGACGAGGACGAGCGCAAGGTCGTCAAGGGCCTCACCGGCACCCTGACGCTCCTGCGGGACGACGGCTTCACCGACGAAGAGATGCTGGAGTGGCTCTTCACCCCCGACGACAGCCTGCCCGGCACACCCGCGCAGGCGCTCAGCGAGAATCGCGGCACGGAGGTGAAGCGCCGCGCCCAGGCGCTCGCCGTCTGACCTGATCAGCACTCCGGAGGTACGGGCCGGGGCCACGCCCCGGCCCGTACAGCCACCGACAACGGGGGGACATCCACCCATGCCCGCGACCGCACGCGCCCAGCTTGCCGACGCCCGGCTCTACCTCTGCACGGACGCCCGCAGGCGCCAGGGCGACCTGCCCGAGTTCCTGGACGCGGTCCTCTCGTCCGGCGTCGACATCGTGCAGCTGCGCGACAAGGGCATGGAGGCCGGTGAGGAGCTGGAGCACCTGAAGGTCTTCGCCGACGCCTGCGCCCGGCACGGCAAGCTCCTCTCCGTCAACGACCGCGCGGACGTCGCGCATGCCGCCGGGGCCGATGTCCTGCACCTGGGCCAGGGCGACCTGCCGGTGCCCGCGGCCCGCGCGATCCTCGGCGAGGACGTCCTGATCGGCCGCTCCACGCACGCCGACGAGGAGGCCGCCGCGGCCGCCGTCCAGGAGGGCGTGGACTACTTCTGCACCGGCCCCTGCTGGCCCACCCCCACCAAGCCCGGCCGCTACGCCCCCGGCCTCGACCTGGTCCGCTACACGGCGGGCCTCGGCACCGACCGCCCCTGGTTCGCCATCGGCGGCATCGACCTCGGCAACCTCGACGAGGTCCTTCAGGCGGGCGCCCGCCGGGTGGTGGTCGTGCGGGCCATCACCGAGGCCGACGACCCCGCGGCGGCGACGGCGGAGCTGGCCAAGCGTCTGCGGTCCGCCTGAGGGCTGTGGGTCATATGGCGAGACACCCGGGTGTCCTATCGGGTCATTTCGGGCGCCAGGTGTCCACACCGTGGACAGTAGACGGGCAATTCGGGCAAATTTCCTTCATTCGGTTGGGGGACCGCCGACCCCTGGATAACCTGCGGGTATGGCCCTAGGAACCGCATCCACCAGGACTGATCGCGCACGTACCGTGCGCGACATCCTCGCCGGCGGCAAGACGACGTACTCCTTCGAGTTCTCGGCGCCGAAGACCCCCAAGGGCGAGAAGAACCTGTGGAGCGCGCTCCGCCGGGTCGAGGCGGTCTCCCCGGACTTCGTCTCCGTCACCTACGGTGCCGGCGGCTCCACCCGCGCTGGCACCGTCAAGGAGACCCAGCAGATCGTCGTCGACACGACGCTCACCCCGGTCGCCCACCTCACCGCCGTCAACCACTCCATCGCCGAACTGCGCAACATCATCGGTCAGTACGCCGACGCCGGTATCCGCAACATGCTCGCCGTGCGCGGCGACCCGCCCGGCGACCCGATGGGCGAGTGGGTGCCCCACCCCAAGGGCCTGACCTACGCCGCCGAACTCGTCCGGCTCATCAAGGAGTCGGGCGACTTCTGCGTCGGCGTCGCGGCCTTCCCGGAGATGCACCCGCGCTCCGCCGACTGGGACACCGACGTCGAGCACTTCGTCGACAAGTGCCGGGCCGGTGCCGACTACGCCATCACGCAGATGTTCTTCCAGCCGGAGTCGTATCTGCGGCTGCGCGACCGCGTGGCGGCGGCAGGCTGCGACACCCCGGTGATCCCGGAGGTCATGCCCGTCACCAGCGTCCGGATGCTGGAGCGGCTGCCCCAGCTCAGCAACGCCCACATCCCGTCCGAGCTGAAAGAGCGCATCCTCACAGCCAAAGACAATCCCGCCGCTGTACGCTCCATCGGTATCGACTTCGCCACCGAGTTCTGTGCGCGGCTGCTGGCCGAGGGTGTCCCCGGACTGCACTTCATCACGCTCAACAACTCCACGGCGACCCTGGAAATCTACGAGAACCTGGGCCTGCACCACCCCCCGCAGGCCTAGACCTGCCGCACCGGTATACGACACACTGCGTAGCGGTCACTGGGAGAGGGGCGTACATGGGCTGGGCGGTCCTCTACATCGCGTTCGGCGTCGTCGCACTGTGGCTGCTGGGCGAGGTGCTGCTGCAGTACAAGGCACGGCTGCGCTGGCGGCTGCTCGCCTTCGCGGGATTTCTGGGCGTTGTCGCCGGCGTGCTGATCTCCTCTGTCGTCGTGATCGGCCTGGGCGCCATCGCGTTCGCGGTCGGCCAGGTCTACGTCACGATGTCCTTCCGCCGCGGCTTCGCGGCGGGCTGGGCGGTCAAGCGGCCGGACTCCGACAGCGGCGGCTCCCGCCGCGGCCGCGGCGAACGCCGCGACCCGACCCTGGAGGTCTCCGGCCTGGAGGCCGCCGACGCGGACGGGCCTGTCACGGACGGCTACGACCGCCCCGGCTCGGCCTACGGCCAGGACGACGACTACGACCGCGACGACGTCTTCACCCCCGCCCGCGCCCACGACCCCGGCGCGGCCGAGAACACCGCCGTCTACGAGCCCCAGCCCCTCCCCGAGGACACCGGCTCCTACGGCGTGTACGGCGGCGACACCGGCTACACCCCGGCTCCGCAGACGCAGGACCAGTACGCGGCCACCGCCCAGAGCGCCGACCAGGCCTCCTACGGCTACGACGCCTACTCCGGCTACGGCCAGCAGGGCTACGGCTACGACACCGGCGGCCAGCAGCAGTACGCCGCCTACTCCGACCCGTACATCGGCACGCAGACCTACGACGGCGCGTCCTACGACACCAGCTACGGCGGCCAGCAGCAGTTCGGCCAGCAGGCCTACGGCCAGGACCAGTACGGCACCGACGGATACGGCCAGACCCCGCCCGGCGGCGTCTGGGTGCCGCAGCAGCGCACCGACGAGCAGTACGGGGAGCTTCCGCAGGAGCAGCCGTATCCGTACCAGGGCGGCGACGGCCAGTCCCAGGGCACCGGGTACGACGAGCACTACCGCTACTGAGCGGGCTCCTCACCGAGCCCGAGCCCGGCTGCTCGTCACTGCGAGCCGCGGAACTCCGGCCCCTCCACGATGAGCCCGGCCACGAGGGCTCCGGACATGCCCGCGTGAGGCAGGCCGCCTCCTGGGTGGGACCAGCCGCCGACGCGGTGGAGGCCGGGCAGCCGCGTGACGTTCGCCGGGCGCAGGAAACGGCCTTCTCCGGCGGCGAGCGCGGGCGCGGGCACGGAACCGCAGCCCGTCTCCGCCGCGGTGTGCGCGGGGGTGCGCGCCTCGTGCCACAGCACCCGCTCCCGCAGCCCCGGTATCGCCGACCCGGCCGCGTCGAGCAGCAGGTCCGTGTAGCGCCGGACCGTGCCCTCCTGCTCCCACCCGGCTTCGGCCGGCACCACCGCGGAGACCACCACGGCCTCGTGCCCGTCGTCCGGGACGAGAGCGGGGTCGTCGGGGCGCAGCACGGTCACGGTGGGGCGCGGCGGCTCGTCCCCGCCGGGAGAGGCGAGGAAGTCCAGCTCGGCCTCGCGGTCCGGCGCGTGGACGACCGTGCGGTGCGCCACCCTGGGCTCGCGCCCGCCGCGCAGCGCCAGCAGAAGGGTGAACCGGCCCGGTGCGGCGGAGGCGGAACCGGGATCGGGGCGCACATCGCCGTCCGTGTCCAGCGGATGCCCCGTCAGGGCGCTCAGCCGCACCGGGTCGACGTCCGCCACGACATGGTCGGCCTCGGCCACGGTGCCGTCGGCCAGCTCCACCCCGGCCGCCCGGCCGTCCTTCTCCACGATGCCCGTGACCTCGGCGCCGAAGACGAACTCGACCTTGCGCTGCACACACCGCTCGTACACCGCGCGGGCCAGCTCCCTGAGCCCGCCGCGCACGTACCAGGTGCCGAAGGCGTGCTCCATGTACGGCAGCACGGCCGCGCTCGCCGGAGCGGTCCTGGGGTCGAGGCCGTGGGCGAGGACCTGGGTCTCCAGGAGGTCGGCCAGGCGCTCGTCGCGCAGCTCCCAGGCGCCGATCTCACGCAGGGTGCCCGCCCGGCGTGTGCGCAGCAGCCGCTTGTGCGGGACGGACGGATACGGCTCGCGCTCCGCGAGTACCGACCAGTTCGGCCACAGCGGCTCCTCCAGCAGCGGCCGCCGCGTACGGTCCCAGGCCTCCCGGGCCCGGACCAGGAAGTCGCCCCAGCGGGCGCCCGCACCCGCGCCGAGGGCCTCGTCGAGCGCGGCGACCACGCCCGCGCGGGACGCGTTCGGCAACGGCACGGTGGTGCCGTCCGGGAAGACATGGCAGGACGACGGGTCGATCTGGACCAGCTCGACGCAGGACTCCAGGGGCTCCTTGCCCGTCTTGATGAACAGGTCGCGCCAGACCGCGGGCAGGGGCAGCAGCCCCGGCCCGGTGTCGAAGCGGAAGCCGTCCCGCTCGAAGCGGCGCACCGCTCCGCCGTACGTGTCCGTCCGCTCGTACACCGCCACCCGGTGGCCCGCGACGGCCAGCCGGGCGGCGGCCGCCATCGCGCCCATCCCGGCGCCGATCACCGCAATCCGTGCCATGCCTGCGACTTTATCGGCCACCACTGGGCCTCGGGGCCGACCGGCACCGGGGGCGGGCACCCAGGCGTGAGTACCCGTACCTAGGCGCCGAGATGAGTACGCGCGCGGATGGGGCGGGACCTGCCCGGACGAGAGAGTGGAGGCACGGAAAGGGGCAGGGCGCCGGCACCGCCGACACGGGGCGGCGGAACGGCGCCGCCCTGGACCGCTCCTTCCGCCGACCCGGTCGGCGGGAGCGAGGCACGGGGGAACCCGGGGGACGACCGAACGGGGGCCCAACGGGGGAAACACGGGGGAGTACGGGGGAACGGGGGAGCACGGGGGGAGCGCCGGTTCGAGACTGGCCCGCGGGGGACGCGGCCAGTCCGGACCGGCGCTTTCCTGTGGTCCGGGAAGGCCGCGTCCTTGGTCCAGGAAGGCCGCCCCGCGTGTTCAGCCGCGCCCGCTGACCCGCCCCTGGAGCAGCCGGGACAGCGCCGCGTGCACGTCGTCCAGGGAGCGCTCCGGCTGGAACGCCTGCCAGTCCAGCGCGGCCACCAGCACCATGCCGACCAGCGCGGCGGCGCTCAGCTGGATGTCGATCTCCTCGCTCAGCTCGCCGTTCGCCACGCCCTGGCGCAGCACCCCCTCGACGACGGCCACGGCCTCCTGCCGGACCACCATCAGCGTGGACTGCCAGGCCCGGTTGGTGCGCCACAGCTCGGCGACGTACAGCTGGGTGAAGGAGGGGTAGCGCTCGATGAAGACGAGACCCGCGCGGATCATCGCGTCGAGAGCGTCCACCGCGCCGCCGCCCTCCCGCGCGGTCCGCTCGGCGGCCTCCCGCAGCGAGGCGGTGAGGAGCCCCACGCCGTGCCTCAGCAGCTCCTCGAAGAGGACGGACTTGCTCGCGAAGTTGTAGTAGACGGTGCCCTTCGCGACCCCGGCACGCTCGGCGATCTCGTCCACGGTGGTGGCGGAGAAGCCCTGCTCGGCGATGAGGGTGACGGCTGCCTCGTAGAGCTTCTGCCGGGTGGCCTCGCGGCGGGTGCTGGCGCCCGACGCGGCGCTGCTGCTTTCCATGGTCATGATTGTCCCGCGTTCGCTCACAGGGTCAGCTCCGGATGCAGCCGGTCCAGCGTCCACACCTGCTTGCGGCGCGCCGACAGGGCGGTCAGCGCGAGCGCCCCGGCCGTGAAGGCCGCCAGCACGGCGCACGCCTGCCACACCGGACCCAGTCCGCCGCCGGTGATCAGGCGCCGCAGCGCCTGGACGACGTAGCTCATGGGGAGGTACGGGTGGATCGCGTTGAAGAAGCCGGGGCTGGTCTGCACCGGGTAGGTGCCGCCCGCGGAGGTCAGCTGGAGCATCAGCACGGCGAGGACCAGGATGCGGCCGGCCGCGCCGAAGCGGGCGTTGAGCCACTGCACGATCGCCGCGAAGCAGGCCGTGACCAGGCACAGGAACGCCACCGTCCCGGCCGCCCGGACCGGCTGCAGGCCGACCGCCCAGTGCAGCACCGCCATCAGGGCGGCCGTCTGGAGCACGCCGATCGCGACGACCGGCAGCCAGCCCGCCAGCGCGATCCGCCACGCGGAGGCACCCGCGGCCAGGGCACGCCGGTTGAGCGGCGCGATCAGCATGTAGGCGACCATCGCGCCGACCCACAGCGACAGCGGGATGAAGTAGGGGGCGAACCCGGTGCCGTAGTTGGGCGCCTTGTGCAGGGCCTGGTTGGCGAGCTGCACGGGGTCGGCCATCACGGCGGTACGGCGGTCGCGCTCGCCCTCGTCGTAGTCGGGGATGCGCCGGACGCCGTCGTGCAGGCCGTCGGCGAGCTTCCCCGAGCCGTCGACCAGCTTGAACAGCCCGCCGTTGAGGTCGGTCGCGCCCGTCCTCAGCTTGCCGACACCCTCGTCCAGGTCCACCGCGCCGGTGCTGGCGGTGCCGAGCCCGGAGTGCAGCTTCTTGGCACCGGCGGCGACCTTCCCGGCCCCCGCGTTCAGCTTGTTGATCTTGCTGACGGCGTCGTCCAGGTCTTCCGACAGATGCGGGGCCCGGTCGGCGAGCGCCTGGGCCTGCTTCTGCAGGGTCGCCAGATGCTGGTCGAGCTTCTTCAGCGCGCCGCCCTGGTCGGCGGCCAGCGTCTCGAGGTCTCCGGCGACCGCCGCGACCTCGGCGGCCGCGTCCTTCGCCAGCTTCAGATCCGGACAGGCCGGATCGGGCGCCGCCGTGGGCAGGACGTCGGTGAGGGAGGGGGAGGGAACGGCCGTGGGGCTCTCGCAGCGCGCGCGGTGGACGCCGGCCAGCCGGTCGGCGGCGTCCCGGGCGTCCTGCGCCGCGATGGGGGCCCGCTCCACCAGGTCGTCCAGGTTGTCGCGCACGGCCCCGGCGGCATCGGCCACGAACTGGGCCGTCTCCCCGATGCTCTTCTCGTTCTTCCGCAGGAAGGGGCCCACCTCGTCCGCGAACCCGTTCACCCGGTCGGCCAGCGCCTGCGTGCCCTCGGCGACCTGCGCGGAGCCGTCCTCCAGGTCGCCCGCGCCCGTGTCGAGCTTCTTGACGCCCTTGGACAGCGCACCGCTGCCGCTCTTGGCCTCCTTCAGGCCGTCCGCGAGCGCCTTGGAGCCCTTCTCCGCCTTGCCGATGCCGCCCTTGAGCCTGTCGGCCCCTCCGGCGGCCTTCTCGGTCGCGCCGTGGATGTCGGAGAAGGAGATGAAGATCTTGTCCAGGAACGACCGCGAGGTCTTCGTGGACGCCGCCGTGCGCACCTCGCTGAACACCGTCCGCGAGATCTGGCCGACGATGTAGTTGTTCGCGTCGTTCGTGCGCACCTGAAGGGCGCCGGTCTCCGGGGAGTCGCCCGCACTGGAGGCGACGCGCTCACTGAAGTCGGCCGGCATGGTCAGCGACAGGTAGTACGTGCCGTCCTCCACGCCCGCGCGTGCCTCCTGCGAGCTCACCTCCTTCCAGTCGAAGACCTCGCTCTCGCGCAGCCCTTGGGTGATGTCGTCACCCGCGCGGATGCGCTTCCCGTCGGCGGTGGCGCCCTTGTCGTCGTTCACCAGCGCCACCGGGATGCGGTCCAGGCGGCTGTACGGGTCCCAGAAGGACCACAGGTACAGCGCGCCGTACAGCAGCGGCAGCAGCAGAAGCGCGACAAGGGCCGCGCGCGGCAGCTTGCCGCGGCCGAAGCGCCGCAGCTCAAGAGCGGCCAGTTTCGGCGAGCGCATCGGCCGCCTCCTTCGCTTCGTCGTTGCTGTCGTCGGGCTCGGTGTCCTCGTGCCCGGTGTTCTCGGGCGTGGCCTCGGTGGTCGTGTCCGCCAGGGCGTCCCCCAAAGCCGCCCCGGTGGACACGACCACCGCCCCCTCGGGTGCCTCGCTGCACACGGCCAGCACGGTCGTGCCCGCCGCGGCCAGCGAGCCGAGCAGGGACCACACCTCGGCCCGCTCGGCGTCCGACAGCTTCAGGTCGGTGTCGTCGACGCCCAGCAGTCGCGGCCGGCCGATCAGCGCCAGCGCGAGCGACAACCGCAGCGCCTCCAGCCGCTCCAGATCGCGTACGGCGGTCCGGGAGCCCTTGGGCAGGGCCGCGCGGTCGAGGCCGACGGCGGTCAGCGCCCTGTCGACCCGCAGCCTCTGCTCGGCGAGGCGCTCCCGGCGCGGCCGCAGCAGGGTGCGTACGGAGCCGGTGAACCGCCGCTGGAGCAGCGCGCGCTCGTGCAGGTGCTCGCCGACGGTCAGCGCGGGGTCGAGGTCGGTGACCCCGGGGACGTGCGCGAGGGCGCTGACCCGGCGCACGGCCGCCATCCGCTTCGGCAGGTCCAGGCCGCCGACGACGGCGCTGCCTTCCGTGGGCTTCATCCGGCCCGTCAGCGCGAGCAGCAGAGACGTACGGCCCGAGCCGGACGGCCCCTCGATCGCGATCAGCGCGCCGGGCGGTGCGTCGACGCCGATCCCGCGGAACGCCCATCCGCGGGGGCCTTCGAGCCCGAAGTCCCGGGCGACGACAGCGAGACCGCCGTCGCCCGTGTCCGTCCCTTTCCCCGCGTCTTTCCCTTCCCCCATGCCCTCCCCTTGCCGCGCCCTGTCCCCGTCCCTGTCGCGCCCGGGCGCTTACTTGAACTGACTGGTCAGTGCAAAAACTAACCCGAACCTTCGATCGAGGCAAAAGCCCAGGTCAGAACGGATTGTCAGTGGCATAGCCCACGATGGGCACATACGGCAGCCCGTATGCGGACGTGCCGTCACACAGACGACAGGAGGTTCGTCATGGCCAGCCACCCCGCAGCCGCCGCCCGTCGGCGCCGCGCCACCGGCCCTGCCCCCTCACTGACCGGCCCGGCGAGCGACGTGCACCCCGTGCTGCGCCGGTCCTCGGCCCCACCCGCCGCCCTCGATCTGCTCGCCCAGGCCCGCGCCGGACTCGACGAGGCGGCCGTCCTGGAGACCCCCAACGAGCGGTACGCCACCGCGCACCTCGCCGCGCTGCGCACCGCCGCCGCCGTCCTCGCCGCCCGCGGCAGGCCCGAACCGACCTCCAAGCGCCGGGCCCGGATACGGAGCGCCTGGGAAGTGCTCCCCGAGATCGCGCCCGAGCTCACCGAGTGGAGCGCCCTGTTCGCCTCCGGGGCCGCCCGCCGCGCCCGGGCCGAGGCGGGCATCCAGGGCGCGGCCAGTCGCCGGGACGCCGACGACCTCATACGCGACGTGGCGATGTTCGTCCGCATCGTCGAGCGCCTGCTGCTCCTTCAGCCGGTGCTGCCCCAGCCCCGCGCGGACACGGACCCTCCCGCGGGCGCCCCGGACATGCCGGACGCGGGGTGAGGGAGGCGGGCGACCCCGGGTGAGAGGGGGTGCGCCTGGCGGGGGCCGGAACCGCGATGACCTGCCGCGCCGTCCGAGGCAATAGGGTGGAGGCGCCTGATGTCCTCCCTCCCCGTCACCCGGGGCGCCGGGAGGACGACCGTTCGCTCCGCCGTGCAAGAGGCGGTGCCACGCCGAGGAGTCAACTGCCGTGTCGGACCCGATGCGCCCCCGCGCTTCTCTCCGTACCGCCGTGGTCTGGGAGGTCCTGCGGGACGCCCTGGACCGCCGGGTCAAGGCCACGGGCCGGGAGTCGCTGGACGTCCTCGACACCGGGGGCGGCAGCGGCAACTTCGCGGTGCCCGCCGCCCGCCTCGGCCACCGCGTCACCGTCGTCGACCCGAGCCCCAACGCCCTCTTCGCGCTGGAGCGCCGCGCCGCCGAGGCCGGGGTCGCCGACCGGGTGAAGGGCGTGCAGGGCGACGCGCACGGCCTGTTCGACGTGGTCGAGCGCGGTGGCTACGACGTCGTGCTGTGCCACGGCGTCCTGGAGTACGTCGACGACCCGGCCGAGGGCGTCCGCAACGCGGTCGCCGCGCTGCGCTCCGAGGGCGTCCTCAGCGTGCTCGCCGCCGGACTCGGCGGTGCCGTGCTCGCCCGCGCCCTGGCCGGCCACTTCAAGGAGGCCAAGCAGGCCCTGGAGGACCCGGAGGGCCGCTGGGGGCAGGGTGACCCCGTGCCGCGCCGGTTCACCGTCGAGCAGCTCACCGACCTCGTCGCGGGAGCCGGCCTCACCGTCGGCGCCGTGCACGGCGTGCGGGTCTTCGCCGACCTGGTGCCCGGTGTCCTCGTGGACACCGAGCCCGGCGCGCTGGAGGCACTGCTCAAGCTGGAGGAGGCCGCGGCCGAACTCCCGGCCTTCCACGCGGTGGCGACCCAGCTGCACGTGCTCGGTGAGACCGCAGGGGCTCACGAGGCCTGAGTGCCTGCTGGGACACGGCCCTGATCAGCGGGGCGGGCTCCGCATGGAGTCCGCCACAGGCCACCCGATCGGGCGGTTCCCGCCGTATGATCGAGGGAGACCGCTCCGGCATGACGGGTCGGCCGCCGGGGAATGGAAGCCTCAGCGAGCCGGTTCGCCCATGGCGGAGCCGGTTGGCCAATTGGCGCAGAGGGGCGGGTTTCACGGGGGCGATTCCCTGCCTATCCTGAAGGGACCCCCCGGGTCGCCCCGGCGACTGCACGATGAGGAGGACTCCGTGCCGCTCTCGGAGCACGAGCAGCGCATGCTCGAGCAGATGGAGCGAGCGCTGTACGCCGAAGATCCCAAGTTCGCGACAGCGCTTGAGGGAAGCGGGCTGCGTACGTACACCCGGCGACGGGTCTACCAGGCGGTCGCGGGCTTCCTCGTAGGTATCGCGCTCCTCATGGCCGGAATGGTCGCCAAGCAGGTGTGGCTCAGCGTGGTGGGCTTCCTCGTCATGCTGGGCTGTGCGGTACTCGCGGTGACCGGCTGGCGCAAGGCTCCCAGGCCCGGCGAACAGCATGCGGCCGGCCCGGAAGGGCGCCGACAGGGACACCAGCGGCGTTCCGTGATGGACCGCATCGAGCAGCGCTGGCAGCGGCGCCGCGACGAGCAGGGCCACTGAGCCGCACCCTCGCTCCTCGGACACAGACACAGACATGCGTGAGGGGGTTGCCGCCCGGGCGGCAACCCCCTCACGCATGCCCGCGCTCACGCATGCCCGGGTGCCCGCCCAGGCCCACCTGACGAAGAGCCGGCCCCGGCACGGATGACCGTGCCGGGGCCGAAGGCTCACGCCGTCCGTCTCAGCCGCTGCGCTGTCCCGACGGCCTGCGGACCAGGGCCGTCAGACGCGCCTCCAGCCGCTCCCGGAACGCCGTCCAGCGGTCGCTGAGGTCCCACACCGCCCGGACAGCCGAACGCGGCGCGATCACCGCGCGCACCCGGGTCGACCGGCTGACCCGCGACCGCAGCGCGGCCCGCAGCCCGCGCACCTCGTCGGCGAGCCCGGACGCGGCCTGCGGCCGCGGCGCGAACAGCACCTGCTCGACCGCGCCCGCCACCCGATGCACGCCCTGCGCCGCGGACTCGTCCAGCTGCCCGAGCCGCACGATCCGCTCGGCCGCCTTGCGCGGGGTGAGCGCGTCGTCCGGCGGGATGCCGTAGTCCCAGGCGGTGTCCGTGAGCTCACGCCACACCGCCAGCACATGGCCCGCGGCTGCCTCGGCCGTCTGCCGCGCAGGCTGTTGCCCGGGCGGCAGCACCGTCACATCGACGCCGTCGTCGGACGGCCCCGGCGCGGCCGCGGTGTGCCGGGCCGAGGCCAGCCGCACCACACGCCGTCTGAGCCGGTACAGCATCGGCGCCAGCGGCACCACGAGCAGCGCGACCCCCAGCAGCACCCAGGCGGTGACCTGGTACCAGGGCGGCCCGCCGCCGTCCGACGTGCCCGGGTCCAGCGGCAGCGCGCCCGCGCAGGCCTCCAGCCGCTTGTCCTGCGCCGAGCAGGTCGAGCTCTGCGACGGCTCCGCGGAGGGCGCCGCGTTGCTCGGCCGGGCGTTCTCCGGCAGCTCCGGGTCACTGTTGTCAGGGGAGTCCGGGACGGTGTACGGCGGGGTCGACCCGCGGGTCGGGGTCGGCTCGAAGCGGGTCCAGCCCACGCCCTCGAAGTACAGCTCCGGCCAGGCGTGCGCATCGCGCAGGCCCACCGTCACCGTCCGGTCGGCCTGCGGGGTGCCCGGCGCGAATCCGACGGCCACGCGGGCCGGGATGCCCAGCGAGCGGGCCATCGTCGCCATGGCGAAGGAGTAGTGGACGCAGAAGCCCCGCTTGTCGCGCAGGAAGCGGGCGAGGGCCTGCCGGTCGTCCCCGACCTCGACCTCCGTGTCGTACTGGAAGCCGCCGGTCAGGGCGAAGTACTCCTGGAGCGCGACCGCCTGCTCGTAGGGGTTCCTCGCGTCCGCGGTGACCTCGCGGGCCGTGGTCGCCACCACCGACGGCAGCGAGTCGGGCAGCTCGGTGTACTGCCGCTCGATCGAGGCGGGCGGCAGCGGGGCCTCGGCCAGCTGGCGGGCCGTCGGACGCACCTCCAGGCTGCGCACCTCGTACGTCTTGCCGCGGGTGGTCTCCCGGCGGTCGCCGACCACCGTCATGCCGATCGGCTCGTACCGCCAGCGCCCGTCGATGTCGACGCCGCTCGGCGGATACGGCATCGGCAGCCAGTCCTGCGCGTACCAGTCGGCGGCGGCGATCCGGGTGCGCACCTCGGTGCGCGGGATGTCCGCGCGCAGACCGGTGGGTACGGGGAACTCGTCGGGCACGTCGACGATGCGCCGCTTGGCGGGCCGCCAGGTGGTGCCGTCGAAGTCGTCCAGGGACACGATCCGCAGGTACATGCTGGACACGTCCTCGGAGTCGGTGCGCAGCACCAGCACCGTGCGGTCCTCGTCCACGTTCAGGCTGTCGCGCAGCGACACCAGCGGGTTGACCGCGGAGATCGTGCCGCCGCCTCCGCCGCCGGAGCCCACGCCCGTACCGACCCCGTCCAGCAGGCCGCCGTTCATCGCGGGCAGGGCCAGCGGCACCACCAGGGCGATGCCCAGCGCCACCGCGCCGATCCGCCGCCCGGTGCGCACCGGGGCCACGGCATCGCCTGCGCCGGTGAGGGTGCCCGGGGAGCGCGGGCCGCCGGAGAAGACCCGGCCCCACTGGGAGAGCCGGTCGCGGCCCTCGGCCAGCAGCAGCATCAGATAGCCCGCCGCGGCGAGCAGGAACCACACCCAGCCGCCGGCCCCGTCCGCGAGGCCCGCCGCCACCGAGTACAGCGCGAGCAGCGGCAGTCCCGCCGGGGCCGCGCTGCGGAAGGTCACCGCCAGGGCGTCCACCATCAGCCCGATCACCAGGACACCGCCGACGAGCATCAGCTGGATGCCGTCCGACATCGGCGCCGGGATCGCGTACCGCTCGACGTCCTGTGTGCCCTGGTCCAGCAGATCGGCGAACTGCTGGAACGCCTGCGGGCCCGGGACGAACCCGGCGAGCGCCTGCTCGCGGGCGAAGGACAGGGTGAGCAGCAGCAGCGACGCCAGTGCCTGGGCCGCCACGGTCAGGGTCCGCGCGAGCGGGACCCTGCGCATGGCCGCGCCGACGCCGGACTGCACCGCGAGCAGTAGGGCCGCGTGCATCAGCCAGGCCGGTGTGTCCACCAGTGGCAGGAGGGCGCAGGATGCCAGCAGGGTGGCTGCCAGTGCGCTCAGCGCCATTTTTGCCCGTCCGCTCATGACCGCACCTCGCCGTGGGTGCTTCGCGTCGCGTGCGGGTTCTCGTGGGCCGGTCGCGCAGTTCCCCGCGCCCCTACGGGCGTCAGGCCCAGGCCTTCTCTGTCCGCCTGGCGCCACAGGTCGCCCAGAGCTACGCCGCGCGGTACGGCGACGGCTGTCCAGCCGGACTCGCGCAGCAGGCGCAGGCGCTCTTCGGTGCGGTTGCCCGCGGCCGGGACGTCGTACGGCTCACGGGTCCAGGTGTCGCTGTCCAGCACGAAGGCGAGGGCGCCGCCGCTGCGGCGGCTCATCTTGGCGGCGACGGCGGCCTGCGCCTCGTCGAGGTCGCCGAAGAACGCCACCAGCAGGCCCTCGTTGCCGCCCCGCAGCACGTCGTAGGCGTGGGAGAGGCCTGTGCCGTCGGAGTGGTCGATCACCGCGAGGGTGTCCATCATCAGCCCGGCCGCGTCCGCCGACTCCTGGCTGGTGCCCGCGAAGCCGTCGGCGCCCTCGCCCGGCACCGAGCTGCCGGTGTCGGTCAGCAGGCGTACCGAGAAGCCCCGTTCCAGCATGTGCACCAGCACCGACGCCGTGCCCGACACCGCCCACTCGAACGCGGAGTCGGGGCCCGCGCCGCGGAAGGCGAGCGCACGGGTGTCGAGCAGCACCGTGCAGCGGGAGCGCTGCGGCTGTTCCTCGCGGCGCACCATCAGCTCGCCGTAGCGGGCGGTGGAACGCCAGTGGACGCGGCGCA
The DNA here is from genome assembly GCF_044763135.1 of Streptomyces sp. NPDC096205. Taxonomy (NCBI): domain Bacteria; kingdom Bacillati; phylum Actinomycetota; class Actinomycetes; order Kitasatosporales; family Streptomycetaceae; genus Streptomyces; species Streptomyces sp. NPDC096205. The sequence goes on along the minus strand of NZ_JBIWFS010000002.1, from coordinate 400,637 downwards.
GATCGTCGCCGTAGCGGTAGCCGCGCGGGATGACGTCGTCCTCGCCGGCCAGCGCCAGCGAGCGCTGCCGTCCGTCGCCGTACCCACTGGCCTCACCGCTCAGCCGCACCGGCGGCAGCGCCTCCACGCGCGGGATGACCGTGAGCGTGTCGTACGTCGAGAAGGACCGGGTCAGTTCACACATGCCGAACGGGTCGGTCAGACGCAGCTGGAGCGGGCCCAGCGGATAGCGGCCGCGCAGATCGGAGCGGACTCGGTAGGACACCTCGCGGCGGCCGCCCGCCTCGACCCGGTCCAGGACGAAGCGCGGGCGCGGGCCGAGGACGTAGGGCACCCGGTCCTGGAGCATCAGCACGCCGGTGGGCAGCCGCGAGACGTTGTCCATACGCAGATGGACGCGGGCCTCGGAGCCGGCGGGCACACGCGCGGGGGAGAGCCGGCGGCTGCCGGCCACCCGGTAGCGGGTGCGGTACAGAACGGTCGCGCACACCAGCGGCAGCACGGCCAGCAGCAGCCCGACGCGCAGCAGGTCGCTCTGGCCGAGGACATAGGCGCACACGGCGGCCGCCACACCGGCGGCCAGGAAGGAACGCCCACGTGTCGTCAGACCGGCCAGTGCAGTGCGCACCGCGCCCTTGCCGCCGCTCTCCGCCTCGGCCTGGCTCGCCCCCCTCGGCGCGGCGTCGCTCATCACAGCCTCCGCGGCGGCTGCTGGCCGAAGCCCTGGGCACCGCGGCCGAGCCCGAAGGTGTTCTGCTGCGGCGCGGCCGGCACCGGGGTGTGCTGGAGGATCTCCTGTACGACCTGCTCGGCCGTACGGCGGTTGAGCTGGGCCTGTGCGGTCGGCAGCAGACGGTGGGCCAGGACGGCGACGGCGAGGGCCTGGATGTCGTCCGGCAGCGCGTACTCCCGGCCGCTCAGGGCGGCGGACGCCTTCGCCGCGCGCAGCAGATGCAGCGTGGCGCGCGGGGAGGCGCCGAGTCTGAGGTCGGGGTGGCTGCGGGTCGCGGCGACCAGGTCGACGGCGTAGCGCCGGACGGTGTCCGCGACATGGACGCCGCGCACGGCCTCGATCAGCTTCACGATCTCGTGCGCGTGGGCGACCGGCTGGAGGTCGTCCAGCGGGCTCACCCCGCCGTGCACGTCGAGCATCTGCAGCTCCGCCTCGGGGCTGGGGTAGCCGATGGAGACCCGGGCCATGAAGCGGTCGCGCTGGGCCTCGGGCAACGGGTACGTGCCCTCCATCTCGACCGGGTTCTGGGTGGCCACCACCATGAACGGGCTCGGCAGTTCGTACGTCTGCCCGTCGATGGTGACCTGGCGCTCCTCCATCGACTCCAGGAGCGCCGACTGCGTCTTGGGCGAGGCGCGGTTGATCTCGTCGCCGATGACGATCTGCGCGAAGATCGCGCCCGGTTTGAACTCGAAGTCCCGGCGCTGCTGGTCCCAGATGGACACACCGGTGATGTCCGAGGGCAGCAGGTCGGGCGTGAACTGGATGCGCCGCACCGAGCAGTCGATGGACCGGGCCAGTGTCTTGGCCAGCATCGTCTTGCCCACGCCGGGGACATCCTCGATCAGCAGATGCCCCTCGGCGAGCAGCACGGTCAGCGAAAGCCGGACGACCTCGGGCTTGCCCTCGATCACCTCTTCCACCGAGCGGCGCACCCGATCCACGGTGGCGGTCAGATCAGTGAGGCTCGCTCGATCGTCATAGGTCGTCACCCGGCCCTCCTCGGCCCGTTCCATTGCCCGGGCCGACGCTCCGCGACGCGAAACCGGCCCCACCCGAAACACGGACGGCGCGCGGGAAAAGTTCCGCGTGACGTCACAACGGCATTCTTGTTGCCGTTACCGGTTCGTGTCACTCGACTGTGGACAACTGGCCGCGATATGTCGGTTCTTAGGGTCTTTTGTGACCGGAAGAACCTGGAATCAGCGAAGAACGAGCCCGCCGGGTCCGCCTCAGTCCGTGGGGTCGATCTCCCGCAGCAGACCGGTCTTCACGTCGAAGACGAAGCCGCGCACGTCGTCGGTGTGCAGCAGGAACGGCGAGGTGCGCACCTTCTGCATCGACTGGCGCACGTCCTGGTCGACGTCACGGAACGCCTCCACCGCCCACGCGGGACGCTGCCCGACCTCCATCTCCAGGTCGTGCCGGAACTCCTCGGTGAGGGTCTCCAGGCCGCACCCGGTGTGGTGGATCAGCACCACGCTGCGGGTGCCGAGCGCGCGCTGGCTGATGGTGAGCGAGCGGATCACGTCGTCGGTGACCACGCCGCCGGCGTTGCGAATCGTGTGACAGTCGCCGAGCTGCAGTCCGAGCGCGGCGTGCAGGTCCAGGCGGGCGTCCATGCAGGCCACGACGGCGACCTGGAGGACGGGGCGGGCGTCCATTCCGGGGTCGGTGAAGGCGGCGGCGTACTGCTCGTTCGCCTCGACCAGACGGTCGGTGACCGAGCCGACGCGGGTTATGGAGCCCTCGGAGCCGGTGGGGAGCGATGCAGAAGTCGTCATGTTGAAGACGTTACTGGTCACCTCAGGTCGAGGCCCGTTGTGAGAGCGGACAAAGAACGCCATTGAGTTCTTGTTGTGAGGCAATGCACAGCCGGCGCGTGAACCGGTCCTCAGGGCCCCGCCGCCACGCGCGGGCCGGTTGATTGACCGCAACACAGGGTGGACTAAAGTGACGCGAAGCGGGAGGCGAGGTTCTCCCTGCTTTTTTCCGTCACGAGAGGGCGGGGACCCGGCGGTGCGTACGGCCCCGCCGGACCTGAGAGGGCCCCCTTGAGCAACAGTCGACATGTCCCGGTGATGCTCCAGCGCTGCCTGGACCTGTTGGCCCCCGCCCTGCAGGAGCCCGGAGCGGTGGTCGTCGACTGCACCCTCGGTCTCGGCGGCCACAGCGAAGCGCTCCTTACGCGGTTCCCCGAGGCCCGGCTCGTCGCGCTCGACCGCGACAAGGAGGCGCTGCGGCTGTCCGGCGAGCGTCTCGCGCCGTACGGGGAGCGGGCGACGCTGGTGCACGCGGTCTACGACGAGCTGCCCGAGGTGCTCCGGCGGCTCGGCATCCCGCGCGTGCAGGGCGTCCTGTTCGACCTCGGGGTCTCCTCCATGCAGCTCGACGAGGCCGACCGCGGCTTCGCCTACGCGCAGGACGCGCCGCTCGACATGCGCATGGACCAGACGACCGGCATCAGCGCCGCCGAGGTCCTCAACACCTACCCCGCCGGTGAGCTCGCACGGATTCTTCGGGCGTACGGCGAGGAGAAGCAGGCCAAGCGGATCGTGGCGGCCGTCGTGCGCGAGCGCGAGAAGGAGCCCTTCAGCAACAGTGCGCGGCTGGTGGAGGTGATCCGGGACGCGCTGCCGCAGGCCGCCAAGCGCACCGGCGGCAACCCCGCCAAGCGGACCTTCCAGGCGCTGCGCATCGAGGTCAACGGCGAGCTGTCCGTCCTGGAGCGGGCGATCCCGGCCGCGGTGAAGGCGATCGCGGTGGGCGGGCGCGTCGCTGTGCTGTCGTACCACTCGCTGGAGGACCGGCTGGTCAAGCAGGTCTTCGCGGCCGGCGCCGCCAACACCGCCCCGCCCGGACTGCCCGTCGTGCCCGAGCGCTACCAGCCCCGGCTCAAGCTGCTCACGCGCGGTGCCGAACTTCCCACGGAGGAAGAGGTCGCAGAGAACAAGCGGGCGGCCCCGGCACGGCTGCGCGGCGCGGAGCGCATCAGGGAGGACGTGGAGTGAGTCGGGCGAAGGGGCGGGCGCCTGGGTTGGAAAATCCAACTCACCATTCCAACTCGCGACGCACTGACGCACGGGAGGCCCGGTGAGCAGGAAACCCGAGCTGAAGGGCCGGGCCTTCCGGCTCGCACGGCTGCTGCCGGCCGGCCCCGGGCAGGCCGCCCGCACCCCCTTCGTCCTGCTGGTGGTGCTGCTGCTGGGCGGCGGCCTCATCGGCCTGCTCGTACTGAACTCCGCGCTCAGCGAGGGTTCTTTCCGGCTGGACGACCTCAAGAAGGCCACCAAGGACTTCACCGACCAGGAGCAGGCCCTCCAGCGCGACATCGACGCCTACTCCGCCCCCGACGCCCTCCAGCGCCGCGCCCGCGAGCTGGGCATGGTCCCCGGCGGCGACCCGGCCTTCCTGGACCCCGACGGCAAGGTCAAGGGCGTCCCGTCCCCGGCCCCCACCCCCGAGGAGGCCTTCACCACCCCCCTCGTCCTGGCCCCGGAGGCGATGCCCACCACGCCCCCGTCCCCATCCGCATCCTCCACGCCCGAGACTCCCGACAGGTGAGCCCGGTGACCGAGAACAACGCGCAGCTTTCCCCTGTGGCGCACCCCCGCGCCGGTGCCGGGGCGCCCGAGCGGCTTCCCGCCGCATGGCTGGACCTCGACGGCCGGACTACGGCGCGCATGCGCTCGGGTGCCCGGGCATCCGAGCGGCTTCCCGCCGCACGACTCGGCCTTGTCGTCCGCCCTGCGGCGCGCATGCGCACGGGTGCCCGGGCATCCGAGCGGCTTCCCGCCGCACGACTCGGCCTCATCGGCCGCCCTGCGGCGCGCATGCGCACGGGCGCCCCGGCTCCCGAGCCGGTCCCCGCTGCCGGGCTCGGCCTCGCCGGCCCGTCACGCGTCCCCCGCAGCGCCTCCGGCCTCACGGCCCTGGGCCCCCGGCAGGCGGCTGCTGCGACGGAGAAGCGGCCCTCGGGGCATGGCCCCCGTGGCCTCGCAGTCCCGCGCTGCCGCCAGGGGCATGGCTCCCGCGGTCTCGCACCCCTGCGCTGCTGTCCGGGGCGTGGCCCGCATGCCCTCGCAGCCCTGCGCTGCCGCCCCAGGCGTGACCCTCACGCCCTCGCAGCCCTGCGCTGCCGCCCCGGGCATGACCCTCACGCCCTCGCAACCGCGCCCCGCTGCCCTGCCCATGGCCCCCACGCCCTCGCAGCCCCGCCCTGTCGCCCCGGGCACGACCGCGAAGGCCTCGCCCCGCCCCCCCGGACGCGGCCCCCGTGCCCGCGTCACCCCACCCCCCTCCGCAAGCCACGCCCCCCGTGCCCTCGTGGCCGCGGCCCGCCCCGCGGCACGCGCCCCCCGCGGCCGCGGAGGCCGGGGCGACACACCCCTCCCGACCTCGACCCCCGGCAGGTGACGGACGTGACCGACAGGGAACCGCCGCGGCGGCGTGTGCCCGGGCCCGCGCGGCCCGCCCGACCCGCGGGACGCAGGCCGTCGGGGGCCGGGGCCCAGCGGCCCGTGCGGCGTCCGGCGGTGTCGCGGCCCGCTGGGCCCCGGCCGCTCAGGCTCGGCAGTCCGCGGCCCCGGCTGCGGATGGTCGGGCTGGCGTTGACGCTGGTCATGGCCGCGTTCGTCGTACGGCTGCTCCAGGTGCAGGCCGTGGACGCGAGCACGTACGCGGCGAAAGCCGAACAGAACCGGTACGTCGGGCAGGTGCTCGCCGCCGAGCGCGGGGAGATCACCGACCGCACCGGGGTCGCGCTCGCGACCAGCGTGGACGCGTACGACATCACCGCCGACCCGACCCTGTTCAACCGCAAGGCGCTCAAGATCGACGACGGCCCCGAGCAGGCGGCCGCGCTGCTCGCGCCGATCCTCGGGCAGGAGCAGGCGGACCTGGTCGAGAAGCTCCGGCCCGCGAACAAGGAGCTGCGCTACGCCCTGCTCGCCCACCGGCAGACCCCGCTGGTCTGGCAGCAGATCAAGGACCTGAAGTCGGCACTGACCACGAAGGCCGAGACCGACCCGGCCACCGTCAACGTCCTGGCCGGAGTCCTGGCCGTGCCCAGCAGCAAGCGGGTGTACCCCAACGGCGACCTCGCCGCCGGGATACTGGGCTGGGTCAACGCCGAAGGCAAGGGCGGCGGCGGCATCGAGCAGCAGCTGGACGAGCAGCTCGCCGGCAAGGACGGCAAGATCCGCTACGCCCAGTCCGGCGGCCGCCAGGTGCCCACGGCCGGCTCCACCGAGACCCCGGCCGTGCCCGGCTCCGACATCGAGCTGACCATCGACCGTGACATCCAGTGGGCGGCGCAGAACGCCATCAGCGAGCAGGTGAAGAAGTCCAAGGCCGACCGCGGCTACGTCATCGTCCAGGACACCCGCACCGGCGAGATCCTCGCCATGGCCAACGCGCCCGGCTTCGACCCCAACGACCTCACCAAGGCGAACCCGAACGCCCTGGCCAACGCGGCCCTCCTCGACGCCTACGAGCCCGGCTCCACCGCGAAGATCATCTCCATGGCCGCCGTACTGGAGGAGGGCGTCGCCACCCCCGAGACGCATGTGATCGTGCCGAACCGGCTGCACCGCGGCGACCGTCTCTTCAAGGACGACATCGACCACCTGACCTGGTACCTCACGCTCAACGGCGTGCTCGCCAAGTCCAGCAACATCGGCACCATCCTCGCCACCGGCCAGCTCGGCAAGACCCAGCCCGAGGCCAACAAGGTCCTCTACTCGTACCTGCGCAAGTTCGGCCTCGGCAGCTACACCGGGCTCGACTTCCCCGGTGAGACCAAGGGCATCCTCGCCCCGCCCGACAAGTGGTCCACCTCGCAGCAGTACACGATTCCTTTCGGCCAGGGCGTCTCCCTCAACGCCATGCAGGCCGCCTCCGTCTACTCGACCATCGCCAACGGCGGCGTCCGTATCGAGCCGACACTGGTACGCGGCACCAAGGGCCCCGACGGACGCTTCACGCCCGCCCCGGAACCCGCCAAGAGCAGGGTGGTCAGCGCGAAGACGGCGAAGACGCTCGCCCGGATGCTGGAGTCGGTCGTGGACGACGAGCAGGGCACCGGCAGCAAGGCGCGCATCCCCGGCTACCGCGTCGCGGGCAAGACCGGTACGGCCAACCGCGTGGATCCGGCCACCGGCAAGTACCGCGGCTACACCTCCTCCTTCGCCGGTTTCGCGCCCGCCGACAAGCCCCGCGTCACCGTCTACTGCGCCATCCAGAACGCCACCGACGGCAACTACTTCGGCGGCCAGATCTGCGGCCCGATCTACAAGCAGGTCATGGAGTTCGCCCTGAAGACCCTCCAGGTCCCGCCCACCGGAGCGCCCCCCGCCCGACTGCCCGTCGAGTACACGCCCTGACCCCCACCTGACCCGACCTGACCAGCACTGAACAGCCAGGAACGAGCTCGTGACAACGATCACCCCCGATCCCGGGAACCAGAGCACCCCCCGCACCTCACTTCGCCCCGGAGCGGGTGAGCCCGGTACGCTCACCGCCGTGCCACACGCTGATCAGTCCCGAACCACCCAGAAGGGCGCTCCCGTGACCTACCCGGGACCGCCGCGACCGGCCCAGGTGCCCGCCACACCCCTCGCGGAGCTCGCCGGCCGACTGGGTGCCACCGCGCCCGAGGGCGCCGCCGACGTCACGGGCATCACCCACGACTCGCGCGCCGTCCGCCCCGGCGACCTGTACGCCGCCCTGCCCGGGGCCCGGGCGCACGGCGCCGACTTCGTCGCGCAGGCGGCCGGCCTCGGTGCCGCGGCCGTGCTGACCGACCCGTCCGGCGCCGAGCGCGCCACCGCGACGGGTCTGCCGGTGCTGGTGGTGGACGACCCGCGGGCCCGGATGGGCGAGCTGGCCGCCGAGATCTACGGCCGCCCCGGCGAGGACCTGCTCCAGATCGGCATCACCGGCACCTCCGGCAAGACGACCACCGCCTATCTCGTCGAGGGCGGACTGAAGACGGTCCGGGCCACCGGCCTGATCGGCACGGTCGAGATGCGCATCGGCGACGAGCGCATCAAGTCCGAGCGCACCACCCCCGAAGCAACCGACCTCCAGGCCCTGTTCGCGGTCATGCGCGAACGCGGCGTCGACGCGGTCGCCATGGAGGTCTCCAGCCACGCCCTGGTGCTCGGCCGGGTCGACGGCTGTGTCTTCGACATCGCCGTGTTCACCAACCTCAGCCCGGAGCACATGGAGTTCCACTCCGACATGGAGGACTACTTCCGGGCCAAGGCGCAGCTGTTCACGCCGAAACGCAGCAAACGCGGCGTCGTCAACCTCGACGACGAGTACGGCCGCAGGCTCGCCACGGAGGCGACCGTCCCGGTCGTCACCTACTCCGCCGAGGGCCACCCCGACGCCGACTGGCGCGCCGAGGGCGTCGAAGTCGGCCCGATGGACTCCACGTTCACCGTGGTCGGCCCGAACGGCGAGCGCCTCACCGCCAGGTCGCCGCTGCCCGGCACCTTCAACGTGGCCAACACCCTCGCCGCGATCGTCGCCCTGGCCGCCGCGGGCCTCGACCCGCAGACCGCCGCCGACGGCGTCGCCGCCGTGCCGGGCGTGCCTGGCCGCCTGGAGCGGGTGGACGCCGGACAGGGCTACCTCGCGGTCGTCGACTACGCCCACAAGACCGACGCCGTCGAGTCGGTGCTCAAGGCGCTGCGCAAGGTCACCAAGGGCCGGCTGCACGTCGTCCTCGGCTGCGGCGGCGACCGTGACACCACCAAGCGCGCCCCGATGGGCGCCGCCGTGGCCCGGTTCTCCGACACGGCCGTACTGACCTCCGACAACCCCCGCTCCGAGGACCCCCTCGCGATCCTCGCGACCATGCTCCAGGGCGCGGCGTCCGTGCCGGCGCACGAGCGCGGCGAGGTGCTCCTCTTCGAGGACCGCGCGGCCGCGATCGCCGCCGCCGTCCAGCGCGCGCACCCCGGGGACACCGTGCTCGTCGCGGGCAAGGGCCACGAGCAGGGCCAGGACATCGCCGGCGTGGTCCGTCCCTTCGACGACCGCCAGGTGCTTCGCGAAGCTATCCAGAAGACCCAGGGATGAACTTGTGATCGCCCTCTCTCTCGCCGAGATCGCAGAAGTCGTCGGCGGGCAGACGCACGACATACCGGATCCGGCCGTCCAGGTCACGGGGCCGGTCGTCCGGGACTCCCGTGAGGTGGTGCCCGGCAGCCTCTTCGTCGCCTTCGTCGGCGAACGCGTCGACGGCCATGACTTCGCGGCCGCCGTCGTCGAGTCGGGCGCGGCCGCCGTCCTGGCCTCCCGGCCGGTCGGGGTGCCCGCGATCGTCGTCGACGACGTGCAGGCCGCCCTCGGCGCCCTCGCCCGTCATGTCGTACGACGGCTCGGCGCGACCCTCGTGGCCCTCACCGGCTCCGCGGGCAAGACCAGCACCAAGGACCTGATCGCCCAGGTGCTCCAGCACAAGGCGCCGACCGTGTGGACGCCGGGCTCGCTCAACAACGAGATCGGTCTGCCGCTGACGGCGCTGTCCGCCACCGAGGAGACCAGGTTCCTCGTGCTGGAGATGGGCGCCCGCGGCATCGGCCACATCCGCTACCTCGCCGGCCTCACCCCGCCGAGGATCGGCCTGGTGCTCAACGTCGGCACCGCCCACATCGGCGAGTTCGGCGGCCGCGAGCAGATCGCCCAGGCCAAGGGCGAACTCGTCGAGGCACTCCCCTCCGAGGAGGAGGGCGGCACGGCCGTCCTCAACGCCGACGACCCGCTCGTACGCGCCATGGCCTCCCGTACGAAGGCGAAGGTGCTCCTCTTCGGCGAGAGCGACGAAGCGGACGTACGCGCCGAGAACGTACGACTCACGGACACCGGGCAGCCCTCCTTCACCCTTCACACACCCTCCGGGTGCAGCGATGTGACCATGCGCCTGTACGGTGAGCACCACGTGTCGAACGCGCTCGCCGCGGCCGCCGTCGCCCATGAGCTGGGCATGTCCGCGGAAGAGATCGCCACCGCGCTCTCCGCGGCGGGCACCCTCTCCCGCTGGCGGATGGAGGTCACCGAGCGCCCGGACGGCGTGACGGTCGTCAACGACGCCTACAACGCGAACCCCGAGTCCATGAAGGCCGCTCTGCGCGCGCTGGCGGCCATGGGCAAGGGGCGCCGTACGTGGGCGGTGCTCGGCAAGATGGCCGAGCTCGGGGACGAGGCGCTCGCCGAGCACGACGCGGTCGGACGGCTCGCCGTCCGGCTCAACGTCAGCAAGCTCGTCGCGGTCGGGGGCAGGGAAGCCGCCTGGCTGCAACTGGGCGCATATAACGAGGGTTCGTGGGGTGAGGAGTCGGTGCACGTGTCCGACGCACAGGCGGCGGTCGACCTGTTGCGCAGCGAGCTGCGCCCGGGGGACGTCGTGCTCGTGAAGGCGTCCCGTTCGGTCGGCCTCGAGAGCGTTGCCCAGGCGCTGCTCGAGACCGGTGCCGAGGGTGAGGTTTCCGCCCGATGATGAATCAGGTCCTGTTCGCAGGAGTCATTGGCCTCTTCCTGACGCTGATCGGCACCCCGCTGCTGATCAAGCTGCTGGCCCGCAAGGGCTACGGGCAGTACATCCGTGACGACGGCCCGCGCGAGCACGCCAGCAAGCGCGGTACGCCGACCATGGGCGGTATCGCCTTCATCCTGGCGACGGTCGCCGCCTACTTCCTCAGCAAGGTGATCAGCGGCGAGCCGCCGAGGTACTCGGGCGTGCTGGTGCTGGGCCTGATGGTCGGCATGGGCGTGGTCGGCTTCCTGGACGACTACATCAAGATCGTCAAGCGGCGTTCGCTCGGTCTGCGGGCCAAGGCGAAGATGGCCGGCCAGCTGATCGTCGGCATCGGCTTCGCGGTGCTGTCGCTGCAGTTCGCCGACAACCGCGGCAACACCCCGGCCTCCACCAAGCTGTCGTTCATCACCGACTTCGGCTGGACGATCGGCCCGGTGCTGTTCGTCGTCTGGGCGCTGTTCATGATTCTCGCCATGTCGAACGGCGTGAACCTGACGGACGGTCTGGACGGCCTGGCCACCGGTGCCTCGGTGCTCGTTTTCGGTGCCTATACGTTCATCGGTGTGTGGCAGTTCCAGGAGTCGTGCGCGAACGCTCAGACGCTCACCAACCCGGGCGCCTGCTACGAGGTGCGTGACCCGCTCGATCTCGCGGTGGTCGCCTCGGCACTGATGGGTGCCTGCCTCGGCTTCCTGTGGTGGAACACCTCGCCGGCCAAGATCTTCATGGGCGACACCGGTTCGCTCGCGCTCGGCGGTGTGCTCGCCGGTCTCGCGATCTGCTCGCGTACCGAGCTTCTGATCGCGATCCTTGGTGGTTTGTTCGTTCTGATCACCATGTCGGTGGTCATCCAGGTCGGCTCGTTCCGCCTCACCGGCAAGCGCGTCTTCCGGATGGCGCCACTCCAGCACCACTTCGAACTCAAGGGCTGGTCCGAGGTCCTTGTGGTGGTCCGTTTCTGGATCATCCAGGGCATCTGCGTGATCGTCGGACTGGGCCTCTTCTACGCGGGATGGGCAGCGGACAAGTGACCGACTGGCAGGGGAAGAACGTCACCGTCGCCGGGCTCGGCGTCTCCGGCGTCCCGGCGGCCAAGGTGCTGCACGGGCTCGGCGCGAGGGTCACCGTCGTCAACGACGGCGACGACGAGCGGGCCCGCGCCCAGGCCGCCGAACTTCAGGCGCTGGGCGTCACCGTGCGGCTCGGCGACGGGGCGACCCTGCCCGAGGGCACCGAACTGATCGTCACCGCGCCTGGCTGGCAGCCGGACAAGCCCCTGTTCCGGGCCGCTCACGAGGCCGGTGTCGAGATCTGGGGCGACGTCGAACTGGCCTGGCGGCTGCGCGGCCCGGACGCCGCGCCCTGGCTGTGCGTCACCGGCACCAACGGCAAGACGACCACCACGCAGATGCTGGCGTCGATCCTGAAGGCCGCCGGGCTGCGCACCGCCGCCGTCGGCAACATCGGCGTCTCGCTGCTCGACGCGGTCCTCGGCGAGGAGCGGTACGACGTCCTCGCGGTGGAGCTGTCGAGCTACCAGCTGCACTGGGCGCCGTCCCTGCGCGCCCACTCCGCCGCCGTCCTCAACCTCGCGCCGGACCACCTGGACTGGCACGGCTCGATGGAGGCGTACGCGCGCGACAAGGGCCGGATCTACGAGGGCAACCGGGTCGCCTGCGTCTACAACGTGGATGCCACCGACAAACCGTCGACCGAGGACCTGGTGCGCGAGGCCGACGTCGAGGAGGGCTGCCGCGCCATCGGCTTCACCCTCGGCACTCCCGGCCCCTCCCAACTCGGTGTGGTGGACGGCATCCTGGTCGACCGCGCCTTCGTGGAGAACCGGCAGAAGAACGCCCAGGAACTCGCCGAGGTCTCCGACGTCAACCCGCCCGTCCCGCACAACATCGCCAACGCCCTTGCCGCGGCGGCCCTCGCGCGCGCCTTCGGGGTGCCCGCCGGTGCCGTACGGGACGGTCTGCGGGCCTTCACCCCGGACGCCCACCGCATCGCGCACGTGGCCGACGTGGACGGCGTGGCGTACGTGGACGACTCCAAGGCGACCAACACGCACGCCGCGGAAGCCTCGTTGGCGGCGTACCCGTCGATCGTGTGGATCGCGGGCGGCCTCGCCAAGGGCGCGACCTTCGACGAGCTGGTCGCCAAGTCGGCGCAGCGGCTGCGGGGCGTCGTCCTGATCGGTGCCGATCGGGCGCTGATCCGCGAGGCGCTGACGCGACACGCCCCGGAAGTACCCGTCGTCGACCTCGACCGGACCGACACTGGGGCGATGCCCCAGGCCGTCCAGGAGGCCCAGCGGCTCGCGCGGCCCGGCGACACCGTGCTCCTCGCCCCCGCCTGCGCCTCCATGGACATGTTCACCAACTACAACAAGCGCGGTGACGCGTTCGCGGAGGCGGTTCGCGAACTCGGCTCCTGACCGACGCAGCGGAGGCGCTGATGCCCAGTAGCCGTACCGGCCGCCGGCCCGCCCCCCGGGCCGCCTTGCGGCCCGCCGCCCCCCGCCCCCCGCGCGAGAACCCGGTCCTACGGCTCTACACGCGCGCGCGCAAGGCGTGGGACCGGCCGCTGACGGCGTACTACCTGATCCTCGGCGGGAGTCTGCTGATCATCGTGCTGGGTCTGGTGATGGTCTACTCGGCCTCCCAGATCAAGGCGCTGCAGATGGGCCTCACGGGCTCCTGGTTCTTCCGTAAGCAGCTGCTGGCCGCCGTGATCGGGGGCGGGCTGCTGCTCGTCGCCTCGCGCATGCCGGTGAAGCTGCACCGGGCGCTGGCCTACCCGATCCTCGCGGGCGCGGTCTTCCTGATGGCGCTGGTGCAGGTGCCGGGGATAGGGATGTCGGTCAACGGCAACCAGAACTGGATCTCCGTCGGTGGCCCCTTCCAGCTCCAGCCCAGCGAGTTCGGCAAGCTCGCGCTAGTGCTGTGGGGCGCCGACCTGCTGGCCCGCAAGCAGGACAGGAAGCTGCTGAACCAGTGGAAGCACATGCTGGTGCCGCTGGTGCCGGCCGCGTTCATGCTGCTCGGGCTGATCATGCTCGGCGGCGACATGGGCACGGCGATCATCCTGACGGCGATCCTGTTCGGCCTGCTGTGGCTGGCCGGGGCGCCCACCCGGCTGTTCGCCGGGGTGCTGTCGGTGGCCGCCGTGATCGGCGTGATCCTGATCAAGACCAGCCCCAACCGCATGGCCCGTCTGCAGTGCCTGGGCGCCACCGACCCCGGGCAGGGTGACGCGTGCTGGCAGGCCGTGCACGGTATCTACGCCCTGGCCTCCGGTGGAATCTTCGGGTCCGGACTCGGCGCGAGTGTGGAAAAATGGGGTCAACTCCCCGAAGCCCACACGGACTTCATCTTCGCCGTCACCGGTGAGGAACTGGGTCTGGCGGGGACGCTGTCGGTGCTCGCCCTGTTCGCCGCTCTAGGCTATGCGGGTATCCGCGTGGCCGGACGCACGGAGGACCCCTTCGTGAGGTACGCCGCGGGAGGTGTGACCACCTGGATCACGGCCCAGGCCGTGATCAACATGGGTGCGGTGCTCGGCCTGCTGCCGATCGCCGGTGTCCCCCTCCCGCTGTTCTCCTACGGGGGTTCCGCCCTGCTGCCGACCATGTTCGCCATCGGGCTGCTGATCGCCTTCGCGCGTGACGAGCCTGCTGCGCGGGCGGCGCTTGCGATGCGGCAACCTCGCTTTGGTAGAAAGCGGGGGGCTGGGGGTACTGCGGCTGGTCGGAGTCCCCGGAGATGGAACACGATGCGACGGCGCACCTCGGCGGTGCGCTCGTCCGGAGAGCGGTGAATTTCGGTGCATGTCGTACTCGCCGGCGGGGGCACCGCGGGCCACATCGAGCCCGCGCTCGCCCTCGCGGACGCCCTGCGCAGGCAGGACCCGACCGTGGGCATCACGGCCCTGGGCACGGAGCGCGGCCTGGAGACCAGGCTGGTCCCCGAGCGCGGCTACGAGCTGGCGCTGATCCCGGCCGTGCCGCTGCCCCGCAAGCCGACCCCCGAGCTGATCACCGTCCCGGGCCGGCTGCGCGGCACGATCAAGGCCGCCGAGCAGATCCTGGAGCGCACCAAGGCGGACTGCGTCGTCGGCTTCGGCGGCTATGTGGCGCTGCCCGGCTATCTGGCCGCCAAGCGGCTCGGTGTGCCGATCGTCATCCATGAGGCGAACGCCCGGCCGGGTCTGGCCAACAAGATCGGCTCGCGGTACGCCGCCCAGGTCGCCGTCTCCACCCCGGACAGCAAGCTGCGCGGCGCCCGCTACATCGGCATCCCGCTGCGCCGCTCCATCGCCACCCTGGACCGGGCCGCCATGCGTCCCGAGGCCCGAGCCGCCTTCGGGCTCGACCCGAACCTGCCGACCCTGCTGGTCACCGGCGGCTCCCAGGGCGCGCGCCGGCTGAACGAGGTCGTGCAGCAGGTCGCGCCGTGGCTGCAGCAGGCCGGTATCCAGATCCTGCACGCGGTCGGACCGAAGAACGAACTGCCGCAGGTGCAGCAGATGCCGGGAATGCCCCCCTATGTCCCGGTAAGTTACCTGGACCGGATGGACCTCGCGTACGCCGCGGCCGACATGATGCTCTGCCGCGCGGGCGCGATGACCGTCGCCGAGCTCTCCGCCGTCGGACTCCCGGCCGCCTATGTCCCGCTGCCCATCGGCAACGGCGAACAGCGGCTGAACGCCCAGCCGGTGGTCAAGGCCGGCGGCGGTCTGCTGGTCGACGACGCGGAGCTCACTCCCGAGTGGGTGCAGCAGAACGTGCTGCCCGTCCTCGCCGACCCGCACCGGCTGTACCAGATGTCCCGCGCCGCCGGTGAGTTCGGCCGGCGCGACGCCGACGAGCTGCTCGTCGGCATGGTGTACGAGGCGATCGCCGCCGGCCGTGCACACCGATAGCCGGCAATAGCAACCGTATGTCTGTGCAGGCGGAAGGCAGGGAGCGTGGCCGGTACGACCACCGCCGAGCGCGGTGAACGCCAGCAGGAGTCGTCCGGCCCGCCCCCCGCACGGCGGTTCGCCAGGCGCCGCCTCCGTCTTCTCCTCGCCGGCGCCGCCCTCGTGCTCCTCTCGGCGGGCGGCGTCTGGCTGTTGTACGGCTCGCAGTGGCTGCGCGTGGAACGCGTCGGCGTCTCGGGCACCGCGGTGCTGACGCCCGCTCAGGTGCGCGAGGCGGCCGACGTGCCCGTGGGGGATCCGCTCGTCTCGGTCGACACCGAGCGAATCGAGTCGCGACTGCGCCGGAAACTGCCCCGGATCGACACGGTCGACGTGAGCCGTTCCTGGCCGCACGGAATTGTCCTGAAAGTGGTTGAACGCACCCCTGTGCTCTTGGTGGAAAAGGGCGGAAAGTTCATCGAAGTGGACGATGAAGGCGTCCGTTTCGCCACGGTTTCCGAGGCTCCTAAAGGCGTTCCGACACTGGAATTGAGCGTTTCCCGGTCCAGTTCGGCCGCCGCCAGCCTGCGCCGCTTCGGCGAGGGCCGGCTGACGCGTGAGGCGGTCCGGGTGGCGGGCGCGCTTCCGGCCGCGGTCGCCCGGGACACCCGGGCGGTCAAGGTGCGCTCCTACGACGCCATCTCGCTGGAGTTCGGCGACGGCCGGACCGTCGCCTGGGGCAGCTCGGAGAAGGGGCACGCGAAGGCCCGTACCCTCGCCGCTCTCATGAAAGCGGCCCCTGGTGCACGGCACTTCGACGTGAGCGTTCCCACGGCCCCCTCGTCATCGGGGAGTTGACGCACATCCGCGCAGGCCAGCACCCTGGTTGGGCAGCGCTACGGCTGATCACATAGGGTGAAAAGAAAAACGGGAGGTTCGGCGTGTTCGTTGAACGCGCGCCACTTGTCGACTTAGTGTCTCGTTCAGAAGACTCCAAGGAACAGACATACTGGTAACCCTAAACTTGAGCTTTAGGGTTCGGGTCGGCGAAACGGACCGTCCCATTCGGCATCAGTCGTCTGATCGCGGGACGCGGCGCGTCCCGGTGATCCGTCGACACGTAACTCGAGGCGAGAGGCCTTCGACGTGGCAGCACCGCAGAACTACCTCGCAGTCATCAAAGTCATCGGTGTCGGCGGCGGTGGTGTCAATGCCATCAACCGGATGATCGAGGTCGGTCTCAAGGGCGTCGAGTTCATCGCCATCAACACCGACGCGCAAGCTCTGTTGATGAGCGACGCCGACGTCAAGCTCGACGTCGGCCGTGAACTCACCCGCGGACTCGGCGCCGGAGCCAACCCGGCCGTCGGCCGCAAGGCCGCCGAGGACCACCGCGAGGAGATCGAGGAGGTCCTCAAGGGGGCCGACATGGTCTTCGTGACGGCCGGTGAAGGCGGCGGCACCGGCACCGGCGGCGCGCCCGTCGTGGCCAACATCGCACGCTCGCTCGGCGCGCTCACCATCGGCGTGGTCACGCGCCCGTTCACCTTCGAGGGGCGGCGCCGCGCGAACCAGGCGGAGGACGGCATCGCCGAGCTCCGCGAAGAGGTCGACACCCTCATCGTCATCCCGAACGACCGGCTGCTGTCCATCTCGGACCGCCAGGTCTCGGTCCTGGACGCCTTCAAGTCCGCGGACCAGGTCCTGCTCTCCGGTGTTCAGGGCATCACCGACCTCATCACCACGCCCGGTCTGATCAACCTCGACTTCGCCGACGTCAAGTCGGTCATGTCCGAGGCCGGTTCGGCCCTCATGGGCATCGGCTCGGCCCGCGGCGACGACCGCGCGGTGGCCGCGGCCGAGATGGCGATCTCCTCCCCGCTGCTGGAAGCCTCCATCGACGGCGCCCGTGGTGT
Source organism: Streptomyces sp. NPDC096205 (assembly GCF_044763135.1). NCBI lineage: Bacteria > Bacillati > Actinomycetota > Actinomycetes > Kitasatosporales > Streptomycetaceae > Streptomyces > Streptomyces sp. NPDC096205. Next base: position 383,536 of record NZ_JBIWFS010000002.1, on the reverse strand, counting down.
GCTGCTGTCCATCTCCGGTGGCTCCGACCTCGGCCTGTTCGAGATCAACGAGGCCGCCCAGCTGGTCAGCGAGGCCGCCCACCCCGAGGCCAACATCATCTTCGGCGCCGTCATCGACGACGCCCTCGGCGACGAGGTGCGCGTCACGGTCATCGCGGCCGGCTTCGACGGGGGCCAGCCGCCGGCCAAGCGGGACAACGTCCTCGGCTCGACCTCGGCCAAGCGCGAGGAGCCGGCGCCGGCACGGCAGCCCGAGTCCCGCCCGAGCTTCGGCTCGCTCGGCAGTGTCACGCCGAAGGAGGACCTGGAGCCCGCGCCCGAGCCGGTGGCCGACCTCCCGGCCGCGCCGCCTGTGCCGCCGTCGCGCAGCTACACCGACAGTGCGGCCGAGGAGCTGGACGTACCGGACTTCCTCAAGTGATAGGACAGCGCGAGAGCGTGAGCGGCGCGCACTTCGCCTTCACCGACCGGTGGGGCGGGGTGAGCGCCGCTCCGTATGAGGAGCTCAACCTGGGCGGCGCCGTCGGCGACGACCCGGAGGCGGTCCGCACCAACCGGGAGCTGGCCGCCAAGTCGCTGGGCATCGACCCCGCGACGGTGGTCTGGATGAACCAGGTGCACGGCGCGGACGTGGCCGCCGTCGACGGACCCTGGCCGGCCGGTGCCGAGATCCCGCAGGTCGACGCGGTGGTCACCGCCCGGCGCGGACTCGCCCTCGCCGTGCTGACCGCCGACTGCGTGCCGGTGCTGCTGGCCGACCCGGTCGCCGGTGTCGCCGCCGCGGCCCACGCGGGCCGGCCCGGCATGACCGCCGGGGTGGTCCCCGCCGCCGTACGGGCCATGATCGAACTGGGCGCCGACCCCGCCCGGATCGTCGCCCGCACCGGACCGGCGGTGTGCGGCCGGTGCTACGAGGTGCCCGAGGCCATGCGGGCCGAGGTCGCCGCGGTGGAACCGGCGGCGCACGCCGAGACGAGCTGGGGCACACCCGCGGTGGACGTCGCCGCCGGGGTGCACGCGCAGCTCATCCGGCTCGGGGTCGCCGACCGGGCACAGTCGCCGGTGTGCACGCTCGAGTCGGGGGATCACTTCTCGTACCGCCGCGACCGCTCCACCGGGCGGCTCGCGAGCTATGTGTGGCTGGACTGATGGGGCATGACGGACCGTAAGGGCGAACTCGCCGCGAACCTGGCGAAGGTGGAGGAGCGCATCGCCGCGGCCTGCGAGGCCGCCGGGCGCGAGCGCGACGAGGTGACGCTGATCGTGGTCACCAAGACCTACCCGGCGAGCGATGTGCGGATCCTGTCGGAACTCGGTGTGCGCCATGTCGCCGAGAACCGTGACCAGGACGCGGCACCGAAAGCCGCGGAATGTGCGGATCTGCGCCTGAATTGGCACTTCGTCGGCCAGTTGCAGACCAACAAGGTGCGTTCCGTGGCCGGTTACGCGGACTTCGTGCAGTCCGTGGACCGGGCCCGGCTAGTGACGGCGCTGTCCAAGGAGGCCGTGAGGGCGGAGCGCGAACTGGGCTGTCTGATCCAGGTCGCGCTGGACGCGGGGGTGCGTGACCGGGGGGAGCGGGGCGGTGTCGCCCCCGGCGGAATCGAAGAGTTGGCCGACCTCGTCGCCGGCTCGCCGGGGCTGCGGCTCGACGGGCTGATGACCGTCGCTCCGCTGACCGGCGAGTACGCGGGTCGCCAACGGGCGGCGTTCGAGCGGTTGATGGATTTGTCGACTGCCCTGCGCCGAGCCCATCCGGCTGCGAACATGGTCTCGGCAGGGATGAGTGCGGACCTTGAGGAGGCCGTGGCGGCCGGAGCGACACATGTACGCGTCGGCACCGCGGTACTCGGAGTCCGCGCCGGGCTCGGGTAACGTCGCCAGGAAGTCGGACCACAGCAGAAAATATGGTCATTGCCCGCCGAAAGGTGGGCACAACGACCACGTGGATCGCGGGCACTTGGCGGTCGTCAGCGGATCCACCACAGAGCGGAGGACTCAGAGCATGGCCGGCGCGATGCGCAAGATGGCGGTCTACCTCGGCCTCGTGGAGGACGATGGGTACGACGGCCGGGGATTCGATCCCGACGACGACTTCGAGCCCGAACTCGATCCGGAGCCCGAGCGTGACCACCGACGGCACGAGCCGTCGCATCAGCAGCACATCGCACATCAGCCCGAAAGGGACGAAGAGGTGCGAATCGTGCAGGCGCCCGTGCCCCGCGAGCCGGTTGCCCGATCCACCGCGCCAGCCGCGGAATCGGGTCGTCCGGCGCGTATCGCGCCCGTGGCGTCCATCACACAAGAACGTCAGTCCCTGGAGAAGAACGCACCGGTGATCATGCCCAAGGTCGTGTCCGAACGAGAGCCTTACCGGATCACCACGCTTCACCCGCGGACCTACAACGAGGCCCGTACCATCGGGGAACACTTCCGTGAGGGCACCCCGGTGATCATGAATCTGACTGAGATGGACGACACAGACGCGAAGCGACTTGTCGACTTTGCGGCAGGTTTGGTGTTTGGTCTTCACGGCAGCATCGAGCGGGTGACGCAGAAGGTGTTCCTGTTGTCGCCTGCTAACGTCGATGTCACGGCGGAGGACAAGGCCCGCATCGCAGAGGGCGGGTTCTTCAACCAGAGCTGAGACGCACCACCGGTAAGAACAGCACGAAACAGGGAACAGGGGAGAGGGAAGCACCAGTCATGAGCGTGGTCTTGCAGGTTCTTTACATCGCGCTGATGGTGTTCCTCATCGTGCTGATCTTCCGACTGGTCATGGACTACGTCTTCCAGTTCGCCCGCTCGTGGCAACCCGGCAAGGCGATGGTGGTCGTTCTGGAGGCCACCTACACTGTCACCGATCCACCGCTCAAGCTTCTGCGGCGGGTGATCCCGCCGTTGCGTCTCGGGGGCGTGGCGCTCGACCTGTCCTTCTTCGTACTGATGATCATCGTCTACATCCTGATCACGCTCGTGCGGAGCGCGATGTGAGCGATGTGACAGATACGGTCTTGCCGACTGCCGACGACAACGTTGAGGTGAAGAGATGCCGTTGACCCCCGAGGACGTGCGGAACAAGCAGTTCACGACCGTCCGCCTCCGAGAAGGCTATGACGAGGACGAGGTCGATGCCTTCCTCGATGAGGTCGAAGCCGAACTGACGCGCCTGCTCCGCGAGAACGAGGACCTGCGCGCCAAGCTGGCCGCGGCCACGCGTGCCGCTGCGCAGAACCAGCAGAACATGCGCAAGCCCCCGGAGCAGCAGGACCAGCAGCAGGGTGGCATGCCCCAGCAGGGTGGCATGCCGCAGCAGGGTATGCGAGGCCCCGGCGCTCCGGTGCCGGCCGGCATATCGGGCCCGCCGCAGCAGCAGATGGGCGGCCCCATGGGTGGCCCGCCCCAGCTGCCGAGCGGTGCCCCGCAGCTGCCCCCCGGCCCCGGCGGTCAGGGTCCGCAGGGTCCCGGCCCGATGGGTCAGGGTCCCGGTCCGATGGGCCAGCCCCCCATGCAGCAGCAGATGGGCGGCCCCATGGGCGGTCCGATGGGCGGCCCCATGGGCGGTCCCGGTCAGGGCCCCGGTGGCGACAGCGCCGCGCGTGTCCTCTCGCTGGCCCAGCAGACCGCCGACCAGGCGATCGCCGAGGCCCGCTCCGAGGCCAACAAGATCGTCGGCGAGGCCCGCAGCCGCGCCGAGGGTCTCGAGCGTGACGCCCGTGCCAAGGCCGACGCCCTGGAGCGGGACGCGCAGGAGAAGCACCGCGTCGCCATGGGCTCCCTGGAGTCCGCGCGCGCCACGCTGGAGCGCAAGGTCGAGGATCTGCGCGGCTTCGAGCGCGAGTACCGTACGCGCCTGAAGTCCTACCTGGAGTCCCAGCTGCGCCAGCTGGAGACCCAGGCGGACGACTCCCTCGCCCCGCCGCGCACCCCGGCGACCGCGTCGCTGCCGCCGTCCCCGGCGCCCTCCATGGCCCCGGCCGGCGCGAGCGCCCCGTCGTACGGCGGCAACCAGCCGATGGGTGGTGCCCCGGCTCCGTCCGGCCCGTCCTACGGCGGCCAGCAGCAGATGTCCCCGGCGATGACCCAGCCCATGGCTCCGGTCCGCCCGCAGGGCCCGTCCCCGATGGGTCAGGCGCCGTCGCCGATGCGTGGCTTCCTCATCGACGAGGACGACAACTGACGGCCGGTAGTACGCCGTAGGCGTCGGCAGCGTTCAAAGGGGCGGGCCCCGGATTCCAGATCCGGGGCCCGCCCCTTTTACGCGTGTTGATTTTCCATGAGCCGGGACTGTGCCGACCTGCTTCTAGGGGCGCGGGGAACTGCGCGATCAACCACACACGACGGTCAGCCGGACGACTGCGAACATGCCGACGGCGGCCGCCCGCAGGACAGCCGCCGTCGGCATGTGACTTACGCCTTGCGCAGGCGGAACGTCAGCGAGAGCCCCTCGTCAGTGAAGGGGTCCCCATAGGTGCTGTCCGCCTCACCTTCGGAGAAGTCCGTGGCGAGGACCTCGTCCGAGATCAGCCCCGTGTGCTCGGTCAGGGCCGAGGTCACCGCCGGGTCCGTGGACGACCAGCGCAGAGCGATCCGGTCGGCCACATCCAGCCCGCTGTTCTTACGGGCCTCCTGGATCAGCCGGATGGCATCCCGCGCGAGGCCGGCCCGCCGCAGCTCCTCCGTGATCTCCAGGTCGAGCGCGACGGTCGCGCCGGAGTCGGAGGCCACCGACCAGCCCTCGCGAGGCGTCTCGGTGATGATCACCTCGTCCGGGGCGAGGGCGATGGTCTCGCCGTCGACCTCCACCGAGGCCGTACCCTCACGCAGCGCCAGAGACAGCGCGGCGGCGTCGGCGGCGGCGACCGCCTTCGCGACGTCCTGCACCCGCTTGCCGAACCGCTTGCCCAGCGCACGGAAGTTGGCCTTGGCGGTCGTGTCCACCAGCGACCCGCCCACCTCGGACAGCGAGGCCAGCGACGAGACGTTCAGCTCCTCGGTGATCTGCGTGTGCAGCTCGCGGTCGAGGGTCTCGAAGCCCGCCGCCGCCACCAGGGCACGCGACAGCGGCTGACGCGTCTTGACGCCCGACTCCGCGCGCGTGGCCCGCCCCAGCTCCACCAGGCGGCGCACCAGCACCATCTGCTTCGACAGCTCCGGGTCGATGGCGCCCAGGTCGGCCTCGGGCCAGGACGACAGGTGCACCGACTCCGGCGCGCCCGGCGTGACCGGGACGATCAGGTCCTGCCAGACCCGCTCGGTGATGAACGGGGTCAGCGGGGCCATCAGCTTGGTGACCGTCTCGACGACCTCGTGCAGCGTGCGCAGCGCGGCCTTGTCGCCCTGCCAGAAGCGGCGGCGCGAACGGCGGACGTACCAGTTGGACAGGTCGTCGACGAACGCGGACAGCAGCTTTCCGGCGCGCTGGGTGTCGTACGCCTCCAGCGCCTGCGTCACCTGGTCGGTGAGTGCGTGCAGCTCGGACAGCAGCCAGCGGTCGAGCAGCGGACGATCGGCCGGGGCCGGATCGGCCGCGGACGGCGCCCAGTCGGACGTACGGGCGTACAGGGCCTGGAAGGCGACGGTGTTCCAGTAGGTGAGGAGCGTCTTGCGCACCACCTCCTGGATCGTGCCGTGACCCACGCGGCGGGCCGCCCACGGGGAGCCGCCGGCCGCCATGAACCAGCGGACCGCGTCCGCGCCGTGCTGATCCATCAGCGGGATCGGCTGCAGGATGTTGCCCAAGTGCTTGGACATCTTGCGGCCGTCCTCGGCGAGGATGTGGCCGAGGCAGACCACGTTCTCGTACGACGACTTGTCGAAGACCAGCGTGCCGACCGCCATGAGGGTGTAGAACCACCCGCGGGTCTGGTCGATGGCCTCGGAGATGAACTGGGCCGGGTAGCGGCTCTCGAACAGCTCCTTGTTCTTGTACGGGTAGCCCCACTGCGCGAACGGCATCGAACCCGAGTCGTACCAGGCGTCGATGACCTCCGGCACGCGCGTGGCCGTCTTGGCGCACTGCGGGCAGGCGAAGGTGATGTCGTCGATGTAGGGGCGGTGCGGGTCCAGCTCCGACTGGTCGGTGCCGCTCAGCTCGGTGAGCTCCGCGCGGGAGCCGACACAGGTGAGGTGGTCGTCCTCGCAGCGCCAGATGGGCAGCGGGGTGCCCCAGTAGCGGTTGCGGGACAGCGCCCAGTCGATGTTGTTGCTCAGCCAGTCGCCGAAGCGGCCGTGCTTGACGGTGTCCGGGAACCAGTTGGTCTTCTCGTTCTCCTGGAGCATGCGGTCCTTGACGGCCGTCGTGCGGATGTACCAGGAGGGCTGCGCGTAGTACAGCAGCGCGGTGTGGCAGCGCCAGCAGTGCGGGTAGCTGTGCTCGTACGGCAGGTGCTTGAAGAGCAGGCCGCGCTCGCCGAGGTCCTCGGTGAGCTTCTCGTCGGCCTTCTTGAAGAAGACGCCGCCGACCATCGGGACCTCGGGCGAGAAGGTGCCGTCGGGCAGGACCGGGTTGACCACCGGCAGGCCGTAGGAGCGGCAGACCTTGAGGTCGTCCTCACCGAAGGCGGGGGACTGGTGGACCAGACCCGTGCCGTCCTCGGTGGTGACGTACTCGGCGTTCACCACGAAGTGGGCCGGCTCGGGGAACTCGACCAGCTCGAACGGGCGCTGGTAGGTCCAGCGCTCCATCTCGGCGCCGGTGAAGGACTGGCCGGTGGTCTCCCAGCCCTCGCCGAGAGCCTTGGCGACCAGCGGCTCGGCGACGACGAGCTTCTCCTCGCCGTTCGTCGCCACGACGTAGGTGACCTCGGGGTGCGCGGCGACGGCCGTGTTGGACACCAGGGTCCAGGGCGTGGTCGTCCAGACCAGCAGCGCGGCCTCGCCGGCGAGCGGGCCGGAGGTCAGCGGGAAGCGGACGTAGACCGAGGGGTCGACGACCGTTTCGTAGCCCTGCGCCAGCTCGTGGTCGGACAGGCCGGTGCCGCAGCGGGGGCACCAGGGGGCGACGCGGTGGTCCTGGGTCAGCAGGCCCTTGTTGAAGATCTCCTTCAGCGACCACCAGACCGACTCCACGTACTCGGGGTCCATGGTCCGGTAGGCGTCGTCGAGGTCGACCCAGTAGCCCATGCGGGTCGTCAGCTCGGCGAAGGCGTCGGTGTGGCGGGTCACCGACTCGCGGCACTTGGCGTTGAACTCGGCGATGCCGTACGCCTCGATGTCCTGCTTGCCGGAGAAGCCCAGCTCCTTCTCCACCGCCAGCTCCACGGGCAGGCCGTGGCAGTCCCAGCCGGCCTTGCGGGCGACGTGGTAGCCGCGCATGGTGCGGAAGCGGGGGAAGACGTCCTTGAAGACACGCGCCTCGATGTGATGGGCGCCGGGCATGCCGTTGGCGGTGGGCGGGCCCTCGTAGAACACCCACTCGGGGCGTCCCTCGGACTGCTCCAGGCTCTTGGCGAAGATCTTCTGCTCGCGCCAGAAGTCGAGCACCGCGTGCTCGAGTGCGGGCAGGTCGACCTGGGCGGGTACCTGGCGGTACGTAGGCGATGTCATCAGCGAGCTTCCTCCGGCGGACTTGCTGCCTTCCGTCCGGAGGGACGAGAGCTGCTGCGCCGGTTTCGGCGCGCTCCCGCGGTACCACCCTCCTTGGCCCTCCGGTGCCGGGTGTGGCGCCGGTGAGCCCCCTCATTGGGGTCGCGATGCCGGGTCTACTGGCCTGCGCCTGATCGGCTTCGGCGTTCTTCCGGCGGCTCCGGGGTGATCTTCACGTCGCGCTCGCCCCCGGGCTTCCACCGTCCCCGGGTCGCTCTGGGCTGCGTACGCCGCTACTCGTCCCCATCCACGCTTTTCGCTCCGCCCAGTGTACGGCGCCCCACCGACAGCGGCCGACCGGATTTCCCGGGTCCGGGGCGCGGCGGCGGGGGCTGTCCGGGATGCCCCGAATGGCCACGTGTGTCCGTTCGGATTCCTGGACGATCCACCGGTCGGATTACCTGGCGGGGAGCTGGGCACAACGCATGCATGCCGGCCTCGCGGCACGCGCGGGGTGGGCGAATCGGGCGGCGTGCCCCGTTGCCGCGGGACTCAAGTCGATTTATCGTCCCAGCACGATTCGCGAGCAAGATCACAATATGTGAAGGGGCCGCGGCATGGTGGCGAAGAAGACCGCCGAACAGTCGGCGTCCAGCGGGTCCACACGTGCCTCCGGCGGCGGTGCGGGCAAGGATGTCGGGGGGAAGAAGAGCACGGGCTCGAAGCAGGCTGCGGCGAAGAAGACCACGGCGAGGAAGGCCGTCACCAAGAAGGTCGACGGGGAGGGGACGGCTGCCCAGAAGGCCGCCGCGAAGAAGGTGGCGCCGGACAAGGTGGCGCCGGACAAGGTGCCGCCGGACAAGGTGGCGCCGGACAAGGTGGCGCCGGACAAGGTGGCGCCGGAGAAGCCGGCCGCGACGAAGGCTTCCGCCAAGAAGGCGGCTGCCGACAAGCCACCTGCCGCCGACAAGGCCGCAACCAAGAAGGTCGCTGCCAAGAAGGCCCCTGCCAAGAAGGCCATCGCCTCCAAGGCGGGCACCCCCGAGGCCGGCACCTCTGAGGCCGCCGCCCCCAAGGCCACCCCCACGAAAAGCACCTCCACCAAGCACACCTCCACCAAGAGCGCGGCCAAGAAGACCGCGGCGGCGAAGAGCACGGCGAAGAAGGCGGGCGCGGCCGAGGCCGCGGAGCAGACGGGAGCCACGACAGTGGTTGCGAAGAAGACTCCAGGCACGGCCACGGCGGCGAAGACGGCCGTCCCCAAGGCGCGCGGCGTCGCGGTGGAGCCGGGCGAGCTCGCGGTACGTCCCGGTGAGGACCCCTGGACGACGGAGGAGGTCGAGGAGGCCCGCGCGGAGCTGACCGGGGAGATGGAGCGGCTGCGGGCGGAGATCACCTCCTCCGAGCAGTCGCTGGTCGGCCTGATGCGGGACTCCGGCGACGGCGCCGGGGACGACCAGGCCGACACCGGCACGAAGAACATCACGCGCGAGCACGAGCTGGCGCTGGCCGCCAACGCGCGCGAGATGCTGATGCAGACCGAGCGCGCCCTGGAGAAGCTGGACGCGGGCACGTACGGCCTGTGCGAGAACTGCGGCAACCCCATCGGCAAGGCCCGTATGCAGGCCTTCCCGCGGGCCACGCTGTGCGTGGAGTGCAAGCAGAAGCAGGAACGCCGGTACTGAACGCCGTACTGATCGGTCGGGGAGGCGTGCCGTACCCTCGTCCTCAGTCAGGCACCTAGGTTGAGGGACTCACGTGGCAGAGGCGGAACGCATCATCGGTACGCCGGACATCCCCGAGGCGGCACGGGCCGCGCAGGAGCGGGATGACGACGGCACGCAGGAGCGGTCGGACGCCTCCGCGGACGCCGGCGCGTCCCGTGACGCCGATGTCCCTGAGGAGTCCCCGCAGGCCGACGCCGAGGCCGAGCGGCCCAAGGGGCGGCGCCGGATCGCCGTCCTGCTCGCGGTGGCGGTGTTCGCCTACCTCGTCGACCTGGTCAGCAAGATGCTCGTGGTGACGAAGCTGGAGCACCACGAGGCGATCGAGATCTTCGGCGAGTGGCTGAAGCTCGACGCCATCCGCAACAAGGGCGCGGCCTTCGGCTTCGGCCAGGCCTTCACGATCATCTTCACCGTGATCGCGGCGGCCGTGATCGTGGTGATCTTCCGCCTGGCCCGCAAGCTCTACAGCCTGCCCTGGGCCGTGGCCCTCGGCCTGCTGCTCGGCGGCGCGCTCGGCAACCTCACCGACCGGATCTTCCGCGCCCCGGGCGTCCTGGAGGGCGCGGTCGTCGACTTCATCGCCCCCAAGCACTTCGCCGTGTTCAATCTCGCGGACTCGGCGATCGTGTGCGGCGGCATCCTCATCGTGCTGCTGTCCTTCCGGGGCCTGGACCCGGACGGCACCGTCCACAAGGACTGAGCGCGCGTACGGGACTGTCTCACCCGTCCGGCATACTCGACGGGTGAGCACGATTCCCGAGATCCGTACCCTGCCCGTGCCGGACGGCCTGGAGGGCGAGCGCGTCGACGCCGCCATCTCCCGCATGTTCGGCTTCTCTCGTACGAAGGCGGCGGAGCTGGCGGCCGCGGGCAAGGTGCTGGTCGACGGCACGGTGGTCGGCAAGTCCGAGCGCGTGCACGGCGGGGCCTGGCTGGAGGTCGAGATGCCGCAGGCGGCCGCGCCGGTGCAGGTGGTGGCCGAGCCGGTCGAGGGCATGGAGATCATCCATGACGACGACGACGTCGTGGTCATCGTCAAGCCCGTCGGCGTCGCCGCGCATCCCTCGCCCGGCTGGAGCGGACCGACCGTCATCGGCGGCCTCGCGGCGGCCGGCTACCGCATCTCCACCTCCGGCGCCGCCGAGCGCCAGGGCATCGTGCACCGCCTCGACGTGGGCACCTCCGGCCTGATGGCCGTCGCCAAGTCGGAGCGCGCGTACACCTCGCTCAAGCGCCAGTTCAAGGAGCGCACGGTCGACAAGCGGTACCACACGCTCGTCCAGGGCCACCCGGACCCGACCAGCGGCACCATCGACGCGCCCATCGGCCGCCACCCGAACCACGACTACAAGTGGGCGGTCACCGCCGAGGGCAAGCCCTCCGTCACGCACTACGACCTCATCGAGGCCTTCCGCTCCGCCTCCCTGCTCGATGTGAAGCTGGAGACCGGCCGCACCCACCAGATCCGTGTGCACATGGCCGCCCACCGGCACCCTTGCGTCGGTGACCTGACCTACGGCGCCGACCCGACGCTCGCCAAGCGGCTGCGGCTGACCCGCCAGTGGCTGCACGCGGTCCGCCTCGGCTTCGAGCACCCCGGGGACGGCGACTGGGTCGAGTTCGAGAGCGAGTACCCGGCCGACCTGCAGCAGGCCCTCGACCAGGTCCGCGAGGAGACCTACAAGTGAGCCCGTTCCGCGTCCGGGTCGCCGAGGACCCCGCCGACCGCGAGGCCTGCTTCGCGGTGCGCAAGCAGGTCTTCGTCGTCGAACAGGGCGTCCCGCAGGAGATCGAGTACGACTCCTACGACGCCGGCGCGGTGCATGTGCTGGCCGTGCGGGACGACGGCACACCACTCGGCACCGGACGCCTGCTGCACGGCGAGGCCGCCGCGGACAAGACCGGCGGCGATGCGTCGGTCGGGTCGCTCGGGCGGCTGGCCGTGACGCAGGAGGCCCGCGGCCTGGGCGTCGGCGTCGCGCTGGTGCGCGCCATCGAGGACGCGGCACGCGCGCGTGGCCTGGCCGCCGTGGACCTGCACGCGCAGACGCACGCGCTGGGCTTCTACGAGCGGCTCGGGTACGAGGCCTACGGCCCGGAGTACCTGGAGGCCGGCATTCCGCACCGGGCGATGCGGCGCGCGCTGTAGCGCAGCCGCAGCCGGGAAGGGCGGCATGGCAGGCTGGGGGCCTGCCGTGTGATCGCCCGACCCTGCGGAGCGCCCAGCGTGGAACAGTTGGCCTTGGTCTTTCTGCTGCTGCTCGGGGCGGTGCTCAGCGTCCCGCTGGGCGACCGGCTGGGGCTGCCGGCGCCGGTGCTGATGACGCTGTTCGGCCTCGTCCTCGCGCTGCTCGACTTCGTGCCGAATGTCGACGTACCGCCGGATCTGATTCTTCCGCTGCTGCTTCCGCCACTGCTGTACGCGGCCGTACGGCGCACCTCCTGGCGGCAGTTCGCGGCGAACGTCCGGCCGATCCTCCTGCTGGCCGTGGCGCTGGTGTTCGTCACCATGCTCAGCGTGGCCGCTGTCGCGCACATGATCGTGCCGGGGCTGCCGCTCGCCGCCGCCTTCGCGCTGGGCGCGCTGGTCGCGCCGCCCGACCCGGTCGCCGCGACCGCCGTCGCCGGACAGCTTGGGCTGCCCCGGCGGCTGGTGTCGATCCTGGAGGGCGAGGGGCTCTTCAACGACGTGACGGCCATCGTGCTCTACCACGTGGCGATCGCCGCCGTGGTCAGCGGCAGTTTCTCGCCCTGGGAGGCCGGCCTCGACCTGGTGCTGTCCGCGGTGGTCGCGGTGGCCGTCGGGATCGTCCTCGGCTGGGGCGCGAACCGGCTGCTCGATCTGCTCGGCGACCCGACGCTGCAGATCGGGCTGACGCTGCTGGTGCCGTACGCCGCCTATGTGCTGGCCGAGGAGCTGCACGGCTCGGGGGTGCTGGCGGTGCTGACGTGTGCGCTGTTCCTCGCCGAGTACGCCGCTGACGCCGACGACGTGATGACCCGGCTGGCCGGGCACACCTTCTGGGACATCGTCGACACGCTCGTCACCGGGGTGGCGTTCGGGCTGATCGGTCTCGAGCTGCACATCGCGGTGCGGACGGCGTCCGGGCGGTGGGGCGAGATGCTCGGCTGGGCGGCGGCGATCGCGGCCGTGGTCATCTTCGTACGGCTGGCCTGGCTGTTGCCGGCGACCTGGCTCACCAAACGGCTGCACGCCCAGCGCGACCACGACGAGGACATCCCGACGAGCTGGCGGGAGACCGTCGTCATGTGGTGGTCGGGGATGCGCGGGGTGGCCTCGGTGGCGCTGGCGCTGGCGATTCCGCTGGAGACCGACGCCGGGACGGCGTTCCCCGACCGGGACGAGATCGTGTTCATCGCCTTCGGGGTGATCATGGCGACGCTGGTGCTCCAGGGGCTGACCCTGCCCTGGCTGGTGAAGCGCCTGGGGGTGCAGGCCGACACCGGGCGGGAGAAGGAGTTCGAGAAGGCGCTGGCCCTGCGGGCGGCGAAGGCCGCGAAACGCAGGCTGCGGGAGATCGAGGAGGTCGAGGAGCTGCCGGAGGAGGTGTCCGAGCGGATGCTGCGGCGGGCCCACGACATCGGGGTGCGGATCGCGCCCGAGATCGGCGAGGAGGAGCGCCGGGAGGCGCTGCGCCGGGTGAAGCACGTGCGGCGGATCGAGGGGGAGATGCTCAGCGCCGCGCGGCACGAGGTGCTGGCGGCGCGCAGCGAGCCGGGCGCGGACCCGGAGGTGGTGGACCGGGTGCTGAGGCAGCTGGATGTGCGCAGTCTTCGATGACGGCCTGCGCCCGCCCTTGGTCGTTTCGTACGCTGTGATCATGACGCGTAACGTTGTGATCAGTGGGGGCGGCAGCGGGATCGGGCTCGCCGCCGGCCATGCCTTCGCCGCCGACGGGGACCGGGTGGTGCTGCTGGGCCGGCGCGCCGAGGTGCTGGAGAAGGCCGGGGTGCCGGGGGCGCTGACCTTCGCGGCGGACCTCGCCGAGCCCGCGGACGTCCGGCGGGTCGCGGAGTTCGTACGGCAGGAGGTCGGGACCGTGGACGTGCTGGTGCACTGCGCGGGCGGCAACGGCGGTCTCGAGCCGGGCGCCGGGAGCGAGGACCCGCTGGACGCCGTCCTGCACGACTGGACCGTGAACTTCCGGCTGAACACGCTGACCGCGGTCCTGCTCACCGAGGCGCTCAAGGAGCGGCTCGCCGAGCCCGGCGGGCGGGTGCTGTTCCTCAGCTCCATCGCCGCCTACCGCGGCTCGGGCAGCGGGGCGTACGCGGCGTCCAAGGCCGGGCTGCACCCGTACGTCCATGACCTGGCACGCGAGCTGGGACCGCGTGGCATCACCGTGAACGCGGTCGCGCCCGGCTATGTCGAGGACACCGGGTTCTTCGGCGGGCCCGTCGCCGAGGCGCGCCGCGAGCGGCTGATCGGCGAGACCTCCACCGGCCGCGCCGGCACGCCCGGGGACGTCGTCGCCACCCTGCACTGGCTGGCGTCCCCGGGCGCCGGGCACATCACGTCCCAGATCCTCCAGGTCAACGGCGGTGCCGAGCGCGGCCACTGAGGGCGCGTCCGCCCCCACGTCGGCCCACGGTCAGCGCTCCGCCCGCTGCGGGTCCATGGCGCGGCGGCCGCGGCCCCCGTCGGGGGACAGCCGCGCGCCGGGCAGCGTCGCGTCCGCGGTGTTGACCCGGGGCAGGGCGTAGGGGTGGTGGGTGACCAGCCAGCGGATCATCGCCTCGCGCACGGCGACCCGTACGGTCCACACGTCGTCGGCGTCCTTCGCGGTCACCAGCGCCCGCACCTCCATGGTGTTGGGCGTGGTGTCCGTGACGTCCAGGCCGTAGGCGCGGCCGTCCCAGGCGGGGCACTCGCGCAAGATGTCGCGCAGCTTCTCGCGCATCGCCTCCACCGGCGCCGAGTGGTCCACGTGCCAGTAGACGATGCCGGTCATCTGCGGGGTGCCGCGCGACCAGTTCTCGAACGGCTTGGACGTGAAGTACGACACCGGCATGGTGATCCGGCGCTCGTCCCAGGTCCGCACGGTCAGGAAGGTCAGCGTGATCTCCTCGACCGTGCCCCACTCGCCGTCCACCACGACCGTGTCGCCGATGCGCACCATGTCGCCGAAGGCGATCTGCAGTCCGGCGAACATATTGCTCAGCGTGGACTGCGCGGCCACACCGGCGACGATGCCGATGATCCCGGCCGAGGCGAGCAGCGAGGCACCGGCCGCGCGCATCGCCGGGAACGTCAGCAGCATCGCGGCCACGGCCACCACACCGACGACCGCGGCCACCACCCGTGTGATGAGTGTCACCTGGGTGCGGACCCGTCGTACGCGCGCGGCGTCGTGGTGGGCGCGTGCGTAGCGGGTGTACGTCGTCTCGACCACGGCGGCCGCGATGCGGATCACCAGCCAGGCCGCCGACCCGATCAGGACCAGCGTCAGCGTGCGGCCGATGCCGACCCGATGGGCCTCCAGCACCTTCGCACTGTCGTACGACCCTCTCAGCAGGGCGGCGCAGAGCACCAGGTGGTAGGGGATGCGGCCGCGGCGCAGCAGGCCCCACAGGGGGGTTTCGCTGTGCCGCCGGTCCGCCTTGCTCAGCAGTCGGTCCGTTCCCCAGCCGATGAGCAGCGTGAGGACGACCGAGCCGCCGATGACGATCAGCGGGCGGAGTACGTTCTCCATGCCAGAGAACGTAACCGGATCAGGCCATCATGAACACGGGAGGCCCGGACGATCCCGGAGAGGCACTGTCGTACCCGGCTGGCACCATGGCCTCATGAACATCATGCTCTTTCACTCGGCCTACGGACTGCGGCCCGCGGTGCGCGCCGCCGCCGACCGGCTGCGCGCGGCCGGTCACGAGGTGTGGACGCCCGACCTCTTCGAGGGGCGCACGTTCGACACGGTCGAAGAAGGCATGGCCTGCACGGAAGAGATCGGCAAGGACGAGCTGCTGAAGCGGGCGGTGCTGGCGGCCGCGCCCTACTCCGAGCGCGGGCTCGTGTACGCCGGGTTCTCGCTGGGCGCCTCGATCGCGCAGACCCTCGCCCTCGGCGACGACAAGGCGCGCGGTCTGCTGCTGCTGCACGGCACCTCGGACATCGCGCCGAACGTGACGGCGGACGAGCTGCCGGTGCAGCTGCATGTCGCCGAGCCCGACCCGTTCGAGACCGACGACTGGCTGAGCTCCTGGTATCTCCAGATGGGCCGCACCGGCGCCGATGTGGAGGTGTACCGGTACGCCGGGGCCGGTCATCTGTACACCGACCCCGACCTGCCGGACCACGACGCCGAGGCGGCCGAGGCCACGTGGAGAGTGGCGCTCGGCTTCCTCGACAGTCTTTAGGGTCAGCCCGCGCGGTAGGCGGTCCAGCTCTGCTGCATGCGCGTCACCTGGCCCGCGGTGAACTGGTACATGCAGTTGTCGTACGTGTAGTCCATGAAGTTGTGGATCGGGTCCACGCCCGTCTTGCTGGCGCAGGAGTCGCGGCCCGTGGGGCACTGGTAGGCGGCGCTCTTCTCGGCCGGGGTGTCGGTGACGTAGTCGCCGTTGCCGTTACAGCCGCCCTGGAAGGTGTGGTAGAGGCCCATCCAGTGGCCGACCTCGTGGGTCGCGGTGTCGCCCTCGTCGTAGTTGGTGGCCGTGCCGCCCGGCAGGGACGCGTCGAGGATGACGACGCCGTCCATGGACGGGTTGGAGCTGTAGGAGCTGGGGAAGGTGGCCCAGCCCAGCAGGCCGCCGCCGAGGTTGGCGGTGTAGATGTTCAGCGCGTTCGCGCCGCCCTTGCGCAGGGCCGTCTTCATCGCCTTCTCGGCGGTGGAGCCGGAGGTGAGGTTGTACCAGGTGGCGTTGTCCGTGTAGTCGGTTCCGGCCAGGCTGAACTGGAAGCCGGAGTCGGTGTTCCCGGTGCCCTGGCCGGCGTAGGCCGCGTTCAGCACGTTCATCTGGGCGTTGATGTCGGTCGAGCTGAGCTGGCCCTTGGTGCCGTCGTGGATGACGTGGAAGTACACCGGGACGGTGGCCGTGGCGGCCGCGGCCGAGAGGCGGCCGCTGGAACGCAGCTTGTCCAGCTTCTTCTTCAGGTCGGCGTCCATGGCCTGGGCCTTGGCCGAGGTGACCTCGTTGGGCTCGGCGATCTGCTGGCCCGCGCCCGGCTTGGCCTCACGGGCGGCGGCGTGCGCGTGCGTGTCCTCGACGCACTCGGCGCCGGTGGTGCTGGCGGCCGCGATGCCGGTGGGGGCCGACACCGGGGCGAGCAGCAGGGTTCCGGCCACGGCGGCCGTGCCGAGAAGGCGTCTGCGCATAGAGGGAGATATCCGGACGAGCGCACGCATGCTGGCTCCTGTGGGGATGCGGTGGGGAGTTCGCGGCCAGGGATCTTCCTGTCCGCCGCCCGGAGATTACGTGGACATGCCGACCCGACAAGAGCACTGTTCAGGCCCAATCAAATTCCCGGCGAACAGGGAGGATTGGGAACGTGAACTGTGGCGGTGTCCGGAGTTTGGGACTCGGATGTAACAAGAGCGGTGACCGGCGCGGGTGGTGTGTCCGGATTAGGACCCTGGCTCACACCACCCGCCGTAGCGGCGTGATCTCGCCTTAACCGATCAGTAGCAAACCGCGGTTGGCCGAAAATCGCCCCTCGGGTGTCCGGCTCACACCGGGCTGTAGGTCCGCTCGACCTTCTGCGTGCCGCTGCGCGTGCGGTACGAACGCGCCCAGGCGGAGGTCGCGTCGGCCTTCGTGCGGTCGGACAGCACGTAGAAGTCCATCTGTGCGCGGTCGGCGGTGATGTCCAGGACGCCGTAGCCGTGGCGGTCGGTGTCGACCCAGTGGACATGCCGGTTGGCCGCCCGGATCACCGGGGCGGCGACGGCCGAGACCGTGCCCTCGGGGACCTTCACCAGGTCGTCGAGGTTGTCGGAGGTCACCGAGGTGACCACGAACTCGGTCGCCGCCGAGGCCGACAGCGGATACGTCCCGGCGTTCACCGGCACGTCGTTGGCCCACGCCATGTGGATGTCGCCGGTCAGGAACACCGTGTTCTTGATGGCGTTGGAGCGCAGGTGCGCCAGCAGTTCACGGCGGTCGTCGGTGTAGCCGTCCCACTGGTCGGTGTTGATCGCGAGGCCCTCCTCGGGCAGGCCCAGCAGCTCGGCCAGCGGCCCCAGGAGCTCGGCGGACAGCGCGCCGATGGCGAAGGGGGCGATCATCACCGAGTTGCCGACCAGCCGCCAGGTGGTGTCCGAGGACTTCAGGCCCGCTTTCAGCCAGTCCAGCTGGGCCCGGCCGGTCAGCGTGCGCTCCGGGTCGTCCACGTCGCCGTTGCCGAACTTGACCTGCTGCGAGCGGAAGGAACGCAGGTCGAGCAGCGAGAGGTCGACGAGCTTGCCGAAGCGCAGCCGGCGGTAGGTGGTGCCGGCGATGGCCGGGCGCACCGGCATCCACTCGAAGTAGGCCTGCTTGGCCGCGGACTGACGGGCCGCCCAGGCGCCCTCCGCGCCCTCGGTGTGGTTCTCCGCGCCGCCGGACCAGGTGTCGTTGGCGAACTCGTGGTCGTCCCAGATCGCCACGACCGGCGCCTTGGCGTGCAGCGCCTGGAGGTCGGCGTCGGTCTTGTAGCGACCGTGCCGGGTGCGGTAGTCGGCCAGGGAGACGATCTCGTTCGCCGGGGCGTGCGGCCGGACGACCGTGCCGCGGGTGCCGTACTGGCCGGTTCCGTACTCGTAGATGTAGTCCCCGAGGTGCAGCCAGGCGTCCAGGTCGCCGCGGGCCGCGAGATGGCGGTAGGCGGCGAAGTGGCCGGCCTCCCAGTTGGCGCAGGACACCACGCCGAAGCGCAGGTTCGCGACGGCCGCGTCGGCGGCGGGCGCGGTGCGGGTGCGGCCCGTCGGCGAGTCGGTGCCGCCCGCGGAGAAGCGGAAGAAGTAGTCGGTGGCGGGGGCGAGGCCGCGCACGTCCGCCTTGACCGTGTGGTCGGAGGCGGCGGTGGCGGTGACGGAGCCCTTGGCGACGATGTTCGTCAGCGCCTTGTCGGTGGCGACGACCCACTCCACCGCGGTGTCCGGGCCGAGCCCGGAACCCGGCACCGCCTCGGCGGTCGGGGTCACCCGGGTCCACAGCAGGACACCGTCGGGCAGCGGGTCGCCGGAGGCGATGCCGTGCAGGAAGGCGGGGGCCGACTCGGCGGCGCGCGCGGGCAGCGACGCGGCGAGCGGAGCGGCGAGGACGGCTCCGGCAGCGGCGGCCTTGACGACCGAACGGCGGCGCGGAGCGGGCGTGTTGGGATCTATGTGAGATCTGTGGCGACTGGTCACGGCCGATCAGATTACTGATCAGTAGTCCAACATGTAAGACATGAGGACCGCAAGAGCGGGCGAACTCCCGAGAGTTCGCCCGCTCTTCGCCGATGTGTCGCTCTGGCTGTGTCGCTCTACTTGGTCACGCCCGCGTCCTTCAGCGCCGTCTGCCACTCGGCGACGGAGGTCGGGTTCTTGATGACCTTGTCGTTGATCTTGACGGTCGGGGTGGAGTCCACGCCCTCCGCTTCGTCGAAGGACTTGCTCATCCTCATCGCCCAGGCGTCGTAGGTGCCCTTCTCCACGGCGTCCTGGAACTTCTTGTTGTTCTTCAGCGCGTCGACCGTGTTCGCCACCTTGATCAGGTAGCTGTCGTCGGCGAGGTCGTCGCTGGACTCCTCGGGGTGGTACTTCGCCGAGTACAGCGCGGCCTTGTAGTCCAGGAACGCCTCGGGGCCGACGTTCAGCGCGGCGCCGAGGGCGCTGAGGGCGTTCTTGGAGCCCTCGCCGCCGAGGTTGCCGTCGAGGAAGGTGCCGAGGGTGAAGGACAGCTTGTAGTCGCCGTCCTCCATGCCCTTGTTCACGGTCTCGCCGACGGTCTGCTCGAAGCCGGCGCAGGCCGGGCAGCGCGGGTCCTCGTAGAGGTGGACCACGTTGTCGGTCTTGGAGTCGCCGACGACGATCGTGGTGCCGTTCTTGCCGGAGGTGTTGGCCGGGGCGACCACCGTGGCCTTCGCGGCCTCCTCCCACTGGCCCGGCTGGTTGGCCTGGACGACGGCGAAGCCTATGCCGCCCGCCGCGGCCAGGACACCGACGACCGCGCCCGCGACGATCAGCTGCCGCCTGACCTTCGCCTTCTTCGCCTCACGCTCGCGCTCGACGCGCAGCCGCTCCCGGGCCGCCGACTTCGCCGCCTGGCTGTTCCGCTTGCTCATGCTGATGATCTCCATGGGGGACGCGCACACGTCGTACGCGGGATACGGATGGGGGACTGTCTGTGCTCAGGGGGAAGCCCGTGCCGTCGCTCAGGCGGCGGCGAGGGCGGGGGAGCACGGCGGTCCACGCCGTCCCAGGGAGTGCGAGAGCAGCAGGTCGCGTACCGGGGCCGTGCGGCACACCGGGCGCGGCCGCCGGGGGCGGGCCGGGGTGCGGCGTACGGCGACCGCGGCGACGGCCAGCAGCAGGGGCCGGAAGGTGGTGGCGCCGGCGGCGCGCACCAGCTGGGCCAGCGCCCGCTCGCCGCGCCGCAGCCAGGCCGCGGCCAGCAGTCCGACGCCGACATGGGCGCACAGCAGCAGCCAGGCGGTTGTGGGGTCGGCCTGCGCGAGCAGGGCCGCGACCCGGTCGCCGCCCGCGCCGCCGGTGACCCGGGCGAGCGGGCCGCCCACCTCGCCGGCGCACAGCAGATCCAGGCCGACCGCGCGCAGAGGCCCGGCGACCGGGCCGCCCGCGGCGCCGTAGCAGGTGTGCTGGCCGGTGGTGAAGACCGTGTCGGCCGCCAGCTCCAGCGGGATCAGCAGGGCGGCGATCCGGCCGAAGCCGCGCTCGCCGCCCGCCAGGGCGTACGCGACGGCGAACACGGCGGCGGTGACCACCGCGACCGTGCCCACCGGCAGCGGGACACCGGACAGCAGCACGTGCGACGCGGTGCTGAGCGTCACGACGACCGCCGTGAACAGCGCCGCGCGCACGGCTCTGAGCCGGGTCCCTGATATGTCCATCGCCCAAAAGTGTGTCATGCGCTGCGGTAAGGGACCCCTAAAGGAATCCTGTGAACCTTGCGGTTCGCGTCACAGCCCCGGGATGCGGCCGTTGCGGAACAGGTCGACGAAGATCTGGTGGTCGGCACGCGCGCGTGCGCCGTAGCTGTGCGCGAAGTCCACCAGGAGCGGCGCGAAGCCCTCCTCGTCGGCGGCGATCGCCGCGTCGATGGCCCGCTCGGTGGAGAACGGCACCAGCGACTCGCCGGAGGTGTCGTCCGCCGCGGAGTGCATGGACGCGGTCGCCCGGCCCAGATCGGCGACGACCGCCGCGATCTCCTCCGGGTCGTCGATGTCGCCCCAGTCCAGGTCCACCGCGTACGGCGAGACCTCGGCGACCAGCTGGCCCGCGCCGTCCAGCTCGGTCCAGCCCAGCCACGGGTCGGCGTGGGCCTGCAGGGCACGCTGGGAGATCACTGTGCGGTGGCCCTCGTGCTGGAAGTACTCCCGGATCGCCGGGTCGGTGATGTGCCGGGACACCGCCGGGGTCTGGGCCTGCTTGACGTAGATCACCACGTCGTTCTCCAGGGCGTCGCTGTGGCCCTCCAGCAGGATGTTGTACGACGGCAGCCCGGCCGAGCCGATGCCGATGCCGCGGCGGCCGACGACGTCCTTGACCCGGTAGGAGTCCGGGCGGGCCAGCGAGGTCTCCGGCAGCGTCTCCAGATAGCCGTCGAAGGCCGCGAGCACCTTGTAGCGGGTGGCCGCGTCCAGCTCGATGGAGCCGCCGCCCGCGGCGAAGCGCCGCTCGAAGTCGCGGATCTCCGTCATCGACTCCAGCAGCCCGAAGCGGGTCAGCGAGCGGGCGTCGCGCAGGGCGTCCAGCAGCGGTCCCTCGGCGGTGTCCAGGGTGAAGGGCGGCACCTCGTCGCGCTTGGCGCCGGTGGCCAGAGCGTGGATGCGCTCGCGGTAGGCGGCCGCGTAGATCCCCACCAGCTCGGTGATCTGCTCGTCGCTGAGCGCCTTCGCGTAGCCGATGAGGGCGACGGAGGCCGAGAAGCGCTTGAGGTCCCAGGTGAAGGGTCCGACGTAGGCCTCGTCGAAGTCGTTCACGTTGAAGATCAGCCGGCCCGTGGCGTCCATGTACGTGCCGAAGTTCTCCGCGTGCAGATCGCCGTGGATCCACACGCGCGAGGTGCGCTCGTCCAGGTACGGACCGCCCCGCCGGTCACCGTCCACATCGTGGTAAAAAAGCCCCGCCGTACCGCGGTAGAAGGCGAACGCCGAGGCGGCCATCTTGCGGAACTTCACCCGGAACGCGGCCGGGTCGGCGGCCAGGAGCTCGCCGAAGGCGGTGTCGAAGACGGCCAGGATCTCCTCGCCGCGCTGCTCGTCACTGAGCTGGGGAACCGACATCGCTGGGAGCCTCCTGGTGCATGACACGTACGACAGTGTTTCTGCCGTCTCCAACGCACGACCGTACGTCGGAGTGCCCGCCGGGTGTCAGTGCCGAGGCATAGACTTCGACGCTGACCCCAGAACTGTCCGCCAGCCCGTCGCCGAGTGTTTCCCCTGGAGGGCCCACCGTGTCAAAGCCGCCGTTCACGCACCTGCACGTCCACACCCAGTACTCGCTGCTGGACGGTGCCGCGCGGCTGAAGGACATGTTCAACGCGTGCAACGAGATGGGCATGACGCACATCGCCATGTCCGACCACGGCAACCTCCACGGGGCGTACGACTTCTTCCACTCCGCGAAGAAGGCCGGAATCACCCCGATCATCGGGATCGAGGCGTATGTCGCCCCCGAGTCCCGGCGCAACAAGCGCAAGATCCAGTGGGGCCAGCCGCACCAGAAGCGCGATGACGTCTCCGGTTCGGGTGGTTACACCCACAAGACGATCTGGGCGGCGAACGCGACCGGTCTGCACAACCTCTTCCGGCTCTCCTCCGACGCCTACGCCGAGGGCTGGCTGCAGAAGTGGCCCCGGATGGACAAGGAGACCATCTCCAAGTGGTCCGAGGGGCTCATCGCCTCCACCGGCTGCCCCTCCGGCGAGCTCCAGACCCGGCTGCGCCTCGGCCACTTCGACGAGGCCCTGAAGTCGGCCGCCGAGTACCAGGACATCTTCGGCAAGGACCGCTACTTCCTGGAGCTGATGGACCACGGCATCGAGATCGAGCGCCGGGTCCGCGACGGCCTGCTGGAGATCGGCAAGAAGCTCGGCATCCCGCCGCTTGTCACCAACGACTCGCACTACACCTACGCCCATGAGGCCGGGGCGCACGACGCGCTGCTGTGCATCCAGACCGGCAAGAACCTCTCCGACCCGGACCGCTTCAAGTTCGACGGCACCGGCTACTACCTCAAGTCCACGGACGAGATGTACGCCATCGACTCCTCGGACGCCTGGCAGGAGGGCTGCCGCAACACCCTCCTGGTCGCCGAGCAGGTCGACACCGCCGGCATGTTCGAGAAGCGCGACCTCATGCCCAAGTTCGACATCCCCGAGGGCTACACCGAGGTCAGCTGGTTCCGCGAGGAGACCCTGCGCGGCATGCACCGCCGCTTCCCCGAGGGCATCCCGGACGACCGCATGAAGCAGGTCGAGTACGAGATGGACACCATCATCTCGATGGGCTTCCCCGGCTACTTCCTCGTCGTCGCCGACTTCATCATGTGGGCCAAGAAGCAGGGCATCGCCGTCGGCCCCGGCCGAGGCTCCGCGGCCGGCTCGATCGTCGCCTACGCCCTCGGCATCACCGACCTCGACCCGATCCCGCACGGCCTGATCTTCGAGCGGTTCCTCAACCCCGAGCGCATCTCGATGCCCGATGTCGACATCGACTTCGACGAGCGCAGGCGCGTCGAGGTGATCAGGTACGTGACCGAGAAATACGGCGCCGACAAGGTCGCCATGATCGGCACCTACGGCACCATCAAGGCCAAGAACGCCATCAAGGACTCCGCGCGCGTGCTGGGCTACCCGTACGCGATGGGCGACCGCCTCACCAAGGCCATGCCGCCGGACGTCCTCGGCAAGGGCATCCCGCTCTCCGGCATCACCGACCCGCAGCACCCCCGCTACTCGGAGGCGGGCGAGATCCGGGCGATGTACGAGAACGAGCCGGATGTGAAGAAGGTCATCGACACCGCGCGCGGTGTGGAGGGCCTGGTCCGGCAGATGGGCGTGCACGCGGCCGGCGTGATCATGTCCAGCGAGACCATCACCGACCACGTCCCCGTCTGGGTCAGGCACACCGACGGCGTCACCATCACGCA
The DNA here is from genome assembly GCF_044763135.1 of Streptomyces sp. NPDC096205. Taxonomy (NCBI): domain Bacteria; kingdom Bacillati; phylum Actinomycetota; class Actinomycetes; order Kitasatosporales; family Streptomycetaceae; genus Streptomyces; species Streptomyces sp. NPDC096205. The sequence continues at coordinate 359,967 of NZ_JBIWFS010000002.1, read as the reverse complement.
GTGGGACTACCCGAGCTGTGAGTCGCTCGGCCTGCTGAAGATGGACTTCCTCGGCCTGCGCAACCTCACGATCATGGACGACGCCGTCAAGATGGTGAAGGCCAACAAGGGGATCGACATCGATCTCCTGAGCCTCCCGCTGGACGACCCCACGACCTTCGACCTGCTCCAGCGCGGCGACACCCTCGGCGTCTTCCAGTTCGACGGCGGCCCCATGCGCTCGCTGCTGCGGCTGATGAAGCCCGACAACTTCGAAGACATCTCCGCCGTGTCGGCCCTGTACCGCCCGGGCCCGATGGGCATGAACTCCCACACGAACTACGCGCTGCGCAAGAACGGCCAGCAGGAGATCACGCCGATCCACAAGGAGCTGGAGGAGCCCCTCGAAGAGGTCCTCGCGGTCACCTACGGCCTGATCGTCTACCAGGAGCAGGTGCAGAAGGCCGCCCAGATCATCGCGGGCTACTCGCTCGGCGAGGCCGACATCCTCCGCCGCGTGATGGGCAAGAAGAAGCCGGAGGAGCTGGAGAAGAACTTCGTCATCTTCCAGGCCGGCGCTCGCAAGAACGGCTACAGCGACGAAGCGATCCAGGCGCTGTGGGACGTGCTGGTCCCGTTCGCCGGCTACGCCTTCAACAAGGCGCACTCCGCCGCGTACGGCCTGGTGTCCTACTGGACCGCCTACCTCAAGGCCAACCACCCCGCCGAGTACATGGCGGCGCTGCTGACGTCCGTGAAGGACGACAAGGACAAGTCCGCGGTCTACCTCAACGAGTGCCGCCGCATGGGCATCAAGGTCCTCCCGCCGAACGTGAACGAGTCGGAGTCGAACTTCGCCGCCCAGGGCGACGACGTGATCCTCTTCGGCCTGTCCGCCGTGCGCAACGTCGGCACCAACGTCGTCGAGTCGATCATCAAGTGCCGCAAGACCAAGGGGAAGTACGCCTCCTTCCCCGACTACCTCGACAAGGTCGACGCGGTGGTCTGCAACAAGCGCACCACCGAATCGCTGATCAAGGCCGGCGCCTTCGACACCATGGGCCACACCCGCAAGGGCCTGACGGCGCAGTACGAACCGATGATCGACAACGTGGTCGCGGTCAAGCGCAAGGAGGCCGAGGGCCAGTTCGACCTCTTCGGCGGCATGGGCGAGGAGAGCAGCAGCGAGCCGGGCTTCGGGCTCGACGTGGAGTTCTCCCCGGACGAGTGGGAGAAGACGTATCTGCTCGCCCAGGAGCGGGAGATGCTCGGCCTGTACGTCTCCGACCACCCGCTCTTCGGCCTGGAGCACGTGCTGTCCGACAAGGCGGACGCGGGCATCGCCCAGCTCACCGGCGGTGAGCACGCGGACGGCGCGGTCGTCACCATCGGCGGCATCATCTCGGGCCTGCAGCGCAAGATGACCAAGCAGGGCAACGCCTGGGCGATCGCCACCGTCGAGGACCTCGCCGGCTCCATCGAGTGCATGTTCTTCCCGGCCACCTACCAGCTGGTGTCCACCCAGCTCGTCGAGGACGCCGTGGTGTTCGTCAAGGGCCGCCTCGACAAGCGTGAGGACATCCCGCGGCTGGTGGCGATGGAGCTGATGGTCCCCGACCTGTCGGCCGCCGGCACCAACGCGCCGGTGATCCTCACCATCCCGGCCACGAGGGTCACCCCGCCCATGGTCAGCCGCCTCGGCGAGATCCTCAGCCACCACAAGGGCGACAGCGAGGTCCGCATCAAGCTCCAGGGCCCGACCAGGACGACGGTGCTGCGCCTGGACCGCCACCGGGTCAAGCCCGACCCGGCGCTGTTCGGCGATCTGAAGGTGCTGCTCGGCCCGTCCTGCCTGGCCGGCTGAGCCGTCGTACGACAGCGCGAGGGGCGCACCCGGAAAGGGTGCGCCCCTCGTTGTGTGCCTGGGTCTCAACAACCCATTACGCAGAGGTCAGTTGTGACCGAAGCGCTTCTGCCGGCCCTTGCGTGCCATGTCTGCGGGAGACACCGGCGGCGCCATCTGCTCCGACTCCGAGTGCATCGGGCTCGCCTGGGCGGACTGCGGGGCACGCTCGGACTGCGGCCGCTTACGGTCACGGTTCTTGTTCTTGGCCATGGTGATCTGCCTCCTGTGGGGGATCTAGGGGCCAGGGCCGCGACCAGATTCACATAGGCTGACAACGAGCGCATTTCGGATAATTACCGTGCGTGAAGGGCGCGGTCGGGACGCGGCGCTCCGAAACGCCACGCCGAAGATCGAGTTCCGGCCGTTAACCCACGCGCCGTCGGGCAGACTCGAAGGAAGCCCGAAGCAAACCTCCCAGGAAGAGGGTGAGTCGCGTGGACCGCTGCATCGTCCTGGTGGACGCCGGGTATCTGCTGGGGGCCGCCGCCAGCCTCCTCGCCGGGGAGCCCTCCAGGTCCCGCATCACCGTCGACCACGCCGCCCTCATCCAGGGCCTGCGCGAGCGCGCCGAGTCCGACACCGAGCGCCCCCTGCTGCGCATCTACTGGTTCGACGGCGCCCCCGACCGCGTCCCCCAGCCCGAACACCGCCGGCTGCGCGTGATGCCCCGGGTCACCGTCCGGCTCGGCGCCCTGACCCGCAGCGACGGACGCTGGGCGCAGAAGGGCGTCGACGCCGCCATGCACGCCGAACTCACCGAACTGGCCCGCAACCGCGCCTGCTCCGACATCGTCCTCGTCACCGGTGACGGCGACCTGCTGCCCGGCATGATGGCCGCCAAGGAACACGGCGTGGCCGTCCATCTGTGGGCCGTCCAGGCCGCCGACGGCGACTACAACCAGTCCGAGGACCTCGTCGCCGAGGCCGACGAACGCCGCGTCCTGGACCGCGCCTGGATCATCAAGGCCGTCCGCGCGAAGGAACTGACCGGCATCTGCGCGCCGCCGCCCGTGCCGCGCCCCGAGATCGCCGCGATCCTCTCCGCGCCGCTGCCCGAATCCGCGCTCACCGGCAGGGAGCGACCCGACGACGAGGCCCCGCACCGGCAGCCCGGCGCACCCGCCGCCGCGTCCGTCACGGCCGAGGAGCGGGTGCCCGCGCCCAAGGGCGTGCCCACCCCTAAGGACCTCGCCGCCCTGCGCGCGCCCGGCGGCCAGCCCGCCCCGCACCCGGCGAGCGCGACCCTGCGCTGGTCCTCCGACAAGGGCTGGGTCGACCGGCCCGGCGTCGCCGCGGAACCCCCCGAGATCGCCTCCATGCCGACGCTGGCCCAGCTGACCACGGCCGAGCAGCGGTGGGCCGACCGCGAGGAGGACATCACGACCGTCGGCGGAGACCCGTACGAGGTCGGGCAGGTGTTCGCACGGCGGTGGATGGCGCGGCTGGGGGACCAGGGGCATCTGCAGCGGCTGTCGGGCATGTACCCGCGCATCCCGCACCGCGTCGACGGCGAGCTGCTGCGGTACGCGGCCCGGTTCGGGCTGCTCGCGCACAAGGACGACCAGATCGACGAGCACGACCGGTATGCGATCCGGGCCGGCTTCTGGCGCGAGGTCGACGTCCGCACGGCGGCCGAGCACGCCCCTGCCGGGGAGTAGACCGTCCGGGTCACGCCCAGGGGCACGGGAAACCGCGCGAGGGTGCGGGCGACGGCGTCGCGGTTGATCGCCGTTGCGCCGGAAAGAGCGCATTTGCGGTCATGGTGCCACCCGGGAGAGTGGGCGCCCGGCCGACCCCGTACTCTCGTCCCTTGTGAGTACGCGCGCGGCACAGGCACCAGGACGCTCCGGTGATGTCGTGTGCGCGGCGCGCGGACTGACCAAGACGTATCCCGCGGTACGGGGCCGGCGCGGCGTGGCCGCCACGCCCGAGGTGCGGGCCACCGACGACGTGGCGCTGGACATCCGGCGCGGCGAGATCTTCGGGCTGCTCGGCCCGAACGGCGCCGGCAAGACCACCCTCGTACGCCAGCTCACCGGGCTGATGCGCCCCGACCGCGGCAGTGTGCAGATCCTCGGGCACGACATCGTGCGCCACCCGGAGCGGGCCGCGCGGCTCCTGGCGTATCTCGGGCAGGAGTCGTCCGCGCTGGACGAGCTGACCGTGTCGCTGGCCGCCGAGACGACCGGGCGGCTGCGCGGCCTCGACGTACGGCAGGCACGCGCCGAGCGGGACGCCGTGCTGGAGGAGCTGGGCCTGACCGCGCTCGCCGCGCGGCCGCTGAAGAAGCTGTCCGGCGGGCAGCGGCGGCTGGCCTGCTTCGCCGCCGCGCTGGTCGGGGAACGGCCGCTGCTGGTGCTCGACGAGCCGACCACCGCCATGGACCCGGTGGCCCGGCGGGCCGTGTGGTCCGCCGTGGACCGGCGGCGCGCCGAACGCGGTGCGACGGTGCTGCTGGTCACCCACAACGTGATCGAGGCCGAGACGGTCCTGGACCGGGTCGCCGTCCTCGACCGGGGCCGGGTGATCGCCTGCGACACACCCACCGGGCTCAAGGAGCGGGTGGCCGGCGAGGTCCGGGTCGAGCTGGTGTGGCGGGACCGGGCCCCGCTGGAGGTGCCCGAGGTCGCCGCGCTGCGCGAGGGGGCCGTTCAGTCCGGGCGCCGCTGGACGCTGCGGCTCGCCCCGGAAGAGGCCCGCGCGGTGGTCGCCACCGTCACCGGCGGGGCCGCGTTCGCCGCGCTGGACGACTTCACGCTGGCCACGCCCAGCCTGGAGGACGTCTATCTCGCGCTGGGCGGGGCGGCACGGCAGGGACTGGTGAAGGCGTGAGCAGGACGGCCACCGGATCCGTACCAGATCCCCGGGACCCCAGGAAGGGGAGCAGCGCGAGGTGAGTGTCGTACCCGCAGAGGTGCTGCCGGGCAGTGCCCTGGACGCGGAGGAGCCGGCCGCGCGGGCGGCCGAGCTCGGGCCGCGGGCGCGGCTGTGGCCGTCGCTGGCGGCCGTGTACCGGGCCCAGCTGTCCCGGGCCCGGGTGGCGCGCATCCCGCTGCTGTTCGTGGCGACCTTCCAGTCCATCGGCATCCTGATCATGATGCGCGGGGTCGTCGACGGCGGCAGCCAGGCGGAGTCGGTCGTGGCCGGTTCGGCCGTGCTGGTCGTCGCGTTCGTCGCGCTGAACCTGCTCGCGCAGTACTTCGGGCAGCTGCGGGCGACCGGGGGCCTCGACCACTACGCGACCCTGCCGGTGCCGCCGACGGCCGTGGTGCTGGGCGCGGCCGGCGCGTACGCCTCCTTCACCCTGCCGGGGACCTTCGTCACGGCCGCCTTCGGGTGCGTGCTGTTCGGGCTGCCGCTGACCAATCTGTGGATGCTGCTCGCGGTGGTGCCGCTGGCCGGGGCCGCGCTGTCCGGGCTCGGCGCGGCGCTCGGACTGCTTGCGCCGCGGCCGGAGCTGGCGACCGTACTGGGGCAGCTGGGCATGTCGGCGGCGCTGCTGCTCGGGGTGCTGCCGCCGGAGCGGATGCCCGGGTTCGTGCAGTTCGCCCGGGATCTGCTGCCCTCGACCTACGGCGTCGAGGCGTACACGCGCACCTTCTCGGCCCACCCCGACTGGCCGGTGGTGGCCGCGGACCTCGCCGTGTGCGCGGGGGTCGGGGTGTTCTCGCTGGCCGTGGCGACGTGGGCGTACCGCCGGGCTGCCGTCCGGTGACGCGTCGGCCGGGCGGGCCTGGCACGATGTCAGGGTGACCGCACCGCTTACTCCGCCTCCGCCGCCGCACGACCACTCGGCACACAGTCAGTCGCCGTCACCGCACGAGGGATGGCCGCCCCGGTCGGACACGGCCGGGAGCGGGTACGGCCAGGACGGGGCGTACGGACAGGACGGTCCCGGCATGAAGACCGAACTGCGCGAAGCCGCCGTGATCACCGTCGCGGTGGCGGTGTGCGGTCTGCTCCTCGGTGTGCTGTGGAACTGGCTGGCGCCGCGCATACCGCTGGTCGCCGATGTGGTCGACGGCAGCTGGGTCGTCTACGTCAAGGACACCGAGGGCGAGCAGGCCATCGGCGTCGACGGAACGTTCACCCTGCTGGCGCTCGCCTTCGGCGCGGTGACGGCGCTGGCCGTGTTCCTGTGGCGCCGCAGGGGAGGGGCACCCCTGGTCGTCGCCCTGGCCCTCGGCGGCCTCCTCGGCTCCCTGCTGGCCTGGCGCCTGGGCATGTGGCTCGGCCCCGCCGACGACGTCCTCGCCCACGCCAAGGAGGTCGGCAAGGGCGTCACCTTCTCGGCCCCGCTGAAGCTGGGCGCGAAGGGCGCCCTCCTGGCCTGGTCGGTCGGTGCCCTGCTGTTCCACCTGGGCCTGACAGCGCTGTTCGGCCCGAGGGACCCGGAGGTCCAGGCGCCTTAGAGGGGTTGCTCTTAAGGGGCGCGGGGCTGTATCGATATGCGGCTCCGCCGCGTGGGCGCCAGGAACCACGAAGCACCCGCAGCCGGGCACGCGCGGAAGGAATCCCTACGTCCGCCCGACAGGCGCAAGCACCGCCCCCGTGAGGGACGCCAAGTCACCCGGAGCCAGCTCCACCTCAAGCCCCCGGCGCCCCGCCGAGACACAGATCGTGGCGTGGGCGGAGGCCGACGCGTCCAGAACCGTCGGCAACTTCTTCCGCTGCCCCAGCGGCGAGATACCGCCCCGCACATACCCCGTCGTACGCTCGGCCAGCACCGGGTCGGCCATCGCCGCCTTCTTGCCGCCGACCGCCGAGGCGAGGGCCTTGAGGTCCAGGGAACCCGCGACCGGCACGACCGCCACCGTCAGCGTGCCGTCGACGTCCGCGACCAGGGTCTTGAAGACACGGTCGGGGGACACGCCCATCGCCTCCGCGGCCTCCTCGCCGTAGGAGGGGTGGGACGGGTCGTGATCGTAGGAGTGGACCGTGTAGTCCACGCCGGCCGCGGTGAGGGCCACCGTCGCCGGCGTCCCACCGGGCTGCTGCTTCTTCGACTTCTTCGCCATGCCTCGGTCCAGCCTCAGTTCAGACTCGTCGGTCCGCGCGTCAGGTCCTGCGACGGCAACGACGGCAGGCTACGGATGATCGCCGTCTCCGCGCGAAGGAGTTTCAGCTCGTCGCGCAGCCGCGACGCGGTGTCGGGGGCCTGCAGCAGCCGCTGCTTGGTCGGCGTGTCCAGCACCATCGCCGCGGCCACCAGGTACGACACCACCGACGGCTCGTCGGGCAGGTCCGCGCCGGACGACAGCGACCGCTCCCGCGCCCCGGCCAGCCGCTTCTGGTACTGCCGGAACGCCCGCAGCACGCCCTCGGCCAGCGCCCCGGCCTCGTCGCCCGGCTCCTCCTCCAGCGGCTCCAGCTCGGCCATGAGGAACGGCCCGGAGGCGTCCACCGACAGCAGCCGCACCCGGGTCGTGCCGGTCGCCAGCACCTCGAAGGTGCCGTCGGGCCGCTCCCGGATCGTCGCCGCGTCCGCGACACAGCCGACCGTGTGGAACGCCTTCGCCGGGTCGTCGCCGAACCCGGCGGCGGGCCCGCGCTCGGGCAGGGCCGTCGGATCCGGCATGCCGGGCGCGCTCGGCGCCACCTCGTGGCCGTCGCGGATCGCCACGACGGCGAACTGGCGCGGTTCCTCCTCAGGAGTCTTGGCAAGGGTGCGCATCAAGGCGCGATAGCGCTCCTCGAAGACGTTCAGCGGGAGTACGAGCCCCGGGAACAGAACCGAGTTCAGCGGAAAGAGCGGCAGCCGGACGGTGGTCACGGCGCCAAAGCCTAATGGTCGGCCGAGCGGGCGCGTCCGCCGTGCCCACTGTGCGGATGCCCGGGGCCGTCCACCTCCACCGCGCCGACGCCCGCGAGGAGGCCCGCCCGCACCCGCAGGAACAGCCCCAGCGGGTCCTCCCCGGCCCGGTCCCACGGGAAGGACGTGGCGTACGGGCCGGTCAGCCGCAGCTGGTCCAGGGCGTCCGCGCGACGGTCCAGGCGCACCAGCACACAGGCCAGCAGATTGCGGATCTGCGCCGGCCACGGGTCGGCCGCCGGGAACCGCGCGGACAGGGCGATGGCCCGGTCCGCCGCCGCGTCCAGCCGGGCACGCGGCACGGAGGGCCCGCAGCCGTCGGTCAGATACGCGAAGGCCGCCCGCACCGGCAGCGCCTGCACCAGCGCGTCCTCGGGGGCGTCCTGCGCGGCCCGGTCGGCGAAGTCGAAGCACTCGCGGTGCGCGCCGTGCCAGGTGGCGGCCAGATAGCGCAGGGCCGCCACATGGCAGCCGTAGTGGTGCGGGGCCCGCCGCACCGCCGCCTCCCACAGCTCCCCGAAGTACTTGTGCCCGGCCCGCGAGCCGCGTGCGTGGTCCAGCGCGAGGCGCCAGGGCACCGGGTCGCGGTGGTCGCCGTGCGCGGTGGCCGTGATCGCCGGGCTCACCCCGCGCAGCAGCTCCTGCCGGGCCGGCGAGCCCCACGCCCGGTCGACCGCGAGCTGAGCGCCGACCAGCAGCGCGTCGGGGTCGTGCGGGGCGGCCGTACGCCATTCCTCGAACCACTCCGGGCGCGAGTGCGCGAAGAACGCCAGCCGGACGACGTAGCGGTCGCGCAGCTCCCACTCGCCGTGCGCACGGGTGGCCGCGAGCAGCGCGGCGGCCGGGCCGTGCTCGCCGCGCGCGGCGGCGACCAGGGCCGGGCCGAGCCGGTCGTCGGGCGCGTCGAGGAGCACCTCGTCGTCGGCCGGCAGCCCGGGGACGGGGCGCGTCCGCGCGGGAGCCTTGGACATCCGGGCGGCGCGGATGAACGGGGGCAGCAGAGCCATGGTGTCGACCATTGAAAGACCGCAGCTCGTACCGGCGCCAGAGCCTTCACGGAACCCGCCGATGGTTGTACGAACCGCGGTCAAAGCCGGGTAAAGAGCGGTCACCGTGTGTCACCCCAGCCACAGCGGTCGTGCCGCCCGGCCTCGGCGGTCGTGCCGCCCGGCCTCGGCGGTCGTGCCGCCCGGCCTCGGCGGTCGTGCCGCCCGGCCTCCGCGGTCGTGCCGCCCGGCCTCCGCGGTCGTGTCACCCGGGCCTCCGCGGTCGTGTCACCTGGGCCTCCGCGGTCGTGCCACCCGGCCTCCGCGGTCGTGTCACCCCGGCCTCAGCAGTCGTGTCGCCCCCGCCGCCACCGTCGTCGCCAGGACCCAGCCCGCCAGTACCAGCGCCGCGCCCAGCCACTGCCAGCCGCCCTGGAGCTGCCAGACGCCGACCTGGCCGAGGTCGATCACCGGCAGGAGGAGGTCCAGGGCGAAGAGGGCCGGGTTCCAGGGCGGCTCCGCGGTTCCGGTGGCGGCCACCTCGGGGCGCCCGGCGTGGGCGAAGGCCAGGGAGCCCGCCGCCCACAGCACGGCCATCCACAGCGCGGCCCGGCCCGGCCGGTAGCCGTAGGCGACCGTGAGGTCCTGGACGTATCCCCACAGCTTCGTGCCCAGCGGCAGCGTCTCGCGGCGCCGGCGCTGCTTGGCGAGCAGCACCTCGCGGGCGTCCTCGTCCTCGCCGCCCGCGCGCAGCACCGCGGCCAGCCGCTCGTACGGCTCCGGGCTGTACTCGGCCGTCGCCGCGGCCACCCACTCCAGGCGCTGCGCGGGGGAGAACGGGCCGTGCGGTACGAGGTTCTCGTACGTGAAGCCCCCGATGTGCAGCCGGCCCGGCCCCGGCCAGCTGCTCGCCCGGTCGACCAGGTTCACGATCCGCGCCCCGGACAGCACCACGCGGCCCAGCCGGGGCGTCTCGCCCAGGAAACGCAGCTCGGGCGTCTGCACCCGGCGCAGCGACAGCTCCTGGTCCTCGGCCAGCTCAAGCCGCGCCCTCTCCAGGTCGACGGCGTCCCCGAACCGGCCGTCGTCGAGCCGGGCCCCGCCGACGCACTCGAAGGACTGGATGCGCGTACCGCGCGGCGGCGTCACCCCGGTCGGCCAGCCGCTGCCCACCGCGGCCGGGGTCATGTACAGCGTGCGGCCCACGGTCAGCTGCGGCGCGTTCAGCGCGTGCCGCCCGTCCGGGTTGACCAGCCGCGCCCCGCGCAGGCTCAGCGACTGGCCGACGGCCGCCCCGCGCAGACTCAGCTCGCCGTACGACTCCAGCAGCTCGGCCTGTACGTCCTGCCCCACGCTGATGCCGTCGCCGGCGATGGAGCGGCCCCGCCGGTCGGAGTGCACGACGGCCTGGTTGAGCAGCAGGTCGGTGCCGATCTGCGCGTCGGTGAGCCGGATGCCGCGGTCGAAACGGCAGCGCGGCAGATGCAGATCGCCCTCGGTGTGCACCCGGGCCGCCTCCAGACGCGGCACCGCGCAGTCCACCATCCGCAGGGTCGTGAAGCGTGCCTCCGGCAGCAGCACCTCGCGCTCGAACCGGCAGCCGCGCAGCTCGACGTACGGCACCACGATCCCGCCCGCCAGCTCCACGGGGTCGCTGATCTGCACCCCGGCGAGCTTCAGCGCCGACACCCGGCCCGCCAGCGCGGGCGGCCCGTCCAGCAGCAGCCAGCACACGATCCGCGCCCGCACGGTCCGCTCCGGACCCCACGGACGCCCGCCGTGCGGATCGTCGACCACCCGATCGCCGCTGCTCAGGTCGTACACGGTGCCGTTGCGGAACGCCTGCCACATGCCCACCTCGGCGGCCGTCAGGTCCTCCGGCGGCTCGCCGTCCCCCTCGGTCACCTGCGCCTCCTTCGTGTTTTCGTACGATCGTCATGCCCGGTGGGTGACGCTCCGAACGCGCGTGGTGAAGGAGATGTCCCAGGGTCTGTATCAGCCATTGATACGCGCGGACGGCGTGGGACGGCGGTCTGGGAGAATGGGACCGTGATCTCCCGAATCGATCTGCGCGGCGACGCCCTCCCCGAGGGCCCCGCCCTGCGCGACCTGCTGCCCCGAGCCGACTTCGACGTCTCGGCCGCCCTGGAGAAGGTGCGGCCGATCTGCGAGGCCGTGCATCATCGTGGCGACGCGGCGCTGATCGACTTCGCGGAGAAGTTCGACGGAGTCAGGCTCGAGCAGGTGCGCGTCCCCGCCGAGGCCCTCACCAAGGCCCTCGACGAGCTGGACCCGGCCGTGCGCGCGGCCCTGGAGGAGTCCATCCGCCGCGCCCGGCTCGTCCACCGCGCCCAGCGCCGCTCCACCCACACCACCCAGGTCGTGCCCGGCGGCTCGGTCACCGAGAAGTGGGTGCCGGTCGACCGGGTCGGGCTGTACGCACCCGGCGGCCGGTCCGTGTATCCCTCGTCCGTGATCATGAACGTGGTCCCGGCCCAGGAGGCCGGCGTCGAGTCCATCGCGCTCGCCTCGCCCGCCCAGGCCGAGTTCGGCGGTCTGCCGCACCCGACGATCCTCGCCGCGTGCGCGCTGCTGGGCATCGACGAGGTGTACGCCGCCGGTGGCGCCACCGCCGTCGCGATGTTCGCGTACGGCACCGAGTCCTGCCCGCCCGCCAACATGGTCACAGGCCCCGGCAACATCTGGGTCGCCGCCGCCAAGCGCTACTTCACCGGCAAGATCGGCATCGACGCCGAGGCCGGCCCGACCGAGATCGCGGTCCTCGCGGACTCCACGGCCGACCCGGTGCACGTCGCCTCCGACCTGATCAGCCAGGCCGAGCACGACCCGCTCGCGGCGGCCGTCCTGGTCACCGACTCCGTGGGCCTCGCGGAGGCGGTCGAGAAGGAGCTGCAGACGCAGGTCGCGGCCAGCAAGCACATCGACGACCGGATCGTGCCCGCCCTCAAGGGCAAGCAGTCCGCGATCGTCCTCGTCGACGGCGTCGAGGAGGGCCTGCGGGTCGTCGACGCGTACGGCGCCGAGCACCTGGAGATCCAGACGGCCGACGCGGCCGCCCTGGCCGACCGGGTCCGCAACGCCGGCGCGATCTTCATCGGCCCCTGGGCGCCCGTGTCCCTCGGCGACTACGCCGCCGGGTCCAACCACGTGCTGCCCACCGGCGGCTGCGCCTGCCACTCCTCCGGCCTGTCCGTCCAGTCCTTCCTGCGCGGCATCCACATCGTCGACTACACGCAGGACGCGCTGGCCGAGGTCGCGCACCATGTGGTGACGCTGGCCGAGGCGGAGGACCTGCCGGCCCACGGGGCGGCGATCAAGGCGAGGTTCGGTTGGAAGGTGCCCGGTAAGTGACTTTCGGTATCGACGATCTCCCCGTACGGGACGAGCTGCGCGGCAAGTCCCCCTACGGCGCGCCCCAGCTGGACGTCCCCGTACGGCTGAACACCAACGAGAACCCCTACCCGCTGCCCGAGGCGCTGGTCGAGCGGATCGCCGAGCGGGTCCGTGACGCGGCCCGCGACCTCAACCGCTACCCGGACCGGGACGCGGTCGAGCTGCGCACCAAGCTCGCCGAGTACCTGACGAACACGTCCGGCCACGAGGTGGGCCTGGCCAACGTCTGGGCCGCGAACGGTTCCAATGAGGTCATCCAGCAGCTGCTGCAGACCTTCGGCGGACCGGGCCGTACGGCCATCGGCTTCGAGCCGTCGTACTCGATGCACGGCCTGATCGCGCGCGGCACCGGCACGGGCTGGATCTCGGGCCCGCGGGGCGAGGACTTCACGATCGACCTCGCGGCGGCCGAGCGGGCCATCGCCGAGCACCGGCCCGACGTCGTGTTCGTGACGACCCCCAACAACCCCACCGGCAACGCGGTCCCGCCCGAGACGGTTCTCGCGCTGTACGAGGCCGCGCAGGCGGCCAAGCCGTCGATGGTGGTCGTGGACGAGGCGTACATCGAGTTCAGCCACGGCGACTCGCTGCTGCCGCTGCTGGAGGGCCGGCCGAACCTGGTCGTCTCCCGCACGATGTCGAAGGCCTTCGGCGCGGCGGGCCTGCGCCTCGGCTATCTCGCCGCGCACCCGGCCGTCGTGGACGCCGTACAGCTCGTACGGCTGCCGTACCACCTGTCGGCCGTCACGCAGGCGACCGCGCTGGCGGCGCTGGAGCACACCGACACGCTGCTCGGGTACGTCGAGCAGCTGAAGGCCGAGCGGGACCGGCTGGTGTCCGAGCTCAGGGCGATCGGCTTCGAGGTGACCGCCTCGGACGCCAACTTCGTCCAGTTCGGGCGCTTCGCCGACGCCCATGTCGCCTGGCAGCAGATCCTCGACCGGGGTGTCCTGGTCCGGGACAACGGCGTACCGGGGTGGCTGCGGGTCACCGCCGGCACGCCGGAAGAGAACGACGCGTTCCTCGACGCGGTCCGTGAACTGAAGAAGGAGCAGAGCGCATGAACCGCGTGGGACGCGTGGAGCGGGTCACCAAGGAGACGTCCGTCCTGGTCGAGATAAACCTCGACGGCACCGGCCGGGTCGACGTGGCGACCGGTGTCGGCTTCTACGACCACATGCTCGACCAGCTCGGCCGGCACGGTCTGTTCGACCTGACCGTGAAGACCGAGGGCGACCTGCACATCGACTCGCACCACACCATCGAGGACACCGCCCTCGCGCTGGGCGCCGCCTTCAAGCAGGCCCTCGGCGACAAGGTGGGGATCTACCGCTTCGGCAACTGCACGGTCCCGCTGGACGAGTCCCTCGCCCAGGTCACCGTCGACCTCTCCGGCCGCCCGTACCTGGTGCACACCGAGCCCGAGAACATGGCGCCGATGATCGGCGAGTACGACACCACCATGACCCGGCACATCCTGGAGTCCTTCGTGGCCCAGGCGCAGATCGCGCTGCACGTGCACGTGCCCTACGGGCGCAACGCGCACCACATCGTGGAGTGCCAGTTCAAGGCGCTGGCCCGGGCCCTGCGGTACGCCTCCGAGCGTGACCCGCGCGCGGCGGGCATCCTCCCCTCCACGAAGGGCGCGCTGTGAACGGGCTGTCCACCGTCCTGATCGTCGTCGGCCTGTTCCTGCTCGGCGGCATCTACTCCTTCATCAAGCAGGAGATGCCGAAGAGCCTGGTCGTGCTGCTGTCCATCGGTGCCGCGATGTGTCTCACCGCCGGCATCCTGCGGCTGGAGGTGTGGAATTGAGCACCAAGAGCGTCGTGGTCTTCGACTACGGCTTCGGCAACGTCCGTTCCGCCGAGCGTGCCCTCGCGCGCGTGGGCGCCGACGTCGAGATCACCCGTGACTTCGACAAGGCGATGAACGCCGACGGGCTGCTGGTGCCGGGCGTCGGCGCGTTCGCCGCCTGTATGAAGGGCCTGAGGGACGCGCGCGGCGACTGGATCGTCGACCGGCGCCTGTCCGGCGGACGCCCGGTGATGGGCATCTGCGTCGGCATGCAGATCCTGTTCGCGCGCGGCATCGAGCACGGCGTGGAGACCGAGGGCCTCGACGAGTGGCCCGGCTCGGTCGAGCCGCTCCGGGCCGAGATCGTGCCCCACATGGGCTGGAACACGGTGGACGCGCCCTCGGACACGCAGTTGTTCGCCGGGCTCGACGCCGACGCGCGCTACTACTTCGTGCACTCCTACGCCGTCCACGACTGGTCGCTGGAGATCCACAACCCGCGCATCGAAGCCCCCAAGGTCACCTGGACGACCTACGGCAAGCCCTTCGTGGCCGCCGTGGAGAACGGCGCCCTGTGGGCCACCCAGTTCCACCCCGAGAAGTCCGGCGACGCCGGAGCCCAGCTCCTCACCAACTGGATCGGAACCCTGTGAGCAAGCTCGAACTCCTTCCCGCCGTCGACGTCCGCGACGGTCAGGCCGTCCGCCTCGTGCACGGCGAGTCCGGTACCGAGACGTCCTACGGCTCCCCGCTGGAGGCCGCCCTCGCCTGGCAGCGCTCCGGCGCCGAGTGGCTGCACCTGGTCGACCTGGACGCCGCGTTCGGCACCGGCGACAACCGTGAGCTGATCGCCGAGGTCGCGAAGGCGATGGACATCAAGGTCGAGCTGTCCGGCGGCATCCGCGACGACGCCTCCCTGGCCGCCGCGCTCGCCACCGGCTGCACCCGCGTCAACCTCGGCACCGCCGCCCTGGAGACCCCGGAGTGGGTCGCCAAGGTCATCGCCGAGCACGGCGACAAGATCGCCGTCGGTCTCGACGTACGCGGCACGACCCTGCGCGGCCGCGGCTGGACCCGCGACGGCGGCGACCTCTACGAGACGCTGGAGCGCCTCAACAACGAGGGCTGCGCGCGCTATGTGGTGACGGACATCGCCAAGGACGGCACACTGCAGGGCCCGAACCTGGAGCTGCTGAGGAACGTCTGCGCGGCCACCGACCGCCCCGTCGTGGCCTCCGGCGGCGTGTCCTCGCTGGCCGACCTGCGGGCCATCGCGGAGCTGACGCCCCTCGGCGTCGAGGGCGCGATCGTCGGAAAGGCGCTGTACGCGAAGGCGTTCACCCTGGAAGAGGCCCTGGAGGCTGTGGCGTCATGACGTCCGACGGCGTACGGCGGGTGCAGAGCGGAAGTCCCTGGGAGGAGTCCTTCGGTTTCGCACGCGCCGTCGCGGCGGGCGACCGGGTGCTGGTGGGCGGCACGACGTCCTTCAAGGGCCCGGTGCTGTACGGGGAGGGCGACCCGTACGAGCAGGCGAAGGTGGCGTTCACCAGCGCGCTGGAGGCGATCGCCGAGTTCGGGCTCGGTCCCGAGTCGGTGATCAGGACCCGGATGTATCTGACCCATCAGCGGGACGTCGACGAGGTCGGCCGGGCGCACCGGGAGTTCTTCGACTCCGTGCGGCCGGTCACGACCCTGGTGGTCGTGGAGGGCTTCGTCGACCCGCGCATCCTGGTCGAAGTGGAACTAGAGGCATTCAGAGGAGCCGAGCAGTCATGACCCTGGCGGTCCGAGTCATCCCCTGCCTGGACGTGGACAACGGCCGGGTCGTCAAGGGCGTCAACTTCCAGAACCTGCGCGACGCGGGCGATCCCGTCGAGATGGCCAAGGTGTACGACGCCGAGGGCGCCGACGAGCTGACGTTCCTGGACATCACCGCCTCGTCGGGCGACCGCGAGACGACGTACGACGTGGTGCGCCGCACCGCCGAGCAGGTGTTCATCCCGCTGACGGTCGGCGGTGGCGTCCGCACGGCCGAGGACGTGGACAAACTGCTGCGCGCCGGTGCGGACAAGGTCGGTGTGAACACCGCCGCCATCGCCCGCCCCGACCTGATCCGCGAGATCGCCGAGCGGTTCGGGCGGCAGGTGCTGGTGCTGTCGGTCGACGCACGGCGCACCGAGTCGGGCGGCTTCGAGGTGACGACCCACGGCGGCCGCAAGGGCACCGGCATCGACGCCGTCGAGTGGGCGCACCGGGCGGCCGAGCTGGGCGCGGGCGAGATCCTGCTCAACTCGATGGACGCCGACGGCACCAAGGACGGCTACGACCTGGAGATGATCGAGGCCGTCCGCAAGCACGTCACCGTCCCGGTGATCGCCTCCGGCGGCGCCGGCAAGCTCGCCGACTTCGCCCCGGCGGTCGCCGCGGGCGCGGACGCGGTGCTGGCGGCGTCGGTGTTCCACTTCGGCGATCTGCGGATCGGCGAGGTGAAGGACGCGCTGCGGGAGGCGGGACACCCGGTGCGGTGACGCCCCTGATGTCGTGAGGTAAGCCCCGGTCTCCTGGAGGCCGGGGCTTACTCGTCGGCAGATAGGAAAGAGAAGTTGTGCAAAATCTGTTGTGCAACTTTTCTTTCCTGTCTACGGTGAAGGGCATGACGGACAAGGAGAGGGACCGCCGGATCACCGACCTCGGCACCCTGAAGGCGCTCGCCCACCCGCTGCGGATGAGGCTCTACCGCGGCCTGACCATCGCCCGCGCCGCCACCGCCTCACAGCTCGCCGAGCAGGTCGACGAGGCGGTTTCGCTGGTCAGCTACCACCTGCGCAAGCTGGCCGAGCACGGGCTCATCGAGGAGGCCGAGGGGCGCAGCGCGGACGGCCGGGAGCGCTGGTGGCAGCCCGCCTCGGACGGGATCAGCATCCGCGACGAGGACTTCAGCGACGCGCCCGAGAAGGCCGCCGTGCACACCGCCGCGAGCCGGCTCTTCTTCGAGCAGCGCGCCGACATGTTCCGCCGCTGGCTCGACGAGCGCGCGCACTGGGGTGCCGCCTGGAACGGGGCCGCGAACTCCTCCGAGTCGACCCTCCGGCTCACGGCGGACGAACTGACCGAGCTGAACACCGAGTTGCTCGCCCTCCTGCGCAGATACGACGAGCTGGGCCGGGCCGCCGACGCCGCGGGTGACACCGAGGGCCGGGAGAACGTCGCGGTGCACACGTACGGCTTCCCCTTCCGGATCTGAGAGGACCGACATGCTCGCCACGCAGACCGGCGCCGCGGACACCACCGCCGTGGAGCGCCCCGCCCACCGGGACCCCAACGTGTTGCGCTGGCTGGGCGGTTACACCGCCTCCGCCGTCGGCGACAACGTCTACTACCTGGCCCTGTCCTGGGCCGCCCTCCAGATCGCCACCCCCACCCTGGCCGGCCTGGTGACCGCCCTGAGCGCCGCCCCCAGGGCCCTGCTGATGCTCGGCGGGGGAGTGGTCGCCGACCGCTACGGGCCGCGCCGGGTGGTGCTGGGCAGCACCGGCGTGCGCGCCCTGCTCGTCGCCCTCGCGGCCGGGCTGCTGCTCGTGACCAGCCCCGGGCTGTGGGCGCTGGCGGCCGTGGCGGTCGTCTTCGGCGTCGTCGACGCGGTGTTCCTGCCCGCCGCGGGTGCCCTGCCCGCGCGGATCGCCGGACCCGGCCAGTTCGCCCGGGTGCACGGCATGCGAGGTCTTGCCGTCCGGCTCGCCAACGTCGTCGGCGGCCCCCTCGGCGGCCTCGGCGTCGCACTGGGCGGCACCGCAGGGGCGTTCGGGCTCGCGGCGCTGCTGATCGGGGTGTCGCTGCCGCTGCTGCTGGCCGTCCGGGTCCGGCCCCTGCCCCCGGACGACACCCCGGCGAAGCGCCGCCCGGTCCTCGCCGAGCTGCGCGACGGACTGCGGCACATCCGCCGCGACCCCGTGCTGCGCCCGCTGATCCTCGCCATCGCGCTCGCCGACCTGGGCTTCGTCGGCCCGATGAACCTCGGGCTCACCGTCCTGGCCCAGCAGCGGGGCTGGGGGTCGACCGGCATGGGCTGGGTGCTCGCCGGGTTCGGGACCGGCGCCGCGGCCGCCTCACTGCTGCTCGCCTGGCGCGGCCGCATACCGCGCGCGGGACGTGTGGCCGGGCTGGCGGGCCTCGCCGGAGCCGTGGCCATCGGCGCGCTCGGCCAGGTGCCCTCCGTCGCCGGGGCGGCGGGTGTCGCCCTGCTCATCGGCCTCTCGGCCGGGCTGGCCGGCGCCCTGTCCGGTGCCCTCGTGCAGTCCCGCGCGGGAGCGGCCTACGTCGGCCGCGTCACCTCCGTCTCCACCCTGGTCGGCTTCGGCGTCGCACCGCTCACCTTCCCGTTGGTCGGCTGGGCCGTCGACCAGTGGGGGACCGGCCCGGTCTTCGCGGCCTGCGCCGCGGTGTGCGGCCTCGGCGCGCTCGTCACCCTCGGCGCGACCGGACTGCGCCGCGCCGAACTGCCCCGCTGAGGCCCTCAGATGCCGAGCTGCTTGCCCTCGTGCAGCTGGGTGATCGCGGCCTCGTCGCCCTCCAGGTCCACCTTGGCCGCGTCCTGCCGGCCGTAGAGGAACAGCAGCAGCTCCGACGGCTCGCCGGTCACCGTCACCACCGGTGTGCCGCGGCGGGCGACCACCGTCCGGCCGTCGGGGCGGCGCAGGACCAGTCCGGTGGGGGCGCCCCGGCCCATCAGCCGGGCGGTGCGCTCCAGGCGGGACCACAGGGCGTCCTGGAAGACCGGGTCCAGCTCGCGCGGCGCCCAGTCCGGCTGTGCACGGCGCACGTCCTCGGTATGGACGTAGAACTCGATCGTGTTGGACGCCTCGTCGAGCTGCTTGAGGTTGAACGGCGAGAAGCGCGGCGGGCCGGTCCGGATGAGCTGGATCAGCTCCTCGTACGGCTTGGCCGTGAACTCCTCCATCGCCTTGTCCAGGCGCGGCGCGAGCTGCTTGATCAGCAGGCCCCCGGCGGCGTCCGGCCGGCGCTCGCGCACCACCACATGGGCGGCCAGGTCGCGGGTCCGCCAGCCCTCGCAGAGGGTCGGTTCGTCGGGTCCGGCGGTTTCCAAGAGATCGGCGAGGAGGAGCCGTTCACGCTTGGCGAAGGTCGACATGCTGCAAGCCTACGACCGCGTAGAGGGTCCGCCCAGTGGACACCACACCGTCACTGTCAGTGGTGCACGGCACAATGGCACCCATGACCAGCACGCCCCCGCCCAGCAGCCTCGACCCCGAGATCGCCGCGCGCCTCAAGCGCAGCCCGGACGGCCTCGTGCCCGCGATCGCCCAACAGTACGACACCGGAGAGGTGCTCATGCTCGGCTGGATGGACGACGAGGCGCTGCACCGCACCCTCACCACCGGCCGCTGCACCTACTGGTCGCGCAGCCGCCAGGAGTACTGGGTCAAGGGCGACACCTCCGGCCACTTCCAGTGGGTGAAGTCCGTGGCGCTGGACTGCGACGCCGACACCGTGCTGGTCAAGGTCGACCAGGTGGGCGCGGCCTGCCACACCGGCGCGCGGACCTGCTTCGACGCCGACGTGCTGCTGAAGGATTCCGGTGTGACAGCCGGAGATCAGTAAGGTCAGCCGCCATGGACCTCGAGACGTTCCGCAAACTGGCCGTCGACCGTCGCGTCATCCCGGTCACCCGCAAGCTCCTCGTCGACGGCGACACCCCGGTCGCGCTCTACCGCAAGCTCGCCGCCGAGCGCCCCGGCACCTTCCTGCTCGAGTCCGCGGAGAACGGCCGTTCGTGGTCCCGCTACTCCTTCGTGGGCGTCCGCTCCGCCGCGACCCTCACCGCCCGCGACGGCCGGGCCCACTGGCTCGGCACCCCGCCCGTCGGCGTCCCCACGGACGGTGACCCGCTCGCCGCCCTGCGCGCCACCGTCGAGGCGCTGCACACCCCCCACCAGGAGGGCATGCCGCCCTTCACCGGTGGCATGGTCGGCTACCTCGGCTACGACATCGTGCGCCGCCTGGAGAAGATCGGCCCCGGTGAGCGCGACGACCTGCGGCTGCCCGAGCTGACCATGCTCCTCACCAGCGACCTCGCGGTGATGGACCACTGGGAGGGCTCGGTCCTGCTGATCGCCAACGCGATCAACCACAACGACCTCGACACCGGCGTCGACGAGGCCCACGCCGACGCCGTCGCCCGGCTGGACGCGATGGAGGCCGACCTCGCCCGCCCGGTCGCCCAGCCGCCGACCGTGCTGCCGCCGTCCGAGCTGCCCGAGTACACCGCGCTGTGGGGCGGCGCCGACTTCCAGGACGCCGTCGAGGACATCAAGGAGCGCATCCGCGCGGGCGAGGCCTTCCAGGTCGTGCCCTCCCAGCGCTTCGAGACGCCGTGCACGGCGAGCGCGCTGGACGTGTACCGGGTGCTGCGGGCCACCAACCCCTCGCCGTACATGTACCTCTTCCGCTTCGAGGGCTTCGACGTCGTCGGCTCCTCCCCGGAGGCCCTGGTCAAGGTCGAGGACGGCCACGCCATGCTCCACCCCATCGCCGGCACCCGGCACCGCGGGGCCACCCCGCAGGAGGACCAGGCCCTCGCCGACGAACTCCTCGCCGACCCCAAGGAGCGCGCCGAGCACCTGATGCTCGTCGACCTCGGACGCAACGACCTGGGGCGGGTCTGCGAGCCGGGCTCGGTGGAGGTCGTCGACTTCATGTCCATCGAGCGGTACTCCCACGTCATGCACATCGTCTCCACGGTCACCGGCAAGGTCGCCCCCGGCCGCACCGCCTTCGACGTGCTCACCGCCTGCTTCCCGGCCGGCACGCTCTCCGGCGCGCCCAAGCCGCGCGCCATGCAGATCATCGACGAACTGGAGCCGTCCCGGCGCGGCCTGTACGGCGGCTGCGTCGGCTACCTCGACTTCGCGGGCGACTCCGACACCGCCATCGCCATCCGCACGGCCCTGCTGCGCGACGGCACGGCGTACGTCCAGGCCGGCGCCGGCGTCGTCGCCGACTCCGACCCGGTCGCCGAGGACCAGGAGTGCCGCAACAAGGCCGCGGCGGTCCTGCGCGCGGTGCACACCGCGAACCGGCTCGGGCGGTAGGGCCCTTGCCCGGGCAAGTGGGGCGCTTCTCACGTCCGCCCCGGGTGACGGTTCACCCGGGGTTCGGGCGATAGTGGAGTACGTGACTGCTGTTCCTCACCCCCGTTCCGAAGCCGTACGACCCGCCCGCGCGGGACGCCGCAGCCTCGCTCTCGCCCTGCTGTTCGGGGCACTCGGCGCGGCCGTGGTGCTGCTCGGCACCCGGCAGCGCTGGTCGGAGGGCACCGCGACGGTGGCCGGCGGCGCCTTCCCGCTGACCGCGAAGGGCAGCGACGTCACCGGCGTACCCGCCGCCCTCGCCATAGTGGGCCTGGCCGCCCTCGTCGCCGTCTTCGCCGTCCGCAAGGCCGGCCGCCTGCTGGTCGCCGCCCTGCTCGCGCTCTCCGGCGCCGGCACGGTCGCCGCGGCCCTGGCGGGCGCCTCCGACAGCTCCGCGCTCGACGAGCAGGCCGCCCAGGTCTCCGGCGACACCTCCGCCACGGTCGGCTCGCTCACCCATACGGCCTGGCCCTACGTCGCCGCCGTCGGCGGCCTGCTGATCCTGCTCGCCGGGCTCCTCGCCCTGCGCTACGGCCGGCAGTGGCCCGCCATGTCCGGCCGCTACGAGCGCACCGGGGCCGCCCGCCCGCGCCGCGACCGGCAGACCACCGACCCCGACCGGCCCGAGGACCTGTGGAAGGCCCTCGACCGCGGCGAGGACCCGACGGGGGCCTAGCAGGCAGGTCCCGATGTGGTGAAACCGACGCCGTCGGAAGCCACCCCCGCGTCCCGCGCGCGCCCGCGTACAGGACAATGGACGACGAGCGTCAGGCTCACACACGCACACAGCTACGAGGAGCAAGCAATGGCGGACAGCAGCCACGGTCACGGTCACACCCCGGCCGCCTGGACGGGTGTCATCATCGCCTTCATCGGTTTCTGTGCGGCGGGCGCCTTCATGGTGATGGCGAACCCGCTCGGTTTCTGGGGAGGCATGGCGGTCGTGGTCCTCGGCGGTGTCGTCGGCCTCGTCATGCGCGCCATGGGCATGGGCGCCCCCAAGGCGGAGCCCCTGGTCATGACCAAGGCCCCCGCGGTGACGGCCCCCGTCGTCACGCGCGAGCCGGTGCCCGCGGAGAGCTGAGCCCCGTACGCCGCCCCCGCGCGGCCGCGTGACGACGCTCGCTGAACAGCACGCCGAAGGGGCGGCCCGACACCGGGCCGCCCCTTCGGCGTGTCCGGGCGACCGACCCCGTACGGCGCCCACCGCGCGCCCCCGCCGCTCCCGCGCGGCACAATGCGAGGCGTGAACGCCGACGGCCGGACCCCGGCTCCCACCGCCCGCACCGCCCAGGACAGGCCCCTGCTGCGGCTCGCCGTGCCCGCCGGCGTCCTCGCGGCCGTCGCCGGGGCCTTCGCCTACGTCGGCGCGGTCGACCCCTACGAACCCGGCCACTACCCGGTGTGCCCGCTGCTGCGCTTCACCGGCCTGTACTGCCCCGGCTGCGGCGGACTGCGCAGCGCGCACGCGTTCGTGCACGGCGACCTGCCGGCCGCCCTCCAGGCCAACGCCCCGGCCGTCGTCGCCTATCTGGGCTTCGCCGTGCTGTGGACCGTCTGGGTGGTCCGTGCGGCCCGCGGCAGACCGCTGCGCATCGACCCGCGCCCGGCGCACATGTGGGCCGTCGGGGCGTTGTTGCTGGTCTTCACGGTTGTCCGGAACCTTCCCTTCGGTGGCTGGCTGCATCCTTGATCGACGCCGGAATGTCCAGGTAGTGGGACCGCCGTCAACCGGATGCGGAGCCTTCGGCTTCCTCCGGATACCATCGCAGTGACCATTGCTTTGCCCCTGGTCGCAGGAACTGTCAACCGTCTGGAAGGGGGCCGCTCGCGTGAGTGTGCTCGACGAGATCATCGACGGAGTCCGTGCCGACCTCGCGGAGCGGCAGGCGCGCGTCAGCCTCGACGAGCTCAAGGAGCGCGCGGCGAAGGCTCCCGCGGCCAAGGACGGCGTGGCCGCCCTGCGCGGCGACGGCGTCAAGGTGATCTGCGAGGTCAAGCGCTCCAGCCCGTCCAAGGGCGCGCTGGCCGCGATCGCCGACCCGGCCGCACTCGCCGCGGACTACGAGGCGGGCGGCGCGGCCGTCATTTCCGTCCTGACCGAGCAGCGCCGCTTCGGCGGCTCGCTCGCCGACCTGGAGGCCGTCCGCGCCCGCGTGGACATCCCCGTCCTGCGCAAGGACTTCATCGTCACGTCGTACCAGCTGTGGGAGGCCCGTGCGTACGGCGCCGACCTGGCGCTCCTCATCGTGGCCGCCCTCGACCAGTCGGCCCTGGAGTCGCTGATCGAGCGGGCCGTCTCCATCGGGCTCACCCCGCTCGTCGAGGTGCACGACGAGGACGAGGTCGAGCGTGCGGTGGACGCGGGCGCCAAGATCATCGGCGTCAACGCGCGCAACCTGAAGACGCTGGAGGTCGACCGCGGCACCTTCGAGCGGGTCGCCCCGGAGATCCCCGACCACATCGTCAAGATCGCCGAGTCCGGCGTCCGCGGCCCGCACGACCTCATCGCCTACGCCAACGCCGGCGCCGACGCCGTCCTGGTCGGCGAGTCCCTGGTGACCGGCAAGGACCCCAAGGGCGCCGTCGCCGACCTGGTGGCCGCGGGCGAACACCCGGCCTTGCGGCACGGCCGGAGCTGATCACCCGCTAGGCTGACATCGATGACTCTCACCGTGACGACCGTGGACCGGTACGCCCGCCTGGCGCGTGGCTGCCGCCCCCGAGGCTGCCGTGCCCCGGCACGCAGGGTGCACGGTCGCCGGGTGCGTTATGTCATCGGTGACGAACCCGGGCAGGTGAACGGCCGTCGATGGCGTGGCTTCAGGGGCGCGGGGAACTGCGCGACCGGCCACAACGGGCCCGCAGCCGACTGACAACCCCCCGCCCCACGGCGATCAGTGTTTTTCCACGCACTCACCGTGAGGTTTCCGCATGCCCAGCGACTACTTCATCCCTGACCCCGAAGGCCAGGTCCCCTCAGCCGAAGGCTACTTCGGCGCCTTCGGCGGCAAGTTCATCCCGGAGGCCCTCGTCGCGGCGGTCGACGAGGTCGCCGTCGAGTACGACAAGGCCAAGAACGACCCCGAGTTCGCACGCGAGCTCGACGACCTGCTGGTGCACTACACCGGCCGGCCCAGCTCCCTCACCGAGGTGCCCCGGTTCGCCGAACACGCCGGTGGCGCCCGCGTGTTCCTCAAGCGCGAGGACCTCAACCACACCGGCTCGCACAAGATCAACAACGTGCTCGGCCAGGCCCTGCTCACCAAGCGCATGGGCAAGACCCGTGTGATCGCCGAGACCGGCGCCGGCCAGCACGGCGTGGCGACGGCGACGGCCTGCGCGCTCTTCGGCCTGGACTGCACGATCTACATGGGCGAGATCGACACCCAGCGCCAGGCCCTGAACGTGGCCCGGATGCGCATGCTCGGCGCCGAGGTCGTCGCCGTGAAGTCCGGCAGCCGCACCCTCAAGGACGCCATCAACGAGGCGTTCCGCGACTGGGTCGCCAACGTCGACCACACGCACTACCTCTTCGGCACGGTCGCGGGCCCGCACCCCTTCCCGGCGATGGTCCGCGACTTCCACCGCGTCATCGGCGTGGAGGCCCGCCGCCAGCTCCTGGAGCAGGCCGGCCGCCTCCCCGACGCGGCGATCGCCTGCGTCGGCGGCGGCTCCAACGCCATCGGCCTGTTCCACGCCTTCATCCCCGACAGCGATGTACGCCTCATCGGCTGCGAGCCCGCCGGACACGGCGTGGAGACCGGCGAGCACGCGGCGACCCTCACCGCGGGCGAGCCCGGCATCCTGCACGGCTCGCGCTCCTACGTCCTGCAGGACGAGGAGGGCCAGATCACCGAGCCGTACTCGATCTCGGCCGGCCTGGACTACCCCGGCATCGGCCCGGAGCACTCCTACCTCAAGGACAGCGGCCGCGCCGAGTACCGCGCGGTCACCGACGACGCGGCCATGCATGCGCTGCGTCTGCTGTCGCGCACCGAGGGCATCATCCCGGCCATCGAGAGCGCCCACGCGCTGGCCGGCGCCCTGGAGGTCGGCCGTGAGCTGGGCCCGGACGGGCTGATCGTGGTCAACCTGTCCGGCCGCGGCGACAAGGACATGGACACGGCCGCGCGTTACTTCGGCCTGTACGACACCGACGCCGAGGTCGCGGCCGACGCCGCCGACACCGCCGAGATCGAGGGGGACGCCAAGTGAGCGGGAACATCCAGCTGTTGACCGACACCCTCGCCGGTGCCAGGGCCGAGGGCCGCGCGGCGCTCATCGCCTACCTCCCGGCCGGGTTCCCGACCGTGGACGGCGGCATCGAGGCGATCAAGGCCGTCCTCGACGGCGGCGCCGATGTCATGGAGGTGGGGTTCCCGCACAGCGACCCCGTCCTCGACGGCCCCGTCATCCAGACCGCCGACGACATCGCCCTGCGCGGCGGCGTCAAGATCGCCCACGTCATGCGCACGGTCAAGGAGGCCTACGAGGCCACCGGCAAGCCGATCCTCGTCATGACGTACTGGAACCCCATCGACCGCTACGGCGTCGAGCGGTTCACCGCCGAGCTGGCCGAGGCGGGCGGCGCGGGCTGCATCCTGCCCGACCTGCCCGTGCAGGAGTCGGCGCTGTGGAGGGAGCACGCCGAGAAGCACGGCCTCGCGACGGTCTTCGTCGTGGCGCCCAGCAGCAAGGACGAGCGGCTGCGGACGATCACCGCGGCGGGCAGCGGCTTCGTCTACGCCGCCTCCCTGATGGGTGTCACCGGCACCCGCGAGTCGGTGGGCGCGCAGGCCGAGAACCTGGTGGAGCGCACCCGCGCCACCGGCACCGGCCTGCCCGTCTGCGTCGGCCTCGGCGTCTCCGACGCGGCCCAGGCCGCCGAGGTCGCCGGCTTCGCCGACGGAGTGATCGTCGGCTCGGCCTTCGTCAAGCGGATGCTGGACGCCCCGGACGCCGCGGCCGGTCTGCAGGCGGTACGCGATCTCGCGGGCGACCTCGCGAAGGGCGTGCGCGGACAGGCGTGACCGCACGCCACCGAAGAATCGGTCACTCGAACGGGTGGACCTGGGACCGGGGAGGCGCGCTGCGCCTCCCCGGTTCGTTTCCGGGGTGTGAGCGAGAAGAATCGTGACGGAAAGCGCACGGCCCGGGAGCGGCTCGCGGCCGAGCGGGAGAAGCACAAGGCCGCCGAGAAGCGACGGCGCGCCCTGATCGTGGGCGCGAGCGTGGTCTGTGTCCTGGGCCTCGCGGCCGTGATCGGCGTGGTCGCGGCGAACGCCGGCAAGGACGACGGCGGCGACAGCGCGGGCCCGGTCGTCGCGCCCTCAGGAGCCCAGGGCAAGGACGGCCTCGCCCTCCCCGTCGGCAAGGAGAGCGCCAGGTCGACGCTCACCGTCTGGGAGGACTTCCGCTGCCCGGCCTGCAAGGGCTTCGAGACGGCGTACCGCCCGACGATCCATGAACTGACCGAGGCCGGAAAGCTCAAGGTGGAGTACCACCTGGCCACGATCATCGACGGCAACATGGGCGGCAGCGGCTCCCGCAAGGCGGCGAACGCCGCGGCCTGCGCCCAGGACGCCGGGAAGTTCACGCCGTACCACGACGTGCTCTACGACAACCAGCCCGCCGAGACCGACGACGCGTTCTCCAAGGAGGACAAGCTCATCGAGCTGGCCGGCAAGGTCGACGGCCTGGACACGCCCGCCTTCCGCACCTGTGTGAACGACGGCCGGCACGACAGCTGGGTCGAGAAGTCCGCCGCCGCCTTCCGCAACGGCGGCTTCGGCGGCACGCCGACGGTCCTGCTCGACGGCAAGAACATCTACCAGGACCAGACGATGACCCCGGCCAAGCTCAAGCAGATGGTGGAGGCGGCCCAAGGCTGAACGGCGCCTGTTATGGAGCCGTAGCCGGGCCGCCCGCCGTCGGGCCCGCCCGGCACGGTAGCGTCGACCTTGCCATGGAACTTGCCTACATTCCCAGCCCGTCGCGCGGGGTGCTGCACCTCGGTCCCATCCCGCTGCGCGGCTATGCCTTCTGCATCATCATCGGCGTCTTCCTGGCCGTCTGGCTCGGCAACAGGCGCTGGATCGCCCGCGGTGGGCGGGCCGGCACCGTCGCCGACATCGCGGTCTGGGCGGTGCCGTTCGGCCTGATCGGCGGCCGCCTCTACCACGTGATCACGGACTACGAGCTGTACTTCAGCGAGGGCCGTGACTGGGTGGACGCCTTCAAGATCTGGGAGGGCGGGCTCGGCATCTGGGGCGCGATCGCGCTCGGTGCCGTCGGCGCGTGGATCGGCTGCCGTCGCCGTGGCATCCCGCTGCCCGCCTACGCCGACGCGGTCGCACCCGGTATCGCGCTCGCGCAGGCCGTCGGCCGCTGGGGCAACTGGTTCAACCAGGAGCTGTACGGACGCGAGACGGACCTGCCCTGGGCCCTGCACATCACGTCCTCCACGGACGGGCGGGAGCCGGGCTACTACCACCCGACGTTCCTGTACGAGTCCCTGTGGTGCATCGGCGTCGCGCTGCTGGTCATCTGGGCCGACCGGCGCTTCAAGCTGGGCCATGGACGGGCGTTCGCCCTGTACGTCGCCGCGTACTGCGCGGGGCGCTTCTGGACCGAGTACCTGCGCGTCGACGACGCCCACCATGTGCTCGGCCTGCGGCTGAACAACTGGACCGCGCTGGTCGTGTTCCTGCTCGCCGTGCTCTACATCGTGGTCTCCGCGAAGAAGCGGCCCGGGCGTGAGCCGGTGGTCGAGCCCGGGGCTCAGCCGGCTTCCCCGGAGGGGGACGCCGAGGGCGTGGAGCAGGACACGGTGAAGGACGAGGCGCAGGACGACGCGTCCGAGGCCGAGGCCGACGTCAAGGACAAGGACGACACAGACGCCGAGGCGGAGTCCAAGTCGGCGAAGAAGGCCTGACGGCCGGTTCTTTCGGTGCCAAGGGCGCCCGGGTTCTCCGGGCGCCCTTCGTCGTTCCCCACAGCCTGTCCGGCAGGCCCTAGCGGCGTCGGGTCAGGGCCAGCGTCGCCTGGGCGGCCTTGATCACCGCCGCATCGATGAACGTGCCGTCCGGAAGGGCCTGGGCTCCCTCCTGTGCCGCCGCTGCCTTGACGATCCGCTCGGCGTGCTCGATCTCCTCGCCCGTGGGCAGGTAGGCCCGTTCGATGACCGGGAGTTGGCGGGGGTGGATCGCGGCGCGGCCCAGGAAACCGAGGGCCCGGCCATGGGCGCAGGTGGCGGCCAGGCCGTCGAGGTCGCGGATGTCGGGGTGGACCGACTGGGGCGGAGCGGGCAGGCCCGCCGCGCGTGCGGCCACGACGATCCGCGAGCGCGACCAGTCCAGCCCGCTGTCCCCGCGTACGCCCAGGTCGGCCCGCAGATCGGCCTCGCCCAGGCCGATGCCCCGCAGGGCCGGGTGCGCGGTCGCGATGGCATGGGCGCGTTCCACACCGAGGGCCGTCTCCAGCAGGGCGTACAGCGGGGGTGTGCTGCCGGTGGCGAGGGTCGTGTGGCTGGCGACGTGGACGATCTGCTCGCGGGAGGCGACCTTGGGCAGGCGGAGGCCCGAGAGGCCCGGCAGGCCGGCCAGGGTCCGCAGGTCGGCCTCCGCCCAGGGGCCGTCCGGGGCGTTGACCCGGACATGGACCGGGACCGGGTGGTCCTCGGTGAGGAGGTCGGCCGTGGCCTCGCGGGCGTAGACCTTGCGGTCGGCGGCCACCGCGTCCTCAAGGTCGACGACGACCACGTCCGCGCCCGCGGTCAGGGCCTTCGCCACCACCTCGGGCCGGTCGCCGGGAACGTACAGCCAGGTCAGTGGGATGACCGGGCCGGGGATCACAGGGCGCCCTCCGCACGCAGGGCGGTCAGCTCGCTCTCGGTGAGGCCGAGTTCGGTGAGGACGGCCTCCGTGTCGGCGCCGTGGGGGCGACCGGCCCAGCGGATCGCGCCGGGAGTCGCGGAGAGGCGGAAGAGGACGTTCTGCATGCGCAGGGGGCCGAGGTCCGGGTCGTCGACCGTGGTGACGGTGTCCAGGGCCGTGTACTGGGGGTCGGTCATCACGTCCCGTACGTCCTGCACGGGCGCGATGGCTGCGTCCGCCTTCTCGAAGGCCTGGAGAACCTCGGTGCGGGTGCGGTCGGCGATCCAGGTGCCGACGGCCTCGTCGAGGACGTCGGCGTGGCGGGCCCGGTCGGCGCCGGTGGCGAACCACGGCTCGTCGATCAGCTCGGGGCGGCCGACCAGGCGCAGCACGCGCTCGGCGATCGACTGGGCGGAGGTGGAGACGGCGACCCAGCTGCCGTCGGCGGTGCGGTAGGTGTTGCGCGGGGCGTTGTTGGCGGAGCGGTTGCCGGTGCGCTCCTGGACGTAGCCGAGCTGGTCGTACCAGGTGGGCTGGGGGCCGAGGGCGGCCAGGATGGGCTCGATGAGGGCGAGGTCCACCACCTGGCCCCGGCCCGTGCGGTCGCGGGCGGCCAGCGCGGTCATGACCGCGTACGCCGTGGCCAGGCCCGCGATGGAGTCGGCCAGGCCGAACGGCGGGAGGGTCGGCGGCGCGTCCGGTTCACCGGTGAGCGCGGCGAAGCCGCTCATGGCCTCGGCGAGGGTGCCGAAGCCGGGGCGGCGGGAGGAGGGGCCGAACTGGCCGAAGGCGGTGACCCGGGTCAGGATCAGGCGCGGATTGGCCGCCGACAGCTCCTCCCAGCCCAGGTCCCACTTCTCCAGGGTGCCGGGGCGGAAGTTCTCGATGACGACGTCCGCGGTCCCGGCGAGCTTCAGCAGGGTGGCCCGTCCGCCGGGCCGGGAGAGGTCCAGGGTCATCGCGCGCTTGTTGCGGCCGAGGACCTTCCACCACAGGCCCACCCCGTCCTTGGCCGGGCCATGGCCGCGGGACGGGTCCGGCTTCGTGGGGTGCTCGACCTTGATGACCTCCGCGCCGAAGTCGCCGAGCATGGTCGCGGCGAGGGGCCCGGCGAAGAGGGTGGCGAGGTCCAGGACGCGCAGACCGGCGAGCGGGGCTTGCGCGGTCATGACGTGAACTGCGCGTCGATCTCGGAGCGGTACGGCATGGAGGTCGACGCCCCCTCCCGCTGCACCGACAGCGCGGCCGCCTCGGCCGCCCAGCGCAGTGCCTCCGGCATCGGGCGGCCCTCGCCGAGCGCCACCGCGAGCGTGCCGACGAAGGTGTCGCCGGCGCCGGTGGAGTCGACGGCGGTGACCTGCGGCGCGGGCACGGTGACCGGGTCGGCCCCGCGGGCGGCGTACAGACAGCCCGCCGAGCCGAGGGTGACGACGACCTCCGGGACCTCCTCCAGCAGGGCGATCGCGGCCGCGCGGGCGTCGGTGCGGCCGGTGAGGGTGGCCGCCTCGTGCTCGTTGGGCACCAACAGGTCGGTCGCCGCGAGGAGTTCGATGGGCAGCGGCTGGGCGGGGGCCGGGGTGAGGACCGTACGGATGCCGTGGGCGCGGGCGGCCTGGGCTCCCGCAAGGACGGCGGCCAGCGGGATCTCCAGCTGGAGCAGCAGGGCGTCGGCGCTGGCGATCAGGCCCTCGTCGCCGGGGGAGAGGTGGTCGACGGTGCCGTTGGCGCCGGGGACGACGACGATGGAGTTGCCGCCCTCGTCGTCCACGACGATGTGCGCGGTGCCGGAGGGGCCGTCGACCGTGCGCAGGCTGTCGGTCTCGACGCCGGAGTGCTCCAGGGTGGAGCGCAGTCTCGCGCCGAAGGAGTCGTTGCCGACCGCGCCGATCATCGAGACCGTGGCGCCGGCGTGCGCGGCGGCGATGGCCTGGTTGGCGCCCTTGCCGCCGGGGATCGTGCGGAACTCCCGGCCGGTCACGGTCTCCCCGCGTTGCGGGGCCTTCGCGACGTACGCGACGAGGTCCATGTTCGTGCTGCCGAGGACGGCGATGTGCGTCATGGGCGGGATGCCTCCAGGTGGGTGAGGTGGGCGAGGGTGTCGAATCCGGTGCCGTCGAAGTCGGCGACGGAGGTGGCCAGGCGGTTCTTCAGCGGGGCGGTCCAGTGGGCGGGCAGGGCGGCGGGGGAGCCGGCGAGGAGGGCGGCGACGCTGCCGGCCGTGGCGCCGCAGGAGTCGGTGTCCCAGCCGCCGGAGACCGCGCGGGTGATCGAGCCGGTGAAGTCGCCGTCGGCGTGGGTGAGGGCGGCGGTGATCAGGGCGGTGTTGGGCACGGCGTGGACCCAGTGGATGCCGCTGTGGTGTGCATGGAGCCGGTCCACGACCTCGTCGAAATCGGCAGTCCTGCGGGCGAGTTCGACGGCGTGGGTGACCGCCTGCGCCAGCCGGGAGCGCGGCGGGACGACCGCAAGGCCGGTGCGCAGGCAGGTGTGCACGTCGTGGGCGCCGGTGGCGGCCGTCGCGATGACGGCGGCCGTGAACATGGCCGCGTGGACGCCGTTCGCGGTGTGGGTGAGGGTCGCGTCGCGGTGGGCCTGCGCGGCGGCGGCCCCGGGGGCGCCGGGGTTCGTCCAGCCGTGGACGTCGGCGCGGATCAGGGCGCCGATCCATTCGCGGAAGGGGTTGCGGTGCCGGGCGGTGTGCGGGGGCTCGATGCCGGTGAGGAGGTTGCGGTAGGCGAGGCGTTCGGCGGTGAAGGTGCGGCCCGCCGGGAGTTCGTCGAGCCAGAGCCGGGCCACGTCCATGGTGGTGAAGTCCCGGCCGTGGCGTTGCAGGAGGAGGACGCCCAGCAGCGGGTAGTTGAGGTCGTCGTCCTCGGGCATGCCGTCGATGTTCTCGGCGAGGGAGGTGGCGGCCGAGCGGCGGTTCCAGGGGTGCTCGGCGAGCAGTTCCTCGGGGACTCCCCGGGCGGTGAAGTAGCCGGTCAGGGGCCAGTTGCCGGTGGCTCGGGCGAGTCGGCGGACCGCGTCGAGAGGCAGCTTCTCGACGGGTTTGCCCAGCAGGCAGCCGACGGCCCGGCCCAGCCAGGCGGCTTCGAGGGCGGCGGGTCGCGTCGTGGCCCTGCCGTCCGTCGGCCAGTCGGGGCACAGCGCCTTGATCGCCGCCAGGTCCGTCGGCTCCCGGTCGGCCAACGCGCTGGGCAGGTCCGCGAGTTCGTCCAGCAGGTCCTCGGCCAGGGTGCGCAGATAGCGCGAGGCCGGTTCCGGGGAGGCGCCCGCGCGCGGCGGGGCCTGCCCGCCGCCGGCCGCCCGCCATCTCGCCGCGATCGCCGACGGCTCGCGGCCGTCCTGGGCGGCCTGGGCGAGTTCATGGCCGATCAGGTCCTCGGGCTGGACCCAGGTCAGTCGGAGCACGGGGTGCCTCCCAGTGCGGCGAAGGCGCGTTCATGGGCGCGGCGGCGGTGTACGTCCCGTTCGAAGATCTCACGGGCGACCTCGGTGAGGGCCGAGGCCGGGGCCCACAGGTCCAGCCGGCTGGCCTCGGCGACCGTCTTGGCCCAGTCCGCGGGGGCCGGTGAGCCGAGGGCCCCGGCGAGGGCGCCCGCCATGGTGGCGATGGAGTCGCAGTCACGGCCGTAGTTGACCGAGCCGAGCACCGCGTGGCGGTAGTCGCCGCGCGCCACCAGCAGCATGCCCAGGGCGATCGGGAGCTCCTCGATCGCGTGCAGCCGGGAGGGGCGGCGGGCGCCGAGGGAGGGGGCCCGGTAGTCGGGGCCGACCGTGTCGTAGGGGGCGACCGCCTCGCGCAGCGGGGTCAGGGCCGACTCGAAGTCGCTGTGGCGCGCGGCCGCTTCGCAGACCTGCTCGATCGCCGCCCGGGTGCCGTCCTTCGCCAGGGACAGACAGGTCTCCACGACCGACCGCGGGGTGGCGCCCGGTGCGCACGCCGCCGCGACCGCCGCCGCGAAGACGCCCGCCGCCTCACGGCCGTACGACGACTGGTGCGCACCGGCGACGTCCAGCGCCTCGGCGTACGCGGCCGTGGGGTTCGCCGCGTTGACCAGGCCGACCGGGGCCATGTACATCGCCGCCCCGCAGTTGACGATGTTGCCGACGCCCGCCTCGCGCGGGTCGACATGGCCGTAGTGAAGCCGTGCGACCAGCCATTTCTCCGCGAGGAAGATCCGCTGGAGGGGGAGGGCCTCGGCCTCCAGCTCGGGGATCCAGCGGGGGGTGGTGATCAGGTCCGGGACCAGGTGGTCGGCGACCGCGTAGGCGTCGAGGTGGTCGCGGACGCGCGCGTACACCCGGACCAGGGCGTGGGTCATCAACGTGTCGTCGGTGACGTGCCCGTCGCCCTTGTGGTACGGCGCGATGGGGCGGGCCGTGCGCCAGTCGGCGCCGTGCCAGGGGCCCACGATCCCGTGGACGCGGCCGCCGTGGCGCTCGGCGATCTGCTCCGGGGCCCAGCCCTCGACGGGTCCGCCGAGGGCGTCGCCGACGGCCGCGCCGACCAGGGCCGCGGTGATGCGTTCGTCCAGGGTGCGGGCTTCTTCTCCTTTGGGCGTCATGCCCCGAATCATCCTCCTGGTGGGGTCGGTTGCGCGGCTTCCAGGAGTCCGGCGAGTTCCACCAGGTCGGTGCCGGTGAGACGGGGCAGCACACAGCCGGAGAGGGTGCGGCAGGCGTCCCGCCAGGGTGCGGGGACGGCGCCGGCTCCGCCGAGCGCGCCGGTGAGGGCGCCCGTGAGGGCCGGGGCCGAGTCCGCGACCCGGGACAGACAGGCCGCGGCGGGGACGGCTTCCGCGATACGGCCCTTCGCGGCCACGGTGAGGGCCAGGGCCACGGGGACCGTCTCGGCGGCGGCGATGCCGTAGCTGTAGACGTGGTCGACGATCTCGTGTTCCAGGAGGGGGATCAGGGCGAAGGCGGTGTCGGTGTCCCGGGCCAGACGCAGGGCGTGGCGGGCGTTGCGGCCGATCTCGGTGGCTTCCGGGAGCTGGGTGAGAGCCGCCCGGACGCACACCGTGACGTCCGCTCCGGCCAGGGCCTCGGAGAGGGCCGCCGCCATCGCCCGCGCGCCGTGCACCCCGTCGCCGTCCTGGGTGTAGCGGGCGTCGAACTCGGCGAGGGCGGCGGCGCGTTCGGGTGCGCCCGGGTGGACCGCGGCCAGGACACAGGCCCGTACGCAGGCCGCGTCGTCGAAGTAGTGGGGGTTGTCGTGGCCGGTGGCGGGCGGGCGCAGGCCGGCGGCGAGGTTGGCCAGTCCGGCTCGTACGGAGATACGGGCGCGCAGGTCGGTCGCCTCGGCTGCGAGGGCGTTCCAGGCGAGGTCGAGGGCTGACCTCGTACGGCGCTCTCGGTCGAGGTCGGTGCGAGTGGTGTCGTCGCCTGCGCGCAGGAGGGCCTGGGCGGTGAAGGCCGCCCATTCGGCGTCGTCGGAGGGGCCGAGGCGGAGGGGGGCCGGGGGTTGGTTGAGGGCGATGGGGACGGGGAGGGTGGTCGTGGCGTGCTGTTCGGCGAAGGTGTCCAGCTCTCGGGTGAGGCGGCGGGTCCAGTCGGGCAGCCTCGCAGCGCGGTGCCGGGCTGCGGGCCAGCCGGCGGCGTCTCCTGCGGCCAGGCCCAGGAGGAGGCCTTGGATCCTGCGGGCCTCGGCGTCCGGCGTCGCCTCTTCGTCCGGCTGCGGCGCGCTCGTCGTGTTCGGGGTCGCCTCCGTGTCCGGCGTCTCCTCCCTGTCCGGCTGCGGCGCGCTCGCCGTGTCCGGCTCTCCCGCGCCGGTCGGCAGGGTCGTTGTGGCCTGGCCCTCGTCCCATGGGGCCGGCGGCCTCATCAGGCGCTGCCCGGGGCGTCCGGTGCCAGGGTGAAGGCGCTTCGGTCGAGTGCCGGGGTCGGCTCTGGCTGGGTCAGGAGGTCTGCCACCTCCAGGACGTGGTGGCCGGCCATCGAGGGGAGGCAGCTGCCGCGGGCCGGGCCGATCGCGTCGGCCCATTCGGCCGGGATCGCGGAGGCGCCCCGTGTCGCTCCGGCCAGGGCGCCCGCCACCGCGGCCGTCGTGTCGGCGTCCCGGCCCATGTTCACGGCGGTGAGCACGGCCTCGCGGAAGTCGCCGTCGGCGGCCGCGTACGCGCCGAAGGCGAGGGCGACGGCCTCGGGGGCCAGGTCGGTCCAGGGGTAGCCGCCGATGACCACCGCGGAGCGGACCGCCCGTTCGCCGCGGTGCGCCACGGACACGGCCCTGCGCAGTGAGCGTGCCGTCCAGGAGTCGTCGGGGACGACCGCCAGGGCCGAGGCGATCACCGTGACCGGCGGGGCACCCGTCATCGCCGCGGCCACGCCCGCCGCGACCGCCTGGCCGCCGTAGATGCCCTCGCCGTCATGGCTGACCGAGCCGTCGATCGCGACCAGGCGGGCCGCCTCCGCGGGGCGGCCGGCGGCGAAGACGCCGAAGGGGGCGGCGCGCATCGCCAGGCCGTCGCTCCAGGCGTGCCGATGCTGGGCCGAGACCGGAGCCGCGAGGCCCCTGCGCAGGTTCTCCAGCGTGCCGCGCTCGCTGAAGCCCGCGCCGCGGAAGGGGCCCTCGTCGCGGTCGGCGATCCACTCGTGCCAGGCCGCCTCCACATGGGCCGG
This sequence comes from Streptomyces sp. NPDC096205, assembly GCF_044763135.1. NCBI lineage: Bacteria > Bacillati > Actinomycetota > Actinomycetes > Kitasatosporales > Streptomycetaceae > Streptomyces > Streptomyces sp. NPDC096205. Next base: position 324,424 of record NZ_JBIWFS010000002.1, on the reverse strand, counting down.
AGTGAGGGCCGAGCCGTGGCGGGCGAGCAGCAGGCCCGAGAAGATGGCGTACTCGGTGTCGTCCGTGCCGGCCGGGTGCTCGGCGACGTAGCCGGTGATACGGCCCCACCGGGCGCGGATCTCCGACGGCTTCAGGTTCTCGGCCGGGGCCCCGAGGGCGTCCCCGACGGCCAGGCCGAGCAGGGCGCCGCGGGCCCGTTCGCGGAGTTCGGCGGTGTTCCCGGATGCCGGGACCGGCGGGACGCAGGCGAGGGATGCCATACGCGGCCTCCGTTGCTGAAGGGGGTCCGCGTAGGGCGGGACCCTTTGCGGATGTGTCCCACCGACAGCGGTTGACTTCAGCCTCATCCGTCTCACTGTCACCCGGTCGACATATGTGTCACTTAGCGCTCGGATGAGCTTTCGAAGGCAAAACCGCAGGTTAGCCCAGCCTTTCCTTGCTGGCGAGGAGGAATAGAGGGTCGTACTGTGTGCGTTGTCGAAAAATAGAACGCGTCCAAAGTTAGCTTTGGCTAAGCTCAATTGGGGGGCTTCCGATGGCCATCATCGAGACCGAGGCGGTGCTGCACGAGGCGCACCGGGACAACCACACGCACCGCGACGTGAGCGGCGGCTGGCTGCGCCCCGCGGTGTTCGGTGCGATGGACGGTCTGGTCTCCAACCTGGCGCTGATGACGGGCGTGGCCGGCAGCTCCGTGAGTCAGCAGACCGTCGTGCTGACCGGGCTCGCGGGACTCGCGGCCGGCGCCTTCTCCATGGCCGCCGGTGAGTACACCTCCGTCGCCTCCCAGCGCGAGCTGGTCGAGGCCGAGCTGGACGTCGAGCGGCGCGAGCTGCGCCGGCACCCCAAGGACGAGGAGGCCGAGCTGGCTGCGCTCTACGAGTCGCGGGGCGTGGAGCCGGAGCTGGCCCGCCAGGTGGCCCGGCAGCTGTCGCGTGACCCTGAGCAGGCCCTGGAGATCCACGCCCGCGAGGAGCTGGGCATCGACCCCGGCGACCTGCCCTCGCCCACGGTCGCGGCCGTGTCGTCGTTCGGGGCGTTCGCGCTGGGCGCCCTGCTGCCCGTGCTGCCGTATCTGCTCGGCGCGACCGCGCTGTGGCCCGCCGTGCTGCTGGCCCTGCTCGGGCTGTTCGCCGCCGGGGCTGTGGTGGCCAGGGTGACCGCGCGCAGCTGGTGGTTCAGCGGGCTGAGGCAGCTCGCGCTCGGTGGTGCCGCGGCGGGTGTGACGTACGTCCTGGGCAGCCTGTTCGGAATCGCCGTAGGATGACGCGGCTGGAACTTATGCGTTGGGCCGCATAAGTAGCCGTTACTCGGTGGTTTCGAGCGCGTGACCACCGGGCATGAGCCGTAAGCGCTGTGGGCAATGAGGCCCGCGGCGCACTCGCGGGACAGGCGACGAAGCCCCACCCGCCCCTTCGGGCCGAAGGACATGGATCTGTCCCCGTCGGTCCCCCAATACATTCACCGCCAAGCGCGGTACCTGCGCCGATACCCGCGGCGTCCGCATGCTGGAACGGACTATCCCGGTTCCCGAGAACCGCTCCATCATGTAACCTGCACGAAATTTTGACTCCACGCAGAGGGCCAACGTCGTCCCTCGGCACTTGCACATGCCAGATGACGACGACGGGAGAGCCGATGCGTACGCCGCGCCAGCCGTCCCAGCACTCCGCGAATGGCCAGAACTGGTCCTTCATGGATGCTCGCCCTGCTGCGCAGGGTATGTACGACCCCCGCAACGAACGCGACGCGTGCGGCGTCGGTTTCGTCGCCACCCTCACCGGCGAGGCGTCCCACACCCTGGTCGAGCAGGCCCTGACGGTCCTGCGCAACCTGGAGCACCGCGGTGCCACCGGCTCCGAGCCCGACTCGGGCGACGGCGCGGGCATCCTCTCCCAGGTGCCGGACGCCTTCCTGCGTGAGGTGGCCGGATTCGAACTGCCCGAGGCCGGTGCCTACGCGGTCGGTATCGCCTTCCTGCCCGAGGAGGGCACCCAGGACGCCGTCTCGCAGATCGAGACGATCGCGGCCGAGGAGGACCTGACCGTCCTCGGCTGGCGTGAGGTCCCGGTCGCGCCCGAGCTGCTCGGCGCCACCGCCCGCTCCACCATGCCGGTCTTCCGCCAGATCTTCGTGAGCGACGGCACCAGCACGGGCATCGCCCTGGACCGCAAGGCGTTCGTGCTGCGCAAGCGCGCCGAGCGCGAGGTCGGCGTGTACTTCCCGTCGCTGTCGGCGCGCACGATCGTCTACAAGGGCATGCTGACCACCGGCCAGCTGGAGCCGTTCTTCCCGGACCTGTCCGACCGCCGCTTCGCCTCCGCGATCGCGCTCGTGCACTCCCGGTTCTCCACGAACACCTTCCCGTCGTGGCCGCTGGCGCACCCGTACCGGTTCGTCGCCCACAACGGTGAGATCAACACCGTCAAGGGCAACCGCAACTGGATGGTCGCCCGCGAGTCGCAGCTCGTCTCCGACCTCTTCGGTGGCGACAAGCTGGAGCGGATCTTCCCGATCTGTACGCCGGACGCCTCCGACTCGGCCTCCTTCGACGAGGTGCTGGAGCTGCTGCACCTCGGCGGCCGTTCGCTGCCGCACTCCGTGCTGATGATGATCCCGGAGGCGTGGGAGAACCACGACTCCATGGAGCCGGCCCGGCGCGCCTTCTACCAGTTCCACTCCACGCTGATGGAGCCCTGGGACGGCCCCGCCTGTGTCACCTTCACCGACGGCACGCAGGTCGGCGCCGTGCTCGACCGCAACGGTCTGCGTCCCGGCCGCTACTGGGTCACCGACGAGGGCCTCGTCGTCCTCGGCTCCGAGGTCGGCGTCCTGGACATCGACCCCGCGAAGGTCGTCCGCAAGGGCCGCCTCCAGCCCGGCAAGATGTTCCTCGTCGACACCGTCGAGCACCGCATCATCGAGGACGACGAGATCAAGGCGCAGCTCGCCGCCGAGGCCCCCTACGCGGAGTGGCTGGAGACCGGCGAGATCGAGCTGAGCGACCTGCCCGAGCGCGAGCACATCGTCCACACCCACGCCTCGGTCACCCGCCGCCAGCAGACCTTCGGCTACACCGAGGAAGAGCTGCGCGTCATCCTCGCCCCGATGGCCCGCGCCGGCGCCGAGCCGATCGGCTCCATGGGCACGGACTCGCCCATCGCGGCCCTGTCCGAGCGCCCGCGGCTGCTCTTCGACTACTTCACCCAGCTGTTCGCGCAGGTCACCAACCCGCCGCTGGACGCGATCCGCGAGGAGCTGGTCACCTCCCTGCGCAGCTCGCTGGGCCCGCAGGGCAACCTGCTCGACCCGAGCGCCGCGTCCTGCCGCTCCGTCGTGCTGCCCTTCCCGGTCATCGACAACGACGAGCTGGCCAAGCTCATCCACATCAACGCCGACGGCGACATGCCCGGCTTCAAGGCCGCGACGCTGTCCGGCCTGTACCGGGTGCACGGCGGCGGCGAGGCGCTGGCCGCGCGGATCGACGAGATCTGCGCCGAGGCCGACGCCGCCATCGACAACGGCGCCCGGCTGATCGTCCTGTCGGACCGCCACTCCGACGCCGAGCACGCGCCGATCCCGTCGCTGCTGCTCACCGCGGCCGTCCACCACCACCTCATCCGCACCAAGCAGCGCACCCAAGTGGGCCTGCTGGTCGAGGCCGGCGACGTCCGCGAGGTCCACCACGTCGCGCTGCTCATCGGCTACGGCGCCGCCGCCGTCAACCCGTACCTGGCGATGGAGTCGGTCGAGGACCTGCTGCGCGCCGGCACGTTCCTCAGCGGCCTGGAGCCCGAGAAGGCCATCAAGAACCTCATCTACGCCCTCGGCAAGGGCGTGCTGAAGGTCATGTCCAAGATGGGCATCTCCACCGTCGCCTCCTACCGCGGCGCCCAGGTCTTCGAGGCCGTCGGTCTCGAAGCGGCCTTCGTGGAGAAGTACTTCAACGGCACCGCCTCCAAGATCGGCGGCGTCGGCATCGACGTCGTCGCCAAGGAGGTCGCCGCCCGCCACGCCAAGGCCTACCCGGCCTCCGGCATCGCTCCCGCGCACCGCGCGCTGGAGATCGGCGGCGAGTACCAGTGGCGCCGCGAGGGCGAGCCGCACCTGTTCGACCCGGAGACGGTCTTCCGCCTCCAGCACTCGACCCGCACCAAGCGCTACGACATCTTCAAGAAGTACACGGACCGCGTGAACGAGCAGTCCGAGCGCCTGATGACGCTGCGCGGCCTGTTCGGCTTCAAGTCGGACCGCCAGCCGATCTCCATCGACGAGGTCGAGCCGGTCTCCGAGATCGTCAAGCGCTTCTCCACCGGCGCCATGTCGTACGGCTCCATCTCCAAGGAGGCGCACGAGACCCTCGCCATCGCCATGAACCAGCTGGGCGGCAAGTCCAACACCGGTGAGGGCGGCGAGGACCCGGAGCGTCTGTACGACCCGGCCCGGCGCAGCGCCATCAAGCAGGTCGCCTCCGGCCGCTTCGGCGTCACCTCCGAGTACCTGGTCAACGCGGACGACATCCAGATCAAGATGGCCCAGGGCGCCAAGCCCGGCGAGGGCGGCCAGCTGCCCGGCCACAAGGTCTACCCGTGGGTCGCCAAGACCCGTCACTCGACGCCGGGTGTCGGCCTGATCTCCCCGCCGCCGCACCACGACATCTACTCCATCGAGGACCTGGCCCAGCTGATCCACGACCTGAAGAACGCGAACCCGCAGGCGCGGATTCACGTGAAGCTGGTCTCCGAGGTCGGCGTCGGCACGGTCGCCGCGGGTGTCTCCAAGGCGCACGCGGACGTCGTCCTGATCTCGGGTCACGACGGTGGTACGGGTGCCTCCCCGCTGACCTCGCTGAAGCACGCCGGTGGTCCCTGGGAGCTCGGTCTCGCCGAGACCCAGCAGACGCTGCTGCTCAACGGCCTGCGCGACCGCATCGTCGTACAGACCGACGGCCAGCTGAAGACCGGCCGTGACGTGATCATCGCCGCGCTGCTGGGCGCCGAGGAGTTCGGTTTCGCGACCGCGCCGCTCGTCGTCTCCGGCTGCGTCATGATGCGCGTCTGCCACCTGGACACCTGCCCGGTCGGCATCGCCACCCAGAACCCGACCCTGCGCGACCGCTTCACCGGCAAGGCCGAGTACGTGGTGAACTTCTTCCAGTTCATCGCCGAAGAGGTCCGCGAGCTCCTCGCCGAGCTGGGCTTCCGCTCCATCGAGGAGGCCGTCGGCCACGCCGAGGTGCTGGACGTCGAGCGCGCGGTGGACCACTGGAAGGCGCAGGGCCTGGACCTGGAGCCGCTGTTCCACGTGCCCGCCCTGCCCGAGGGCGCGGTGCGCCACCAGGTGATCGCCCAGGACCACGGCCTGGAGAAGGCCCTCGACAACGAGCTGATCAAGCTGGCCGCGGACGCGCTGGCCGCCTCGGACGCGACGGACGCACAGCCGGTCCGCGCCCAGGTCGCCATCCGCAACATCAACCGCACGGTCGGCACCATGCTCGGCCACGAGGTGACGAAGAAGTTCGGTGGCGCGGGCCTGCCCGACGACACCATCGACATCACCTTCACCGGCTCGGCCGGCCAGTCCTTCGGCGCCTTCCTCCCGCGCGGTGTCACGCTGCGCCTGGAGGGCGACGCCAACGACTACGTCGGCAAGGGCCTGTCCGGCGGCCGTGTCGTCGTCCGCCCGGACCGGGGTGCCGACCACCTCGCCGAGTACTCGACGATCGCGGGCAACACCATCGCCTACGGCGCCACCGCCGGCGAGCTGTTCCTGCGCGGCCGCACCGGTGAGCGGTTCTGCGTCCGCAACTCCGGCGCGCTGGTGGTCTCCGAGGGCGTGGGCGACCACGGCTGCGAGTACATGACCGGCGGCCACGCCGTCGTCCTCGGCGAGACGGGCCGCAACTTCGCGGCCGGCATGTCCGGCGGTGTCGCGTACGTCATCGACCTCGACCGCGACAACGTCAACGTCGGCAACGTCGACGCGATCGAGGCGCTGGACGAGGCCGACAAGCAGTGGCTGCACGACGTCGTGCGCCGTCACCAGGAGGAGACCGGTTCCACGGTCGCCGAGAAGCTCCTCGCGGACTGGGACACGGCCGCGGAGCGCTTCAGCAAGATCATCCCCAGCACGTACAAGGCAGTGCTCGCCGCCAAGGACGCCGCCGAGCGAGACGGTCTCTCCGAGTCCGAGATCACCGAGAAGATGATGGAGGCGGCGATCAATGGCTGACCCGAAGGGCTTTTTGAACCACGGCCGCGAGGTCGCCAAGTCCCGCCCCGTCGAGGAGCGCGTCAAGGACTGGAACGAGGTCTACGTCCCCGGCTCGCTGCTGCCGATCATCAGCAAGCAGGCGTCCCGCTGCATGGACTGCGGCATCCCGTTCTGTCACAACGGCTGCCCGCTGGGGAACCTGATCCCCGAGTGGAACGACTACGCCTACCGCGAGGACTGGTCGGCCGCGCAGGAGCGCCTGCACGCCACCAACAACTTCCCGGAGTTCACCGGCCGCCTCTGCCCGGCGCCCTGTGAGTCGGCGTGTGTGCTCGGCATCAACCAGCCGGCCGTCACCATCAAGAACGTCGAGGTCTCGATCATCGACAAGGCGTGGGACACCGGGGACGTCGCCCCGCAGATCCCGGAGCGCCTGTCGGGCAAGACCGTCGCCGTCGTCGGCTCGGGCCCGGCCGGTCTGGCCGCCGCCCAGCAGCTGACCCGGGCCGGCCACACCGTCGCCGTCTACGAGCGCGCGGACCGCATCGGAGGCCTCCTCCGCTACGGCATCCCCGAGTTCAAGATGGAGAAGCGGCACATCAACCGTCGTATCGAGCAGATGCGCGCGGAGGGCACCAAGTTCCGCACCGGCGTCGAGATCGGCCGCGACATGCCGGCGACCGCCCTGCGCAAGCGGTACGACGCCGTCGTGCTGGCCGTCGGCGCCACCACGGCCCGCGACCTGCCGGTGCCGGGCCGTGAGCTCCAGGGCATCTACCAGGCCATGGAGTACCTGCCGCTGGCCAACAAGGTGCAGGAGGGCGACTTCGTGGCGCCCCCCATCACGGCCGAGGGCAAGCACGTCGTGGTCATCGGCGGCGGCGACACCGGCGCGGACTGCGTCGGCACCGCCCACCGCCAGGGCGCTGCCTCCGTCACCCAGCTGGAGATCATGCCGCGGCCGGGCGAGGACCGGAACGCGGGCCAGCCGTGGCCGACCTTCCCGATGCTGTACAAGGTCACCTCCGCGCACGAGGAGGGCGGCGAGCGGGTCTACTCCGTCTCCACCACCCACTTCGAGGGCGACGAGGACGGCAACGTCCAGTGGCTGCACCTGGTCGAGGTCGAGTTCGTGGACGGCAAGCTGACCCAGAAGCCGGGCACCGAGCGCAAGATCCCCGCCCAGCTGGTCACCCTCGCCATGGGCTTCACCGGCACCGACCGGGAGAACGGCCTGGTGGAGCAGTTCGCGCTGGACCTCGACGAGCGGGGTAACATCGCTCGCGACGCCGATTTCCAGACGAACGTTCCGGGAGTGTTCGTCGCCGGTGACGCCGGCCGCGGCCAGTCCCTCATCGTGTGGGCGATCGCGGAGGGCCGCTCGGCCGCCCGTGGCGTCGACCGCTTCCTGACCGGAGCGAGTGACCTGCCGGCGCCGATCCGTCCTACGGACCGCGCGCTGACGGTCTGATCCGGCCAGTAAAAGACGTCCCGTACAAAGGCGTACGGAACATTGGTGGCGCCTGCCCTGTCCCCGACCGGACTTTGGGCAGGCGCTGCCGCATTTTTCCGGCTTCTCGCCGTGGCTTGGCCGTGCGTCGCCGGGCGCGGGTTGCTTCTGGCCGTTCCCCGCGCCCCTTCAGGTCGGTCTTTACGGCACCTTGAACGTCTCGCCGTACACCTGCCAGGTCAGCGGCGTCGTCAGGCCGAGGTTGCCCTCGTTCAGGAAGCGGCGCTGGGCGGTGTCGATGCGGCTGGTGTCGGCGTTCGCCTTCTTGGCCAGCATGGCCGCGCGGCGGACGTCCAGGAACGCGTCCAGGTACGCCCGCTCCGAGCCGCCCTCGGAGGGCAGGTCGGCCTTCTTCAGGGCGCGTTCGCGCACCCCGTAGAAGCCGTTCGGGCTGGAGTCCGGGCCGTGGTAGATCATCGCGTCGTAGTAGATGAACTGGCCGAGCGTGCCCAGGCCGTCCAGCTTGGCCAGGCGTACCGCCGGGTCGAAGTAGACGTTGTCGCGCTCGGCGTCCTGGGCCGCTCGGAACGCCGGGACCTGCGCCTCCGCCTTCCAGGCCGCGGTGAAACCGGGGTCGAGGCCCTCGTGGGAGGCCGTGCCGTCGACCTTGCGCAGGGCAGGCAGGTAGCGGGCCAGAGCGTTGTCGGGGTGGGACTTGGTGTAGTTCTCCACCAGGACCAGCAGATCGTGGGTGCCGGTGCAGAAGCCGACGACGCCCGCGGTGTAGCCGGTGCCGTCGCCGGAGTCCTCGATGGCGCCGTAGGAGCGGCGCCAGTCCAGCGAGGAGAACGCGGACGTGGACACGATCCGCTGGGCCAGGTCCTTCTTCGCCGGAGCCGCGAGGCCGGGCGGCAGGGCGGCGATCGCCTTGTCGTCCGCGCTGCTGTCCCCCTCGGCCTTCGCCTTGGCCTCGTCACGGGCCAGCTGCTCGACGGACGTCCCGTTCTGCGCTGCGGAGTCGTCGGAGGGCGCCAGGAAGTACACCCCGGCCGTGATCAGCACCGGCACAGCGGCGAACAGCAGCCCGACTTTTCTCATGACACTCACCGTACGGCCGTTTCAGGCCGCCCCTCCCGTCAGTTCCGTCACTCTCGCCCATGCGGCCACGAGAAGCGCCACCAGTATGACCGCACACGCCGCCGCCTGGATCGCCGTACGCCGTGGCCCGCGCGGGGCGTAGGCGAAGGCCGCGGCGACCGCGCCGCCCGCGAGGAGGCCGCCGAGGTGGCCCTGCCAGGAGGTGAGCTGGGCCGAGACGACCAGCCACAGCAGCAGGAGCACCATCATGCGGCGCACCTCGGTCAGGTCCGAGCCCAGCCGGCGGGCCATGACGTACGCCGCGACGGTGAGGCCGAAGAGCCCGCCGGACGCGCCGAGCGACAGCTGACCGGGGTCGGCCAGCAGCAGCTCCAGCACCGAGCCGCCCAGCGTCGACAGCAGGTAGAGGGCGAGGAACCGGCCCCGGCCGAGCTGCGGCTCCACCATCTGGCCGAGGCGCCACAGGGCGAGCATGTTCAGCAGCACATGGGCGATGCCGAAGGTGCCCTCCGTGGGCATCAGGTGCAGGAACCCGCTGGTGATCAGCCGCTCCCACTGCCCGGCGGCCACACCCTCCGCCTGGAACCCGGCGGGCACGTCGCCGCCCTCGGGGAGGTAGTGCAGGCCGTCCGGCCCGATCAGCCCGGAGCCGAGCATCGCGAACCGGTCCACCAGCTCCGGGCGCGCCAACTCGGCCAGATAGACGAGGACGTTCAGCCCGATCAGCGCATACGTCACCACGGGCACCGCCGTGACGGTGCCGCCGAACACCGTCCTGGCCCGGCGCACCGACCTCGCGCCCTCCTTCACACACTCGGGGCACTGGTGGCCGACGGCGGCCTCGCGCATGCAGTCCGGGCAGATGAACCGCTCGCAGCGGGTGCAGCTGACGTAGGACTCCACCCGGGGATGGCGGTAGCAGGTGGTCACGGGGGATTCGGCGTCCACGCCGGCTCCTCGAGGGGAAGGGGACATCGGTGAGCCGGTGGGGGCGGCGGCGAACAAAATAGCGAACGGCCTTGGGGAGAGCGCGAGGTGGGGGCCGTGAGGGCGCCGCTGTGGCGTAGCCTCTGGCTCTTGGGGCGAGGGGAGCTCGGCCTTGTGGAGCTCCGGTTCGTGGAGCGAGGGGAGCTCGGCCTCGTGGAGCTCCGGTTCGTGGAGCGAGGGAAACTCCGGTTCATGGGTGAGGGGAGTCCGGGTATGGCGGCGATCAGTCTCAGCAAGGTGGAGGAGACCGCTCCTGCGCTGGTCAGCCTGTACAAGACCGCCGGGGCGTCGGTGGCCCGGCACGGCCTGGACGGGCAACGGGCCGCCGTCTACCTCGTCGTCGACTACTCGGGCTCCATGAAGCCGTACTACCAGGACGGCAGCGTGCAGGCGCTCGCCGACCGGGTGCTGGGGCTCGCCGCCCACTTCGATGACGACGGCCGGGTGCCGGTGGTGTTCTTCTCCACCGACGTGGACGCCGTCACCGACATCGCGCTCGCCGACCACCACGGCCGTATCGACCGGATCGTGGCCGGGCTCGGCCACATGGGCAAGACCAGCTACCACCTGGCCATGGACGCCGTCATCGACCACTACCTCGACAGCGGCTCGCGCGCACCCGCGCTCGTGGTGTTCCAGACCGACGGCGGCCCGATCAACAAGCTCGCCGCCGAGCGCTATCTGTGCAAGGCGGCCCGGCTGCCGCTGTTCTGGCAGTTCATCGGCTTCGGGGACCCGAGCAGCCGGCAGTTCGAGTATCTGCGCAAGCTCGACGAGCTGTCCGTACCGGACAAGCGGGCCGTCGACAACGCCGGGTTCTTCCACGCCGGGTCGGACCCGAGGAAGGTGTCCGACGCCGAGTTGTACGACCGTGTCGTCGGCGAGTTCCCGAAGTGGCTGACGGCCGCCCGGGCGCAGGGCATCATCCCGCCAGGTGCTTGAACTGCTCCTCGGTGAGCTCCAGTTCCAGCGCGGCCACGTTCTCCGCCAGATGGGCGGGGGAGGAGGTGCCCGGGATGGGGATCACGTTCGGGGCGCGGTGCAGCAGCCAGGCGAGGGCCGCCTGGGCGGTGGTCGCGCCCAGTTCCGCGGCGACCTCCGTCAGCGGCGCGTGCTCGCCGCCGCTGACCGGGAAGTACGGCACGAAGGCGATACCGCGTGCGGCGGTGTGGTCGATCACCCGGTCGTGGCCGCGTTCGGTCAGGTTGTACATGTTCTGCACGCTCGCGATCGGGGCGATCCGCGCCGCCTCGTCGATCTCGTCGACCGTCACCTCCGACAGGCCGATGTGCCGGATCTTGCCCTCGTCCCGGAGCTGCTTCAGCGCGCCGATCTGGTCGGCGAGCGGGTACTCCGGGTCGATGCGGTGCAGATGGAACAGATCGATACGGTCGGTGCCCAGCCGGCGCAGGCTCAGCTCGGCCTGCTGACGCAGATAGGCAGGGTGGCCGAGCGGGATCCACTCGGCCGGGCTCGGCCGCAGCACACCCGCCTTGGTGGCGATGACGACGTCGTCGCGGTGCGGCGCGAGCGCCTCGGCCAGCAACTCCTCGTTGGCGCCGAGGGCGTAGGCGTCGGAGGTGTCGAAGAAGTTCACCCCTAGCTCGACCGCCCGGCGCAGCAGGGCGACCGACTCGGCCCGGTCGGTGGGGGCGGTCCAGATGGGCGCGGTCATGCCGGACCGCTCGTGCGGGGCGTTCGCGAGCCGCATCGCGCCGTAGCCGATCCGGCGTACGTCGAGGTCGCCGCCGAGCTGGAATATCGTCGAGTTCGTCATGGCTGCGACCCTAGGAGCTCACATCAGTGTGAGCTTCAAGGGCATGTGAGGGGGGTCACATGAGGGGCGGGAGGACATGAGCAACATGCGGATCGGGGAGCTGTCGAGCGAGACCGGCGTGAGCGTTCGGCTGCTGCGCTACTACGAGGAGCAGGGTCTGCTCGACGCCGACCGCACGCCGGGCGGGCAGCGGGTGTACGGCGCCGACGCCCCGGTCACCGTCCGGCGCATCCGCACCCTGCTGGACGCCGGGCTGCCCACCAAGGTGATCCGCGAGGTGCTGGACTGCGTGTGCGGCAGCGACGCGGAGGTCGAGCCGTGTCTGACGCCGATGCTGCTGGAGCAGTTGGCCGGCATCGAGCAGCGGATCGCGAGCCTGGAGGGGGCGCGGGAGTCGCTTGCGCGGCTGGTCATGTCGTAGGGCCGGGGTTCATGCCGTGGGGCCGGGGTTCATGCCGTAGTCCTGGGGTTCATGCCGTAGCGCCGGGTCATGCCGTAGCGCCGGGTCATGTCGTAGTGCCGGGTCATGTCGTAGTGCCGGATTCGTGGGTGGCGAGCAGCTCGGCGCGGCAGGTGTCCGGGTCGCCCCAGGCGGTCCGCAGCGCGCGGGCTTTGGTCAGCCACAGCGACAGGTCGTACTCCGCGGTGTAGCCGATCGCGCCGTGGCACTGGAGTGCCGTACGCGCCGTGGTGTACGCCGCCTCGCAGGCGCTCACCTTCGCCGCGGCTATGTCGGCGTCGCTCATCGTCAGCGCGGCCCCGAAGAGGAGGGGGCGGGCGAACTCCAGGGCCAGCCCGGCGTCGGCGAGCCGGTGCTTGAGGGCCTGGAAGGAGCCTATGGGGACGCCGAACTGGGTGCGTTCGCGTACGTACGCCACCGTCCTGTCGAGCAGCGCTTCGCCGACGCCGAGGGCCTGGGCCGCTGTGGTGAGGCGCGCGAGGGCCGCGTCCGGTCGCGTGGCGAGCAGGTCGCCGCCCGGCGAGAGCGGGGTGCGGCGGCGGGCGGGGTCCAGGGAGGGGCGTACCGGGCCGTGACCGGGGGAGAGGCGCAGGCCGTCGGGGGTGAGGGTCAGGCGCAGGTCCGCCGTGTCGCCGTCCAGGGCGAGGGAGTTCTCGGGGGCGAGGGTGGCCAGGGAGGTGCCGTCGAGGAGGGCGGGGAGGAGGGTGGGGATGAGGGGGTGCGGTTGCGGGGGCCGGCCCTCGGGTCGGCTTTCCGCCGCCGCGTCGGAGAGCAGGGCCGCCGCCGTGACTGTCTCCACCAGCGGGCCCGGTACGGCGTACCGGCCCAGCTCCACGAAGGCGACCGCGAGTTCGACGGGGCGCCGGCCCAGTCCGCCGTACGCCTCCGGTACGGCCAGCGCGCACACGCCCGCCTCGGCGATACGCCGCCACAGCGCGCGCCCGCTCGCCGGCTCGCCCCGGCTCCAGTCCCGTACGACCGACGGCGTGTCCGCGGCCTTCAGCAGCGCGGCGAGGGAGTCGGCGAAGGCCCGCTGCTCGGTGTCGAGGAGGAACTTCGGCATCAGCGGCGTCCCTTCGGCAGACCGAGCAGGCGTTCGGCGACGATGTCGCGCTGGATCTCGTTCGTGCCGGCGTAGATGGGACCGGCGAGGGCGAAGACATAGCCCTCGGCCCAGGCGGTGTCCGCCGACTCGCCCTCCTCACCGAGCAGATCGAGGGCCGTCTCGTGCAGCGCGATGTCGTACTCCGACCAGAAGACCTTGTTGAGGCTGGACTCCGGTCCCGGCGGGTGGCCGTCGAGGGAGCGGGAGGCGGCCGCGTAGGTGAAGAGCTGGTAGGCGCGGGCACCGATCAGGGCGTCCGCCACACGCCTCTTGGTGCTCTCCGGGCTGCCCCGCGCCCGCCAGAGGCGGTGGAGCCGCTCGGCGCTCGCGAGGTAGCGGCCGGGGGAGCGGAGCATCAGGCCGCGCTCGGTGCCCGCGGTGGACATCGCGATGCGCCAGCCGTCGCCGGGCGCGCCGATGACGTCCTCGTCGGGGACGAACACCTCGTCCAGGAACAGCTCGGCGAAGGCGGGCTTGCCGTCGAGACGGGCGATCGGACGGACGGTGACACCGGGAGCGCGCAGGTCGAACATGAGGTACGTCAGGCCCTGATGGCGTTTCGGTGCGCCGGGGTCGCTGCGGAACAGGCCGAAGGCGCGGTCGGCGAAGGCCGCGCGCGAGGACCAGGTCTTGACGCCGCTGAGCAGCCAGCCGCCGGTCGTCCTGACGGCTCTCGACCGCAGGGACGCCAGATCGGAGCCGGCCTCGGGCTCCGACCACGCCTGCGCCCACACCACCTCACCCGTGGCCATGGACGGCAGGACGCGCGCGCGTTGGCCGGGCGTGCCGTGGTCGAAGAGGGTGGGGGCGAGGAGGCTGATGCCGTTCTGCCCGACGCGGCCGGGCGCGCCCGCCGCCCAGTACTCCTCCTCGAACAGCAGCCAGCGGATCAGGCCGGAGTTCCGGCCGCCGCCCTCGCCGCTCCCGCCGCCCCCGTCGGCGTCCCGGCCGCCGTACTCGGCCGGCCAGTGCACCACCGACCAGCGGTCCGCGGCCAGTTCGGCCTCCCACGCGCGGTGCGCCGCGAAGCCCTCCTCGGTCTCCAGGGAGGGCAGCGGCTCCGGCGGCACATGCGCGTGCAGCCAGGCGCGGGCCTCGGCGCGGAACGCCGTCTCCTCCGCGGTGAAGGTGAGATCCATCGGCTGCCGCTCCCTCCCCCATCTTCTTCCCTAACAAGTGTTTGGTAGGTTACCGTGGCCCTATGACAGACGTCGAGAGTCCGGCGTACGTCCCCGGGCACGGGCTGCTGGAGGGCCGCACCGCCGTCGTCACGGCGGCCGCGGGCGCGGGCATCGGCGGAGCCACCGCCCGCCGCCTCCTGGAGGAGGGCGCGCGCGTACTGATCAGCGACGCCCATGTACGGCGGCTGAAGGAGCACGCGGCCGAGCTGGCCGGGGAGTTCGGCCCGGACGCCGTGGCCGCGCTGCCCTGCGACGTCACCGACGAGACGGAGGTGCGGGCGCTGTTCGAGACGGCCCTGCGGGAGCACGGCCGGCTCGACGTCGTCGTCAACAACGCCGGGCTCGGCGGGACTTCAGCCCTGGTCGACATGACCGACGACCAGTGGACCAAGGTGCTGGACGTGACCCTGAACGGCACCTTCCGCTGCACGCGCGCCGCCCTGCGCGCGATGCGCGAGACCGGCTCGGGCGTGATCGTCAACGTCGCCTCCGTCCTCGGCTGGCGCGCCCAGGCAGGCCAGGCGCACTACGCGGCGGCGAAGGCGGGCGTCATGGCGCTGACCCGGTGCGCCGCCGTCGAGGCCGCCGCGTACGGCGTACGCGTCAACGCCGTGGCGCCGAGCCTCGCCCTGCACCCGCACCTCGCCAAGGTGACGACCCCCGAACTGCTGACGGACCTGACCGCGCGGGAGGCCTACGGGCGGTACGCCGAGCCGTGGGAGGTGGCCAACGTGATCGTGTTCCTGGCCTCGGGCTACTCCTCGTACCTGACGGGCGAGGTCGTCTCCGTGAGCAGTCAGCACCCCTAGGACAATGGACAGCGTGCCGACCAAGAAGAAGTCCCAGGTGAGCGCAGCCGCCGCAAAGCCCGCGGCAGGCGCCGCTCAGGCCCGCCGCCGCGAACTCCTCGACACCGCCGCCGAGGTCTTCGCCGAGCAGGGCTACAACGCCACCACCGTACGGAAGATCGCGGACCACGCGGGCATGCTCGCGGGCAGCCTCTACTACCACTTCGACTCCAAGGAATCGATGCTGGAGGAGATCCTGCGCACCTTCCTCGACGAGCTGTGGGACGGCTACGACACCGTCCTGGGCGCCGAGCTGGGCCCGCGCGAGACCCTCGAAGCCCTGGTCACCGAGTCCTTCCGGGAGATCGACCGGCACCGCGCCGCCGTCGCGATCTACCAGAAGGAGAGCAAGCAACTGGTCGCGCAGGAACGGTTCGCGTTCCTCGCCGAGTCTCAGCGCCGGTTCGAGAAGGCGTGGCTCGCCACGCTCGAACGCGGTGTCGCCGCCCGGGTCTTCCGGGCCGACCTCGACGTCCGCCTCACCTACCGCTTCGTGCGCGACACGGTATGGGTCGCCGCGTCCTGGTACCGGCCCGGCGGACAGCACAGCCCGGAGGAGATCGCCCGGCAGTACCTGTCGATGGTGCTGGACGGGATCGCCGTACGTGAGTAGCCGTTGAGGTGCCCTTTCCTGTGAGGGAGTCGTGAGTCGCCATGGCCGAGGCCTACATCGTCGAAGCGGTCCGCACGCCCGTCGGACGGCGCGGGGGAGGGCTCGCCGGCGTCCATCCCGCCGACCTCGGCGCCCATGCGCTGCGCGCGCTGATGGAGCGCTCGGGCGTCGATCCGGCGGCCGTCGAGGACGTCGTCCTCGGCTGTCTGGACGCGGTCGGGCCCCAGGCCGGGGACATCGCCCGCACCAGCTGGCTGGCGGCCGGGCTGCCCGAGGAGGTGCCCGGCGTGACCGTGGACCGGCAGTGCGGCTCCTCCCAGCAGGCCCTGCACTTCGCGGCCCAGGCCGTGCTGTCCGGGACCCAGGACCTGGTCGTGGCCGGTGGCGTGCAGAACATGTCCATGATCCCCATCGCCTTCGCCACCCGGCAGGCCGCCGAGCCGCTCGGCCTGACCCAGGGCCCCTTCGCGGGCAGTGAGGGCTGGCGCGCCCGCTACGGCGACCGGCCCGTCAACCAGTTCGTCGGCGCCGAGATGATCGCCGCCCAGTGGAACATCAGCCGGCGTCAGCAGGAGGAGTTCGCCCTGCGCTCCCACCAGCGGGCCGTGCACGCCCTCGACGAGGGCCGCTTCGACCGCGAGCTCGTGCCGTACGGCTCCGTCGACGCCGACGAGGGCCCGCGCCGCGACACCTCCCTGGAGAAGATGGCCGCGCTGAAACCCGTCCTCGACGGCGGCACCGTCACGGCCGCCTGCTCCTCCCAGGTCTCCGACGGTGCGGCCGCCCTGCTCCTCGCCTCCGACCGGGCCGTACGGCGACACGGGCTGCGGCCGCGGGCCCGTGTGCACCACCTCTCCGTGCGCGGCGACGACCCCATCCGCATGCTCACCGCCCCCATACCCGCCACCGCCCACGCCCTGAAGAAGACCGGCCTCACCCTCGACGACATCGACCTCGTCGAGATCAACGAGGCCTTCGCGCCCGTCGTCCTCGCCTGGCTCAAGGAGACCGGCGCCGACCCCGCCAAGGTCAACGTCAACGGCGGCGCCATCGCCCTCGGCCACCCCCTCGGCGCGACCGGCGCCAAGCTGATGGTCACGCTGCTGCACGAACTGGAGCGGGTCGGGGGGCGCTACGGGCTCCAGACGATGTGCGAGGGCGGGGGACAGGCGAATGTGACGATCGTGGAGCGGCTTTGAGGGGGCTTCGGCGCGGGGTGGCTTAGGGCGGGTGTGCCTGAGGGGTGAGGGGTGAGGGGTGAGGGGCGATTGCGGGTGGGCGAGTGGCGGGGGCGGGGGAGCGCGTGGGTGCGGTGGGGTGCGGTGGGGTGCGTTGGAAGAGCAGGCGGGTGAGCGGTGGGGTGTGCTGGGGGGGGGAGGTGGGTGTCCCGGCCGCGCTGCGGGCCGAGGCGGCCCGACTGCTCGCCGACGCGGGCGAGCTCGGCGCGGCGAAGGGTTCCCGGCGGATCGCCCGCGGCGGCACCGGCGGCGAGGGGTTCCCGGCGGCTCGCCCCCGGGGCACCGGCGGCCGAGGGTTCACTCGCCCGTAGCCCGGTCCCGCACCTCGCTCTCCCTTCCCGGCAGGCCCTCGATGATCTCCACCGCCTCGGTCATCACCCTCTCCACCAGCTCCTTGCACGACGGCAGGTCCTCGATCACCCCCGCCACCTGCCCCGCTGCCATCACCCCGGTGTCGGTGCGCCCGTCCACCATCGACGCCTTGAGCAGCATCGGCGTGTTCGCGGCGAGCAGCACCTGGCTCCAGGTCAGGTCCCTGCCGTGTCTGAGCGCCCGCCCGTCCTGGACCATCCGGCGCCACGTCAGCCCGGACAGCCGGCGGAAGGCGCCCGCGTGGCGGACGGCCCGGACCAGCGCGCTCGCCCGACCGGCGTGCTCCAGGGCGGCGACGAGGTCCGAGCGGAGCATGCGGTGCGGGAGACCGTCGACCGCCCGGGTGACGGTCACGTCCCGCACCGACGCCGCCAGGTAGCGTGCCTTCACCACCTCCGGCACGGGCGAGTCCGAGGTCAGCAGGAACCGCGTGCCCATCGCCACACCCGCCGCCCCGTACGCCAGCGCCGCTGCCAGACCCCGCCCGTCGAAGAAGCCGCCCGCCGCCACGACCGGCACGTCCACCGCGTCGACCACCTGCGGCAGCAGCACCGTCGTCGCCACCTCACCGGTGTGCCCGCCGCCCTCGGCGCCCTGCACGATCACCGCGTCCGCACCCCAGGCCGCGACCTTCTCGGCATGCCGCCGCGCCCCGACGGTCGGGATCACCACCACCCCGGCCTCCTTCAGCGCGGCGACCAGCTCGGGCGAGGGCGCGAGGGCGAAGGACGCCACCCGCACGCCCTCGTCGAGGATCAGCCGGACCCGGTCGCCCGCGTCGGCCGCGTCCGCGCGGAGGTTGACCCCGAAGGGCGCGTCCGTGCGGGACTTCACCTCGCGTATCGCCTCGCGCAGCCCGTCGACGGTCATGGTGGCGGAGGCCAGGATGCCCAGCGCGCCTGCGTTCGCCGTCGCCGAGACCAGGCGCGGGCCCGCCACCCAGCCCATGCCGGTCTGCACGATGGGGTGGCGCACCCCGACCAGCCGGGTCAATTCGGTGTTCAGCGCGGTCTCCATCACCGGTCGACCTCCCTCGCCCGGGTGTTCGCCGGATCGAGCACCTCACGGATCAGGCGCAGTTCGGTGGCGGTCGGCTCCCGGGTCGGCGGCACTCCGTCCGCGACCGCGAGCGCGAAGCCCGTCGCCTCCTGCACCTCCTCCACCGTCACGCCCGGATGCAGCGAGGCCAGCCGCATCGAGCGGTCGGGCGTGGCGAAGTCGAGGACGCCGAGGTCGGTGACGACCCGCCCGAGCCGGTGGTAGCGGGCCGAGTCCGGTATCCCCGCCGCCCGGTCGTAGCCCACTCCGCACACCATGTCCACGCGCTCCACGAACACCCGCCGTGTATGCCGGGGCACCCAGTAACTCGTCCTGTTGTTCAGCGTGTTCACCGGCGCGCCGCGCACTCCTAGGAGCTGGCGCGCGGGTCTCGCCCAGTCGCCGATGCAGGAGATGTTCTGGTTGCCGTGGCGGTCGAGCTGGCTCGCGCCCATCATCACGTGCCGCCGGCCACCGGTCACCAGCGTGAGGTGCGCGCGGTAGGGCAGCCAGCCCTCCACCGTGCCGTCGGCGTCGACGAGCAGCGCCTCGCCGTCCGTCAGCAGCAGATCGGGCGCGAACGTGTGGCGGGCCAGCCGCGCACCGAGCGAGGGAATCACCCCCATCGGGCTCGCGAGGACCTCCCCGGCATCGCGCCAGACCTCGGCGCAGGCGACCACGCAGTACTCGGCACGGGTGGCGGTCATGAGGCCCGCTCCTCGTCCCCGGCGAGGAAGCGCTCCGCGAACTCCGGCCAGGGCGTGCCGGCGTACTCCCGCTGGGCGGCCTCGTCCCGTCCGTAGTCCGGGGCGCAGGAGGTGAAGTGCGCGCCGTTCGGGGCCTCGACCACACCGGTGACCGTGTGCCGTCCGATCAGCAACGTCTGCGGCGCGGCCTCCTTCGTCAGCTCCGCCGTGTCCACGAGCCGCTCGCACGACACGTACGCCGCGTCCGCCGCCTCGCAGAACAGGTCGTCGAAATACGGGTCCGGACCGAGGTACTGGCCGTTGCCCCTGCGGTCGGCCCGGTTGACGTGCACCAGGGCCGCGTCCAGTCGCAGGGCGGGCATGGCGACGAACGTCTCCCCGTCCTCGTACGGCGAGGTCACCGTCCGCAGGCCGGGGTTGACCCGCATCACGTCCGAGCCGAGCCCGGCCCGCACCGGCAGGAACGGCAGCCGGTTCGCCGCCGCGCGCAGGCCCCACAGGAACATCGCCTCGTCGATCTCCGTCAGCTCCAGGGCGCCGCGCTCGCGGGCCGCCCGGTAGTGCGGTTCGAGCGGGATCGAGTCCAGCGTGACGAAGGGGGCGACCAGTCGGCGGACGCGTCCCGCGGCTGCCAGCATGCCGACGTCCGGGCCGCCGTAGGAGACGATCGTGAGATCGGTGATCTCGGACCGGAGCAGCGCTCTCACCAGCGCCATCGGTTTGCGGCGTGAGCCCCAGCCGCCGATGCCGAGGGTCATGCCGTCGGCCAGTCGGGAGACGACCTCGTCGGCCGTCATCGTCTTGTCGCGCACTCTTATGCCCCCTCCTTCTCCGCGCCGACGCTGTCCTGCTCCGCACCGAAGGCGCCCTTCTCCGGGCCGAAGGCCGCGTTCTCCGTGCCGGAGGTGCCCTTCTCCCGGCCGACGGCTGCGTTCCCCGTGCCGGAGGTGGCCTTCTCCGCGCCGGAGGCCGACTTGTATGCCCCAGAGGAGCCCTGCTGCGGGCCGAAGTCCGCCTTGTCCGTGCCGGAGGTGCCCCTTCCCGCCCCTAAGGCCGCCTTCTTCACCCCGGAGGAGCCCTTCTCCGCCCCGAAGCCGTCGCGCACCCGGTCGGCCACTCCGCTCAGGGCCGCCTCGAAGGTGAAGCCCTGCTCGAACCGATAGCTGCGGCGTACGTCCACCGGGTCGATGCCGTTGATCGCCGCCTTGGCCAGCCGCAGCAGCAGGCCGTCCTTCGCGGCGATCTCCCGCGCGAGACCGAGGGCGGCGGCCCGCAGTTCGCCGCGCGGCACCACCTGCCACACCGAGCCGTGCGCGTGCAGCTCGGCCGCGCCGACCGTGCGCGAGGTGTAGTAGAGCGTCCGCATCAGATGCCGCGGGACCAGCCGGGCCAGATGCGTGGCCGCGCCGAGCGCGCCGCGGTCCAGCTCCGGCAGTCCGAACACGGCGTCCTCGCTCGCCACGATCGCGTCCGCGTTGCCCACCAGACCGATGCCGCCCCCCAGGCAGAACCCCTGCACCGCCGCCACGACCGGGACCTCGCACTCGTACACCGCGGCGAAGGCGTCGGCGCAGCCGGAGTTGGCACCGATCAGCGCCCTGTCGCCCTCGGCCTGTATCTCCTTGATGTCCACGCCCGCGTTGAACCCCCGGCCCTCGGCCGCGAGCACCACGCAGCGGACCTCGGGGTCCCGGCCCGCCGCGCGCACCGCGTCGGCCAGGGCGAACCAGTCGGCCACCGCCAGCGCGTTCACCGGCGGACGGTCGACCGTGACGACCGAAATCCCCTTTTCCGGGGACGAGGTGGAGACACCCATGGGCTCATCAGCTACCTTCGCACTCGACGCCTTTCCACCAAACATTTGTTAGGTGTGACGCTTCGAAGCTAGCAGTCGCCACCGACAAGCGGGAGAGCCTGTGGATAACTCGCTGCGCGGCCGGACCGTCGTCGTCACCGGCGGGACCAGGGGTGTCGGGGCCGGGATCGCGAGAGCGTTCACCGAGGCCGGAGCCGAGGTGGTGGTGTGCGCCCGCAGCGCCCCCGAAGTGCCGCTTCCCGGAGCCGAGTTCATACCGCTCGACCTGCGTGACCTCCCTGCCGTGCACGCCTTCTTCGCGGCGCTGCCCCGCCTCGACGTCCTCGTCAACAACGCCGGCGGAACCCCCTACCGGCTGCTGACCGACGCGACGCCCGAGCGGCACGCCCGGGTCGTCGAGCTGAACCTCGTCGCACCGCTGACGGCCTCTCTCGCGGCGTACCACCACCTGCGGCGGGCCCACGGCTCGATCGTGATGATCGGCAGCGTCAGCGGAACTCGTCCCTCACCCGGCTCGGCCGCCTACGGCGCTGCCAAGGCCGGCCTGGACAACCTCGCCCGCTCGATGGCCGTGGAGTGGGCCCCGAACATCCGCGTCAACACCCTCGTCGTCGGCATGGTCCGCACCGAGCAGTCCCACCTGCACTACGGCGACGAGGCGGGTGCCGCCGCCGTCGCCCGCACCGTCCCCCTCGGCCGCCTCGCCGAACCCGCCGACGTCGGCGCGGCGGCCGTGTTCCTCGCCTCCCCGGCCGCCGCGTACATCACCGGCGCCTCGCTGCACGTGCACGGCGGCGGCGAACGGCCGGCATTCCTGGACGCGGCGACCGCCCACAAAGGAGAAGCGACATGAGCGGAATCTGCGCGGACCGGGTCGTCGCGATCACCGGCGCCGGCCGCGGACTCGGCCGGTCCCACGCCCTCGCGTTCGCCGCCGAGGGCGCGCGGGTGGTCGTCAACGACCTCGGCGTCCGCCTCGACGGCACGCCGGACGGCACCGCGGGCCGCGCGTCGGACGATGCCTCTGCCTTCGGCAACCCGGCCGAGCAGGTCGCTGCCGAGATCCGGGCCGCCGGCGGCGAGGCCGTCGCGCACACCGGGGACATCGCCACGAGCGAGGGCGCCGCCTCCCTCGTCCGCACCACCCTGGAGACGTACGGCCGCCTCGACACGCTCGTCAACAACGCGGGCTTCCTGCGCGACCGGATGCTGGTCAACCTGGACGAGAGCGACTGGGACGCTGTTCTACGCGTCCATCTCAAGGGCCACTTCCTGCCACTGAAGCACGCGGCCGCACACTGGCGGGCGCAGGCGAAGGCCGGGCGCACACCCGTCGCCCGGATCGTCAACACCTCGAGTGGCGCCGGGCTGGCCGGGTCGGTCGGGCAGGGCAACTACAGCGCCGCGAAGGCCGGCATCATCGCCCTCACCCTGGTCGCGGCGGCCGAGCTGGGCCGGTACGGCATCCAGGTCAACGCCATCGCGCCCGCCGCCCGGACCCGCATGACGGAACGTACGTTCGCCGCAACAATGACGGCACCTCCCTCCGGCTTCGACGCCATGGCCCCCGAGAACGTCTCCCCGCTGGTCGTCTGGCTCGGCTCGGCCGGCAGCGACGGCGTGACCGGGCGCGTGTTCGAGACCGAGGGCGGGCGGATCACGGTCATGGAGGGATGGCGGCCCGGCCCCACCGCCGACAAGGCGGCACGGTGGACACCGGCGGAAGCGGGGGAACGGGCCCGCGAACTGCTGGCGGCGGCGGAAACGCCGATGCCGGTGTACGGTGCCCAGCCCTAGCCGGGCGTGTCCCCGTCGGTGGGCTCGCACGTCCTGTTGTCGCGCTCACGCCGAACGCGTCAGGTCCTCCGCCCGGACCGGGTCCGCGTACGGCACCGCGCGCGCGTAGCGCTCCAGTTCGTCCAGAGCGGCGTGAGCCATCCGCCCCAGCTCGTTGCCGAGGGAGCCGGCGACATGCGGCGTGAGCAGCACGTTCGGCAGGTCGTAGAGCGGGGAGGAGGCGGGGAGCACCTCCGGGTCGGTGACGTCGAGGACCGCGTTCAGACGGCCGGTGAGCAACTCCTCGGTCAGGGCGGCCGTGTCGACGAGAGAGCCGCGCGAGGTGTTGATCAGCGTGGCCCCGTCCGGCAGCAGAGCGAGCCGTGCGCGATCGAACAGGTGCCGGGTCTCGGGGAGTTCGGGCGCGTGAATGGTCACGATGTCGCTGGAACGCGCGAGAGCGTCCAGGGACACGGCCCGCACGCCCATCTCCGCCGCCTGCTCGTCATCGACGTACGGGTCGTGGAGGAGTACATGCAGGTCGTACGGCCGCAGCAGCTCGATGACCCGGCGGCCGATCCGCGAAGCCCCCACGACACCCACGGTCCGCTGATGGTTGCCGCCCGAGCCGATCACATCGATCGGGCTCACCCAGGAGCGCTTCTCGCGGTACACGCGCGCGGAGTGCAGCACCCGCTTGCCGGAGAAGAGGATCGCGGCCACCGTGTACTCGGCCACCGGCAGCGCGTTCGCCCCGGCCGCCGAGGCGACCGTCAGCCCCCGCTCCCAGCAGGCGGCCGTGATGTGGTGCTTGACCGAGCCGGCCGCGTGCACGACCGTCCGCAGCCTCGGCATACGCGCGAGCGCCTCGGCCGTCAGCGGCGGACAGCCCCAGCCGGTCAGCAGCGCCTCGGCATCGGCCAGCGCCTCGGCCGCCGCAGGGTCGGTGAAGTCCCGCACGACCAAGGAGGGGTCGGTGTCGGCGACAGCGACGAGGCGTTCGAGCGCGGCGGCGTCGAACAAAGCCTCACGGACGGAGGCGTCCATGGCGAGGACGGTGCGCGGACGGCGGACGGACGGAGAGGTCACTTGACGGCTCCCGCGGTCAGGCCGGAGCGCCAATGGCGCTGCAGCGAGAGGAAGGCGACGGCGAGCGGCACGACGCTCAGCAGCGAGCCCGTGATGACGAGCGCGTACAGCTGCGGTTCCTGCGGCAGGATCGCGTTCCAGCCGAACAGGCCGAGGCCGACCGGGTACAGGGACGAGTCATTGAGCATGACGAGCGGCAGGAAGAAATTGTTCCAACTGCCCGTGAAGGTGAACAAAAAGATGGTGACGAACGCGGGAGAGAGCATCGGAAGCGCGACTGATCGGAAAACGCGCAATTCACCGGCCCCGTCCATACGAGCCGCCTCCAGCGTCTCTCCAGGTACGTACGCCTCGCAGAACACCCGCGCAAGATACACGCCGAAAGGGTTGACCAGGCCAGGGATCAGCACCGCCCAGTAGGTGTTCACCACCCCCGCCTCCGAGGCCAGCAGATACATCGGCAGCGAGATGACGGTGTGCGGCACCAGGATGCCCAGCAGGACCAGACCGTACAGCTTCTCCTTGCCCGCGAAGTCGTACGTGGCGAAGGCGTAGCCCGCCAGCAGAGACACCAGCGTGGAGGCGAGCGCCCCGACGCCGGAGTACAGCAGGCTGTTGACGAGCCAGCGGCCGAAGATGCCGTCCTGGTACGCGAAGAGATCGGCGATGTTCGTGAACAGGTTGAACTCGCCGAGCCGGAATCCGGGCCGGCCGAACAGATCGCCGTTGTCCTTTGCGGCGTTCACCAGCAGCCAGCTCAGCGGCATCAGCGTGTAGACGGCGACCACGGCGAGCAGCGTGTTGACGGCGACCCGCGAGGACCAGCCGGACGTACGGCGACGGCGCGCGTGCCCCGCCTGTTCTGCCGCGCGCGCGGTCGTACGGGTCGCCCTGGGGGCGGTGTCGACGGCCATGCTCACGCCTCCTTCCAGCGGTTGCCCAGACGGGTGATGACGAACGACAGCGCGGCGCCGAGCACCGCCAGCAGGAGCGAGGCCGCCGAGGCGAGGCCGTAGTCGTGCTCGGTGAATGCGGCCTGGTAGATGAACATCACCGGGCTCCACTCCGGGGAGATGGAGGACGCGCGCGTACGCAGTACCTCGGGTTCGTTGAACAACTGGATCGAACCGACTGCCGTGAACAACACGGTCAGCACCACCGAGGAACGGATCATCGGCACCTTCACCGACCACGCCGTGCGCAGGGCACCTGCGCCGTCCATGACGGCGGCCTCCAGCGTCTCGCGCGGCACGGCCTGCAGCGCCGCGTAGAAGATCACCATGTTGTAGCCGAGCCACTGCCAGGTGGCGGCATTGGCCATCGAGAAGATCACAGCATCAGGTCCGAGCAGATCCCAGTCCGATCCGAACACGGACAGGAAATCGATCACGGGGCTGAGTCCCGGTGTGTAGAGGAACCCCCACACCATCGCCGCGATCAGACCGGGCACCGCGTGCGGCAGGAAGTACGCCAGCTGGAAGAACCGTTTGGCCCGTGCGAGCGCCGAGTCCAGCAACAGGGCCAGCGTCAGCGCGCCGCCCACCATCACCGGGATGTAGATCGCGCAGTACAGCGCGATGTGCGCGAAGCCGCGCCGGAAACCGGGGTCGTCCAGGGCGCGCAGATAGTTGTCGCCGCCGACGAACAAAGTCTCCGTGCCGCCGAAGCCCAGTCCGGAGGTGGCCTGCTCACGGAACAGGCTCATCCAGACCGCGTAGCCGATCGGCGCCACAAGCGTGGCGAGGAACAGCAACAGGAACGGGGCGAGGAAGAGAGCAGGAGCGGTACGCCGCGCCCTCGTGAGGCGCTGCGCGGCCGGCCCGGGCTTTGCCGAGACGGGCCGGCGTGCCGCCCGAACGGGCCGTGGCGATGTCGGGGCCTGTGTGGATGCCATGAGTGGGACTCCTAGGGGCCGCGCCCGGCCCTGTGCGGGCGGAACCGGGCGCTCGGGAAGGGCGCGAGCGTGACGTGCGCGCGCCCTCGCGGCGGGAGGAGGTGGGGGCGGCGAAGCGGAGACGGTCGACGGAGGGGACCGGCGGGCGCCACCTGAGGGGTGGCGCGCGCTGCTCCGTAGGCGAGGCATGGACTCCTTGAGGGGCCGGGGCGCGCCCTTTCGGAGGACGCGCCCTTCCAGAGAGCCGTCCGTGCCGGCGCGATGCACTCCATGCGCACGTCCTGCGCGGGACGAGGTGCGTCCGTTCCCGCCGTGTGAGGAGGTGCGCGCACTCCCGCGCAGGATGCGCTGCACGCGCCCCCGCCGGACGGTCACTCCGCGAGCTTCAGCCCGCGGTCCGTGATCGCCTTCTCGGCCGCGCGCTGACCGGCCTGGAACGCCGCCCAGAAGTCACCGCTCTTGTTCACCTTGCCGAACTCGGTCTGCAGGGTGAGCGTCGTGGAGTTGTGGACCGGGCTCCACACCCAGCCCTCGGCGATCTTCGGCACCTCGGCGCCCGCGACGGCGTAGATGTCCTGGCCGCCGAAGAAGGAGGCGTCGAAGGACTGCTTCGCGGTGGCGCGCAGGTCCTCGGCGGCGGGCAGACCGCTGGAGGTGCCGGCCGCGAGACGGGCCTTGACGGCGGCCTTGTCCGTGGTGGCCCAGAGGGCGAACTCCGCTGCCGCCGCGGCCTTCTTCGTGTCCTTGCTCAGCGCGAAGGAGGAGCCGCCGACGGCGCCGGTGGCGGGCGTGCCCCAGTTCGGCAGCGGCGCCTCGGCCCACTTGCCGGCCTGCTTCGGGTACGTGGTCTTGATGCCGCCGGCGCTCCACGAGGCGCCGATCAGGGCGATGGCCTTGGAGTCGGTCACGGCCTTGGTGGACTCCGGGCTCCACGCCTTGTGGTTGAGCACCAGGTCGTCCTGGACCAGGTCCTTCCAGTAGTCGGCGACCTTCTTGGTGGCCGGGTCGGCGATGTTCACCGTCCAGGCGTCACCGGAGGAGCCGTACCAGCGGGCACCGGCCTGCTGGGCGAGCCCGGCCCAGGTGGCGGTGTCGTCGCCCCAGAAGTCGAGGATGCGGGCCTCGCCCTTGGACGCCGTCTTCACCTTGCGCGCGGCGGCCTCGAACTCGGCCCAGGTGGTGGGCACCTCGACGCCGTACCGCGCGAAGAGGTCCTTGCGGTAGTAAAGGGTCTGCGGACCCACGTCGTACGGGGCTGCCCAGGTCTTGCCGCCGAGGGTGACCAGGCCGCGGACCGAGGCGGGGGCGTACTTTTCGATGGGGCCCGCGAACTCGGCGGAGGAGTCCCGCAGCAGGCCCTGCGTCACGAGGTCCGGCAGCGCCTGGTACTCGATGTTCACGACGTCCGGGGCGTTGCCCGCCTTGACCGCCTTGGCGAGTTTGTCGTAACCGCCGTTCAGCCCGGCCGGGATCTCGGCGAACGTCACCTTGATGTTCGGGTGTGTGCGATTGAACTCGGCGGTCATGTCCTTGGTGCCGGGCATCCACGACCAGTACGTGATCTCGACCGGCTTGTCGGCGGTGCCGGTGCCCGCCTGGGTGTCGTCGGAGCCACCGCAGGCGGTGGCGAGGACGGCGAGACAGGCGAGCGCTGCGGCGAGCGCGGGGGAGGACGGCTTCATGACGGTGACTCCAAACGGAAGACCGATCAGCGGGGGCGAATGACGCACATCTTTCGCGCAGGTCCGATCAGAGTCAATAGAAACGAACAATCAAACAGGGAAATTGATCTGATCGATCAATAATTGTTCGGTTGCTGTTCGTTTCCCCTGGCCGGCTCGGAGAAACGAACACACCCCTCAGCCCAGGTCCGGCATCTCGCGGATCTCCACTGCCGCCGGAACCGTCCCCGCGTCGGCGTCCAGCTCCAGGACCACGACCTCGTTGCGCCCCGCCCTCAGCAGCGGCCACGGCAGATACAGCGTGCGCTGCGGCCCGCGCGACTCCCAGTACCGGCCCAGGCAGAAGCCGTTGACCCACACGTAGCCCTTGCCGCCGCCGGGCAGCGCCAGATACGCGTCCGCCGGCTCGGTCACCTCCAGGTGGCCGCGCAGGAACACCGGTCCCCGATCCGTCCCACCCGAGCGCCCCCAGTCGAGCCGCTCGGGCGTGCCGTGCCCGAGCTCCACGGCGCGCGCCCGCCAGCCGTGCACCTGCTGCTGCGTGTGCAGCACCCGCCGGACGCCCTTGCTCTCGCCCAGTGCCGTCCCGTAGTTGACCCGGCCCATGGACTCCACCAGCAGCTCCAGCCGCACCCCCGCCTGCGGCACTGCCACGTCCGCGATCACCTCGGCCGCGTCCCGCTCCAGGACGCCCGCGAAGGCGCCGTCGAGGTAGACATGGGCCCGGTCGGCCAGGCCCTGCACCGACAGCGGGTACGGGACACGGGGCCCGGGGACGCGTGCCTCGTACAGTGCCAGGCCCTGCCCGATGCCCAGTTCCTCGAAGGACGGCGGCTGCGGGGCCGCACGCTCCGGACCGGCCAGGGCGTCCAGTACGTCGAACAGCTGCAGTGACTCGCCGAGTTCGACCCGTGCGGGCGGAAGCAGGGGCGCGGCCGGCTCCGGCTCGGGCAGCGGTCGGTCCGCGTAGGCGGCCAGCACTTCACGGAACGCCCGGAACTTCTCCGTCGCCGCGCCGCGCTCGTCGATCGGGGCGTCGTAGTCGTAGGAGGTGACCGTCGGCAGGTAACGCTCGCCGGTCGCCGGGTCCTCGGTGTTGGCGCCCGCCCAGGTGGAGAAGTTCGTTCCGCCGTGCGCCATGTAGATGTTCACCGACGCTCCCGAGCTGAGGATCTCCGCGAGTGTGTCCGCGGCGTCCCGTGGATCGCGTACGACGTGCTCGGTGCCCCAGTGGTCGAACCAGCCGCACCAGAACTCCATGCACATCGCCGGATCCTTGGGCCGCAGCCGCGCGAGCGAGGCGAACGCCTCCGTGGCCCTGCTGCCGAAGTTCACGGTCGCCAGGGTGTCCGGCAGCGTGCCGCCGGTCAGGAAGAAGTCGTCGGGTCCGTCCGAGGTGAACAAAGGCACGTCGATCCCGTGCGAACGCAGCGAAACGGCCAGATGCTCCAGATGGGCCGTGTCGCAGCCGAAGGAGCCGTATTCGTTCTCCACCTGCACCATCAGCACGTTTCCGCCGCGGGTGACCTGGTGTTCGGCCAGCAGCGGCACGAGCCGGTCGTACCAGCGGTCCACGTGTGCCACATAGGCGGGATCCGAGCAGCGCAGCGCCCGCACCTGGGGGTCGGCGAGCAGCCACCACGGCAGTCCGCCGTTGTCCCACTCCGCACAGATGTACGGCGATGGACGAACGATCGCGTGCAGGCCCGCCTCCCGCGATTCGTGCAGAAAACGATCGAGATCGGCGATCCCGGTGAAGTCGAACACGCCTGGGCGCGGCTCGTGCAGATTCCACGGCACATACGTCTCGACCGTGTTCAGGCCCATGGCTCGCAGTTGCCGCAGCCGGTGCGGCCACTGCTCGGGCAGCACCCGGAAGTAGTGCAGGGCGCCCGAGAGCAGGCGCAGCGGACGGCCGCCGAGGGAGAAACCCTCGGTTGATATCTCGAACATGAGGGTCTCTCCAGTCGGGGAGCCAGGGTGGTGAGGAAAAGCTGCCGCTAGGCGTCAGGCGCTGGATGCGCGTACGTGCAGCTCGGGAAGGATCTCGATGCGGTGCCGGGGCCGCGCGGGGTCGGCGAGGCGCTGGGCGAGCAGTTCCACGGCCGCCGCGCCCACCGCGTGCTTGGGCGGCGCGACCGCGGTCAGAGGCACGTCGGCCAGCGCGGCGACCTCGTCGTCGTACGCCACGATCGCCATGTCCTCGGGCACCTGGATGCCGCGCGAACGCAGCCGCTGGAGCACGACGATGGCGTCATGGTCGTTGTGCACGACCGCCGCCTCCAGCCGCCCGCCCGCGACCGCGTCGGTGAACTCGGCCAGCACCCGCTCGCGTTCGGCCGCGTCACCGCCCGGCGGCGGCAACCGGAACAGGGCGTTGTCGTTGACCGGGAGCTCGGCGTCGGCGAGCCCCGCGCGGTAGCCCTCCAGGACGAGCGCGCTGTGCGGGCTGTCCTCGCGCAGCAGCAGCCCGACCAGCACCCGGTCGGTGTCGCACAGGTGGCGGACGGCGATGCGGGCGCCGTGGGCATGGTCGGTGACCACGCGCTCGGCGCCGGTGTCGTGGTCGGGGCGCCGCTCGACCAGGACGTACGGCACCTCGAGTTCGGTCGCCGGCCAGTCGCGGGCGCCCGCCGGGCCGCACGGGGTGATCAGCAGTCCGTCGATGCCGTCGGCGAGCATCTGCCGGGCCTGGGCGCGCTCCTCCTCGGGGCTGTACTGCGAGATGCCCAGCACCAGCCGGATGCCGCGCTCGGCCGCGGCCTCGCGGGCGCCCTTGATGACCTCGGGGTAGTAGTAGTCGGCGGCCGGGACGATCAGGCCCACGACGAAGTCGCGCCCGCCGCCCCGCGGCGCGAGGCGTTCCGCCGCGCCGGGCTGCCCCGTCCGGTCCTCCGGCAGGACCGCGCCGCCGTGCACCCGGGTGACCAGGCCACGCTCGGCGAGTGACTCCACGTCGCGGCGGACAGTGATGGGGGAGACGTTCAGCTCCGCGGCCACGTCGGTGACTCTGATCGATCCCCGCTCGCGCACCCTGTGGAGGATCTCCTGATGCCTTTCTTCGGCGTGCACGTTGACCGGGCTCCCCTCGTCGTCGGTCGTCGTCCGGGCTGGCTGACCTGGAGTCTAGCGCCCGTCTGATCGAATGTGAACGTTTATGCTCGAACAATCAATCCGAGCGCGGAATGCTCACTTCATTGCCGCACTGTGTGCGGTTGTGTTAGAAACCGCTCACCCTAGCGCGGAATCGGGCCCGACGACGCACCCCCATCCCTCTTCGGAGGTACTTGCGCATGCCCTCCTTCCTGCCCCGCCGCACGCTCCTGCGCGCGGCCCTCGCCACCGTCGCCCTGACCCCCCTGCCCCTGACGGCCGCGGGCGCCGCCCACGCCGCCGACGCCTACGACACCCTGCGCCTGAAGTGGCGTGACCTCCTCCTCGGCACCGGCTACGACCCCACCGCCGAGCCCTACCGCAGCAGACTCGCCGCCCTCGGCGCCACCGCGGCCGACCTGCGCGCCACGATGAACCCCGCCCCCGGCTCCCTGTGGCCCGACCTGGTCTACGCCGACCCCGAACCCGACACCGACAGCGAGTCCTACACCTACTCCGGCAACCTCGGCACCAGCTACAACCGGCTGCGCACCCTCGCCGAGGCCTACGCCCAACCCGGCACCGGCCTCACCGCCGACGCGGGCCTGCTCAGCGACCTCCTCACCGGCCTCGACCACCTCCACGACGAGGCCTACAACGCAGGCCAGACCCGCTACGGCAACTGGTACAACTGGCAGATCGGCATCCCCCAGGCGCTGCTGGACATCAGCACCCACCTCTACGACCACCTCGGCGCCACCCGCATCGCGAACTGGACCGCCGCCGTCGACCACTTCGTCCCCGACAGCGCGGTCGCCAGCTACACGGGCACCTCCACCGGCGCCAACCGCGTCGACCTGTGCCGTGTCCTCGCCCTGCGCGGCGTCATCGGAAAGACCTCCGCCAAGATCACCCTCGCGAGGGACGCCCTCAGCCCCGTCTTCCCGTACGTCACCACGGGTGACGGCCTCCACGCCGACGGCAGCTTCATCCAGCACACCTACGTCCCCTACGCAGGCACCTACGGCGCGGTCATGCTCGGCGGACTCTCCCTGCTGTTCGTCCTGCTGAAGAACTCGGCCTGGGAAGTCACCGATCCCGACCGGCAGATCATCCTCGACTCGGTCGAAAAGGCGTATGCGCCCTTCCTGTTCAACGGCCTCGCCATGGACGACGTCTCCGGCCGGGCGATCAGCCGCGGAGTGCAGAAGACCGATACACGCGCGATCCTCCAGGACGACCATCTGCGCGGTCATTCGATCATCGCCTGCATCGCCCTGCTCGCCCAGAGCGCCTCCGCCGCCGAACGAACACGGTGGGAGGGAATGATCAAGGGCTGGATCGCCCGCGACTACTACCGGCCCGTCCTCGCCTCCGACGCCCTCGGCGTCGCCCACCTCGCCCGCCTCAAGAGCATCGCCGACTCGACGGTCACCGCCACCGCCGAGCCCACCGGCCACCGCCTCTTCCCCGCCATGGACCGGGCCGTCCACCGCAGGCCCGGCTGGGCCGCCGCCGTCTCCATGGCGTCCCAGCGCATCACTCACTACGAGAACGGCAACGGCGAGAACCTCCGCGGCTGGCACAGCGGTTCGGGAATGCTCTACTGGTGGGGCGACACCTACGGAAACGGCCAGTACAGCGACTGCTTCTGGCCCACCGTCGACCCCCTGCGCCTGCCCGGCACCACCGTCTCCCGCAAGACCCTCACCGACGGCGAGGGCGGCGCCTGGGGCGCCCCGCGGCCCGATGTGCGCTGGGTCGGCGGCGCCACCGACGGCACGTACGCCGCCGTCGGCCAGTACCTCAAGGGCCTGTCCTCCACCCTGCTGGCCAAGAAGTCCTGGTTCTTCCTCGACGACACGGTCGTCTGCCTCGGCGCCGGCATCCACGGCCGCGACGGCACCGGCGTCGAGACGATCATCGACAACCGCAACCTCGGCGCGAACGGCACCCACGCCCTCACCGTCGACGGCACCGCCCAGCCCGCCACCCTCGGCTGGACCGCCACCCTCACCGGCGCCCGCTGGGCCCACCTCGCGGGCTTCGGCGGCTACGTCCTCCTCGGCGGCGCCACCGTCAAGGCCGTACGCGAGGCCCGTACCGGAGCCTGGTCGGACATCAACACCGGCGGTACCACCACCCCCGTCACCCGCCGCTACCTCACCCTCTGGCTCGACCACGGCACCGACCCCACCTGGGCCGACTACGCCTACGCCATCCTGCCCGGCGCCACCAGCGCGCAGACCGCGGCCCGCGCCGCCGACACCGGCCGGATCACCGTCCTGGCCAACGCCAACGACCAGCAGGGCATCCGCGTCCCCGCCCTCGGCTACACGGGCGCCAACTTCTGGCTCGCAGGAACGGTCGGAGACATCACGGTCACCGCACCGGCGAGCGTCATGGTGCGGGAGAGCGGCGGCACCGCCACCATCTGCGTCTCCGGACCCCTGCGCGACGGCGCCGGCATCGACCTCACCTGGAACCGCCCCGTGTCCGCGGTGACCTCCAAGGACTCCACCGTCCAGGTGCTGTCGACCGGCTCCGTCCTGACCCTGCGGATCACCCCCGGCACCCTCGGCGCCGTGCACAAGGCGGTGGTCACCCTCGCCTGACCCCGGGCCCTAGGTGTCGCACTCCAGCAGTGTCCGACACAGCCCGCATCGCGCCTTCACCCGCCCTCGCACCGGAACCCTGATCCGCTGATGACACGTAGGACACGGGAAGGACACCCGCAGCGGACCCGGCTCCTGCGGAGTGAAGGCGTACGGCACATCCGGCGCGGCGGCCGGCGCGGGCTCACGGCCCGGCCGCCGCTCCTGGGCGTGCCGCCTATCGCGCGCGTACCGCCGCCGGCCCGTCCAGCCCGCCGCCGTCAGCGGAGGCTGCTGCTCGTCCTGCCGGGCCCGCGCCATGCCCTTCCCGTACGCCGAGTACGCCTGCGCACTGGTGAACCACGTCGAAGGATCCTCACCGAACACCAGCGACCGCTTGGCCAGGACGTACCCGAACTCCTCCGGCGTCAGATACCCCAGTTTCTGCGACGACGCCCCGTCCTCCCGGTAGGCGTCCAGCAGCAGCCAGCCCGCGCCCAGGTAGGTGGTCGCGGTGTCCGTGAGGATCTCGTTGTCGCGCGTCCCGGCGAACGAAAGATCGAGCCTGTGCAGATAGACATGCATGATCTCGTGCGCGAGCGCGGCGCCGATGTCCCGGCGATGCGTACGGAAACGATCGTTCAGCTCCACGAAGTACTCCGGCCCGGCGGTCAGTTCGACATTGGCCGCATGAGTCATCTCGCGGAAACTCACGATCATTCGAGCATCCGGCAGCCGAAAGTGCCGTACGAGCTCATGTGCCACCCGCTGGGTGCCCAGATACAGATCGTCCGTGTCGCAGAACGCCACATCGGCCGGAGCCACGCTCGCGTCGAACGTCCGCACCGTGTCGTACGACAGCCTGCGGTACAGCGCGGTGACGGCTGCCCGCACCGTCTCCAGATGTGGGTAGCCGTGCTCGACCGGTCCGCCGTTCGCCACGCCCGCACCCCCAAGACGCCTGAACCCGATGTCCACTCTACGAGGAGAAGAACGGACTTTGTCCGGTCAGGTTGCGTGCTGCCGCTCGCAGCGCTCCGCCCCGAGCCCGCCGCGCCCGGACCGAGGCCCCCGCCGCACAGGGCGGGCCCCGCGCGTACGCGCCCGCCCGTGCGCCTGTCCACGGGCGCCCCGCAGGATCCGGCCACAGCCCGCCGGCTCGCCACCCCGGAGCCCCGCCGCCCGCGGTGACCGCGCGCCCTGCAGATGCCCGATTCGGCCAGCGGCCCCCGCCCCGCCCTGTGCGCCGGTGATCCGACCCCCGCTCGCCACGTAGGGTGGACGCTCATGACCACCAGCAACACCGGAACCGGTGACGTCGACCCCGCCGTGCGCGAGGAGCTCGCACGGCTGCGCGACAGCATCGACAACATCGACGCGGCCGTCGTCCACATGCTCGCCGAGCGCTTCAAGTGCACCCAGCAGGTCGGTCACCTCAAGGCCGTCCACCAGCTGCCGCCCGCCGACCCGGCCCGCGAGGCACGCCAGATCGCAAGGCTGCGCACGCTCGCCGAGAACGCCAAGCTGGACCCGGCCTTCGCGGAGAAGTTCCTGAACTTCATCATCGCGGAGGTCATCCGCCACCACGAGAGCATCGCCGAGGACACCGTCAACGGCCAGGCACCCACGGGGCGCTGACCCGGCTCACCCCGGCCGTCCCAGCGAGAGGGAGGTCCGGCCATGGCGTCGGATGCCAGGATCCTCATCGTCGGCGACCACGCCGACACGCTGTACGCACTCGAGAGCGCCCTTGCCCCCCTCGGTCGCCGGCTCACCCGCGCCACCAGCGGCGACGAAGCCCTCAAAGAGCTGCTGCGCGGCCGGGCCGGCCTGGTCCTCCTCGACGTGGGCATGCCCGGGCCCGGCGGCCTGGAGGTCGTCCGCTACATGCGCCGCCTGGAACTGACCCAGCACATCCCCGTCGTCCTGCTCACCGGTTTCGGGCCCGACCAGGAGCTGGCCGCCGCCGCGTACGGACTCGGGGTCGCCGACCTGATCACCAAACCCGTCGACCCCTGGTCCCTGCGCACCAAGGTGCGCTACCTCTACGACGCCCACCAGCGCCACGTCGCCCTCCAGCAACAGCTGCGCGACCTGCGTGCCCGGACCGCCACCACCGCAGCGCCCGCCCGCGTGCCCCAACAGCGCGAACCCCGCAGCGCACCCGCACAGGACCGAACGTAGACCGGCCGAAGTGCGTATATGGAGTGGCGCGACCTAACGAACGCGGCGAACGCACAACGAACACATACGAACCACCGGAGCACAGCCGACGTCCACAGCGGAGCACACCCGGCGTCCGCACGGCGCGTCACGGACCGCTCACGAACCGAACCGCCCCTGTGCGCTGCCACGGGCATCAGGCAGCATGTCGTCCATGTCCGTTCTCACGCGCGACGAAGCGCAGACCCGTGCCCAGCTCCTCGACGTCCACCGCTACCACGTCGACCTCGACCTCACGACCGGCGGCGACACCTTCGACTCCCGCACTCACATCCGCTTCACCGTGCGCGAAGGCCAGGACCGTACGGACACCTTCGTCGAGCTCAAGCCGGACCGACTGCGCTCCGCCACCCTCGACGGACAGCCCCTCGACCCGGAGAGCCTCGACGGCAACCGGCTGCCGCTGAAGAACCTCACCCCAGGCGAACACGAACTGCGCATCGACACCGCCATGCGCTACTCGCGCACCGGCGAGGGCATGCACCGCTTCACCGACCCCACCGACGGCGAGACGTACCTCTACACCCAGCTGTTCATGGACGACGTGCAGCGCGTTTTCGCCGCGTTCGATCAGCCCGACCTCAAAGCGGTCTTCGAACTGACCGTCAAGGCACCCGAGGAGTGGTCCGTCCTCGCCAACACCGTCACCGAACACCTCGGCGACGGCCGCTGGCAGGCCGCCCCGACGCCGTTGATCTCCACCTACCTCGTCGCCGTCGCCGCCGGTCCCTGGCACTCGGTGCGCACCGAGCACCGCGGACTGCCCTTCGCCCTGCACTGCCGCCGCTCCCTCGCGCCCTACCTGGACGCCGACGCCGAGGAGATCCTCGACGTCACGCGCGCGTGCTTCGACCGCTACCACGAGAAGTTCGACGAGCCGTACCCGTTCGACTCCTACGACCAGGCGTTCGTCCCGGAGTTCAACGCCGGCG
Source organism: Streptomyces sp. NPDC096205 (assembly GCF_044763135.1). Taxonomy (NCBI): domain Bacteria; kingdom Bacillati; phylum Actinomycetota; class Actinomycetes; order Kitasatosporales; family Streptomycetaceae; genus Streptomyces; species Streptomyces sp. NPDC096205. The sequence goes on along the minus strand of NZ_JBIWFS010000002.1, from coordinate 288,237 downwards.
CCATGGAGAACCCCGGCCTCGTCACCTTCCGCGACGAGTTCGTCTACCGCTCGGCCGTCACCGACGCCGAACGCCAGACCCGCGCCATGGTCATCGCCCACGAGATGGCCCACATGTGGTTCGGCGACCTCGTCACCCTCAAGTGGTGGGACGACATCTGGCTGAACGAGTCCTTCGCCGAGTACATGGGCTACCAGACCCTCACCGAGGCCACCCGCTTCACCGACACCTGGACCGACTTCGGTGTCGTCCGCAAGGGCTGGGGCTACGACGCCGACCAGCGGCCTTCCACCCACCCCGTCGCCCCCGAAGCCGTCGACGACACCGCCTCCGCGCTGCTCAACTTCGACGGCATCTCCTACGCCAAGGGCGCCTCCGCCCTCCGGCAACTGGTGGCCTGGCTCGGCGAGAAGGACTTCCTCACCGGCATCAACCGCCACTTCACCCGCCACAAGTTCGCCAACGCCACCCTCGCCGACTTCATCGACTCCCTCGCCGCCGCCACCGACCGCGACGTCCACGCCTGGGCCGACGCCTGGCTGCGCACCACCGGCGTCGACAAGCTCACCCCCCGCATCACCCCCGGCGAACACGGCACCTGCACCCTCACCGTCGACCGCGCCGGCAGCCGCCCCCACCACATCACCGTCGGCCTCTACGACCGTGACCTCACCGACAACGGCCGCCTCGCCCTGCGCGAACGCCTCGACCTCGACATCCCCCACACCACCGCCCTGCCCATCGGCAAGCGCCCCGCCCTGCTCCTGCTCAACGACGGCGACCTCACCTACGCCAAGGTCCGCTTCGACCCCGAGTCGTTCGACACCCTGCGCTCCGGCCTGTCCGGCCTGCCCGAACCCCTCACCCGCGCGGTCGTCTGGAACGCCCTCAGGGACGCCGTACGCGACGGCGAACTGCCGCCCGCCGCCTACCTCGACACCGCTCGCGCCCACCTCCCGCACGAGACCGACCTCGCCCTCGTCCAGGGCGTCCTCGGCTTCGCCACCACCCAGATCACCGACCGCTACCTCACCGCCGACGCCCGCCCCGTCGCCCAGTCCACCCTCAGCGCCCTGTGCCGCGACCTCATCCGCCGCACCGAGGACGGCGACCACCCCGGCCTGCGCCTGATCGCCGTACGCCACTTCATCGACGTCGCCGCCCAGCCCGACACCATCGCGGCCTGGCTCGCCGAGGGCACCGTGCCCGGCGGACCCGAACTCGACCCCGAGCTGCGCTGGCGCGTCCTGGAGCGTCTCGCCGTCCTCGGCGCCACCGACGAGGACGCCATCGCCGCCGAACTCGCACGCGACCCCAGTGCCACCGGTCAGGAAGGCGCCGCCCGCTGCCGCGCCGCCCTGCCCGACGCCGAGGCCAAGGCCCGCGCCTGGGAGGCCATGTTCAGCCGCGACGACCTGTCCAACTACCTGTTCACCGCCACCGCCCAGGGCTTCTGGCAGCCCGAACAGACCGACCTCGTAAGCGATTACGTCCCCCGCTACTACCAGGACGCCGTCGCCCTCGCCGAACGCCGCGGGCCCGCCATCGCCGACGCCGCCGGCCGCTGGGCCTTCCCCACGCACGCCGTCGACACCGAGACACTGCGCCTGGGCGAACAGTGCCTGAAGGACGCCGAACCCATCCCCGCCCTGCGCCGCAAGCTGGTCGACCAGCTCGACGACCTCGCCCGCGCGCTGCGGGTACGCGGCGAGGCATGACCGCCGTGACAGGCGTACAGGGGTAACAGGCGTACCCGCTCAACGACACCGGCAGCAGCGGCAGCACCAGCGACACCGGCACTGCCTGCCGCAACTGCCCCAACTGCCGTACGACGGTGGCGGGCCGAGCCCGACGGACCTCGGCCCGCCACCCGACGCCACCCCACCCGCGCGCCCCGACCTCCGTCACCTCGCCTTACACCCGACGCGCCTTCCTCGCACGGAAGTACCCCCTTTCGGGTTCCGATCGTCGGGCTTTCCGGACGCGCCGCACCATCCCCGTACAAGCTGGGAATCCCCCCGCATCGCGCCCGTGGAGGAAGCCCGGCTATGAGCACGCCACCCCTCGCCTCAGGCCCCCAAGGAACCGACGCCCTGCGGCCGTTGCTCGACACCGTCCTCGACGCGCTCGACACCGGCCGCCGCGCGCGTGGCGGACCGCTGCCCGCCGGCGGCCCCCACGCGATCGCCGCACGCCTGCGCACCGCTGTCGGGAACGTCCTGCCCGACGACGGGGATCCGAACGCCCTGCGCACGGTCGTCCAGGCCCTCGCCGAAGGGGCCGCCGACCCCGCCGAACCGCTGTGCGCGGCCCACCTGCACTGCCCACCACTCGCCGTCGCCACCGCCGCCGACCTCGCCGCTAGCGCCCTCAACCCCTCACTCGACTCCTGGGACCAGGCCCCGGCCGCCTCCGAGCTCGAAACGCTCGTCACCCGCGCACTCGCCGATCAGGTGTTCCCGGGCCGAGGCAGCGACGCCCTGGTCACCACCGGCGGCACCGAGGCCAACCACCTCGCCCTGCTCCTCGCCCGCGAGGCACACGGCGGCAGCACCCGGCTCATCTGCGGAGCGAACGCACATCATTCGCTCATGCGCGCGGCGTGGCTGCTCGGTCTGCCCGAACCGATCGTCGTCCCCGCACCCGCGGGCACCGTCGACCTCGCCGAACTCGCCGCCGTCCTAGCGGGCCTCACCGGACCTTGCCTCGTCGCCGCCACCGCCGGCACTACCGACGCAGGCCTCATCGACCCCCTGGACGAGATCGCCACCCTCTGCCGCGCCCACGGCGCCCGTCTGCACATCGACGCCGCATACGGCGGACCGCTGCTGTTCAGCGACCGCCGCCGCCACCTTCTCCACGGCCTCGACGCCGCCCACACCGTCACCCTCGACCTGCACAAACTCGGCTGGCAGCCGGTCGCCGCCGGACTGATCGCCGTACGCGACACCCAGGACCTCACCGCCCTGCACCAGCGCGCCGACTACCTCAACGCCGACGACGACACCGCGGCAGGCCTGCCCGACCTCCTCGGCCGCTCCCTGCGCACCACCCGCCGCCCCGACATCCTCAAGATCGCGGTCACCCTCAAGACGCTCGGCCGCACCGGACTGGGCGCGCTCGTCGACGCCGTGTGCGAACGAGCAGAAGAGTTCGCCGACCTGATCACCGCGCACCCCGGCTTCGAGCTGTACGACCGGCCCACGCTCAGCACCGTCCTCTTCAGGCCCGTGCCCGCCCGCGACGACACAGCCCGCGACGACACAGCCACCGACGGCACAGCCACCGACGACACCGTCGCCGCCGTACGCCGACGGCTGCTCACCGACGGCCGCGCCGTCCTCGGCCGGGCCCGCCAGGACGGCCGCCTCTGGCTCAAGGCCACCCTGCTCAACCCCCACACCCGGTCCGACGACCTGGCCGCACTGCTCAAGCTCGTGGAAGGACACACCGCCCCATGAACCGCCCCCCACACCCCGACGGCGACACCCCCCGCGACCTCGTCGGCATCGGCATCGGCCCGGCCAACCTCTCCCTGGCCGCGCTCGCCCACCCGCTCGCCGAACTCGACGCAGTGTTCTACGAACAGCGCCCCGCCTTCGACTGGCACTCCGGCCTGCTCATCGACGGCGCCACCATCCAGGTGCCCTTCCTCGCCGACCTGGTCACCCTCGCCGACCCCGCCAGCCCTTGGACCTTCCTCAACTACCTCAAGACCCGCGAGCGGCTCTTCCCCTTCTACTTCGCCGAGCGCTTCCACATCCAGCGCGCCGAGTACGACGCCTACTGTCGCTGGGTCGCCGAGAACCTCCCCGGCCTCCACTTCCACCACCAAGTCGACGCCGTCCGCTTCAACCCCGAACGCGATGTTTTCGAGGTCGACTACACCCAACTCGACGCCGACGGCGAAGCCGAGGCCCTCGGCCGCACCACCACCAGGAACATCGTCCTCGGCATCGGCACCGAGCCCTACGTCCCGGAGCCGCTCAAGCCCCTCGTCGACGCCCCCGGTGTCCCCGTCCTGCACGCCGCCCACTACCGCGACCACCGCGATGGCCTGCTCAAGGCCGACCACGTCACCGTCATCGGCTCCGGACAGTCCGGCGCCGAGATCTTCCTCGACCTGCTCCGCCACCGCCCGCCCGGCCACGAAGGCCTCCACTGGCTCGGCCGCACCCCGGCCTTCGCCCCCATGGAGTACTCCAAGCTCGGCCTGGAACACTTCACACCCGACTACACGCGCTACTTCCACGCCCTCGCCGAACCGGTCCGCGACAAACTCGTCGCCTCACAGTGGCAGCTCCACAAGGCCATCGACGCCGACACCATCGCGGCCATCCACGACGAGCTCTACCGCCGCAGCCTGCACGGCGGCTGGCCCGACACCGTGCTCACCCCCGGAGTCCACGTCCGTACCGCCGGACGCATCGCCACCACCAAGGTCGAACTCCATCTCGAACACCTGCAGCAGGGCACCCGCAGCCGCCTCACCACCGACGCCGTCGTCCTCGCCACCGGCTACCGCGAACGTCCCCTCGGCCGCCTCCTCGCCGCCCTCGACCCCTACCTGCGCCGCGACAGCAGCGAACGCCCGCGAATCGACGAACACTTCCGCCTCGTCACCGACCCCTCCGTCAGCGGCGCCGGCTGCACCATCTACGTCCAGAACGCCGAACGCCACACCCACGGTGTCGGAGCACCCGACCTCGGCCTCACCGCCTGGCGCAGCGCCGACATCCTCAACACCCTCACCGGCAAAGAGCCCTACCCGCTGCCCACCCGCACCGCCTTCACCACCTTCGGCCTGGAACAACGACAGCCCCAGATCCCGCCCGCACGACAACCGAGGGAACTCATCCCCCTCGCGGACGGAATCTGAGGCCGTTCGCTCAGAAAACGAACATCAGAACACCGGCGTGCCCTCACGCGTCAGCTTCCAGTCCACCGACGCGAAGTCCTTCGGGTCCAGCACGCCCTTCGCCGTCACCCACTCCGCGATCCTGGTCCGGATCTCCGTCGACTCCGACCACAGCTCCTGCGCCGACGCCACGTGCGGGAACGCCCCGCCACCGTTCGCGCGGTAGTTGTTCACCGCGAACACGAACTTCTGAGCATCGTCCAGCACGCCGCCGTTGTACGACAGATTCCTGATCCGCGAACCGGCCGGCTGGGCGATGTCGATCTCGTACGACAGCCCCGACACGTAGTCGTAGTTGTAGTCCGGGCGGTTGTTCGCGTTCGTCAGCTTCTCCACGTCCACCGGAGCACCCGCCGCCGTCTGCACGAAGTACTCCGCCGAGTACTCCAGGTACGCCTTCAGCTGCGCACCCGTCATCAGCTTCGCGACCAGCGTGTTGTCGTACACGTACAGGCTCGACAGATCCCGGATCGTCACCTTGCCCGCCGGGATCTCCGACGTCCGCGAGAACGGCGACGCCTGCGAGATCACCGGCAGCGACGCATACTCCGTGCCCGCCAGCGCCGCCCTGACCACGTCCTCCTGAACCTTTGTGATCAGATCGATGATCGGAGCGTCCTTGTAGCGCGCTTCGACCGTCGTGAGCGTTTCCGTGGCCGTACCGACCACCTGGTTGACGTACTCCACGACCCTCGCGTGCTGGTCGTCCAGCAGCTTGGAGATCTCGGGGTCGTCCGCCACCGTGTTCGAGTTACGCAGCGACGCCGCGACCGACTCGACCACCCAACGCCCCTTGCGGAACACCAGGTCGATGTCGAACAGGGTCAGCCGCTCCGCGTAGCACAGCGGCTCCGACAGCACGACCGTCCTGCCCGTCTTCTCGTTGACGACCTTCAGCTCCGGGATCTCGACATGCGCGTGACCCACCAGGATGGCGTCGATGTCCGGCACCAGACGCGCCACGTTCGCCGCCGCGTTCTCCACGTACGGCAACTGGTCACCGTACGACGACGTACCCGACGAACCACTGTGCGCCGACACGATCACCACGTCCGCGCCCATCGACTTCAGCTTCGGCACCCACTTCGCCGCCTGCTCCTCCAGACCCGGGAACGCCAGCTTGCCCTGGACGTACGCCTTGTCCCAGATCGCGATGCCCGGGTTCGTCAGACCCAGCACCGCCACCTTCACCGGCCGCGCGCCCTTCACATGGAAGGTCTTCATGAAGTACGGCGGGAACGCCGGCCGCAGCGTCTTCGCGTCCACCGCGTTCGCGCCCAGCAGCGGGAAGTCGCACTGCTCCTCGAACTTGCGCAGCGTCTCGATGCCGTAGTTGAACTCGTGGTTGCCCAGCGCCACCGCGTCGTACCCGATCGCGTTCATCGCCTGGGCCATCGGGTGCACCGGACCGCCCTCGGCGGTGATCGGGTCCACCTTCGCGTAGTAGTACGTCAGCGGGGTGCCCTGGATCGTGTCGCCGGCGTCCAGCAGCAGCGTGTTGCAGCGGCCCTTCTCCTCGCGCACCTGGTCCACCAGCGTCGAGATACGCGCCAGACCCTTGGCGTTGCCCTTCGCGTCCGCGTACTCCGCGTCCTTGAAGTAGTCCCAGTTGAAGACATTGCCGTGCAGATCGGTCGTGCCCATCACGGTGAGCGAGTACCGCTTCTCACGGCCCCCCTTCGCCGCCGGCGCACTCTCCGCCGCCTGAGCCGCGGGAACCGCCGCCGCACCGGCCAGCGCCACCCCCGCCCCGGTCACGGCGGACTTCTTCAGGAACTTCCGGCGGTCCAACCCCATGTTCGAACTCTCCTCGGCCACGCGAAACGGTCACAACGCGCGTAGATAACGCGCGTAGATTCTGACCCGCTCACGGCAAGCAGCAATAGACCCAGCAGGTTGCGATTGAGTGACCCGAGCGATGAACGAACAGCCTTGATCGGTCCGATCGGTGACAGAGTGGGACGTATGACCACACCCGAAGCCGCCGGTCCCCAACCGCCCGTCCCCTACGGCACCCCCGACGCACCCCGCATCGCCGTTCGCGGCGAAGCCCACCTCGAAGTCGACCCCGAGATCGCTCGCCTCGGCATCACCGTCACCGCCCGCGGACGCGACCGCCGCTCCGCCCTCGACGACCTCACCCGCCGCAACACCACCACCCTCGACCTGGTCAAGTCCTACGGGGACGCCGTCGAACGCCTGGAGACCGGCGCCTTCTCCGTCACCCCCGAACTCACCAAACACGGCCGCGGCGAACGCATCCGCACCTACCACGGCGCCGTACGCATCACCGCCGAACTCACCGACTTCACCGCCCTCGGTGAACTCACCACCCGCCTCGCCGACCTGGACCTCACCCACGTCGACGGCCCCTGGTGGGCCCTGCGCCCCGACTCACCCGCCCACCGCGACGCCCGCACGCAAGCAGTGCGCGAAGCCGTCCAACGCGCCCGCGAATACGCCGAAGCCCTCGGCACCACCCTCGCCGCCCTCGTCGAACTCGCCGACATCGGTGCGGAGAACCCCATGCCCCACCCGGCCGCCGCCGGCCGGATGCGCTCCGCCGCCTACAGCATGGCCGCGGAGACGGAGGCCGCCGCCCCACTCGATCTGGAACCCGAACGCCAGCACGTGTACGCCACGGTCAACGCCCGATTCACGATGCATCCGCCGCGACTGTAGAAATTCATTCACGGAAGCGGAATTCGAATACAGGGCGGAATGCTGGTCGGGTGCGGGTGAAATGCTCATCGGAGCGGGCGTCTGCACAATTCAACACTTGTCAACACCCCTTCATCCAAAGGTGGTTGAGTGGTCATGCCCGGCCAATTCTCTACCCACCGGTAAGGCATAGGCTCGGACCATGCGCCGAGCGAAGATCGTCTGTACCCTGGGCCCCGCCACCGACTCGTACGACCAGATCAAGGCACTGGTCGAAGCCGGAATGGACGTCGCCCGATTCAACCTCAGCCACGGCACCCACGCCGAGCACGAGGAGCGTTACCACCGCGTCCGCAAGGCCGCCGACGAGACCGGCCGCAGCGTCGGCATCCTCGCCGACCTTCAGGGCCCGAAGATCCGACTCGGCCGTTTCACCGAAGGACCCGTACTCCTCGAACGCGGCGACGCCTTCACCATCACCGTCGAAGAAGGCGCCGAAGGCGACCGCGAACAGTGCGGCACCACCTACCAGGGCCTCGCCGCCGACGTCACCCCCGGTGAACGCATCCTCGTCGACGACGGCAAGGTCTGCCTGGAGGTGACCTCCGTCGACGGACCCCGCGTCCACACCACCGTCGTCGAAGGCGGCATGGTCTCCGACCACAAGGGCCTCAACCTCCCGGGCGTAGCCGTCTCCGTCCCCGCGATGTCGGAGAAGGACGAGGAGGACCTCCGCTGGGCCCTGCACACCGGCTTCGACGTCATCGCCCTCTCGTTCGTCCGCAGCGGACGCGACGCCGAGGACGTCCACCGCATCATGGACGAAGAGGGCCGCCGAATCCCCGTCATCGCCAAGGTCGAGAAGCCCCAGGCCGTCGACGCGATCGACGACATCGTCGCCGCCTTCGACGGCATCATGGTCGCCCGCGGCGACCTCGGCGTGGAGATGCCCCTGGAGCAGGTGCCGATCGTCCAGAAGCGCGCGGTCAAACTCGCCAAGCGAAACGCCAAGCCGGTGATCGTTGCGACACAGATGCTCGACTCGATGATCGAAAACTCACGCCCGACCAGGGCGGAGGCGTCGGACGTCGCCAACGCGGTCATCGACGGCACGGACGCGGTGATGCTGTCCGGCGAGACGAGCGTCGGCAAGTACCCCGTGGAAACGGTCAAGACGATGGCCCGCATCGTCGAAGCGGCAGAAGAGGACATGCTCGCCAAGGGCCTGCCGCCGCTGAACGAACGCAACAAGCCCCGCACGCAAGGCGGTGCGGTCGCCCGCGCGGCCGCGGAAATGGGCGACTTCCTCGGCGCCAAGTTCCTCGTCGCCTGCTCCCAGTCCGGCGACACCGCCCGCCGCCTCTCCCGCTACCGCTCCCCGATCCCGCTGCTCGCCTTCACCCCCGACCCGGCGACCCGCTCCCAACTCAGCCTGACCTGGGGCGTGGAGACCTTCCTCGGCCCGAGCGTCGACTCCACCGACGCGATGGTCGACCAGGTGGACGAGCTGCTGCTCAAGTACGGCCGCTGCCGGCCGGGCGACACGGTCGTCATCACGGCCGGCTCCCCGCCCGGGGTGTCCGGCACGACCAACCTGGTCCGGGTGCACCACATCGGAGAGGCGTCGCGATAAGCGGGGCTTCGGTGTTCCGGGCCTGCATGGGCGTCGAGCAGGGCTACTGAGGCTTTGCGGGCGGCGTCGATGACGACCAGCGCCAGGGCATGCTTTCGGGTGCTGATGTCATACACATGACCACTGCGTGAGAATGATCGCCTCGGTATGCAGCGAAAAGCGGATGTTCACGAGAACGGGAACATCCGCTTGGGAATGGCGACCTTGGATTCGGAGGAAAAGTACCCCGGGTCGGATTCGAACCGACGCTGTATGGTGTTTGAGACCATTGCCTCTACCGCTGGGCTACCGGGGCTCCCTTGGAAATAAAGGACGACGGTCACCCGCCGTGCCCCCACCTTACCGCAGCTAGGTAGGCTCTTGTCAGCAGTACCCCTGCCTGAACAAGGAGCCCCCGTGACCGCGCCCGAGTCGCCCCAGCCCGTAGACGCGCCCGACGACGACAAGTCGCACGTGCCTCCGCTGACGACCCGTGTCGTCATCGCCGAGGACGAGGCACTGATCCGGCTCGACCTCAAAGAGATGCTGGAGGAGGAGGGCTACACGGTCGTCGGTGAGGCCGGTGACGGTGAGCAGGCCGTGGAGCTGGCCCGTGAGCACAAGCCGGACCTCGTGATCCTGGACGTGAAGATGCCCAAGCTCGACGGCATCTCCGCGGCCGAGAAGATCACCGAGGAGTCGATCGCCCCGGTGCTGATGCTCACCGCGTTCTCGCAGCGCGACCTCGTGGAGCGCGCCAGGGACGCCGGCGCCATGGCGTACCTCGTGAAGCCCTTCAGCAAGAGCGACGTCGTTCCGGCGATCGAGATGGCCGTCTCGCGCTACACGCAGCTGAAGGAGCTGGAGAAGGAGGTCGCCGACCTCACCCTGCGCCTGGAGACCCGCAAGCTGGTGGACCGGGCGAAGTCGATCCTGCAGACGGAGTACGGCCTGACCGAGCCGGCCGCGTTCCGCTGGATCCAGAAGACCTCCATGGACCGGCGTATGTCGATGCAGCAGGTCGCCGAGGCCGTCATCCAGGACGCCGAGGAGAAGAAGGCCGCGAAGACCTCCGACAAGGGCTGAACCGGCCCGCACCGCACGGCTGAGGCCCGCGTCCCCTGCGTAAGGCAAGGGGCGCGGGCCTCAGTCACGTACAAGAACCTTCTAGTCCTCGCCGAGGTACGCCTTGCGTACCGACTCGTCGACGAGCAGGTCCTGGCCCGTGCCGGAGAGGACGATCTTGCCGACCTCCATGACGTGGCCGTGGTCCGCGAGGGACAGGGCGGCCTGGGCGTTCTGCTCGATGAGCAGGATGGTGGTGCCCTGGGACTTGAGCTCCTGGATGGTGGCCATGATCTTCTGCATCATGATCGGCGACAGGCCCATGGAGGGCTCGTCGAGCATCAGGAGCTTGGGGCGTGACATGAGGGCGCGTCCCATGGCGAGCATCTGCTGCTCGCCGCCCGAGAGGGTGCCGGCGGCCTGCTTCCTGCGCTCCCCGAGGATGGGGAAGAGGTCGTAGGCGCGCTGGATGTCCTTCTCGATGCCTTCCTTGTCGTTGCGGAGGAAGGCGCCGAGGCGGAGGTTGTCCTCGATCGTCATGCGCGGGAAGATGTGCCGCCCCTCGGGGGAGTGGGCGAGTCCCAGCGAGACGACCTTGTGGGCGGGGACCTTCTTGAGCGACTTGCCCTCGAAGCGGATGTCGCCGGAGACCGGCTGGAGCAGTCCGGAGAGGGTGCGCAGGGTCGTGGTCTTGCCGGCGCCGTTGGTGCCGATCAGGGTGACGACCTCGCCCGCTTCGACCTTGAACGAGATGCCTTTGACGGCCTCGATCTTGCCGTAGGCGACCCTGAGGTCCTCGACCTCGAGCAGTGCGGTCACTTGTCGTCCCCTTCCGTGGTGCTCTGCGTCTCGGCCGCATCGACCTCGGCGGCTTCGTCGCTGCCCGGGGCGCCCTCGAAGGGGGTGCCGAGGTAGGCGGCGATGACGCGTTCGTCGGCCTGGACGACTTCGGCGGGGCCTTCGACGATCTTCTCGCCCTGGACGAGCACGGCGACCCGGTCGCAGAGGTTCATGATGAACCGGATGTCGTGCTCGATGACGAGGACGGCGATGCCCTTGTCCCGGATGGCGAAGATGAGTTCTTCGGCCGCTCGGGTCTCCTGCGGGTTCATGCCCGCGGTGGGCTCGTCGAGGAGGAGCAGGCCGGGTTCGCTCGCGAGTGCGCGGGCGATCTCCAGCTTGCGCTGTTCGCCGTAGGGCAGGTTGCGGGCGAGGTGGTCGGCCTTGGCGGCGAGTCCGGTGAACTCCAGGAGTTCCATGGCGCGTTCGCGGGACTCCTCCTCGGCCTTCTTGAAGCCGGGGAGGCGCAGGAGGGCGGACCAGAGGCCCTCCTTGGTGCGGGTGTGCCGTCCGACCAGCACGTTCTCCAGAACGGTCATGTTGGCGAAGAGCCGGATGTTCTGGAAGGTGCGGGCGATGCCGGCCTGGGTGACCAGGTGCGGCTTGGGCGGCAGGACGGTGTCCTTGTACTTGACGGTGCCTTCGGTCGGGACGTACAGGCCGGTGAGGCAGTTGAAGAAGGTGGTCTTGCCGGCGCCGTTGGGTCCGATCAGGCCGACGATCTCACCGGTGTTGACGGTGAGGTCGACGGAGCGTACGGCGGTGAGGCCGCCGAAGCGCATGGTGACGTCGGTGGCGTCGAGCACCTTGGTGGTGGTTGCGGTGGTGGTCATGGCGGTCACGCACCTGCCTTCGCGACGCCGGTCGCGCCGTCGGGCAGCGGTTTGTCCTCCGGTACGTCGAGCTGTCCGGTCTCGTGGAATTCGAGCTGCTTCCTGCGGTCGGCGACCAGGCCTTCGGGGCGGAAGCGCATGAGGAGCATGAGCGCGACGCCGAAGAGGAGGAGCTGGTACTCCGCCATGAACTGGAGCTTGGCCGGGATCAGGTAGAGCAGGGCGGCGCCGATGAGGGGTCCGCTGATGGTGCCCATGCCGCCGAGGATGACGGCGGCGAGCAGGAAGGCCGAGTTGGGCGGCACGGAGCCGGCGAACTGGTACTGCTCGGGGGTCACGCTGTAGGAGACGTGGGCCTGGACGGTGCCCGCGAGACCGGCGAGGGAGGCGCCGAGAGCGAAGGCGAGGAGCTTGAGGCGGAAGCCGTTGATGCCCATGGCGGTGGCGGCGGTCTCGTCCTCACGGATGGCGACCCAGGCGCGGCCGATGCGGGATTCCGCGGAGCGGCGGAAGACCATGACGACGACGATCGTGCACAGCAGCATCAGCAGGTAGTAGTTGCCGGAGCGGGTGAGCTCGTGGCCGAGGACGTCGTGCGGCAGGCCGAGGTTGAAGCCGAAGATCTCCAGGTCGGGGATGTTCGGGATGCCGTTGGAGCCGTTGGTGACGTCGGGTCCGCTGTTGCCGTTGAGGTTGTTCATGGTGATGCGGAAGATCTCACCGAAGCCGAGCGTGACGATGGCGAGGTAGTCGCCGCGCAGTCGCAGGGTCGGTGCGCCGATCACCACGCCGAAGATCAGCGAGGCGAGGGCGCCGGTGAGGACGGCCGCCCAGAACGGGAAGTGGACGCCGATGGTCGACTGGGGTGAGCCGGAGACCAGGGCGGCGGCGTAGGCGCCGACGCCGAGGAAGGCGACGTATCCGAGGTCGAGCAGGCCGGCGAGGCCGACGACGACGTTCAGGCCCAGAGCGACGGTGGCGAAGATGAGGATGTTCGCTCCGATCAGCGCGAACTGATCGTTTGACTGAGTGAACGGGAAGCAGATCGCTGCGACGAACGCCGCGGCCATGGTGACGTTGCGGTTCTTGGCGGTGAGTGCCGAGAGTCGCTTGAGCAGACCTGCGCGGTTGACGGCGGTGAAGCCGAAGCCGGCGATGATCAGGAAGCCGATGAACAGCTCGGAGTACTCGGTGCTGATGCCGTACGAGAAGACGTACAGGCCGACGCCGAAGCCGGCGGCGATGATCAGGATCTCGGCCCAGGAGGGGAGTTCCTTGGCGCGGCGAGGGTCGGGGGCGCTGAGTACGTGGCGCAGGACGGCCCAGGGGCTGGGGTCGGGGTTCTGGCCGGTGTAGGGCTGGTCGGCGGGGAGGCAGAAGGCGCCGATGACCGCGAGGAGGGCGCCGATGCCGGAGACGTAGGCGCCGGGCTCGAGGTTGACGATGCCACCGAGTTCGTAGCTGATGGCGCCGATGGCGTAGCCGGTGGTGCCGAGGACGCCGAGGGCCATCAGTCGGACGGGGCTGTTGGTGCCGCCGGGGGTGAGCCAGCCGAGGCCCCGGATGCCGTAGCCGGACAGGGTGAGCAGCAGCGTGAGGAGTGCTCCCACGAGCGTGAGCACCTGCAGGCCGCCGGGGTAGCCGGTGACGGTGAGGTTTCCGGGGAATTCCTCGGTCCAGGTCCAGGCGAGGAAGGTGCCCGCGAGGGCGATGGCGGAGCCGGCGAGGGTGATCGCGCGTGCCGCGGCGGGCGGCATCGGGATGATCGCGGTGGCTTCCGAGGGGTTTGTCTTGGTGGTTTCGATCGTGTTGTTGGTCATGTGATCACGCCCGATCCGCGACGCGTTCGCCGAGCAGGCCTTGTGGCCGGAAGAGCAGGACGAGGATGAGGAGGGCGAAGGCCCATACGTCCTTCCAGGCGCCGCCGCCGAAGAGGTCCATGCCGGGGATGTCGCCGATGTAGCCGGTGGCGAGAGATTCGGCGACGCCGAGGACGAGGCCGCCGAGCATGGCGCCGTAGATGTTGCCGATGCCGCCGAGGACGGCCGCGGTGAAGGCCTTGAGGCCCATCAGGAAGCCCATGCGGAAGCCGACCTGGCCGTTCTTGAGGCCGTAGGCGACGGCCGCGATGGCGGCGAACGCGGCACCGATGGCGAAGGCCATGACGATGATGCGGTCGGTGTTGATGCCCATCAGCTTGGCGGTGTCGGGGTCCTGGGCGGTGGCCTGCATGCCCCGGCCGGAGCGGGTCTTGGTGACGAAGAAGCCGAGGGCGACCATGCAGAGCGGGGCGGCGATCAGGACGAACACGTCACCGCGCTGGATGGTGGCGCCGAGGATTTCGAAGGGCTCGCCCTGGAACTGCGGGAAGGGGTGGTCCTTCTTGGCGTCGGGGTACCACATCCATACGACCTGCTGGAGGACGATGGACAGGCCGATGGCGGTGATGAGGGGTGCCAGCCGTGGAGCGGTGCGCAGAGGCCGGTAGGCGAAGCGTTCCGCCGCGGTGGCGACGGCGACGGAGACGATGATCCCGCCGATGATCATGAGGGGTACGGCTGCGCCGAGGCCGAAGCCGTCGGGGAGTACGAGCCAGACGGTGAGGGCCCCGAAGCCCCCGACCATGAAGATCTCGCCGTGGGCGAAGTTGATGAGCTGGACGATGCCGTAGACCATCGTGTAGCCGATCGCGATGAGTCCGTACATCGCGCCGAGGATGAGTCCATTGGCCAGCTGTTGCGGCAGTTCGTTCACCGCAGGGCCTCCGTGGGAGTGGTTCGGATATGGCGCCGCGCGGGAGCGCTGGTGGGCGCTTCCCGCGCGGCCTGGATCAATGTGTGAGTGGGGGTCTCTTACTCGTCCCCTGGTCAGCCCACCTTGGGGGAGGCGCTGTACTCGGGCGCCCACGCGCCCTTGGTGACCTTGTAGGCGGTCATCAGCGTGTTGGTGGTGTCACCGAACTCGTCGAAGGAGATGGTGCCGGTGACGCCGTCGAACTTGACCTTGGCCATGGCGTCCAGGACCGCCTTGCGGCCGTCGGACGGGAGCTTGCCGTCGTTGCCCTCGACCGCCAGCTTGACGGCCTCGATGATGGCCCAGGTGGCGTCGTAGGTCAGGCCGCCGTAGGCCTCGTAGGCGTCCTCGTAGCTGCCGGCCTCGTAGTTCTTGATGAACTCCTTGGCGGAGTCGAGCTGCTCGACGGGCTTGCCGACGGAGGTGGCGAGGTCGCCCTCGGCCTTCTTGTTCAGCTTGGGGAACTCACCGGAGTAGATGCCGTCGCCGCCCATGAGCGGGATGTTCTGGCCGCTGTCCTTGAGCTGCTGGCTCAGGGGCGCGGCGGCCGGGTACTCGCCGCCGTAGTAGAGGGCCTCGGCACCGGTCTTCTTGATCTTGGCCACGACGGAGTTGAAGTCGCGGTCGTCGGGGTTGATGTGGTCGCTGCCGACGATCTTTCCGCCGAGCTTGGTGAAGTTCTCCTTGAAGGAGGCGGCCAGGCCCGCGCCGTAGGTCTTCTGGTCGTCGATCAGGTAGACCTTCTTCTTGCCGGCCTTGGTGAAGAGGTACTCGGCGGCGAAGGCACCCTGGATCTCGTCCGTGGTGGCGGTGCGGAAGAACGTCTTGAACTGGCGGACCGAGTTGCCGGTCTTCCAGCCGTCGCCCTGGGTCAGCTCCGTGCCGGTGTTGGCGGGGGAGATCTGGGTGAGGCCGGCGTCGTTGAACGGCTTCTGCATCTGCTGGGAGACGCTGGAGTTCAGCGGGCCGACGACGCCGAGGACGTCCTTGTTGCTGATGAACTTCTGGGCGTTCTGCTGGCCGACGGACGGCTGCGCCTGGTCGTCGAGGGGCTCGATCTTGAACTCGACGCCCTCGACGTATTCCTGCTTGTTGGCGGTCTTGGCGGCGAGGTCGGCGGAGTTGCGCATGCCGAGGCCGAGGGCCGACAGGTCGCCGGTCAGCGGAGCGTCGAGGCCGATCACCACAGTGGTCTTGTCGCCGCCGCCTTTGCCGCCACCGTCGTCGTCGCGCGAGCCACAGGCGGTCAGGGTGAGCGATCCCGCCGCGAGGACGGCGGTGATGGCTATGAGCGAACGTTGACGCACGAGTCAGTCCTTTCCCTGGCACGGCGGTTCCCCGTGGAACGCGCCGAGTCGAGCGCTGGACCGAAGTGGCTTCGAATCCGGTGGCGCGGTGACTGGCCGTGACTCTAGGCGCGTCGACGGAAATGCAGGAGTGGTCTGGCCAAGGCTGTGACGCTCTTGTTATGCCGCGGAGTATCGGAGAGCGCGACACCGTGGGCGGAAGGGGGGAATTCCAGCCGGTTCGCGCTGTCCGCATAGTGAGAATGCGCAGGGTGCGCCTCGATCGAATGCAGCACCGTTTCTTTGTTTTGGTACTGACGCGACTTGTTGCCGGAGGCTACTTGAGGCGGGAGAGGGGCGGGGAGTATGCCACGTTCGGTCCGAAAAGGAAGGGGGTGTGGAGCTGCGGATTCCGTTTTTCTTGATTGCTTGTGAATTACGCAGGGTTACAGGCCGGAAAGGGAGTCCGGCGTTCTGGGGCACTTTTCCGTATTCGATCACCGGGTGGGGGAAACGCGTCGGCGCTTCGCGGGCGATCCCGTGACCGTCCGCGTCCGCCGCACTGCGTCCGACGGTACGTCAAACGCCCGCGGACAGTGGCATGTTGGGCTTCGTGAGACGCCGGAGGGGGCGGTCGCACCTTCGCGACCACCCCCTCCTGCGTCCGGATCCGCTCCGCCGGTCAGCCGGCGGAGCCGACCTGCTCGGCGTCCTTCGGGCCGACGTCGCGCAGCATGCAGGTCAGCCGCGCGGTGCACACCCGCCGCCCTTCCTCGTCACTGATCACGATCTCGTACGTCGCCGTGGACCGGCCGCGGTGCACAGGCGTGGCCACGCCGGTGACCAGGCCGGAGCGCACCCCGCGGTGGTGCGTGCAGTTCAGGTCGACACCGACGGCGATCTTGGAGACGCCGCCGTGCAGCATGGAGCCCACCGAGCCGAGGGTCTCGGCCAGGACCGCGGAGGCGCCGCCGTGCAGCAGGCCGTAGGGCTGGGTGTTGCCCTCGACCGGCATCGTGCCGACGACCCGCTCGGCGGAGGCCTCCAGGATCTGCACGCCCATGCGCATGCCGAGGTGCCCGGCGGAGAACAGCGCGGGCAGGTCGACGCCGAGGGCCGCGTACTCGTCGATGACCTCCTGCGGGAACTTCACATGCTGCTGCTCGCCCATGGGCCCGGCTCCGTTCGTTCGATCAGTACGGCTCGTATCGACGAGCCGATCAGTCACGGCTCGTTCGGATGAGCCGATCAAAACGGCTCACCCCGCTGAGCAAACGCTCAGTCGGTGGCCGATTGTTCCAGACGGACCACCACGGACTTGCTGGCCGGGGTGTTGCTGGTGTCCGCGGTGGCGTCCAGCGGGACGAGGACGTTGGTCTCCGGGTAGTAGGCGGCGGCGCAGCCCCGCGCGGTCGGGTAGTGCACCACGCGGAAGCCGGGCGCCCGGCGCTCCACGCCGTCCCTCCACTCGCTCACCAGGTCCACGTACACGCCGTCGGCGAGGCCGAGCGTGCGCGCGTCCTCGGGGTTGACCAGGACCACCCGGCGGCCGCCCCGGATGCCGCGGTAGCGGTCGTCCAGGCCGTAGATCGTGGTGTTGTACTGGTCGTGCGAGCGCAGCGTCTGCAGCAGCAGCCGCCCCTCGGGCAGGTCGGGGTACTCCACCGGCGCGGCGGTGAAGTTGGCCTTGCCGGTCGCCGTGGGGAAGCGGCGCTCGTCGCGCGGCGCGTGCGGCAGCGTGAAGCCCCCGGGGCGGGCCACGCGGGCGTTGAAGTCCTCGAAGCCGGGGATCACGCGCGCGATGCGGTCCCGGATCGTGCCGTAGTCCTTCTCGAACTCCTCCCACGGCGTGTTCGACCGCTCGCCCAGCACCCGGCGCGCCAGCCGGCACACGATCGCCGGCTCCGACAGCAGATGACGGCTCGCGGGCTCCAGACGTCCGCGCGAGGCGTGCACCATGCCCATGGAGTCCTCGACGGTCACGAACTGCTCGCCGCCGCCCTGGAGATCGCGCTCGGTGCGGCCGAGCGTCGGCAGGATCAGCGCCCGCGCGCCCGTGACGGCGTGCGAGCGGTTCAGCTTCGTCGACACATGCACCGTCAGGCGGGCGCGCCGCATGGCCGCCTCGGTGACCTCGGTGTCGGGGGAGGCCGCCACGAAGTTGCCGCCCATGGCGAAGAAGACCTTCGCCTCGCCGTCGCGCAGTGCCTGGATGGCGCGTACGACGTCGAAGCCGTGCTCGCGCGGGGGCGCGAACCCGAACTCCTTCTCCAGGGCGTCCAGGAAGGCGGGCGCGGGCCGCTCGAAGATGCCCATCGTGCGGTCGCCCTGCACGTTGGAGTGGCCGCGCACCGGGCACACGCCCGCGCCGGGGCGCCCGATGTTGCCGCGCAGCAGCAGGAAGTTGACCACCTCGCGGATGGTCGGCACCGAGTGCTTGTGCTGCGTCAGGCCCATGGCCCAGCAGACGATGGTGCGCTGCGAGGCGAGGACCATGCGCAGGGCCTCTTCGATCTGCGCGCGCGTGAGGCCGGTCGCCTCGAGGGTCTCGTCCCAGTCGGCCGCGCGCGCGGCCTCGGCGAACTCCTCGAAGCCGTGCGTGTGCTCGCGCACGAACTCCGCGTCGACCGCGCCCTCCGCCTCCAGGATCAGCTTGTTGAGCAGGCGGAAGAGGGCCTGGTCGCCGCCGATGCGGATCTGCAGGAACAGGTCGGTGAGGGAGGCGCCGGTGGTCAGGCCCTTGGGCGTCTGCGGGTTCTTGAAGCGCTCCAGGCCCGCCTCGGGCAGCGGGTTGACGCTGATGATCTTCGCGCCGTTCGCCTTCGCCTTCTCCAGGGCCGAGAGCATGCGCGGATGGTTGGTGCCCGGGTTCTGCCCGGCCACGACGATCAGGTCCGCCTTGTACAGGTCCTCCAGCAGGACGCTGCCCTTGCCGATGCCGATGGTCTCGTTGAGCGCCGAGCCCGAGGACTCGTGGCACATGTTGGAGCAGTCCGGCAGGTTGTTGGTGCCCAGCTCGCGCGCGAAGAGCTGGTAGAGGAACGCGGCCTCGTTGCTGGTGCGGCCCGAGGTGTAGAAGACGGCCTCGTCGGGGGAGGAGAGCGCGTCGATCTCCTCCGCGATGATGTCGAAGGCGCGCTCCCAGGTGACCGGCTCGTAGTGCTCGCCGCCCTCGGGCAGATACACGGGGTGCGTGAGCCGGCCCTGCTGGCCCAGCCAGTAGCCGCTGCGGCCGGCGAGGTCGGCCACGGAATGCGCGGCGAAGAACTCGGGGGTGACCCGGCGCAGGGTGGCCTCCTCGGCGACCGCCTTCGCGCCGTTCTCACAGAACTCCGCCTTGTGCCGGTGGTCCGGCTCGGGCCAGGCGCAGCCGGGGCAGTCGAAGCCGTTCTTCTGGTTCACGCTGAGCAGGGTCAGCGCGGTCCGCTTGACGCCCATCTGCTGCTGGGCCATGCGCAGCGTGTGCCCGATGGCCGGCAGCCCCGCCGCCGCGTGCTGCGGCTCCGCGACCTGGGGCGCGTCCTGGACCGGGTCGGCCTTGGGCGGCTTCGTCGCCATCGCACGGTCTCCTTCGACTGCGTGTGTGAAGTACGTCTCCGATCCTCGCACGCGGCACCGACAGCGGTGACCGGGCGTCGGGTGCCGAGGGCGCAGCCATGGGCTGCGCTTGCTGTCACTGGCTGCGCTTGCTGTGGGGCTGGGCGTCGCGGGGGTGTCGGCGCGGTGTAAGGGGCGCGGGCGCCGGCAGGGCTTGGCTGGGGTGGCGTGATCGGCACAGTGTGATCGGCATGGTGGGGGAGTCGGGCGGGGTGGGCGTCGGCGGTGGGGGAGCTGGGCGGTACGGGCGCGGGGTGCCGGAGTTGGGCGGTACGGGAGCGGGGGCGCAGGAGTTGGACGGTGCGGGAGTCGGGCGGTGCGGGGGTCGTGGCGCCGGGGCGGGACGGGTCGTAGTGCGGGGTGCCGCTGTGCCGGTGTCTTGCGGTGCGAGTGCCGGGCGGTGGGGTGCCTGGGGATACCGGAGCCGGGTGGTGGGGGAGCCTGGGGATAGCGGAGCCGGACGGTGCCTGAGCCCATGAGCGCCTGGCCCGGCGGCCTGAGCCGGGCCGTGCCGGACCGGTCGGAGTCCGCGATGGCGGTCCGCTGTCAGTGGGGCGTGGCAGGATCGGGGGCGTGGCAGAGACAGCACCGAACAAGACCGAGAAGACCTCCGGCGGCGACCGTCCGCGGCTGATGCTCATGGACGGGCACTCGCTGGCCTACCGCGCGTTCTTCGCGCTGCCCGCGGAGAACTTCACCACCGCGACCGGCCAGCCGACGAACGCGATCTACGGCTTCGCGTCGATGCTGGCCAACACCCTGCGCGACGAGGCGCCCACACACTTCGCCGTGGCCTTCGACGTCTCGCGCAAGACCTGGCGCTCGGAGGAGTTCACCGAGTACAAGGCGAACCGCTCCAAGACCCCGGACGAGTTCAAGGGCCAGGTCGAGCTGATCGGTGAGCTGCTCGACGCGATGCATGTGTCCCGCTTCGCCGTCGACGGCTACGAGGCGGACGACGTCATCGCCACGCTGGCCACCCAGGCCGAGGCCGAGGGCTTCGAGGTGCTGATCGTCACCGGCGACCGCGACTCGTTCCAGCTGGTCAGCGAGCACACCACGGTGTTGTATCCGACCAAGGGCGTCTCCGAGCTGACCCGGTTCACCCCGGAGAAGGTTTTCGAGAAGTACGGCTTGACGCCCGCGCAGTACCCGGACTTCGCCGCCCTGCGCGGCGACCCGTCGGACAACCTCCCGGGCATCCCGGGCGTCGGCGAGAAGACGGCCGCGAAGTGGATCAACCAGTTCGGTTCCTTCGCCGAGCTGGTCGAGCGCGTCGAGGAGGTCAAGGGCAAGGCCGGACAGAACCTGCGCGACCACCTGGAGGCCGTCAAGCTCAACCGCCGGCTCACCGAGATGGTGCGCACCGTCGAGCTGCCCAAGACGGTCGCCGACCTCGCCCGCCCCGCGTACGACCGCAAGGCCGTCGCGATGATCCTGGACGCCCTGGAGATCAGGAACCCCTCGCTGCGCGAGCGGCTGCTGGCCGTCGACCCGGGCGCCGAGGAGGCCGAGGTCACCCCGGTCGTCGCCGACGGCGTCGAGCTGGAGGGCACCGTCCTGGGCACCGGCGAGCTGGCCGGCTGGCTCGGGGAGCACGGCGGTGCGGTGCTCGGTGTGGCCACCGTCGACACCTGGGCGCTGGGCTCCGGCTCGGTCGCCGAGGTCGCGCTGGCCGCGCCCGGCGGGGCCGCCGCCTGGTTCGACCCGTCCGAGCTCGACGAGGCCGACGAGCAGGCATGGGCGGCCTGGCTGGCCGACGAGACCCGGCCCAAGGTGCTGCACAACGTCAAGGGCGCGATGCGCGTCTTCGCCGAGCACGGCTGGAGCGTGGCCGGTGTCGGCATGGACACCGCGCTCGCCGCCTACCTGGTCAAGCCCGGCCGCCGCTCCTTCGACCTGGACGCGCTGTCCATGGAGTACCTGCACCGCGAGCTGGCCCCCGCGGCCGCGGCCGACGGGCAGCTGGCGTTCGGCGCGGACGACGGCGCCGAGGCCGAGGCGCTGATGATCCAGGCCCGCGCGATCCTGGACCTCGGCGAGGCCTTCGAGGGCCGGCTGAAGGACGTCGGCGCCGCGGAGCTGCTGCGTGACATGGAGCTGCCGACCTCGACGCTGCTCGCCCGGATGGAGCGGCACGGCATCGCGGCGGACCGTGCCCACCTGGAGGCCATGGAGCAGATGTTCGCGGGCGCCGTGCAGCAGGCCGTGAAGGAGGCACACGCGGCGGCCGGGCACGAGTTCAACCTGGGCTCGCCCAAGCAGCTCCAGGAGGTCCTCTTCGGCGAGCTGGGCCTGCCGAAGACGAAGAAGACGAAGACCGGCTACACCACCGACGCCGACGCGCTGGCCTGGCTCGCGACCCAGACGGACAACGAGCTTCCGGTGATCATGCTGCGCCACCGTGAGCAGGCGAAGCTGCGGGTCACCGTCGAGGGCCTGATCAAGACCATCGCGACGGACGGCCGTATCCACACGACGTTCAACCAGACGGTCGCCGCCACCGGCCGCCTGTCCTCCACGGACCCGAACCTGCAGAACATCCCGGTCCGCACCGACGAGGGCCGGGCCATCCGGCGCGGCTTCGTGGTCGGCGAGGGCTTCGAGTCCCTGATGACCGCGGACTACAGCCAGATCGAGCTGCGGGTGATGGCCCATCTGTCCGAGGACGAGGGCCTGATCGAGGCGTTCACCTCCGGCGAGGACCTGCACACCACCGTGGCCTCGCAGGTGTTCGCCGTCGAGCGCACTGCGGTGGACGCGGAGATGCGGCGCAAGATCAAGGCCATGTCGTACGGCCTGGCGTACGGTCTGTCGGCGTTCGGTCTGTCCCAGCAGCTGAACATCGAGGCCGGCGAGGCGCGCGCCCTGATGGACACATACTTCGAGCGCTTCGGCGGGGTACGGGACTACCTGCGCCGGGTCGTCGACGAGGCCCGGGCCACCGGTTACACGGCCACGCTGTTCGGCCGCCGCCGCTATCTGCCCGACCTCAACAGCGACAACCGTCAGCGTCGCGAGGCCGCCGAGCGCATGGCCCTCAACGCGCCGATCCAGGGCACGGCGGCCGACATCGTCAAGATCGCCATGCTCCACGTGGACCGTGCGCTGCGCGAGGCCGACCTGAAGTCCCGCATGCTCCTCCAGGTCCACGACGAAATCGTCCTCGAGATCGCCCCCGGCGAGCGCGCCGCGGCCGAGGAACTCGTCCGCCGCGAAATGGCGGGCGCCGTGCACCTGCGCGCCCCCCTGGACGTCTCGGTGGGCGTGGGCCCGGACTGGGAGTCGGCGGCGCACTGACGGACACGACAGGCCCACGCCTGGCCGGCCTCCGCGCCGACCAGGCCGGGCCTGCTCCCAGCGCCTGTTGCGAGAGGCGCCTGGACAGCTGATGTGCCGGCCCGGCGGTGCGTTCGCGCCCGTCCACGAGGCTGCTGGGCGCCTACCGGCCGCCGGGCGTGGCTCGCCACCGGTCCAAGAGCGCACCAGCTGCCCCAGGCCCGGAACGCCCTCGCCCTCTCCGCGAAGCCCATGCGTGCCTGCCGCCCAGGCGACCCGGCCCTGTCTCGCCTTCAGCTCCGCGAAGCCCCCGGCGTGCCTGCCGCCCAGGCAACCCGGCGCCCTGCTCTCGCCTTCAGCTCCGCGAAGCCCCTGCACAAGCGTGGCCCCGGCCCGGCCGAGCGGGGCACGCCCACCCCCCACCCCCCAGAGGGCCGTCACCCGCGTGGCCCCCGCGGAAAAGCAGGCCGGGGGCGTTGGCCCTGAGGATGCGGGCATGGGTATACGCATGCTCAACCGCCGGCCGGCGCCTTTGCCGCTCGTGCCGGTCCCGGCCTTCGCGGTCGGTGCAAGCACCGCCCGTCTCGTTGTCGGCCCCGCGGAGGCCGTGCGCCGCGCCGCTGTGGACCTGGGCCGCGCGCTGAGCCACTGTCGGCTTCTCAGATCGCTCGGCGAGTGCCGGCCGATTCGAGGGACTCTCGTCGCCGTGGGGCGCACCCGCGACCCGGCCCGCTGGCGGCTGTGGGCCGACCTGGCCCGCGGCTATGTGGCGCTGCTGCTCACGCTGCTGCCCCGCACCCGCCCGGGCGGCACCCTGACCGTGTTCGTCGCGGGTGTGCCCCCGCTCAGCGGGCCACCGGGCTGCGCGGCTCCCTGCTGACCGGGCCCGGAACCGGGGCCGGGCGCCACACTCGGACCGTCACGGCGTACAGCAGGACGCCGAGAAACAGGCCCGCGCCCGCCCCGAAGCACAGCGTCGGGATCAGCTCCCACGGCTCGGCGATGGGCTTCCACTGGGCCCACCATCGCGTCGCCCGCTGCACTGCCGCGACCAGGGCGCAGCCACCGATCAGCACACCGGCCGCCCACCGGTCGCGCAGGGACAGCAGGGGTACGCCCACCGGCTCGGCCGCCGGTGCGTGCCGCAGCGCCCGCACCAGGAACACCACGATCACTACGGCGGCCACGGCGGAACCGCCGTACTGCAGGTACCAGTACAGCGGGGAGCCCGCGATCTCCCGGCCCAGTACCGGGAAGAGCCGCATGCCCCACCGGTCGAGGTGCGTGAAGGCGTCCCACACGACATGTGTCAGCGCGCCGAGGGCCGCGGAGACGTACCACCAGGCCGCCGTCGACGGCCGCACGCGTGCGCGTGGCGCCCCGCAGCGCAGCAGGGTGGCCGTGCGGTGCTGCCGGTTCCGGGACAGCAGTGCCACCAGCGGTTCGCGCACCAGCAGCCACAGTCCGACCAGCGCCCAGGAGATGAGCACGTCGACCGTGAACACCCCGGGGAAGGAGTGCGTCACATCACCGAACTCCATCGCCCCGGACAGCACACTCGCCGCGTAATAGGTCAAGTCGGGTGAGAACGTGCCCGCCACCAGTACGGAGGGGACAAGTGCCCCGCGGCCGGTTCCGTCGGTGCGCATGAGGGGCAGCGCGGCTGCCGCATGACTCAAGGTGAACGGCAAGTGGCCTCCTCGTGACGGGCGTTGAACCGGGTCGCTGTCCGGTGATCGTCTGAGTGGTTCAGTATGCGCGACCGACCTGTACGCCGATCGTTGACCCGATCCGAACATCGGCCGACCCCATGTGGCCAAGCCGTGAAAACGCAGCGCGAACCGGTCCCCGGCCCGCAGAAGTTGTCGTAGGGTCACGGAGGGCCACATGCGGGTATGTGCGGCTGATCGGACGCACAGACCCGACGTGCGAACGAACAGAACACTGAAAAACGGGCGCTGATGCAACCGACCCCGGGCGTCGGCAGTCACAACAGTGGCGAGTACAACAGGCAGAGTCGGGCGCTCGGGCGTCCACGGGAGGGGTTCACTTCATGGCGGCGCAAATCGGCAGGCGTCTGCGCAAGGGGGCGGCGACCACCGCTGTGGCCGCGGCGGCGGTCGCGGCACTGTCCGCGTCCCAGGCTCCGGGAGTGACGACCGATGAGGGCAGACAGCCCACCGCCGACTCCCAGCCCACACCGGACGTCGTCGCCGACGACAGCGCGACCGGCAACTCGCCGTACTACACGGACCTGCCGCCGCTGAACAGTCCGACGCCCTCGCCCACCACGTCGGGCGCCCCGACCGGCATCGGCCACGCCGAGGCGGGCATACCCGCGACCGTCCTGGACGCCTACAAGCAGGCCGCCGCCCGGCTGAACGCGGCCAAGCCCGGCTGCAACCTGCCCTGGCAACTGCTCGCCGCCATCGGCAAGGTCGAGTCCGGCCAGGCCGGCGGCGGTCGTGTCGACGCCAACGGCACCACGTACACGCCGATCCTGGGCCCGCAGCTCGACGGCAACGGCTTCGCGCTCATCAAGGACACCGACAACGGCGCCTACGACGGCAACGCGAGCTACGACCAGGCCGTCGGCCCCATGCAGTTCATCCCCTCCACCTGGGAGTGGGCGGGCCGCGACGGCAACGGCGACGGCCTGCGGGACCCCAACAACATCTACGACGCCGCCCTCGCGGCCGGCCACTACCTGTGCCGCTTCGGCTGGGACCTGTCGGCCCAGGGCGACCTCGACCGCGCGATCCTCAGCTACAACAACTCGCGCGACTACCTCAACACCGTCCTGTCGTGGCTGGAGTACTACCGCAAGGGCACCCACGAGATCCCGGACGGCACGGGCACTCTGCCCGACAACCGCAGCGACAACCAGCCCGCTTCACGCCCCTCCTCGAAGCCGTCGGCGAGCCCGGACCCGAAGCCGACCCCCAAGCCGCCGACCCACACGCCCGGCGGCGGCACGCCGACCCCGACCCCCACTCCGCCGCCGACCACCCAGCAGCCCACGCCCACCGACACCGTGGACCACCTGGAGGACGCGGGCACCGCGAAACTCACCGCGACGGCGGGCGAGGCGTTCACCAAGCGGATCAGCACCAGGGCGGAGACCAAGGCCGGCGAGACCGTCGGCAAGGTTCGCATCCGGTTCACGATCACCGGCGAAACCGACGCCACCTTCACCGGCGGCGAGAGCGTCGCCACGATCGTCACGGACAGCTCCGGTGTCGCCCTCGCGCCCCGGCTCAGCGCCGGGGAGAAGACCGGCACCTTCACTGTCCGCGCCACCGTCGTCGGCCGTTCGCTCCCCGGCATCGACTACACCGCCACGGTCACCGCCCGCGCCGCCGACGCCCTCACCCGGGTCGGCGACACCCCGCTGACCTGCCCGGCGGGCGGCGAGTTCGCCGAACAGGTCCAGGTGAAGGCGACGCACCAGGGCGCCGTCGCGGACCGCGTCGCGGCCACGGCGACCCTGATCAAGTCGGCCGACGACCCGACCGTGAACGACAAGGGCCCCTACTTCAAGGACGCCGACGGCAAGACCGTACGCACCCTGACCCAGCTGGAGACGGACGCGAACGGCCTGCTGACGCTGCCGAAGCTGTACGCCGACGACACCGCCGGTACGTTCCTGCTGCGCATCACCACCACCGGTGGCGCCACGCTCACCGTCGAACTGACGGTGGAGGCCGCCGCCTCGCCGACGCCGACCCCGACGACCGGAGAGCCGACGAGCCCGTCGCCGAGCCCTTCGGCGTCGCCCACGGCCTAGCCGGTATCGCAACCGACGACGGCGCCCCCTCCGCTCACCGCGACGGGGGCGCCGTCGTCCGTGTGCGCGACGTGTTCTCATCTCGCCCGGCCGTTGCTACGGTGCCGAGATCTGACGGTACGTCAGTTCCGAGCCGGTCTTCGGGAGGCCCGCATGCGCGCTCTTGTCGCAGCCGCGACCGGGCTCGTGCTCGCCTTCGCCCTCGTCCTCGCCGTCACGGCCCTGGGCGGGGCCACGGGCGAGACGTCCCCAAAGCCTTTGCTGACGACGGTCCCCGCCCACCCGTGACCGCCCCGAGGGAGGCCGAGATGCGCCGCACGTCCGGACTGGTCCTGCTCGCCCTCGCCGTGTTCTTCGCGGCCCTGGCCCCCCTGCTGCGCTGGTACGCCTTCCCCCGCCTCGCCAAGGTCCCGCCGAACCAGTACCAGGACATGGTCCTGGAGGCGAAGAACGCCACCCTCCTCGACTACGGCACCATGAAGGCCCGCAAAGTCCCCCAGGTCACCATCGTCCAGACCCTCAAGGGCAACGTGGAGGCCTCCGAGCGGATCGAGCGGACAGCGGGCCGCGACGTCGTCGTCTGGGACACCCTCTCCTATGTACAAGGCCCCGACGGCCGGATGGTCTCGCGCATCCCCGAGCGCTACATCTTCGACGCCCACACCCAGGAACCCGTCCACGCCACCGGAGAGACGGTCGACGGCGACTCGGTCAGACGCGAGGGCATCGAGTTCAAATGGCCGTTCCTGACCGAAAAGCGAAACTACGCCTACTTCGATGCCCAAACGCGTACTTCGGCACCCATCCACTACAAAGGCACTCGCACCTTCCGGGGCCTGGAGGTCTACTACTTCGAACAGACCGTCCCCTGGACGCGCGTGAACTTCCCCAAGGTCATGCCCGTCGACGGCATCACCCCGGAGTCCGTCGCCTCCACCGGCACCACTCGCTGGTACACCACCGTGCGCCGATTCTGGGTCGAACCCGTCACCGGCGCCCCTGTCTACGGCGAGGAGATCCACAAGGAGGAGTTGCGCGGCGGCACCCTGCTCGGCGGCCGCGACAAGGTGACCGCCTTCGCCGGGCACGTGAAGATGCGCGAGGACTACATCGAGCACACCGTCGACCTGGTCAAGTCCAACCGCACCCTGGTCCTGCTGCTCACCGCCTACCTGCCCTGGAGCTTCCTGGCCCTCGGCGTCCTGCTGCTGGCCCTCGCCCTCTGGCTGGAGGCCCGCGGCAGGCGCCCGGCCGGCCCGGAGCTGCCGGTCAGCGCCTGAGCGCGGCGTTGGTGCGCCGGGTCGGCTCCGCGGTCGCCGGGTCTTCGGGCCAGGGATGCTTCGGATAACGGCCGCGCAGCTCGGCCCGCACCGCCTTGTAACCGTCCCGCCAGAAGGACGCGAGGTCCGCCGTCACGGCCGCCGGCCGCCCCGCGGGGGACAACAGGTGCACCAGAACCGGGACCCCGGCGAGCGCCGGCGACTCGTGCAGCCCGAACATCTCCTGCAGCTTCACCGCCAGCACCGGCCGCTCGGGGTCCTGGTAGTCGATCCGGATTCTGGACCCACTCGGTACGGTGATCCGCTCCGGCGCCAGCTCGTCCAGGCGCGCGGCGTCCCCGGACGCCCAGGGCAGCAGTCGGCCGAGCGCCTCACCGGCGTCGAGCCGCGCGAGGTCCGACCGCCGGCGGGCCCGGCTCAGTTCCGGCTCCAGCCACTCGTCCACGCGCGCGTGCAGCGCGGCATCGGAGACGTCTGGCCAGGGCTCGCCCAGGTGCAGCCGCAGGAACGCCAGCCGCTGCCGCAGCACCTCGGCGTCGGGGGACCAGCGCAGCAGCCCGAACCCCTCCTGACGCAGCCCGTTCAGCAGGGCTTCGCGTACGAGGCCGGGGTCGGCGTCCCGCAGGGTGCGCGCCGCGCACTCGATCGCCCCGAGCCGCTCCACGCGGCGCGCGACGACGTCCCCGTCGGCCCAGTGCACCTCCTCGGCCTCGCGGTACAGCGGCGCCGCAGCCGCCCTGGCCGTGTCCTCGGCCACCACCGCGGCCAGCTGCACACGCGCGTGCCCCTTGCCGACCGGCCGATCGGCGACCGCGACCGCGAGCCAGGGGGCTCCGCGCAGGGGCGACCCGTCGGGCAGCTCGGCGCGGGTTCCTGACGCCATGAGGTACGAGCCGCCGTCCAGCTTGGCGACCCGCTCGGGAAAGGCGAGCGCGGCGACGTGCCCGGCGATCCGATCGTCACCGGCGCGGAAACCGCCCCCGAGGCCGGCCTTGCCGGAGCGACTGTCGGCCACCTCTCCGGGGCGACCACCGGCCATCTCTCGGGGGCGACCACCGGCCACCTCTCGGGGGCGACCACCGGCCATCTCTCGGGGGCGACCACCGGCCACCTCTCGGGGGCGACCACCGGCCACCTCTCCGGGGCGACCACTGGCCACCGCGCTGGACACGCCGTCGGAAACCTCCCCGGCGACAGCCCGCAGCCGGCGAACCTCGCGCCGCCACCTGTCCGCGTACGCGTCGCCCCCACGCCGAGCGGCCCGCCACGCGGCAGCCAGGTCGTCGCCGTACTCGCGCGGGGCCTCCGCGGACAGCAGCGCCACTACCTCGGCGCCCGCACCGGCGGTGTCCAGCAGTGCCCGCCCCAACCTGGGATGAAGGCCCAGCCGTGCCAGGCGCAGCCCTCGCTCGGTGGCACGGCCCGCCGGGTCCACCGCTCCCATCGCCGTCAGAGCAGCCCGCGCCGCCGCCATCGCGCCCGCCGGCGGCGGGTCGAGCAGCGCCAGCCCCGATGCCTCCGGATCGCCCCAGCACGCCGCCTGAAGGGCGAACGCCGTCAGGTCGGCCACCTTGATCTCGGGGGAGGGGAACCGCGGCAGCCGCGCCTCCTCGGCCTCCGCCCAGCAGCGGTACACCGCACCCGGCGCCTCGCGCCCGGCACGCCCCGCCCGCTGCCGCGCGGCCGCCTGCGAGGCCCGTACCGTCGTCAGCGCGCTCAACCCGCGCGCGTGATCCACCCGCGGTTCGCGCGCAAGGCCCGCATCCACGACCACCCGCACTCCGGGCACCGTCAGCGACGACTCCGCCACCGCCGTGGCCAGCACCACCCGGCGCCGCGCACCGGGCGCGAGCACCGCGTCCTGCACGGCCGCCGGAGCCCGACCGTGCACCTGGAGCACCTCCACATCCCCCAGAGCGCCGAGCTGCCCCGCCACGCGCGCGATCTCGCCCACCCCCGGCAGGAAACACAGCACGTCCCCGTCCCGCTCGGCCAGCGCGCGCCGCACCACCGACGCCACATGCGCCAGCAGGGCGGGGTCGACCCGCATCCCGTGCGGCGGCCGTACCGCACGCGCGGGCGGCGCCCAGACCACCTGCACCGGATGGGAGACGCCCTGGGCCTCCACCACCGGCGCATCACCCAGCAGCTGCGCCCAGCCCTCGGCGTCCGTCGTCGCCGACGCCGCCACGAGACGCAGCTCGGGCCGCAGCGTCTCGCGCACGTCCCACAGGAACGCCGCCACCGTGTCCGCGTCGAGATGCCGCTCGTGGCACTCGTCGAGCACCACCACGTCCACGCCCGCCAGCTCCTGGTCACGCTGGAGCCGCTGCAGCAGCACACCGGTCGTGACGACCTCCACGCGCGTGTGCCGCCCCACGACCCGTTCGCCGCGCACGGTGTAGCCGATGCTCTCGCCAGGCCTCTCGCCCAGCAGCCACGCCATGCGCCGGGCCGCCGCGCGGGCCGCGATCCGCCGCGGCTCTGCCACGACCACCTGCCGCGCGGGGCCCTCCCCGAGCAGCCCCGCCAGCACCAGCGGCACCAGCGTCGTCTTGCCGGTGCCGGGCGGGGCCACCAGCACAGCGGTGCCGTGGCCCTCCAGGGCGTCGTGCAGACCGGGCAGGGCGCTGCGTACGGGCAGCGCGTCCAGGGCGTCGTAGCGGATCACGCCCACAGTGTCGTACGAGAGGCTCGTAGGAGCACGAACGGATGGTCGAACAGTGTCGTACGTGCGCGAACGATCAGCTCCCTCCGCGCGCGGCCCCGTACGCGCGGGCGCGATCAATCTCGTACGCGGGTGAGAGCGATCAGTCCCGTACGCACACGAAGATCGCCGTGCCCGGGATCAGGTTCCCGCGCAGGGGCGACCAGCCGCCCCACTCCGACGAGTTCCACGCCGGCCACTCCGGCTCCACCAGGTCCACCAGGCGGAGGTCGGCCGCGACGATGTCCCGCACGCGGTCGCCGATCGTCCTGTGGTGCTCGACGTAGACCGCGCGACCGTCCTCGTCCTGCTCGACGTACGGCGTGCGGTCGAAGTAGGAGGAGGAGATGCTCAGGCCCTCGGGGCCGGGTTCGTCCGGGAACGCCCAGCGGATGGGGTGGGTCACCGAGAAGACGAGACGGCCGCCGGGGCGCAGTACGCGATGGACCTCGCGCAGCACCTGGACGGGGTCGGCGACGAAGGGCAGCGCGCCGTAGGCCGAGCACGCGAGGTCGAAGGAGGCGTCCGCGAAGGGCAGGGCGCCGGCGTCGGCGCACACCAGAGGGAACGTTCCGCCGATGCGCAGCGCGTGCTGGAGCTGGCGGTGGGACAGGTCCAGGGCGACCGGGCGGGCACCCTGTGCGGCCAGCCAGCGCGCGCACTGGGCCGCGCCGGCGCCGATCTCCAGGACGTCCTTGCCCTTCAGCTCCTCCGCCGGGCCCAGCAGCTCGGCCTCCACCTCGTCGAGGCCCTCGGGGCCCCACACGAAGCGGTCGTCGCCGAGGAACGTGCCGTGCTCGACCTGGTACTCGTCGGCGTTGCGGTCCCACCAGCCGCGGTTGGCGCGGGTGCTCTCCGCCGCTCCGGCCTCGCGCCGGGTGGCCTCCGGTTCGGCTGCGGACTCGGAAGAAACGGGCTCTTGGATGATCGGCTCCCTCGTCGTACTCTTCCGTCCAGCCCGTCCCGGTGGCGTCACAAGAGGGGCGCTCCGGACCCTGCGTGGCCTCAGAAGACTGAATTTGTGCCGGGTATGCGGTGTTCTACCCCGGGTGTGCGCCTTCGCGCATTGACCCTGCCCGGCTGCCCCCGTATGCTACAAGTTGCGCTGCGGGCCTGCGCACCTCAGACGTAGCAGGCTGCGCTCGCATCTGTTGTATGTCCCCTCGGTTGTCGAGGCGCACTACCTGTTTTTGCAGGTGGGGCGCTTCCTTGGCTGTCCGGCTTCTGCAGAGCGAAACGGGCTCCCGGCGTAAGCAGTACCTACGACTTCAATGTCCGTACCGGAGCCCTTTCCCACATGACGAGCAGCACCGAGACCACCGCCACCACCCCGCAGGTAGCGGTCAACGACATCGGTAACGAGGAAGCTTTCCTCGCCGCGATCGACGAGACGATCAAGTACTTCAACGACGGCGACATCGTCGACGGCGTCATCGTGAAGGTCGACCGGGACGAGGTCCTGCTCGACATCGGTTACAAGACCGAAGGCGTTATCCCGAGCCGCGAGCTCTCGATCAAGCACGACGTCGACCCCAACGAGGTCGTCGCCGTCGGTGACGAGATCGAGGCCCTGGTCCTCCAGAAGGAGGACAAGGAAGGCCGCCTGATCCTCTCGAAGAAGCGCGCCCAGTACGAGCGTGCCTGGGGCACCATCGAGAAGATCAAGGAAGAGGACGGGATCGTCACCGGTACCGTCATCGAGGTCGTCAAGGGTGGTCTCATCCTCGACATCGGCCTCCGTG
The DNA here is from genome assembly GCF_044763135.1 of Streptomyces sp. NPDC096205. Lineage (NCBI taxonomy): Bacteria > Bacillati > Actinomycetota > Actinomycetes > Kitasatosporales > Streptomycetaceae > Streptomyces > Streptomyces sp. NPDC096205. Next base: position 255,837 of record NZ_JBIWFS010000002.1, on the reverse strand, counting down.
GCTTCCTCCCGGCCTCCCTCGTCGAGATGCGCCGCGTTCGCGACCTCCAGCCCTACGTGGGCAAGGAGCTCGAGGCCAAGATCATCGAGCTGGACAAGAACCGCAACAACGTGGTCCTGTCCCGCCGTGCCTGGCTGGAGCAGACCCAGTCCGAGGTCCGCCAGACGTTCCTCACGACCCTCCAGAAGGGTCAGGTCCGTTCCGGTGTGGTCTCCTCGATCGTCAACTTCGGTGCCTTCGTGGACCTGGGTGGCGTCGACGGTCTGGTCCACGTCTCCGAGCTCTCCTGGAAGCACATCGACCACCCCTCCGAGGTCGTCGAGGTCGGCCAGGAGGTCACGGTCGAGGTCCTCGATGTCGACATGGACCGCGAGCGCGTCTCCCTGTCGCTGAAGGCGACCCAGGAAGACCCGTGGCAGCAGTTCGCCCGCACCCACCAGATCGGCCAGGTCGTGCCCGGTAAGGTCACGAAGCTGGTTCCGTTCGGTGCGTTCGTCCGCGTGGACGAGGGCATCGAGGGTCTGGTCCACATCTCCGAGCTGGCCGAGCGCCACGTGGAGATCCCGGAGCAGGTCGTCCAGGTCAACGACGAGATCTTCGTCAAGGTCATCGACATCGACCTCGAGCGCCGCCGCATCAGCCTCTCGCTGAAGCAGGCCAACGAGTCCTTCGGTGCCGACCCGGCCTCGGTCGAGTTCGACCCGACCCTGTACGGCATGGCCGCGTCCTACGACGACCAGGGCAACTACATCTACCCCGAGGGCTTCGACCCCGAGACCAACGACTGGCTCGAGGGCTACGAGAAGCAGCGCGAGGAGTGGGAGCGCCAGTACGCCGAGGCGCAGTCCCGCTTCGAGCAGCACCAGCAGCAGGTCATCAAGTCCCGCGAGGCCGACGCCGCTGCTGCGGCCGAGGGCGGCGAGGCTGCGGCTCCGGCCGCGACCGGTGGCTCGTACTCCTCCGAGGGTGGCGACACCTCCGGCGCCCTGGCGTCGGACGAGGCGCTGGCTGCCCTGCGCGAGAAGCTGGCGGGCGGCCAGAGCTGAACGCTCACCGCTGAGGCTTAACAGCTGAACTGAGGGGCCGTATCTTTCGAGGTGCGGCCCCTTGGTCGTTCCCGCGTTCTGTGATCGTTCGTCCGCGGATTGTTCGTGGCTCGTGGCGCAGTTCCCCGCGCCCCTATAGGGGCGCTGTTTTTGATCTCGGGAATGAGTACAGGTTGTGCCTCGTTGTTCACTGTGAACACGAGGAGGAGCGGTCACTGTGCTTGATCCGCAGAGTCTGTACACATGGGAGCCGAAGGGCCTGGCTGTCGTCGACATGGCGCTCGCCCAGGAGTCCGCCGGCCTTGTCATGCTCTACCACTTCGACGGATACATCGACGCGGGCGAGACCGGCGACCAGATCGTCGACCGGCTCCTCGACTCGCTGCCCCACCAGGTCGTGGCGCGCTTCGATCACGACCGGCTCGTGGACTACCGGGCCCGCCGCCCGCTGCTGACCTTCCGACGCGACCGCTGGACCGACTACGAGGAGCCCACGCTCGCCGTGTACCTGGTCCAGGACGCCACCGGAGCCCCGTTCCTGGTGCTGTCCGGACCCGAGCCGGATGTGGAGTGGGAGCGCTTCGCCGTCGCCGTCGAGCAGATCGTGGAGCGGCTCGGCGTCCGTCTCGCCGTCAATTTCCACGGCATCCCCATGGGCGTCCCGCACACACGCCCCGTCGGGCTCACCCCGCACGGCAACCGCACCGACCTGATCCCCGGCCATCAAAGCCCCTTCGACGAGGCCCAGGTGCCCGGCAGCGCCGAGTCGCTGGTCGAGTACCGCCTCATGGAGGCCGGCCACGACGTCCTCGGCGTCGCTGCCCACGTCCCCCACTACATCGCCCGCTCCGCCTACCCGGACGCCGCCCTGACCGTCCTGGAGGCCATCACGGGCGCCACCGGACTGGTCCTGCCGGGCATCGCGCACGCGCTGCGCACGGACGCGCAGCGCACCCAGACCGAGATCGACCGGCAGATCCGGGAGGGCGACGAGGAGCTCACCTCGCTCGTCCAGGGGCTGGAGCACCAGTACGACGCCGTCGCGGGAGCCGAGACCCGGGGCAACATGCTCGCCGAGCCGGTGGACATCCCGTCGGCGGACGAGATCGGGCGCGAGTTCGAGAAGTTCTTGGCGGAGCGGGAGGGCGACCTCTGAGGCCGGCCGGCCTGCCTTGGCCGGGGTTTGTGGCAGCTGAGGCCGGGCTGCCTCGGACTGGGTCTGTCGCAACTGAGCCCCGCCTCCCTCGACCCGGGCCTGTCGCAGCTGCCCCCGGCCTCGCTCGACCTGAGCCTGTCGCAGCTGACCCCGGCCGGTCCTGGCGGGGCGGCTGTCAGAGGCAGGGCCTAAGCTTCCGCTCATGCTGACAGTGGGCCTGACCGGCGGCATCGGTGCCGGCAAGAGCGAGGTGTCTCGGCTGCTCGTGGAGTGCGGAGCCGTACTGATCGACGCGGACCGCATCGCGCGTGAGATCGTCGAGCCCGGGACGCCTGGCCTCGCCGCCGTCGTCGAGGCGTTCGGCGACGAGGTGCTCGCCGAGGACGGCAGCCTGGACCGGCCCAAGCTGGGCTCGATCGTCTTCAGCGACCCGGAGAAGCTGACCCTGCTCAACTCCCTCGTCCACCCGCTGGTCGGCGCCCGCTCGCGCGAGCTGGAGGAAGCCGCCCCCGCGGACGCCGTCGTCGTCCATGACGTGCCACTGCTCACGGAGAACGGCCTGGCGTCGCTGTACGACCTCGTCATCGTCGTGGACGCCCCATCGGAGACCCAGCTCGACCGGCTCGTGCGGCTGCGCGGCATGACCGAGGAGGACGCCCGCGCACGTATGGCCGCCCAGGCCACCCGGGAAGAGCGCCGGAAGATCGCCGACATCGTCATCGACAACGACGTGCCGCTTCCGGAACTCCGTCGCCGGGTACACGAAGTGTGGGAGGACCTCGCGGAGCGGGCCCGCGACCGTGCCGGTCTTTCCTGAGACGCTCAGACGGGTGCCGTCGCGGCGAGGGGCGGAGGGACGGCGGGGAATAGCGCTGTCCGCCGTGGGCGTTGGAACGCTGCAGCGTGGGAAGGACTGTGCCGTGCCCGAGACCAGCGGTTCGACCGGACGTACTCCGGAGACGCATGTCATCGACTTCCGTGCCGCTGAGCAACTGCTCGCCGCACGGGATCCGCGCGGCGCGGTGAAGCTGCTGGACGGGGTCATCGCCGCCCATCCGGAGAACACCGCCGCCCGGCTGCTGCGCGCGCGTGCCTTCTTCGCGGCGGCGCAACTGCGGCCCGCCGAGCTGGAGTTCACCATCGTCCTGGAACGCGAGCCGGACAACGCCTTCGCCCACTTCGCGCTCGCCCGCACCTATGAGCGCCAGGGCCGCCCCGACCAGGCCAAGCGCCACTTCCGCCTCGCGGCCGCGCTCGACCCGAACCCGCAGTACCTCAAGGCGGCGCGCTTCGACTCGTGACGGGCGGTTCACGGACCGTCGGCGGGCTCATGGACGACGGCTGCTCGCGGATGGTCGGCTGGCGCGGACCGTCGGTTCGGCTGCTTACTGAGCGCCGGCGGCTCGCGGTCCGTCGCTCGGTCACAGCCCGTCGGCCGGTCAAGGTCCGCAGGCCACTAGCGGAGTGCCGCCCGCGCCCGGAGCGCCGTCCGTTCACGCACCGCTGGCTGCTCACGCACCGTCGGTCGGTCAGGGCCCGCGGTTCTCCGGCGGCCGGTACGGCGGGACATCGGGGCCCGGCTGATAGTGCGGGCCCTGCCGGATGTGCCGGAGCACGATGCTCAGGTCGATCGTGGCCACCAGCCACAGCACGCCGCAGGCGATCGCCCAGCCGATCCGGCCGACCAGCGCGAACGCGGCCGTCCCGAAGATCGCCCAGACGATACCCCAGATGCTCAGCCAGAAGCGCGCCCGCAGTGCACTGCGCGCGGTCACCGGCTCACTGCCCGTACGCATGGCTGTCACCGCTCCTGCTTGAAACGTACTCCGGCGCCGGATGTTCTCCAAGAGGCGGCCGAGCCGGTCCGGCGGGCCGCACCGAACCATCGAACGGTTGCCTCGCCGGAGCGCTCCTACACGAAGGAGTGAACGATGCCGGGGTGGGAACGGCCGTGTCGGCGTGGGCCGTTGGACGGGCATGAGGCTGGAAATGCGAGCGGGATACGACGGTACGGGACCGGGTGCGATCACTCCCGACGGCTGTGCGGTGGAGCTCTACTCCCGGCTCCCGATCGGGGACGAGCCGGACATCATCGCCGGGGCCGTCCCGGCAGGGGCGCACATCCTGGAGCTGGGCTGCGGGGTGGGCCGCATGACGCATCCCCTGCTGGAACGGGGCTTCACGGTCACCGCGGTGGACGAGTCGCCGGAGATGCTGGCCCGCGTCCGCGGGGCACGCACGATATGCGGCTCCATCGAGGATCTGGACCTTGGCGAGACGTTCGACGTGGTGATGCTCGCCTCGTTCCTGGTCCATGCCGGGGACATCGAGGTGCGGCGCGGCCTGCTGCGCACCTGCGCACGGCATCTCGCGGAGGGCGGGCACGCGCTCATCCAGCGGGAGGGGGCGGACTACCACACGAACGTGCCGCGCGAGCGGGTCGACCCCAGCGGCTTCACCGTGCGGATCGTGTCGTCCGAACCGGCCGGCGAGGGAGTCGAATCGGTCCGCGCCGAGTACGAGTTCCCGGACGCCGTCTGGACACAGACCTTCCTGTCGCGGCCGTTGGCCAAGGAGCAGTTCGAGGAGGCGCTGGGGGAGGCGGGCCTGAGAGTGGATAAGTACCTGACGGAGGACGGGATATGGGTGAGGGCGGTTCGGGGCGTGGAAGAGGTGGAGGAGATGGGGGAGGAGCGGCGGCCGTAGGGCCACGAGCAGGTACGAGCAGGGGCAGCAGTCGGCCCAGTTGTGCGGGCCTCTACCAGTCCTTCTCCGGCACAGGAGTGCATGACGCCACGGCCGCCGAGGGGCGACTCGGCCGACCTACATGATGAGACGGACCGACTCGTCGAGCGCATCCTCGGGCTCGGTTCGGTGAGAACGTTCGCTGAGGAGCGATGAGTTCGGGCAGACGTGAGGGTCCATCCCTGTGACCGCAGAACGGACCACTGCACACAGGAGAACCCCATGTCCGAGACCACCGCAGCCGTAACCAGCACGAGCGCCGCCACCGGCACGAGCACCGGCACGAGGACCGTCACCGGCACGAGCGTCGGCACCAGCACCAGCGTCAACGCCGCCGCCGCGGCTGCCGGGGCACACAGCCGCTGGGCCCGTATCACCCTCCGGGGCCTGCAGATCGTGCTTGCGCTGTTCTTCGGGATCGCGAGCGCGCTGCCCAAGCTGATCGGTCACTCGAGCGCTGCCGAGGTCTTCGATGAGATCGGGTGGGGCAGTGTGGGGATGTACAGCATCGGGGCGCTGGAACTGGCCGGTGCCGTGGCGCTGTTGGTGCCGGTGCTCCAGTCGGTGGCGGCGGTGGCGCTGAGCGGGCTGATGGTGGGGGCGTTCGTCTTCCAGATGACGGTCTTCGACGGGGAGAACGCGGCGACCCCGCTGATCCTCATCGTGCCGCTCGCTCTGATCGCCTGGGCGCGGCGGGGTCACAACGCGGACCTGCTGCGGCTGGTCCGACGCGAGGCGTGAGGGGGGACCTTCCGAAGGTCCCGCTCACTCCTCCTCGGACGGAAGCGAGGGGCGACGCTCCTGCGGGGACCGGCCTCCCGGGAGGAAGCCGAGGCCCCCGAGGCCGCGGAGGCGTTCCAGTTCGCGGCGGTCGCGCTTGGTGGGGCGGCCTGCTCCGCGGTCGCGGAGGCCTGCCGGGGCGACGGCCTCGCGGGGCGGCGGGGGCGGGCTGTTGTCGACGTAGCACTGGACGGCGACCGGGGCGCCGACCCGCTTGCGGATCAGGCGCTTGACGATGACGACCCGCTCCCGGCCCTCGTGCAGGACCCGGACCTCGTCGCCGATGCGGACGGAGTGCGAGGGCTTGACCCGCTCGCCGTTCACGCGGACGTGGCCACCCTTGCAGGCCGTGGCGCCGACGGACCTGGTCTTGACCAGCCGTACGGACCAGATCCAGCTGTCGACGCGCACGCTCTCACCGTTCGGCGGCCCGGCCGCCTCGGCCGCGGCCACAGCGGCGGCGACCTTCGGGTCGGCGATCTTCGGGTCGGTGACCGTCCGGTCGGCCGTCTGCGGGCCGGGCTGGGTGGCGGCGCCGTCGTCGGCGGCGGCACCGGGGCGCTGCGTCTCGTCCGCGTCCTGGGAAGCCATGGCATCGACCTTAACTCCCTCACCCGCCCTACCGTGGAGAGATGGACCCAGCCGCCCGCCCCACCGGCCCCAGCGAGCCGGAAGCCCTCACCGACCCGACCGACCCCAGCCAACCCCCGAACGCCCCGGACGCCCTCCCCTCCGACTCCCTCCCCTCGGCCTCACTCACCACGGAACCCCTCCCCCCGGACCTCGTCGACGTGCCCGCTCTCGATCGCCGCATCGCAGGGTGCCGGGCCTGTCCGCGGCTGGTGGAGTGGCGGGAGGAGGTGGCGCGGACCAAGCGGGCGGCGTTCGTGGAGTGGACGTACTGGGGACGGCCGGTGCCGGGGTTCGGGCCGGGGGACGCGGGGCTGCTGGTGGTGGGGCTGGCTCCGGCGGCGCATGGGGGGAATCGGACGGGGCGGATGTTCACAGGGGACCGGTCGGGGGACGTGCTGTACCAGGCGTTGTACGACGTGGGGCTGGCCTCGCAGCCGACGTCGGTGGCGGTCGGCGACGGGCTGGAGCTGTACGGGGTGCGGGTGACGGCGCCGGTTCACTGTGCGCCGCCGGCGAACCGGCCCACGCCCGGGGAGCGGGACATGTGCAGGCCCTGGCTGGTGCGGGAGCTGCGGTTGCTCAGGCCGACGCTGCGGGCGGTGGTGGTGCTGGGGGCGTTCGGCTGGCAGGCGGCGCTGCCGGCGTTGGCGGAGGCGGGCTGGACGGTGCCGCGGCCGCGGCCGGCGTTCGGCCACGGGGCGCGGGTGAGTCTGCGGGACGGGAAGGGAGGTGAGGGTCTGGAGCTGTTCGGCTGCTTCCATGTCAGTCAGCGCAACACCTTCACCGGCCGACTGACGCCCGAGATGCTGCGGGAGGTGCTGGGCGCGGCGGCCGGGGCGGCGGGGCTGCGGCCGAAGGAGAACGGGAGCCGCGGGAAATGAGGTGACACGCCTTCGGGCGGGTGCTTGCGTTGCCCGGATGGGCCTCTACCCGGAGATCGAACCGTACGACAGCGGCATGCTCGACGTCGGGGACGGCAATCGCGTGTACTGGGAGACCTGCGGAAACCCGCAGGGGTAGCCGGCGCTGGTGCTGCACGGCGGTCCCGGTTCGGGGTCTCGCCGCATCTGCGGCGGTACTTCGACCCGGCGGCGTACCGGATCGTGCTGCTGGACCAGCGGGGGGCGGGGCGTTCGACGCCGTCGGCGAGTGCGTACGGAACCGACATGGGCGTGAACACGACGGCGCATGTCATGGCCGATCTGGAGCTGCTGCGGCGGCATCTGGGGATCGGCCGGTGGCTGGTGTGGGGCGCGTCCTGGGGGTCGGTGCAACCTCCTCGGGATCGTCTGGCGGCTGCATCACGCCTGGCCCGGCAGCGAGTTGTTCGTGGTGGACGAGGCGGGGCACAACCCGGGCGCGCCGGGAGTGGCTGATCTGCTGGTCGCCGCCACGGACAAGTACGGCCGACGGTAGACCCGGCGGTACACCGAGCGGTACACCGACGGGTAGTCCTAGAGCGCGTTCTCGCCGAACAGGTGCCGTACGGTCGAGCGGTAGTTGGCGCGGACATGGCCCAGGGCGTGGGTGCGGGCGCGGTCCGGGTCGCCGGAGGCGATGGCGTCGTACAGCTCGCGGTGTTCGGTGAGGAGCTGGGGCCATTCCTCGTTGCGCCGGGTGAGCCAGCGCAGGCGGCCGTCGACGGGTTCCATGACGGAGATCAGCAGGCTGTTGCCCGCGGTGGCCAGGATGCGGTCGTGGAAGCGGGTGTTGACGTCGGTGATGGTCTCGGCGTCGTCGGCGCGGGTGGCGGTGGCCGCGCGGTCGAGCAGTTCGGCGAGTTCGGCGAGGTCGTCCGGGGTGGCCCGGATGGCGGCGAGTCCGGCGGCGTAGACCTCCAGGGCCTCGCGCAGTTCGAAGAGTTCCTTGACGTCGGCCGGGGTGAGACGGCGTACGACGGTGCGGCGCGGGGTCTCGAAGTGGACGAAGCCCTCGGCGACCAGGGCGCGGATGGCCTCGCGGACGGGGACGCGGGAGACCCCGAAGCGTTCGGCCAGCTCGCGTTCGACGAGCCGGTCTCCGGGGCGCAGCCGGCCCGCGATGATCTCCTGCCGCAGGGCGGCAAGGACGCGCTCGCGCACCGCGCCGAGGGGTTCGATCTTTGTCATGGGCCCATCTTCGCCGACCCCAGGGGTGTTTTACGGAGGGTTAACCGCAAGGACATCGGTCCGAACGCTTGACGGCGGCACCATGTCGGCAGTTTGGTATACCAAACGGCGCGCGCAGCTCCCTCCGTCCCCTCGTTCCGGGAGGCCCCGTGTCCCTCGCCGACCGTGCCGAAGTCGCCGGCACCGCCGCCTTCGTCCCCGATCCCCGCCTCACCAACGAAGACCTCGCACCCGCGAAGCAGCGCAACTGGAAGGTCTTCGACCTCTTCGCGATGTGGATGTCCGACGTCCACAACCTCGGCAACTACACGTTCGCCGCGGGCCTGTTGTTCCTCGGTATGAACGTCTGGCAGATCTTCACGTCGCTGCTGATCGGTTTCGTGATCATCTATGTCGGAATGAACATGATGGGTCGTATCGGTCAGCGCACCGGCGTGCCCTTCCCGGTCGTCAGCCGGATCAGCTTCGGTGTCTGGGGCGCCAACATCCCGGCGCTGATCAGGGCCGTCATCGCCATCATGTGGTACGGCATCCAGACCTACCTCGCCTCCGTCGCGGTCAATGTGATGCTGCTGGCGGCCTGGCCGGGGCTGGAGTCCTGGACGCGTAGTTCGTTCCTCGGGCTCGACGCGCTCGGCTGGGTGTCCTTCGTCGCCCTCTGGCTGATCCAGGCGGCGATCATCAGCCGGGGCATGGAGTCGGTCCGCAAGTTCCAGGACTTCTGCGGCCCGGCGATCTGGCTGGTGATGATCGCGCTGGCGGTGTGGATCCTCGCCAAGGCCGACTGGACCATCTCCCTGACGTCCACCCCGCACCCGGTCTCCACCGGCGAGCAGTGGCGCCAGTGGTTCGGCGCGGTCGGCCTGGTGCTCGCCACCTACGGCACGCTGATGCTCAACTTCTGCGACTTCTCCCGCTTCTCGCCGGACTACCGGACGGTGCGGCGCGGCAACTTCTGGGGCCTGCCGGTCAACTCCACGGCGTTCGTGATCGTTTCGGTGATCGTCACCGCAGGTGCGTACGAAGTGTTCGGCAAGGAGATCACCGATCCCGCTTTCCTGGTCGCGGAGATCGGCAGCACCTGGGTGCTGGTCGTGGGCGCGCTGACGTTCGCCATCGCCACGATGGGCGTCAACATCGTCGCCAACTTCGTCTCACCGGCGTACGACCTGGCCAACGTCTGGCCGCAGAAGATCACCTTCAAGGTCGGCGGCATGATCAGCACGGTCGCCGCGCTGGTGGTCACGCCCTGGAACCTCTTCTCCAACCCCACCGTCGTCAACTACTTCCTCGGCGGACTCGGCGCCTTCCTCGGCCCACTCTTCGGCGTGATCATGGTCGACTACTACTGGGTCAGGCGCGGCCGGGTGGACGTACAGAAGCTGTTCAGCGCCGAGCCCGGATCGCCGTACTACTACCGCAAGGGCGTCAACCCCAAGGCGCTGTGGGCGTTCCTGCCCTCGGCGGCGGTCGCCGCGGTGCTGGCGCTGGTGAAGGCCTTCTCCGATGTGGCGCCCTACTCCTGGTTCATCGGCACGGCGCTGGCGGCGGGCCTGTACGCGCTGCTGTGCCGGGCCGAGCGGACGGCCGCCGGGGCGGAGGGCTGAGCGGCGTGCGGATCGTCGTCACCAACTGCAACACCACGCGGGAGATGACCGAGGAGATCGTACGAGGTGCCCGGGCCGCCGCCGGGCCGGGCACCACCGTCACCGGGCTCACCCCCGCCTGGGGACCCGAGTCGGCGGAGGGCTGGCTCGACAGCTACCTGTCCGCCGCCGCCGTACTCGACACGCTGCGGTCGTACGACGGTCCGCCCTACGACGCCGTCGTCATGGCCGGCTTCGGTGAGCACGGGCGGGAGGGCGTGCGGGAGCTGGTCGACGTGCCGGTCGTCGACATCACGGAGGCCGCCGCCCACCTCGCCTGCCTCCTCGGACGGCGCTACGGCGTCGTCACCACCCTCGACCGCTCCCGCGGCCAGATCGAGGACAGCCTGGAGACGGCGGGTGTCGGCCGCAACTGCGCCGCCGTCGTCGCCACCGGCCTCGGCGTGCTCGACCTCGACGACGCCGAACGCACCCGGGCGGCCTTCCTGGCCGCGGCCGAACGGGCCCGGGAGGCCGGCGCCGAGGTGCTCGTGCTGGGCTGCGCGGGCATGACGGGCCTGCAGCGGGAGGTGAGCGACAAGCTGGGCCTGCCGGTCGTCGACGGGGTGGCCGCGGCCGTCCGTCTCGCCGAGTCGCTGGTGGCCCTCGGCCTCAACACCAGCCGCGCGGGCGGCTATGCGCGGCCGCTGCCGAAGCGGCGCACCTGGGGAAGGCCCCTCAGCTGAACGGCCGCCACTCGTACCGTACGTCCGGCTCGCGTTCCTCGTTGCCGCTGCCGTCGGTGTGCTCCACGGCGCGGAACCCATGGCGCTCGTAGAAGCGGTGTGCGGGCTCGTTGACCTGGAAGGTCCACAGGCTCAGCCCCCGCGGGGCGCGCTCCTTGGCGAGCGCGACGAACCGGTCGCCGATGCCGCGGCCCCGCCAGTCGGGGTGGAGGTACAGCTGTGAGATCTCCTCGTCGGCAAGGACCATCAGCCCCACCACGGCCCCGTCCGCCTCCGCCACCCAGGTCTCCCGCCCGGGCACCACGACGTCACGGATGTACGCGCGTACGGCGTCGTCGGTGTGGGGGCGGACGACCGTCGGCAGGGCGGCGTCGTACGAGCGCAGATACACCTCGGCCACCGCCTCCGCGTCGGCGGCGACCGCCCGGCGCAAGGTGACCTCCGGATGCTCGGGGACGACGGCCGTGGCCGTGATCTCCACCAACTGTCCGGTGTAGCCGAGGCAGTTCACACCGAGCAGCGTCGAGGAGTGCGGCCCGGTGCTCAGTCCGGACGCCTCGACGACGTCCCACACGGCCGACAGCACGGCGGTCTCGCTGCTGACGACGTACACGTCGGTAGAGAGGACCTGCGCGAAGTCGCTGCCGACGGCCCGCAGTTGCTCCCCGAGGTTGGCGATCACCTGCTCCGCCTGCCGGACCGGGTCGCCTTCCCCGACGAGCTTCCCGTCGGCGTCGAGCGGCACCGAACCGGCGAGGAAGGCGAGCCGGGTGCCGGCCTCGACCACGGAGGCGTGGGAGTAGCGGGGCGGTGGGAACAGGCCGGGGACGGTGACGCGCTGGATCACAAGGGCTCCTGGGACAAGGTGGCCGACGACGGCCGATCGTCCCCGATCACGGCCGCCGGCCGCACCCGGTTTTCCTGCGCCGCCCCGCCCTCAGGCAGCTTGCGGCACCGCCTTCAGGGCCCCTCCGAAACGCCGGGGGGGGGTGCGCCAATCGGCCCCAGTCCGGGCGAGCGCGGTGCCGGAAGGTCGATCAGGTCGCTGACACCGGCCACCTCCTGGAGCGTGCGGGCCAGCGAGACCAGGGTCCGCCGCACCTCCGCGAGCTGGGCGCGCAGCGCCGGCGCGTGCTCCCAGCCCCGCTCCCAGGCCACCGGGTCGCACTCCTCGGGCCGCTGGGACTCGTACGCGGTCAGCCGGGGATGCCAGGAGGCGAGCAGCGGGCGCAGTACGCGGTTGAGGACCGTGACCGCGAGGACACCGAAGCTGACGTGGCCCGGCGCGAGCGGAGGCGCCACGTCCGGGCCGTAGCGGCGCAGGATCTCGCGGGTGGTGTTGAAGAAGGTGTACAGCGACGACAGCGCCTCGCGCAGGAAGCCCTCCTCCGGGTCGAGCTCCTCGACCGACACGCGGGTCACCAGCTCCAGGTACAGCTCCCAGGCGGCACTGCGCTCGGCGTCGGCCGGCTGCCAGGTGCCGGAGATCTCGCCGACGAACGGAATCGCGAGCGTGGCCGTGATCTGCGACGGGCCGCTCGCCCGGCGTCGCCTGCGCTGACTGTGTCCCATGATCGCCCTCCCCACGTCCACAGTAGGGTAAGTCGCCGTGTGGGACGTCTTCCTCAGCTACAGCCGCGGTGATGTGGAGCAGGTCCGTCCGCTGGCGCGTGCGCTGCGCGAGGGCGGTCTGGCGGTGTTCACGGACGAGAGCGGTGTGGCCTCCTTCGCCGGGATCAGCGACACCATCCGCCGCGAACTGGCCCGCTCCAGAGCGCTCCTGGCGTACTACTCCACGGCCTACCCCGAACGGGAGGCTTGTCAGTGGGAGCTGACCACGGCCTACCTGGCCGGGCTGGGGGAGGGCGACCCGCGCCGCCGGGTCATGGTCGTCAACCCGGAGCCGACGACCGGGCACATCCACCCGGTCGAGCTGCGCGACGCCCGCCACGCCCCGGCCCATGACCTCGCCGCGCTCGTGGCCGACGTACGCGCCCATGTGGCCCGGCTGGAGGGGCCCATGACGATCCGGGAGCACCGGACGGGCCTGCGCGGACCCGCCGGCTTCCTGGGCCGGCTGCCGGAGCTGTGGCAGGTGCACTCCGCCCTGCACGCCCACTCCGCGCCCCTGGTCACCGGCCGGGCCGTGGCCCGCGCGGCGCAGATCCGGGGCATGGCGGGCATCGGCAAGACGGCCCTCGCGCAGGAGTACGCCGTCCGCTTCGAGGCCGCGTATCCGGGCGGGGTCTTCCGGGTGGACGGCGAGGCGTACGACGACTCGCTGCGCGCCCTCGGCATCGGACGGTCGTACGAGGGTCTGGAGGGCATCGGTGAACCGTTCCTGTGGATCGTCGACTCCCTCCCCGCGGGCCGCCTCGGGCCACGGGCCGTCGCGGACCTGACCCCGCCCCATCCGCTGGCCCACACCCTGTTCACGCTGCGCAGCAGGGCCTACGACGTGCTGGGCGCGGCCGTCGACCTGGGGCCGCTCGACGCCCGGCACGCCCGTGAGCTGGCCGGTGACGAGGCGCTGGCCGAGGCGGTGGGCGGGCATCCGCTCGCGCTGGCGCTGCTGGGCCGCGAGGTGCGGGCCGGTCATCGGCCGCACACGCTGTACGACCGGCTGCACGCGCGCGGCAGATCGCTGCTCGACACGCTGGCGGGGGAGGAGGTCACGGCACGTCTCGTGCACGACGTGACCGGCGAGGACGCCGCCGACGTGCTGCGCTGCGCCGCCGCCCTGCACCCGCTGCCCGTCACCGCCGAGGACACGGCGCGCGTGCTGGCCACCGCCGACCGTGTGCCGCGCGCGGTGGCCCGGCGCCGCGCCGCGAACGGCATCGCGGAACTGCATGTGCGCAGCCTGCTCGCACCCGCGGTCGTGCCCAGCCGTCCCGACGACGGCCGCAGTCGGCTCGCGCCCGCACCCACGGCCGTGCCCAGCCGTCCCGACGGCGGCCTGCGCGACGGTACGGCCGCCGACACCGACGCGGGCTGGCAGCCGCACCCCGTGACCCTGCACGCCTGGTACCACCACGACCCGGCCCCCGCCCGCACCGAGGCGCTGCGCCGGGCCGCGCTGCGGACGCTGGACGACGAGCGCGCCGGCCCGGTTACGCTGGCCTTCCCCGGTAGCCGGAGGGAGGCCCCCATGGCAGCGCCCAGCGAGTCGGAGCGGATGGCCGCCTTCGACCTCCAGGTCGAACTCGTCACCCGCATCGGCGTGCAGGAACTCGCGCCGGGCACCGGCAGTCTGCGGGAGGCCCTCACCTCGCTGAAGTCGCTGATCGACTTCACGCGCGCCACACTGCGCACGTACAGCATCCGCCTGGAGCCGGGCTCGGCGACCGGCTCGCCGACGGTCCAGGACCTCGCCTACACCCTCGTCAACGACGTCATCCGCCCCTTCACCGCCGCCTGGCACCCCCGCCTCGCCGCCCACGAGGCCCGTCGCCCCGAGGGCGTCGCGCCCTTCGACCACGAGACGTCCTGGGCCGAGTCGGACGCCATGCGCGGCGAACTCGCCGCCCTGCGCGAGCCGTTGCGGCGGATCGTGACCGGGCTCGGGGACATCTCCGGGGCCGACTTCGGGGTGGAGACGGCCGGCTAGCCACCGCCCAGCCCTGGAGGAACACATGCCCGCAGGCCGCGCCGCCCCCGAACTCGAAGGCCTGACCACCGAGGACGCCGCCTTCCTGCACACGGTGACCGAACGCCTCGCCACCCTCCCCACCGTCCACGCCGTCGCCCTCGGTGGCTCCCGCGCCCAGGGCACCCACCGCCCCGACAGCGACTGGGACCTCGCCGTCTACTACCGCGGCCCCTTCGACCCGGCCGGCCTGCGCGCCCTCGGCTGGGAGGGCGAGGTCTCCGAACTCGGCGCCTGGGGTGGCGGCGTCTTCAACGGCGGCGCCTGGCTCACCATCGACGACCGCCGCGTGGACGTGCACTACCGCGACCTCGACGTGGTCGAACACGAACTCGCGGAGGCGGAGGAGGGGCGGTTCCGGGTGGAGCCGCTGCTGTTCCACCTGGCCGGCATCCCGAGCTATCTGGTGGTGGCGGAGCTGGCGATCAATCGGGTGTTGTGGGGGGAGGTGGCGGGGCCGGTGGGGTACCCCGAGAAACTGCGGGCCGCCGCTGCCGAACGCTGGCACGGCACCGCCCTGGCCACCCTCGGCTACGCCAAGGCCAACCACGCCCCCGCGGGCCGTCTGACCGAGGTCGCCGGCGCCGTCGCCGTGGCTGCGACGCAGGCCGCGCATGCCGTGCTGGCCGCGCGCGGGGAGTGGGTGACCAACGAGAAGCGGCTGCTGGAGCGGGCCGGGCTGCGCGGCCTCGACCATGTCGTCGCGGGCCTCCGCCCCGATGCCGACCGGCTGATCGCGGCGGTCGGTGAAGCGGAGCGGGTGTGCCGGGACGCGGTGGACATGGCGGGGGACTGACATGGCGTCACTGCCATTGCGTTCATAAAGAAAACGACTTCCCGGCCATCGTTCACATCCAGGAAACACGCTGGTGCCTTCGTTTCCAAGAAGGCGCACTACTCTGGGGCCCACAGCTCACAGCCCGGCCACCGTCGTCCGAGATGCACCCCGCCCTCGTACGGACAGGAGCCCCGTGTTGCGCAACCTCGTTCTTCCGCCCTGGATCGCTCATGCTCTGCGGGCCCAGCGGGGGCCTGTGCCCTGGGGGGCGGTGGGGCGTGGTGTGTCGGCGGCGGGGCCGTTGGTGGTGGGGGCGTTGGTCGTCGGGCGGGTGTCGCTCGGGGTCGTCGCGGCCATCGGTGCGATGTTGGCCGGGATCAACGACCGTCCCGGGAGCCGGCGTTCGGCGGTGAAGCGGATCGGGGTGCCCGCGCTGGCGGGGGCGTTCGGGCTCGGGGCCGGGGTGTACGCCGGGCAGCATGCGGGGGCCTTAGTGCTGAGCGCCGGGTTGCTGGTGCTCGGGGTGCTCGCCGGGTGCGTCAGTGCCGTGGGGCCCGTGGCCTCCTCCGCGGGTACGCAGGTGCTGGTCGCCGCGGCGGTCGGGGCCGGGATGCCGCTCGGCGAGCCGGGATGGCTCGGGGCGGTCGCCTTCGGCGGCGGGGCCGGTTGGCTGTTGCTGCTGCGGGTCGTGGTGCCCGGGCCGGGGGCCCTCGCCGGGGACTTCCGGTTCGACGGGGAGCGGGCGGCCGTGGCCCGGGTGTACGACGCCATCGCGGAGCTCCTCGACGCCGCAGGGACCGACGCCGCCGTGCCCCGCCGAGCCGCCCTCACCGCCGCCCTCGACCAGGCCCAGGACGCCCTCGGCGGACCCCGGCTCCGAAGGGGCGCGACCTCCACGGCCGAGCGCCGGCTGCACGCCCAGTACGCCGCGGCTCTGCCGCTCGCGGAGGCGGCGACGGCGTTGGCCTGGTCGGGGGAGGGCGGGGGCGCGTCGGCCTGGTCCCGGGAGGACGTCAGTGGGCGGTCTGGGGAGGCCACGGCCGAGGCGGTCCGGTCTGGGGAGAGCGTCGGTGGGTGGTCCGGGGAAGCCGATGGCAGGTGGTCGGCGGAGGCCGGGGCCGCGGAGGCCTGGCCCTCGAAGGGCGTCCCCGGGTCGGCCTGCGTGGCCGGTGGCGTGCGGTCCGGGCAGGGCGTCAGCGGGCCGTATCGGGAGGTTTCGGCTGGGGGCGGCGCCCTCGGTGGGCGGTCCCGGGAAGGTGCTGTCGGGGTCGCGGGGGCCGGGCGCGCCGGGGCGGCCTTGCGGCGGTTGGCCAGGGTGGTGCGTGAGGGTGGGCACAGCGGGCCGTTGCCCGCGCCCCGCAGGGCCGGGCCTGCGCTGCGGGCGCTCGACGACGCGCTGCTGAAGGCCGCCGAGGCCTTCGACCAGGGGGACGGCGGGGATCTTCACACGCGTCGGCGCGGAGCCCGAGAGCTGCTGCGTACGGCATTCGGGGCCGGCGGGCGGGAGTACGGGTTCCGGGCGGGGTTGGCGTTCGGGGGCAGTGCCGCCGTGGCGCAGTGGCTGCACCACGCCCAGTGGTACGGGTCGCACACCCACTGGTACTGGCTGCCCGCCACCGCCGTCTTCCTCGTCAAGCCGGACCTGGGCCCGCTGGTCTCCCGGGTGCTGTGCCGGGCCGCGGGGACCGTGCTCGGGGCGCTGGTCTTCGCCGGCCTCGCCGCCGTACTGCCGCGGCCCGCGGGGCTCGTCGCCGTTGTGGCCGTGTGCGGGGCGCTCATTCCCGTCGCCACCCGGCATTTCGCCGCGCAGACCGCTGTCGTGACCGTGCTGGTGCTCGCCCTGGTCATGGTGGGCGGCGAACCGCAGGCCTCCGTGGGCCGGATCGGTGAGACGCTGCTGGCCTGCGTGATCGTCCTCGTCGTGGGTCATCTCCCGGTGCCGGGGCAGCGGGGCGGTGGCGTACATGCACGGCTCGCCGCGGCCGCCGGCGCCGCGCGGCGCTACCTCGCGCAGGTGATGAGCGGCTCCGACGACCGCGCCCGGCGCTGGGTCCTGCGCCGCGAGGCCTACCGCACGCTCGCCGAGGCCCGTGCCGCCATCGCCCTGGCCGCCGCCGAGCTGCCCGCCCTCGCCCGGCACGCCCACGGCGCCGACGAGGCCGCCGCCCTGCTGGAGCGGCTCGTCGACACCACGACCGCCTGCGCCGTCCACCTCGACGACACCGGCCGGCTGACCCCACGGCACACCCGCCTGGTCGGGGACCTTCTGGACCGTCTCGCGGCCCACGCGGAGCGGACCGGGCTACGGCTTCCCGACCTCGCCGTCGACGTCCCCGGTCGGCCACCGTGCCGTGCCGTGGCCGTATAGCGTCCCGCGGCGGGTCCGGAGGCGCCGGCCTAGGCGTCGTACGACCGCCCGGCGACGAGTCCGGAGGCGCCGGCCTCGGCGTCGTACGACCGCCCGGCGACGGGTCCGGAGGCGCCGGCCTAGGCGTCGTACGACCGCCCGGCGACGGGTCCGGAGGCGCCGGCCTCGGCGCGTCGTACGACCGCCCGGGTCCGCCCTTGCGGCAGATGCCCTCATGAAGGCCTGCGCCCTCACGCACCAAGCCGCACCCACACCGGCGCATGGTCGGAGCCGACCGCACCCCGGCGCCGTGTCGGGTCCTCGCCCACCGACGGCAGGCGCGGCGGGCCGGCGTCCGGCAGGCCGGTGCCCGCGGTCGTCACGCGGTGGATGAGGCGATGGCTGAGCAGGATGTGGTCGATCAGCTCGCGGCGGCCGGAATGGACCCGGGAGAAGCGTTCGTCGGCCGGGATGTGCCCGGCCACGTTCCACAGCCGCTCCGCGTCGCCCAGGTCGGGCCGGTCGAAGCCCGCCGTGGCCAGCTCGGAGCCGGGCGGGCCGAGCAGCAGCTGGGTGGTGGCGGCGTGCTCGTCGTCGTTGAGGTCGCCGAGCACCGCCACGTCCCGCACCCGGCCGTCGCCCGCGAGCAGCTGCCCGGCCAGCTCGCGCAGCGCCGCCGCCTCGGCGGCCCGGCGGAACAGGGCGTAGGCGCCGAAGCGGACCCGCTCGCCCTCGTCGAGGGGATGGAAACGCTTGTTCGGATACGTCAGCAGCTTGGACTTCAGATGCGCCACCGCCACCCGCAGCGGGCCCGCGTCCCCGTCCGTCTCCACGGCCAGCAGACCACGCCCGGCCTTGCCCGTCGTACCGCCCTTGTCCTCCGTCTGCACCGGCCGCAGCCGCGCCGCGAACGCCTTCGTGTCGGCCAGCACCCGCAGCGGCGTACGGCTGAGGACGCCGACGCGGATGCCGCGGTGGTCGGGGTGCCCGGACAGTACGGTGTGCCAGTCGCCGCCCACCGTCGTGACCAGGTCGGCCAGCGCCGCGGGCTCCCCGACCTCCTGCACGCCCAGCAGCGCCGGGTCCAGCTCCGTGATCACCGCGGCCAGGGCGGCCAGCTTCGTGTCGTACGCGGCCCTGTCCTCGGGCCCGAACGGCCCCCCTGGCCGGTAGAGGTTCTCCAGGTTCCAGGTGCCCAGGAGCAATGCCGGCTCCTTCCGGTAGAGCCACACGGCCCGGCGTACATCGGCGAGCGAGCCACACGCTCCGCCCGGTCCGACTACGTTGGCGTGGTGAGCCAGACCCCCGCCGACCTCATCATCACCGGATGCACCGTGCTCGTGCACGACGATCAAGAGCGGATCGGGTTCCGCGAGGACGCCGCGATCGTCGTACGGGGCGGGGCCGTCGCAGCCGTCACCGATGCCGTCGAGGCCCTGGACGTACCGGCCGCCGAGCGCATCGACGCGCGCGGCCAGGTGGCCATGCCCGGCCTGGTCAACTGCCACACGCACGCCCCGATGGTCGCCCTGCGCGGTCTCGCCGAGGACCTGCCGACCGAGGAGTGGTTCAACGACGTCGTCTGGCCGGTGGAGGTCAACCTCACCGAGCAGGACGTGGCGCTGGGCGCGCGGCTGGCCTGCGCCGAGATGATCCGCGGCGGCGTGACCTGCTTCGCCGACCACTACTTCGCGATGGACGCGGTCGCCGACGTCGTCGCCGAGTGCGGGATGCGCGCCCACCTCGGGCAGGCGTACTTCTCCTCGCAGGAGCCCCAAGGGCGCGAGGCTTCACTGGAGTTCGCGCTGCGGCACCGCGGCGGCGCGGGCGGCAGGATCACCACCGCCCTCGCCCCGCACGCCCCCTACACCGTCACCGACGACGACCTCGCCGCCACCGCCGCCCTCGCGCACGAGCACGGCCTGCCCGTGCATCTGCACGCCGCCGAGAACCGCGACCAGGCCGAGACCAGCCTCGCCCGGCACGGCGCCACCCCCATCGAGGTCCTGGAGCGCACCGGCCTGCTCGGGACCGAGCTGCTCATCGCCCACGGCACCGGCATCCTGGACCGCGACCTGCCCGTCCTGGAGCGGGCCCGCGGCCGGATCGCCGTGGCGAGCGCGCCCCGCGGCTATCTGAAGTTCGCCTGGCCCACCACCACGCCCGTCCGCGCACTGCGCGCCCTCGGCATCCCCGTCGGCCTCGCCACGGACGGCGCCGCCTCCAACAACTCCCTCGACGTCTGGGAGTCGATGGCGCTCACCGCGCTGGTGCAGAAGTCCACCGAGGGCGACCCGCGCTGGCTGACCTCCCGTCAGGCCCTGCATCACGCCACGCTGCAGAGCGCACAGGCCGTCGGACTGGGCGACCGGGTGGGCCGTATCGCACCCGGTCTGCGCGCCGACATCGTCCTCGTCGACCTCACCGGGCCGCACACCCAGCCCGTCCACGACCTCGCCGCCACCCTCGTGCACAGCGCCCGCGCGGCGGACGTGACCACCACCATCGTCGACGGCCGTGTCCTGATGCGCGACCGCGAGCTGCTGACCATCGATGTCCCGGCCGTCGTGCGGGAGTTGGGCACACGACTGCCCGCCCTCGTCGACCGCGGGCACGGGACAAGGATCCAGGAGTACGACGCATAGGCCGAGGCATATGGAACTGGGGCCCGGCAGCGCGGCACATGGGCCGAGGCATACGGCACTTGGGCCCGGCAGTACGACACATGGGTCGAGGCGTACGGCACTTGGGCTCGGCAGTACGACACCTAGGCCGAGACGTACGGCACTTGGGCCCGGCAGCGCGGCACCTGGGCCCAGGCATACGGCACATGGGCCCAGCAGTACGACACATAGGCTGACCTCCATGGATCCCGCCGACGGACTCATCGCCAGCCCCCACGACGTCAACCGCCGTCTGCGCGAGAGCGCGCCCGTGCACCGCATCACCGGCACCGACGGCAACCCCGCCTGGCTCGTCACCCGGTACGAGGACGCGCGCCGGGCGCTCGCCGACCCGCGCCTCTCCCTCGACAAACGGCATGCGACGCCCGGCAACTACCGGGGGTTCGCCCTGCCGCCGGCCCTGGACGCCAACCTCCTCAACATGGACCCGCCCGACCACACCCGCATCCGCCGGCTGGTCGCCCGCGCCTTCACCCCGCGCCGCGTCGAGCAGTTGCGCCCTCCGATCCGCCGGACCGCCGACCGGCTCCTGGACGCCCTCGGCCCGCACGGCACCACCGACCTCGTCGCCTCCTACGCCGCACCCCTGCCCATCACCGTCATCTGCGACCTGCTCGGTGTGCCGGAGGACCACAGGCGGGACTTCCGGGTCTGGACCGACAGCCTCGTCGCGCCGGACCCGGCCCGCCCGCAGGCCGCCAAGGAGGCCGTCGCCGGGCTGCTCGGCTTCTTCACCGACCTGCTCGCCGCCAAGCGGAAGGAGCGCGCCGACGACCTGCTCTCCGACCTGATCGCGGTCCGCGAGGAGGGCGACCGGCTCGGCGAGGACGAGCTGATGTCCCTCGCGTTCCTCATCCTCTTCGCGGGCTACGAGAACACCGTGCAGCTCATCGGCAACGCGGTCCTCGGACTCCTGAACCACCCGGACCAGCTCGCCGCCCTGCGCGCGGACCCGGCCCTGCTGCCCGCCGCCGTCGAGGAGTTCGCCCGCCACGAAGGCCCGGCCCTGCTCGCCATCCGGCGCTTCACCACCGAGGACGTCACCTTCGGCGAAGTCACCGTCCCGGCCGGGGAGACCGTGCTGGTCTCCCTCGCCGCCGCCAACCGCGACCCCGCCCGCTTCCCCGAGCCCGACCGGCTCCTCCTCGACCGCGACACCTCCGGCCATCTGGCCCTCGGCCACGGCATCCACTACTGCCTGGGCGCCCCGCTGGCCCGGGCCGAGACCGAGATCGCGGTGGCCGCACTGCTGGAGCGCTTCCCCGAACTCGCCCTCGACGAGCCCGATTCCGAGCCGCGCTGGCGTGCGTCCCTGCGCGCCCGCGGACTGGCCGCGCTGCCGGTGACGTACGCGACGCAGCGCAGGACGGACGCGCCTCATCGTCGTACGGAAAAAATCTTGTGACCGAGCGATGAGTTCCGCCCCTCCCTGCGGTCACCACCCCGAACGGGACCGTTGCACAGGAGGGGCCATGTCGCTTCCGGAGATCGTCTCGCGGGCTCAGTGGCGCGCGCGACGCGAGGAACTGCTGCTCAAGGAGAAGGTGGTGACGCGCGCGCGGGACGTGCTGAACGCCGAGCGGCGCAGACTGCCCATGGTCGAGGTGGCCGAGGAGTACGTCTTCGAGGGCGGCGACGGAAAGGCCACCCTCCTCGACCTCTTCGAGGGGCGGGACCAACTCGTCGTCTACCACTTCATGTTCGCCCCGGACTGGGAGGCGGGCTGCCGCAGCTGCTCGGCGTTCCTGGACCAGATCGGGCATCTCGCCCATCTGCAGGCCCGCAACACCTCCTTCGCGGCGGTGTCCCGGGCGCCGTACACGCGGATTCTGCCCTTCAAGGCACGGATGGGCTGGACCGTGCCCTGGTACTCGTCGTACGAAAGCGACTTCAACCAGGACTTCGAGGTGACCCTGGAGCAGGAGGGGGAGCTGGTGGAGCGGCCCGGCATCAGCTGCTTCCTGCGGGACCTCGACCGGGTGTTCCACACCTACTCGGCCTTCGAGCGCGGACTGGACGGGCTCGGTTCGACCACCAGCCTGCTCGACCTGACCGCGCTGGGCCGCCAGGAGGAATGGGAGGAACCGAAGGGGCGCGCGTCGGCCTTCGGGGCGCCCGCGGGGAGTGAGAGGATCCGCTATCACGACGAGTACGAGGACTGACACGAAGCGTGCCCGGTCCGTATGCGGAAGTCCCTGAGACCCGGCTCACATGCGACGCTGAACGAGTGTCAACTATGTCTCAGTCCCGTCACTGAACGAGGCTTTTCCCCTTTCACAGGCGTTAACTCATATCAGTACGACGCTTTGTGGAGGTGCAGGATGGTGAACGGGCGAAAGGTGCTCGAAGGCTTTCCCGCAGGCGGGCCCCGTGGTTCCTGGCCTGCCGAGGAGTTCGCGCAGGCCCGCCGTATGGAGGGGCTGCCCGCCGAGGTCGTGATGGACCTCGCCACGGACACGTTTCTGGTGATCGTCCGCGGCGACGGCGGGGAATGAGGCCGGTCGGTCAGCCCGCCTTCGGTGCGGGCAGCCGCGTGCTGAACTGCTCGGCCTGCAGGCCGTACAGCTCCGCGTAGATCCCGCCGGAGGCCAGCAGCTCGTCCGGGGTCCCGGACTCCACGAGCCGGCCCTCCGCCAGGACGTGCACCAGATCCGCGTGACGCACGGACGCCAGGCGGTGCGTGATCAGGACGACCGTCTGGCCGGTCCCGGCCAGGGCCCGGATCTTCTCGAACACCTCCAGCTCGGCCCGCGCGTCCAGCGCGGCGGTCGGCTCGTCGACGATCAGGATGCTGCCCTGCCGGTAGGCGGCCCGCGCGATGCCCAGGCGCTGCCACTGGCCGCCCGACAGCTCGTGTCCGCCGCTGAAGTTGCGGGCCAGCAGGGTGTCCAGGCCGCGCGGCAGGTCCGCGACGACATCCTCGGCGCCCGCCTCCGCGACCGCGGCCGCCAGGCGTTCCTCGGTCAGGGGTGCGGCCGGGCGCCCGATGCCGACGTTGACCTTCGCGGTGAACGGCCAGCGTTTGAAGTCCTGCGCGACCATCGCGATCCGCTCCGCGAGCTTCCGGCGGTCGGCGGTCGCCGCGTCCACGCCGTCCCAGAGGATCTTGCCCGAGTCCGGCATGTACAGCCCGGCGAGCAGCTTGACCAGGGTCGTCTTGCCCGAGCCGTTCTCGCCGACTAGCGCGACGATCCGGCCGAGCGGCAGGGAGAGGCTGACGTCGTCGAGGGCGGGGCGGGCCGCGTCACCCGGGTAGTTGAAGGTGACGTTCTCGAACCTGATCTCCTTCGGGCGCTCCGGCAGCGCGGCCCCGCCGACCGGGATCGCCCGCTCGGCCGCCTCCCGGTAGAGCCGCTGCAGATCGCCCACGAACAGCGCCTCCTCGTGCAGCTGGTTCACCTCCAGGACCAGGCTGTCCAGGCTGCCCGAGCCGGTGCGGATCGCGATCACGGCCGTGCCCGCCACCGACAGCGCCATCGTCCCGGCCAGCAGCAGTCCGCCCAGCGTGGCGTACGTCGCGACGGTCGCCAGGCCCGTCCACGCCGCCGCGATCAGCCCCGTACGGGCCGCGAGGCGTGCGAGGCGGGCCTGCTCGGCCTCCGCGGTCTCCGACATCGCGCGGAAGTGCCGCAGCAGGAACGGGCCCACGCCGTGCAGCCGGATCTCCGGGGCGGCGGCCGGTTCCGTCAGCAGGCCCTGCAGCAGATAGCCCGCCCGCGCGTGCTGCACCCAGGCGTGGAAGGACTCGTAGCGGCGGCGGGCGTTGGTCAGCGCGCCCCAGGCGCTCGGCAGGGTCATCGTCACCAGCAGCGGCAGCAGGGCAGGGTGCAGCACGGTCAGCACGCCCGCCGCCGCGATCAGCGAGATCATCGCGTTCACCAGCCGGGTCGCGTGGGCGATCATGCGGCGGGAGGAGGAGGCGCCGTACTGGGCGGTGTCCAGCAGCTTGTGGAAGGCGTGGTCCTCGATCGCGGCCAGCTCCACGGCCGCCGCCCGTTCCAGATACCGCTCGGTGGCCAGCCGCTCCACCTTCGGCTCCAGCCGTCCGGTGGCGTACGTCGACGCAGCCCGCAGCAGCGCGCCCAGCAGCAGGACGGCGGCCACGGTGACCAGGGCCGGAGCCGCTCCGCGCAGCCGGTCCTCGATCGGGCCGCCCGCCATCAGCCGGGCCAGCACGGCGTTCACCGCGAGCAGGTTCACCGCCTGGGCGAGGCCCCGGCCCGCCTCGGCGGCCAGCACGATCCGCGCGGCCCGGCGGTCGGCCTGCCAGGCCAGGGCCAGACTGGAGCCGAGCAGCGCGGGCAGCCGGGTGATCATGGCCCGGAAGCTCAGCTCCAGGAATGCGTCCGCGTGCTGGTTCCACCCCATGTCGTAGCGCAGCGGCCCGCCGAACAGCAGCCGCTCCGACTCGGACACGTCCTCCTGCCCCACCTGGCGTTTCCGCCGCGCCTTCCCCACCGGTGCCTCCCCGTGACCGTGGCCGGAGGGCCACTATCGCGGGGCCACCGCCGTGGTGGCAGGGCGCGCAGGAGTTTCCGCGGGTATGCGCGGGCGTGCGCGGGCTGCGTTCTTGTACAGGGGCTGTTTTGGCGTACGGCTGTGAGGGCCGCGGCCGGTTTCTCGTACGGCGGTGAGGGCCGGGCCTTTGTCGCGTACGGCGGTGAGGGCCGGGGCCTTTTTCGCGTACGGCCGTGAGCGCGGAGGTCGAGGCCGGCGGCGGCTCTGTGCGCTATGCGCTGACCGGCCGGGCCCAGGCCGGCGTCGTCCCCGTCAGGCGGCACAGCGCGAGGTAGAGGGGGATCGGCGGGCTGTAGGGGAGCGTGCCCTCGGGGCGGTGGATCAGACGCGGCCGGCCGGTCGTGAGGGCCTCGGGGACGAGGGCGCCGCGGGCGTAGTGCGCGGGGGCGGGCCAGTCGAGGGCGTAGTCGGAGTCGGAGGGCAGCAGCCACCACCAGTGCGCGTCGTCGGCGTAGACGCAGCCCACGCAGGGCAGGCGGGGCATCAGCTGCGGGCCGAGCCGGGCGGGCGTCGCGACCGCGTCGCAGCCCAGCGGGGCGGTCATGCCCGCGGGGACGGGCAGCTGCCGGGGCGTGTGCCCGGACCGTGTGTCGCGGCCCAGCCGGACCAGCGTGTCGAGGCTGAGCACCCGGCCGGCACCCGAGGCCGCGCTCACGCGGTCCTCCGCCCGGTGTCGTAGCGCTCGGCGGCCTCTTCCTCCTCGCCGGAGCCGCCCGGAGCCGGACCGGGCTTCGGGGGCGCACCCCAGCCGAGGTCGCACCGAGGTGCCTCGATGTCGATGGCGAGGTCGACGTTGATGCCGGTGTCGAGGTCGACGTTGATGCCGGTGTCGAGGGCGATGTCGGTGGTGATGCCCACCCAGGCCACGTCGTCGCCCGGCTCGGCCTCGCCCCGGCCCGCTGCGTCGCCGAAGGCATCCGCCTCGCCCCGGCCCGCTGCGTCGCCGAAGGCATCCGCGTCGGCTTGGCGCGGCAGGTCCACCCAGACCAGCAGGCCCGTGCCGTGTTCCTGGGCGCCCCAGGCGCGGCAGAGGGCCTCCACGAGAAGCAGTCCCCTGCCCTGTTCCTCCTCCGTGCGCTGGGCGCAGGGGTGGGGCTCGGTGGGGGCGCAGCCCTCGTCGCGCACGGCTATGCGCAGCAGCTCGTCGCCGTCGCGCAGCTCGCAGACGACGACGGAACTCGCCGTGTGCACGATCGCGTTGGTGACGAGCTCGGATATGACCAGAGCCGCGGTGTCACAGGTGTCCTCGCACACCGACCACCCGGCCAGCCGTGCCCGCGCCAGTCGTCTGGCCTGTGCGGGGGAGCCCGGGTGTGCGGCCAGCTCGAAACGGAACCGGCGCTCGGGCCCGTCCCCGAGGGGACCGGCTCCTGAGGCGGCGCCGAGGCCGAGAGGGCCCGTTGCGGCGTCTGTTCCTAAGGGCGCGGACGGAATCACGCTTGCCACTATCTCCCCGCCGTGAACACTTGGCAAGTGTCACTCTGAAAATTGCAGAGTGCTGTGTGACGGTGTGGAAGGCCGTGGCACACTGCTCGCAACAGCACGCCGAGCGGCGCCACTTGGGATCGCCGAGACCTCGGCCGGATATGTCCGGCCCGGCCTGATCTGTACGGAAAGTGTCCAGATCGGGCCGTTTTGGTGGGCATCGAGGATGACGCCCGAGGTTTCGAACGGGTCTTCGGATGGCGCCGCAGGGCTGTCGGGATTCTTCGGTGGAGGTGGAGGGTGAGCGAGCCGCGGTCCGCGCCGACGGTGGGGCAGGTCGTCCTCGGTCGGCGCCTGCTGGACCTGCGGGAACAGGCGGGGCTCAAGCGCGAGGAGGCGGCCCGCGTCCTGCGTGTCGCGCCGGCCACCGTCCGCCGGATGGAGATGGCCGAGGTCTCGCTCAAGATCCCGTACCTCCAGCTGCTCCTGAAGGCCTACGGCGTCCCCGACGACGAGGCCGAGGCCTTTGTGCAGCTGGCCGAGGAGGCCAACAAGCCCGGCTGGTGGCAGCGGTTCCACGACGTCCTGCCGGGCTGGTTCTCCATGCACGTCAGCCTGGAGGGGGCCGCGAGCCTCATCCGCAGCTACGAACCGCACTTCGTCCCCGGCCTGTTGCAGACCGAGGACTACGCGCGCGGGGTGATGCTCTCCGGCGCCGTCGGGCAGACCCGGCCCGACGACATCGAGCGGCATGTGGCCCTGCGCATGCAACGCCAGGGACTGCTCACCCGGGAAGGGGCGCCGCGTTTTTGGGCCGTGATGGACGAGACCGTGCTGCGCCGCCCGGTCGGCGGGCCGGAGGTGATGCGGGCCCAGATCGACAGACTGCTCGAGGTGGCGAAGCTGCCCAACGTCACGCTGCAGGTCGTCCCGTTCGCCACGGGGCCGCACCCCGGCACGTACGGGCCCTTCGTGCTGTTCCGATTCGCCGTGCCCGAACTGCCGGACATGGTCTACAGCGAGTACCTGACCGGGGCCGTCTATCTCGACGCGCGCACCGAGGTGGCCACTCATCTCGAGGTCATGGACCGCATGGCGGCGCAGGCCGCCACGGCACATCGCACGAAGGAGATCCTCCGGGATCTCCGCAAGGAGCTGTGAATGGATCGCATCGACCCCCAGTCCTGCCCGCGGATCCGCGGGCAGCGGATCTACAACGGCATGCCCGCCAGGGAGTTGGGCAGCGAGGGCTGGCACAAGCCCTGGAGCGGCGGCAACGGGGGCAACTGCCTGGAGGCGATGAAGCTCGCGGACGGCCGGATCGCCGTCCGGCAGTCCACCGACCCCGACGGGCCGGCGCTGATCTACACCTCCGACGAGATGACGGCCTTCATCGAGGGCGCCAAGGCGGGGGTGGCGGACTTCCTGCTGTCCTGAACGACCCTGCGCCGCACGTTTTTTAAGTCTGTGCCGAGATTTCAAGTCTGTGCTGAGACGCCGGTGGGGGGGGCGCCCCGGGGGGGGGGCGCCCCCCCCCGGGCGGCGGGGGCGGGGCGGGGGGAAACCTTAGGCCCCCAAACGCGCCGCCCGGGCCCCCCACCCGGGGACGGCCGCCCCCCCGCCCCGGCG
>NZ_JBIWFS010000002.1:0-227997 GCF_044763135.1 Streptomyces sp. NPDC096205 | reverse complement strand
GGGGGGGGGGGGGGCCTGGGGGCGGCCCCCCCCCCCCCGGCCCGTATTTTTTTTTTTGGGGGGGGGGGGGTGTTTTTGGGGGGGGGGGGGGGGGGGGGGGCCCCCGCGGGGGGGGGCCCCCCCCCACCGGCGTGTTCAAGGGCCCTGTACGGCTCTACAGGTACGACCAGATCCGGCGCGGCGCGTCCACCAGGCGGCTCAGCGCCTCCACACCGGCCGGCGGCTGCTCCGCCTTCTCCTTGCCCAGGTGCAGCCCGTACCAGATCTGCTCGATCGACGGCGGGCCGACCGCGAGATTGCGCCGTACGGCCGTCGAGGCCGACTCCTCGCCGCTCTGCACCAGATAGGCCGCCGCCATCGTGCCCGTACGGCCCACGCCCGCGCCGCAGTGCACGAACACCGGCCCGGCCGAGGAGGTCACCGTGTCCATGAACTGCTTGACCTGGTTCGGGGTCGGCGTCTGTCCGTCCCGGATGGGCATGTGCACGACCTCCAGACCGGCCTTCTCCGGCTCGCCGAGCTGCGCCGCGCTCAGGTCCTCGGCGCGCAGATCCACCACCGTGGTGATGCCCATGTCGGCGAGGTTGCGGTAACCCGCGGGGGAAGGGGCGGCCCCGCGCCACAGGTGACCCTCGGAGTCGACGGGCTCGAAGTTGTGCACGCCCTGGACCACGCGCGTCCCGGCGGGCGCGGGTGTCTCCGACTGGATCCACTGGTGGGCGATCAGAATGCCGAGGGAGCCGACGGCCCACAGGACCAGGTATCCGATCACGATGGCGACCAGAGCCCGTACGGCACGCCGCTTGACGCTGCGCTTCGGGCGGACGGGAGCAGGGGCGGGGGCGGTGGTGGTGGGCGGCAGGGGGAGGATTTCGGCGACAGTCATGGCGGCCCAAAGGGCTAGGGGACGGGAGATTCCTGGAATCGTATCCCGGCCCGACATGTCCGATAAGCCGGATATGACCTATCTCTCATTCTCAATGACGAGTACCGCACCCCACGCGTGGTACACCCCCGCGCCCCGCCGCGGCGCCACTCAGTTGTCGTACGCCTCCGTGTCGCCCATCCCCACCACCGTCAGATGGGCCCGCTCCAGCGCGGTGTCCTCCAGGCAGCCGCGCAGTCGCAGCCGGTCGTGCTCGGTCAGCGCGGGCCGTACGACACCGGCGAACAGGCCCTCGCCCAGATCGCCCAGCGTCGCCCGGTTCAGGGCCACGGACGTGGAGTCCCGGCACCCCTCCCACAGCTGCCGCGCGGCCAGCGCCCGCCGCTCCGGCGTCATACCCGCGTCCCGTACGTCGATACGGACCAGTACCGACGTGGCCGCGGAGGCGTCCTCGCGCTCGTGCCGGGTCTGCGTCAGATCGGCGAGGCCCACGATCAGCCCGCCCAGCAGCGCGGTCCCCAGCACACCCGCCACCACCAGCCGCGCTGTGCGGGCCCGCGTCCGCGGTCCGGCCGGTGGCGGTACGTCGTCCAGGTCGAGGCCGGCCGAGGGGTCCGGCGCGGCGAGCACGGCCAGCCGTCCTGCCAGCTTCCGCTCGGCAGGGCGGGACGTCGACGCCGCGACCCGCTGCACCAGCCAGGCCATCCCCGACAGCAGCACACCGGTGACCATGAGGACCGGCACGAACACGTACGTCCGCTCGGCCGGCTCCTCCAGCCACCGGAACCGAGTCGCGCGAGGGGCGTCCTCGGACCGCTGCCTCTGACGCAGCCGGGCCAGCACGTCCCGCTGCCGCTCGGTGAGCTCGCGCTGGCGCAGGTCGTAGTCGCGCATCCGGTCCTCGACCCGGGCCAGCCGGCCCACCAGCACCAGCCCGAGCAGCAGCACCTCCACCACCAGCAGCACCACACCGCACAGCACCGCGCGCTGCCACTGCCAGCGGTAGAGGTAGACGACGAAGTACATCGCCGCACCGCCCGCCGCCGCGGCCCCGAAGAAGTACGCCAGGCGCCTCATCGGGGGCCTCCCCGGTGTGCGGCGCCGGACGCGGACCGGGTGGGCGGCGTGCTCTCGGTGGCCGCCCGTGCTCCGCCGTTGGTGCTCGGTGCTCCGCCGTCGGTGCCCGGCGATCTGCTCTCGGTGCCCCGTCCTGCGCCGTCGGTGCCCGGTGCTCTGCCGTCGGTCGCCGGGTCCGGGCGGACCTCGCCGGTCCTGCCGTCGAGGGTCATCCGGGTGCCGGGCGGGAAGCGGCGTACCGCGTCCTCGGCGCCGACGACCGCGGGCAGCCCGTACTCGCGGGACAGGACGGCCAGGTGGGACAGCGGGCTGCCGGTCTGGGCGACCAGCCCGGTCAGCCGGGGCAGCAGCGGGGCGAGCGCCGGGTCCAGGGTGCGCACGACCAGCACCGCGTCGTCGGGGGGTGGTCCGGTGCCGTCCCAGGCCGTGCCGACGGCCCGCCCTCCGGACACGCCACGGCCGGAGCCTTCGCCGCCGGTACGGCCGCTGCGGCGCCGCTCGGCCCGGCGGCTCCGCGCCCGCTCGGCGACGAGCGTGCCGTCCTCGGCGATCCGGAACGCGTCCGGCAGCGGGGCGGACAGCGGCCCTGGCACCCGTTCCCGTACGTCACCGGGGAGCGGGCCGCCCTCCAGCGCGGCGATCAGCTCGGCCCACCGCAGCAGACCGACCCGCGCGGGGTCGTCCAGCACGCCGCGCACCCTCAGCCGGTGCGCCGCCTCCCGCACGAGCCGCACCTGAAGCTCCTGCACCCACCGGATCCGCAGACGCAGGGCCTCGCGGGGCGGCAGGGCGGGGAGGGGAGCGGCGGCCGGGGGAGCGGCGGCCGGGGGAGCGGCGGCCGGGGGAGCGGCGTCGTCGGCGGTTCCCCGCCGGGGCCGTACGAGGTCGACGGCACCGCCGCGTATGCCTGGTCTGCCCATGCCCTGGGGCCCGGCCGTTCCCGCCCCCGTCCCGGGGTCCGGCGGCAGGTGCGGCCGGTCGCGCAGGCTCGGGGAGGTGAGGGCGAGGACGAGCGGCTCGGTGCTGAGCACGCGGTCGTCGGGTATGCGCCGGGCGCGGGCGTCCGCGAGGACGGCCAGGGCCGAACCGGCGGCGGTGGTCCGGGGCGTGTCGCGCAGCAGGGCACCCGCGAGGCTCTCCTGCGCGTGCAGGGAGACCAGGGCGGCGCGCGACCAGCGCAGCGTGGACACGAGCGCGGACCCGGGCAGCTCGTCGGGGCGGGGAATCTCGGCGAGCTGCCGGTCGATGTCGGCGACCAGGTCCACGGCGAGGCCGGGCAGCGCTCCCGTGAGCCGTCCCACCCGCCAGGCCGCGGTCAGCCGGCGCGCACCCGGCGCCGGGTTGAGCAGCGCCAGCCAGGGATGCCGCGGCGGCAGCGCCCCGAGCAGCCGCAGATCCGCGGCCGCCCGCCCGCCGACGGACGTCACCACCGGCACCGTACGCAGCAGCCGGCGCGGCGCGGTGCCGCCGATGTCGAGCGCGGCGGCGAGCCCGCGGGCCATCGGCGCCACCCACAGGTCCTCCTCCAGCGGCATCAACTGCTCGGGCAGCGTCTCCGCGACGGGTCCCGGACCCAGCAGCCGGGCCCCGCGGGCCGGCCGCGCGGCCATCGCCGTGATCGGGCGGCTCTGGAACAGCCACAGCCGTCCGTCCTCGTCGAACCCGAACTCGATGTCCTGCGGCCCGCCGAACACCTGCCGCGCTCGGCGCGCGAGCCGTGCGAGCCGGATCAGTTCGGCACGGCCGAGCACCGCTCCGCCCTCGCCGGGCGGGTCGACGCGCAGCAGGCGTCCGCGCGGGCTCAGCCAGTGGTCGGTACCCGCACGCACGCCGCTGACCAGCGTGTCCGGCCCACCGGACACCACGCTCACCAGCAGCCGGTCGGTACGCCCCGCGACGGGATCGGCCCCGAACATCACCCCGCCCACCCGGGCCGTCAGCATCGGCTGCACCAGCACGGCCATGGGCGCCGTCGTCCCGTCGGGCAGCTGCGCCGAGGCGCGCACGGCCCGCACCGCCGTACGGAAGTCGTCCGGGCCGCGCACGTCCAGCACCGAGTCGAAGCGGCCCGCCTGGGAGGACTCCCCGGTGTCCTCCTGCGAGGACGAGGACCGCACGACCAGTGGCCGTGTGCCGTCCTCGGACAGCTCGCGCCAGGCCTCACGCAGGGCGGGGGAGTCGTCGGGTACGCCGGACGGGATCACGAAACCGGGCAGTACGGGCAGGCCTGCGCGGGCCGCGCGGGCGAGGTTCGCGGCCTTGGAACCGGTCAGACCGGGATCAGCCGCGGCAGGCCGTTCCAGTGGGACGGCCTCGGGGCCGTGCGCCCCCGGCGGCATGCCGAGCGCACCCTGGCCCCCGGAACCTTCCCCCTCGTACGCACCTTCTCCGTGCCGTTCGACGAGAGTCGTCATCGAGCACCCTCCAGGACCGGCCGCCTACAGGGGGGACGCGCGGGGTTGGCCCTACGCCTGACGGCGGTACCAAGGACGGGGCTGCCGCCGCCGAGGCCGTTTCACGGGAGACGGCGACGAAACACCTCCTGGGACAAAATCGTCCCACTTTCTTCCTTGGAACACCTCTGCCAGGTGTCACATTCCGGCCAAATCGGGTTCATCGGCGAAAGGCGGTTCGAGCTGGCCGGGAATCTCACGCGGAGTGGTCCGCGGGCAGCACCCCGCACAACGCCTCCAGCGCCGCCTCGTACGCGTGCTCGGGCGGCGTCGCATACCCCACCACCAGGCCGTCCATGGCTCCCATGGCCCCTATGGCCGCCATGGCCTGCGTGTCCGTCTCCGGATGCCGGAACGCCGACAGGCCGTCCAGGGCGATCCCCTGCCACACCGCCCCCTTCACGGTGCTCGGCTCGGTCCCCGGCGGCAGCCGCAGGACCGCGTGCAGCCCGGCCGCCACGCCCGTCACCTCGATGTGCGGCGCCTGCGCGGCCAGCGCCGCCACCAGCCGGTCCCGGCGACCGCGGTAGCGCTGCCGCATACGCCGCACATGACGGTCGTACGACCCACTGGAGAGGAAATCGGCGAGCGCGAGCTGATCCAGCACACTCGCCCAGGCCTCCCGCTCGCCCTTGACCGCCAGTACCTCCTCCACCAGCGGCCCCGGCAGTACCATCCACCCCAGCCGCAATGCCGGGGACAGGCTCTTGCTGACCGACCCGATATAGACGACACGCTCCGGATCGAGACCCTGCACGGCGCCGACCGGTTTGCGGTCGTAGCGGAACTCGCCGTCGTAGTCGTCCTCCAGGACCACCCCGCCCCGCGCGCGTGCCCAGTCGACGACCGCCGCACGGCGCGCCGCGTGCAGCGGGCCGCCCGTCGGGAACTGGTGCGCCGGAGTGAGCAGCACCGCCCGCTCGCGCCCCAGCCGATCGACCCGCGCCCCGTCCTCGTCCAGCGGCAGCGGAACCGTCCGGACCCCCGCCGCCGCCAGCAGCTCCCGGTGGAACCCCAGGCCGTACGCCTCCACCGCCAGCGGCCCCCGCAGCACCCCGCCCCCGAACAGCAGCCGCAGCGCATGCGCGAACCCCGAGCAGATCACGATCCGGCCCGGCTCCGTCCGCACCCCCCGCGCGCGTGCCAGATACTCGGCCAGGGCCTCCCGCAGCTCGATGCGCCCGGCCGGATCGCCCGGCCCGAACACCTCGTTCGGCGCCTGCTGCAGAGCCCGCCGGTACGAGGCCTGCCAGGCCGCGCGCGGGAACTCCGAGGCGTCCGGCGTGCCCTGCCGCAGATCGTGCCGTGGGCCCCGCGCGCGTACCGGCGCCCTGCCGGGCGTTCGCACGGCATGCCGCACCGGCTCGGCCCGGTCCGCCACCCGGGTGCCCGAACCCTGCCGGGCCGTCAGCCAGCCCTCCGCCACCAGCTCGGCGTAGGCGTCCGCCACCGTATTGCGGGCGACCCCCAGATCCGCCGCCAGCGACCGGTACGGCGGCAACCGCGTCCCCGGCGCCAACCGTCCGCTCCGCACCGCCTCCCGCAACGCCCGGATCAACGCGGCCCGCCGCCCACCCGGCCCCGCCACCTCCAGATGCAGATCGGCCCCGATCCGCTCCGCCGCATCGACCCACGACTCCGTCATGGAGCGGGACCCTACAGTCGGTGGGGTTTACACGGAGGTGGGTGCTGGGTGTACGGCGGCGGTGCGGGTGGTCCTGGCGGTGCGGGTGGTGCCGACGGTGCGGCGGTGATTGGGGCGGCGCGGTGCGGTGGGGTGCTGGGTGGCGCGGGATGGGGCAGGGCTGGGCGGGGTGCTGGGTGGGGCAGTGCTCGGTGGGGTGGGCTACACCGACATCGGCCGGTCGTGGGGTGAGACCGGGGCGGGCAGCCGTGAGGTGCCTGTCAGGTGGCGGTCGACCGCCGCCGCCACCGCTCGGCCCTCTGCGATCGCCCAGACCACCAGGGACTGCCCGCGCGCGGCGTCCCCCGCGGCGAACACGCCGGGCACATTGGTGGCGAAGCCCGCGTCCCGGGCGATCGTGCCGCGCGGCTCCAGGGCGAGGCCGAGCTGGTCCACCAGTCCGTCCCGCCGGTCGGGGCCGGAGAAGCCCAGCGCGAGCAGCACCAGGTCCGCGGGCAGCGCACGCCCTGTGCCCGGCAGCGGCCGGCGCCGCTCGTCGACCTCCGTGAGGTGCAGCGCCCGCACCCGTCCGGCCGCGTCCCCGGTGAACCGCAGCGTGGACGCCGCGAACAGCCGCGCGTCGGCGTCGGCGGCGGGCGCCGTCCGCAGATCACGCGCCTCCTCGTGCGCGGCCGACAGCCGGTAGACCCGCGTCGGATACGTCGGCCACGGCTCGGCGTCCTCGTCGCGCGCCTCGCCCGGCCGGCCGTAGATGTCCAGCTGGGTCACGGACGCGGCGCCCTCCCGGATCGCGGTGCCGAGACAGTCCGCCCCGGTGTCACCGCCGCCCACGATCACCACATGCCGCCCCGCCGCCGACAACGGCGACCGCTCCAGGTCTCCCTCGCACACCCGGTTGGCCAGCGGCAGATACTCCATCGCCTGATGGATCCCCGCCAACTCCCTCCCTGGCACCGATAGTTCACGCCACGCCGTCGCGCCGGTGGCGACCACCACCGCGTCGTAGCGTGCCCGCAGTTCGTCCGCCCCGATGTCCCGCCCGACCGCCGTCGAGGTGCGGAACCATGTGCCCTCGGCCCGCATCTGCTCCAGCCGCCGCTCCAGATGGCGCTTCTCCATCTTGAACTCGGGGATGCCGTACCGCAGCAGCCCGCCGATCCGGTCGTCCTTCTCGAACACCGCGACGGTGTGCCCGGCCCGGGTCAGCTGCTGCGCCGCCGCGAGTCCCGTCGGCCCCGAGCCGATCACCGCGACCGTCTTCCCCGACAGCCGGTCCGGCGGCCTGGGCGGCGCGAACCCCTCCTCCCACGCCCGGTCGGCGATCGCGCACTCCACGTTCTTGATCGTCACCGCCGGCTGGTTGATCGCCAGCACGCACCCCGCCTCGCACGGCGCCGGACACAACCGCCCCGTGAACTCGGGGAAGTTGTTCGTCGCGTGCAGCCGGTCCGCCGCCGCCCGCCAGTCGTCCCGCGCGACCAGGTCGTTCCACTCCGGGATGAGATTCCCCAGCGGACAGGCGTCATGACAGAACGGGATCCCGCAGTCCATGCACCGATCCGCCTGCTCGGTGATGATCGGCAGCAACGCCCCCGGCGCATACACCTCGTCCCAGTCGCGGACCCGCTCCTCGACCGGCCGCCTCGGCCACTCCCGGCGAGGCGTGGTCATGAACCCCTTGGGATCTGCCATGGCCGTCTTCCTTGCCTGCGCGTACGACCGGCCGTACCCCGTTCGACGGCACCCTTCCGGCAACGATACGTCCCATTCGCCCGGACTGCAGGGGGGTGAACGGCGCGGTGGACAGCCCCTGCGGACCCCGGCTCCAGCCTGGCCCCAGAACCGATCCCAGCCTGGTCCCAACCCGGTCCCAGCGAGGTCAGGGGGGCGTTTCCCGTGGCCGCTGCCGGGTCAGGTGAGCGCCAGTGCGTAGAGCACTGTGGCCGCCGCCGAGGCGGCCGTCCGTATGTGGTTCCACCGCGTCCACTCGCGCACATAGACCGGCCAGTACGCGTCCGCCTCGGGAGTCCCCGGCTCCAGCCGGAGCAGCGCGTCATTGCGCGGCACGTTGGCGACGACCGTCACCCCGAACGAACCGAACCCGTACAACGCACTCCCCAGCAGCAGCTCCGCCTTCCCCTCCCCGGGCCACACCACGAACGTGACCACAGCCACCGCCACGGCCACCACCGCCGTGCCCAGGAACACCGCCATGAACGCCGGTCTCGGCGCCGCCCTGTTGATCGCGTTCATCGCCGCCACCCCCTGCGCCGACGGCAGCGCCGCCAACGCCCGCATCACGAAGGTCGAGAACGCGCAGAACACCCCCGCCGCGAGCCCCGTTCCGAGCACCCCCGCCACGGTCAGCCACAAGTACGGTCCTTCGATCACGCCCACCCACCCGCTTCCATTTCCCCTGCTCCCTGCCCTCAGTCAACGCCACCGCCTCCGGCCGGACCATGGCCGATCGGCGCGCAGCCATACGCGAGCGTCCAGCCCCCTCACCCGGCCGCGTCTGCACCCTCCTCCTGCCAACCGCGCAGCACCGTCTCCACAGCCGGCCTGATCCGGCGCCGCGCCTCATGCCGTGGCACGCCGCTCATCAGCAGCAGGTCGTACGGCGTGTCCATGTGCCGTACCGACGCCACCACCGCCGAGATCACCGCCCCCTCGGACAGCGCCCGCCCCGCGGCGCTGCGCCCGACCCGTCCGCTGCCGCGCACCGAGGCGTGCCCGGCGATCCCTCGGGCCCGCTCGGCGGGGCAGCCCGGGAACAGCCGCCGTATCTCCGCGGCGAACGCCTCCGCGAACCGCGCGTCCTCCGCCGCCCGTCGCCGCGCGTCACGCGCCCGACGCCGCCGCCGTGCCTCGGCGTCCGCCAGGCATCTGGCCTCGGCCCGCGCGAGCGCCTCCTCCTCGACGAGGACGCCTTGGCGCTCGTAGCGGCTCTTGCGGCGGTTGAACCGCACCACCACCGCCGACAGCCCGCTCTCCTCCCGCGACCTGCGCGTCAACGCCGTGTCGCCACGCGGCAGGAACACCAGGTGCCCGAGGTCGGCGCAGTCCAGGCAGCGGGGTGCGCCCTCCTCCAGGACGAGCAGGGGCAGCGGCCCGCGCAGGCA
This sequence comes from Streptomyces sp. NPDC096205, assembly GCF_044763135.1. Classification (NCBI taxonomy): domain Bacteria; kingdom Bacillati; phylum Actinomycetota; class Actinomycetes; order Kitasatosporales; family Streptomycetaceae; genus Streptomyces; species Streptomyces sp. NPDC096205. The sequence continues at coordinate 218,814 of NZ_JBIWFS010000002.1, read as the reverse complement.
CACGGAGCAGCGCTTCCTCTTGAGAGGCTGGATGACGACAAGTCCGGCCCGGGGCTGGTGGGTTGTGGGTACGGCCATACCCGGTTCATGCCCCCTGGTCCCCTCCGGCCCACTCACCCCCTTCCCTGTGCTGACCGGCCCGGTATGTCCCCACACGCCCTCCCGCCGGTTACGAGCCGTATCCGCACCCGTCCCCGAAGGCGGGGGCGGGTGCACGGCATCATGGCCGTGTGCGACTCGAAGCGATCACCTGGGAGCGGCTCGGCGACGCTCTGGCCGACCGTCTGCTCGATCTTGAGCCGGCCGACGGCAGCCCCTGGCCGCGCGTCGCCTTCGACGGCGCACCCGCGGCCCACCCCGGAGAGCTGGCCCAACGCGTGTCGGAGGCGCTTCGGCTGCGCGGCCGCCCCTCGCTCGTCGTGCCCGCGGAGGGCTTTCTGCGCCCCGCGTCGGTCCGCCTGGAGTACGGCCACCAGGACCTGGAGGCGTACTACGGAGGCTGGCTCGACACCGGGGCGCTGTGGCGCGAGGTGTTCGGGCCCCTCGAACCCGGCGGTGACGGACGGGTCCTGCCCGACCTGTGGGACCCGGTCACCGACCGCGCCACCCGCAGCCCCTACGTCCAACTCCCACAAGGGGCCGTGATGTTGCTGCATGGACCGCTCCTTCTGAAGAACTGGTTCCCCTTCGATCTGACCGTGCACGTCCTCCTCTCCCCGGGCGCCCTGCAGCGCCGCACCCCCGAAAGCGACCGCTGGACGCTCCCCGCCTTCGATCGCTACACCCAGGAGACCGACCCGGCCGGTGCCGCGGACGTCGTCGTGCGCGCCGACGACCCCCGCCATCCCGCGTGGAGCGGCTGACCACCCGACCCGCTCCCGACTTCACTCGCTGCCGCTTTGCGCGCTCCCGCCTCCACCGATCCCGACGTCGCCCGCTCTCCACTGCGCCCGCCCCGGCCGGGCTTACGGCGCACGCCGGCCGCGTGCCGCAAGGCTCCGGGTGCGGGGGTTCCGTGCCGCGGCGAGAATGAAGGGCGCCGGGACTAGCGGTGCGTCCTGCGCCGCGCCGGCCGTCCGGCATCGGGAGGTACTTTCATGACCACTGCCGGAGACATCATGCACCCCGGTGCACAGTGGATCCCCGCCCACGAGACCCTCGACCGCGCCGCGCAACTGATGCGCGAGCTCAACGTCGGAGCCCTGCCCATCAGCGACGAGAACGAGCGGCTCTGCGGCATCATCACCGACCGCGACATCGTCGTCGGCTGTGTGGCCATGGGACACGACCCCTCCAAGGTCACCTGCGGTGAGATGGCCCAGGGCACACCCCGCTGGATCGACGCGAACGCCGACATCGGTGAGGTGCTGCGGGAGATGGAGGACCATCAGATCCGCCGGCTTCCCGTCATCGAGAACAAGCGCCTCGTCGGCATGATCAGCGAGGCCGACCTGGTCCGGAGCCTGTCGGAGGACCAGATCGCGGAATGGACGGGACGGGTCTACGCGCGGACCTGACGCGTCACCGCGCCCCCGCCACACTCCGTCCCTTCGTTCTCCCTTCGCCTTCCTTCCGTCCCCGTCCGGTCCGTCGTGCCGGGCGGGGCGTCGGGTGTTGCGGGCCAGGACTCGGGTTCAGAGCCAGCCGTTGCGCCGGAAGCCGCGGTAGAGCGCCACACAGGCCAGGCCTATGACGCCGATGACCATGCCGTAGCCGTAGCGCCAGTGCAGTTCCGGCATGTGCTCGAAGTTCATGCCGTAGATCCCGCACACCATCGTCGGAACGGCGACGATGGCCGCCCATGCCGTGATCTTCCGCATGTCCTCGTTCTGCGCCACCGTCACCTGGGCGAGATGCGCCTGAAGGATCGAGTTGAGCAGCTCGTCGAACGACGCGATCTGTTCCGTCGCCCGTATGAGGTGGTCGGAGACGTCGCGGAAGTAGGCCTGTATCTCCGGGTCGACCACGCGCACCGGCCGGTCGGCGAGGTCGAGCAGCGGGCGGCCCAGCGGGACCACGGCCCGCTTCAGCTCCAGGAGTTCACGCTTGAGCTGGTAGATGCGGCCCGGGTCGGCCCGTGCGCCGTTCTCCGCGAAGACGTCCGTCTCCACCTGGTCGATGTCCAGTTGCACGGACTCGATGACATTGAGGTAGTCGTCGACCACATGGTCCGCGACCGCGTGCAGGACCGCGGAAGGCCCCTTGACGAGCTGGCCCGGGTCGGACTCCAGCTCCTCGCGCAGCGGGCCGAGCGAGCCGTGCCGGCCGTGCCGCACCGTGACGACGAAGTCATGACCGACGAAGACCATGATCTCGCCGGTGTCGACGACCTCGCTCGTCGCCGTCAACTCCTCGTGCTCGATGTAGCAGACGGTCTTGAACACGGCGAACAGCGTCTCGCCGTACCGCTCGACCTTCGGGCGCTGATGGGCCTCGATCGCGTCCTCGACGGCCAGCGGATGCAGGTCGAACAGCTCGGCCACGCCCGCGAACTCGCGGTTCGTCGGCTCATGCAGCCCCAGCCAGACGAAGCCGGAGCCGCTCTTGCGCACCCTCTTCACCGCGTCGGCCAGATCCCCGTCGACCGGAAGCCGGGCGCCGTCCTCGTACGCGATGCAGTTGACGACCGAGGAGCCCAGCGGGGACCGGGCGGGGTGACTCAGGTCGACCCGGCGCCGCCGTCGGGCCAGCCGCGCCACTCTGCGGAGGCCGTCGACCGTGCCGAGGCTTGTGACCTTCCGCAGATTCCCTGCCATGGACATCGGGACTCCTTGCGTGGTTCTCTTGCGCCGCCTTCCCGCGCCTTGTCGCGCCAGTTTGCCAGGAAGGGAAGAGCGGTGGGCCGGCCTGTGGATAGCGCGGATTCCGCTTTGTTCCCACCTGTGGACGACGGGGTGGGACGTGTCGAATTACCCTTCCGCCCCAAGCGTTGGCGGACTCCTGGAGCCTCCCCGAGCGTCGCCACATCATGACAACCGGGACAACTGGGATGATCGGGTCATGACGCGAACCGACGGACACCTGCTCGACGACCTCGATCACGAAGACCACGGCCGCCCCCCGTCCGACGAGCACCTCGACCAACGCGACCAACCCACCGAGCTCCTCGGCCATCTCTCCCCGCGCGAATCCCGCGAGCAGCTCCAACCCGATCCCCGCCAGGAGGAACTCGCCCGTCGGCGGGCCGACGCGGCGCAGTGGCGTGACGCGTTCGCCGCGCTCTACGACCCCGTGACGTTCCGCCACTTCGAGGCGTTCGGCGTCGGACCCGGCTGGCGCTGCTGGGAGGCCGGCGCGGGAGGGACCACCGTCGTCTCCTGGCTGGCCAAGAGGGTCGGGCCCACCGGCAAGGTCATCGCCACCGCCACGGACACGTCCTGGGCCGACTCGCCCGCCCGTCCGCCGGTCGAGCTGCGCGTCCACGACATCGCCGTGCAGGACCCGCCGGGGGAGGGGTTCGACCTTGTCCACGCCCGACTCGTCCTCGGCCGCGTGCCCGACCGGGAGCGAGCGCTGCGCGCCCTCGTCAAGGCCCTGAGGCCCGGTGGACGCCTTCTCGTCGAGGACACCGACGCCGCCCTGCAACCGCTGATCTGCCCCGACGAGTACGGCCCCGAGCAACAGTTGGCGAACCGGCTGCGGCATGCCGTGCGCACCGTCCTCGCCGACCACGGCGTCGACCTCGCCCACGGGCGCACCCTGCCGCGCCTGCTGCGCGCGGCCGGACTCCGTCAGGTCGAGGCGGACGCCGGTTTCCCGGTCACTTCCCGGGCCTGCGCCGGGCTGGAATCGGCGACGGTCCGTCAACTCCGCAGCCGGCTCGTCGCCACGGGCCTCGTGACGGACCACGACATCGACCGTCACCTGTCCCACATCTCCTCCGGCGAGATGGACCTGGCCGCACCCGCGCTGATCTCGGCGTGGGGCCGTAAGGCGTAAGGGGTGAACGGGGTCGGCGGGCGCGGGTGAGTCGTGTCTTCTCGCACGGTTCCCCGCGCCCCTGAGGGATGCGCACCGCAGGCGCCTGAAGGGGAACGGGGAAACCGTGCGACCCAGACAGCGGCCGCACGACAGCACGCGGGTCAGTCACCTCGGCCCCTCTCCGGCTCACGCCGACCGGTTCGCTCTGCGCGGCTCCGGCTCATGCCGGCCGGTTCCCTCGGCCCCTCTCCGGCTCATGCCGGCCGGTTCCCTCGGCCCCTCTCCGGCTCACGCCGGCCGGTTCCCTCTGCGCGGCTCCGGCTCATGCCGGCCGGTTCGCTCTGCGCGGCTCCGACTCACGCCAGCCGGTTCCCTCTGTCCCTCTCCAGCTCACGCCAGCCGGTTCCCTATGCGCCGCTCTGACTCACGCCGGCCAGGCCTCATCGCTTCTCTTCGCCCCAGGCCTCATGGCCTCTCTCCGCGCGCTGGTCGCCTCGGTGGCCGGCCGCCCACCCGCTCCACTGCCAGGGCCCCGGCCCGCGTGCCCTCCGTCGCCGCGTCCTCGGGCTCGGCGCCCTTGAGCAGCGCGGCGAGGAAGGCGCCGGTGAAGGCGTCGCCGGCGCCGGTGGTGTCGCGAGGCGTCGCCGGTGCGGCCGGGACCCGGGCGCACACGGTGCCCGACCGGGCGACCAGCGCACCGGCCGCACCCTGTTTGGCGACGACCAGCGGGACGCGACGGCTGAGCTCGGCCGCAGCGTCCCCGGCGTCCGTCAGACCTGTCAGCAGACACGCCTCGTCCCGGCTCGGCAGCAGGACGTCGACTCCTTCAACAAGGGCGAGGAAACGCTCCACGCCCAGCCCCTTCAGAAAACCCGCCGACGCCGGGTCCAGGCTGACCGGCACCCCCTGCGCGCGTGCCGACCGGACAGCCAGGGCCACCAGGGCGCGGCTCGGCTCCGAGAACAGCAGGTAGCCCGACAGATGCAGCCACGCGACGCCGTCCAGCAGTGCGTCCGACCAGTCCTCGAGCCCCAGCCGCAGGGACGCGCCGCTGTCGGTGAGGAAGGTGCGCTCCGCGGACGCCTCGCTGTCCACCAGGCACACCACCGTCCCGGTCGGCGCCTCCGGATCGACGACCAGCAGGGGCCGTACGCCGTCCGCAATCAGCTCCCGCTCGTGCCAGGCGACCGCGTCCGCGCCGACCCGCCCGAGCATGCGCACCTCGGCACATCCCCAGTGCGCGGCCCAGCAGGCCACGTTCGCCCCCGCCCCGCCCGGCACCAGGCGAATCGCGGCGGCCGTGTCCGTGCCCGACGCGAGGGGTCCGCGATGACGGGCGACGACGTCCGTGACCACATCCCCCGCCACCAGCAGCGCGCCGTTCCGCGGCCGGATCACTTCCCGGCCCAGGCCGCCGCGATCCGTGCGGCCAGCCGCACATTGCCGCGTACCGCCGCGAGATTGGCGCTCAGCGACGCACCGTCGGTGTGCCGCACGAGGTAGTCGAGCAGGAACGGCGTGACCGCCTGGCCGCTGATCCCCTCCGCCTCACACGCCTGCAACGCGTCGGCGAGCACGCGCGCGTGCAGCTCCGGATCCAGCTGCTCCGCCTCGGGAACAGGGTTGGCGACGATCAGCGCCGACTCCGCCGCACCGAGCGCGTCCTGCGCCGTCATGACCCCGGCCACCTGCTCGGGACCGTCCAGCGTCCACTCCATCGGATGCCCCGAGTCGGACAGATAGAAGCCGGGGAAGCGGTCCGTGCCGTATCCGGCCACGGCCACCCCCAGCGTCTCCAGCCGCTGCAGCGTCGCCGGCACGTCCAGGATCGACTTCACCCCCGCGCACACCACCGTGATCCGGGTGCGCGCCAGCAGACCCAGGTCGGCCGACTCGTCCTGGGTCACCGTCCACTCCCGGTGCACCCCGCCGAGCCCACCCGTCGCGAAGACCCGTATGCCCGCGAGTGCCGCCAGTGCCGCGGTCGCCGACACCGTCGTGGCGCCGCTCGCCCCCGACGCCATGGCCAGCGGCAGGTCCCTGTGGCCCAGCTTGCGGATCCCGTCCTCGTTGGCGATCCGCTCCAGCTGCTGCTTGTCCAGCCCGACCAGCGGCCGGCCGTCCAGCACCGCGATCGTCGCCGGTACGGCACCCTCCCGGCGTACGGCCGCCTCCAGCTCCAGCGCCACCTCCAGGTTGCGCGGACGTGGCAGCCCGTGCGCGATGATCGTGGACTCCAGAGCCACCACCGGACGGCGTTCTGCGACCGCCTCCCGCACCTCTTCCGACACCACCAGCACCACGCGCCCGCCTCCTGTCTGTCGGTTCTCCCTCATCTCTGGCGGCCCGCACCCCCGGTCAAACCCCCATCGCCTCAACCCCGCTTCTCGACGGCCACGTCCTGGAGGTACGGCACCACGACCGACCGCGCACTTCGGAGGACCGCGAGACCTCAGAACAGCGGCTGGGGGAGTACACCCTCCAGGGCGAGCAGCTTCCGCTTGGTCTCCAGGCCGCCGCCGAACCCGCCGAGGCCGCCGTCGCTCTCCACGACCCGATGGCAGGGCACCACCACAGGCAACGGGTTGGAGCCCATCGCGGCCCCCACCGCCTGCGCGGCGCCAGGCTGACCGACCCGCTCGGCCAGGTCGCCGTAGCCGACCACCGCGCCGTACGGGACCCCCGAGGCCAGCTCGCGCAGCACCTGCCGGTTGAAGCCGGAGATCAGCGACCAGTCCAACGGCAGCTCGAAGCCGTGCCGCTCGCCCGAGAAGTACGCCTGAAGCTGGCGTATCGCCTCGGCCAGCAGCGGGGAGCCGGGATCCTCCACCGGTTCGGCACCGAGCCGGGACGCCAGCCGCTCCAGCGCCTTCTCGCGCACCGCGTCGCCGGCGTGGAACACGACGTTGACCAGGCCCTCGCGGGTCGCCGCCAACAGCAGCGGGCCGATGTCGGTGCCGACGACGGCCCATACGACCTGGTGCTCGTACTGCCCATGGCTGTTCATGCGCCCACCGTACGACCCACCACTGACAACGCCCCGCCTCGCTCGGGCGGATACGGGATGGGCACACGTGGAACGGAGTCGTGGCGGGTGCTCACCCGGGCCGCACAAGTGGGGCGAGGCCGTGTTTCTTTGCCGGAAAATCGTTCGACCATTCCGGTGGGGGTCATACTCTCTGCACTCGACCTGACCGCCCGCGCGGTTCTGGGAGTACGCATTTCGGGAATTTGCGGGACGCAAAGGGCGGAAGGGCAGCCGCGCATGCAAGGCACGATCGACGGATTCAGCTATGGCCTGGTCACCCCGGTGGTGGCCTATCTGATGGCCTGCCTCGGCGGTGCCCTCGGCCTGCGCTGCACCACAAGATCCATGCTGGTCGCCCAGTCCTGGCGCCCCGGCTGGCTCGCCCTCGGCTCCGCGGCCATCGGCTCCGGCATATGGACCATGCACTTCATCGCCATGATGGGCTTCACGGTCGCGGAGGCCCCGATCCACTACGACCGGACCACGACCTACGCCAGCCTCGGCGTCGCCGTCGTCATGGTCGGCATCGGGATCTTCATCGTCGGCTACAAGGGCGCGCGCGGGGCGGCCCTGTTCACCGGCGGCACGATCACCGGGCTGGGTGTCGCCTCGATGCACTACCTGGGCATGGCCGGCATGCGCCTGGACGGACGACTGCAGTACAACACCTTCACCGTCGCCGCCTCCGTCGTCATAGCCATGGCCGCCGCCACCGCCGCGCTGTGGGCCGCAGGACAGGTCCGGGGCTTCGCCTGGAGCATCGGCGCCAGCCTCGTGATGGGCCTCGCCGTCAGCGGCATGCACTACACAGGTATGGCCGCGCTCAGCGTCCACCTGCACGGCACCGCCGCCTCGGGCACCGGCGAGTCGCCCGCGGCCCTGCTCGCCCCGATGCTGATCGGCCCGCTGGCCTTCCTGTGCCTGGCCGGCGTCGTCGTGCTGTTCGACCCGCTCATGGTCATGGGCCGCACCCACTGGCCCCGCGTCGAGCAGAAGCCCGGCGTCCCTGCCCGCACCCCCGCCGAGCCCTCCGCCCGCCGCGGCACGCCCATGTCGACCCGCGGGCCGCAGAGCCGCTAGACCGGCCTTCGCGCAGCACCGCCGGCCGACCCCGCCCCCACCGAACTGCCCGCCACGGCTCGTCCCCACCCTCGCGGAACCCCTGATCGTGCCCCGTTGTCAGTGGTGGGTCGTACGGTGGATCCATGCGGCCCGTTTCCCACATCGAACGCACGGTGGCGCCCTTCGAGGTCGTCAGCCCCTACCAGCCCAGCGGCGACCAGCCGACGGCCATCGCCGACCTGGCCAAGCGCATCCAGGCCGGTGAGAAGGACGTCGTCCTGCTGGGCGCGACCGGCACCGGCAAGTCCGCCACCACCGCGTGGATGATCGAGAAGCTCCAGCGCCCCACGCTTGTGATGGCGCCGAACAAGACGCTGGCCGCCCAGCTGGCGAACGAGTTCCGCGAGCTGCTCCCGAACAACGCGGTCGAATACTTCGTCTCGTACTACGACTACTACCAGCCCGAGGCGTACGTCCCGCAGTCGGACACCTACATCGAGAAGGACTCCTCCATCAACGAGGAGGTCGAGCGCCTCAGGCACTCCGCGACCAACTCGCTGCTCACCCGCCGTGACGTCGTCGTGGTCGCCTCGGTCTCCTGCATCTACGGCCTGGGCACCCCCCAGGAGTACGTGGACCGCATGGTCCCGCTCCGCGTCGGCGACGAGATCGACCGCGACCAGCTGCTGCGCCGCTTCGTGGACATCCAGTACACGCGCAACGACATGGCCTTCAGCCGCGGCACCTTCCGGGTGCGCGGCGACACCATCGAGATCTTCCCGGTCTACGAGGAGCTCGCCGTCCGCATCGAGATGTTCGGCGACGAGATCGAGGCGCTGTCCACGCTGCATCCGCTCACCGGCGAGATCATCAGCGAGGACCAGCAGCTGTACGTCTTCCCGGCCTCCCACTACGTCGCCGGCCCCGAGCGCATGGAGCGGGCCGTCAACGACATCGAGAAGGAGCTCGGCGAGCGGCTGGCCGAGCTCGAGAAGCAGGGCAAGCTCCTGGAGGCCCAGCGCCTGCGGATGCGCACCACCTACGACATCGAGATGCTCCGCCAGATCGGCACCTGCTCCGGCGTGGAGAACTACTCGATGCACTTCGACGGCCGCCTGCCCGGTTCCCCGCCGAACACCCTGCTGGACTACTTCCCGGACGACTTCCTCCTGGTCATCGACGAGTCGCATGTGACCGTGCCGCAGATCGGAGCCATGTACGAGGGCGACGCCTCCCGCAAGCGCACCCTCGTCGAGCACGGCTTCCGGCTGCCCTCCGCCCTGGACAACCGCCCGCTGAAGTGGGAGGAGTTCCAGGAGCGCATCGGGCAGACCGTCTACCTGTCCGCGACGCCCGGCCAGTACGAGCTCTCCCGCGGGGACGGCGTCGTCGAGCAGATCATCCGCCCCACCGGTCTGATCGACCCCGAGGTCGTCGTCAAGCCCACCGAGGGACAGATCGACGACCTGGTGCACGAGATCCGCACCCGCGTGGAGAAGGACGAGCGCGTCCTGGTCACCACCCTCACCAAGAAGATGGCCGAGGACCTCACCGACTACTTCCTGGAACTCGGTATCCAGGTCCGCTACCTGCACAGCGACGTCGACACGCTGCGCCGCGTGGAGCTGCTGCGCGAGCTGCGCAGCGGCGAGTTCGACGTCCTGGTCGGCATCAACCTGCTGCGTGAGGGACTCGACCTGCCCGAGGTCTCCCTGGTGGCCATCCTGGACGCCGACAAGGAGGGCTTCCTGCGCTCCGGCACCTCCCTGATCCAAACCATCGGCCGCGCGGCGCGCAATGTCTCCGGCCAGGTCCATATGTACGCCGACAAGATCACCCCGGCGATGGAGAAGGCCATCGACGAGACCAACCGCCGCCGGGAGAAGCAGGTCGCCTACAACAAGGCCAACGGCATCGACCCGCAGCCACTGCGCAAGAAGATCAACGACATCGTCGCGCAGATCGCCCGCGAGGACGTCGACACCGAGCAGCTCCTCGGCAGCGGCTACCGGGCCAAGAAGGACGGCCGGGGCACCAAGGCGCCGGTGCCCTCGCTCGCCGAGCACTCGGCCAAGGGCGCGAAGGCCGCCAAGCCGGCCAAGGGCGCCAAGAGCAAGGCCAAGGAGACGGTGCCGACGGACCGGCCCGCCGCCGAACTCGCCGAGCAGATCGAGGAGATGACCGCGCGGATGCGGGCCGCCGCCGCGGACCTCCAGTTCGAGATCGCGGCCCGGCTGCGCGACGAGGTGTCCGAGATGAAGAAGGAACTGCGCCAGATGCGCGAGGCGGGCATCGCCTGACGGGACCGGTGGGGCGCCGGCCGGACCTGTGACCGGCGCCCGAGCCGTCATGTCGTACGCGCTGTGTTGCAAGACCGACACAAAGCCGGGGGCGGGGGTCGGCAGTGTCAGTGCCTCTGCGTAGGGTTTCGATCAGCCGCGTACATCGCGGCAACAGGGGACTGTTCGAGAGGGGAATCAGCGCGTGACCGTCAACATGACCAAGGGTCAGGCCATCAGTCTGCAGAAGAACGACGGCGGCAGCCTGACCGCGGTGCGCATGGGTCTCGGCTGGCAGGCGGCCCCCCGGCGTGGCCTGTTCGGCTCGCGGACGCGGGAGATCGACCTGGACGCCTCCGCGGTCCTGTTCGCCGACAAGCAGCCGGTGGACGTCGTCTTCTTCCGCCACCTGGTGAGCGACGACGGCTCGGTGCGGCACACCGGTGACAACCTGGTCGGCGGTGTCGGCCAGGGCGGCGACGACGAGGCCATCCTCGTCGACCTGCAGCGTGTCCCGGTCCACATCGACCAGATCGTCTTCACCGTGAACTCCTTCACGGGCCAGACGTTCCAGGAGGTGCAGAACGCGTTCTGCCGTCTGGTCGACGAGACCAACGGCCAGGAGCTGGCCCGCTACACCCTCGCCGGTGGCGGCGCCTACACCGCCCAGATCATGGCCAAGGTGCACCGCAACGGCCCCGGCTGGACGATGACGGCCCTGGGCTCCCCGGCCAACGGCCGCACCTTCCAGGACCTGATGCCGGCCATCCTGCCGACCCTGTAGGACCAGGCCACCCGGCGGCACATCACATCACCACGAGCGACACAGAGCGACACAGGGGGACGAAGGCGATGACGGCCGAGCTGGTGCGGGGGCAGAATCACCCGCTCTCCGAGACCCGTCTAGAGATCCGGGTCTCGGCCGGCAAGCCGATCGTGGCCGGCGCCACGCTGAGCGACGAGCACGGCAAGGTGCACGGCGTCGAGTGGGTCGCCCACCCCGGCGCGCCCACGCTGCCGGGGCTCGAAGTCTCCCGGCAGGCCGCCGCCGAGCACCGCCTGGCGGTGGACCTCGACGCTCTGCAGGACGCCGTCCACCGTGTCAACGTCCTGCTTGCTCTTCCGACGGAGGGGGTGGGCCCGGTCCGCTTCGGCGCCCTGGCCGCCCCGTTCGTCGCTGTCACCGGCCTCGACGGCACCGAGGTCGCCACCTTCACGCTCACCGGCCTCGATGCCGAGTCGGCGGTCGTCGCCCTGGAGCTCTACCGCCGGCAGGGCGCGTGGAAGGTGCGCGCCGTCGGCCAGGGCTACGCGGGCGGCCTCGCCGAACTCCTCGCCGACCAGGGCCTGCCCGAGGCACACCAGCTCGCGAGCACGATCAACGACGCCGTGGCCCAGGGCGTGGCCCGCTCCGTGGCTGCACCCCCGCAGCGCACGGCGGACGGCGACCGGGCCCACCAGCCGGCAGCCCCGGCACCGGCCGCCGACCCGAGCGGCACGCAGGGCAGCGGCGCGAGCCCGCAGCCCGGATCCTCGTACGGCGGCGCGACCCTGCCTGCCGATTCCTCGTACGGCGGCGCCACTGCGCCCCCCGGCTCCTCGTACGGCGGTGCGAGCCCGCAGCCAGGGTCTCCTTACGGCGATCCGAGCCCGCACAGCGGCCAGGCGGCCCTGCCGCACACCCAGCCTCCGCAGTCCGGGCACGGCACGCAGACGCCGCCCCCGGGCCAGGCGCCTCAGACCGGCGCGGGCCAGAGCGGTGGAGCGGTCCCGGGCGACGCCTCCGCGGCCACGCAGCCCTCTATGCCGAGCTCAGGCGGGCCGATCGACTACCACCACCCGCGCAGGCAGCACGCGGCCCCGCCGCCGCCCCCGCCCACCGCGCCGCCGGCCCAGCCCGGACAGCCGGCCACTCCGGTGGCGGGTGACGCCAGCGGCTGGTCCATGGACGAGCGGCTGTACAACCAGGTGTGGGGCATGTTCGAGGACCTGGCCCGCACCACAGCCTCGTACCGCAGCGCCGTCGACTTCGCCGACTCCCGCATGGAGAAGGAACTCGACCAGGTGCTGTCGGACCCCCGGTCCCGGGTCGGCGGACAGGGCGACGCCGCGCGCGAGGCCGCCCGGGCCAAGCACGCCCAGCTCGTCGACCAGGCCCGCCAGGCGCTGGACCGCGATCTCGTCCAGCTGACCGCCGAGTCGGACGTCGTCGAGCCCGCGCTGCCGGCCGCGTACGCCCGCTGGGACAACCCCGTCTGGCACGGCTACCGCGTGCCGATGGAGATGCCGATGGCAGTGCGCCTGGGCGACCTCCATCTGCCGGAGTGCCCCGAGCTGCGCATACCGATGCTGGTGCGGCTGCCGCTGGAGCGCGGTCTGTGGATCGACAGCGGACGCGCGGGAGCGGGGGACGGCTCCTTCGCCGATGCCCATGACCTGCGGCGACTCGGGATGGAGACGGCCGTGGCCCATGTGGCCCGGCTGCTGGCCGTGCATCCGGCAGGCGAGTTCACGGTGCATGTCATCGACCCGGCCGGTGCCGCGGCCCAGCCGCTCGCCCCGCTCGTGCAGACCGGCGTGCTGGCGGGCCCGCCCGCCCTCGGCGCCGCCGGGGGCACGGACGTGCTGGCCCGGCTCACGCAGCGGGTCGACCTGGTGCAGATGGCGGTGCGCGGGGGAGCGGCCGACGCGCTGCCGCCGGGCTTCGACACCTCGCAGCAACTGCTGGTGGTCAACGACTTCCCGCACGGCTTCGACGACCGGGCCGTCACCCAGCTGCGCTATCTGGCGGACGAGGGTCCGGCCGTCGGCGTCCACCTCATGATGGTCGCCGACCGCGAGGACTCGACGGCCTACGGTCCGTTGCTGGACCCGCTGTGGCGTTCGCTGATGCGACTGACGCCCCTGCCCGACGACCATCTGGCCGACCCGTGGGTCGGGCACTGCTGGACGTACGAGCCGCCGCTGGTGCCGTCCGGCAGCCAGGTGCTGCAGCAGGTGCTCACCCAGGTCGCCACGGCCCGGCGATCCCTGAATCGCTGACTCGACCAAGCACAGGTAAAGCCTCACTGACCAGCGCACTTGTCCTTTCCTTTACCTTGCTCTTTACCTTTCCTTGGTGGTTGGGGTACTCTTTTCCGTACGGAGGGGAGTACTCCCTACCAACTGCGGCGACCCCGTCAATACGGATCAGGCCAGATCCCGGGGCGTCGGCCCGAGCTCTTGCGGAGCCCCCGGGTGGAAGAGACCTCCGGCAGCGACGACGCTGACTGAACTGTTTGCCGTTACGTACTGCCGGAGGCGCAGTGGATGTTTCCCTGACCCTGTGGGTCCTGACGATCGTGGGCCTCGCCGCCCTGATCGCGGTCGATTTCTTCATCGGCCGCAAGCCCCATGACGTGTCCATCAAGGAAGCCGGAATCTGGACGGTCGTCTGGATCGCCCTGGCCGGTCTCTTCGGACTCGGCCTGCTGCTCTTCGGTGGCGGACAGCCCGCCGGTGAGTTCTTCGCCGGCTTCATCACCGAGAAGTCGCTCAGTGTCGACAACCTCTTCGTCTTCGTCCTGATCATGGCGAAGTTCGCGGTGCCCTCGCAGTACCAGCAGCGAGTGCTGCTGGTCGGCGTCCTGATAGCCCTGGTCCTGCGAGCGATCTTCATCGCCGCCGGAGCCGCGATCATCGCCAGCTTCTCGTGGGTGTTCTACCTCTTCGGCGCCTTCCTGATCTGGACCGCCTGGAAGCTCATCCAGGAGGCCCGAGCGGAGGAGCAGGACGAGGAGTTCGAGGAGAACAAGCTGCTCAAGGCCGCCGAGCGCCGCTTCGGTGTGGCCGACCGCTACCACGGCACCAAGCTGTGGATCCAGCAGAACGGCAAGCGGGTCATGACCCCGATGCTGGTCGTGATGCTCGCCATCGGCTCCACCGATGTGCTGTTCGCCCTCGACTCGATCCCCGCGATCTTCGGCCTGACGCAGGACCCGTACATCGTCTTCACCGCCAACGCGTTCGCCCTGATGGGTCTGCGGCAGCTGTACTTCCTCATCGGCGGTCTGCTGAAGAAGCTGGTCCACCTGTCGTACGGCCTGTCGATCATCCTGGGCTTCATCGGCGTCAAGCTCGTACTGCACGCGCTGCACGAGTCCGGCGTCCATGTCCCGGAGATCAGCATCCCCGTCTCGCTCGGCGTGATCTGCGTGGTCCTGATCGTCACCACGATCACCAGCCTGATGGCGTCGAAGAAGCAGGCCTCGGTCGAGGCGGCGCGCGGCGGAGGCGAAGGCGCTCCGAAGGACAGCGCCGACGTCTGACCACGCCGGACGTACGACCAACAAGCACCGGGAGGGAACCGTCTCGCATTGCCGAGCGCCTCTCCCGGTGCTTGCTTGGGAGCCGAGGGCGATCCCGGCCCAGGGGAACGCCACGGCCGCTGAGAGGCAGTCATGAAGTTCGCACAGATCATCGACTTCGAGACCGAGCGCATGGACGAGATGGAGCAGCTGCTCCTGGAGGCCAGAGAGCGCGGGTCCGGCGGGACGGGCGACGGCCCCACCCACCGCATCCTCCTGAAGGACCGGGACAACCCGAACCGCTACCTGGCGGTGATCGAGTTCGAGTCCTACGAAGGGGCCATGCGCAACAGCGACGCCCCGGAGACCACCAAGTTCGCCGAACAGCTGGCCGCCATGTGCACCAGGGCGCCCCGCTTCACCAACTGCGACCTGCTGGACTCCAGCGACCTCGGGTAGCCGCGAGGACCGCAGGGGCGCACATGCCGGTGCGTCCCGCGAACGGCCGCCCGCATCAGGCCGGAGTGCGGGGCCCGTTCACCTTTGGGAGGATCACCGCATGATCGTCAGGCTCCGGTCGCTCGTGGCTCGTTGGACGTCCCTCGTGCCGGCGCTCGCGGTGGTCCTTCTGATCTTCACCTGGGGGCGGGATCTGCCCGGCGCGGTCGTCGCGCTTGTGACCGTGGTCCTCGCCGGAGCCGTGCTGGCCGCCGTGCACCATGCCGAGGTGGTCGCCCACCGGGTCGGCGAACCCTTCGGCTCGCTGGTCCTGGCCGTCGCCGTGACCGTCATCGAGGTCGCCCTCATCGTCACCCTGATGGCGGACGGCGGCGACAAGAGTTCCACCCTCGCGAGAGACACCGTCTTCGCCGCCGTGATGATCACCTGCAACGGCATCGTCGGCATCTGCCTGCTGGTGTCCTCGCTGCGCCACGGCACAGCCGTGTTCAACCCCGAGGGCACCGGTGCCGCGCTGGCCACGGTCGCGACCCTGGCCACGCTCAGCCTGGTGCTGCCGACCTTCACCACCAGCAAGCCCGGCCCTGAGTTCTCGGCCGTGCAGCTCACCTTCGCCGCACTGTCGTCGCTGGTCCTGTACGGACTCTTCGTGGCGACCCAGACCGTCCGCCACCGCGACTACTTCCTGCCGATCACCCGGCAGGGCGAGGTGATCACCACCGAGGACCACGCCTCCGCACCCTCCGCGCGGACCGCGCTGCTCAGCCTGGGGCTGCTCGGACTGGCCCTGGTCGGTGTGGTCGGACTCGCCAAGGGGGTGTCGCCGACCATCGAGTCCGGCGTGGAGGCGGCCGACCTGCCGCATGCCGTGGTCGGTGTGATCATCGCCCTGCTCGTGCTGCTCCCCGAGACCATCGCGGCCCTGCGGTCGGCGCGCCGGGACCGTGTCCAGACCAGCCTCAACCTCGCGCTCGGCTCCGCCATGGCCAGCATCGGCCTGACCATCCCCGCGGTCGCCCTGGCGACGGTGTGGCTCTCCGGCCCGCTCGTCCTCGGCCTCGGCGCCACCCACATGGTGCTGCTCGCCCTGACCGTGGTGGTCGCCTCGCTCACGGTGGTGCCGGGCCGGGCCACACCGCTGCAGGGCGGAGTGCACCTGGTGCTGTTCGCGGCGTACCTGGAGCTGGCGCTCAACCCGTAGGCGATGAACCGCCGGTCGCAACCCTCGCCAGTCACCCCGCAGGGACGGCATCCGCCCGCACCTCCACCGGCCGTGTCTCCGGCAGCAGCGCGAAGCAGCCGAGGCTCAGCAGCGCGATGACCGTCAGGTAGGCGGCCACGCCCCACGGCACCCGGCCGCCCTGCTCGGCGAGGGCCGTCGCCACGATCGGCGTGAGGGCACCGCCGAGAACGCCGCCGAGGTTGTAGCCGACGGCCGCGCCCGTGCACCGTACCCGCGGCTCGTACAGCTCCGGCAGATACGCCGCGATGACCGCGAACATGGTGATGAAGGCCAGCAATGCGCCCAGGAACCCGAGGAACATCAGCAGCGGTTCCCCGGTCGACAGCAGCGCCACCATCGGGAACATCCACACGGCCGCCGCCGCACAGCCGGTCAGGCACATCGGCCGCCGCCCGAACCGGTCGCCCAGCACCGCGGCGAACGGCGTGACCGCCCCCTTCACCACCACCGCGGCCATGATGCAGGCCAGCATGACGGCACGGCTCACCCCGAGCCGCTCGGTGGCGTACGCCAGGGACCAGGTCGTCACGGCGTAGAAGATCGCGTACCCGACGGCGAGGCCGCCGGCTGTCAGCAGCACCAGCCGCCAGTGGTCGCGCACCACCTCGGCGAGCGGCACGCGCGCGTGGTCGTCGAGCTCCAGGAAGCTGGGGCTCTCGGCCAGCGACGAGCGCAGCCACAGCCCCACCAGGGCCAGCACCCCGGCCGCCCAGAACGGCACCCGCCAGCCCCACTGCGCGAACTGCGCCTCGGACAGCGAGGCGGCCAGCGCCAGCGTCACGCCGTTGGCGAGGACGAAGCCCACCGCGGGCCCCACCTGAGGGAAGCTCGACCACAGCCCGCGCCGCTCGGCCGGGGCGTGCTCGGCGGTCAGCAGCACCGCCCCGCCCCACTCCCCACCGAGCCCCAGCCCCTGCAGAAAGCGCAACACCAGCAGCAGCACGGGCGCGGCCACACCGATGGTGTCGTACGTCGGGACACAGCCGACCGCGACGGTCGACGCGCCGGTCAGCAGCAGCGAGACGACGAGGACCGGCCGTCTGCCGTGCCGGTCCCCGATGTGCCCGAACAGCACCGAGCCGAGCGGCCGCGCGACGAAACCCACGCCGAACGTCCCGAAGGCGGCGAGCGTCCCGGCCACCGGCGAGAAGGTCGGGAAGAACAGGGGCCCCAGGACGAGCGCCGCGGCCGTCCCGTAGACGAAGAAGTCGTAGAACTCGATGGCCGTCCCGGCGAGCGAGGCGGCGGCGAGCCGCAGCATGCTGGGCGCCCTTACGGTGCGTACGTCGTGCATGCCGCGTCAACTACCCACGGTGACCGCTGGTTACGGGGGCGCACAGGCGGACGGCGCACGCCTCAGTAGGTGACGGTGATGCGCCGGGCCGGCCCGTCCACGCGGATGACGCCGCCGTACGGCAGGACGAGCTGCGGGTCGGTATGGCCGAAGTCCACGTCGAAGACGATCGGGGTGTTGGGGGCATACATGCGCATGGCTCGCAGCACGGCCTCACGCTGCTCGGCGGCGTAACGGGCGGCCTCCTCCGGGCTGTTGGGCTGCTCGAGGGACCACGTCCTGGCCCGCCCCATCAGCAGCGCCGAGAAGCGGTTCAGCAGCCCGCGCTCGCCCATGCCGCGCAGGACGTAGAAGACCTCCGTGGCGCTCGGCATGTCCTCCGAGGTCTCCAGGAGCAGCACGCCACCGTCGTAGTGCCCGAGATCGGGTGCGATCTCGCGGTTCGCCATCAGCAGCCAGGCGACGATCTCCAGACAGCCGCCCCAACTGCGGCCCTCCACCACGCGGTCGGCGTTCACCCACGTCCAGCCGCTGCCGGGCCGCATCTCGGGCTCCGACTCGAAGGTCGCCGGGTCCGCCCAGTCGCCGTTCACATCGCCCCAGCGCTCGGCGGGCTTCAGTTCGTACGGACCGGAGCCGAACAGCGCGGCCCGCAGGGACTCCGCGGTCAGCGGGTTCATCGCGCCCGGCCGGCCCAGCTCGCACATCACGCTCGCGCCGTGGTAGCCGACGATGCCGGTGTTGTACAGGTAGGCGAGCAGGTTGGTGTTGTCGCTGTATCCGAAGAACGGCTTGGGGTTCGCCCGGATCAGTTCCCGGTCCAGGTGCGGCAGTACGGTGATCTGGTCGTCGCCGCCGATCGACGCGATGACCGCCTTGATGTCCGGATCGGCGAAGGCGGCGTGGAGGTCGTCGGCGCGTTCCTGGGGTGTGGCGCCCATCTTCCGGGTCGTCGGGTACTCGACCGGTTCGAGTCCGAAGTCCCTGCGCAGCCGCTCCAGGCCGAGTTCGTACGGCCTCGGGAACAGCTCCGGCAGCCCGGCGGAGGGGGAGACGACGGCGACACGGTCGCCCGGTACGGGCTTCGGCGGATACACAGGCGTGTTCATGACGGGAGGCTACGGGCGGACGCGGCGTACGCGCACCGTGATAAACCGGGTCCGAACAGCGGTCCGCCACGGGCCGCCCCACCCCCGACCTGACCGGAGGAAGCCGTGCCCCGCACCCTGGCCAACGCCCCGATCATGATCCTCAACGGCCCCAACCTGAACCTGCTCGGGCAGCGCCAGCCGGAGATCTACGGCTCCGACACCCTCGCCGACGTCGAGGCGATGTGCGCCAAGGCGGCGGCCGCGCACGGCGGCACGGTCGACCTGCGCCAGTCCAACCACGAGGGCGAGCTGGTCGACTGGATCCACGAGGCCCGGCTGAACCACTGCGGCATCGTCATCAACCCCGGCGCCTACTCGCACACCTCGGTCGCCATCCTGGACGCGCTCAACACCTGCGACGGCATGCCGGTGATCGAGGTCCACATCTCCAACATCCACCAGCGCGAGTCGTTCCGGCACCACTCCTACGTCTCCCTGCGCGCCGACGGCGTCATCGCGGGCTGCGGGGTGCAGGGGTACGTGTTCGGCGTGGAGCGGGTCGCGGCGCTGGTGGGAACGGCACGGGCGGACGCGTAAGGACTGAGCCGACGGCCGACGTGCGGACCGCTGCAGGGATCGCTGTAAGGCCCGATCTCCTGGGCGTGCGCTCCTTACAGCCGCCCCGCCCGCTTACAGCCGCCCGCCTGCCTACAACCGCCCCGCCTCCACGATCCGCCGCAGGAACTGCCGCGTGCGCTCCTGCTGCGGATCGCCGAAGATCTGCTCCGCGGTGCCCTGCTCGAGCACCACCCCAGCGTCCAGAAAACAAACCTGGTCGGCGACCTCCCGCGCGAACGCCATCTCGTGCGTGGCGAGCACCATCGTCATGCCGTCGTCCTTCAGATCGCGCACGACGGACAGCACCTCACCCACCAACTCCGGGTCCAGCGCCGCGGTGATCTCGTCGAGCAGCAGCAGCCGGGGGCGTACGGCCAGGGCGCGCACGATGGCCACGCGCTGCTGCTGGCCGCCGCTGAGCCGGTCCGGGTACTCGCCCGCCCGCGCCCCGAGCCCGAGCCGCTCCAGCAGCTCACGCGCGTGTGCCTCGGCCTCGGCGCGGGAGACGCCGTGCACCCGGCGCGGGGCCAAAGTGATGTTGTCCAGGACCGTCATGTGCGGGAAGAGGTTGTACGCCTGGAAGACCACGCCGATACGGCGCCGTACCGCGTCCTGGTCGACGCGTGGGTCGGTGATCTCCTCGCCGTCCAGCCAGATCGCGCCGTCGTCGATGTCCTCCAGCAGGTTGGCGCACTTCAGCAGCGTGGACTTGCCGGAACCCGAGGCGCCGATCAGCGCGGTGACGGTGTGCGGGGCGACCTCCAGATCGACGTTGCGCAGCACGACCGAGTCGCCGAACGTCTTGCGCACGGACTCCATGCGCAGCACGGGAGCGGTGTCGTTCACAGGGTGCCTCCCTGGGCGCGGCGGCGGTCCATCCGGGCCGTCACCCAGTCGGTGAAGCGGGTCATCGGGATGGTCAGCGCCACGAAGACGAGACCCGCGACGATGTACGGCGTGTAGTTGAGGCTGCGGCCCACGATGATGTCGGCGGCCCGTACGGCGTCCACCGCGCCGCCGATGGACACCAGGCCGGTGTCCTTCTGCAGCGACACCAGGTCGTTCAGCAGCGGCGGCACCTGGCGGCGCACGGCCTGGGGGAGCACCACATGGCGCAGCGCCTGACGGTTGGTGAGGCCCAGCGAGCGGGCCGCCGCCCGCTGGGAGGGATGCACGGACTCGATGCCCGCGCGGAACACCTCGGCGACGTACGCGGAGTACGTCAGCGTCAGTGCCGTACCGCCCAGCACCACCGGGTCCACGGTCACGCCCTGCAGCCGCAGGGCGGGCACGCCGAGCACCACGATCATCAGGTTGATGATCAGCGGCAGCCCCCGGAAGAAGTCGGTGTAGGCGGCGGCCAGGGCGCGCAGCGGGAAGAACACCGGGCCGCGCAGGGTGCGGGCGACGGCGATCAGCATGCCGAGGACCAACACCGCGGCGCCGCAGATCAGCAGCAGCCGTACGTTGAGCCACAGCCCTTCGAGGACCTTGGGCAGCGCCTCGCGCGCGTAACCCCAGTCGAAGAACGTCTCCTTGGTGCGCGGCCAGCCGGGCGCGCTCACCACCACCAGGTACAGGACGACGCCCGTGACCAGGGTCGACAGTGCGGCGATCGCGGTGGCCCGCCGCGCGCGGGTGCGTTTGTAGCGCTCGCGGTCGAGACGGCGCTGCGAGGGGACGTACCCGTCGTCCGCCCCTGCTGCTCCTGCCGTGCCGTCGGGCATGTCGCCCTTGTCGTCCGCGCTCTCCCGGCCCGACTCGCCCTTGGTGACGGTCACTTCAGCACCGGGGCGTCGACGGCGTCGGAGAGCCACTCCTGCTCGATCCGGGCCAGCGTGCCGTCCTTGCGTAGGGCGTCGACGGCGTCCGACACGCACGCGGTGAGGGCGCTGCCCTTGTCGAGGACGAGGCCGAACTGCTCGGGCGTACCGCCCTGGTTCTCGAACTGGCCGACGATCCGGGCGTCCGTCACCTCGGCCGCGGTGATGTAGAACGCGGTCGGCAGGTCGACCACGATGGCGTCGACCTGGCCGTTCTTCAGGGCGGACTTGGCCTGGTCGTTCTTGGCGAACGCCGCGGCGTCCTGCTCGGGCTTCACGACGTCGTCGATGTAGTTCAGGCTCGTGGTGCCGACCTGGGCACCCAGCTTGACCTTCCTGAGGTCCGCGATGCTCTTCGCCTTGGCGGCCTCGGAGTCCTTCAGCGCGATGACGGCCTGACGGACGTCGTAGTAGCCGGTCGAGAAGTCGACGGCCTTGCGGCGCTCGTCGCTGATGGAGACCTGGTTGATGTCGAAGTCGAAGGTCTTCGCACCGGGCGCGAAGGCCTTGTTGAAGGGAACCTTCTGCCAGACCACGGCGTTCTTGTCGTAGCCGAGACGCTCGGCGACGGCGTAGGCGACCGCCGACTCGAAGCCCTTGCCGTTGGACGGCTCGCCGTCCTTGAACCACGGCTCGTAGGCCGGCTCGTCGGTGGCGATGGTCAGCTTGCCCGAGGTCTCCGTGGCCAACTCGCCCTTCGCGCAGGCGCCGGCGGCCGATCCCGACGGCTGGTCCGACGCCGTCTCCTCCGGCTGCGGGGCACAGCCGACGGCGGTGGCGAGCAGGGCTATGGTCGCGGTGGCTACGGCGCGGCGCAGCGCGCTGGGGGCGAGATGCATGGCGGGAGAGTGGCAGCGAACCGCGCGTTTGTCGAGGTCACACGGGCGTTTGTCCGCATAGTGGGAACGGGTGTTGCGGTTTCGTGAACGCCGCGTTCGCCTGGGCCGCCGGCCGAGGGCGGGGTTCGGAAGACCGGCGGCCCCTGCCGCGCCGGAGCCGTCGTCCCGCGCGGGGCGACTTCCAGTTGACCGCGCGGTCCTCCGTGCCGGGAGCGCGCGCGTGGCCCCGGCGCGTGCACCTGGTTCACACGGGGCGCGTGTTGAGCATCGCGCGCCCCCTTGAAGGCGCGGCTCACCACCCGCGCGCGTGCCACTCCGGCAGATGCGGGCGCTCGGCGCCGAGCGTGGTGTCGTTGCCGTGCCCCGGGTAGACCCAGGTCTCGTCGGGGAGCACGTCGAAGATCTTCGTCTCCACGTCACGGATCAGGCGCGCGAACGCCTGGGCGTCCTTGCGGGTGTTGCCCACGCCGCCGGGGAACAGGCAGTCCCCGGTGAAGACATGGGGATGGCCGTGCGGGTCGTCGTAGACGAGGGCGATCGAGCCGGGCGTGTGACCGACCAGGTGGCGCG
Source organism: Streptomyces sp. NPDC096205 (assembly GCF_044763135.1). Lineage (NCBI taxonomy): Bacteria > Bacillati > Actinomycetota > Actinomycetes > Kitasatosporales > Streptomycetaceae > Streptomyces > Streptomyces sp. NPDC096205. The sequence continues at coordinate 196,301 of NZ_JBIWFS010000002.1, read as the reverse complement.
CGGTCAGTTCCACGCGTCCTACGCGGATGGTGTCGCCGTCGTCGACCAGTACGTCGGTCGGTACGGGGATGCCGTCGGCGTCGTCCCGGCCGGCGTAGGTGCGGGCGCCGGTGGCCGCGACGACCGCGGCGAGCGCCTGCCAGTGGTCGCCGTGCTGGTGGGTGGTGACGACCGACGCGATCCCGTCGTCACCGATCATCCCGAGCAGCGCGTCCGCGTCGTTGGCCGCGTCGATCAGCAGCTGCTCGTCCGTGGCCCGACAGCGCAGCAGATAGGCGTTGTTGTCCATCGGGCCGACCGCGATCTTGGTGATCATCAGGTCCTTCAGCTCGTGCACGTCCGCCGGGCCGCCGACCGTCACCTGTCCGCTGTACGTCATGGCGGCAGCCTATCGCCGCGAGTCCGGGCGGGCCCGTGGAGGTGGAGGGGGCGGGGCGGACCCGCGAAGGGGCGGGAGCCGCCCCTTGCTGCCAGGGCGGCACTCCGCCTCAGGTCCCCTTCGCTACAGCGGCGGCAGCTTGGGCAGTGCGTCGCCCTTCACCGCCAGGGACGTACCGTCGCGGCGGCCGGCGAGCCAGCCGAGGAGGTCTGCGGGGGTGCCGGTGACGGTCACCTCGGGCCGGTCGGAGTCCTGGCCGGTGTGCCACACGCGTGTGCCGTCGGTCAGCCGGGTCGGGGGTACGCCGGCGCCGCCGGAGAACCGGGTGGCGAGGAAGTCGATGTAGCGCTCCGTGAAGTCGGCCGGTACGTCCTCCAGCTCGTAGCCGATGCCGAGGTCGACGTGGTGCAGCTCGACCTCGGCCCACCGCCGGAACGGCACCCGGGATGCCGAGTCCGTGACGCCGTTGCGCAGCTCCACCGTGCGTGACCAGTCGGCGGGAGCCTCGCCCGTCGCACGGAAGCGGGCCGCGCTGTCGCGCAGGTCGGAGAGGTGCGCGTCCAGCGGGCGCGGTGCGTCCCGCTCGATGTCGCCGTCGCGGGCCTCGGCGGAGGCGTACATGGGACGGCCCTCCAGGACGTTGACGAGAGCGTCCGCGTTGCGCGCCAGGTGGGCGAGCACATGGCCCCGGCTCCAGCCGGGCAGGCGTGACGGTTCGGCCACAGCGGCGTTGTCCAGCCCGGCGACCGCGGTGAGGAGCCGCTCGGTCGCATCCTGTACAGAGGCCAGGTCATGAGCGTGATCAATCATGCTGCTGACCTTAGTCCCGCCACTCCTTCGGGTGAAGGATCTCGACCGCGCCCGCAAATCGAATGCACGTGCTATATGGTCGGTGGCGGCGTCGGGCATGCTGGAAGGCCGGGGATTGTTGGTAACCGGTGAATCCGACCGGCGTTGTCAGTGGCTCCCCCTAGTCTGAGAAAGACGGGGGCCCCGCCCCTGTCACTTCTCTCAAGAAAGGTGCGGACCGGCGTGGCCGACCGTCTCATCGTCCGTGGCGCGCGCGAGCACAACCTCAAGAATGTCTCGCTCGACCTGCCGCGCGACTCGCTCATCGTCTTCACGGGCCTGTCGGGGTCGGGCAAGTCCTCGCTGGCCTTCGACACCATTTTCGCCGAGGGGCAGCGGCGCTACGTCGAGTCGCTGTCGTCGTACGCCCGGCAGTTCCTCGGGCAGATGGACAAGCCGGACGTCGACTTCATCGAGGGCCTCTCCCCGGCCGTCTCGATCGACCAGAAGTCGACCTCGCGCAACCCGCGCTCCACGGTCGGCACCATCACCGAGGTCTACGACTACCTCCGCCTGCTCTTCGCGCGCATCGGCAAGCCGCACTGTCCCGAGTGCGGCCGCCCGATCTCGCGCCAGTCGCCGCAGGCCATCGTCGACAAGGTCCTGGAGCTGCCGGAGGGGAGCCGCTTCCAGGTGCTGTCGCCGCTGGTGCGCGAGCGCAAGGGAGAGTTCGTCGACCTCTTCGCCGACCTCCAGACCAAGGGCTACTCCCGCGCGCGGGTCGACGGACAGACCATCCAGCTGTCCGAGCCGCCGACCCTGAAGAAGCAGGAGAAGCACACCATCGAGGTGGTCGTCGACCGCCTCACGGTCAAGGACTCCGCCAAGCGCCGCCTCACCGACTCCGTCGAGACCGCCCTCGGCCTGTCCGGCGGCATGGTCGTGCTCGACTTCGTCGACCTCCCCGAGGACGACCCCGAGCGCGAGCGCATGTACTCGGAGCACCTGTACTGCGCGTACGACGACCTGTCCTTCGAGGAGCTGGAGCCGCGCTCCTTCTCCTTCAACTCGCCCTTCGGCGCCTGCCCCGAGTGCACCGGCATCGGCACGCGCATGGAGGTCGACCCGGAGCTGATCGTCCCGGACGAGGACAAGTCCCTCGACGAGGGCGCCATCCACCCCTGGTCCCACGGGCACACCAAGGACTACTTCGGCCGGCTGATCGGCGCCCTCGCGGACGCCCTCGGCTTCCGCACCGACATCCCGTTCGCGGGGCTGCCGCAGCGCGCCAGGAAGGCCCTGCTCCACGGCCACAAGACGCAGATCGAGGTCCGCTACCGCAACCGGTACGGCCGCGAGCGCGTGTACACGACCCCCTTCGAGGGCGCCGTCCCGTTCGTCAAGCGCCGGCACAGCGAGGCCGAGTCCGACGCGAGCCGCGAGCGCTTCGAGGGCTATATGCGCGAGGTGCCCTGCCCCACCTGTGAGGGCACACGCCTGAAGCCGATCGTCCTCGCGGTCACGATCATGGGGAAGTCGATCGCCGAGGTCTCCAGCATGTCGATCAGCGACTGCGCGGACTTCCTGGGCGAGCTGAAGCTCAACGCCCGCGACAAGAAGATCGCCGAGCGCGTGCTGAAGGAGGTCAACGAGCGGCTGCGGTTCCTGGTCGACGTCGGCCTGGACTACCTCTCGCTCAACCGCGCGGCCGGCACCCTCTCCGGCGGCGAGGCCCAGCGCATCCGCCTGGCCACCCAGATCGGCTCCGGCCTCGTCGGCGTGCTCTACGTCCTCGACGAGCCGTCCATCGGCCTGCACCAGCGCGACAACCACCGGCTGATCGAGACCCTCGTCCGACTGCGCGACATGGGCAACACGCTCATCGTCGTCGAGCACGACGAGGACACCATCAAGGTCGCCGACTGGATCGTCGACATCGGCCCCGGAGCCGGTGAGCACGGCGGCAAGGTCGTGCACAGCGGCTCCCTGAAGGAACTGCTCGCCAACGCCGAGTCGCAGACCGGTCAGTACCTGTCCGGCAAGAAGTCGATCCCGCTGCCCGACATCCGCCGCCCGCACGACCCGGGCCGCCGGCTCACCGTGCACGGCGCCCGCGAGAACAACCTGCAGGACATCGACGTCTCGTTCCCGCTCGGTGTGTTCACGGCCGTCACCGGAGTCTCCGGCTCCGGCAAGTCGACGCTGGTCAACGACATCCTGTACACGCACCTGGCCCGCGAGCTGAACGGCGCCCGCACGGTGCCGGGCCGCCACACGCGCGTGGAGGGCGACGACCTCGTCGACAAGGTCGTGCATGTCGACCAGTCGCCCATCGGCCGCACCCCGCGCTCGAACCCGGCGACGTACACCGGCGTCTTCGACCACATCCGCAAGCTGTTCGCGGAGACCACCGAGGCGAAGGTGCGCGGCTACATGCCGGGCCGCTTCTCCTTCAACGTCAAGGGCGGCCGCTGCGAGAACTGCGCGGGTGACGGCACCATCAAGATCGAGATGAACTTCCTCCCGGACGTCTACGTCCCGTGCGAGGTCTGCCACGGCGCCCGGTACAACCGGGAGACCCTGGAGGTCCACTACAAGGGCAAGTCCATCGCCGAGGTCCTGAACATGCCGATCGAAGAGGCCATGCACTTCTTCGAGGCGGTCCCGGCGATCAACCGCCACCTCAAGACCCTCAACGACGTCGGTCTCGGCTATGTCCGCCTCGGCCAGTCGGCGACGACCCTGTCCGGCGGTGAGGCGCAGCGCGTCAAGCTCGCCAGCGAGCTGCAGAAGCGCTCCACCGGCCGTACGGTCTACGTCCTGGACGAGCCGACCACCGGTCTGCACTTCGAGGACATCAGTAAGCTGCTGACGGTCCTGTCCGGCCTGGTCGACAAGGGCAACACGGTCATCGTCATCGAGCACAACCTCGACGTGATCAAGACCGCCGACTGGGTCGTCGACATGGGCCCCGAGGGCGGCGCGGGCGGCGGCCTGGTCGTCGCAGAGGGCACGCCCGAGGAGGTCGCGGCGGTGCCGGCGAGCCACACCGGCAAGTTCCTGCGGGAGATCCTGGACCCGCAGAAGCTCAGCGACGCCACCCCGGTGAAGGCCCCGCGCAAGACGGCCGCCAAGACCGCCGCGGCCGCGAGCAGGACAGCCGCGAGCAAGACGGTCGCGAGCAAGACGGTCACGAGCAAGACCGTCACGAGCAAGACGGCGGCCGCGAAGAAGACCGCGGCCAAGAAGACCGCCACCAAGGCGGCCGCGAAGAAGACGACCAGGTCGACCAAGGCCTGACCGCAGGACGCCGCGCGCCCCACGGGACCATCCCGTGGGGCGCGCGGCGTCATCACGTCCTTCTCAGGCACCCCTCGCAGGCGCCTTCTCAGGCACCCTTCGGCTCGACGAACTGCATGTCGAGCTGGATCTTCACGGCCTCCCCGAGCAGCCCGGGTGCGAAGTCGAGCCCGAACTCGCTGCGCCGGATCTCGCCCGTCGCCTCGAACCCGGCATGCCGGCTGCCGTCCATCGGCACATCGACCAGCCCGCCGAACTCCACGGCCAGCGACACCGGCCGGGTCACGTCCCCGATCGTCAGCTCGCCCTCCATCGTCCAGTCCTCGTCCTCGCCCCACACGCGGGTCGAGCGGTACGTCATCGTCGGGCGCTTCTCCACGTCCAGCATGTCGGCCGCGCGCAGATGCGCGTCACGGTCGGTGTTCCCGGTGTCGACCGAGGCCAGATCGATGGTCGCGGACACCCGGATGTCCTCGGCTGTCTCACCGACGTACAGCTCGGCCTGCACCGAGGTGAAGCGCCCGCGCACCTTGGCGATGCCGAAGTGGCGGATGCTGAAGTTCACGGCGGAGTGCAGCGGGTCCAGGGCCCAGTTCCCAGATGCGATCGGCAGGGCGGCGGTGGCGGTCTCGTTCGTCATGCCTCCACCCTGCGCCGCCCCCGCTGCCGGAGGGAGACCGGCCGGAGCCTGGTAGTGGCAGGGCCACCCTCCGTCGCGCGGCCGTTGGTACGTTCGACCCGTGAGCCACAACGAGTTGGGCACCTTTCTGCGCACCTGGCGCGAAGCCGTCACCCCGGCCGAGGTGGGGCTGCCGACCGGCCCCCGCCGACGCACCCCGGGCCTGCGCCGTGCCGAGCTGGCCACGCTCGCCGGCGTCAGCGTCGAATACCTCACCCGCCTGGAACAGGGCCGTGACCGCAACCCCTCCCCGCAGGTGCTCGGCGCGCTCGCCGACGCGCTGAACCTGTCGCTCAGGGACCGCGTCCTGCTGCGCCGCCTCACCAAGGAGGCCGAGGGCGGCGACCCGCTGGTCTGCGCGGCGGCTCCGCCGCTCGGGCGCGCGGCACGCCCGACCGTCCAGGCGGTCCTGGACCGGCTGGAACCCGCCCCCGCCGCAGTGATCAACTGGATCGGCGACGTCATCGCCCACACCGACGGCTACGCCCGGCTGTTCGGCCCGCTCGGGCTGTTCGACGCGGAGCCCCCCAATCTGCTGCGCCACCTGTTCACCGACCCGCGCGCCCGCACCGCCTACCCCGACTGGAGCCGTGTCGCCGACGAGCTGGTCGCCCGGCTCCGGCACGGCGTACCCCTGCGCGACCCGTATCTCGCCGAGCTGGCCGAGGAGCTGACGGTCACCGCGGGGGCGGAGTTCGCCGACCGGTACGCGGCCCTGGCCGTGACGCCGCGCAGCGTCGGGTCGCAGCAGGTCGAGCACCCGGAGGCCGGGCCGCTGCGGCTGCTGCACGAGACGCTCGCGCTGCCGGACGACGGCCAGCACATGGTGGTGCACCTGCCCGCCGACGACGCCACGGCCGCCGCCCTGGACCGCCTCGCCGGCCGCCGCCCCGGCGCCCTGCGGGCCGTGGACAGGGCCGGCTGACCGTCATCGTCGACAAGGCCGACTGACCACCGTCACCGTCGACAAGGCCGGCTGACCACGGTCACCGTCACTGTCACCGCCGATGAGGCCGGCTGACCGCCGTCACCAGGGCGCGGCCGGCCATCGCAGGGATGCCGTACGTCAGGGACGTACGTCCGCCAGCTCATGGGCGTACGGCGGCTCCGCCCCGGCACGCGAGCAGGTGATGGCCGCCGCGCGGGCCGCGAAGCGCAGCAGCTCGCTCCAGCCGACCGGGCCCAGCCCGTCGAGCGCCTCCGCGGACAGCGCGTCACGCGCGGCGAGGCCGTGCAGCAGCGCCGCGTTCACCGTGTCCCCGGCGCCGATGGTGTCCACGACGTCGACCACCTCACCGGGCACGGTGTGCACGCCGCCGTCCCGGGTGAACGCCGTCAGGCCGTCACCGCCCTGGGTGATCACGACGGCCGACGGCCCGGCGGCCAGCCACTCCTTCGGGTTGCCGCCCAGCCAGAGGGCGTCCTCCTCGGACAGCTTGAGCAGCGACACCGACGGCAGCCAGCTCTTGAACCGGGCCCGGTAGGCGTCCGCGTCCGGGATCAGACCGGGCCGGATGTTGGGGTCCAGGGCCGTGAACACGCCCTGCGCCGCCGCCGTCCGCATCAGCTCCTCGTACGCGCTCGCCCCCGGCTCCAGCACCAGCGAGCAGGTCCCGAAGGACACCGCGCGGGTCCCGGCGGGCAGGGCGGCGGGCGCCGTGAAGAGCCGGTCGGCGGTGCCGTCGACGTAGAAGGAGTACGCGGCCGAGCCGCCGTCACCGATCGTGGCGACGGCGAGTGTGGTCGGCTCCGGGCCGCGCTGGACGCCCGAGACGTCCACCCCGGCCCGCCGCAGCCCGTCGAGCAGCGCCTCGCCGAAGGCGTCCCGGGATGCGCGCGAGCAGAAGGCGGTCGGCGAGCCGAGGCGGCCGAGGGCCACGGCCGTGTTGTACGGGCCGCCGCCGAGGGCGGGCCGCAGGTCGGCGAGGGCACCCGTGCCCTGCGGTACCAGGTCGATCAGGGCCTCACCGGCGACGACGATCACGAGGCGGTTCCTTTCGCGGGCTGTTCGGGGTGCTGAGGGGGGTGTTCGGTGTGCTGAGGGGGGTGTTCGGTGTGCTGAGGGGCGTGTACGGGGTGCTGAGGGGGGTCTTCGGGGCAGCCGCAGGAGCTGCGGTGCACGAAGGTGCACGGGAGCCGCAGGGTCCGCGCGGGCCGCTCCGGTGCGGCCAGCCGGTCCAGCAGGACCCGGACCGCCTGCGCACCGATCTCCTTGCTGGGCTGGGCGATCGCGGTGAGCCGGGGCGAGAAGAGGTCCGCCCAGGCGAAGTCGTCGAAGCAGCACAGGGCGATGTCCCCGGGCACGGACAGCCCCCGTTCGCGCAGGGCGCGCAGTGCGCCGATGGTCATCGCGTTGTTGGCGGTGACGAGCGCGGTCGGCGGAACGGCGAGGGAGAGCAGCGCGGCGGTGGCCCGCTCGCCGCCGGTGGCGGCGGAGTCGCCGTGGACCACGAGCCGCTCGTCGTAGGGGAGTCCGGCCGCCGCGAGGCCGTGCCGGTACCCCGTGATCCGCTCGCTGGTGGTGCTGAGCCCGGGCAGCCCGGCGACCAGGGCGATACGCCGGTGACCGAGACCGGCGAGGTGGGTGACCAGCTCCGTCACCGGCGCGGCACTCTCGGCACACACCTGGTCGAAGGCCGGGCCGTCCTCCGCGCGCGTGTCGACCAGCCGGTCGAGGAACACCGCGGGTACGGCGTGACGGCGCAGGTAGGCGACCAGTTCGCCCGGGTCGGCGGAGGGCGCGACGACCATGCCGTCCACCCGGCGCTCGTGCAGCAGCTGGACGACCTTGCGCTCGTGCGCGGGGTCGTCGTGCGGATCGGCGATGAGCAGGCTGTAGCCGTGTTCCAGGGCGCTCGCCTCGACGCCCTGGAGGATCTCGGTGAAGTACGGGTTGCTGATCGCCGACACCGCGAGGCCGATCGAGCGGGTGCGGGAGGTCACCAGGGAGCGGGCGAGCGTGTTGGGCGTGTACCCGAGCTGTTCGACGGCGTCGAGGACGGCCTGCCGGGTGTGCGGCAGCACGGGCCGGGTGTCGTTGAGCACGTGCGAGACGGTCGCCACGGAGACGCCGGCATGCCGGGCGACATCGGCCATGGTCGCCATGGCGCACCCCTTCCTGGACACGGAACTGGCCCCTCAGGGCGGGAACGTACCCCATACGGCGACCCCGCGTAAACGCTTGCGCAAGCGTTTACGTCCTGCGACGAACCCAGCCGCGACCCAGCCACGACCGCCGCCCGACCACCCCGGTATCGTCGGCGGACGCCCCCAGCCACCGCCCCAGCCCACCGCCCCCACCTGCCCCCGCCTCAAGACCCATGGAGACCCGCATGTCCGGCCGACCCTCCGCCAGCCGTCGTACCGTCCTGCGCGGAGCGGCGCTCACCCCGGCCGTCGGGCTCGGGCTCGCCGCGTGCGGCGGGGGAGCGGGGGCGTCGCCCGCCACGCCGACGGCTCCCGTGGACCTCGGTGCCGAGGGCGCGGTCGCCAAGGGCGGCGCGCACCTGGACCAGGAGAACAACGTGGTGGTCAGCCGGACCGAGGACGGCTCGCTGAAGGCGTACAGCACGATCTGCACGCATGGGGGCTGCCCCATCAACGCGCTGGAGGGCACGACCCTGATCTGCCCCTGCCACGGCAGCAAGTTCGACGCGACGACCGGCGAGGTGCTGCACCGCCCGGCGACCACACCGCTGACCGAGCTGCCGGTGCGGGTGGAGAACGGCAGGGTGGTGGCGGGCCCCCGGGCCTGACCGGTTCCCGGCCTACGGCTCCCAGTCCCAGCCGATCCCGACGATCCCGGAGCGTACGCGGGGCTCGACGAGGTGGACGGTGTGGTGGTGGGCCGTGAGCGGCAGGGCCTGGCGCCCGCTGCGGGGGGCCGCCGCCGAGTGCTGCGTGAACCGGTGGCAGTGCAGCGGCAGGGTGCGCTCGTCGAACCGCACCTGGAGCACGTACTGGCCGCCCGGCGGGCCGAAGCCGCGCACGCACTCGTAGGAGGCACCGGCCGTGCCGTCCTCGACGGCGTAGCGGAAGAGGAACGTATCTCCCGCGCGCAGGCGGGCGTCGAAGAGCAGCTCGGCGACCAGGATGCCGGTGTCGTGGTGCCGGCGGACGCGGCCGATGCGGCAGTTCTCCCGCGCCCGCACGGACATGCGCTCGGGCACGCACCCGGGGTCGCCGTGGTGGACGGCGACGAAACGGTCGACCCCGTCCCGGTGGGCGCGCACGATGTGGTGGGACTCGCGGCCGAGCAGTTCGCGGTGCGCCCCGATGCGGACCTGCTCGTGATGGCCGAGCATGTGCAGCCCGCCGTCGCGCGGGGAGTCCAGGTCGAGCAGCAGGCGCTCCAGGACGCCCGAGGCCTCCACCAGCGAGCGGTAGGAGCGGGCCGCGGTGTGCTGTCTCGCGGGGCCGTCGTCGGCCTTGGCGAGCAGGCGGATCAGGGACTCGTCCGGCAGCTGGAGTATCTCCTCCAGGGCGCGCACGGCACGCAGGGACTCGGGGCGCTGCGGCCGGCGAGCGCCCTGCTGCCAGTAGCTGAGGCTGGTGACGCCCACCTTCACCCCGTGGCGCGACAGATGGTGCTGCACGCGTTGCAGCGGCAGGCCGCGGGCGGCGATGGCGGCGCGCAGGGCGACGTGGAAGGGGCCGCCGCGCAGAGCCGTGTCCAGTTCCGCGGTGGTGCCGTCCGCGTGCTGTGTGGCGTGCGGCATGCAGGGGCCTTTCTGTGTGGTTCACAACGGCTGGTCAGACCGTTCACGCGGGTGCTGCCGGGGCCACCCCGTCGGCGGCGGGAGGTGGGTCACGTCCGTGCGCCGTGCGTCACGGCCCCGAGTTCCCCCGCATTGAAGCGTGTTGACCAAGTCCCGACAACACCGTGGGCTCAACCACGGGGTACTCCTCGCCACGCGGTGGCGTACGGGGTCAAGTAGGCGTGGAGATCAGCCGGTTGCGTGGCTTTGGTGGCGGGTTGGCCGGGGCGGGCCGACTTTCGCAGGTGTCACGGGAGGGGGCCCGCGGTGTCCGGGGGTGGCCGTCGCGGGGCCGGGCGGGGACACGTCCGGGCGGCCGGCGTCCGAGCCGCACCGTCCGAGTGTGGATCTTCGGCGTACGTCCACCGCCCGCCGTCCACAGGCCCGCCGGACTGTCACTGCTCGCCAGTAGGGTGTGAGACATGGCCGACCCCTCCAGCTACCGCCCCAGGCCGGGTGAGATCCCGGACTCCCCGGGGGTGTACAGGTTCCGTGACGAGCACCGCCGGGTGATCTACGTCGGAAAGGCGAAGAGCCTGCGCCAGCGCCTGGCGAACTACTTCCAGGACCTGGCGAACCTGCACCCGCGCACCCGGACCATGGTCACCACGGCCGCGTCCGTGGAATGGACCGTGGTGTCCACGGAGGTCGAGGCCCTGCAGCTGGAGTACTCCTGGATCAAGGAGTACGACCCCCGGTTCAACGTCAAGTACCGCGACGACAAGAGCTACCCGTACCTCGCGGTGACGATGAACGAGGAATTCCCGCGCGTCCAGGTCATGCGCGGCCACAAGAAGAAGGGCGTCCGCTACTTCGGGCCGTACGCGCACGCGTGGGCGATCCGGGACACCGTCGACCTGCTGCTGCGCGTCTTCCCGGTGCGCACCTGCTCGGCCGGTGTCTTCAAGAACGCCGCCCGCACCGGCCGCCCCTGTCTGCTCGGCTACATCGGCAAGTGCTCCGCCCCCTGCGTCGGCCGGATCACACCCGACGACCACTGGGAACTGGCCGACGAGTTCTGCGACTTCATGACCGGCCGCACCGGCACCTACCTCCGCCGTCTGGAGAAGCAGATGATGGAGGCGGCCGAGGACATGGAGTACGAGCGGGCCGCCCGGCTGCGCGACGACATAGAGGCGCTGCGCAAGGCCATGGAGAAGAACGCGGTCGTGCTCGCCGACGCGACCGACGCCGATCTGATCGCGGTCGCCGAGGACGAGCTGGAAGCGGCCGTGCAGATCTTCCACGTCCGCGGCGGACGCGTGCGCGGCCAGCGCGGCTGGGTCACCGACAAGGTCGAGGAGATCACCACCGGCGCCCTCGTCGAGCACGCCCTCCAGCAGCTCTACGGCGAGGAGACCGGCGACAGCGTCCCCAAGGAGGTCCTCGTCCCGGCCCTGCCCGACCCGGTGGAGCCGGTCCAGCAGTGGCTCACCGAGCGGCGCGGGTCGGGCGTCTCGCTGCGCATCCCGCAGCGCGGCGACAAGAAGGCCCTGATGGAGACCGTGCAGCGCAACGCCCTCCAAGCGCTCGCCCTGCACAAGACCAAGCGTGCCTCCGACCTCACCACCCGCTCGCGCGCCCTGGAGGAGATCGCCGACGCCCTGGAGCTGGACAGCGCCCCGCTGCGCATCGAGTGCTACGACATCTCCCACCTCCAGGGCGACGACGTCGTGGCCTCCATGGTCGTCTTCGAGGACGGACTCCAGCGCAAGAGCGAGTACCGGCGCTTCCAGATCAAGGGCTTCGCCGGGCAGGACGACGTCCGCTCCATGCACGAGGTGATCACCCGCCGCTTCCGCCGCTACCTCGCCGAGAAGGAGCGCACGGGCGAGTGGTCCGAGAGCGACGACGCCCTCGTTGCCGGCCAGGAGGACGCCCTTGCCGCCGGCCAGGACGACGGCTCCGGCGAGGCGACCGGCCCCGGACAGGCCGCCGCCGCCCCGGGCGAGGCAGGCGCCGCTCTCAGCACCCTCACCGAGGACGACGGCCGACCCAAGAAGTTCGCCTACCCGCCCCAGCTCGTCGTCGTCGACGGCGGACAGCCCCAGGTCGCCGCAGCCCAGCGCGCGCTGGACGAGCTCGGCATCGACGACATCGCGGTGTGCGGCCTGGCCAAGCGGCTGGAGGAGGTCTGGCTGCCCGGGGACGACGACCCGGTGGTGCTGCCCCGCACGAGTGAGGGCCTGTACCTGCTGCAGCGGGTCCGTGACGAGGCCCACCGCTTCGCGATCACCTACCAGCGCACCAAGCGCGCCAAGCGGTTTCGCGCGGGCCCCCTGGACGACGTACCGGGGCTCGGCGAGACCCGTAAGCAGGCGTTGATCAAGCACTTCGGTTCGGTGAAGAAGCTGCGATCCGCGACAATCGACCAGATCTGTGAGGTACCCGGCATCGGCCGTAAAACAGCCGAGACGATCGCGGTGGCCCTCGCCCAGGCGGCCCCGGCCGCGCCCGCCGTGAACACGGCCACTGGAGAGATCATGGAAGACATGGAGGACGGGGTGCCCGAGACGACGGCGGACACCCCGGGGGAGCCCGTAGCCCTGGGCGCCCCGGACGAGCGACGGGGGCAGGAGACATGACCGACCACGAGACGCAGCCGACAGCCGATCAAGAGCAGGAACCGCGGTCCACGCAGGGCCGCGAGCACCAGGAGGCCGCCGAGGACCGGCAGGCACTCCCCGACAACGGAGCACAGGTGAGCCAGGACATCGCGGGCCCCGGGATCCCCGACGCCGCCATCCCCGAGCTGGTGATCATCTCCGGCATGTCCGGAGCGGGCCGCTCCACGGCCGCGAAATGCCTGGAGGACCTCGGCTGGTTCGTCGTCGACAACCTGCCGCCCGCCCTGATCCCCACCATGGTGGAGCTGGGCGCCCGCTCCCAGGGCAACGTGGCGCGGATCGCGGTCGTCGTCGACGTGCGCGGCCGGCGCTTCTTCGACAATCTGCGCCAGTCCCTCGCCGACCTGGAGGCCAAGCACGTCACCCGGCGCATCGTCTTCCTGGAGTCCTCCGACGAGGCCCTGGTGCGCCGCTTCGAGTCGGTGCGCCGCCCGCACCCGCTCCAGGGCGACGGCCGCATCGTCGACGGCATCGCCGCCGAGCGCGAGCTGCTGCGCGAGCTGCGCGGTGACGCCGACCTGGTGATCGACACCTCCAGCCTCAACGTCCACGAGCTGCGGGCCAAGATGGACGCCCAGTTCGCCGGCGAGGAGGAGCCCGAGCTGCGGGCCACCGTGATGTCGTTCGGCTTCAAGTACGGCCTGCCGGTCGACGCCGACCTCGTCGCCGACATGCGCTTCCTGCCCAACCCGCACTGGGTCCCGGAGCTGCGCCCGTTCACCGGCCTGAACGAGGAGGTCGCGGCGTACGTCTTCAACCAGCCCGGCGCCAAGGACTTCCTCGACCGCTACGCCGAGCTGCTGCGGCTGATCGCGGCCGGCTACCGCCGCGAGGGCAAGCGGTACGTGACCATCGCCATCGGCTGTACGGGCGGCAAGCACCGCTCGGTGGCCATGTCGGAGAAGCTCGCCGCGCGCCTCGCGGCGGAGGGCGTGGAGACGGTGGTCGTGCACCGGGACATGGGACGGGAATGACCGGACGTACTCCGCGGCTGAGCCGGCTGCGCCGGGCCATGCCCGAAGGGCGGGCCGGCCGGCCCGTCGAGGCCCGCGGCGGCCGAGCGCGCCGCCGGGGCGCCCAGCCCAAGGTCGTGGCGCTCGGCGGCGGCCGGGGCCTGTCCGCCTCGCTCGCCGCGCTGCGCCGGATCACCGGCGACCTCACCGCCGTCGTCACCGTGGCCGACGACGGCGGCTCCAGCGGGCGCCTGCGGGACGAGCTGGGCGTGCTCCCGCCCGGCGACCTGCGCAAGGCGCTGGCCGCGCTGTGCGGCGACGACGACTGGGGCCAGACCTGGGCCCGCGTCATCCAGCACCGCTTCCACTCCAAGGGCGACCTGCACGACCACGCGGTCGGCAACCTGCTGATCGTCGCCCTGTGGGAGCAGCTCGGCGACCATGTCCAGGCCCTCGACCTGGTCGGCAAGCTGCTCGGCGCGCACGGGCGCGTGCTGCCCATGTCTGCCGTACCGCTGGAGCTCCAGGCGCTGGTCAAGGGACACGACCCGGACCGCCCGGACGACGTGGACACCGTCCGCGGCCAGGCCACCGTCGCCCTCACCCCGGGCGAGGTCCAGTCGGTGCACCTGGTGCCGCACGACCCGCCGGCCGTCCCGGAGGCCGTCGCGGCCGTCCTGGACGCCGACTGGGTGGTCCTCGGCCCCGGTTCCTGGTTCTCCTCGGTCATACCGCACCTGCTCGTGCCCGAGCTCCTCGACGCTCTGACCGAGACGAAGGCCCGCCGGGTACTCTCCCTGAACCTCGCCCCGCAGCCCGGGGAAACCGACGGCTTCTCCCCGCAGCGTCATTTGGAGGTTTTGGGACGACACGCCCCTAAACTCGCCCTGGACGTGGTGCTGGCCGACGTGGCCGCCGTGCCCGACCGCGACTCGCTGACCGATGCCGCCAAGCGGTTCGGGGCCGCGGTCGAGCTGGCGCCGGTGGCCCGGCCCGACGGGACTCCGCGGCACGACGCGGAGCTCCTGGCCGCCGCGTACGACCGTATTTTTCGGATGCATGGAAGGATCGGCCCATGGCGATGACGGCAGCGGTGAAGGACGAGATCTCCCGGCTCCCCGTCACCCGGACCTGCTGCAGGAAGGCGGAGGTCTCCGCCATTCTGCGGTTCGCCGGCGGCCTCCACCTGGTCAGCGGGCGCATCGTGATCGAGGCGGAGCTGGACACCGCGATGGCGGCCCGCCGGCTCAAGCGGGACATCCTGGAGATCTTCGGCCACAGCTCCGAGCTGATCGTGATGGCGCCCGGCGGCCTGCGCCGCGGCTCGCGCTACGTGGTCAGAGTCGTCGCCGGCGGAGACCAGCTGGCCCGCCAGACCGGCCTGGTCGACGGACGGGGCCGCCCGATCCGCGGTCTGCCCCCGCAGGTCGTCTCCGGCGCCACCTGCGACGCCGAGGCCGCCTGGCGCGGTGCCTTCCTGGCGCACGGCTCGCTCACCGAGCCGGGCCGCTCCTCCTCCCTGGAGGTGACCTGCCCCGGCCCCGAGGCCGCGCTCGCGCTGGTCGGCGCCGCCCGCCGACTGTCGATCGCCGCGAAGGCCCGCGAGGTGCGCGGCGTGGACCGGGTCGTGGTCCGCGACGGCGACGCGATCGGCGCGCTGCTCACCCGGCTCGGCGCGCACGAGTCGGTGCTGGCCTGGGAGGAGCGCCGGATGCGCCGCGAGGTGCGCGCGACGGCGAACCGTCTCGCCAACTTCGACGACGCCAACCTGCGCCGCTCGGCCCGCGCGGCGGTCGCCGCCGGTGCCCGGGTGCAGCGCGCGCTGGAGATCCTCGGCGACGAGGTCCCCGAGCACCTCGCCGCGGCCGGCCGGCTGCGCATGGAGCACAAGCAGGCCTCCCTGGAGGAGCTGGGCGCGCTCGCCGACCCGCCGCTGACCAAGGACGCGGTGGCCGGCCGGATCCGCCGGCTGCTCGCCATGGCCGACAAGCGCGCCGCCGATCTGGGCATCCCGAGCACGGAGGCCAACCTCTCCGAGGAGCTGGCGGACAACCTCGCCGGCTGAGCCCGACCCGAACACGCCGGTGCCGAAGCCCCTTTGGGCCTCGGCACCGGCGTTCGTGTGTCCACGAGGCGCTCTTGACGCACTCCCACAGTGACATGAGCCTGACATTCGCCGTCCTTCACTCGCGCACGCCCTTCCTCTCACGCCCTCCAAGGAGTGATACGGGCCTTGACTTTCCATAGTCATTTCGAGCTACGAGCAGTTTCCGCTCAGGGCGGTCCGTACCCCTACTGGTGGGTAAGGATGGCAGTGCCGTGTATGGGCCGTCTCGATGTCACCTCCGGCGCTTCAGGGAGGTAGGGTCGTAGGCGGTCGGGGACATCCCAAATAGAGCTCGCCGGCACCGCATCGCCGGCGTACCAACGAGGAGATCGGTTCGTGACGATCCGCGTAGGCATCAACGGCTTCGGCCGCATCGGGCGTAACTACTTCCGCGCGCTCCTGGAGCAGGGTGCTGACATCGAGGTCGTGGCTGTCAACGACCTGGGTGACACCGCGACCACGGCTCACCTGCTGAAGTACGACACCATCCTGGGCCGCCTGAAGCAGGAGGTCACGCACACCGAGAACACCATCACGGTGGACGGCCACACCATCAAGGTGCTGTCCGAGCGCAACCCGGCCGACATCCCCTGGGGTGAGCTGGGCGTCGACATCGTCATCGAGTCGACCGGCATCTTCACGAAGAAGGCCGACGCCGCGAAGCACCTCGCCGGCGGCGCCAAGAAGGTCCTCATCTCGGCTCCGGCCAAGGACGAGGACATCACCATCGTGATGGGCGTCAACCAGGACAAGTACGACCCGGCGAACCACCACGTCATCTCCAACGCCTCCTGCACCACCAACTGTGTGGCGCCGATGGCGAAGGTCCTCGACGAGAACTTCGGCATCGTCAAGGGTCTGATGACGACGGTGCACGCGTACACGAACGACCAGCGCATCCTGGACTTCCCGCACTCGGACCTGCGTCGCGCGCGTGCCGCCGCCGAGAACATCATCCCGACCACCACGGGTGCCGCCAAGGCGACCGCCCTGGTCCTGCCGCAGCTCAAGGGCAAGCTGGACGGCATCGCCATGCGCGTCCCGGTCCCGACCGGCTCGGCCACCGACCTGGTCGTGCAGCTGCAGCGCGAGGTCACCAAGGACGAGGTCAACGCCGCGTTCAAGAAGGCGTCCGAGGACGGCGACCTGGCCGGCTACCTGTCGTACACCGAGGACCCGATCGTCTCCTCGGACATCGTCAGCGACCCCGCCTCCTGCACCTTCGACGCCTCCCTGACCATGGTCCAGGAGGGCAACTCGGTGAAGATCCTCGGCTGGTACGACAACGAGTGGGGCTACTCCAACCGTCTCGTCGACCTCACGGAGTTCGTGGGCCGTCAGCTCTGATCGGCTGAAGCAGGCGACTTGAAGCGAGAGCAGGGCCCGGGCCAGGCGCAGGGACGCGCGGCCCGGGCCCTGACTCACGTCACGACCGGCCCTCCTCTCTAGGATCGGGCCAGGTCATCCACTGGTCATCCGGTCACGAGCAGAACGAGCCACGAGCCTCCACTAGGAGTCCCCCGAAAATGAAGACGATCGACGAACTCCTCGCCGAAGGAGTCACGGGCAAGCGGGTCTTCGTCCGCGCCGACCTCAACGTGCCGCTGGACGGCACCACCATCACCGACGACGGCCGCATCCGCGCGGTGCTGCCCACCGTCAAGGCCCTCGCCGACGCGGGTGCGCGGGTCGTCGTCGCCTCGCACCTGGGCCGCCCCAAGGGTGCCCCGGACCCGGCCTTCTCGCTCGGCCCCGCCGCCGCCCGCCTGGGTGAACTCCTCGGCGCGGACGTCGCCTTCGCCACCGACACGGTCGGCGAGTCGGCGCGGTCCACGGTCGCGGGCCTCGCCGACGGCCAGGTCGCCGTCATCGAGAACCTGCGCTTCAACGCCGGTGAGACCAGCAAGGACGACGCCGAGCGCGCCGCCTTCGCCGACCAGCTCGCCGCCCTCGCCGACGCCTACGTCGGTGACGGCTTCGGCGCCGTGCACCGGGGGCACGCCTCGGTGTACGACCTGCCGAAGAAGCTCCCGCACTACGCGGGTTACCTGATCGCCACCGAGGTCGGCGTCCTGAAGAAGCTCACCGAGGACGTCCAGCGGCCCTACGTCGTCGTCCTCGGCGGCGCCAAGGTCTCCGACAAGCTGGCCGTCATCGACCAGCTCCTCGGCAAGGCCGACCGCCTCCTCATCGGCGGCGGCATGGCCTACACCTTCCTCAAGGCCCAGGGCCACGAGGTCGGCATCTCCCTCCTGCAGGAGGACCAGGTCCCGGTCGTCCAGGAGTACATGGAGCGCGCCGAGAAGAGCGGCGTCGAGCTCGTGCTGCCGGTGGACGTCCTGGTCTCCCCGGAGTTCCCGGACCTCAAGGCCAAGGCCCCGACCAACCCCACCACCGTCGCCGCGGACGCCATCCCGGCCGACCAGGAGGGTCTGGACATCGGTCCCGAGACCCGCAAGCTGTACGCCTCGAAGCTCGCCGACGCGGCCACCGTCTTCTGGAACGGCCCCATGGGCGTCTTCGAGCACCCCGACTACGCCGAGGGCACCAAGGCGGTCGCCCAGGCCCTCATCGACTCCCCGGGATTCACCGTGGTCGGAGGCGGCGACTCCGCCGCCGCCGTCCGTACCCTGGGCTTCGACGAGAAGGCGTTCGGCCACATCTCGACCGGCGGCGGCGCCTCCCTCGAATACCTCGAGGGCAAGACGCTCCCCGGCCTCGCCGCACTGGAGGACTGACCCTTTATGAGCACGCGCACGCCGCTGATGGCGGGCAACTGGAAGATGAACCTCAACCACCTCGAGGCCATCGCCCACGTCCAGAAGCTCGCCTTCGCCCTCGCGGACAAGGACTACGAGGCCGTCGAGGTCGCGGTCCTGCCGCCCTTCACCGACCTGCGCTCCGTGCAGACGCTGGTCGACGGCGACAAGCTCAGGATCAAGTACGGCGCCCAGGACATCTCGGCGCAGGACTCCGGCGCCTACACCGGCGAGATCTCCGGCCCGATGCTGGCCAAGCTGAAGTGCACGTACGTGGCGGTCGGCCACTCCGAGCGCCGGCAGTACCACGCCGAGACCGACGAGATCGTCAACGCCAAGGTGAAGGCCGCCTACAAGCACGGCCTGACCCCGATCCTGTGCGTCGGTGAGGAACTGGACGTCCGCGAGGCGGGCAACCACGTCAGCCACACCCTCGCCCAGGTCGAGGGCGGTCTGAAGGACCTGCCGGCCGAGCAGGCCGAGTCCGTCGTGATCGCCTACGAGCCCGTGTGGGCCATCGGCACCGGCAAGGTCTGCGGCGCCGAGGACGCGCAGGAGGTCTGCGCCGCCATCCGCGGCAAGATCGCCGAGCTGTACAGCCAGGAGCTGGCCGACAAGGTCCGCATCCAGTACGGCGGCTCGGTCAAGGCCGGCAACGTCGCCGAGATCATGGCGCAGGCCGACATCGACGGCGCCCTGGTCGGCGGCGCGTCCCTGGACGCCGACGAGTTCGTCAAGATCGTCCGCTTCCGCGACCAGTGACGCGACCGGCGAGTATGCCGTAGCGACGATCCGTCGTACCCTTGCGGGGTCCAGCACTGCGCTGGGCCCCGCGTCGTCCATCCGTATCCGAGGAAGTTGGTCCAGCTGTGGTTCTGGGGTTCTCCATCGCCCTGATCGTCTTCAGCCTGCTGCTGATGCTGCTGGTGCTGATGCACAAGGGGAAGGGCGGCGGCCTGTCCGACATGTTCGGCGGCGGCATGCAGTCCTCCGTCGGCGGCTCCTCGGTCGCCGAGCGCAACCTCGACCGCATCACCGTGGTGATCGGTCTGCTGTGGTTCGCGTGCATTGTCGTACTCGGCATCCTGATGAAGGTGAACAACTGACCTACGGCTCGCACGCCAGCACAATCCGGTACGTAAGGCCCCATGTTCGGTACGCGCTCGAGAGCGCGGCCTATCATGGGGCTTGCGTCTAGATGTGGGAGCTGTAACTCCAATCACTGGACGCGCGTTGGGCCTTACGTAGACTGAGGCGCTCGCAACGAAGCGACACGCCGACTCGCTTCGCGGCACCATCACGCAGGGAGTTACACCGTGGCAAGTGGCAACGCGATCCGAGGAAGCCGGGTCGGGGCGGGGCCGATGGGCGAGGCCGAGCGCGGCGAGTCCGCGCCGCGTCTGCGCATCTCCTTCTGGTGCTCCAACGGGCACGAGACGCAGCCCAGCTTCGCCAGCGACGCACAGGTGCCCGACACCTGGGACTGCCCGCGCTGCGGGTTCCCGGCGGGGCAGGACCGGGACAACCCCCCGGCTCCGCCGCGCACCGAGCCGTACAAGACGCATCTGGCGTACGTACGGGAGCGGCGCAGCGACGCCGACGGTGAGGCGATCCTGGCCGAGGCGCTCGCCAAGCTCCGGGGCGAGATCTAGCGCCCGCGGCAACTCCCCTCAGTCACCGACCGGTTCGGGCACCCGGTTAGACTCCTCCGGCGATCATGAACACGATCACTCGGGGGAGTGCAAGTTGACAACGCCTCAGCGGACCTGGACCGGCGGCGCGCTCACCGCCAAGTCCTTCCTCAAGCCTTACAAAGTGGCCTGGGTGATGTTCCATCCGGCCTGGATCCCCGACTCGGTGGATCCCTCGGTGGAACTGCTCAAGCGCCTGAGGGTCATCGCGGGAGCCGTCGCCGCCCTCGGTGTCTACACCTACGTCCAGGGCGGCTTCGCCTTCACCGAAGTGCTCGGCAACGCCGTGACCGCGTCCCTGGTGCTGCTGTTCCTCGCCCCGATGACGGTCGGCGTCATGCTCTGGGTGTGGCGGCGCTCGGGCGGCGGCACGGTGGGGCAGCTCAAGGTGCCGTTGACGAACGCCCTCAAACTGCTTCTCCTGTTCGTCGGTTCGGTGATCGGCACGGTCGCGCTGTTCTACTCGACGAACTCGCTCTCGCCGTTCGTCCGGCTGCCGTTCATGCTCGCGGCGCTGTGGGGAACCGTGTTCGCGATCGCGGGGGCCATCCGCATCACCGGCAACTTCTTCGGCACGGCCGTCGTGCACCGCTGTCTGCCGCCGCTGCTCGCCTCGGTCACGTCTTGGCTGATGGCCCTGTTCGACCTCATCAGCGGCGATCTGCACGGCCTGGGCCTCGCGATGGGCGTGGTGTTCATCCTCGGCGCGCCGGTGACCGTCACGGGCATCGCCTGGCTGGAGATGCGCCGGCTGAAGGACCGCTACGGCATCCGCCTGGGCGCCCACCCGGCGACCCACCCGCCCCTCCCGGTCCCGCCCCCGCCGATGCCGCCGACGGCCCCGCCGTACGTACCGCCGCAGGGCAACCCGTACGGACACCCGCACGGCAACCCGTACGTACCGCCGCAGGGCAACCCCTACGGACACCCGCACGGGAATCCGTACGTCCCCCCGCAGGGCGGCCCCTACGGACACCCACAGGGCGCCCCGTACGGACACCCGCACGGGAACCCGTACGGGAATCCCTACGCGCCCGGGCCCCACGGTTCCTGAGGCGGCCCGCCCGGTCCCGCGCTGCCTATCCTGAAGAAGGGGCGGCTCGCGGGTGCGAGAAGGGAGCCGCGGGTGACTGACCGGATGGCGGGCTCCGACGCGGCTGCCGCGCAGGCACTGGGCCGCGCACGGGACGCCGTAGCACGACAGGCGTGGGGCGAGGCCTACCGTCTGCTGAGCGACGCCCCCGCCCCGCTCACCCCGGACGACTTCGCGGCCTACGCGGACGCGGCCTGGTGGACCAGCCGCATCGACGAGTCGATCGTCGCGCGGATGAAGGCGTACGCCGGATACACCGCGGCCGGGGACGACCGGCGGGCCGGGTACTGCGCCTGGATGCTCTTCTACGAGCATCAGCTCGCGGGGCGTACGGCGGTGGCGGCCGGCTGGCTGCGACGGGCGCGGCGGCATCTGAGCGGGGAGCCGGAGTGCGTCGAGCAGTGCTACCTCGCGTGGATGGAGTCCGAGGCGGCCGCGGCGCGCGGCGCGTTCGACGAGGCCATGACCATCGCCCGGGGCATGGCGGGCCTCGCCCGGCGCTGCGGCAGCCCCGACCTGTACGCGATGGGCGTCCAGGCGCAGGCGTGCGTGCTGCTGGCCGAGGGACGCGTCGCCGAGGGGCTCGATCTGCTCGACGACGCGATGTGCGCGGCCATGGCGGGCGAGCTCAGCCCCTTCTTCACCGGCTGGATCTACTGCCTGGGCCTCCAGCGCTGCATGGCCTGCGTCGATCTGGAGCGCGCGGCCGAGTGGACCGAGGCGGCCATGCGGTGGTGTGCGGCGATGCCCGCGGAGAACAACTTCCGGGGACTGTGCCGGGTGCACCGCGTGGAGGTGCTGGAGCTGCGCGGCCTGTGGCCGCAGGCGCTCGAGGAGGCCCGCAGGACCTGCGAGGAACTGCTGCCGTACGAGCGCTGGATGGCCGGCGGCGCCTACCGCCTGGTCGGGGACATCCGGCGGCGGTACGGCGAGTCGGCCGCGGCCGAGGAGGCGTACGAACGGGCGCACGAGCTCGGCCGGGACCCGCAGCCCGGACTCGCCCTGCTGCGGCTGGCCCAGGGCCGGGCCGAGGCGTCGGCCGCCGGGCTGCGGCTCGCCCTCGCGGAGCAGTCCTCCGGTCAGGACCGGCTCGGCCGCTGCCGGCTGCTCGGCGCCCAGGTCGAGGTCGCCCTCGCCCTGGACCGGCTCGACGAGGCCCGCGCGGCGGCGGACGAGCTGGGCGGCCTGGCCCGGGAGTGGCAGCAGCGGTGCGGTTCGCAGGCGACCATGCTGCACGCCGTCGCCGCGTCGGCGGGCGGCGCGGTGGCCTACGCGGCCCACGACGTGGAGCGCGCCCTGCCCCTTCTGCGGCGGGCACTCGCGCTGTGGCTGGCCCTGCGGGTCCCCTACGAGGAGGCGCAGACGCGGATGACGCTCGCCGCGGCCTGCCGGAGCGCCGGGGACGACGAGGGCGCCCGCATGGAGCTGCGGGCCGCGCGCGGCCTCTTCGAACGGCTCGGCGCCGCACCGGACGCGCGGCGGGCGGCGGCGCTGCTCGGCGGCCTGGGCGGCCACGGTCCCCAGGTGCTCACCGAGCGGGAGCTGGAGGTGCTGCGCCTGGTCGCCGCGGGCCGCACCAACCGGGCGATCGCCGCCGAGCTGGTGATCAGCGAGCACACCGTCGCCCGGCACCTGAACAACATCTTCGCCAAGCTCGACGTGTCCTCGCGGTCGGCGGCGACGGCGTACGTGTACCAGCACGGCCTGGCCT
Source organism: Streptomyces sp. NPDC096205 (assembly GCF_044763135.1). NCBI lineage: Bacteria > Bacillati > Actinomycetota > Actinomycetes > Kitasatosporales > Streptomycetaceae > Streptomyces > Streptomyces sp. NPDC096205. The sequence continues at coordinate 173,456 of NZ_JBIWFS010000002.1, read as the reverse complement.
GAATGGGCTGTTCTGCCCATGCCCGACGGGACGGGATGGGTGGTTCCGGCGATGAGGGGTGCCGCGGACCGGGCGTACACAGGAGGAGCACGGACATTCTCCGACCTGGCGGAAAGCAGGTGGCGGTCATGACCACCCTCACAGGAGCCCCGGACCGGCAGTGGCTGCGCGATTCCCTGCGCGGGGACGTCGTCGAGCCCGGCGACCCGGACTACGACGAGGCCCGCAAGGTCTACAACGCCATGATCGACAAGCGGCCGGCGATCGTCGTCAGGGCCGTCGACGCGGGCGATGTCATGGCGACCGTGGACTTCGCCCGGGAACGGGGGCTGCCGCTGGCGGTGCGCGGCGGCAGCCACGGCGTCGCCGGGTACGGGACCTGCGACGACGGGGTCGTCCTCGACCTCGGGCGGATGCGCGGGATACGGGTCGACCCCGAGACCCGTACGGCACGGGTGGAGGGCGGGTGCACCTGGGCCGACGTCAACCACGCCACGCACTCGTTCGGGCTCGCCACCACGGGCGGGGTCGTCTCGTCGACCGGCGTCGGCGGCCTGACCACGGGCGGCGGCATGGGCTATCTCGCCCGGCGCTGCGGTCTGGCCTGCGACAACCTGCTCTCGGTCGACCTGGTGACGGCCGACGGGTCCTTCCTGACCTGCACGGAGGAGCAGAACGCCGACCTGATGTGGGCGGTGCGCGGCGGGGGAGGGAACTTCGGGGTCGTCACGTCGTTCGTGTACCGGCTGCACCCCATCGCCGACATCCTCGGCGGGCCGACGTTCTACCCGCTCGACGGGGAGGTGATCCGCCGCTACCGGGAGATGATCGCCGACTCCGACGGGCGGCTCGGGGCGTTGTTCGCCGTCGCGCTCGGTCCACCGCTGCCGTTCCTGCCCGAGCGCTGGCACGGGCGGCCGATCTGCGGCGTGATCGTCTGCTGGACCGGGCCCGAGGAGAGGGACGACGAGATCCGCGCACGTCTGACCGGACTCGGCCCCGTGCTCGGACAGATGGTCGAGCGGATGCCCTACCCCGTGATCAACACCCTCTTCGACGAGCTGCTGCCCGCGGGCCTGTTCCACTACTGGAAGGGCACCTTCAGCCGCGGCCTGCCCGACGGGGCCATCGACGCGTACATCGAGTACGGCGCCTCGACGCCCTCCCTGGAGAGCGCCACGGTCGTCTTCCCGCTCGACGGCGCGGTGCAGCGGGTCGGACCGCAGGACACCGCCTTCGCCTACCGGGACGTCGACTTCGCGACCGCACTGTCCGGCACCCTCACCACCCGCGAGGAGTGCGAGGCGCAGAGGGACTGGGTGCGCGGCTTCTACGGGGCGCTGCTGCCGCATTCCGCCGAGGGCGGGTACGTCAACTTCTTCGACGGCGACGACCAGAACCTCGTACGGGACAACTACCGGGCGAACTACGAGCGTCTGACGGAGATCAAGCGGCGCCACGACCCGGGGAACCTGTTCCGGCTGAACCACAACATCGCACCCTGAACGCCGAGAAGGCCCCAGGCGCAGTACCTGGGGCCTTCCGGACGACGCTGCTCGACAGGCTCAGGGCGACGCCGGCGGGTACAGCGAGCGCGGCAGCTGGGAGGCCGCCGCCGAGTCCAGCAGCCACAGGGTGCGCTGCCGGCCGCGGGCGCCCGCCGCCGGGGCCTGGATCTCCCCGGCGCCGGACAGGGCGATGGCCGCGGCCTGCGCCTTGTCCTCGCCGGCCGCCAGCAGCCACACCTCACGGGCCGCCCGGATCGCCGGGAGGGTGAGGGAGACGCGGGTGGGCGGCGGCTTGGGCGCGCCGTGGACACCGACCACCGTGCGCTCGGTCTCACGCACCGCGGGCAGCTCCGGGAACAGCGAGGCCACGTGCGTGTCCGGGCCGACGCCCAGCATCAGCACGTCGAAGGTCGGCACCGCGCCATGGTTCTCGGGGCCGGCCGCGCGGGCCAGCTCCTCGGCGTAGCCCGCGGCCGCGGCGTCCACGTCGGCGCCGTACGGACCGTCCGACGCGGGCATGGCGTGCACGCGCTTCGGGTCCAGCGGCACCGAGTCCAGCAGTGCCTCACGGGCCTGGGTGACATTGCGCTCGGGGTCGCCCTCGGGCAGGAAGCGCTCGTCCCCCCACCACAGGTCCAGGCGGGTCCAGTCGACGGCGTCGCGGGCCGGGGCCGCGGCGAGGGCCGCGAGGAGGCCGTTGCCGTTGCGGCCGCCGGTGAGCACGACGGACGCGGAGCCGCGCGAGGCCTGCGCGTCCACGATCTTCGTGATCAGCCGGGCCGCGGCGGCCTGCGCCATCAGGTCCTTGTCGTGGTGGACGACGAGCTGAGGAGTGGTCACTTCGCGGCCGCCTTCCTCGTGGTCTTCGCCGGGGCCTTCTTGGCGGCCTTCTTCGCGGGGGCCTTCGCCGCGGACTCCTCCGGAGCGGGGACCGCGACGGGCTCGTCCGAGGCAGCCGGTTCCTCCGAGGCGGCCGGTTCCTCAGGGGCGACCGGGTCGGCCGTCTCGGCGGTGACCTCGGCGGCGGCCCCGGCCTGGGCCGCAACCCCCGTCGAAAGCCGCTCCACCCCGAACCGCAGCGCGGACGCGTACGTGTCGTCCGGGTCCAGCCGCCGCAGCTCCTCCGCGATCAGCTCGGCCGTCTCGCGGCGCTTGAGCGCCACCGCACGGTCGGGCTGCCCCTGGATGGACAGGGTCGCGAGGGTGCCGTCGGCGCGGTCCAGGACGATCGGGCCGCGGTCGGTGTCCATGCGGACCCCGGTCAGACCGGGGCCGACGGACACCGAGCGCTTGACGGGCACGCCGAGCCGGTCCGCGAGCCACATGGCGAGCAGCTCGCAGCTCGGGTTGAACTCCTCGCCCTCGACCTCCACGGCCTGCACCTGGCAGACGACCTGGTCCAGGGCCGCGGCCAGCATCGAGCGCCAAGGCGTGATGCGGGTCCACGACAGGTCCGTGTCGCCGGGGGTGTAGGCCGAGGCGCGGGCGGCGAGTTCCTGCACCGGGTGCTCGGCGGCGTAGCTGTCGGTGACCCGGCGCTGGGCGAGGGCGCCCAGCGGGTCCTCGGCCGGGTTCAGCGGCGCGTTGACCGGCCACCAGACGACCACCGGGGCGTCGGGCAGCAGCAGCGGCAGCACCACCGACTGGGCGTGGTCGACCGCCTCGCCGTACAGCCGCAATACGACGGTCTCGCCCGTGCCCGCGTCGGCGCCGACCCGGACCTCGGCGTCGAGCCGGGACTGGGTGCGGTCGCGCGGGCCGCGCGAGACGCGCTTGATGACGACCAGGGTGCGCGAGGGGTGCTCGCGCGAGGCGTCGTTGGCGGCGCGCAGGGCGTCGTAGGCGTTCTCCTCGTCGGTGACGATGACGAGGGTGAGGACCATGCCGACCGCAGGGGTGCCGATCGCGCGCCGGCCCTGCACCAATGCCTTGTTGATCTTGCTGGCCGTGGTGTCCGTGAGGTCTATCTTCATGGCCGGCGCCAGCTCCGTCCGTCTCGCTGAAGCATCTCGTCCGCCTCGACGGGCCCCCAGGTGCCGGCCGGGTACTGCGCCGGCTTGCCGTGCGTGTCCCAGTACTCCTCGATCGGGTCGAGGATCTTCCAGGACAGCTCGACCTCCTCGGTGCGCGGGAAGAGGTTGGAGTCGCCGAGCAGCACATCGAGGATGAGCCGCTCGTAGGCCTCCGGGCTCGACTCGGTGAAGGACTCGCCGTACGCGAAGTCCATCGACACGTCCCGGATCTCCATCGAGGTGCCGGGCACCTTGGAGCCGAAGCGGACGGTGACGCCCTCGTCGGGCTGGACGCGGATGACGATCGCGTTCTGGCCCAGCTCCTCCGTCGCCGTCGTGTCGAAGGGGGAGTGGGGCGCGCGCTGGAAGACGACCGCGATCTCCGTCACCCGGCGGCCGAGCCGCTTGCCGGTGCGCAGATAGAACGGCACGCCCGCCCAGCGGCGGTTGTCGATGCCCACCTTGATGGCCGCGTAGGTGTCGGTCTTGGAGTCGGGGTCGATGCCCTCCTCCTGCAGATAGCCGACGGCCTTCGCGCCACCCTGCCAGCCGGCCGCGTACTGGCCGCGCACGGTGTCCCGGCCCAGGTCCTTGGGCAGCCGGACCGCGCCGAGCACCTTGGTCTTCTCGGCGGCGAGCGCGTCCGCGTCGAAGGAGGCGGGCTCCTCCATCGCGGTCAGCGCGAGCAGCTGGAGCAGGTGGTTCTGGATGACGTCACGGGCGGCGCCGATGCCGTCGTAGTAGCCGGCGCGGCCGCCGATGCCGATGTCCTCGGCCATGGTGATCTGCACATGGTCGACGTACGACCGGTTCCAGATCGGCTCGAACATCGTGTTGGCGAAGCGGAGCGCCAGGATGTTCTGGACGGTCTCCTTGCCCAGGTAGTGGTCGATACGGAAGACCTGGTCCGAGCCGAAGACCTCGTGCACGACCTTGTTGAGCTCCTCGGCCGACTTCAGGTCGTGTCCGAAGGGCTTCTCGATGACCGCGCGGCGCCAGGAGCCGCCGGTCTGGTCGGCCAGGCCGTGCTTCTTCAGCTGCTGGATGACCACCGGGAAGGAGCGCGGCGGCACCGACAGGTAGAAGGCGAAGTTGCCGCCCGTGCCCTGGGCCTTGTCCAGCTCCTCGATGGTGCCGCGCAGCCGCTCGAAGGCGTCGTCGTCGTCGAAGGTGCCCTGCACGAAGCGCATGCCCTGGATGAGCTGCTGCCAGACCTCCTCGCGGAAGGGCGTGCGGGCGTGCTCCTTGACCGCGTCGTGGACCTCCTGCGCGAAGTCCTCGTGCTGCCACTCGCGGCGGGCGAAGCCCACCAGGGAGAAGCCCGGCGGCAGCAGGCCCCGGTTGGCGAGGTCGTACACGGCGGGCATCAGCTTTTTACGTGACAAATCGCCCGTGACGCCGAAGATCACCAGACCCGACGGCCCCGCGATACGCGGGAGCCGTCGGTCGGCGGGGTCACGCAGCGGGTTGCTGCTTGACAATTCAGCCCTCCGAGGGAGCGAGACGCTTCAGCTCGGCCTCGGTCGAGGTCAGCAGGTCGTTCCAGGACGCCTCGAACTTCTCGACGCCCTCGTCCTCAAGGAGCTGGACCACGTCGTCGTACGCGATCCCGAGCTTCTCGACCGCGTCGAGGTCGGCACGGGCCTGCTCGTACGTGCCGGCGACGGTGTCACCGGTGATCTGGCCGTGGTCCTCGGTGGCCAGCAGCGTGGCCTCCGGCATGGTGTTCACCGTGTTCGGCGCCACCAGGTCGTCGACGTACAGCGTGTCCTTGTACGCCGGGTCCTTCACACCGGTCGACGCCCACAGCGGACGCTGCTTGTTGGCGCCGGCGTTCTCCAGCTTGCTCCAGCGGTCGGAGGAGAAGACCTCCTCGTACGCCTGGTAGGCGAGCCGCGCGTTGGCGACGGCGGCCTTGCCGCGCGCGGCCTTGGCCTCGTCGGTGCCCAGCGCGTCGATGCGCTTGTCGATCTCGGTGTCCACACGGGACACGAAGAAGGACGCCACGGAGTGGATGAGGGAGAGGTCCAGGCCCTTCTCCTTCGCCTTCTCCAGGCCCGCCAGGTAGGCGTCCATCACCTCGCGGTAGCGCTCCAGCGAGAAGATCAGCGTGACGTTGACGCTGATGCCGTTGCCGATCACCTCGGTGATGGCCGGCAGACCCGCCTTGGTGGCCGGGATCTTGATCAGGGTGTTGGGCCGGTCCACCAGCCAGGCCAGCTGCTTGGCCTCGGCGATGGTCGCGGCGGTGTTGTGGGCCAGGCGCGGGTCGACCTCGATGGAGACCCGGCCGTCCTGGCCGTTCGTCCGGTCGTAGACCGGGCGCAGGATGTCGGCCGCGTCCCGGACGTCCGCCGTGGTGATCATGCGGACGGCCTCGTCGACGGTCACCTTGCGGGCGGCCAGATCGGTCAGCTGCTGCTCGTAGCCGTCACCCGACGAGATCGCCTTCTGGAAGATCGTCGGGTTGGTGGTGACGCCCACGACGTAGCTCTGGTCGATCAGCTCGGCCAGGTTGCCGGACGTGATCCGCTTGCGGGACAGGTCGTCCAGCCAGATCGCGACGCCCTCCTCGGAGAGGCGCTTGAGTGCGTCTGTCATGGAAAATGCATCTCCTACGTGTCGTATGTCAGCGTCAGCGCTGAGCTGCGGCGATCGATTCCCGCGCCTTGTCGGCCACGTTCTCGGCGGTGAAGCCGTACTCGCGGAAGAGGACCTTGCCGTCGGCGGACGCACCGAAGTGCTCCAGGGAGACGATCCGGCCGGCGTCACCGACGTACTTGTGCCAGGTCAGACCGATACCGGCCTCGACCGCGACACGCGCCTTCACGGCAGGAGGCAGAACGCTGTCCCGGTACCCCTGGTCCTGCTCCTCGAACCACTCCACGGACGGCATGGACACCACCCGCGTCGGGACCCCGGCCGCCTCCAGCTGCTCGCGCGCCTCGACGGCCACGTGCACCTCGGAACCGGTGCCGATGAGGATGACCTCCGGCGTGCCGTTCGACGCCTCGAACAGGACGTAGCCGCCGCGGGCCGCGTCGTCGTTCGACTCGTACGTCGGCACACCCTGGCGGGTCAGGATCAGACCGTGCGGGGCGCCCTTGCCGAACACCTTCGTGTAGCGCTTGAGGATCTCGCGCCAGGCGATCGCGGTCTCGTTGGCGTCCGCCGGGCGTACGACGTTCAGGCCCGGGATGGCGCGCAGCGAGGCCAGGTGCTCCACCGGCTGGTGGGTCGGGCCGTCCTCGCCGAGACCGATGGAGTCGTGCGTCCAGACGTACGTCACCGGCAGGTGCATCAGCGCCGACAGCCGCACGGCGTTGCGCATGTAGTCGGAGAACACCAGGAAGGTGCCGCCGTAGATCCGGGTGTGACCGTGCAGCGCGATGCCGTTCATCTCCGCGGCCATGGAGTGCTCGCGGATACCGAAGTGCACGGTGCGGCCGTACGGGTCCGCCTCGGGAAGCGGGTTGCCCGCGGGCAGGAACGACGAGGTCTTGTCGATCGTGGTGTTGTTCGAGCCGGCCAGGTCGGCCGAGCCGCCCCACAGCTCCGGGATGACCGCGCCGAGCGCCTGGAGCACCTTGCCGGAGGCGGCACGGGTGGCGACACCCTTGCCGGGCTCGAAGACCGGGATCTTCTCCTCCCAGCCGGTCGGCAGCTCGCCCTTGTTGATGCGGTCGAACTCGGCAGCCCGCTCGGGGTTGCTGTTGCGCCACTCCTGGAAGGACTTCTCCCACTCGGCCTTGGCCTGCCGGCCGCGCTCCAGCGCCTGCCGGGTGTGACCGATGACCTCGTCGGAGACCTCGAAGCTCTGCTCCGGGTCGAAGCCCAGCACGCGCTTGGTCGCCGCGACCTCGTCGTCGCCCAGCGCCGAGCCGTGCGCGGCCTCGGTGTTCTGGGCGTTCGGGGCGGGCCAGGCGATGATCGAGCGCATGGCGATGAAGGACGGCCGGTCGGTGACCGCCTTGGCCTTCTGGATCGCCGCGTAGATCGCCTTCGGGTCGAGGTCGCCGTTGGCCTGCGGCTCCACGCGCTGGACGTGCCAGCCGTAGGCCTCGTAGCGCTTGGCGGTGTCCTCGGAGACGGCCGTCTCGGTGTCGCCCTCGATCGAGATGTGGTTGTCGTCCCACAGCAGGACCAGGTTGCCGAGCTTCTGGTGGCCGGCCAGCGAGGACGCCTCGGCGGAGATGCCCTCCTGGAGGCAGCCGTCACCGGCGATGCAGAAGACGTAGTGGTCGAAGGGGGACTCCCCGGCGGGGGCCTCCGGGTCGAACAGACCGCGCTCGTAGCGGGCGGCCATCGCCATGCCCACGGCGTTGGCGACACCCTGGCCCAGCGGGCCCGTGGTCGTCTCCACGCCCACGGTGTGGCCGTACTCGGGGTGGCCCGGGGTCTTGGAGCCCCAGGTCCTGAACGACTTCAGGTCGTCCAGCTCCAGGCCGAAGCCGGCCAGGTAGAGCTGGGTGTAGAGGGTCAGGGACGAGTGGCCGGCGGACAGCACGAAGCGGTCGCGGCCGACCCAGTCGGCATCGGCGGGGTCGTGCCGCATCACCTTCTGGAAGAGGGTGTAGGCGGCAGGCGCCAGGCTCATCGCCGTACCCGGATGGCCGTTGCCGACCTTCTGTACGGCATCGGCGGCCAGGACGCGGGCGGTGTCGACGGCCCGCTGGTCCAACTCGGTCCACTCGAGGTCTGTGGTGGTCGGCTTGGTGCTCACCCTGAGTCAGGGCTCCTCTCCACATGTCGGGTAGCCGGTCTTCCGGGCGCGCGCCCACCGGCCGCCGATGCGCTCGACGCACACCGGCCGTGTTGAGCCTACCCCCGTAAGGACGTGCGTTTTTTCGGCTCATTCCAGACTGCCGGGACTCTCGGACATCCGCCTGCCGACTGGGCTGTGACGCTTTTCGGCAAGTGAATACGGAGCCGCTCGAACGAGTGCTCAACCGAGAGCCGCCGGGCTCTTCCGACCGCGCCGCTCAACACGAGTCGACCCCCGCGAATGTCCGGGTCTGGGCAACGTCTACAGTGGCGTGGTACGCGCGAGCCTTTACCCGGACTTCACACGGGCGGGCTTGCTGGGATGTCTCTGTCAGGGGTGTGCGTGACGGCCGTTGAATCCCGTCCTGCGGGGGTTATCGGGACGAGCGAGAGCCCGGCTCGGCGGCCGTTCGGGGCCCGGGTCAAGGGGTTCGTGGCGCTGACCAAGCCGCGGATCATCGAGTTGCTGCTCATCACCACCGTTCCGGTGATGTTCCTCGCCGAGCAGGGCGTGCCGGACCTGCGTCTGGTGCTGCTCACCTGCGTCGGCGGCTACCTGTCGGCCGGCGGCGCCAACGCGCTGAACATGTACATCGACCGCGACATCGACGCGCTGATGGACCGCACCTCGCAGCGGCCGCTGGTGACCGGCATGGTCAGCCCGCGCGAGTGCCTCGCCTTCGGCATCGCCCTCGCGGTGGTCTCCACCCTGCTGTTCGGCCTCACGGTCAACTGGCTGAGCGCCTGGCTCTCCCTCGGCGCGCTCCTCTTCTACGTCGTCGTCTACACGATGATCCTCAAGCGCCGCACCGCGCAGAACATCGTGTGGGGCGGCATCGCGGGCTGTATGCCGGTGCTGATCGGCTGGAGCGCGGTGAAGGACTCCCTGTCCTGGGCGCCCGTCATCCTCTTCCTGGTCATCTTCTTCTGGACGCCGCCGCACTACTGGCCGCTGTCCATGAAGGTCAAGGAGGACTACGCGCGCGTGGGCGTGCCCATGCTGCCGGTCGTCGCCTCCAACAAGACTGTCGCCAAGCAGATCGTGCTCTACAGCTGGGTCATGGTCGCCGTGTCGCTGCTGCTCACCCCGCTCGGCTACACCGGCTGGTTCTACACCGCCGTCGCCCTCGCCTCGGGCGGCTGGTGGCTGTGGGAGGCGCACGCCCTGCAGAACCGGGCCAAGGCCGAGGTGACGGGCGCGAAGCTCAAGGAGATGCGCCTGTTCCACTGGTCCATCACCTATGTCTCGCTGCTCTTCGTCGCGGTCGCGGTGGACCCGTTCCTGCGGTAGAAGCTGAGGCAAGCGTCACGTCGCCGAACGATCTACCGCTCGGTAGCATCCTGTCCATGGCAGACACGCAGCAGGTTGACGCGAACGCCGAGCGCAAGGTCGCCCGGCTCGCCAAGCAGATCAGCGCCTTCGCCAAGGCCCACGGCGGTGCCGAGGGACAGGTCGCGTACATCGGCGAGCGCGGCGCCCGCATCGCCCTCGTCGGCGAGGACGGCGAGTGGGGCAACCTGGTCGCCCCCACGTACGCCATCGCCCAGCAGGCCGTGGCCAAGTCCGGCATCACCACCCACGAGGACTTCGACGGGGAGTTCGCGGCGAAGGTGAAGACCGGCGCGTACGAGTGGAAGCGGATGGCGGGCATCCAGATCGGCGGTTAGGTGACGTAGTCAGGGGCGCGGGGCTGTATCAATATGCGGCTCCGCCGCGTGGGCGCGACCAGCCACGAACGGCCGGTAGCCGCCGAACGAGCCCAGCCGCCCCTCTGAACAGGCGCACCCGAATCCCCTGTCACCCGTTAGGACGTGTAACAGCAACACGCCCACACGGGAAGCCGGGATGATCGAGACGCCGTCCCTCGTGGACCAGTACTGCCACGGCGTACTGAGAACAGAGCTGGGCCTCGGCACCTTCGAGGCCCAGCTGTCGCGTACCGAGGGCCCGCCCGCCCCCGGCACCACCCTCTTCGACACCCAGACCGGCTTCGCCGTACGCCGCTGGTGTCCGCCCCTGCTGGGCCTGGAACCCCACTGCTCCCCGGCCCGCTATCTCGCACGCCGCCGTGAACTGGGCGTCCTGGAGGCCGGCCGCAGGCTGCTGCGCGGCAGCGGCATCACGACGTACCTGATGGACACCGGCCTGCCGGGCGACCTGACCGGGCCGGACGAGATGGCCACGGCCGCCGCCGCCCAGGCCCGCGAGGTCGTCCGGCTGGAGCTGCTCGCGGAGCAGGTCGCCGACACCTCCGGCACCGTCGAGTCCTTCCTCGCCAACCTCGCCGAGTCGGTGCACGGCGCCGCCGCGCACGCGGTGGCCTTCACCTCCGTCGCCGGCGTACGGCACGGCCTCGCGCTGGCACCCGAGCCGCCCGGACCCGGCGAGGTGCGGGGCGCCGCGGGCCGCTGGCTGGCCGGCCGCAGGGTCGGCGGCGAGCTGAGCGACCCCGTCCTGCTGCGGCACCTGCTGTGGATCGCCGTCGCCTCGGGAAGGCCCCTCCAACTGCACGCGGGCCTCGGCGAGCCCGGCCTGCGCATCGACCGCACCGACCCGGTGCTGCTCACCGACTTCGTGCGGGCGACCGCGGGCCTGGGCACCGACCTGGTGCTGCTGCACGGTTACCCGTACCACCGGCACGCCGCCCACCTCGCAGGTGTCTTCCCGCATGTGTACGCCGACTCGGGCGCGGCCCTGGCCCGCACCGGGGCCCGCGCGGCCACGGTCCTCGCGGAGATCCTGGAGCTGGCCCCCTTCGGCAAGGTCCTCTTCTCCAGCGGCGCCCACGCGCTGCCCGAGCTGCATGTGGTCGGCGCCCGGCTGTTCCGGGAGGGGCTCGCCCGGGTGCTGGGCGCGTGGGTCGCGGAGGGCGCCTGGTCGCTGGGGGACGCCCAGCGGGTCGCGGGCATGGTCGCGGCGGGCAACGCGCGCAGGGTGTACGGCCTGGACTGAACTGTCCAGACTGGGCCCATGCAGACCGACGCCTTACTCGACCGGTTCCTCGCCCACCTGGCCCCACTGGACCCCGTCGCCGTCTGGGCCCACGGCTCCCTGGCCGGCGGCGACTACCAGGAGGGCCGCAGCGACCTCGACCTGATCGCCGTACTGGACGGCATCGGTCCGCGTACGGTCTGGCGGCTGGCGCTGGTGCACGCCCGGCTGCGGAGGGAGCCGCTGGCCCCGCTGCTGCACTGCACCTATCTGACGCCGACGACCATGGACGACCCGGCGCGGCCCCATCTGACCTGGGCGCACGAGGAGCTGTACAAACGGCCCGTCACCCCGGTGACCCGCACCGAGCTGCACGCCTTCGGCCGGGTGCTGCACGGGCGGCCGCCCGCCGGGCTGCTGCCGCCGGTGCCGGACGGACAGCTGGCCCGGTTCGTCGTACGCGACCAGCGGGACTACTGGCGCCCTGCCCTCGCCGACGCCCGGCTGTGGACCCGGGACGTCTGGGTCGACCTCGGCCTGCTCACCTTCGCCCGCGCGAGCGCGACCCTGAGCGACGGGCGGCTGATCTCCAAACGCGAGGCCCTGGACCTGCTGCCCGGCCTCGGGGCGCCCGGCGAGCTCGTGGAGGACATCCGCGCCCGCCGCTACGGCACCCCGGTGCCGCCCGGCGACGAATGGACGGCCCGCCGAGCCGACCTGACCCGGGCCTACCTGGGCCCGGCGATCGACGCGCTGGTCGCCTCGTACGGCTGAACCGGCAGGTCCGCCACCTCGGTCTCGGGGCGTTCGCGCAGCGCCAGCAGGACGCGCAGCACCGCGATCCACACCAGGCAGGAGCCGAGCATGTGCGCGCCCACCAGGACCTCGGGCAGATCGGTGAAGTACTGGACGTACCCGATGACGCCCTGCGCGAGCAGCACCACGAACAGGTCGCGGGTGCGGCCCAGCGGGCCCTTCGGGGCGTCGACCGCCTTGAGGACGAACCACAGGGCGAAGGTCAGGGTGACCGTGATCCAGGCCAGGACGGCGTGCAGCTTGCTGACGTCCTCCCAGTTCAGCGGCATGCGCTCGACCTCGCTGGAGTCGCCCGCGTGCGGGCCCGCGCCGGTGACGACCGTGCCGACGGCGATCAGCAGGACGGTGACGGCGACCAGCGCCCACACCAGCTGCTGCACGGACCGGCCGACCAGGGGCCGAGGCTCCACGTCGCCCTCACGGGTGCGCTGCCACATCGCCGTGGCCACCGCGATGAGCGCGGTGGACAGCAGGAAGTGGGCCGCGACCGTGTACGGGTTCAGGCCGACGAGCACCACGATGCCGCCGAGCACCGCGTTGCCCATCACGATCCAGAACTGTGCCCAGCCGAGGCGGGTCAGGCTGCGCCGGTACGGCTTCTCGGAGCGCGCGGCGATGATCGCCCAGCCGACGGCGGCGCACAGCACGTACGTCAGCATGCGGTTGCCGAACTCGATGTAGCCGTGCAGGCCCATCTCGCTGGTGGTGGTCAGCGAGTCGTCGGTGCACTTCGGCCAGGTCGGGCAGCCGAGGCCCGAGCCGGTGAGGCGGACGGCGCCGCCGGTGACGACGATCACGACCGCCATGAGGAGCGCGGCGAGAGCCGCCCGCTGGACCGTCCGAGGGGTCGGCGTCCAGCGTGCGGCGATGAAGGCGAGCGGGTTGCGCACGGCCTCGGCGGCGTCGGCGCGGGTCAGCTTTGGCACGCGCACCATCGTAGGCGCCCGCTTGTGCACGCGTTCACGAGGGGCCCCGGTGTGCCTACTCCCAGCGGAAGAAGCGGCCCGCCGCGGCCAGCCCCACGACCGCCCACACCGCGAGAATCCCCAGGTCGCCCCACGGCATGCCGGCCCCGTGCTGCAGCACGTCCCGCAGCCCGTCGGACAGCGCCGAGATGGGCAGCAGGGCCAGCGCGTCCTGGACGCCGGAGGGGAACTTGTCCAGCGGCACGATCACCCCGCCGCCGACGAGCAGCAGCAGGAACACCAGGTTCGCGGCCGCGAGGGTCGCCTCCGCCTTCAGCGTGCCCGCCATCAGCAGGCCGAGCCCGGAGAACGCTGCCGTGCCGAGGATCAGGAGCAGCAGGACGGCGAAGGGGTTGCCGTGCGGGTTCCAGCCCAGCGCGAAGGCGATCACCGTCACCAGGAGCACCTGGAGGACCTCGGTGACCAGCACGGACGCCGTCTTCGCGGTCATCAGGGCCCAGCGCGGCAGCGGTGAGGCGGCCAGCCGCTTGAGCACGCCGTAGCGGCGCTCGAAGCCGGTCGCGATGGCCTGGCCGGTGAACGCGGTCGACATCACCGCGAGCGCGAGGATGCCGGGCGTGAGGAAGTCCACGGCCTCGCCCTCGCCGGTGTCGACGATGTCCACCGAACCGAACAGCACCAGCAGCAGCGTCGGGATGACGACCGTGAGCAGCAGTTGCTCGCCGTTGCGCAGGAGCATCTTCGTCTCCAGCACCGCCTGGGCCGCGATCATGCGTCCCAGGGGCGCCGCGCCCGGGTTCGGGGTGTACGTACCAGTGGCGCTCACGAGCGCAGCTCCTTGCCGGTCAGCTCGAGAAAAACGTCCTCCAGCGTGTGCCGCTCCACCGAGATGCGGTCCGGCATCACGCCGTGCTGGGCGCACCAGGAGGTGACGGTGGCCAGCAGCTGGGGGTCGACCTTGCCGGTGACCCGGTAGGAGCCGGGGGTCAGCTCGGCGGCGGCGCTGTCCGCGGGGAGCGCCTTGAGCAGCGAGCCGACGTCGAGGCCGGGGCGGCCGGTGAAGCGCAGGGTGTTCTCGGCGCCGCCGCGGCACAGCTCCTCGGGGGAGCCCTGGGCGATGACCTGGCCCGCGTCGATGATCGCGACGTCGTCGGCGAGCTGCTCGGCCTCGTCCATGTAGTGGGTGGTGAGGATCACCGAGACACCGTCGGCGCGCAGGTCGCGGACGAGGTCCCAGGTGGCGCGGCGGGCCTGCGGGTCGAGTCCGGCGGTCGGCTCGTCGAGGAACACCAGCTCGGGGCGGCCCACGACCGCCATGGCCAGGGCGAGCCGCTGCTGCTGGCCGCCGGACAGCCGCCGGTAGGTCGTGCGGCCGCAGGAGCCGAGCCCGAGGCGTTCGATCAGCGCGTCCACGTCCAGCGGGTGGGCGTGCAGCTTGGCCACATGGCGCAGCATCTCCTCCGCGCGAGCGCCGGAGTAGACGCCGCCGGACTGGAGCATCACGCCGATCCGGGGACGCAGCGCGGCCGCCTGCCGCACCGGGTCGAGACCCAGGACACGCACCGTGCCGGAGTCCGGCCTGCGGTACCCCTCGCACGTCTCGACCGTGGTCGTCTTGCCGGCGCCGTTGGGTCCGAGTACGGCGGTGACTCCGGGCCGGGCCACCAGATCGAGGCCGTCCACCGCGGTTTTCTCGCCGTACCGCTTGACCAGGGACTGCACCTGGAGGACGGGATCGGTTCGCATGGTTCGAGAGTCTAGGTTCGCCGGGGGGTGCTGTGGTGCGCGGGTGCGAAGAGCCCTGGTCAGAGGGGTCGCATTTGATCGATCAAAGATCGTTTCCGCAGGTCACATTAGGTATACCTAAGTGACGCAGGGCACCGTCGGGTGATCCGAACGGCGCTTGCCCCGGTCTGAGGAATTACGCAACAATGGCGTTGTGAAAAACGTCGGCGAGGCTCGGGAGACCCCCACGGGGGCCCCTCAGGAGGAACTCGCGACCGGAGAGCGTTCGACACGCAACCGGGTCGCGCGGTCCATCCTGGACCACGGGCCGTCGACCGTCGCCGAGCTGGCCGCCCGGCTGGGCCTGACCCAGGCCGCCGTCCGCCGCCACCTCGACGCCCTGGTCGCCGACGACGTCGTCGAAGCCCGCGAACAGCGCGTGTACGGCACCCGCACCCGCGGCCGCCCCGCCAAGGTCTTCGCACTCACCGACTGCGGCCGCGACGCCTTCGACCAGTCCTACGACAAACTCGCCGCGGACGCGCTGCGCTGGATCGCCGAGCAGGAGGGCGGCCAGGAAGCGGTCGCCGCCTTCGCCCGGGCCCGTATCGCAGCGCAGGCGGGCACGTACCGCGAGGCAGTCGAGGCGGTCGCCCCCGAACAGCGGGCCGAAGCCCTGGCCAAAGCCCTGTCGGCCGACGGGTACGCTGCTACGGCGCGCAGCGCACCCGGTCGGCAGCTCGGCGAGCAGCTGTGCCAGCACCACTGCCCGGTGGCTCATGTCGCGGAGCAGTTCCCCCAGCTGTGCGAGGCGGAGACCGAGTTCTTCGCCGAGCTGCTCGGGACCCACGTCCAGCGGCTCGCGACCATCGCCCACGGCGACGGCGTATGCACGACGTTCATCCCCAAGATTTCCACTGACGCACCTGCAAGCACGGCCGGGAGGAACCCCGCATGACTCTCCCCACGGAGACTGCCCACCCTGAGCTCGAGGGCCTGGGCAAGTACGAATACGGCTGGGCCGACTCCGACGAGGCCGGTGCCTCCGCGAAGCGCGGTCTGAGCGAGGACGTCGTCCGCGACATCTCCGCGAAGAAGAGCGAGCCGGAGTGGATGACGAAGCTCCGCCTCAAGGGCCTGCGCCTGTTCGACAAGAAGCCCATGCCGAACTGGGGCTCGGACCTGTCGGGCATCGACTTCGACAACATCAAGTACTTCGTACGCTCCACGGAGAAGCAGGCGGAGTCCTGGGAGGACCTGCCCGAGGACATCAAGAACACCTACGACAAGCTGGGCATCCCGGAGGCCGAGAAGCAGCGCCTCGTCGCCGGTGTCGCCGCCCAGTACGAGTCGGAGGTCGTCTACCACCAGATCCGCGAGGACCTGGAGGAGCAGGGCGTCATCTTCCTCGACACCGACACGGCCCTGAAGGAGCACCCGGAGCTCTTCAAGGAGTACTTCGGCACCGTCATCCCGGTCGGTGACAACAAGTTCGCCTCCCTGAACACCGCCGTGTGGTCGGGCGGCTCCTTCATCTACGTGCCGCCGGGCGTGCACGTGGAGATCCCGCTCCAGGCCTACTTCCGGATCAACACCGAGAACATGGGCCAGTTCGAGCGGACTCTGATCATCGTCGACGAGGGTGCCTACGTGCACTACGTCGAGGGTTGTACGGCCCCGATCTACAAGTCGGACTCGCTGCACAGCGCCGTGGTCGAGATCATCGTCAAGAAGAACGCCCGCTGCCGCTACACGACCATCCAGAACTGGTCGAACAACGTCTACAACCTGGTCACCAAGCGCGCCGTCGCCTACGAGGGCGCGACCATGGAGTGGATCGACGGCAACATCGGCTCCAAGGTGACGATGAAGTACCCGGCCGTCTACCTGATGGGCGAGCACGCCAAGGGCGAGACCCTGTCCATCGCCTTCGCGGGCGAGGGCCAGCACCAGGACGCCGGCTCCAAGATGGTCCACATGGCGCCGAACACCTCTTCCAACATCGTCTCGAAGTCCGTGGCGCGCGGCGGCGGCCGCACCTCCTACCGCGGTCTCGTCGAGATCGGCGAGGGCGCCCACGGCTCGAAGTCCAACGTGCTGTGCGACGCGCTGCTCGTCGACACCATCTCCCGCTCCGACACGTACCCCTACGTGGACGTCCGCGAGGACGACGTGTCCATGGGCCATGAGGCGACCGTCTCCAAGGTCTCCGAGGACCAGCTCTTCTACCTGATGAGCCGCGGTCTGAGCGAGTTCGAGGCGATGGCGATGATCGTCCGCGGCTTCGTCGAGCCCATCGCGAAGGAGCTGCCGATGGAGTACGCGCTGGAGCTCAACCGGCTGATCGAGCTGCAGATGGAAGGCGCGGTCGGTTAAGACCCGCACTCCTGGACACAGCTAGCGAAATCTGACGTAGGAAGAGAGCAGACCGACAGCCATGGCTGAGGCTCAGAACATCCCGGTGGGGTCCACCACCGCCGGCGCGGTGGCCGTTGCCGCCGAGTCGACCGTCGCCACGCGCATGAGCGCGCCCCCCTCCTTCGACGTGGCGGACTTCCCGGTCCCGCACGGCCGCGAGGAGGAGTGGCGGTTCACCCCGCTGGAGCGCCTGCGCGGGCTGCACGACGGCACCGCCGTCGCCACCGGCGACGGCGTGAAGGTCGACGTGCAGGCCCCCGAGGGCGTCACCGTCGAGACCGTCGGCCGCGACGACGCGCGCCTGGGCAAGGCGGGCACCCCGGTGGACCGCATCGCCGCCCAGGCGTACTCGGCGTTCGAGAAGGCCGGCGTGGTCACCGTCCCCAAGGAGACGGTCCTCACCGAGCCGATCCGGATCGCCGTGCACGGCGAGGGCGGCACCCGCTTCGGCCACCAGGTGATCGAGCTGGGCGCCTTCGCCGAGGCCGTCGTCGTCATCGACCACACCGGTGACGCGGTCCTCGCCGCCAACGTCGACTACGTCCTGGGCGACGGCGCCAAGCTGACCGTCGTCTCCGTCCAGGACTGGGACGACAAGGCCGTGCACGTGGCCCAGCACAACGCCCTCATCGGGCGGGACGCCTCGTTCAAGTCGGTCGTGGTGACCTTCGGCGGCGACGTCGTCCGCCTCCACCCGCGCGTGACCTACGCCGGCACCGGCGGCGAGGCCGAGCTGTTCGGCCTGTACTTCACGGACGCCGGTCAGCACCAGGAGCACCGCCTCCTGGTCGACCACAACGTCCCGCACTGCAAGTCCAACGTCGTCTACAAGGGCGCGCTGCAGGGCGAGGGCGCCCACGCGGTGTGGATCGGCGACGTGCTCATCGAGGCCAAGGCCGAGGGCACGGACACGTACGAGATGAACCGCAACCTGGTGCTGACCGACGGCGCCCGGGTCGACTCCGTGCCCAACCTGGAGATCGAGACCGGCGAGATCGTCGGCGCCGGCCACGCCTCCGCCACCGGCCGCTTCGACGACGAGCAGCTCTTCTACCTGATGGCCCGCGGCATTCCCGCCGACGAGGCCCGTCGCCTGGTGGTCCGCGGCTTCTTCGCCGAGCTGGTCCAGCAGATCGGTGTCGACGACATCGAGGAGCGCCTTCTCGCGAAGATCGACGAGGAGCTGGAGGCCACAGTCTGATGGCCTTCGTACGCGCCTGCGAGCTGAGCGAGCTGGAGGAGGACACCCCGAAGCGGGTGGAACTCGACGGCACGCCGGTCTCGGTCGTGCAGACCGAGGGCGAGGTGTTCGCCATTCACGACATCTGCTCCCACGCGAACGTCTCCCTCTCCGAGGGCGAGGTGGAGGACTGCCAGATCGAGTGCTGGCTGCACGGCTCCGCGTTCGACCTCCGCACCGGCAAGCCGTCCGGCCTTCCCGCGACGCGCCCCGTCCCCGTATACCCCGTAAAGATCGAAGGGGGCAGCGTCCTTGTCGACGTCAGCGCCTCCGTCACCCAGGAGTCCTGAGGCACCCATGGCAACGCTTGAAATCCGAGACCTGCACGTCACCGTCGAGGCCGACAACGCCACGAAGGAGATCCTCAAGGGCGTCGACCTCACCGTGAAGCAGGGCGAGACGCACGCCATCATGGGCCCCAACGGCTCCGGCAAGTCGACCCTCGCCTACTCCCTCGCGGGTCACCCGAAGTACACGATCACCGGCGGTTCCGTCACCCTCGACGGCGAGGACGTCCTGGAGATGTCCGTCGACGAGCGCGCCCGCGCGGGTCTGTTCCTGGCGATGCAGTACCCGGTCGAGGTCCCCGGCGTCTCGGTCTCCAACTTCCTCCGTACGTCCGCCACGGCCATCCGCGGCGAGGCCCCCAAGCTGCGCCTTTGGGTGAAGGAGGTCAAGGAGGCCATGGAGCGCCTCAACATGGACCCCGCCTTCGCCGAGCGCAACGTCAACGAGGGCTTCTCCGGCGGTGAGAAGAAGCGCCACGAGATCCTCCAGCTCGAGCTGCTCAAGCCGAAGGTCGCGATCCTCGACGAGACCGACTCCGGCCTGGACGTCGACGCGCTCCGCATCGTCTCCGAGGGCGTCAACCGCGTCCGCGAGACCGGTGAGGTCGGCACCCTGCTGATCACGCACTACACGCGCATCCTGCGCTACATCAAGCCCGACTTCGTCCACGTCTTCTCCGGCGGCCGCATCGTCGAGTCCGGCGGCGCCGAGCTCGCCGACAAGCTGGAGAACGAGGGCTACGAGGCATACACGAAGGGTGGCGTATCCGCGTGACGCAGCTGCCGGGCCTCCTCGACACCGAGGCGATCCGCAAGGACTTCCCCATCCTGGACCGTCAGGTCCACGACGGCCGGAAGCTGGTGTACCTGGACAACGCGGCGACCTCGCAGAAGCCGCGCCAGGTACTGGACGCCCTGAGCGAGTACTACGAGCGCTACAACGCCAACGTCCACCGCGGTGTGCATGTGCTCGCCGAGGAGGCCACGGCGCTGTACGAGGGCGCGCGCGACAAGGTCGCCGAGTTCATCAACGCGCCCTCGCGCGACGAGGTGATCTTCACGAAGAACGCCTCCGAGTCGCTCAACCTCGTCGCGAACATGCTGGGCTGGGCCGACGAGCCCTACCGCGTGGACTCCGACACCGAGATCGTCATCACGGAGATGGAGCACCACTCCAACATCGTGCCGTGGCAGCTGCTCGCGCAGCGCACCGGCGCGAAGCTGAAGTGGTTCGGCCTCACCGACGACGGCCGCCTCGACCTGTCCAACATCGACGAGATCATCACCGAGAAGACGAAGATCGTCTCCTTCGTGCTGGTCTCCAACATCCTGGGCACCTTCAACCCGGTCGAGGCGATCGTCCGCCGCGCCCAGGAGGTCGGTGCGCTGGTCTGCATCGACGCCTCCCAGGCCGCGCCGCACATGCCGCTGGACGTACAGGCCCTCCAGGCCGACTTCGTGGCCTTCACCGGCCACAAGATGTGCGCCCCGACCGGCATCGGTGTGCTGTGGGGCCGCCAGGAGCTGCTGGAGGACCTGCCTCCGTTCCTCGGAGGCGGCGAGATGATCGAGACCGTGTCGATGCACTCGTCGACGTACGCTCCGGCGCCGCACAAGTTCGAGGCGGGCACCCCGCCGATCGCGCAGGCGGTCGGTCTGGGCGCGGCGATCGACTACCTCAACTCGATCGGCATGGACAAGATCCTCGCCCATGAGCACGCGCTCACGGAGTACGCGGTCAAGCGCCTCACGGAGGTCCCTGACCTGCGCATCATCGGCCCGACCACGGCCGAGGACCGGGGCGCCGCGATCTCCTTCACGCTCGGCGACATCCACCCGCACGACGTGGGCCAGGTCCTCGACGAGCAGGGCATCGCGGTCCGGGTCGGCCACCACTGCGCGCGGCCCGTGTGCCTGCGCTACGGAATTCCTGCGACCACGCGAGCGTCGTTCTATCTGTACTCCACGCCGGCCGAGATCGACGCACTGGTCGAGGGGCTGGAGCACGTACGGAACTTCTTCGGCTGAGGGGTTGGCGAGCGATCGCATGAAGCTGGACTCGATGTACCAGGACGTCATCCTGGACCACTACAAGAACCCGCACGGGCGTGGTCTGAGGGACGGCGACGCCGAGGTGCACCATGTGAACCCGACGTGCGGGGACGAGATCACGCTCCGCGTGAGGTACGCCGGCACCACGGTCGAGGACGTCTCGTACGAGGGCCAGGGCTGCTCGATCAGCCAGGCGAGCGCGTCGGTGCTGAACGAACTCCTCGTCGGCAAGGACCTCTCCGAGGCGCAGAAGATCCAGGAGACCTTCCTGGAGCTGATGCAGTCCAAGGGGAAGATCGAGCCCGACGACGCGATGGAGGAGGTGCTGGAGGACGCGGTCGCGTTCGCCGGTGTCTCCAAGTACCCGGCCCGGGTCAAGTGCGCCCTCCTGAGCTGGATGGCATGGAAGGACGCGACGGCCCAGGCCCTGGGCGGAGCCGACGCGGAAAGGAAGACGGCATGAGCGAGACCGTTGAGATGAAGCCGGCCTCCGAGGACGAGATCCGCGAGGCCCTGTACGACGTCGTCGACCCCGAGCTGGGCATCGACGTCGTCAACCTCGGCCTGATCTACGGCATCCACATCGACGACGCGAACATCGCGACGATCGACATGACCCTGACCTCGGCGGCCTGCCCGCTGACGGACGTCATCGAGGACCAGGCCAAGTCCGCCACGGACGGGCTGGTCAGCGAGCTGCGCATCAACTGGGTCTGGATGCCGCCGTGGGGTCCGGACAAGATCACGGACGACGGCCGCGAGCAGCTTCGGGCGCTCGGCTTCAACGTCTGACAGCCCTGAGCAAGCCCCCGCCGGACGCGCGAGCACCGGCGGGGCTTTCTCATGCCCGCACAGGCTTCGCACCGGGCGTACACGCGGTGCACACAGGGGGCGCACAAGGCGTGCACATATGTTCGGTCTGTCGGATCTATTGACGCAGCGCTGTCGGCTCGGCACGCTCCGTGCGGACAAAGGCGGAGTGCCGGCACAACGGTGTGCCCCACCCGCCGGGGGATTCCTAGGGGGGAATCAATGCACGCGTTAACCACGCGTACGCGCATGCCCATGCCCGCTTCCGTACGGGCGCGGCTGGCCGGGTTCATGATCCTGGCGCTCGCCCTGGCAGGCATGGTGGCCCTGGCACCTCGTGCCTCGGCCGCGCCCGTACCCGACGCCTCGGCGAGCCCCACGGCCGTCGCCCGCTACGGCGTCTCGACCGTGAAGCTGAGACTCGACGGCGAGTCGAGCACCCAGTCGACCCCGACCGACCTGGTGCTCGTGCTCGACGAGTCCGGCAGCATCGACAACACCGAGTGGGGCCAGCTGAAGGACTTCGCCAAGAGCGTCGTCAACGGCGTGGCCGCGCACGGTCTGTTCACCAACGGCGGCCGGGTCGGCGTGGTCGGCTTCGCCGACGGGGTGACACCGCCCGTCAGCGCGCTCAGCGGCGACAAGGACGCCGTCCTGAACGCCATCGACACCAACCCCAAGCAGAACACCGGGACCTGCATCGCCTGCGGACTGAACGAGGCGAACAACGTGATGGGGCCGGACGACCCGGGCCGCAACCAGCTGGTCATCGTCATCACCGACGGCGAGGCCACCAGCGGCAACACCGGCGCCGCGGCGACCGCCCTGCAGGCCAAGGCCACCGTCTTCGCCGTGGGTGTCGGCGGCGGCATCCAGCAGGCCACCCTGGAGGTCATCGCCAGCGGGCCCGGCTCCGACAACACCTTCTCCGCCGGTGACTTCGGCAGCCTGGACACCCTGCTGAAGCAGATCGTCGAGGCCGTCGTGGTGCCCGGCGCCACCCACCCGTCCATCGCCGTCACCCTCGACGCGCCCTGGGAGCTGGTGCCCGGCACGGTGACCGCGAGCCTCGCCGGCTCGTCCGTGGGCGGCGTCACCGCCGACGGGTTCACCTGGTCGCGGGCCGAACTCGGCGACGAGAACCTGGAGATCACCTACCAGGTCAAGCACCGCGGCGCGCCCTGCGGGCCGCTGGACGTGAACAAGTCCGTCGTCTACCAGGACGACCAGAACGCCTCGGTGACCTTCCCGAAGGTCGTCGTCACCGTCAACTGCCTGCCGCCGGTCGCCGACGCCGGGCCCGACAAGGCCGTCGACGAGGGCTCCTCGGTCCCGCTCGACGGCTCCGGCAGCCATGACCCGGACGGCACCGTCGTCTCGTACGCCTGGAGCGGCGCGGACGCCGGCATCGGCACGCTGACGAACGCCGGCGCGGCCGTGGCCACGTACAACGGCCTCGACGACGGCGCCGACGCCGTGACGCTCACCGTGACCGACGACAACGGCCTGACGGACGGCGACTCCACGACCGTGACCGTCAACAACGTCGCTCCCGACCTCACCCTGACCAGCTGCCCCGTCGACCCGCACGCGGTCGGCACGGACGTCTCCTTCGCCGGTACGTTCACCGACCCGGGCACCCTCGACACCCACACCCTGTCGGTGGCCTGGGGTGACGGCACGACCACCGAGGTGCCGGGCGTCGGCTCCCCGGTCGGCAGCACGCACCAGTACGCGGGTGCGGGCATCTACGACATCGCCGTCACCGTCACGGACGACGACGGTGGCACCGACACCCAGCACTGCGGCTTCGTCGTCGTGTACGACCCCGACGGCGGCTTCGTGACCGGCGGCGGCTGGATCAACTCGCCGGCCGGCGCCTACCCGGCCGACCCGAGTGCCACCGGGCGCGCCAACTTCGGCTTCGTGTCGAAGTACAAGAAGGGCGCGACTGTACCCACCGGCTCCACGGAGTTCCAGTTCAAGGCCGGGAACCTCAACTTCCACTCCGCCGACTACCAGTGGCTGGTCGTCGCCGGGAACAAGGCCATCTACAAGGGCACCGGCACGGTGAACGGCGCCTCCGGCTACTCGTTCATGCTCAGCGCCACCGACAGCACGCCGGACACGTTCCGGATCAGGATCTGGAAGACCGCGGACGACACCCTCGTCTACGACAACCAGCTCGGCGCGGCGCCCGACGCCGACCCGACGACCGCCCTCGCGGGCGGGTCGATCGTGATCCACAAGAACTGACGGGACGCGAAAAGGGAGCGGGCGGCCGCACAGCGCGGCCGCCCGTTCGTCGTCAGTTGTGGCTGTGCAGGATCTCGTTCAGGCCGCCCCACTCCGCGTTGTTCGGGACCGCCTGGACGGCGCCGGTGACGGAGTTGCGGCGGAAGAGGATGTTGTCGGCGCCGGAGAGCTCGCGGGCCTTGACGATCTGGCCGTCGGGCAGGGTGACCTTGGTGCCGGCGGTGAGGTAGAGGCCCGCCTCGACGACACAGTCGTTGCCGAGGGCGATGCCGACGCCGGCCTCGGCGCCGACCAGGGAGCGCTCGCCGATCGCCACGCGCTCCTTGCCGCCGCCGGACAGCGTGCCCATGGTGGAGGCGCCGCCGCCGATGTCCGAGCCGTCGCCGACGACGACACCCTGGGAGATGCGGCCCTCGACCATGGAGGTGCCGAGCGTGCCGGCGTTGAAGTTGACGAAGCCCTCGTGCATGACCGTGGTGCCGGCGGCGAGGTGCGCGCCCAGGCGGACCCGGTCGGCGTCGGCGATGCGGACGCCCGCCGGGGCGACGTAGTCGGTCATGCGCGGGAACTTGTCCACGCCGAAGACGCTGACGTGCAGACCGCGGGCGCGGGCCGCCAGGCGGACCGTCTCCAGCGTGTCCACGGCGACCGGGCCGAGCGAGGTCCAGGCGACGTTGGCCAGCAGGCCGAAGATGCCGTCCAGGTTCTGCTCGTTCGGCTTCACCAGACGGTGCGAGAGCAGGTGCAGCCGCAGGTAGGCGTCGTGCGTGTCCAGCGGCTTGTCGTCCAGCGAGGAGATGACCGTACGGACCGCCACGATCTCCACGCCGCGGACGTCGTCCTTGCCGAGGGCCTGCACGCCGTGCTCGCCGAGCAGCTCACGGGTGCGCTCGGTGTCCAGGCGCTCGGTGCCGGCCGGGCCGGGCTCGGCGGTGAGCTCGGGCGCGGGGAACCAGGTGTCGAGGACGGTGCCGTCGGCGGCGATCGTGGCGAGGCCGGCGGCAACGGCGCCGGTGGTGCGAGGAGCAGTCGTGTCGGTCATGAGGGCAACCTAACGTGACGCACCCCGCCCGGGCGAACCGGCCATCCCCCGTCTCACCTGCCGGTCAGCCCTCAGGGCCGCTGTCCCTCCCCGTCCACGACGGCCACCTTCTCCCGGACCCCGCTGATGATGACGTCCCCCTTCCGCATGCCTTCCTCGCCGCTGCCCGCCACGAGCCGGAAGCCGCGGTAGAGGTACGTCACCGGGTCCAGGAGGATCTCCTGGCGGCCGGCGGAGGGGTCGCCGCTCTTCAGGTAGAGGGCGATCGCGTCCCGGCCCAGGGCGTCCGTGACCTCGGCGACCTGGACCCCGGGAACCGTGGCCAGGGCCCGGTAGACCTTGGCCAGGCCCTCGGGGTCGTAGGGGTAGGAGCGGCTGAGGACGACGCCGAGCGCGCGGTACTCGTGCGCGACGCGGCTCTCGGTCGGGTCGGTGGCGTAGTAGAACGCCCGCGCCTTCGCCCTGACCTGCCGCGGGTCGTCCGGCAGGCCGGTCAGGAAGGTGTACTGCTCCCTGGGGGAGTGGTCGTCGCCCTCCTTGCCGTTCTCGAAGGCCGGGTCCGCGTACTTCTTCCAGCCCTCCTGGGTCTCCGGGCCGTCCACGTCGTCGGTCGCGTTCGCCTCGACCGTCCTCTCGTAGATCCACTGGCCGTCGCGCGCGGTGACCGCGGGGCCGGCGGCGATCGTGTCCGCCGCCCGGTTCAGCAGGTCCTTCGCGCTGCCCAGCTCGATCGCGTACGAGGCCCCCGGCCGGACGTCGCCGGAGCCGCCGTCGCCGACGACCTGGGTGCCGATCAGCGCGGCCGCCGTGATCGCGGCCGCCGCCCCGACGGCAGCGAGCCGCCAGTCCGTGCGCAGCCTGCGCGTACGGGAGGCCCGGCCCGCCTCCTTCAGCAGCCGCTCGCGGCCGGCGACCAGGTCGGGGCGCCGGGCGACGGGCGCGTCGGAGCGCAGGTCGCGGACCGCCGTCATCTCGTCCATGTCAGACCACCTCCGAGGGGTCGAGCGTGAATGCGGGGTCGGCGCCCAGGGCCGTACGCACCTTGCGGCGGGCCCGGTTGAGTCGGGAGCGGACCGTGCCGACGGGGATGCCGAGCGCCTCGGCGACCTCCGGGTAGGTCAGGTCGGCCCAGGCCACCAGCAGCAGCACATGCCGGTCACCGGCCGACAGCGCGGCCAGGGCGCCGGCCAGCGGGGCCTGTGCGGTGCCGGCGGCGAGCCGCTCGTCGGCCCGCTCCGACCAGGACTCGGCGATCGGGTCGTGTCCGGTGCGGGCCAGCGCCCTGAGGGCCCGCACCTCGGTGCGGCGCTGCTTGCCGATGAGGTTGGCGGCGATGCCGTACAGCCAGGGCCGGGCGTTGCCGCGGTCCGTGTCGTAACGGCTGCGGGTGCGGAAGGCGACCAGGAACGTCTCGGCGGTGAGGTCGTCGGCCGCGCCGGCGCCCAGGCGGCGGGCGGCGTAGCGGTGGATGTCCGGCGCGTACCGGTCGTAGAGCCGGGCGAACAGCTCCGGCTCCTCCAGGGACTGGGCGACGAGGTCGCCGTCCGCGAAGGGCGGTCCGGTCACGGGGCCTCCAGGGAACAGGGTCTTGGTGAGCATGTCACCCCGCTGTTCCCCGAAGGAGCCCGAAGGGTTCACGCCCGGCGTCGGGGTCATCGTCCGGTCGCCCGGGTTGGCTCGTTCGGGTTGCTCAGCGTGACCTCGGGCCCGCTTCGGCGGATGGCAGGGTGCCGGAGGGGTCGTCGAGCGAGGGGCTGAGTGATGGTGGACGCGTGGGCGCGGAGGGTGGCGGTGGCCGGGGTCGTGGCGGCGGTGGGCTGGTCGGTGGCGGATGTCGCGCACGCCGACGAGACCAACACCGCCTCGCACAACGGGCATCGGGTCGCCCTGGTCAACATGGGGCAGGTCGACGACCCGATGGAGGACGTGCTGGAGCATGTGCGGCTGCTCGGGCCGGGGCCGCAGGGCGGCTGACGCCCCGGTGGATCAGGCGGCCGTCAGGCGGTCGTACGCCGTGCGGAGCCTGATCGCCGCCTCGCGGTCGGCGGGCCGCAGCGGGGCGCGCACCGGCCCGGCGGGCAGACCGAGACCGTTCAGCAGGGACTTGGCGGTCACCGAGCCGGGCAGGCCCGCCGCCATCATCAACTCGATGAGCTCGGTGGCCTGTTGCTGGAGCCGGGCCGCCTGCACCGTGTCGCCCGCCTCGAACGCGTCGAGCACCGCGCGGAGATGACGGGGGACCACATTGGCGACCGTGCTGATGTATCCCGCGCCGCCCACCGCGTACAGGGCGAGGTTGTGCTCCTCGCAGCCCGCGTAGTACACCAGGTCGGTGCGGGAGAACACCTTCTGAGCCGCCAGGAAGTCGTAGGAGCAGTCCTTGACGCCGACGATGCGCGGGTGCTCGGCGAGGCGGATCAGGGTGTCCGGCTCGATGCGGGTGCCGGTGCGGCCGGGGATGTCGTAGAGGAGGACCGGCAGGCCGGAGGCGTCCGCGATCTCGCGGAAGTGGGCCTCCAGGGCGTCCTGCGGCGGCTTGCTGTAGTACGGCGAGACCACCAGCAGGCCGTCCGCCCCCGACTTCTCGGCCTCCAGGGCGAGTTCGACCGTGTGCCGGGTGTCGAAGGTGCCGACGCCCGCGACGAGGGACGCCCGCTCGCCGACCGCCTCCCGGACCGCCCTGATCAGCGCGGCCTTCTCGGCGTCCGACGTGGTCGGCGACTCGCCGGTCGTCCCGGACAGCACGAGCCCGTCGCAGCCCTGCGTCACCAGCCGGTCGGCGAGCCGCTGCGCGCCGTCGAGGTCCAGCGCGCCCGACGCGGTGAAGGGCGTGATCATCGCGCACAGGGCGCGGCCGAAGGGAGGGTGCGTATGGGTCATGAGGGTAGTGTCGGCCGATGCTCGGTGAAGCTCCACTTAAATTTTCTACGCGATATCGCTAAGCGGAGCTGTAGTGTCCGACGGGCCGGGGCCGGCCGGAACGCTGTCCGGCCGGCCCCGGGAGACCTCACGGGTGGAAGCGCAGCACCTGCGGGTCGTGGTCGCTGATCTGGTCGTTGAACTCCGAGTTCACATGCACGCTGTCGTACTCGAAGTCGCAGCCGCGCCGGATGCCGGGGCTGATCAGGATCTGGTCGAGGACCTGGCTGTTGCCCTGGTAGACGTACGAGTAACGCTCGCTCCTGGGCAGCGACTTGATCGCCGACCACAGCTCGCCGTCACCCTCCAGGACCTTCGCGGTGCCGGAGAACTCGAAGTCGTTGATGTCGCCGAGGACGACGACGTTCGCGTTCTTCTGCACGGCGAGGACGTCCTTGACGAAGGCGTTCACGGCCGTCGCCTGCGCGTGGCGCTGGGTCTCCGAGCTGCGGGCCGGCGGCTGGTACTGCGCGGTGAAGCCCTGGTCGCCGCCCTTGGAGTTGAAGTGGTTGGCGACCACGATGACCGTACGGCCGCGGAAGACGAACTCGCCGGCCAGCGGCTTGCGGCTGTTGTTCCAGGCGGCGTTCGCCGGGTCGATGCGGCCGGGGGAGACGGTCAGCGCCGCCTTGCCGCGTGCCTCGGTGACCCCGACGGCGGTGGTGGCGTCGCCGCCCGCGCGGTCGGTGAACGACACCCGCTCGGGGTTGAACAGGAACACCTGGCGGATGTTGCCGCCCGGCTCACCGCCGTCGGCGAGGTCCACCGGGTCGATCGAGCGCCAGTCGTACGTCGGGCCGCCCGCGGCCGCGATCGCGTCGATCAGCTTCCTTACCGTCTGGTCGGCGGCGACCGTGCCGTCCTTCACCGCGCCGTTGTTGTCCTGGATCTCCTCCAGGGACACGATGTCGGGCGACTGGAGGTTGTTCACGATCGCGGACGCGTGCGCGGCGAAGGTGTCGTCGGACGGGTCGAGGTTCTCGACGTTGTACGTCGCCACCGCCAGCTCGCCGTTGCGCTGCTTGTCGGTCGTCTCCCGCTCCAGACCGGCGCTCTCGAGCGACCCGAGCCGGCTCGCGACCAGGGTGTAGCCGCCGAACTGGTTGTAGTCCAGCGGGCCCGCGGTGGTGCCGGCCAGGGTGTCGCCGACGTTCGCGACGGGGAAGTCGGCGGGCTTGCCGAGCGACTGGACCATGAGCCGGCCGCCGTTCTGGGAGGCGTAGGAGCCGTAGACCGTGCCGCCGCGGCGGTTGTCGTGCTCCTCCGGCTTCACCGTGACCCACAGCTCGGTGTACGGGTCGCTGGCGCCCACCACCCGGGTGTCGGCGACCTGGACGTTCATGCCCTCCAGGGACTCGTACAGGTCCAGCGCGTACGCCGACGGCCTGAGCGGCAGCGCATTGATCGAGCCGTTCGCGGCGGGGTCGCCCTCCGGGGCGTAGGCGTCCGGCACCGCGTCGGCGTCCACGGTCACGGCGGCCGGGACCGCGTTGCCGCTGGAGAGCACCGTGAAGGTCGCGCGGGTGATCTCGGTCAGCGACTGGTTGCCGGAGGAGGTGCCGCCCGGGACGAACTCGGAGACCGTGCCGGAGACCTTGACCGCGTCACCGACGGCCACGCCCTTCGGCGTGGAGCTGGTGAAGACGAACACGCCCTCACTGGTGGCCGGGTCGGCGTCGGCCTGCGGGTCCTGGATCCAGAAGCCCTTCGAGGAGCCGTAGGTGCGCACACCGGTGACGATTCCGGTCACGTCGGTGACCTGCTTGCCCGCGTACGGGGATATGCGAGTGGTGCCCTGGACGTCGTGCACGCGGACGGCGTCGGCGTGGGCGGGCGAGGTCAGCACGACCGTGGTTGCCGCCGAGCACACGGCGGCGACGGTGAGCGCGGCGAGGCGCGCGGAAGACTTGCTGGGCAAGGGATCCCTCCGGGGACGTTTTCGTGAAGCGCCGGGACGAGGGTGGGTCGATGGCTGGACCGTGACGCGCGTAGCGTCCCGGTGTACAGGTGTTCCCCCCATTTCTACGCGCGTCAATTTCCTGCCTGTCCCCGTCAGTTGTCAAGGTTTCGGCCATGTACGGAACCTGGCCGGCAGATGAACCGGGCGGCATGGGTGGAAATCCGTCTAGGCTGAGCGACGTTCCCAGCCGTTGTACGTGCGATACGGCCGTCCAGGCGCCCTAGGAGAATCAGGCCCATGTCAGACAGCTCCCCCCTGCCGCCGGTGCGGCTTGCGTCCGAAGCGGAGCTGGCGCGTGACGCGCTGTCCACGCCGGTGCTGTCCCGGGCGGCCCGGCTCGCCCGCTGGGCCGGACCCGACACCCGCGTCGACGCGGGCGGCGGTCTGGCCGACGCACAGCTCCCGGCCGCCGCCGAGGTGCTCGGCCTCGACGGCGACGACGCCGCGGCGCTGGCGAGCGAGGCCTGGCGGGTCGCCGTCGACACCGGGCTCGTCGAGGTCGTCGACGAGGAGGCCGGCACCGTCACCGCGGGCCCGGACCTCGCCCTGCTCACCTCCGGCTCCCCGCTCGACGTGCTCGGCGTGTGGCAGGACGCCCTGGAGACGCTGCTCGCCGACGCGAGCGTGCCCGACCTCGACGACCTGGTCGACGCGCTGGACGAGGGCGGCACCGTCGACTTCTCCCGGCTCGACTGGGACCCGCAGGCCGAGGCCGACTTCCTCGACCGCGTCCTGGCCAACCTCTATCTGCTCACCGTCAGCGAGGACGGCCCCGGTGAGGGGCCCGTGCCGCTGCCCGCGCTGGCCGCGTCCGCGATCGTCCCGAACGACATGGGTGAGCCCACCAACGACGTGCTGGAGCAGGTCTCCGACGCGATGATGCGCCTCGACGACCAGTTCCGGGTGCTGGAGCCGGCCGGGCTCGTGGAGTACCGGCCGGTCGACGAGGCGCTGATGGCCGAGGCCGCCGATGACGCTGACGCCGACGCGCCCGTCGACGACACCGACGTCTCCCGCTACGGCATGGTCCGGCTGACCCCGCTCGGCCTGTACGGGCTGCGTGCCCGGCTGCTGGAGGCCGGACAGGCCGCTCCGGCCGTCGGCGAGCTCGCGGACAAGGGTGCGGACGCCCTCCTCGACGGCACCGCCGCCTTCGGGCCGCGTGCCGCGCAGGCCGAGACCGAGCAGTGGCTGACCCGCCGCGCGCCGCTGGCCGCCGCCCGGGAACTGCTCGCCGCCGCGCGGGGCGCCGACGCGGGCGGGCCGCTGCGCCGGCTGCGCTGCCAGCAGGCGCTGTCCCTGGTCGGCGCTGAGGCGGAACCCGCGCTGCGCGAGGTGCTGGACGACCCCGAGCTGGGCGGGCTGGCCCGGGTGTGGCTGACCGAGCGGGGTGCGGCGGACGTGCCGCCGCCGTCCGAGGCGATGGTGTTCTGGCTGACCGTCGACACCTTGGCCGCGCAGCTGGCGGCCGAGGGCAACTCCGAGGAGCTCCAGGCTCTCGTGGAGGGGCTCGCCGAGCACCACAGCGGGTTCTTCGCGGCCGCCTGGCGGGTCGACCATCCGGCGACCGCCGATGTGCTGGAGGCGATGGGCCGGCTCCACCCCGACAAGAAGGTCGCCAAGGAGGCGCGCAAGGCCGCCTTCAAGGCGCGTTCCGCACAAGGGAACTGATGTTCCCTGCAAGGGAACCGGCCCTCGTTTATTGACTCGCTCGTGCCGTGGCGGCCCTCCTAGAGTGATTACTCGGGAGGCGCCGCCGCCGAAATCCGGCCCTTTTCGATTCGGCCCGGCATATATGCAGCCGATGCCGCCGCCGAAGCGTCTCCCTCGGTGAACGACGGACGAATTCGGGGGAATTCAGCATGGCGTACTTCGTGATGACGGTGGACGACACCAGGTGGCCGAGCGCGGACGAGGAGTGTCCGCAGGCGGCCGATGCGGGCCGGCGCGTGACCTGATCACCAGCGGTTGCCGGAGGTCGCTCGCCTGGTCGAGCCGGCCCGAGGGGCGCCCCTCTGCGGGGCGCCCCTCGTCTCACAGGGCCTGGGCCGCCGGCTTGACCATGTTGCGGACCGTGCGTGCCTTCACGAAATCTCCCATCGCCGTCATCTCCCATTCGCCGGAGAACTGGCGAATCAATTTCGCCATCATCACGCCCGTCTGCGGTTCGGCGTTGGTGAGGTCGAAGCGCGCGAGTTCCTCGCCGGTCGCCGCGTCCATCAGACGGCAGTAGGCCTTGGCGACCTCCGTGAACTTCTGCCCGGAGAAGGAGTTCACCGTGAAGACCAGACCGGTGACCTCCTGGGGGAGACGGCCCAGGTCGACCGTGATGACCTCGTCGTCCCCGCCGCCCTCGCCGGTGAGGTTGTCGCCGGAGTGGCGGATCGCGCCGCCCACGATGGTCAGCTTGCCGAAGTAGCAGCTGTCGACGTGGTTGCGCTGCGGGCCGTACGCGATGACCGACGCGTCCAGGTCGATGTCCTTGCCGCGGTACGCCGGCTCCCAGCCGAGGCCCATCTTGACCTGGGAGAGCAGCGGCCGGCCGCCCTTGACCAGGGACACGGTCTGGTTCTTCTGGAGGCTGACCCGGCCCTTGTCGAGGTTGATCTTCCCGGCGCCGGGGGCGGCCGCGGGCGCGGCCGGAGGGGCCGAGGGGGCCGGGGGAGCCGGAGGCGTGCTCAGCGGCGGGACCGGCGGGGCGACCGGCGGCTGCATGGCGGGCGGCGGGGGCGCGACGGGCTGGGCCGGGGCGGCGGGCTGGGCGGGGGCGGAGGGTTCCTCCACCGTCACGCCGAAGTCGGTGGCGATGCCGGCCAGGCCGTTGGCATACCCCTGACCGACCGCGCGGGCCTTCCAGACGCCGCCGCGCTGATAGATCTCCACGATCACCAGCGCGGTCTCGGCGCCGAGCTGCGGGGGCGTGAACGTGGCCAGGACGCTGTTGTCGTCGGCGTTGCGCAGGGTCGCCGTCGGTTCGATGCCCTGGAAGGTCTGGCCGGCCGCGTCCGGGCTCGCGGTGACGACGATCTTCTCGATGCCCGGGGGCAGGGCGGTCGTGTCGACCGTGATCGCGTCGGGCGCGGCGCCGCCGCCGGAGCGGTACGTCACGCCCGGGCCGGCGGGCTGGTTGTAGAAGATGAAGTCGTCGTCGGAGCGCACCTTGCCGTCGGCGGTGAGCAGCAGGCCCGAGACGTCCAGCCGCACCGGGGCGGTGACGTCCACCGTCACGCGGGCGGCGGGGAGCGGGATGTTCGAGCCGGGGGTCATAGCTGTCATGCCTCATGAACGAGCGAGGGCGCTTTACTGTTCCCTTACCTGAGGGCCGAAAGGGGAGCGTGGCCTGTCACCCGCGGACCCGCCAGGGGGCTCCGCCCTCTGGACCCCCGGCCATTGCCCACCCACCGCCCGTGACAGTCGGCCGGAGGGTGCGGTACCGAGCCTCTACGGCACCACCACGATCTTCCGGCCCACCCCCGCCGCGAACTGCTCCAGTGCCTGCGGATAGCGCTCCAGGGGGATGCGGTCGCTGATGAAGACGTCCGGGTCGAGGACGCCGCCCGCGAAGAGCTCCGCCGCCCGCTCGAAGCTGTGCAGGACCGCCATCGAGCCGGTGACGGTGATCTCCTGGTTGTAGATGCGGTACGGGTCGATGGTCACCCGGGTCGCGTAGTCGGCGACGCCGAACTGGAGAAAGGTGCCGGCCTTGGCCACCCGCTCCAGACCGTCCTGGATCGCGGCGGCGTTGCCCGTCGCGTCGATCACCAGGTCCCAGCCCTGGGGCCGGTCCAGCTCGTCGGCGTTCGCGGCGGACGCCGAGACACCCAGCAGGCGGGCCGTCTCCAGGCGGGTGGGGTTCACGTCCACCACGTCCACGCTCGCCGCGCCCGTCCGCTTGGCCAGCTCCAGCATCATCAGGCCCATCGTGCCGGAGCCGTAGATCAGGACGTGTGCGCCGAGGCGGGAGCGCAGCACGTCGTAGCCGCGCACCGCGCACGACAGGGGCTCCACCAGCGCCGCGTCCTCGGTGCGCACGTGGTCGGGCAGCTTGACGCAGTTGGCCACCGGGGCCACCGCGTAGCGCGCCGCGCCTCCCGCCGTCGTCACGCCGATCGCCGCCCAGCGCTCGCACAGGTTGTTGTGGCCCGTACGGCAGTAGCGGCACTCGTGGCAGTAGAGCGACGGGTCGACCGCCACCCGGTCGCCCGCCGACAGCTCCGTGACCCGGGTGCCGACGGCGACGACCTCGCCGGCGAACTCGTGCCCGGGCACGATCGGCAGCTTGGGCGCGAACTCGCCCTGGAGGATGTGCAGATCCGTGCCGCACAGGCCGCACGCGGCGACCTCGACCACGACCTCGCGCGGGCCCGGTGCCGGGTCCGGGATCTCCTCGACGACGGCCCGGCCCACGGACTCGATGACGGCGGCCTTCATTTCACGGCTCCCAACGACAGGCCCTGGACCAGCTTGTCCTGGGCGGCGAACCCCGCGGCGAGCACCGGCAGGGAGACGACGAGCGACGCGGCGCACACCTTCGCCAGGAACAGGCCCTGGCTGGTGATGAAGCCGGTCAGGAACACGGGGGCCGTCCCGGCCACGACACCCGTGAGCACGCGTGCGAACAGCAGCTCGTTCCAGCTGAAGATGAAGCAGATCAGCGCGGTCGCGGCGATGCCGGGGAGGGCGATGGGCGCCACGACGCGGGCGAGGATCGTCGGCAGCCTCGCGCCGTCCACCTTCGCGGCCTCGATGATCGCCACCGGCACCTCGGAGAGGAAGGACTGCATCATCCACACCGCGATCGGCAGGTTCATCGAGGTGTAGAGGACGACCAGCAGCCAGATGTTGTCGAGGGTGTGCGTGTTCCTCGCGAACAGGTAGACCGGCAGCAGCCCCGCCACCACCGGCAGCATCTTCGTCGACAGGAAGAAGAACAGGACGTCCGTCCACTTCTTCACCGGACGGATCGACAGCGCGTACGCCGCCGGGAGCGCCAGCACCAGCACGCACAGGGTCGAGGTCACCGACGCCACCGTCGAGTTGATCAACGCCGGCCAGGGGCTCGCGCCGCCGCCCACGCCGAAGAACTCCCGGTAGCCGTCCAGGGTGAGCCCCGCGGTGAAGGACGGCGGATTGGTCGCCGCGTCCTGCTCCGAGTGCAGGGACGTCAGCGCCATCCAGGCGATGGGCAGGAAGAACACGATGCCGGCCAGCCAGGCCACCAGGCCCAGGCCGTTTCTGCGGACGACGCTCATGCCCGCGACACCTCCTCGCGGAACAGGGACGACACCACGCGCAGCGCGAGGGTCGCGATGACGATCGAGCCGATGACCACCAGGACGCCCGCGGCCGAGGCGAGGCCGTTCTCATGGGCCTGGTAGAAGCTCTGGTAGACGGTGTAGGGCAGGTTCGCCGTGCCGAGGCCGCCGGACGTGATCGTGAAGACCGCGTCGAAGTTCTGGACGATGTAGATCGAGCCCAGCAGGGCGCCCAGTTCGAGGTAGCGGCGCAGATGCGGGAGCGTGAGATGGCGGAAGATCTGCCAGTCGCTCGCGCCGTCCACCCGGGCCGCCTCGATCTGCTGCTGGTCGCGGCTCTGCAGGCCCGCCAGCAGGATCAGCATCATGAACGGCGTCCACTGCCACACCAGGGCGGCCTCGACCGCGAGCAGCGGGGTGTTCGACACCCAGTCCGGCTGGGGCCCGCCGACGTAGTGCAACAGGCCGTTGAGCAGGCCGTATTCGGGGTTGTAGAGGACGTGCTTCCACAGCAGCGCCGCCGCCACGGGCACCACCAGGAACGGGGCGATCAGCAAGGTGCGCACCACGCCCCGGCCGCGGAAGCGGCGGTCCAGGAGCAGCGCCAGGAGCAGGCCGAGGACCAGGCTCGCCAGCACCACGGCCGCGGTGAGCAGCACCGTCGTCCACACCGAGCGGCGCAGGTCCGGATCGGTGAGGACCTCCCCGTAGTTGGCGAGGCCGGTGAAGCGGCGGGCGTCG
Organism: Streptomyces sp. NPDC096205; assembly: GCF_044763135.1. Classification (NCBI taxonomy): domain Bacteria; kingdom Bacillati; phylum Actinomycetota; class Actinomycetes; order Kitasatosporales; family Streptomycetaceae; genus Streptomyces; species Streptomyces sp. NPDC096205. Next base: position 137,793 of record NZ_JBIWFS010000002.1, on the reverse strand, counting down.
GGGTAGAGGGAGTTCCAGTCGAAGAACGAGATCACCAGCGTGGCCACGAAGGGCAGTTGGGTCACCACGATCATGAAGACCAGGGCGGGCAGCAGCGGGGCGCGGGTGGCCCAGGCGCGCAGGCGGGGCCGGGAGGTGCCCGCGGTGCGTACGGCGGTGGGGGCCGCGGGGGCCGTCGTGGTGGCGGTCATCGTCCCTCGTACTCCTCGGAGATCTTCTCGGCGAGCGCTTGCGCATTCCTCAGGGCCGAGTCGACGGACTCGCGTCCGGCGATCGCCGCGCTGATCTCCTGGGAGACCTTGGTGCCGAGGTCGGTGAACTCGGGGATGCCGACGAACTGGATGCCGGGCGCGGGGCGCGGCTGCACCCCGGGGTCGTCGGGGCGGGCGCCCTCGATGGCCTGCCGGGTCATCTCCTGGAAGGCGGCGGCCCGGGCGCGGTAGTCGGCGTTCTCGTACGTCGAGGCGCGCTTGCCGGCGGGCACGTTCGACCAGCCGATCTCGTCGCCGACCAGTTGCTCGTACTCCTTGCTCGACGCCCAGGACACGAACTGCCAGGCCTTGTCGGGGTTGCGGGAGGCGTCCTGGATGCCCCAGGCCCAGGTGTAGAGCCAGCCGGAGGACTCCGTCCGCTCGACGGGGGCGGGGGCGTAGTCGACCTTGCCCTTGACCGGGGAGTCGGCCGCCTCCAGCAGACCGGCCGCGGAGGTGGCGTCGTACCACATGGCGACCTTGCCCTGGGTCATGTTGTTCAGGCACTCGGCGAAGCCGGACTGGGCGGCGCCGGACTCGCCGTGCTCGCGGACGAGGTCGACATAGAACTGTGTCGCCTCCTTCCATTCCGGGGAGTCGAGGCGGGCCTTCCAGTCCTTGTCGAACCAGGTGCCGCCGAAGGTGTTCACGACCGTGGTGAGGGGGGCCATGACCTCGCCCCAGCCGGGCAGTCCGCGCAGGCAGATGCCCTTCATGCCGGGCTCGGCGCCGTCGACCCGCGCGGCCAGGTCGGCGACCTGCCGCCAGGTGGGGTGGGCGGGCATGGTCAGGCCCTGCCGCGCGAACACGTCCTTGCGGTACATCAGGAACGACGACTCGCCGTAGAAGGGCTGGCCGTACAGCTTGCCGTCGTCGCCGGTGAGGGACCGGCGCATCGGCTTCAGGACGTCCTGCTCGTCGTACGCCGTGTCCTTGGCGACGTAGGAGTCCATCTCCTTGAGCCAGCCGTTGCGGGCGTAGATCGGGATCTCGTAGTTGGAGAGCGTCGCCACGTCGTACTGGCCGGCCTGGTTGGCGAAGTCCTGGCTGATCTTGTCGCGGACGTCGTTCTCGGGCAGCACGGTGAAGTTCACCTTGATGCCGGTCTTCTTGGTGAAGTGGGCGGCGGTGAGCTTCTGCAGCTCCACCATCTGCGGGTTGTTGACCATCAGCACGCTGATGGAGTCACCGCCGGAACCGGACCCGCCTGCTCCGGCCCAGCAGCCGGAGAGCAGCGGGGCGAGCAGCGTCCCTGCGGCGGCCGTGGCGAGCAGGGCTCGCGGGGGCCGTCGTCGGCTCGGGGTTCGCATGGATCGCTCCTGGACGTATGGGGAGATAAGGGGCGGGGGTGGGTATGGAGGTGCCCTAGGGAGAGTGAGTTCGTTTTTCAGACGCGGATGACCTGCGGGCCAAGCAGCGAGTAGCGGTGCGCCTCGGCGGACGGCAGCAGCGTGCTCGTCACGATCGCCTCCAGCGTGCCGACCTCCGCGAACCGGCAGAAGCTGACCGCGCCGAACTTGGTGTGGGCGCCGACGAAGACGGTGCGCCGCGCGGCCCGCACCGCCTGCGCCTTGACCTCGCCGACCGCGGGGTCGGGGGTGGTCAGACCGTGCTCGCGGGAGATGCCGTTGGCGCCGATGTAGGCGAGGTCGAGGACGAAACCGGCGAGCATCTTCGTCGTCCAGTGGTCGACGGTGGCGAGGGTGCCGGAGCGCACCCGGCCGCCGAGCAGCAGCACGGAGGCGTTCCCGGCCGCGGCGAGCGCGCCCGCGACGGGCAGGGACGCGGTGACCACGGTCAGTGGCCGGTCCCTGGGCAGGGCCTCGGCGATGAGCTGCGGGGTGAAGCCCTCGTCGACGAAGACGGTCTCGGCGTCGCCGAGCAGTTCGGCCGCGGCGGATGCGATACGGCGCTTCTCGGGGACGTGGCTGGTGGCGCGGAAGGCGAGCGTGGTCTCGAAGCCGGCGCTCTCCACCGGGTAGGCGCCGCCGTGGGTGCGGCGGACCAGGCCGTGGTCCTCCAGGGTGCGCAGGTCCCGCCGTACGGTTTCCTTGGCCACGCCCAGGGTGGTGGCGAGTGCGTTGACGTCGACGGAACCCGTGGTGCGCGCGGCGCGGAGGATCTCGCGCCGGCGTTCTTCCGCGGTTCTGTTCATGCCGAAGTTCTACAGCGCGTGGGAGGGGGGTCACCAGGTCTGTCGCGGGCCTGATTCTGACCGGGTGTGACCGTTCGGGCCGCGGGATGGGGGTGCTGTGGTGGGCCGCCCGCGGGTCGGTCGTGGCTGGTCGCGCGGGTTCCCCGCGCCCCTGAGGGGGCGTTGTCGTGCTGCCCGTTCGGCGTTGCTCAGGGTCCGGTTCGTGACCGGTTCCGCTTCAGTACGGCCAGATCGGCGGGTCCGTCACGAAGTGGCCGCCCAGGTGGGCGTGGGCCTCGTTGGCCGGGTCGAGGTCGCCCTGTTCGGCGATGAGCTTCTCCGCGTAGGGCTCGGAGTCGTCCTGGGGGTCGTAGCCGAGGGCCCGGGCGGAGGTGAGGTCCCACCACAGGCGGGTGTTGGCGGAGGAACCGTGGACGACGGTGTGGCCGACGCGGTCGGCGGTGAGGGCCGCGTGGAAGAGGCGGGCGCCGTCGGCGGGGCTCATCCACACCGAGAGCATCCGCACGCTGGTCGGCTCGGGGAAGCAGGAGCCGATGCGGACCGAGACCGTCTCCAGGCCGTGCTTGTCCCAGTAGAACTGCGCCAGGTCCTCGCCGAACGCCTTGGACAGGCCGTAGAAGGTGTCCGGGCGGTGCGGGGTCTCGATCGGGATCAGCACGCTTGGATCGAGAGGTGTGTCGCCCTGGGGGCGGGGGGTGTAGCCGACGGCGTGGTTGGAGGAGGCGAAGACGATCCGGCCGACGCCCTCCTCGCGGGCGGCCTCGTAGAGGTGGTAGGTGCCCTCGATGTTCGCCTTGAGGATCTTCTCGAACGAGGCTTCCAGGGAGATCCCCGCGAGATGGATGATCGCGTCGACTCCGCGTACGGCCTCCCGTACGGCGTCCTTGTCGGCGAGGTCCGCGACGATCGCGTCCGGCTCGCCCTCGATGGGGAGCAGGTCCAGCAGGCGCAGGTCGTAGCCGTACTCGGGGAGCAGGCCCCGCATCAGGGTGCCGAGTCCGCCGGCGGCGCCGGTGAGCAGGACGGTGCGGGGAGCGGGCATCCTAGGGTCTCCCTGAGTCAACGGTATTCACGTCCAGTATTCACATCCATGGACACGTTATGGATCATCCTCGCTTCTCGTCAAGGGTGGCGGAGGTGCCGTTCATAAACATAAACTTCGATCAGAAACTTGCACGCCTCCGTTGTCGCCCCGTTCTAGGGAGAGTCCGTGACGCCTGCCGACCTCGCCGCTCGACTCGGTATCCCCAGCGGGCCGCTGTTCTTCCCCGTCACCGCCTACGGTGCCGACGGCGCCGTCGCCCTCGATGTCTACCGCGCGCATGTGCGGCGCGGTGTCGAGGCCGGGGCCGCGGCCGTCTTCGCCTGCTGCGGCACCGGGGAGTTCCACGCGCTCACGCCCGAGGAGTACCAGGCGTGCGTACGCGCCGCCGTGGAGGAGACGGCCGGCCGGGTGCCCGTCGTCGCGGGCGCCGGGTACGGCACCGCGCTCGCCGTGCGCTACGCCCGCCTCGCCGCCGACGCCGGGGCCGACGGGCTGCTCGCCATGCCGCCGTACCTTGTCGTCGCCGGGCAGGAAGGGCTGCTGCGGCACTACCGGGACATCGCGGGTGCCACGCCGCTGCCGGTGATCGTCTACCAGCGGGACAACGCCGTCTTCGCCCCGGAGACCGTCGTCGAACTCGCCCGCACCGAAGGGATCATCGGGCTCAAGGACGGGCTCGGCGACCTCGACCTGATGCAGCGGATCGTCAGCGCCGTGCGCGGTGCGGTGCCGGGCGACTTCCTCTACTTCAACGGGCTGCCGACCGCCGAGCAGACCCAGCTCGCCTACCGGGCCATCGGGGTTCCGCTGTACTCCTCCGCCGTCTTCTGCTTCGCGCCCGAGATCGCCCAGGCCTTCCACCGGGCCCTTGAGGTCGGCGACGAGGCCGTCGTACGGCGGCTGCTGGACGGGTTCTTCCGGCCCTTCGTCGAACTGCGCGCCCAGGGACGCGGATACGCCGTCTCGCTCGTCAAGGCGGGCGTACGGCTGCGGGGGCTGGACGTCGGGGAGGTGCGGCCGCCGCTGCACGAGCCGGCCGAGGAACACGTGGAGCGGCTCGCCCAGTTGATCGAGCGCGGGTACGAGCTGGTGAAGGAGGAGAGCGCGTGAAGGCGTCGGCGTTCGTCTACCCCTGGGACGTCAACGGCGACCCGGCGGCGGGCGAGTGGATCGCCGGGCTCGGCGTCCCCCAGGTGACACTCGCGTCCGCCTACCACTCGACGCGTGCCCTGACCCCTCGCCATCCGCGCCATCGCGTGGTCACCGCCGAGCATGCCGCCGTGCTGTACCCGGTGGAGAGCGAGCGCTGGGCCGGGCGGGAGCTGCGGCCCTACGCCGCCGGGGACTGGGCTCCCGGTGACGCCTTCGGCGAGGCCTGTGCCGCGCTCGCCGACGCGGGCCTCGAGGTGCACAGCTGGGTCGTCCTCGCGCACAACTCCCGGATGGGGGCCGAGCATCCGGAGACCTCCGTGGTGAACGCCTACGGGGACCGCTACCCGTGGGCTCCCTGCATCGCGCAGCCCGCCACGCGCACGTACCTCGTCGAGCTCGCCGCCGAGGCCGCCGTACGGCCGGGCGCGCGGGGCACCGAGCTGGAGTCCCTCGGCTGGTACGGGCTCGCGCATCTGCACGCCCACGACAAGACCGGCGGGGTCGGGCTCGGCGATGCCGGGCAGTACCTGATGTCGCTGTGCTTCTGCGCCGACTGCCGTGAGGGGTACGCCGGTCAGGGGCTCGACCCGGACGCCCTCGCGGTGCGGGTGCGCGAGGCGCTGGAGCCGGTGTGGCGGGGAGCGTCCCCCTCCGACGGGGGTTGGGCCGGCGTCGAGAAGCTGCTCGGGGAGACGGAGGCCGCGGCCACACGCGCGTGGCGCGACTCGGTCGCCCGCGGGCTCCAGGAGGACGCCGTGGCCGCGGTGCGGGAGGCCGCGCCCGAGGGGTTCCAGGTGCTGCTGCACGCCGATCCGGTGTCGTACCACTGCGGGGCGAACGCCGGGGTGGACCCGGCGCACGTACTGGCCGTCGCGGACGGGGTCGTCGTGCCCTGCACCGGTGGGGCCGGGCTGGTCACGCCGTTCGCCGAGCAGGAGGGGGCGCAGGAGGTTCAGGGCGCGGTGATCGCGGCCAACTTCACCGTCGTGTCCGGGATGGGCGGGCGGCCCCACGCCCTCGGTGACGACATGGCACGCGCGCGTGCCCTCGGGGCGAACGAAGTGCGGCTCTATCACGCCGGGTTGGCGTCCGACGGGGACCTCGACGCCGTGCGGCGCGCGATCAGGGGGCTGTGAGCCAGGATTCCGAGCAGGGTCACGCCCAGGGCGATCAGGAGCGGGCCGTGCGGGAGCAGCTCGACCAGGGCCGCTCCCGTGGCCAGGCCGATCACGTTCGGGGCGAACACCAGGGTGCTCGCCGTGGCCGAGACGCGGCCCAGGAGGGCGTCCGGTGTGCCGCGCTGTACCGCCGTGAACGCGGCGATCAACGGGCAGGGCAGGCCCACTCCAGTCGCCGCCGCGCAGGCCAGGGCGACCGGGTCCGACGGGATCGCGCGCAGGGCGATCGCCGCCGCGGTGAGGGCGATGCCGGCCGCGGCGAAGCGGGGGGCGCCCAGGTGGCGCAGGGCCCGGCCGGAGAACAGGCCGAGGACGACCGTGCCGGCGCCCTGGGCTGCCGCGAGGGTGCCCGCGTAGGTGGGGGCGTGGTGGAGGGCGTCCACGACCGCGTAGGTGAGGGCGCCGTTGATGCCCGCGATCAGCATGGTGAGGCCTGCGGTGCGGACGAGGGCGTGGAGGCCTGCGTGCCGGCGTAGGTGGCCGGTGCCGTCCTTGATCTGGGTCCGCCAGGGGGTGGGGGTGGCCGGGTGTGGGGCCTCCTTCTGTGGGGTCAGGCGGGTGTACAGCGCTGCCGCCGCGAGGAACGTCGCCGCGTCCAGTGCGGCGACCGCGGGGCCGCCGTGCGTGCTGTACAGGGCCGCTCCCGCGAGGGGCGCCAGGAGTTTCATGCCCTCGTTCGCCGTCATGCGCAGGCCGTTGAAGTCGCCCAGCAGGGCCGGGGGGAGGGTGCCTGCCACCAGGGCCGACTCCGCGGCGTCCGTGACCACGCCTGCGGCGCCGTACAGGGTGAGGACCGTGAGGAGGAGCCACAGGTCCGACGGGGTGTTCAGGGTGAGGAGGGTGAGCAGGAGCGCTGCCAGGAGCAGGTTCGTGGCGATCAGCAGGGGCTTGCGGGGGAGACGGTCGGCGACGGTGCCCAGCGCCGGGCCGGCGAGGCTGGGGGCCCACATCGCCAGCAGGCAGAGCGCGGCGAGGCCGTTGGAGCCGGTGAGGTCTTTCACCCAGATGCCGGAGGCGAGCCAGAGGGCGGAGGTGCCGAAGCCGGAGATCACGGTGGCGGTGAGGAACAGTCTTGCCTGGCTGGTCATGCCTGGTGATCCTCGGGCTGAGGTGGGGGTGGGGGGATCGGGCAGGTGCCTTAGATGTGACGTGCCTTGGGTGGGGGGCCATGAGTTCCGGTGCCGGATGCCTGCGGCGGCCCGCGCGGCTTCGGTGGGGCTTGCCGTAGCGCATCCGCTGGGTGGGTGGGACGGGGCCGGGCCGGGGGGGGGGGGGGGGGGGGGGGGGGGCGGCGGGGGGGGGGGGGGGGGGGGGGGCGCCGCGCCGGGGGGGGGGGGGGGGGGGGGGCCCCGGGCCGGGGGGTTGTCCGTCCTCGGTCCGGCGATCTGGTTCCTCATAGAGGTGCTCGGGGTTTCCGCCGGCCGCTGCGGGCGGACAACCCCCCGTCCCGTCCCCTCCCCGCCGTCCGCGACTGGCCCCAATGCCCACCGTCCGTGGCTCCTTGCGACCGTACGCGGCTGACGGTCGTGTCCTTAAGGGGCGCGGGGAACTGCGCGATCAGCCCACGGCGGCCCGCGGTCGCGTACGGCGGGAAGGGGGCAGGTGGGATGGCGGGGAGGCGCGGCGGCACGCCAAATGCGCGGCCAACCCCCGGAGGGAAACGTACGCTCCGGGGCATGCCCCTCAGCCTCACTGTGCTCGGTACCGCATCTCCGCACCCGGGGCCGGACCGCCCCACGTCCGGCTATCTGCTGCGCGGCGGTGGGGCGGAGGTATGGGTGGACGCCGGGTTCGGGACGTTCGCGGAGTTGCGGAGGCACATGGATCCGGCGCGGCTGACGGCGATCTGGGTGTCGCATCTGCATGCGGATCACTGCGCGGATCTGCTGGCCGCGCACTACGCCTTCGCGTACGGCGGGATCACCTTGGCCGGCCCCGTTCCGGTGTACGCGCCCGAGGGGTGCGACCGGCGGATCGCGGGGTTCTTCGGGCGGACGGACGTGGAGTTCCTGAGGGACGTGTTCGACTTCCGGCCGTTGTACGACGGGCATTCCGTGCGGCACTGGAACCTGACGCTGACCGCGCGGGCCGTGGTGCACGACGTGGAGGCGTACGGGCTGCGGGCGGAGTGCCAGGGGAGTGTGCTGGCGTACTCGGGGGACAGCGGGCCCTGTGACGCGCTGGGGGAACTGGCGCGGGGCGCGGATCTGTTCGTGTGCGAGGCCGACATCGACCGCGGTCGCGAAGGCGAACGGCAGGTGCATCTGACGCCGGAGGACGCCGGGGCGTGCGCGAAGGGGGCTCGGGAGCTGCTCGTCACGCATGTCGGGCCGTCGCTGGACCGGGAGGAGGCGGTCGAGCGGGCGGCTGCCGTGTTCGGGGGACCGACGTCCATGGCCCGTGAAGGGGAGACCCGGACCGTCTGAACTTTCTTTTGTCAGAAGCATTGACGAAACCTGGGTGCGCTTCTAGCTTCGTCGCGTCGTACTTCGTACGTCATATATGAGACGCGATACGTCAGATCCGAGAGGCGCGCATGACCTCTGTGCCCACGCCGATCCCCTCCCGCACGCAGTTCGTGCTGGAGGAGATCAAACGCCGTATTCTCACTGGTCGGTTGACGCCTGGTCAGGCACTGGTCGAGACCGAGCTCGCCGCCCAGTTCGGGGTGTCGAAGACCCCCGTGCGGGAGGCGCTGAAGACGCTGGCCGGGACCGGGCTGGTCGTGATGAGCCAGTACAAGGGCGTCACGGTGCGCATGGTCGATGCGGACATGGCGCGCGAGGTCTACGACGTGCGGCTGCTGCTGGAGCCCGAGGCGCTGCGGCGCGCGGTGCGGCGAGGGGCCTCGCTGGACGCCGCGCGTGCCGCGCTCTCGCGTGCCGACGACGCCGGTGACACCGCCGAACGTTCCCTGGCCAACCGGGAGTTCCACCGGGCCCTGTATCTGCCCTGCGGCAATCCGCTGCTCGGGCGGATGCTCGACGAGGTGCGCGACCAGGCAGCCCTGGTGTCAGCCGTCGCCTGGGCCGCCTCCCCTTCGTGGGAGCGGGAGGCCCGTGAGCATCAGGAGATCCTGCGTCTCGCCCTGGCGGGCGACGCCGACGGTGCCGCCCGTGCGCTTCACGATCACATCGCGTCGTTCGTGCTACGGGCCTTCCCGGAAACGGCCGGCGAGGCCCAGGGAGAGGACGGTCAGGCATGACAACGACGTTCGAGACCCAACGGGCGGCCCTGGCCGACGTGGTGGCGATCCCGGTCACCCCGTTCGCCGAGGACGGGGCGGTGGAGCAGGACGCCTACCGGGCTCTGTTGCGTCGGCTGCTGGACGGTGGCGTCCGGACTCTGACCCCCAACGGCAACACCGGCGAGTTCTACGCGCTGACTCCCGAGGAGCGCCGTCTCGTCACCGAGCTGACCATGGAGGAAGTGGGCGACCGGGCCGTGGTGCTCGTGGGGGTGGGGCATGACGTGCCCACCGCCGTCGCCTCCGCCCGGCATGCCCGGGACCTCGGTGCCGCGATGGTCATGGTGCACCAGCCCGTGCATCCGTACGTCTCGCAGAACGGCTGGGTCGACTACCACCGCTCGGTCGCCGAGGCCGTTCCCGAGCTGGGTGTCGTGCCGTACATCCGTAACGCGCAGCTGGAGGGCGCTCGGCTCGCCGAGCTCGCCGATGTCTGTCCCAACGTCATCGGGGTGAAGTACGCCGTCCCGGACGCCGCTCGGTTCGCCGGCTTCGCGCGTGATGCCGGGTTGGAGCGGTTCGTGTGGGTGGCCGGGCTTGCCGAGCCCTATGCGCCGTCTTATTTCTCCGCCGGTGCAACCGGGTTCACCTCCGGGCTGGTGAATGTCGCGCCCGCGGTCTCGCTCAACATGATCGAGGCGCTGCGGTCCGGGGACTACGCGGCCGCGATGAAGGTCTGGGAGCAGATCCGGCGGTTCGAGGAGCTGCGTGCCGCCGACGCCTCCGCCAACAACGTCACCGTCGTGAAGGAGGCGCTCGCCGCGCTCGGGCTGTGCCGGCGTGACGTTCGCCCGCCCAGCCGGCCGCTGCCGGAGAGCGAGCGGGCCGAAGTCGCCGCCATCGCTGCCGGGTGGTCCATATGACGCGACCGGAGGAGCTTCGCAGCCATCAGTGGTACGGGACCGAAGGGCTGCGGTCCTTCAGCCATCGGGCGCGGACCCGGCAGCTCGGGTATCTGCCCGAGGAGCATCTGGGCAAGCCAGTTGTGGCTGTTCTCAATACGTGGTCCGACATCAACCCCTGCCATGTGCATCTGCGCGAGCGTGCGCAGGCCGTGAAGCGGGGCGTGTGGCAGGCCGGCGGTTTCCCGCTGGAGTTCCCGGTCTCGACGCTGAGCGAGACCTTCCAGAAGCCGACCCCGATGCTGTACCGGAACATGCTCGCCATGGAGACCGAGGAGCTGCTGCGGTCCTATCCGGTGGACGGGGCCGTGCTGATGGGCGGCTGCGACAAGTCCACGCCCGCGCTGTTGATGGGGGCCGCCTCCGCCGACCTGCCGGCCGTTTTCGTGCCTGCCGGTCCCATGCTCCCCGGGCACTGGCGCAATGAAGTGCTCGGCTCCGGTACGGACATGTGGAAGTACTGGGACGACAAGCGGGCCGGCCTCATCGGCGACTGCGAGATGGCGGAGCTGGAGAACGGGCTCGCCCGGTCCCCGGGGCACTGCATGACCATGGGGACGGCTTCGACGCTGACTGCTGCCGCCGAGGCGCTCGGGGTGACCGTGCCCGGTGCGTCCAGCATTCCCGCCGTCGACTCCGCCCATGACCGGATGGCCGCCAAGGCCGGCATGGTCGCCGTGGAGTTGGTGCGGAAGGATCGGCGGCTTTCGCAGATCCTCACGCGTGAGGCCTTCGAGGATGCCGTCACCACTGTCCTCGGGCTCGGGGGGTCCACCAACGCCGTCATCCATCTGATCGCCATGGCGGGGCGGGCCGGGGTCCGGCTCACGCTGGACGACTTCGACCGGATCGCGCGGACCGTGCCCGTGCTCGCCAATGTGCGGCCGGGCGGACAGACGTACCTCATGGAGGACTTCCACTTCGCCGGTGGGCTGCCCGGGTTCCTGTCGCGGATACCCGACTTGTTGCATCTGGACCGGCCGACCGTCTCGTACGACACCCTGCGCGAGCAGATCGCGGGGGCTCAGGTGCACAACGACGATGTCATCCGCGCCCGGGAGAATCCCGTCGCCGGTGAGGGCGGTGTCGCCGTGCTGCGCGGAAATCTGTGCCCGGACGGTGCTGTCATCAAGCACATCGCCGCCGAGCCGCATCTGCTCAAGCACACCGGGCCGGCTGTTGTTTTCGACGACTACCGGACCATGCAGCGCACCATCAACGACCCGGCGCTCGGGATCACCGCCGACAGCGTGCTGGTGCTGCGCAACGCCGGGCCCAAGGGCGGGCCGGGCATGCCCGAGTACGGCATGCTGCCCATTCCGGACCATCTGCTCAAGCAGGGGGTGCGGGACATGGTGCGGATCTCCGATGCCCGGATGAGCGGCACCAGTTACGGCGCGTGCGTGCTGCATGTGGCGCCCGAGTCGTACGTCGGCGGGCCGCTCGCGCTGGTCAGGACCGGTGATCTCATCACGCTGGACGTGGAGGCGCGGTCCCTTCATCTGCACGTCGACGACGAGGAGTTGGGGCGGCGGCGTGCCGACTGGACGCCTCCGCCCGCCCGTTACGAGCGGGGCTACGGATTCCTCTACGACCAGCAGATCACCCAGGCGGACACCGGCTGCGACTTCGAGTTCCTCGCGCGGCCCGGCAAGGTGCAGGACCCGTACGCGGGCTAGACACCCCTTTTTCTTGGCCGATATTTCGAACGACTACCGGCAAGCGCTTCACACGCACACGAACGGAGAACAGTCATGGCCCAAGCCGCAGCCGTGGCGAAACCGCCCGCGCCACCGAGGCGGCGCCGTGCCTCCGCCACACCGCGCAGACTTCCCTATCTGCTGATCGCGCCGGCGGCCCTGCTGATGCTGGGCTTCATCGCGTACCCCGTCATCAGCGTCTTCTACTACAGCCTGCAGAACTACAACCCCACCAAGCCCTGGCGGAACGGGTACGCGGGCTTCGACAACTTCGTCCGGATCTTCACGGACGACCCGCAGTTCTGGTCGACCCTGACCTTCAGCGCCAAGTGGGTGTTCGTCGAGGTCGCACTGCAGCTGCTGTTCGGGCTCGCGCTGGCGCTGATCGTCAACCAGACCTTCGTGGGGCGGGCGATCGGCCGTGCCCTGGTGTTCTCGCCCTGGGCCGTGTCCGGTGTGCTGACCTCCGCGATCTGGGTGCTGCTCTACAACTCCCAGACCGGCATCACCCGTTACCTCGCCGACATGGGCATCGGGTCCTACGGCACCAGTTGGCTGTCCGACACCTCCACCGTGTTCCCGGCGGCGATCGTCGCCGACCTGTGGCGCGGCGTGCCCTTCTTCGCGATCCTCATCCTCGCCGACCTCCAGTCCGTCTCCAAGGACCTCTACGAGGCCGCCGAGGTCGACGGGGCCGGCCGGATCAAGCAGTTCTGGCACATCACGCTGCCGCACCTGAAGGACGCGATCGTCCTGTCCACGCTGCTGCGGGCGGTGTGGGAGTTCAACAACGTCGACCTGCTGTACACGCTGACCGGCGGCGGCCCGGCGGGAGAGACCACGACCCTGCCGCTCTACATCGCCAACACCAGTGTCGAATCCCATGACTTCGGATACGCGTCCGCGCTGACCACGGTGGCGTTCGTGATCCTGCTCTTCTGCTCGATCGTCTATCTGCGGCTGAGCAAGTTCGGAGGTGAGGACAAGTGACGGTCAAGGAGGCCATCCCCGAGACTCGCGTGGTCGTCCCGCGGCGGACGCCCGACGCCCCGAGCGGCAGAGAGCGCACCTGGGACGAGGTCCCGCGCTGGCAGATCTATGTGCCGCTGTCGGTCTACCTGGTGTTCACCCTCATCCCCTTCTACTGGATCCTGCTGTTCGCGGTCCGCCCCTCCGGCTCCACCTCGCTGCTGCCCTGGCCGATCACCGGCGAGCACTTCGAGAAGGTCTGGAACGAGCGGAGCTTCGGTACGTACTTCGAGAACAGCCTGCTCGTCGGCCTCGCCACGCTGGTGATGACGACGATCGTCGCCCTGGCCGGCGGCTATGCGCTCGCCCGGTTCAACTTCAAGGTCAAGCGGGCGTTCATGCTGGCCCTGCTGTGCTCCCAGTTCGTGCCGGGCGCGCTGCTGCTGGTGCCGCTGTTCGAGATCTTCGCCGAGCTGCAGATGATCAACTCGCTGGGCAGCGTCATCATCGCCGAGACGGTGTTCCAGCTGCCGCTGTCGATGATCCTGATCAGCAACTTCATCAAGAACGTGCCGTACTCCCTGGAGGAGGCGGCGTGGGTGGACGGCTGCAACCGGTTCACGGCCTTCCGGATCATCGTCCTGCCGCTGCTGCGGCCCGGTCTGATCGCTGTCGGCTCCTTCGCCTTCGTGCACTCCTGGAACCACTTCCTGTTCGCCCTGATGTTCCTCAACAACCCCGACAAGCAGACCATCCCGGTCGGCCTGAACACCCTGATGAGCGCCGACAGCGTGGACCTCGGGGCGCTGGCGGCGGGCGGCATCATCGCGGCCGTGCCGGTCGTGCTCGTGTTCGCCTTCATCCAGAAGTGGCTGATCACCGGCTTCAGCGCGGGGGCGGTGAAGGGATGAGGAAGCACCGCCTTCTCGTGCCGCTGGCTCTCCTGGCGGTCCTCAGCGTCCCCGCGCACGCCGACGGGCGGGACATCTCCCGCGACACCCTCGCCGCCGGCGACGGCTGGGCGGCGTACGGCTCCGGGACCACCGGCGGGTCCGCCGCCGACGACGCCCATGTCTTCACCGTCACCGACCGCGCCGAGCTCGTGCGCGCCCTCGACGGCGGCAGCGACACCCCGAAGATCATCCGGGTCGCCGGGACCATCGACGCCAACACCGACGACCAGGGCCGCCGCCTGGACTGCGACGACTACGCCACCGACGGCTACAGCCTGAAGCAGTACCTCGCCGCCTACGACCCCCGCACCTGGGGCGCCGCCAAGCCCAGCGGCCCGCAGGAGGAGGCCCGCCAGGCCTCGGCCGCCCGCCAGGCCGAGCGGGTCGTGCTGAACGTCGGCTCCCACACCACGATCGTGGGGCTCGGGGACGACGCCGTACTGAAGGGCGCCAGCCTTCAGGTCAGGGGCGCGGACAATGTCATCGTCCGCAACCTCGAACTGCGCGACGCCTACGACTGCTTCCCCGTCTGGCAGCCCAACACCGGCGGCCTCGGCGACTGGAAGACGGCGTACGACAACCTGTGGCTGGCCGGCGCCACCCATGTGTGGGTCGACCATGTCACCGCGAGCGACAAGGGCCACCCGGACGAGGACGAGCCGGCCTACTTCGGCCGCAACTACCTGCGCCACGACGGACTGCTGGACATCACCAACGCCTCCGACCTGGTCACCGTCTCCTGGAGCCGGTTCCTGGGCCACGACAAGGCCATGCTCATCGGCAACAGCGACTCCGCCACGGCCGACCGCGGCAGGCTCCGGGTCACCCTGCACCACAACCAGTTCGAGTCCGTCGTCCAGCGCGCACCGCGCGTGCGGTTCGGGCAGGTCCACCTCTACAACAACCGCTATGTCGTCCCCGAGGACGCCCACGACTACCGCTACTCGATCGGCGTGAGCACCGAGTCGGCCGTCTACGCGGAGAACAACGCCTTCACCGTGCCGGGGCACGTCGAGGTCGCCGACCTGGTCAAGAGCTGGAACGGCAGCGCGCTGTACCAGCGGGGCACGCTGTTCAACGGCTTCCCCGTCGATCTGCTGGCCATCCACAACACCTACAACTCCGGCAGCGAGCGCGATCTGACGGCCGACGTCGGCTGGACGCCCGTGTTGCACGGCGGGATCGACAGCGCCCAGGCGGCCGACCGGGCCGTGCGCAAGGGCGCGGGCGCCGGGAGGATTCCATGAGCCTGCCCATCGTGCTGGCGGGTGCGCGCGGCCATGGCCGCTGGCATGTCGAGAACATCAGGCGGCTCCAGGCGAAAGGACTCGTCCGGCTCGCCGGCATCTGCGAGCTGACCCCGCTCACCGAGGAGGAGTTCGGCGGCGAACTGCCCGCCCAGTCCGCCGACTTCGGTGCGCTGCTCGACGCCACCGGCGCCGAGGCCGCGGTCGTCTGCACGCCGATCCCCACCCACACCGACCTGGCGCTGACGGCCGCCCGCAGGGGTGTCCACCTGCTCCTGGAGAAGCCGCCGGCACCGTCGTACGCCGAGTTCCGGCGGATGGCCGACGGGGTCGCGGCGGCGGGGGTCGTCTGCCAGATCGGGTTCCAGTCGCTCGGCTCGCACGCCGTGCCCGCGATCCGCCGGCTGATCGCCGAGGGCGCGATCGGTGAGGTCACCGGGGTCGGGGGCGCGGGCGCCTGGGCGCGGGACGAGGCCTACTTCCGGCGGGCGCCCTGGGCCGGCCGACGGCAGCTGAACGGCGCCGACGTGATCGACGGGGCGCTCACCAACCCCCTCGCGCACGCCGTCGCCACCGCCCTCGCGCTGGCCGGCGCCGGGCGGGCCGAGGACGTGACCGAGGTCGAGACCGAGCTGTGGCACGCCAACGCCATCGAGGCCGACGACACCTCCTGCGTCCGCGTCACGACCAGCGGGGGCCGCACGGTCGCCGTCGCCGCGACCCTGTGCGCGGAGCGGCCCGACGAGCCGTACGTCCTGGTGCACGGCAGCCGGGGCCGGATCACCTTCTGGTACAAGCAGGACCGCGTGCTGCTCCAGCGCGCCGGGCACGGCCCGGAGGAGTTCGAGTACGGCCGCACCGACCTGCTGGAGAACCTCGCCGCCCACCTCACGGCCGGTGCCGAACTGCTGGTCCCGCCGGAGGCGACCGGCGCGTTCATGAAGGTCGTCGAGGCGATCCGGCAGGCTCCCGACCCGGCTGCGCTGCCCGGGTCGGCCTGGCGGCTGCTGCCCGCCGAGCGGCGCCGGGTCGTGCCCGGTGTCGACGGACTGGTCGCGGCCTGCGCCGACACCCTCGCCCTCTACTCCGAACTGGGCGCGCCCTGGGCCGTCCCGGCCCCCGACGAGGTGAGCCTGTGATGACCGAGTCCCCGGTGCTGAGCGCCGCCGGTCGCCCCGTCGGCCGCTATGTCACCCGGCCCGAGCTGCCCGGCCGGCTCTCCCCGCGCCCCTACCTGCACCCCGTCACCACCCTCGCCGGCACGGCCGTCACCGAACTGAGCCCTGCCGACCACCCGCACCACCTCGGCGTCGGTGTCGCCGTTCCCGACGTCGAGGGGCACAACTTCTGGGGCGGCCGCACCTTCGTGCGCGACCAGGGCCCCACCGAGCTGGACAACCACGGCGCCCAGCGGCACGTCGCCTTCCAGCTGCGCGACCCGGACGGGTTCGTCGAGGAACTGCGCTGGGTCGCCGCGCGGGGCGAGCTGCTGCACGAGCGCCGTACCGTCGCCACGACCGAACTGAGCGACACGGCCTGGGCGTTGGACTTCACCTTCGCCCTGACCAACACCACCCCCGGCACCCTGTCCGTCGGCAGCCCCGCCACCAACGGCCGCCCCGGCGCGGCCTACGGAGGCTTCTTCTGGCGGGCGCGCAAGGAGGCCGAGGCGCCGGAGGTGTTCACCCCCGACGCCGCGGGCGAGGAACAGGTGCACGGCCGGGCGGCCGAGTGGCTGGCCCTCGCAGGCAGCACCTGGACGCTCGTCTTCGCGGGCGCCACCGACGCCACCCGCCGCGACCCCTGGTTCGTGCGCACCGCCGAGTACCCGGGCGTCGGCTCCTCCCTCGCCCACACCGAGCGCGTCGCGATCGCCCCCGGCGACACCCTCGTACGCCGTGTCGTCACGGTCGTCGCCGACGGCCGCCTCGACCGCACCGAGGCGGCCGCGCTGATCCGGAAGGCGGTCGCCCAGTGACGTACACCAACCCGATCCTGAACGCCGACTGGTCCGACCCGGACGTGCTGCGCGTCGGCGACGACTTCTACCTCACGGCCTCCAGCTTCGGCCGCGTCCCGGGCCTGCCCCTGCTGCACTCCCGGGACCTGGTCAACTGGACGCTGGTGGGCCACGCCCTGGACCGGCTGGAGCCCGCCGAGGAGTTCGCGCGGCCCCGGCACGACTGCGGGGTCTGGGCGCCCTCGCTGCGCCATCACGACGACCGCTTCTGGATCTTCTGGGGCGACCCCGACCAGGGCATCTTCCAGGTCAACGCCCCCGAGATCAGGGGGCCCTGGACCCGGCCGCACCTGGTGAAGGAGGGCAAGGGCCTGATCGACCCCTGCCCGCTGTGGGACGAGGACACCGGCGAGGCCTACCTGGTGCACGCCTGGGCCAAGTCCCGCTCCGGGGTGAAGAACCGGCTCACCGGCCACCGGATGCGGCCCGACGCCACCGGGCTGCTCGATGACGGCACGCTGATCGTGGACGCCGACCGCGTCCCCGGCTGGTTCACCCTCGAAGGGCCCAAGCTGTACAAGCACGACGGCTGGTTCTGGATCCTCGCCCCGGCCGGGGGAGTGGAGACCGGCTGGCAGGGCGCCTTCCGCTCACGCGGGTTCTTCGGGCCGTACGAGGAGAAGGTCGTCCTGGAGCAGATGGACACCGACGTCAACGGCCCCCATCAGGGCGGCTGGGTGCGCACAGGCTCAGGGGAGGACTGGTTCGTGCACTTCCAGCAGCGCGGCGCGTACGGCCGGGTCGTCCACCTCCAGCCGATGCGCTGGGGAGCCGACGGCTGGCCGGTCATGGGCGACGACGGGGCCCCGGTCACTGTGCACAAGCTCCCCGACCTGCCGCCCCAGCCGCCCGCCGCGCCCGCCACGGACGACGACTTCCCCGGGGGCCGGTTCGGCAGGCAGTGGCAGTGGACCGCCAACCCCCATGACGGCTGGGCCACCCACCACTCCGGCGACGGCCTGAAGCTCGCCTGCGTCCGCTCGGCCGACGCGCACGACCTGCGCAGGCTGCCGAACGTCCTCACCCAGCGCCTGCCCGGCATGCCCTGCACGGTCGAGGTCGGGCTGCGCCTGGACAGCGAGGAGCCGGGCGCGCGGGCCGGGCTCGCGGTGCTCGGGGACGCCTTCTCGTGGATCGGGCTGCAGCGCGCGGCCGACGGCACGGCCGAGCTGGTGCACCGGTTCGCCGAGGGCGTCGCCGACGGGGAGCGGGACGCGGCCCGGGCCCGGCCCGCGCCCGAGGGGCGGGCGCGCCTGCGGATCGAGATCGGCGCCGGGGCCCGCTGCCGGTTCTTTGCCGACCTCGGCGACGGCTGGACGCCGTCCGGGCAGGTCTTCGCCGCCACGCCGTGGCGCTGGGTCGGTGCCCTGCTCGGCCTCGTCGCCCTCGCGCCCGCCGGCCAGGGGCACGCGGGCACCGCCACCTTCACGCACTTCAGGATCACGCCGCAGTAACGCACCGCATTCGTCAGCCTGTTGGGAGCCGCAATGACGCACCTCCGTAGCAAGCGCTTGCCGGGCGCCGGCAGAGCCGTGGCCGCCGCCGCGGCCCTCGTCGCCTCGCTCGGCCTGGGGTCGGTGGGGGAGGCCCAGGCCGCACCGGCCGCTCCCGCCACCGCGGCGGGCACCCGCTTCACCGACGTGCCCCATGGCTTCGCCTCCCTCGCCGGCGGCACCACCGGCGGGGCCGGCGGCAAGATCGTCACCGTCACCGACGCGGCCTCGCTGGCCCGGTACGCGGCGGCCGAGGAGCCGTACGTCATCCGGGTCAAGGGCTCGATCGCGGTGGAGCCGTTCGGTGCCGAGATCGACGTGGCCTCCGACAAGACGGTCATCGGCGTCGGCGACACCGGCGAGATCGTCCACGGCGAGCTGCATCTGAACCCCGGCACGCACAACGTGATCATCCGCAATCTGACGATCCGCGACTCGGCGGTCGAGGGCAACTGGGACTGCAAGGACACCGACTTCGACGGCATCCAGATGGACACCGCCCATCACGTCTGGGTCGACCACAACCGCTTCTCGAACATCTGCGACGGCCAGCTCGACATCCGCAAGGACAGCGAGTACGTGACCGTCTCCTACAACCGCTTCGAGAACAACAACAAGACATTCGGGCTGGGCTGGACGTCGAACGTCCGCACCCAGATCACGATCGACCACAACTGGTTCGCCCGCACCAAGCAGCGCAACCCGTCCGTGGACAACGCCGCCTACGCGCACCTGTACAACAACTACCTGACGGCACAGGCCGATCCGGGCGACCCCGTGTGGACGTACGGCAACTGGTCGCGCGGGCGCACCAAGATGGTCATCGAGAACAGCTACTACGACGACGTCCAGCACCCCTATCAGGCGGACGCCACCGCGGAGTTGGTGCAGCGCGGGTCGATCCTGAGGAACACCACGGGCCGGCACGACGAGTGGGGTGCCGCCTTCGATCCGCGGGAGTTCTACGCCTACCGGCTGGACCCGGCCGCCGCCGTGCCGGCGCTGGTCGGGCGGTTCTCCGGGCCGCAGCGGCAGATCGGGGTCGTCCTGCACGTCCCGGGCGCGTACCCGACCGTGCAGGCCGCCGTGGACGCCGTGCCGGACGGCAACGACGTGCCGGTGACGCTCGCCGTCGCACCGGGGACGTATCGCGAGAAGGTCTACATTCCCGCGACAAAGCCGAACATCATTGTGCAGGGGACTGGACAGGACCGGTCCGACACCGTCATCGTCTACGACACACCGGCCGCGTACGGCGGCTCCAACGGGAGCGCCACCGTACGGATCGCCGCGAGCGACGTCACGGCGCGCCATCTCACCTTCAGCAACGACTTCGACGAGGCCGCGCACGAGCTGAACGGCGAGCAGGCGCTGGCGGTGAAGACGACCGGTGACCGGATCGTCTTCGAGGACACCGCCTTCCTGGGCAACCAGGACACCTTGATGACCGACAGCCCCAAGCTGACCACCGTCAGCCGGGTCTACATCCGCGACTCCTACATCGAGGGCGACGTCGACTTCGTCTACGGGCGGGCGACGACCGTCATCGACCGGTCGGTGATCCGGGCCCTGAGCCGGGGCTCCACCAGCAACAACGGCTACATCACGGCCGCCTCGACCTGGAAGGGCAACCCGTACGGGTTCCTGATCACCCGGTCGCGGATCGTGAGCGACGCCCCGGAGGGGTCCTTCCACCTCGGCCGGCCCTGGCATCCGGGCGGGGAGCCGGACGCCGTGGGCCAGGTCCTGATCCGGGAGACCGAGCTGCCCGCCGCGATCAAGTCGGCGCCGTGGACCGACATGAGCGGCTTCTCGTGGAAGGACGCGCGGTTCGCGGAGTGGCACACCTACGGCCCGGGTGCCGTGGTGAGCGCGGACCGGCCGCAGATGAGTGACGCCGACGTGGAGTCGTACGGCGTCGACGACTACCTCCGGGGCGCCGACGACTGGGCGCCGCACACCCGCTGACCCCCCACAACTTCATATCCCCCGATGGAATCCCCGACTTCATGTCCCCCGATGGAATCCCGTTGGATCCAGAAGAAGAGAGCCGACCGATGAAGATCAGCAGCAGCAGAAGCAGGCGGGCCGCCGCGGCCGTGGCCCTGGGATCCGTGCTCGCCCTGACCGCGACCGCCTGCGGCGACGACGGCAGTGGCGGCGGTGGCACGGGCGCCGAGGGCGACGGCAAGGGCAAGATCGTCTTCTGGGACAACAACGGCGGTGTCCGCACCGATGTCTGGAAGGAGATCATCGCCGACTTCGAGAAGGCCAACCCGGACATCGACGTCGAGTACGTCGGTATCGCCTCCACCGAGTACCAGTCCAAGGTCGACACCGCCATCCAGGGCGGCGGCCTGCCGGACGTCGGCGGTGTCGGCGCGGCCATGCTCGCCGGGTTCTCCGCGCAGAACGCGCTGGAGCCGCTGGACGAGCGGCTCGACAAGTCCGCCCTGAAGGGCATGCTCAACAAGGACATGGTCGAGTCCATGAAGGCCGCCGGCGGCGGCGACGGCACCCTGTACTCGATCCCGACCTCCGCCAACAACGGCGTCCTTTACTACCGCACCGACCTGTTCGAGAAGGCGGGCCTCGACGAGCCGACCACCTGGGACAAGTTCTACGAGGCGGCGGAGAAGCTGACCGACGCCAAGAAGAACGAGTTCGGCTACACGATCCGGGGCGGCGCGGGCTCCATCGCGCAGGCGCTCGACTCCATGTACGGGCAGTCCGGGATCACGTCGTTCTGGAACGGCGACAAGACGACGGTGAACGACCCGAAGAACGTCGCCGCACTGGAGAAGTACGCCGGGCTGTTCAAGAAGAGCACCCCCGCGGCCGACCTGAACAACGACTTCACCAAGATGGTCGCGCAGTGGGACTCCGGCACGATCGGCATGCTGAACCACAACCTGGGCTCGTACCAGGACCATGTGAAGGCGTTCGGGACGGAGAAGTTCCGGGGCATTCCGCAGCCGGTGGGCTCCGCCGGCAAGCGGGTCCAGGTGTCCAACCCGGTCGACGGGCTGGGACTGTTCAAGAACTCCAAGAACAAGGACGCCGCCTGGAAGTTCATCGAGTTCGCGCTGTCGCACGCGGAGAACTCGAAGTTCAACGAGTCGGCGGGGCAGGTGCCGGCGAACACGGAGGCGGCTTCGGACGCGTGGGTGACCAAGGCCGAGCCGACGAAGCTGGCCGCTGCCGCGCTGACCGACGGGTCGACGACCATCGTGCAGCTGCCGTACTACCTGCCTGACTGGAACACCATTTCCAAGGCCGACAACGAGCCGAACTTCCAGAAGGTGCTGCTGGGGAAGATGAGTGCGAAGGAATTCCTGGACGGGCTTGCCGAGCAGCTGAACGAGGCTCAGGCGGAGTGGAAGCAGCAGAACGGCTGACCGTTCTTTTCTGAGTCTCGCCGTGGGGCGGCCTGTGCTGTGCAGGGTGCGGGCCGTCCCTGGCTGGTCGCGCGCACGCGGCGGTAGCCGCACATCGATACTGCCCCGCGCCCCTGATAACTCGCCCTCCGTTGAAAGGTTCAAGGCGTGTCCCTCAGCCGTCGACAGGTCGCTGCCGCCGCACTTGCCGCCGTTCCCCTCGGCGCTGCCGTCAGCAGCCCCGCTCATGCCTCACGGCATTCCAGCCGCACGCTCTACATCGCCGGTGACTCCACCGCCGCCCAGAAATATGTCTCCGCCGCGCCCGAGACCGGGTGGGGAATGGCGCTGCCGTTCTTTCTCCACAAGGACCGGGTCGTCTCCAATCACGCGGTGAACGGGCGGAGTTCGAAGAGTTTCATCGACGAGGGGCGGCTGGATGTCATTCTCTCGGCCATCCGGCCGGGGGACCTTCTGCTGATCCAGTTCGGGCACAACGACGAGAAGACGACGGATCCGACGCGGTACACCGAGCCCTGGTCGACGTATCAGGAGTATCTGCGGAGGTATGTCGAGGGGGCGCGGGCGCGAGGTGCCCGGCCGGTGCTGGCGACGTCCGTGGAGCGGCGGAGGTTCGACGGCGCGGGGAAGGCGCTGCCCAGCCATGGGGAGTACCCGGCGGCGATGCGGGCGCTGGCCGCCGAGGAGGGGGTCGCGCTGCTCGACGTCCAGGCGCTGTCGCTGGCGTTGTGGCAGGAGCTGGGGGTCGAGGAGACCAAGGCGTACTTCAACTGGACCGCGACAGAGCAGGACAACACGCACTTCAATCCGCCGGGTGCGATCGCGGTCGCCCGGATGGTGGCGCGGGAGCTGGTGCGGGCCCGGGTGCTCGCGCCGCGGGACGTGCTCCGGCTGGAGGACGAGATCCCGGACTCGTGGATCACCTGGCCGTCGGATGTCGAGTAACTAGGAGAGCCGCAGCGTGAATATCCGTAAATGTCATGGACGTGTCATTACTGTGCTCGGCTGCACCGCGCTGGTGCTGTCCGTCACCGGAGGCGCCGTCGCGCACGGCGGCGGGCGGCACGACGTCGCCCGACAGGTGCTGCCGGCCGGGGACGGGTGGGGGTCGTACGGGACCGGCACCAGTGGAGGCGCCGCCGCCGACGCCGAGCACGTCTCCACCGTCCGCACCTTGGCGGAGTTCCGGGCCGCGCTCGCGGAGGGCGGCTCCGCGCCGAAGATCGTCAAGGTCAGGGGCACCATCGACGCCGTCGCCGACGGCTGTGACGCCCTCGCCGTGCCCGGCTACGACTTCGCCGCCTACCTGGAGAAGTACGCCCCCGAGACCTGGGGGCTGGAGACCCGGCTGGACGGCGAGCCCGACGACAGCCCCGAGGGACTGCGGCGTGCGTCGGCCGCCGTGCAGGACCAGCTCATCAAGGTGGAGGTGCCCGCCAACACCACCATCATCGGCGTCGGCCGGGGCGCCGGCCTCAAGGGCGCCAGCCTCCAGATCAAGGGCGTGGACAACGTCATCGTCCGCAACCTCACCTTCGAGAGCCCCATCGACTGCTTCCCGCAGTGGGACCCCAAGGACGGGTCCAAGGGCAACTGGAACTCCGAGTACGACTCCGTCGTGGTGTACGGCTCCACCCATGTGTGGATGGACCACAACACCTTCACCGACGGCAGCCACCCCGACAGCGCCGCCCCCACCTACTTCGGGATGCTCTACCAGCAGCACGACGGCGAGCTGGACATCGTCCGCGGCTCCGACTACGTCACCGCCTCCTGGAACGTCTTCGCCGACCACGACAAGACGATCCTGATCGGCAACAGCGACAACGCCGCGACCACCGCCACCGACCGGGGTCACCTGAAGGTGACCTTCCACCACAACCTGTTCCGCGACCTCGTCGAGCGTGCGCCCCGCGTCCGCTTCGGACAGGTCGACTCGTACAACAACCACTTCATCGGCGACACCACCTACTCCTACAGCTTCGGCATCGGCAAGGAGTCGCAACTCGTCGCCGAGCACAACGCCTTCACGCTGCCCGCGGGCGTCAGCCCCGCCAAGATCCTCAAGAAGTGGAACGAGGCGCCGCTCACCGCCGCGGGCAACCTCGTCAACGGCACGCCCGTCGACCTGATCGCCGTGCACAACGCGGAGATCCCCGCCGAGACCCTCCAGTCCGGCGCCGGCTGGACGCCCGAGCTGCGCACCAAGGTCGACCCCGCGTGGGCCGTGCCCGGTCTCGTCCGCCACCGCGCGGGCGCCGGCCGGCTGCGCTGACCGCACCCCGAGCCGGCCGGGGCGGTCCGCACCGCGGCCCCATCACGGGCCCGTCCGCCCCGGCCCATCCCCTCACGCCCCGCACCGTGAAGGAGCACCTCCCCATGGCCAGCCTCTCCCGACGGGGATTCCTCGTCGCCGGCGCCGCCCTCGGCCTCGCGCCGCTGCCCGCGTACGCCGGGACCCGCCCGCCGCACGGGTCCTTCGGCCGCTACGGCTCACCGGCCGCCCGGCTCACCGCCACGACGCTCTACGTCGATCCGCGCGGCCGCGGCGACTTCACCACGGTCCAGGCCGCCGTTAACGCCGCCGGCGGAACCGGGTACACCCTGGTCCTCGCGCCCGGCGTCTACCGGGAGACCGTGGCCGTCGCCGCCCCCGAGATGTCCTGGATCGGAGCGAGCGAGGACCCGCGCGACGTGGTCGTCGTGTACGACAACGCCGCCGGGACGCCCAAGCCCGACGGCTCCGGCACCTACGGCACCTCCGGTTCCGCCACCACCCTGATCCGCTCCGACGGCTTCACCGCCCGCTGGATCACCTTCGCCAACGACTGGCTGCGCGCCGACCACCCCGGCGTCTCGGGCACCCAGGCCGTCGCGATCAAGGTGCAGGGCGACCGGGCCGCGTTCCACCACTGCCGCTTCCTCGGCCACCAGGACACCCTGTACGCCGACTCCGTCGCGCTCGGTGTGTTCGCCCGGCAGTACTACGCCCACTGCCATGTCGAGGGCGACGTCGACTTCGTCTTCGGGCGTGCCACCGCCGTCTTCGCGCACTGCCACTTCCGCACCCTGGACCGCACCGACCTCGCCGCCGCGCCGTACGGCTTCGTGTTCGCGCCGTCCACCGCCGGGGCCAACCCGCGCGGCTACCTGGTGACGAGGAGCCGCGTCAGCAGTGAGGCGCCCGACGCCCACTACAAGCTGGCCCGGCCCTGGGTGCCCAGCTCCGACCCGACCGCCCGTCCGATGCTGACCGTGCGCGACACCTGGCTCGGGCCCGGCATCGACGCCGTCGCGCCCTACGCCAACATGTCGAACTCCTTCCCCTGGCAGCAGCAGCGCTTCGCCGAGTACCGCAACACCGGGCCGGGGGCCGAGATCACCGACCCCGCGAACCGCCCCCAACTCACCGAGGAACAGGGCGAGTCGGCCACCCGGGCGGCCTATCTGGGCGACTGGACCCCGTGGAAGGAGTGCTGAGCATGCGCCGCCGCACCCTCCTCGCCGGGATCACCGCCGGGCTTGTCGCCACCTCCGGCGGTTCCGCCCTCGCCGCCGGCCGACGCGTCCTGCACGTCCGGCCCGGCGACTCCGTGCAGGCCGCCGTCGACGCGGTGACCGGGCCCGGCTGGACGATCGTCGTCCACCCCGGCACCTACCGGGAGGTCGTGAAGATTCCCGCCGACAAGGCCGGGCTGACCCTGCGCGGCGCCACCCGCGACCCGCGCGACACGGTCATCGTCTACGACAACGCCAACGGCACCCCGAAGCCCGACGGCTCCGGCACCTACGGCACGGCCGGTTCGGCAACCTTCACCTCCGCCGCGCCCGGCCTCACCGTGCGCGACCTCACCCTCGCCAACGACTGGCTGCGCGCCGACCACCCGGAGATCACCGGCACCCAGGCCGTCGCCGCGTACGTGACCGGCGACCGCTCGCACTTCGAGCGGGTACGGCTGCTGGCCCATCAGGACACCCTCTTCGCCGACACCGGCGCCCTGGACACCTTCGACCGGCACTACTACCGCGACTGCCACATCGAAGGAGACGTCGACTTCGTCTTCGGGCGGGCCCGTGCCGTCTTCGACCGCTGCCGCTTCCACACGCTCGCGCGGGACGTGCCGTTCACCCCCAAGGGCATGGTCTTCGCGCCCTCCACCGCCCGTGCCAACCCCTACGGGTTCCTCGCCGTGCGCGGCCGGATCACCTCGGGCGCGGAGGACGGGGCGTACAAGATCGCGCGGCCCTGGGTGCCGTCGTACGAGACGACGGCCCGGCCCTCCCTCGTCGTCCGGGACACCTGGATCGGGCCGGGGATCGACGCGGTGACGCCGTACATCAATATGCGCGAGGCCTACCCGTGGCAGACCATGCGCTTCGCCGAGTACGCCAACTCCGGCCCCGGGTCCGCCGTCACGGTCCCGGAGAACCGGCCGCAGCTGACGGAGCAGGAGGCGTCCCTGCACACACCGCGGACCTACCTCGGGGACTGGACGCCGTACGAGAGGCCCTGAAGCCGTGCTGCCGCCCTTCCATGCCACCCTCAAGGACGAGTTGACCTTCCCGCTGGCCTGGGGGAACGCGCCGGTGCGCGACTTCGACGCCTGGCGCGCGGCCGCCCGCGCCGAGCTGGAGCGGGCGCTCGTCGTGGACCGGCAGGACTGCACGCCGTACGACCCGGAGTTCGGGGAGCGGGCTCAAGGGGACGGCTTCACCAAGGAGTCGGTCACCCTCTCCCTCACCCGCCACGAGCGGGTCCGGGCCCTGCTGCTCACCCCCGAGGGCAGCGGGCCGTTCCCCGCCGTGCTGCTCCTGCACGACCACGGCTCGCGGTTCGACATCGGCAAGGAGAAGGTCGTCCGGCCCTGGTACGACGACAACCGCCTGGAGTCCGCGCACGGTTGGGCCGAGCGGTGCTACGGCGGCCGGTTCCTCGGTGACGAACTCGCCCGGCGCGGGCATGTCGTGCTGGCCGCCGACGCGCTCGGCTGGGGCGACCGCGGCCCGCTCGCCCACGCACAGCAGCAGGCCCTCGCGAGCAGCCTCTACCAGCTCGGCTCCTCCCTGGCAGGGCTCATGGCCCGCGAGGACGCCCGTGCCGCCGGGTTCCTCGCCGGGCTCGACCGGGTGGACGGCCGCCGGGTCGCGGCCCTCGGCTTCTCCATGGGGGCCTTCCGCGCCTGGCAGACGGCCGCGCTCAGCGACGACATCGCGGCCGCCGCGAGCGTGTGCTGGATGACCGGGCTGAAACAGCTGATGACCCCGGGCAACAACGCGCTGCGGGGCCAGTCCGCCTTCCACATGCTCCATCCCGGGCTCGCCCGGCACCTGGACCTCCCCGACGTCGCGAGCATCGCCGCCCCACGGCCGATGCTGTTCTTCGACGGCGGGCTCGACCCGCTGTTCCCCGCCGCCGGTGTCCGCGCGGCCCACGCCAGGCTGCGGGCCGTCTGGCGCTCCCGTCACGCCGAGCAGCGGTTGCACCTGAGGACCTGGCCGGACCGCGGCCATGTCTTCGACGCCCGCATGCAGGACGAGGTGTTCACCTGGCTGGACACCGTCCTGTGACCTGGTCGGGCGCCGACGGGCCGCCCCGTACGGTGGCTTGACCCGATGGAGGTGACGCGCGTAGAAACCTGGCATGCATAAGCCTCTGCGTCTCGCGGCCGTCGCCGCCGCCTGCGTCGTCACCGGTGCCGCCCTGTACGGCGCCGGCGCGGCCACGGCCGGCCAGTCGACCGCGAACAGCACCCACGAGCCCTACAACATCGGGCTCCTCGTCAAGGACATCGACACCTACTACGGCACCACGCTCGACGCGAACGGTGTCTACCAGGCGTCCCCCGACAGCCCGTACGCCCAGGATCTCGCGGACATCGACGCGTCCGCGATGCGGTACATCGACAAGGCGGCCCGCAAGGCCCACAAGCACGGCGAGCGGCCCGCGGTCGTCTTCGACATCGACGACACGCTGCTGCTCAGCCTCGACTACGAGAAGAAGACCAACTACACGTACAACTCCGCCACCTGGGCCGACTACGTGAACCGGGCCGACCGCCCGGCCGTCTTCGGCAGCCCCGAGCTGGTGCGGTACGCGCAGTCCAAGGGCGTCGAGGTCTTCTACAACTCCGGGCTGAGCGAGTCCCAGCGCGCCGCCGCCACCGAGAACCTGAAGAAGGTCGGCGCCGATGTGAACCTCGACGCCGACCACATGTTCCTCAAGGACAAGGCGAACCCGCCGGCCTACCTGAGCGCGTGCGCCACGCCGGGCACCTGGAACTGCACGACCGTTCAGTACAAGTCCGGCACCCGCCGGCACATCGAGGACGACCTCGGGTACGAGATCGTCGCCAACTTCGGCGACCAGTACAGCGACCTCGAGGGTGGCTACGCCGACCGGACCTACAAGCTGCCGAACCCGACGTACTTCGTCAGCTGAGCGCCTTCACCGGCTCGACCGACTCAAGGGTCGGCACGACCGGCTGAAGGGTACCGTCCGCGGCGAACCACAGCCGGTCGATCGTCGTCTCGCGGTGCGTGCCGTCCCCGCCGGGGCGGCCCGGACCGTTCAGCGCGAACCGGTGGTAGACGATGTACCAGTCGTCGGTGCCGGGCGTGTTCACCACCGAGTGGTGGCCCGTGCCGAGGATGCCGTACTCGGGCCGCTTCGACAGGATCGTGCCCCGCTCGGTCCACGGGCCGAGCGGGGTCGGGCCGGTGGCGTAGGCGACGTGGTAGTCCGGGCTGCGGGTGTCGTCCTCGGACCACATGAAGTAGTACGTCCCCTGCCGCTTCACCACGAACGAGCCTTCGCGGAAGTTCGCCGGGGTGATGTCCTTCACCTGCGCGGCGTCGAAGGAGACCATGTCGTCGGCCAGCGGGACGACGTAGCCGCGGCTGTTGCCCCAGTACAGGTACGAGGTGCCGTCGTCGTCCGTGAACACGGCCGGGTCGATCATCTGGCCGGTGAACCGGCCCTTCGCCACGAGAGGTTCGCCGAGCGCGTCGGTGAAGGGGCCGGCGGGTGAGTCGGCGACCGCGACGCCGATCTGCTGCTCGGCGCAGAAGTAGAGGTAGTACCGGCCGTCCTTCTCGGCGATCGCCGGAGCCCACGCGTTCTTGTCCGCCCAGGCCACGTCCGGGCCCAGGTCGAGGACGACGCCGTGGTCCTTCCAGTGGACCAGGTCCTTGGAGGAGTAGGCCTTGAAGCGGGTGCCGCTCCAGCCGGGGAAGCCGTCCGTGGTGGGGTAGATCCAGTACTCGCCGTCCAGATAGCGCACATCGGGGTCGGCGGTGAGGCCCGGCAGGACGGGGCTGCGGGTGGGCACCGCCTCGACCGTCCAGGTGCGGCGCGTGCCGTCCGCCGCCGTCACCGTGTACGTCCGCGGTGTGCGGAAGTCGCGCCGCGTGCCCGACGGCGGACTGAGGGTCGCGCCCGCGGCGACGGCGAACTCGGGGGCCAGAGCGGCTCGTTGGGCGTGCGGGGCCATCGGCAGAACCACCTTCGAGGCGGCCTCGGTGACGATCGCGTACCCCCGCTGTCCCTTCGCGGTGACGTCCACGACCGAGGCCGGCGTCGCCGGGTAGGCGGCCAGCAGACGGTCGTACTCCTCCTGCGTCACCGGCAGGACGGTGCCGTGACGGGGGCTCGCCGGGAGCTGGTAGTTCTCCGACATGGTCCACTCGCCCGAGTCGAGGTCGGTCGTCTCGAAGGGGACGTAGCCGCGGCCGCCGTACTCGTCGATGAACAGGTACCACTTGTCCTCGGTGTTCGACTTGAACACCGTCGGCCCCTCGCCGCGGCTGATCGCGCCGCTGCCGATGCAGTCCGCCACGAAGTCGTACTTCGTCGCAGTCAGCGTCGTCGACTTCTCCGCGGTGATGAACTTGGAGCAGGGGCTGGAACTGCTCGGGTCGCGTTCGTCCTTGGTGTAGCGGTGGTACGTGCCCTCGTGCTCCACCACCGTGGAGTCGATCACCGAGTAGCCGGGGTCGTTCCAGATCTTCGGCTCGCTGAAGGTGCGGAAGTCGTCGGTGGTGGCGTACAGCATCTTGTTGTACGTCGAGCCGGTGTGCTCCGGGTCGTCGGCCGCGTACAGCTTCGACGCCCAGAAGACGACGTACGTGCCGAGCGTGTCGTCCCAGTAGGCCTCCGGCGCCCAGGTGTTGCCCGCGTTGTCGGGGGAGACCCTCACCAGCCGCTGGTCGGTCCAGTGGACCAGGTCGGTGGACTCCCAGACCATGATCGACCTGCTGCCGTGCCGCTGGACCTGGTCCCAACTGCCGCTGGAGCCGCGGTACATGCGCAGGTCGGTGGCGATCAGAAAGAACTTGTCGCCCCCGGGGGAGCGGATGACGAACGGGTCGCGCAGGCCCTTCTCGCCGATGGTCGAGGTCAGCACCGGCTTCCCGGCGTTCAGTTCGCGCCAGTGCAGCGGGTCGTTGCCGCGGCTGAGGGCGTAGCGGATCTGCTCGCCGTCGGCGGTGCCCTCGCCGGTGAAGTAGGCGAACAGGTAGCCGGCGTAGTGGGGTTGCTTCACGGGTGGAGCTCCTGGGGCTGCGGTGCCGGGCGGGGCGGACATCAGCGAGAGGAGGAGGGCCAGTAGGGGGAGCACGAGCCTGCCGGGGTGCATGGCACATCCTGTGAGAGTCTGGGGGATTCTGTTGAATGGCGTGCCTTCGGAGTGTCACCAGTGGGGGACAGCGGGTCAATCGGTGCGGGCGGGCTCAGCGGAAGCGAAAGTTTCGGTGGTTTTCGTGCGGTGACGGCAACCTCATGCCGCACGGCGGCGACCCGCTGACGTAAGACCCCACGCATCCCCCAGGAAAGGAACGCCCCAGTGCGTCAGAGCACCGGACGCCACCGCAGGGCCCGCACCCTCTCGATCGCCGCGGCCGTCTCCCTCGCCGCGGGCGCGGGCGGCGTCTGCCTCGGCCTGTCGAACGGCGGCGCCGAGGCCGCCTCCTCCACGGTGACCGTCTCCTCCACCGCCCAGCTGGAGGCAGCGGTGAGGAGCGCCACCGCCGGCACGGTCATCCAGGTCCGCGGCGGCACCTACCGGCCCACCGCCACCCTGAAGTCCACCGCGAGCGGCACGGCCACCCGCCGCATCACCCTCGAGGCCTACGCCACCGAGAAGGTCCGCATCGACGGCTCCGGGCTGCCCGCAGGCTCCTGGCTCGCCGGCATCCACGGCAGCTACTGGACGATCCAGAACCTCACCTTCGAAAAGGCCCCCGCCCAGGGCCTCGTCGTCACCTCCTCCACCGGGGGCGTCTTCCAGAACCTGGTCACCGCGGACAACGGCGACTCCGGCTTCACCCTGCGCGGCGACGGCACGACGGACAACCTCGTGCGGAACCTGGACAGCCACGGCAACTACGACGCCGCCGCCCACGGCCAGAACGCCGACGGCATCGCCATCAAGTTCGGCTCCGGCACCGGCAACGTCCTCGACGGCGCCCGCCTCTACGACAACGCGGACGACGGGCTGGACCTCTGGCAGTTCTCCTCGCCGGTCACCGTCAAGAACTCCTGGGCGTTCGGCAACGGCGAGAACCGCTGGAACGACCCCGCCTTCGAGGGCAACGGCAACGGCTTCAAGCTCGGTGGCGGCGGCGTCTCCGTGGCCCACCGGGTCCGCAACAACGCCGCCTGGGACAACGCCCTGCACGGCTTCACCGAGAACTCCAACACCGGTGCCGTCGTGCTCTACCGCAACACCGCCTACGCCAACACCGAGGACGGCTTCTACTTCGCCACCGGCCGGGCCCGCCTCGCCCGCAACCTCGCGGTCGGCAACGGCGACGGCAGGGCCAGGCTCGGGCGGGCCACCGTGTCCGCGGCCAACAACTGGGACGCGGGGGTGGCGACTCCGGCGTTCGTCTCCATCAGCGCGGCCGGTGCGTACGGTCCTCGGGGCGCGGGCGGCTCGCTGCCCGCGACACCCTTCCTGACGACGGGCTCCACGGCCATCGGCGCGACCATGAAGTGACCTTCAGGAACCTTCAGGACAAGGGAGACGCCCCCGCCGATCGTCATCGGCGGGGGCGTTCCGTGTCCGGGCGCGATGGGGGTCGCGGCCCGGAGGCCGGCCGGGGGGCGGCCGGCAGCTCAGGCGATCACTCGTACGAGAGATCCGAGGCGGTGTACCGGCAGTTCGTGCCGTCGGGACCGGTGCCCAGCTCCTTCGGCTCTGCGCCGGTGTTGTTGCCCTGGAAGCGGGTGCACGGCTTGATCTTCTTGCCGCTGTCGCCGTGGATGCGCACCTTGCGCAGGGCCGCGGTGTCGCCGTAGTTGGCGTTGATGCCGACGATCGACTTGCCCGGCGCGGTCACGTCCACGTCGGTGATGATCACCTGGCGGTTCTTGTACTGCGTCTTGCAGTTACCGCAGGTGCGCACCAGCTTGCCGAAGTCCGACACCTGGAACTTGGTGACGACCAGCTTGCCCGCGCCGTTGAACTGGAACACCTTGTCGTCCGCGTGCCGCGCGCCGCCGCCGTACACCGTGTACACGGCCGACGCCGACTTGCCCTTGAAGGTGGCGGCGTCCTCGCCGACGTCCTCCCACCAGACGTTCTGCAGCGTGCAGCTGCCCAGGCAGTGGATGCCGTCGGCGGCCGGGGCGCCCAGGATGACGTTCTTCAGGACGGCGCCGTCCTCCAGCTGGAAGACCGGGTCCTGGTCCTCGTCCTGGCTGTCGCCGCCGAGGGCGCCACTGCCGTAGAAGCGCTGGTACTTGCCGTCGTAGCTGCCCGACACCTTGATGGTGCTGGTGACGGCCTTCTTGCCGGTGGCCGTCGGCCAGGAGGACGCGGCGCCGGCCGAGGACAGCATCGTCGTGGTGACGACGGCCGCCGCGGTGATGCCGAGGGCGGCGGCGCCGCCGATGACCGCCCGCCGCCGGGTGACGCGGCGACGGTGACGGACACGCTGTTCGGGTCGTGCTGTCATACGCATTCCTTGCGTGGTGGGGGATCCTTGCGTCTCCTTGTCGCCACCGGCAGGGAAGGGGTTGCCGCGTCTCCCGAGATTTTTTGCCGAGTCCCCCTTTACGAGTCCCCCTTTACAGGTCCCCTTTTACGAGTCCCCCTTCACGAGTCCCCGTCGGACGCCGTGTCGTTGTCGCCGTGGGGCGCGAAGCCGCCCGCCACGGACAGCTCCTGGCCGTCCGCCGTCGCGGTCGCCGCGTACCGGTCGTCCTTCGCGTCCCGGCCGCCGCGCTCGTGGTCGTACTGCCCGGCGAACACCCACTCGCCCGCCGGGACCGTACGGCCCTCCTTGAGCGTCCATGTGTAGACCAGGAAGCCGTCCCGCTCCTCGGCCGTGAAGGCGAAGTCGTCCTCCGGCAGCGAGCGCCAGGCGCCCGTGGAGGACACCCCGCCGGTCTGCGCCACCTCCAACCGCACGGTGAGCGCGGTGAGTTCCTCGGTCGTCTTCAGCGTGATGTTGCTCTGCGCCCAGAAGTCGTTGCTGTGCGGGTCCACCGAGCCGTCCGACCACAGCGGGCCGTCCTGCTCACCGGAGGCGGGCGGCGCGGACGAGACCGGTGCCGTCGGGGTCGGTGACGGGGATGCGCTGCCGGGCCGGTCGGACGGCCGCGAGGGCCGGCTCGAGGTGTCCTTGGGGCTCGGTGTCGGGTCCGCGGGGAAGGCGGGCGGCCGGCTCGTCGCGTCCGGCGACGGCGTGGGCGTCGCCGACTCGGCGACCGTGCGCTGCGGCGGGGCCGGCTCCTCCTTCACGGCCGAGGCGACCGCATAGCCGCCGACCGCCAGGACACCCGCGACCGCGGCCGTGGCGCCCGCGACCCGCAGCCAGCCGAACACCGGCTGCCGCCGGGACCGGTGGTCCGCCCGGGTCTGCTCGGACATGCCGCGCTCGATCCTGGCCAGGATGCGCGCGCGGTCCGGCTGATGCGCCTCGGCCGCCTCGCGCAGCCGGGCGCGCAGCTCGTCGTGCACGTCCCGCGTCATCGGTTCCTTCCTCCGGCCTCGCCGCTGCGCGCCATCGCCGCTTGCACCTGCCGCGGCGCTCCCTGTGCCCCGAGCAGCCGCTGCAGCTCGGCCATGCCCTTCGAGGTCTGGCTCTTCACCGTACCCACCGTCACACCCAGGGCCAGCGCGGTGTCCTTCTCCGACAGGTCGAAGGCGTGCCGCAGCACCACACAGGCCCGCTTGCGGAACGGCAGCCGGCGCAGCGCGGCCTGCACGTCGACCGCGCCGGCGACGTCCGGGTTCTCGGTCCTCTCCTCGCCGCGCGGCCAGAAAAGGGCGATCCGCCGCCGCTCGCGCACCGCGCTGCGGATACGGGTGCGGGCCAGGTTGGCGACCACACCGCGCGCGTACGCCACCGGATGGTCGGCCGCGCGCACCCGGTCCCAGCGGTGCCACAGCGCGAGCAGCGCGTCCGCCGCCAGGTCGTCGGCCGCGTCCGGCTCGCCGGTCAACAGGTGGGCGAGGCGGGCGAGTTCGGCGTAATGGCGCTCGAAGAAGGCATGGAACTCCACGGAGGCGGCGTCGTCGACGACTGTGCCCACGGGCTGTTTCTCCTCGCTGTGGTTCCCCAGGCGTCGAACAGCCGTACGCCGGGACGAGATCCGGCACTGTATCAGCGATCCGTACGGGTCTTCGAACGCGGTATGGCATCCCGAACCCGATTCCGTAACACGGGGAAAACCTGAAACCGGTTCGACGGGGGAACAATCCAGCCAGCATCCGCACACGATCAAGCAGGCGCCGAGGAGTTGTCCGCCATGTTCGACAGGTATTTCCGGATCTCCGAGCGGGGATCCACCATCAGCCGGGAGATACGCGGCGGTTTCGCCACGTTCTTCACCATGGCCTACATCCTCGTCCTGAACCCGATCATCCTGGGCAGCGCCAAGGACCGGTACGGCGAGGCGCTCGACCCGGTCCAACTCACCACCGCCACGGCCCTGGTGGCGGCCGTGATGACGGTCATCATGGGCGTCGGCGGCAATCTGCCGCTCGCGCTCGCCGCCGGGCTCGGCCTCAACGCCGTGGTCGCCTTCCAGATCGCCCCGCTGATGAGCTGGGACGACGCGATGGGCTTGATCGTCCTCGAAGGCCTGCTGATCTGCCTGCTGGTGGTGACCGGGCTGCGCGAGGCCGTCATGCACGCCATCCCGCAGCCGCTGAAGCAGGCGATCAGCGTCGGCATCGGCCTGTTCATCGCGTTCATCGGCTTCGTCGACGCCGGGTTCGTCAGCCGCATCCCGGACGCCGCGAACACCACCGTGCCGGTGCAGTTGGGCGGCACCGGCACCCTGGCCGGCTGGCCGATCCTCGTCTTCTGCCTCGGCGTGCTGCTGACCGTCGCCCTGCTGGCCCGCAAGGTCAAGGGCGCGATCCTCATCAGCATCGTGACGACGACGCTGGTCGCGATGGCGATCAACGCCGCCGCGGACGTGCAGAGCTGGGGCCTGACCACCCCGGAGTGGCCCGACAAGGTCGTCGACACCCCGGACTTCGGGCTGCTCGGTCAGTTCAGCCTGTTCGGCGCCTTCGACGAGCCCGGCGTCGGCGTCATCACGGTCGTCCTGCTGATCTTCACCCTGATCCTGTCCGACTTCTTCGACACCATGGGCACAGTCGTCGGCGTCAGCGCCGAGGCGGGCCTGCTGGACGAGGAGGGCAAGGTCCCGAACCTCGGGCGGGTGCTGCTCATCGACGGCGCCGCGGCCGTCGCGGGCGGCGCCTCCTCGGCCTCCTCCGCCACCTCCTACATCGAGTCGGCGGCCGGCGTCGGCGAGGGCGCGCGCACCGGCTTCGCCAACCTCGTCACCGGCGGCCTGTTCGCCCTCGCCCTGCTGTTCACCCCGCTGCTCACCATCGTCCCCCTCCAGGCGGCCGCCCCTGCCCTGGTCGCCGTCGGGTTCCTGATGATGACCCAGGTCAAGTACATCGACTGGGACCGGTTCGACATCGCCATCCCGGCCTTCCTCACCATCGCCGTGATGCCGTTCACCTACTCCATCACCAACGGCATCGGCGCCGGCTTCCTGGCCTACGTCGTCATCAAGACGGCCCTGGGCAAGGCCAAGGAGGTCCACTGGCTGCTGTGGGGCGCCTCGGCCCTGTTCCTGGTGTACTTCGCGATCGACCCGGTCAAGCAGCTGCTCGCCTGAGGCCTGATCCGGAAGAAAGGCCCTAGTCCGCCAGCGCGGCCTCCATCACGGCCTTGGCGACCGGCGCGGCCAGGCCGTTGCCGCTCACCTCGGAGCGAGCCGCGTCGGACTGCTCCACGATCACCGCGACAGCGACCTGCTTGCCGGTCGAGTCGGACGTGCCGTACGAGGTGAACCAGGCGTACGGCGTCTTGGAGTTGTTCGTGCCGTGCTGGGCGGTGCCCGTCTTGCCGCCCACCGTGACGCCGTCGATCTGCGCGTTCGTCCCCGTGCCCTCCTCCACGACCGTCTGCATCGCCGACCGCAACTGCTCGGCCGTGGAGGAGCTGACTATGCGCGTGCCGGAGGCGTTGTCGTCGTAGTCCTCCAGCACATCACCGTCGCTGTCGGTGATCCGCGACACCATGTGCGGCGAGACCAGCTCACCGCCGTTGGCTATCGCCGCCGACACCATGGCGATCTGCAGCGGCGTCGCGGTGACGTCGAACTGGCCGATGCCGGACAGCGCGGTCTGCGCCTTGTCCATGTCCTTCGGGTACACGCTCTCGTAGGCGCGCACCGGCACGTCCTGCTCGTCGTCGTTGAAGCCGAACTTCTCCGCCATCGCCCGGACCTTGTCCTGGCCGAGGTCGACGGCCATCTTGCCGAAGACGTTGTTGCAGGAGTACTGGAGCGCCACGCGTATGGAGGCGTTCTCGCAGGGTGCGGAGGGGTTCTCGTTGCTCAGGTCCCGGTCCGACTGGGGCAGCGGGTACGGGTCGGGGCTGACGGTCCTGTCGTCGACCGAGGAGTACAGCCCGTCCTCCAGCGCCGCCGCGGCCACGACCAGCTTGAAGGTGGAGCCCGGCGGCAGCGGCTGGCGCAGCGCGCGGTTGGTCATCGGCTTGTCGGCGTCCTTCTGCAGCCGCGTCCAGACGTCGGAGTCACCGGTGGCCAGGTCCGCGGGGTCGTACGACGGGGTCGAGACGACCGCGAGGATCCGGCCGGTCTCCGGGTCGATGGCGACAGCGGCGCCCTTCTTGTCGCCGAGGGCCTCGTACGCCGCCTTCTGCACGTCCGGGTCGATCGTGGTGAGCACATCGCCCGGGTCGGCGCGCTTGCCGGTGACCGTGTCCATCACGGTCTGCAGCCGGGTGTCGGTGCCGTCCAGCAGGTCCTGGTAGACGCCCTCCAGCTGGGTGGCGCCGAAGACCTGCGAGCTGTAGCCGGTCACGGCCGCGTACAGCTCGCCGTCGGTGTACGTGCGCTTGTATCTGAGGTCGCCGCTCGTCGTCCGGGCCGAGCCGGTGACCGCCTCTCCGCCCACCACGATGTTGCCGAGCGGCTCGCTGTACAGCGCGATCGCGTTCCGCCGGTTGTCCTTGTCCTCTGCCAGCGCCCTGCCCTCGTAGAACTGCACCCAGGTCGCCCTGACCAGCAGAGCGAACACCAGCAGCAGCGTGAAGACCGACGCGCGCCTGATCGTCTTGTTCATCCCGATCACTAGACGAACGACTCCGACCGGATCGTTCCCTTCCGCCCGCTTTTCTCATGCGCCTCTCATGCGCAGGGCTCGTGTCCGGGTCAGGAGGAGCCCTTCAGGAACCCCGCCTCGTACGCCGCGATCACCGCCTGCGTGCGGTCCCGGGTCCCGGTCTTCGCCAGCACCGCCGCCACATGCGACTTCACCGTCGCGGCGCCCACCTCCATGCGCCGGGCGATCTCCGCATTGGTCAGCCCGGCCGCCATCAGCCGCAGCACCTCGCTCTCCCGGCCGGTGAGCCGCCCCACCCACGCCGGAGGCGCCGCGGTCGCCCGGCCGTGCTCCACCGCGAGGGCCCGTACCGCCGCGGGGAAGAGCAGGGTGTCGGTGTGCGCGACCAGCCGCACCGCCTGCACCAGCGCGTCCGCCTCCGCCCGCTTGAGCAGGAACCCGGCGGCTCCGGCGCGCAGCGCGTCGTACACGTACGAGTCGTTCTCGAAGGTGGTGACGACGACGATGCGCGGCGGCTCCTGCATCGTGGCGAGGATCTGCTCGGTGGCCCGGATGCCGTCCGTCCCGGGCATCCGGACGTCCATCAGGACCACGTCGGGCCGCGCCTCCCGCACCACGGACACCGCCTCGGCGCCGGTCGCGGCCTCGCCGACCACCTCGCACCCCGGTTCGGCGGACAGGATGGCGCGCAGCGCGGTGCGCACCATGCGCTCGTCGTCGGCGAGGACGATCCGGATCGGGCGGTCGGTCATGCGCTTCCCTCCGACGGTGCTGACGGTGACTGTCCTGACTGGACTGGCGGTGCGGACTGCGACGGCTGTGCTGTCAGCGGCAGCCGCACCCGCAGCCGCCACGTTCCCTCCACGGCCCCCGCCTCGGCCGTCCCGCCCAGCAGCCGGGCGCGGTCGGCGATGCCGCGCAGCCCGTGTCCGCCGCCGGGCCGGCAGGGGGTGGCGGCGCCGGTCACCGGGTTCTCCACGGTGATCTCCAGGCCGCCGTCGGCGACGGCGAGCCGCAGCCCGACCGGCACCTCGCCGCCCGCGTGCCGCAGCGCGTTGCTCAGCCCCTCCTGCACGATGCGGTAGGCCTCCCGGGACACCATCGGCGGTACGGCGGCGGGGTCCGCGGCGATGTCGGCGGTGAGCTCGGTGCCGCCCGCGCGGGTGCGGCGCAGCAGGCCCTCCAGGTCGTCGGCGAGGGTCGGCGCCGGGGCCGTGCCGGGGGCGTCGCCGGCCCGCAGCACGCCCAGGACGGCGTCCAGTTCACCGACCGTGCGCCGGGTGGTGTCCTCGATCGCGGCGAGCGCCTCACGCACGAACTCCGGGTCGCTGTCCAGCACCCGGCGGGCCGCGCTCGCCTGGAGGGTGACCGCGCTGAGGGCGTGGCCGACGGAGTCGTGCAGCTCGCGCGCGAGCCGGTTGCGCACGGCCAGGTCGGCGGCGCGCGCCTCGGCCGCCGCGAGCCGGTCCTCGGGGCCGGGCCCGAGCAGCACCGGCGCCCACCGGGCGAGCAGCGCCCCGCACCCGGCGGCGACCGCGGCCAGCGCCACCAGCACGGCCACACCGGCCGGCGCGGACAGCGCCAGCACCCAAGGGCTGCCGAAGACTTCGGGCATCCCCATGCGGCTGCCCGTGAGCCCCGCCACGACCGGCAGCGCGATCAGCACCACCGCCAGCGGCGGCACGGCCAGCGACATCCCGGACACGATCCCGCCGAGCCCCAGATGCAGCGTGAACCACGCGGCCGTCCGCCGCTTCGCCGCCCGGCTGCGCGCGGGCCCGTACGCCAGCGAGTCCGCGTCGACGCCGCACAGCGCGCGCACCGCCCCCGACTCCAGGGTCCGGGTCAGCGGGAACAGCGAGGTGACGGCCGCCAGCGGCAACCCGACCGCGAACGAGACGAGTTGCCAGACGAAGTCGTAGAAGACGTACCGCGCGTCCATGGCCGGGCCCACGATCAGCTGGCCGACGAAGACGTACGGCATGGCGAGCGCGCCGCCGAGGATCAGATGGATCCACCGCCGGCGCGCCCGCCGCCCGAACAGCGTCCGGACGAACGCGCTCACGCCGCAAGGCGGTTCGCGGCCGCCGAGCGTGAGACGAGGAAGCGGACGACCAGGCCCGCGACGAGTATGCCGGTGATCATCTGGCCAGCGTAGGCGAGGACCATCAGTGTCGTGGGCCGATGGTCGGCATCGTCCAGGGAGAGCAGCGAGGCCACCGAAAGCCACAGCGCCCAGCAGGCCGTCGCCGCGGACCCCACCGAGGCCAGCGCGAGCGGCACCTTGACGGGCAGGGCACGCCCGCGCCGGAAGGCGAGCAGCAGGCCGCCCGCGACGGCGACGGCGAGGAAAGCGGCGTCCTGGACCTGAAGGACGTAGAAATCGCTGGTCCGGTCGGCGATCCGGCCCGCGTTGAGCCCGGTCGTGCTGCCGCTCGCCCACAGCAGGTGCGCGGTCAGCGGCAGCAGCGCCAGGACGGCGGCCAGGGCGGCGACGACCCGCTGTCCGGTGCCGGTGAGCGCGCGCGGCAGGTCCCAGACGCGCCCCTGCCACAGATGACCCCAGCGGTCTCGGGCGTAGAGCACGAACAGCGTCCCGAGAGCGAGGCCCTGCACGATGAACCCGGTGTAGACGACGCCGAACACCCACTCGTCGAGGAACGGTTCCCGTCCGCCGTCGGCACTGCGCACGGTCCCGCCGAGCGCCTTCACCGCGAGCTGCACCGGGAAGCCGGTCATGATCGGGGTCAGCAGCCCGGCCGCTCCCCACATGGGCAGCACCAGCAGCCACGCCGGCACCCGCAGGCCCCACGGCCGGGTCAGCAGGAGCGTCAGCACGATCACCATCGCGTCCATCAGCACGGTGACGCCGTTGGCGACGGCCATCTCGGCCCGGTGCTCGAGCAGCGAGCTGCCGTCCGGGATACCGAGATGACTCCCGGCGATCCAGGCGATCTTGAGGCTCAGATACGGGGCGCAGGCGACGAGGGCGACGGCCCGCAGCACCCTGCGGAGGCGGTCGGGTGTGGTCGGGGCGGCGGGAGTGGCGGAGGCGGGGACTGCGGGGACTGTCTGCGTCATGCCTCCACGCTCCCGCGGACACCGCACCCCGCACGTCCTGCTGCCCGACGATCCGCCTCCGCCGCACGGCGGAGAGAACCTCCCGCGGGCTCAGCCCTCCAGCACCAGCACCAACTCGTCGATCTCCGCACCCCGCGCGTTGGCGAAGCCCCGCGCCTGCGTGGTCACCCGGAACCCGCACTTCTCTAGCACGCGCACCGACCCGGAGTTGTCGGCCGCGGCACGCGCGTACAGCGGGCGCTCCGGCACCTCGGCCAGCAGCGCGCGCAGCGCGGCCGTGGCGATGCCGCGCCCCCAGTAGGCGCGGTCGATCCAGTACGTCACCTCGCGCTCGCCCGGCTCCCCGTAAACCGCCGCGCTGCCGACCACGTCACCGTCCAGCAGGACGGTCCGGTTGACGGCGTCGGAGGCGCGGATCCGTTTCCAGTGCGCGTCGAAGGCCGCCCGGTCGGCGGGGTCGGGCGGGGTGAACGCGGCCATGGTCAGGGACTCGGGGTCGTTCATCTGCCGGAAGAACACCGGCAGATCGCTGTCGTGAACGGGGCGCAGTACGACGTCCATGGGTGCGACCCTAGCCGCTCAGAGCCTCCGGGTCGCGAGGGTCAGCCGGTCGCGGGCGTCGAAGAGGGCGTCCTTCACCATCTGTTCGTGGGCGGGGGTCAGCCGGGCCACCGGCACCGAGCAGCTGATCGCGTCACGCGCCGGAGTGCGGTACGGAATCGCCACACCGAAGCAGCGCAGGCCGAGCGTGTTCTCCTCACGGTCGACCGCGTACCCCTGCTCACGGACCTGGTGCAGCTCCTCGATGAGCCGCTCCCGGTCGGTGATGGTGTTCTCGGTCAGCGCCGGCAGCGTCTCCGGCAGCATCTTGCGCACCTGCTCGTCCGAGAACGTGCTCAGCAGCGCCTTGCCCAGCGACGTGGAGTGCGCGGGCAGCCGCCGCCCGACCCGGGTGAAGGGGCGCAGATAGTGCTGCGACTGGCGGGTGGCGAGATAGACGACGTTGGTGCCGTCCAGGCGGGCCAGGTGGATCGTCTCGGTGGTGTCGTCCGAGAGCCGGTCCAGCGTGGGCCGGGCCACCGCGACCACCTCGTCGCCGTCGATGTACGAGGTGCCGACCAGCAGCGCCCGTACGCCGATGCCGTACCGCGTGCCGGTCGCGTCCGTCTCCACCCAGCCGAGCTCCACCAGGGTGCGCAGCAGCATGTACAGACTGGACTTGGGATAGCCGACGGCCTCCTGGACCGCCGCGAGGGAATGCATGCCGGGGCGTCCGGCGAAGTACTCGAGCAGTTCGACCGTCCGTACAGCGGACTTGACCTGCGCTCCGCCCCCCGTCTCGCCTGCCGACATGTCGCCCTGGACCCCTTCATTCGACGAGAAGCTGAGGATAGAGTCTCCGACGAACGTTCATCACCAGAGACGGTGTTCAGTATATCGAACGACCTGGTGATTCACCCAGTGAATACGTGGAGGGAT
The DNA here is from genome assembly GCF_044763135.1 of Streptomyces sp. NPDC096205. NCBI lineage: Bacteria > Bacillati > Actinomycetota > Actinomycetes > Kitasatosporales > Streptomycetaceae > Streptomyces > Streptomyces sp. NPDC096205. The sequence goes on along the minus strand of NZ_JBIWFS010000002.1, from coordinate 95,900 downwards.
CTGCGGTGGCAGCAGCACCAGTCTGGAGTGTCGACCCCCGTACCGGGAAGCAGCGGGAACAGGTTGCGGTGGAGGCCACGGCCCAGGAGGTGGACGCCGCCGTCCGTGCCGCGCACGATGCCCGGGCCGCGCTCGCCGACCGTGCGGTCCGCTCCGCCTTCCTGCGCACGGCCGCCACCGAGCTGGAGGCGGCCAGGGACCAGCTGGTCGAGGCCGCCGACGCCGAGACCGCGCTCGGCCCGGTCCGGCTCACCGGTGAGCTCGCCCGCACCTGCTTCCAGCTGCGCGCCTTCGCGGACATCGTCGACGAGGGCGCCTTCCTGGACGTCGTCATCGACCACCCCGACGACACCGCCACCCCGCCGATCCCGGACCTGCGCCGCTACAAGGTGCCGCTGGGCGTCGTCGCCGTCTACTCCGCCTCCAACTTCCCCTTCGCCTTCTCCGTGCCCGGCGGCGACACCGCCAGCGCGCTCGCCGCGGGCTGCCCGGTCGTGGTCAAGGCCCACCCCGACCACCCGGGCCTGTCCGAGCTGGTCGCCGCCGTGCTGCGGCGGGCCGCCGCGCGGCACGACATCCCCGAGGGCGTCCTCGGCCTGGTGCACGGCTTCGAGGCCGGCGTCGAGCTGATCAAGCACCCGCTGGTCTCCGCGGCCGGCTTCACCGGTTCCGTACGAGGCGGCCGCGCGCTCTTCGACGCGGCCGCGGCCCGCCCGGTGCCGATCCCCTTCCACGGCGAGCTGGGCTCGCTGAACCCGGTCCTGATCACCGAGGCCGCCGCCGCCGAGCGCGGCGAGGCCATCGGTACGGGGCTGGCGGGCTCCATGACGCTGGGCGTCGGGCAGTTCTGCGTGAAGCCGGGGCTGGTGCTCGTGCCGAGCGGCTCCGCCGGTGACGGGCTCGTCAAGTCGCTCACCGACGCCGTCAGCGACACGGACGCCGGTGTCCTGCTGGATCACCGTATGCGGGACAACTTCGTCGCCGGCGTCGCCGAGCGGGGAGAGCTGGACGGGGTGGAGTCCCCGGTCACCCCCGGGGCGGGCGGCGAGCACACCGTCAGCGCCGGGTTCCTGACCGTCCCGGCCGAGAAGCTCACCAGTGAGGGCTCCTACGACCTGCTCCTGGAGGAGTGCTTCGGGCCGGTCACCGTCGTGGCCCGCTACGAGGACGAGGGCGAGGCCCGGCAGGTGCTGTCCCGGCTGCCGGGGAACCTCACCGCGACCGTGCATGTCTCTGCCGAGGAGGCCGCGGGGGAGGGGCGTGGGCCTGAGCTGCTCGCGGAGCTGACGCCGCTGGCGGGGCGTGTGCTGGTCAATGGCTGGCCGACCGGGGTTGCGGTGGCGCCCGCGCAGCACCATGGCGGTCCCTACCCGGCGACTACGTCCACGTCCACGTCCGTGGGTGGTACCGCGATCGAGCGGTGGCTGCGGCCGGTGGTGTATCAGGGGGCGCCGGAGGCGTTGCTGCCGGCTGAGCTGAAGGACGACAACCCGCTGGGGCTGCCTCGCAGGTTCAACGGGCGTTTGGAGCGCTGAGCGCCGTAGGGGCGCGGGTGTTTCGCGGGCATTCCGTGCGTTGTGGTTGCTCGCGCCCACGCGGCGGAGCCGCACATCGAAACAGCCCCGCGCCCCTCAAAAGGCCAACTGAGAGAATCAGGCAATGGACGTATCGCTTCCCCAACTGCCCTTCCCCCTGCGCACTTACGGGCCCGACGGGCACTGGTCGTACGACGATGGTGTGCTCAGTGGGTGGGCCGGTGCGCGGCAGGATCGGTTCGTGCCGCCCACCGGGGAGGCGTTGGACTCCGCTTCGGATGCGCCGCGGTTGCTCGGGGCGCCCGAGGGGGACTTTCAGCTGATCGCCCGGGTCACCGTGGGGTTCAACGCGGCCTTCGATGCCGGGGTGCTGTACGTGCATGTGGGGGAGCGGGCCTGGGCGAAGCTGTGCCTGGAGTACTCCCCGGATGTGCCGACGGTGTGCACGGTGGTCACCCGGGGGCACTCCGACGACGCCAACTCCTTCACGGTGGCGGGGAGTTCGGTGTGGCTCAGGGTGAGCAGGACCGGGCGGGCGTTCGCGTTCCATGCCTCGCGGGACGGGGAGCGGTGGACGTTCGTGCGGCTGTTCACGCTGGGCGGCGAGGAGGAGACGGGCGCGGCGCTGGTCGGGTTCATGGCGCAGGCGCCGCTCGGCGAGGGCTGTGTGGTGACCTACGACCACATCGAGTTCCGGCCGAGCTGGCCGGCCGACCTGCGGGACGGCAGCTGAATCCGGAACCCGGGTGGCCGGAAATGCGTCCTAGCCGGCGTGATCGTTGAGCGAGTGACCGGAAGCCGGGTGATCCGGACCGTCGTGCGGGCCGAGGCGGAGGCGGTCGCCGCGCTGCACGCCCGGGCCAGAGCGACGTACTACCCGGACGGCGTCCCGGACGACGGCACCGACTGGCGGGCCGCCTGGCTCGGTGCCATCGAGCGGCCGAACGGGCAGGTGCTGTGTGTCGTCGAGGGCGGCCGGATCGTGGGCCTCGCCTCGTTCCGCACCGTCGAGGCGGTGCCCGCCGACACCGTCGACCTGCGTCAGTTCCATGTCGACCCCGACCACTGGCGCTCCGGCATCGGCACCGCCCTGCACGCGGCCTGCCTGGAGCAGTGGCGGGCCGACGGCCGGCGCACCGCCGTACTGAGCGTGCATGTCGACAACCGCCGGGCCCAGGCCTTCTACGCCCGCCAGGGCTGGCGGCCCGACCCGGAGCGGCCCCCGGCCGAAGGTGACCATCACCTCACCCTGCGGCTGGACGTCCGCGGGGAATGAACCCCGACGGTTGAAGGTTCACGTAATAGCGGAGGAGGTCTCCGTATACGTGCCGTACGACCGAAGGAAGCCGAAGAACATGCGCGTCGAGATCTGGAGCGACATCGCCTGCCCCTGGTGCTACGTGGGCAAGGCCCGCTTCGAGAAGGCGCTGGCGGCCTTCCCGCACCGTGACCAGGTCGAGGTCGTGCACCGCTCCTTCGAGCTCGACCCCGGCCGCGCCAAGAGCGACGCCGGCCCCGTCATCCCGATGCTCGCGCAGAAGTACGGCATGAGCGAGGCGCAGGCCGAGGCCGCCGAGGACAACGTCGGCGCGCAGGCCCACGCCGAGGGCCTGGAGTACCGCACCCGCGGCCGCGACCACGGCAACACCTTCGACATGCACCGCCTGCTGCACTTCGCCAAGGAGCAGGGCCGCCAGGACGAGCTGCTCCAGCTGCTGTACCGGGCCAACTTCGCCGAGGAGCGGTCCGTGTTCACCGAGGGCGACGAGCGGCTGGTCGAGCTGGCCGTCGAGGCGGGCCTGGACGCGGGCGCCGCCCGCGAGGTGCTGGCCGACGAGGACGCCTATGCCGACGAGGTCCGAGCCGACGAGCGCGAGGCCGCCCAGCTCGGCGCGAACGGCGTGCCGTTCTTCGTCCTCGACCGCACGTACGGCGTCTCCGGCGCCCAGCCCGCCGAGGTGTTCACGCAGGCCCTCGCGCAGGCCTGGGGCGAGCGTTCCCCGCTGACCCTGATCGACCAGGCCGGCGCGGACGCATGCGGCCCCGACGGCTGCGCGGTGCCCCAGCAGAGCTGAACCGCAGGTCAGAGCCGATCTATAAGCAGTCCTTGGTGCGCGTACGGAAAAATTCGCAATGGACTGATAGGTCATGAGGGGATCACAGTGGTCCCATGGAGACCTTCGAGAGCCTCGTCCGTGCCGAGTTCTCCCCGGAGAACACCTTTCTCAACACCGCGAGCAACAGCCTGCTGCCGGCCCGCACCGTGACCGCCCTGGACGGGGCGGCGCGGATGCGGGCCAAGGGCCTGCCGCTGGGCCCGCTGTACGAGGACGTGGAGGCCGTCCGCGCCTCCTTCGCCCGGCTGACCGGAGTCCCGGTCGAGCGCGTCGCGACCGGTGGCTCGGTCGCCGAGTACGGCGGCCTGATCGCCGCTTCGCTGCCCGCCGGAGCCGAAGTCCTCACCGCCGAGGCCGACTTCGCCTCCCTGGTCAACCCCTTCCACATGCGCGGCGACCTCAAGGTGCGGGCCGTCCCGCTGGAGCGGCTCGCCGAGTCGGTCCGCCCGGAGACCGCGCTCGTCGCCTTCAGCGCCGCCCAGTCCGCCGACGGCCGGGTCGCCGATCTGGCCGGGATCCGCGAGGCGGCCCGGGCGCACGGCGCGCGCACCTATGTCGACGCCTCCCAGGCGGTCGGCTGGCTGCCGCTGGACGCGGGGGCGTACGACTACGTCGCCGTCGTCGGCTACAAGTGGCTGCTCGGCCCGCACGGCGCCGTGTTCTTCACCGTGCCCGAGGACCTCGGCGGGCTGACCCCGCTGCTCGCCGGATGGGTCGCGGGCGAGGTGCCCTTCGACAGCTGCTACGGGCCCGTCGCCGAACTCGCCCACTCCGCACGGCGCTTCGACATCGCCCCCAGCCTGTTCGGCTACGCCGGGCTGCGCGCGTCCCTCGAACTCGTCGAGCAGATCGGCGTGGACACGATCCACGCCCACGACCTCGCCCTGGCCGACCGCTTCCGCGCGGGCGTCGCCGCCCTCGGCCACGAGCCGCTGCCCTCGCCCGGGTCGGCCATCGTCTCCGTGCCCGGCCTCGACCACCTCCAGCCCCGGCTGGCGGAGGCGGGCATCCAGGTCTCCGACCGGGCCGGCAACCTGAGGGCGTCCTTCCATCTGTACAACACCGAGGCCGACGTGGACCGGCTGCTGGAGGCGCTGTCCGGCTGACGGGCCGACGCGGCGGTCAGCGGGCCTCGGCGCAGAGGTTGCCCTCGACCTTGAGGAGCAGTGCGAGGAACTGCTCCCGCTCGGTCGCGGACAGACCGGCCAGGGTGCGTTCCTCCAGGGTGCCCCAGGCCCGCTCGACCTCCGTCAGCAGCTCGGTGCTGCCCTCGGTCGCCTCCACCAGGACCGCGCGCCGGTCCGCCGGGTCGGGCAGCCGGCGGACATGCCCCGCCTGCTCCAGACGCTGGAGCATCTTGGTGATCGTGGACGGGTCGAGGTCCAGCATCCTGATCAGGTCCGACTGGCGGCTCGGCCCCTGCTCCCACAGGTGCATCATCACCAGTTCCTGGCCCGGATAGAGCCCGAGGCGGCGCAACAGCCCGGCCGCGGTCGTGCGGTGCAGCCGTGCGGCGCGGCTGATGGCGTGGCTGACCGGCCCACAGTGCGCGGCGGCGGGCAGCCGGGTACAGGCGGCCTCCTCCATGGGGCGTTCCTCCCTGATCGTCGTAGGACTCGTGACCCTACTTCCCCCGAGATTAGCTTGGCCGACCAAGCAATGGGCTGCAGTGACTCTCGGTTCAATTACTTGGCCGCCACATAATTCCGTGGCCCGGTCCCCCTATGTCTTCTCGGTAGCCACCATGACCACCGCGTTCGACGACCACCGCGTTCGACCCGATCGACCTGTCCGGCATCCGCTTGGCCAACCGCATCGTCATGGCACCGATGACCCTCCCGCACGCTCGAATCCGCTCGCGCGGGGGGACCCCCATCGCGCCGGAGCCGGCGGTGCCCCGACCGCGCTCACCGCCGAGTACTACGTCCAGCGGGCCTCCGCCGGTCTCCTCGTCACCGAGGGCGTGCAGCCCTCCGCCGTCGGACAGGGCTACCCCGACACCCCCGGCCTGCACTCGGCCGAGCAGACCGCCGCCTGGCGGGAGTTCACAGACGCGTGCATGCGGCGGGCGGCCGGATCTTCGCCCAGCTCATGCACGTCGGCCGCATCGGGCACCCCGCGCTGCTGCCCGACGGACTGCACAACGTCGCCCCCTCCGCGGTGGCGGCCGACGGCCAGGTGTACACGCACGAGGGACCCAAGGACTACGTCACCCCGCGCGAACTGACCGCCGACGAGGTCCGCAAGACCGTCGAGGACTTCACCGCCGCCGCCCGCAACGCGATCGAGGCCGGCTTCGACGGCGTCGAACTGCACGGCGCCAACGGCTACCTCATCCACCAGTTCCTCTCGCCCGACAGCAACCGGCGCACCGACGAGTGGGGCGGCCCGGCGGAGCACCGCATCCGCTTCGCCGTCGAGACCGTGCGTGCCGTCGCCGCCGCGATCGGCGCCGAGCGCACCGCCCCGCGCATCTCACCCGGAAACCCGTACGACAGCATCAGCGAGCCCGACGCCGAGACCACCTACCCCGCGCTGGTCGCCGAACTGGAGCCGCTCGGCCTGGCCTACCTCCACATCCTGGAGAGCCCCGGCCTGCGCGACCTCACCCTCGCCCTGCGCAAGCGGTTCAGCGGCACGGTCGTCCTCAACCCGGCCACCGAGGGGCCGACCGGCCCGGACGCCCTGACCCTGATCGAGGACGGCACCGCCGACCTCCTCGCCTTCGGCCGGCTCTTCCTCGCCAACCCCGACCTGCCTGCCCGCCTCCGGGCCGGCGGCCCCTTCAACGAGGCCGACCCGGCCACGTTCCACGGCGGCGACGCCAAGGGCTACACGGACTACCCGGCGCTGTGACACGGCGAGGGGGCCCGCCAAGATCGGCAGGCCCCCTTCGCGCGGTGGTTCACCGGACGGGCGTGAAGTCCCGCGCACCAATGAACTCGGGTCGCCGTACCGGCGCCGCGAACGGCTCGACCGCCGTGTTCTCCACGCTGTTGAACACGATGAAGACGTTGCTGCGCGGGAACGGGGTGATGTTGTCCCCGGAGCCGTGCATGGCGTTGCAGTCGAACCAGGTCGCCGACCCGGCGCGGCCGGTGAACAGCCGGATGCCGTGCTCGGAGGCCATGGAGGTCAGGGCCTCGTCGGACGGCGTGCCCGCGTCCTGCATCTGCAGCGACTTCTTGTAGTTGTCCTTCGGCGTCTCGCCCGCGCAGCCGAGGAACGTCTTGTGCGAGCCCGGCATGATCATGAGCCCGCCGTTGGTGGCGTAGTTCTCGGTCAGCGCGATCGAGACGGACACGGTCCGCATGTTCGGCAGGCCGTCCTCGGCGTGCCAGGTCTCGAAGTCCGAGTGCCAGTAGAAGCCACTGGCGCCGAAGCCGGGCTTGACGTTGATCCGCGACTGGTGGACGTACACGTCCGAGCCGAGGATCTGCCGGGCCCGCCCGACGACCCGCTCGTCGCGCACCAGGGACGCGAACACCTCGCTGATCCGGTGCACTTCGAAGACCGAGCGGATCTCCTTCGACTTCGACTCGACGATCGAGCGCTCGTCCGCGCGGATCGCCGGGTCGGTCACCAGCCGGTCCAGCTCCTGCTTGTAGACGGCGACCTCGTCGTCGGTGATGAGCTGGTCGATGGCGAGGAAGCCGTCGCGCTCGTACGCCTGGAGGTCGGCGGTCGCGATGGGACCGGGCGTGTCGGGGGAGCCCCACACGACGGGGTCCTGGCGCGGGACCTGCACCTCGGCGGTGCCGCGGGTGGGGTAGAGGTCGGTGACGGTGGCGGTCACTGGATCACACCTCCTCGGGTTCGGTGAGCAGGGGGTAGACGCCGTTCTCGTCGTGGTCCTCCCGTCCCGTGACGGGCGGATTGAAGACGCAGATGCAGCGGAAGTCCTCCAGGACGCGCAGCGAGTGCCGCTCATGACCGTCCAGGAGGTACATCGTGCCGGGAGTGATCGTGTACGACGTCCCGGTCTCGTGGTCGGTGAGTTCGGCCTCGCCCTCGACGCACACGACGGCCTCGACGTGGTTGGCGTACCACATCGACGTCTCCGTCCCGGCGTACAGAATCGTTTCGTGCAGGGAGAAGCCGACGCGCTCCTTGGCGAGGACGATGCGTTTGCTCTCCCAGGTCCCGGACGCGGCCTTCACATGGCGGTCGGTTCCCTCGATGTCCTTGAACGAACGGACGATCACGGTGGTGCGGTCCCTCCTGGTCAGACGGTGATGGCGGGGGCGGTCTCCCGGACGGCCCGGGCGAGGATCCTCAGGCCCTCGTCCAGCTCCTCCGGGGTGATGGTCAGAGCGGGCAGCAGCTTGACGACCTCGCTCTCGGGGCCGGACGTCTCGATGAGCAGCCCGAGTTCGAAGGCGCGGCGGGCGACCCGCTCGGCGCGCGCCTTGTCGTGGAACTCCAGGCCCCACACCAGACCGCGCCCGCGGTACTCGCGTACGTCGGCGAGGTTCTCCTCGGTGATCCCGATCAGCGCCTGCTCGACCTGCTCGCCACGCGTGCGGGTCTGCTTCTCCATGGCGGAGCCGTCGGCCCAGTAGCTCTCAAGGGCGGCCGTGGCGGTGACGAACGCCGGGTTGTTGCCTCGGAAGGTGCCGTTGTGCTCGCCCGGCTCCCACACGTCGAGCTCCGGCTTGAACAGGCACAGCGACATCGGCAGGCCGTAGCCGCTGATGGACTTGGAGACGGTGACGATGTCGGGGACGATGCCGGCCTCCTCGAAGGAGAAGAAGGCGCCGGTACGACCGCAGCCCATCTGGATGTCGTCGACGATCAGCAGCATGTCCTGCCGCTCGCACAGCTCCTTCAGGGCGCGCAGCCACTCGGGCCGGGCGACGTTGATGCCGCCCTCGCCCTGCACGGTCTCCACGATCACCGCGGCGGGCTTGTTGAGCCCGGAGCCCTGGTCCTCGAGGAGCCGCTCGAACCACAGGAAGTCGGGGACCGTGCCGTCGAAGTAGTTGTCGAACGGCATCGGCGTGCCGTGCACCAGCGGGATACCGGCCCCGGCCCGCTTGAAGGCGTTGCCGGTGACGGCCAGCGAGCCCAGCGACATGCCGTGGAAGGCGTTGGTGAACGACACGATCGCCTCGCGCCCCTTCACCTTCCGGGCCAGCTTCAGCGCCGACTCGACCGCGTTGGTGCCGGTCGGGCCCGGGAACATCACCTTGTACGGCAGGTCCCGCGGCCGCAGGATCAGGTCCTGGAAGGTCTGCAGGAAGGCGCGCTTGGCCGTCGTCGACATGTCGAGGCCGTGGGTGACGCCGTCGCGCTCCAGATAGTCGAGCAACGCCCGTTTGAGGACGGGGTTGTTGTGGCCGTAGTTCAGCGATCCGGCGCCGGCGAAGAAGTCGAGGTACTCATGGCCGTCCTCGTCGTACATACGGCTGCCGCGCGCGCGGTCGAAGACGGTGGGCCAGCCGCGGCAGTAGCTGCGCACCTCGGACTCCAGGGTCTCGAAGACGCTGAGGTCGGGCTGGGTGATGGTCACGACGATTCGCTCCTCAATGCGACGGAAGATCCGGCGGAAGGTCCGACGGAAGCCGGCTGGCTCAACGGGTCGGGAGGGTCAACGGGCCGATGCGGTACAGCACTTCGGGATCGTGCGGGCCGTCCGGGAACTGGCCCCGGTCGAACAGCACCTCCTGCTCGACACGGGCGCCGTGCCGTGCGGCGAACGAGGTGAACAGCCGCTCGGAGGCGGTGTTGCCCGGGGTGATGGTGGTCTCGACGTACACGACCGACTGCTCACCGGCGACCCGGGCCACCAGCCCGTCGAGCAGCCGCGCCGCGAGCCCGCGGCCGCGGTGGGCGCCGTCCACGGCGACCTGCCACACGAGCAGGGTCCCGGGCCGGTCCGGCCGCAGATACCCGGTCACGAACCCCACCGGCTCCCCGTCGTCCCCGCGCACCACCGCGGAGGTGCCGGCGAAGTCACGGCACCACAGCAGATAGCTGTAGGACGAGTTCAGATCGAGGTTTCCGGATTCCTTCGCGAGCCGCCAGAGCGCGGCTCCGTCGGAAACCGTGGGGCGGTCTATGTGCAGGTCTGCTGGTGCGGCAGTCATGCGGATTGAATTTAGCGACGTAAATTCAAAATTGCATCGCCGCAGGGCCTTGGGTCCGGGCCGCTTTCGTGTTATCACGCGGGCGCGAGCGCTGATGACTTTGGCCCGATATGCCCCAGGAGAAAAGGGCATATCGGGCCGCCTGTGGAGCGCGTCACACTGCGAATCGCGTTCGCAAAATCTTCGCGTTTACCCCCGGGGAAACCGGGCAGAAGAATATGGGCGACTAAGTTCGAGTGAATTCAGTGAATTGCCTGGGAAATGAAATCTGCATTCAGACGGCGGAACGCAGCGCGGCGAGACTCGCCCGGACGGCCTCTTCGCTCGCACAGGCCCCGTAGTGGTTGACCCGGATCATCTCCGCGGCCAGCGCGCCCCCGCCCGCGGCGAGCGGCACCGACGGATCGGCCGCCAGCGCCCGGGCGACGACCTCCGAGGCGACCAGCCCGTCCCGCACTCGCAGGGTGGTCGCCACGGGTGCCGCGTCCCGCACCTCGTACACGTACGGCTCCAGGCCCGGCAGGCCGGCCACGCCCTCGCGCACGGCCAGCGCGGCCTGCCGGTGACGGGCCATCACCGCGTCCAGGCCCTCGGCCTCGATGCGCTCCAGGCACGCCTCCAGTGCCAGCATCTCCAACTGCGCCGGGGCGTGCAGCAGGGCCTTGCGGCCGGCGTCGACCCAGCGCTCCTTCCAGTCCAGCAGGGACAGGTACGAGCGGCGCGGCGCCCTCGGGTTCGCCGCCATGCGCGCCCAGGCCCGCTCGCTCACCGACACCGCCGACACACCCGCCGGGCCGCCCATCGCCTTCTGCGCCCCGATCACACACAGGTCCACGCCCCACGCGTCCGGCAGCACCGGCTCCGCGCCGACCGAGGCGACGGCGTCCAGGTAGAACAGCGCGCCCTGCTCGCGCACCACTTCACCGATCTCCGCGACCGGGTTGGTGTTGCCGGTCGCCGCCTCCGCGTGCACCAGCGACACGAAGTCGATCTCCGGGTGGCGCCGGAACGCCTGCCGGATCTGCCCGGCGGTCACCGCCGTATGGAACGGCACGGCCAGGTCGATCACCGTGGCACCGCAGTCGCGCAGCCAGTCGCCGAACGTCTGCCCGTAGGGGCCCGTGATCACGTTCAGCGCGGTCGTGCCCGGCCCCGCCGTCCCCCGGATGGCCCCCTCCAGCGGCAGCAGCGCCTCACCCTGCATGATCACCACGTCCTGGCGGGTATGGAGGAGGCGTGCCACCCGGTCCTCGATCGAGGCGAACCGGGCGGCGCTCAGCGGAGCGAGGTCCAGGAAGGGGTGGGTCACAGCAGTGCTCTCTTCACTCAAGGGGCGGCTGCGGTCGAGCCTAGGTCACCGCCCACTCCTCGGGCCGGACGGCCGCTGTGTGGGCCGGACGGCCGTTTTCTTAGGCCGGACAGCCGTCGCACCATGGGATTGATTTGAGACCCTCAAACATCTCCTTATAATCGGAACGCACAGTTCCCTACCAGGAGGTCCACCCGTGAACACCGTCCTCGGCCGCCGGGCCCGCGCCCTGGCCGCCATCACCGCGACGGCCGGGCTGGTCCTCGTGGCCGGCTGCACCTCCTCCGACGACGGCGGCAGCGGCAAGAAGACCGCCGCCGGCGGGGTCGAGCTGGTCAAGGCCGGACAGCTGACCACCTGCACCCACCTGCCCTACCCGCCCTTCCAGTCGGAGATCGACGGCAAGGTGCAGGGCTTCGACGTCTCCCTGATCGACCTCGTCGCCGACGACCTCGGGGTGAAGCAGCAGATCCTCGACACGCCGTTCGAGAACTTCAAGACCGGCGCCTTCCTCAACTCCGGCGAGTGCGACCTGGCCGCGGCCGGCATGACCATCACCGCGGAGCGCAAGAAGAACGTCGACTTCTCCGACCCGTACTTCGACGCCACCCAGGCCGTCCTGGTCGACAAGAAGAGCGGCATCAAGTCCTTCGCCGACCTCAAGGGCAGGAAGGTCGGCGCCCAGGCGCAGACCACCGGTGAGGACTACGCCAAGAGCAAGGGCCTCGACCCCGTCTCCTTCGAGTCCTCCGACGCCGTCATCAACGGCCTGCGCACCGGCCAGGTCGAGGCCGTCGTCATCGACTACCCGGTCGTCCAGGGCTGGCTGAAGGACAAGGCCAACGCCGCCGCCTTCCAGGTCGCCGAGCAGATCAACACCGGTGAGCAGTACGGCTTCACGGTGAAGAAGGGCAACGCCAAGCTGCTCGCCGCGATCAACAAGGCGCTCGCCGAGGCGAAGTCCGACGGCACGTACAAGAAGCTGTACGAGCAGTGGATCGGTCCGTACGACGAGTCCGCCGCGTCCCCGGCCGCCTCCTGATGACCGCTGCGGACACCGAACTCCAGCCGAAGAAGAAGGGCCTGACCAGGCGCCAGAAGCGGCGCCTGTCGCGGGCTGCGCAGTACGTCGTCTTCGTCGCGGCCCTGATCGCCCTCGCGGTCGGGGCGGACTGGGACCGGCTGCAGAACCAGTTCGCGCAGAAGGACGTCGCGCGGCAGATGTTCCCGGACGTCATCACGCTGGCGCTCAAGAACACCGTGCTGTACACCGTGTCCGGGTTCGTCCTGGCCCTGGTGCTCGGACTGGTGCTCGCGCTGATGCGCCTGTCGTCCGTCGGGCCGTACCGCTGGGCGGCCGGTGTCTACATCGAGATCTTCCGCGGCCTGCCCGCGCTGCTGATCTTCATCTTCATCGGTGTGGCGGTCCCGCTGGCCTTCCCGGGCACGGAGATCGTCGGCGGGACGTACGGCAAGGCCGCCCTCGCGCTCGGCCTGGTCGGCGCCGCCTACCTCGCGGAGACCTTCCGGGCCGGTATCCAGGCGGTGCCCAAGGGGCAGCTGGAGGCGGCCCGTTCGCTTGGGTTCTCGCCCGCGCGGGCGATGGTCTCGATCATCATCCCGCAGGCCTTCCGGATCATCCTGCCGCCGATGACCAACGAGTTCGTCATCCTCTTCAAGGACTCCTCCCTCGTGCTGCTCCTCGGTGTCACGCTGGAGGAGCGCGAACTGTCCAAGTTCGGCCGGGACCTGGCCAGCACCACCGCCAACTCCACGCCGATCCTCGTCGCCGGCCTGTGCTACCTGCTGGTGACGATCCCGCTCGGCTTCGTCGTCCGCCGTATGGAGGCCAAGGCCCAGGAGGCCGTGAAATGAGCCGACCGGAGATCCAGGTCAAGGATCTGCACAAGTCCTTCGGGGACAACCAGGTGCTGCGCGGCATCGACCTGGAGATCGGCCAGGGCGAGGTCGTCTGCGTCATCGGCCCCTCCGGCTCCGGCAAGTCCACGCTGCTCAGGTGCGTGAACCTGCTGGAGGAGCCCACCAAGGGCCAGGTCTTCGTCGGCGGCACCGAGGTCACCGACCCGGACGTCGACATCGACGCCGTGCGTCGCCGGATCGGCATGGTCTTCCAGCAGTTCAACCTCTTCCCCCACCTGACGGTGACCGAGAACCTCACGCTGCCCCAGCGCCGGGTGCTGCGGCGGGGCAAGGCGGAGGCGGCCAAGGTTGCCGCGGAGAACCTGGAGCGGGTCGGCCTCGCCGAGAAGGCCGACGCCTACCCGTCCTCCCTCTCCGGCGGCCAGCAGCAGCGCGTCGCCATCGCCCGCGCGCTGGCCATGGGCCCCGAGGTGATGCTCTTCGACGAGCCGACCTCGGCGCTCGACCCCGAGCTGGTCGGGGACGTCCTCGCGGTCATGCGCATGCTGGCCCAGGAGGGCATGACCATGATGGTCGTCACCCACGAGATGACCTTCGCCCGCGAGGTCGCCGACCGGGTCGTCTTCATGGACGGCGGCGTGATCGTCGAGGACGGCGCCCCCGAGCAGGTCATCACCCGTCCCCGGCACGAGCGCACCCGCCACTTCCTCTCCCGCCTGCTGGACCCCGCGATGGCCCAGGTGGAGGAGGAGACCAGCGACCAGGTGGGCAAGACCGACTGAACCGTCCGGCCGCCTGACAGGAGCCGCCCCTCTCAGCGAGGTGGGCGGCTCCCGTCGTGCGGGAGTGCCTGACTAAGGTGCCGTTCATGAGCGAACGCGCGGTGCTGCACGTGAAGGGCCGGATCCTGGTCGGCCCGGAGGACGTCCGGGACGAGCTGTGGGTCGTCGACGGACGGATCTCCTACGACCGTCCCGCCGGCGCCCGTGAGGTGCGCGAGGTCGAGGGGTGGGCGCTGCCCGGCCTGGTCGACGCGCACTGCCATGTGGGCCTGGGCGCGCACGGCGTGGTCCCCGAGGAGGAGGCCGAGAAGCAGGCCCTCACCGACCGCGAGGCGGGCACACTGCTGATCCGCGACGCGGGCTCGCCCTCCGACACGCGCTGGACCGACGCCCGCGAGGACCTCCCGAAGATCATCCGCGCGGGCCGGCACATCGCCCGCACCCGTCGCTACCTGCGCGGGTACGCCCATGAGATCGAGCCCGCCGACCTCGTCGCGTACGTCGCCCAGGAGGCCCGGCGCGGCGACGGCTGGGTCAAGCTGGTCGGCGACTGGATCGACCGCGAGGTGGGCGACCTGACCGCCTGCTGGCCGCGCGAGGCGGTCGAGGCGGCCATCGCGGAGGCCCACCGCCTCGGCGCCCGCGTCACGGCCCACTGCTTCGCCACCGACTCCCTGCCCGACCTGGTCGAGGCGGGCATCGACTGCGTCGAGCACGCCACCGGCCTCACCGAGGACCTGATCCCGCTGTTCGCCGAGCGCGGTGTCGCGATCGTGCCGACCCTCGTCAACATCGCGACCTTCCCGCGGCTCGCCGCCGGCGGCGAGAGCAAGTTCCCCCGCTGGTCCGCCCATATGCGCCGGCTCCATGAACGCCGCTACGACACCGTCCGCGCCGCCTACGACGCCGGCATCCCGGTCTACGTCGGCACCGACGCCGGCGGCTCCCTCCCGCACGGGCTGGTCGCCGAGGAGGTCGCCGAGCTGGTCACGGCCGGCATCCCCGCGCTCGACGCCCTCGCGGCGACGACCTGGTCGGCCCGGAGCTGGCTGGGCCGGCCCGGCCTGGACGAGGGCGCCCCGGCCGACCTCGTCGTCTACGAGACGGACCCGCGCGCGGACGTCCGGGTGCTGGCGGCGCCGCGGCGGGTGGTGCTGAACGGGCGTGTGGTGAGCTGACGCGACGTTACCGGCGGGCAGGGACGTCGTTGTGCACTCCCGCGCGTGTGCTGACCGATCGACCTGCGAGTTCACTCCTCGGGCGCCTGAGGGTGACGGCCGGGAACACCCGTACCGGACGAATCGAATGCATGGCCGGAAACCCCACGATGGGGTGAAGTGACGCTGGATCGCTGCCCGTTCACTCTCCGTGCGTAATTCTTGCGGGGTCCCACAGCACGTCTCCTCTGGGGGTCCCACAGTGAACGGCACGAACGTCCGTATGCCCGCACGCAGATGCGCCGCCGCCGCGGTCGCCACGGCCCTGGCCGCAGGTCCCGCGGCCCTGGCCCACGCGACCCCCGACCAGGGTCGCGCGAGCGCCGTCGTCCTGCGCACCGGGCTCGACGTGGCCCTGCTCGACAAGACCGTGAACGTCCCGCTCGCGGTCTCGCTGAACGAGGTCCAGGCACCGCGGAGCGCCGAGAAGTCCACCCTGACCGTCGAGCTGGACGGCGTCGACGGCGGACAGCCCGTCAGCGTCCTGAGCGCGGAGGTGGCCGAGGCCAAGGCCACCGTCGACGCCGGGAAGGCCGAGGGCCGTACCCGCCTCGCCCACGCCCGGCTGCATGTCCCCGGTCTGCCCCTGCTGTCCCTGATCGAGGTCGAGGAGGTCACCTCCAGCGCGGTCTGCGAGACCGGGAAAGCGCCCGTCGCCGAGGCGAACGTGCTCGGCACGGTGACCGTCCTCGGCAAGCGCGTCACGCTGACGGCGGGCGGGCCGACGGAGGTGAACGTGCCGGGGGTGGGAGACGTTCGCCTGGACCTCTCCCAGCGGCGGACGACGTCCCGCACGGCCGCCGCGACCGCCCTCGAACTGACCGTGTCGGTGAACCCGTTGAAGCTGAACGTGGCCGAGGTCGAGGGCACCCTGACCCTCGCCAAGTCCACTTGCGAGACGCCGCCGAGCCCTGCTTCCGCGCCGCCGGTCGAGCCCCAGGGCGGGCACGAGGAGCCGGGGCTCGCGGAGACGGGGGGCAGTGCGGTGACGCCGTACGTGGCGGCCGGTGCGGTGGCGCTCTGCGTGGTGGGCGGGGGAGTGGTGACGGTGACGCGGCGCAGAAGGGGCTGAGGCGCGTCCTTCGGCTTCCCGCCGTCTCGCCGCTGTGGTTGCTCGCCGTTGGCGGCCTTCCCGCCGTCTCGCCGCTTCGCGGCCGTTCTCCCACCCGCGCACCGCCCGTAGAACTCCGCCGAGAGGCTTGGCTCTCCCCCTTCGGTTGCGCGCCGTCGGCGGCTGCCCCGCCGTCGTGGTCACTGCTGGTGCCTGCCCGGGCGACATGCCCCCCGGGCTCGGCCTTCTTGGCCGTGGGCATAGGTCGGGGGTCCAGGGGGCGGAGCCCCCTGGGGCTCAGCTCAGAGCGACCCGGAGCGCGTCCAGGAAGTCGGACACCGTCGCCCGGTCCCGCACAGCGACCCGCAGCCAGTCCGGGTCGAGGCCGGGGAACGTGTCCCCGCGCCGGACCGCGTAGCCCAGCTCGCGCAGACGGGCACGCACACGCGTCGCGCCAGGGACCCGGACGAGCACGAAGGGACCCTCCGGCGGCCCGGCCACGCGCACCCCCGCCGCGGCGAAGGACTCCAGCCCCGCCAGCAGATGGGCCCGGTCCGCCGCGACGCGATGCGCCGCATGGGCCGCCTCCGCGAGGGCCTGCGGGCCGACACACGCCTCGGCGGCGGCGAGCGCGGGGGAGGACACCGGCCACAAGGGCTGCGCCCGCTCCAGCTCGGCGATCACCTCCGGCGCGGCCAGCACGTACCCGATGCGCAGCCCGGCCAGACCCCAGGTCTTGGTCAGGCTGCGCAGCACCACCAGCCCCGGCACGTCGGTCCGCCCGGCCAGCGCCTCCCGCTCACCCGGCACGGCGTCCATGAACGCCTCGTCGACCACCAGCGTCCGCCCCGGCCGGGCCAGCCGTACCAGGGTCTCGGCGGGGTGCAGCACCGAGGTCGGGTTCGTCGGGTTGCCGACCACCACCAGGTCCGCGCTCTCCGGCACCAGCCCGGGATCCAGCCGGAACCCGTCGGCCTCCCGCAGCAGCACCCGGTCCACACTGTGCCCGGCGTCCCGCAGCGCGGCCTCCGGCTCGGTGAACTGCGGGTGCACCACCACCGGTCGCCGCACCTTCAGCGCCCGCGCCAGCAGCACGAACGCCTCCGCCGCCCCGGCCGTCAGCAGCACCCGCTCGGGCCCGACCCCGTGCCGCGCCGCGACCGCCGCCCGGGCCGCCCGCCCGTCCGGGTACGCCGCCAGACCGGCCAGCGACCCGGCGATCACCTCCCGCAGCCAGGCGGGCGGCGTGTCCGCGCGGACGTTCACGGCCAGGTCCACCAGACCCGAGCCGTCGTCCCGGACCTCCGCGTCCCCGTGGTGCCGCAGATCGTGCCCGGCACCCTCCTCAGTGCGCATGCGCGTGCCCACCGTGGTGGTGATGCCCATGGCCGTGGTGGTGGTGACCGTCGTCGTCCGGGTGGAAGTGCGGCTGCTGCGGCAGCCCCACCTTGTCCTCGAAGCCCGGCAGTGCGATCCGGTACACGCACGAGTCGCAGTTCATCCGCAGATCGCCCTTGACCGCCTCCCGGTACCGCTCCATCACCAGGTCCAGCAGCTCCGGCTCGGGACCGATGACGTCCGCCGACCGCACCTCAAGCTCCGGGTGCTCAGCGGCCCAGGCCTGCGTCTGCTCCCGCACCCGGTCCGGCAGGATGCCGGTGAACAGGAAGTAGGGCAGCACGACGACGCGCCGCGCCCCGAGCTTCGCGCACCGGTCGAGGCCGCCGGGCACGTCCGGCGCCGCGAGCGACACGAACGCCGTCTCCACGCCCGCGTACCCGCGCCCCTCCCACAGCAGCCGCGCCGCCTTGTGTACCTCGGCGTTGGCGTCCGGGTCTGTGGAGCCGCGCCCCACCAGCAGCACGGTCACCTCGCCCCGGTCCCAGTCGCCGAGCACCTCGTCCAGCCGCCGCTCCAGCACGCTCAGCAGCGCCGGGTGCGGTCCGAGCGGACGGCCGTAGGTGTACGAGATCCCGGGGTGCCGCTCCTTCTCGCGGGCCAGCGCCGCCGGGATGTCGCCCTTGGCGTGCCCGGCGGACACCAGCATCAGCGGTACGGCCGCGAACCGCCGGACGCCCTGCTCGACCAGCTCGGTCACCGCCTCGCCCAGCGGCGGCGGCGACAGCTCGATGAAGCCGCCCGCGACGGGCAGTTCGGGGTGGCGGCGGCCGAGCTCCCGTACGAAGTCGCGGAAGGCCTCCGCTCCGGCGTCGTCCCGGGTGCCGTGTCCGGCGATGAGCAGGGCGGGCGGCGGGGTGGTCACAGGGTCTCCTTCGACTGCGAAACGGGGTGGTACAGCAGGGCGTTGAGGGCGGCGGAGGCGACCGCCGACCCGCCCTTCTCGGACACGTTGCTCACGGCGGGCAGGCCGCTCTCGCGCAACGCGGCCTTGGACTCGACCGCGCCGACGAAACCGACGGGCAGGCCGATGACGAGCGCCGGGGCGGCGTCCAGGGTCAGCAGCTCCTCCAGCGCGGTCGGCGCGTTGCCGATCACCCAGAGGGCGCCGGGGCCGACCTGCTCGAAGGCGAGCCGGATGCCGTGCGCCGAGCGGGTCAGCCCCGGCCCGGCCACGCCGTCCTTGAGCCGGCAGACGGTCTCCCGGCGGGTGATGCCCGCGCCGACCATCTCCACGTCCACGACGACGGGCGCGCCCGCGTGCAGCGCGGCATGCGCCTTCTCCAGCTCGCCCTCGTCCATGACGAGGTCGTCCGCGTACTCCAGGTCGGCGGCGGAGTGGATGACCCGCTCCACCACCGCCCGGGTCAGCGGCGGGAAGTGCGAGGTGTCCAGCCGGGCGCGCAGCCGGCGGTAGGACTCCTCCTCGATGGGGTGGACGACACGGTTCACCGGGCGGCCTCCTGCCAGCGGTAGCCGCGCGGCGTCACCATGCGCCCCGCGATGTTCCGGGTCGCGGTGTTGCCGACCGTCACGACGGTCATCATGTCCACCCACGCCGGGTCGAGTTCGCCGAGCGAGGTCACGCGGCTCGACTCGTCCGGTCGCGAGGCCTGGCGCACGACACCGACCGGCGTCTCGGGAGCACGGTGCTCGGCGAGGATGCCGAGCGCCTTCGGCAGCTGCCAGTCACGGCCCCGCGAACGCGGGTTGTAGAAGGTGACGACGATGTCCGCCTCGGCCGCCGCCCGCACCCGCCGCTCGATGACCTCCCACGGCGTGTGCAGGTCGGACAGGCTGATGGACACATGGTCGTGGCCCAGCGGCGCGCCCAGGATCGCCCCGGCCGCCAGCGCGGCCGTCACCCCCGGCACCCCGAGCACGTCGATGTCGTCGGACGCTTCCGCGAGCGCCGGGGACGCCATGGCGTACACGCCCGCGTCACCGCTGCCGATCAGCGCGACCGCCTGCCCCTTGCGGGCCTCGGCGACCGCCGTGCGCGCCCGCTCCTCCTCGGCACCGAGGCCGGACTCCAGGATCCGGGTACCCGGCCGCAGCAGATCGCGGATCTGGTCGACGTACTGGTCGAGGCCGACCAGCACCGACGCCCGGCGCAGCTCCGCCTTCGCCCTCGGGGTGAGCAGGTCCCGCGCGCCGGGGCCCAGCCCGACCACCGCGAGCCGCCCGCGCCCCGGACGTCGTACGACGGCACAGGTCGCCATCGCGGGCAGGCCGTCAGCGCGCTCCGACTTCCGCTTCGGCACGAGGAGTTCGCCTCCGCCGACGAGCGCCGCCGCCTCGGCCACCGACGGCGTGCCCACGGCCGCGAGCGGCGCGTCGGACGGGTTCGGCACCGTCACGTCCGCCAGCTTCTCGGCCGGGTACGTCACCACCGGCACCCCGAGCCGCGCGGCGGCCCCGACGATGCCGGGCTCCTCCGACTTGGCGTCCACGGTGGCGAGTTCGGCGATGCTACGAGGGGACAGGCCCGCGTCCTGAAGCGTGCGCGAGATCAGCCCGAGGACCTCCTCGACCGGCGCCCCCTTGGAGGCGCCGACCCCGACGACCAGCGTCGGCGGACGCAGCCACACCTCCCCGGCGGCCGGTTCGCCCGCACGGTCGGTCACCCGCACCCGGTGGGCGCCCTCGGCCCCCAGCGGCAGCGGGGGCAGCGGCCACGCCACCTCCGTCTCCAGGGCGACCGGCTCACCGTCCAGCAGCGCCCGGGTCACCGCGGCGACATCGCCCTCGTAGGGCAGGCCGAGGGTGTCCAGGCCGGGGATGCCGACCGCGTCCGTCGCGGTCGTCACCACCGGCTCGGCCGCCAGCGACTCGCCGACCTCGCGGGCCAGTTCGTTGGCGCCGCCGCCGTGCCCGCCGAGCAGGGCCACGGCGTACCGCCCGCCCTCGTCGACGCACACCACACCCGGGTCGCTCGCCTTGTCGCCCAGCAGGGGCGCCACGAGCCGGACGACCGCGCCCGTGGCCAGGAAGCACACCAACTGCTCGCACTCGGCGAACGCCTGCCGTACGGCGTCGGCGACGGGACCGTCGTACACCCGCGTCCGCTCCGGCCACGCCGCGGCCAGCCGGTCGCGCGCCGCCGCCCCCGCCGCGGTGGCGGAAATGAGGCCGATCACTGACGTACTCCTTCACTGAGGGCCGGGGGCCGCACGCCCCACAGCAGGAAAACGGGATTGGCCGCCGCCAGCCGGGTCACCTCACCCGGCAGGGGGGCCAGCCGCGACGACTGCAGCAGCACGCCGTCGCAGGTGAATCCGGCGCCGACGAGCGCCGCACGGGCCGCCGGCACCCGGTCGATCGCGGCCATGGCGACCACCACGGTCCGCCGCGCCCGCCGCGCGCACGCGGTGACCACGGCGGGCAGCTCACGCCCGCCGCCGCCCACGAACACGGCGTCGGGATCGTCGAGACGATCCAGTACGGTCGGCGCCGCCCCGTGCACCACGTGCACGTCCACGCCGTGCGCGGCCGCGTTGGCGCGCACCCGCTCCACACCGTCCGCGGTCTTCTCCACGGCCGTCACCGCCGCGCCCAGCCGCGCGCACTCCACGGCCACCGAACCGGAGCCCGCGCCGACATCCCAGACCAGGTCACCGGGCCGCGGCCCGAGCCGGGCCAGCGCCAGTGCCCGCACCTCGAACTTGGTGATCATCGAGTCGCGGTGTGCGAACGCGTCCTCCGCCAGCGCCCACCCGGCGGCCGGCAACGGCAGCCCCGCATGCGCGCGTACGGGACCCAGCGCGCGCCGCTCGTCCAGGCACAGCACGACACTGACCGCCGTGCCCCAGTCGCGGGCGGCGGCCTCGGCGGGCGTGACCCGCTCCAGCCGCTCCTCGGCGGAGCCCAGCGCGGTGGCGACGACCAGGACACGGTCGTACGCCCGCAGCGCGGCCCCGAGTTCGGCCGGTCCGGCACCTGGCCCGGTGAGCACGGCGACCTTCGGGTACGCCCGGCACATGTTGACCGCCGTACGCGGATCACGCCCGTGCGCGCTGACCACCACGGCGTCCTCCCACGGCAGGCCGGCCCGCGCGAACGCGGTCGCCACCGAGGACACGCCGGGGTGTACGTCCAGCAGCTCGGGGCCGAACCGCTCGGCCAGCGCCCGCACGATCCCGAAGAACCCCGGGTCGCCCGAGGCCAGCACGACGACGGACCGTTCCTTCTCGACGTACGCCGCGACGGTGTCGAGGGCCGGCGCCAGCGGGCCCAGCACGAGCCGCTCGGCCGTCTCCGGCAGCGTGACCGCCTCCAGATGCCGCCGGCCGCCCACGACGAGTTCCGCACCGGCCAGGACGCCCGCGGGGACGGGCTGCCCGACGACCGTGATCACGTGGAGGCACCCCGCTCGCGCAGGGCCCTGCGGGCCTCGGGGTCGGCCTTGCGGTAGCCGTGGAAGTGGCCCGGGTGGTACAGGTGCGAGCGCGTGCCGTGCGCGTCGAGCGCCGGGCCCACCAGGAACAGCGTGTGCTTCCAGAGCTTGTGCTCCTTGACCGTCTCCTCCAGCGTGCCGATCGTGCACTTCACGACCAGCTCCTCCGGCCAGGTCGCCTGGTAGGCGATGACGACCGGCGTGGCCGTCGGATAGCCGCCCTCCAGCAGCTCCCGCACGAGCTGGCCGCTGCGGGCCGCCGACAGGAAGATCGCCATGGTGGTGCCGTGCTTGGCGAACTCGCGCACCTCCTCGCCGGGCGGCATCGGCGTCTTACCGCCGCCCAGCCGGGTCAGCACCACCGACTGCGCCACCTCGGGGATGGTCAGCTCGCGCTGCGCCAGCGCGGCCACCGCCGAGAAGGACGACACGCCCGGCACGATCTCGGTCTCGATGCCGATCTCGGCGCACCGGTCCACCTGCTCCTGCGTGCCGCCCCACAGGGCCGGGTCGCCGGAGTGGATACGGGCGACGCGCAGGCCCTCCGTACGGGCGCGCCGGTACACGGCGACCACGTCCTCCAGGGACATCTGGGCGGAGTCCAGGATCTCCGCGCCCTCGCGCGCGTGCTCGAGGACCTCCGCCTGGACCAGGCTCGCCGCCCAGATCACGACGTCGGCCTCGGCGATCGCGCGCGCGGCCCGGAACGTCAGCAGATCGGCGGCGCCGGGGCCGGCACCGACGAAGGTCACCTTGCCGGTGGGGGCATCGGCCATGGGAATCGGTCCTCTCCTACGTGTTACTGCGGTTGCTGCTGCTGGATGTGCGCGGACGCCGGTCGATCCGCTACCAAGGGGCCATGGCGGTCCTTGTCGCGCTCGGCGCGTTCCTGATGACGCTGGCCGGCGGCTGGACGGCGGGCCGTGTCACCGACCGCCGTCACCTGGTGCTGGGCCTGGCCGGGGGCCTGATGCTGGGCGTCGTCGGCCTCGACCTGCTGCCCGAGGCGCTTCAGGCCGCGGGCGACGAGGTGTTCGCCGTACCGGCGGCCCTGCTGCTGTTCGTGGCCGGCTTCCTGTTCGCCCATACGGTGGAACGTCTGCTGGCGACGCGCCGCGCGGCTCACGGGGCCGCGCAGGAGCACGGGCACCGCGCGCCCGAGGTGGGCCTCACGGCCGCCGCCGCGATGGTGCTGCACAGCGCGATGGACGGCGTCGCGATCGGCGCGGCCTTCCAGGTGGGCGGCGGCATGGGAACGGCCGTCGCGGTCGCCGTGATCGCGCACGACTTCGCGGACGGCTTCAACACCTTCACCCTGACGACCCTGTACGGCAACGCCCGCCGCCGGGCGATCGCCATGCTGGTCGCCGACGCGACGGCACCGGTCGTGGGCGCGGCCGCCGCCGCGTTCGTCAGCATCCCGGAGCCCCTGCTGGGCGGCTATCTCGGCTTCTTCGGCGGCGCCCTGCTCTACCTCGCCGCCGCCGAGATTCTGCCCGAGGCCCACCACACGCACCCGGCCCGCTCGACGCTGCTGTGCACGGTCGCGGGCGCGGGGTTCATCTGGCTGGTGGTGGGCCTGGCCGAGTGACACGGGCGACGTCACAGCTTGCCGCCCCGTCCGCCGTCCCGCCGCGCGGGCGCGATCAGCGTCGACAGATAGGGCAGAGGCTCCTCACCAAGACCCGCGGCCGGGCGGATCGTCTCCTCGGGCAGCCCGAGCGAGGCACCCCACACGGCGTCCTCGATCCGCCCGCTCTCCCGCAGCGCCTCGGCGACCTCCGCGGCCAGCCGCCCGAACTTGTACGCCACCACCGTGCCCGGCCCGGCCAGCGCCTCCTTCAGCACGGCCGCCCCCGCGGTGACCGGCACCAGCGTCAACGGCTCGGTGCCCTCCGTCAGTACGGCGCCGGAACGCGAGGCGAGGTCCTGCATGGCGGTGATGCCGGGCACGGTCTCCACTGCGACGCCGGGCACGAGGTCGCCGATGGTCTGCGCGAGATAGGTGAACGTCGAGTACACATTGGGGTCGCCGATGGTGGCGAAGGCGACGGTGCCGTGCGCGCGCAGCAGTTCTGCGACCTTGTCGCCCGCCGCGTCCCAGGCGGCCTCCCGGCGCCCCCGGTCGGTCCGCTCGTTCAGCGCGAACACGACCCGGACGACCTTCTCCTCGGAGACGTAGTGCAGCACCGTCGCCTCGGCCCGCCCCCGCTCACCGGTGTCCATCACGGGCACGACCACGACATCGGCGGCCCGCAGCGCGTTGACCCCCTTGACGGTCACCAGCTCCGGGTCGCCCGGGCCCACCCCGACTCCGATCAGCCTGCTGCTCATGACGTCCGGCACCTCTCCACGAACCGACGGGCCACACCGGGCTCGGCCGCCCAGTGCGTGTGCAGATAACTCGCGTGCACACCTTGTTGTACGAAACCTTCGACGCGCTTCCGAGGGGCGCGCACCCCCCACGCCGGAGCCGCCCCGGCGCCCGGCTCGACGACCGTGCGATGGAACTCGTGGCCCCGCATCCGGGTCCCGGCGGCGGCCAGCACACTGTCCGACACAGCCACCGCGTCCCGATACCCGAGCGTGAGCCGCTCCGACATCCGCGCCCCGGCGTCCAGCACCCCGCACATCGGCTGCCCGTCCAGCTCCCGGCACAGATACAGCAGCCCGGCGCACTCGGCGGCCACCGGGGCACCGGACTGCGCGAGGGCCGCGACGGCCTTCCGCAGCGCCTCGTTGGCCGACAGCTCGGCGGCGTACACCTCCGGGAACCCGCCGCCGATCACCAACCCCCTTGTGCCCTCGGGGAGTTGCTCGTCGCGGAGCGGGTCGAAGGTGACGACCTCGGCTCCGGCGGCGGTGAGGAGTTCGGTGTGCTCGGCGTAGGAGAAGGTGAAAGCCTGCCCACCGGCAACGGCAATTCTCAGCCTGTCCGGCGATTGAGGACGAGGCCGTTCAGGCCGAAGCGGGGGTCCGGGGGCGGCAGCCCCCGGGGTCGGGACGGGAAGGGGCGGCGGGGGCGAAGAAGCCACAGCCTCAGCCGCGTCCCAAGCCGCACACGACAACGCCCCGGCACCCCGCGCCAGCGCCACCAGCGCCTCCAGATCACACCCCGCCGACACCTGCGCGGCCATCGCGGCGACGGCCTCCACGGCGGCAGCCCGCCGCTCGGCTGCCGGCACCAGCCCCAGATGCCTGGACGGCGTGTCCACCTGAGGAGCCCGCCGCAGAACGCCCAGCACCGGCACCCCGGAGGAGTCCAGGGCGTCCCGCAGCAACTGCTCGTGCCGGTCGGAGGCGACCTTGTTCAGGATCACGCCCGCGACCCGCACCTCGGGGTCCCAGGACGCGAAACCGTGCACCAGCGCCGCCACGGACCGCGACTGCGAGGACGCGTCCACGACGAGCACCACCGGCGCCCGCAGCAGCTTGGCGACATGAGCGGTCGAGGCCAGTTCCCCTTCCCCGGCCGCCCCGTCGTACAGCCCCATCACACCCTCGACGACCGCGATGTCGCACCCGCGCGCCCCGTGCAGGAACAGCGGAGCGACCAGCTCGGCCCCGCACAGGTAAGCGTCGAGGTTGCGCCCCACGCGCCCGGTGGCGAGCGCGTGATAGCCGGGGTCGATGTAGTCCGGCCCGACCTTGTGCGGGGACACGGCGAGCCCCCGCGCGGCGAGCGCGGCCATCAGCCCCGTGGCGACGGTGGTCTTGCCGCTGCCGGACGACGGCGCGGCGACGACCAGCCGGGGAACGGACACGGACGAGGAGGAGGACATCACAGGGTCACCACTCGATGCCTCTCTGGCCCTTCTGGCCGGCGTCCATCGGGTGCTTGACCTTGGACATGTCGGTGACCAGGTCGGCGAACTCCACCAGCTTCTCGGGGGCGTTGCGCCCGGTGATCACCACATGCTGGGTCCCGGGCCGGTTGCGGAGCACGTCGACGACCTCGTCGGTGTCGACCCACCCCCAGTGCATCGGGTACGCGAACTCGTCGAGCACGTACAGCCGGTACGTCTCGGCGGCCAGGTCGCGCTTGACCTGCTCCCAGCCCTCGCGGGCCTTCTCCTCGTTGTCCATCTGCGCGTCGCGCTGGACCCAGGACCAGCCCTCGCCCATCTTGTGCCAGTCGACGGTGCCGCCCTCGCCGGAGGCGCCGAGCACGCGCAGCGCGTTCTCCTCGCCGACCTTCCACTTCGCCGACTTGACGAACTGGAACACCCCGATCGGCCAGCCCTGGTTCCAGGCCCGCAGCGCGAGCCCGAACGCGGCCGTCGACTTGCCCTTGCCGATGCCCGTGTGCACCACGACCAGCGGCCGGTTCCTGCGCTGACGCGTGGTCAGTCCATCGTCCGGCACCACACTCGGCTGTCCCTGCGGCATTACGCGGCCCTCCTCGACGACGTCACGTTCTTCACCAGTCCGGCGATGCTGTCGGCCCGCAGCTCGTCCAGCGTCACGGCGGTCCCGCCCAGCTCGCCCGCGAGCTTCCCGGCGAGCCCGAGCCGCACCGGCCCCGACTCGCAGTCCACGACCACGGAGGCGACGCCGTCGGCCGCGAACAGCCCGGCCGCCTTCGAGGCGAGCAGCAGCGGCTCGGGCCCTCCGGTCGCCCGCCCGTCCGTCACCACGACCACCAGGGGCCGCCGCCCCGCGTCCCGCAGCCGCTCCACCCGCAGCACCTCGTGCGCCTTGAGCAGCCCGGCCGCCAGCGGCGTACGCCCACCGGTCGGCAGGGATTCGAGGCGGGCGGCGGCCGCGTCCACCGAAGAGGTCGGCGGCAGCGCGACCTCGGCGGCCGAGCCCCGGAAGGTCACCAGCCCCACTTTGTCCCGCCGCTGGTAGGCGTCGAGCAGCAGCGACAGCACGGCACCCTTGACGGCGCTCATGCGCTGCCGGGCGGCCATCGACCCGGAGGCGTCGACCACGAACAGCACGAGGTTGCCCTCACGCCCCTCCCGGACCGCCTGCCGCAGATCGTCCCGGCGCACCACCAGCCCCCGCCCGGAGCGCCCGCGCGCCCGCTGGTGGGGAGCGGCCGCCTGCACGGTCGCCGCCAGATGCAGCTTGGTCAGGGCGCCCTGCGGCCGCCGCGCACCGGTCGTCCGCCCGTGCGCGGTCCGCGCCCGCGAACGCCGCCCGGCGGCACCCTCACCGATCCCCGGCACGCTCAGCACCTTCGTCCGGAACGGCTCGGCGGCCCGTACGGCGGACTGCTCACCGGCGCCGGACGGCTGGGGCTCGCCGCCCTCACCGGCCTCCGGCCGCGCGGCGGTGTCCCCGCCCTCGGGCCCGGCGTCCGGGGACGGCTGCCCGCCGCCACCGCCACCGGGGCCGTCGGGGTCGGGGTCGTCGTCCGGGGAGTCCCCGGAGAACTCCTCCAGCGTCTGGTCCAGCTTGTCCTCGTCCAGGCCCGGCGCGTCGAACGGATTACGCCGCCTGCGGTGCGGCAGCGCGAGCAGCGCCGCCTGCCGGACGTCCTCGGCGAGCACATCGGTCCGCCCCGCCCACGCCGCCAGCGCGGTGGCGGTACGCGCCATCACGATGTCGGCCCGCATGCCGTCCACCTCGAAGGCCGCACAGGTCGCCGCGATCTGCCGCAGCGCCCCGTCGCCCAGCCGCACCTGCGGCAGCAACTCCCGTGCGGCGACGATCCGTTGCCGCACGGCGGCTTCCTCCTCGGCCCAGCGCGCGGCGAACCCGGCCGGGTCGTCGTCGTACGCCAGCCGCCGCCGTACGACCTCCACCCGCTGGTCGGGCTCCCGCGAGGCGGCCACCTCGACCGTCAGGCCGAACCGGTCCAGGAGCTGCGGCCGCAGCTCGCCCTCCTCGGGGTTCATGGTGCCGACCAGCAGGAACCGCGCGGCGTGCCGCACGGACACGCCCTCGCGCTCGACGTACGAGGCGCCCATCGCGGCCGCGTCCAGCAGCAGGTCGACCAGGTGGTCGTGCAGCAGGTTGACCTCGTCGACGTAGAGGATCCCGCGGTGCGCGTCGGCCAGCAGGCCCGGCTCGAAGGCCTTCACGCCCTCCGCGAGCGCCCGCTCGATGTCCAGCGCGCCGACCAGCCGGTCCTCGGAGGCCCCGACGGGCAGCTCGACCATGCGGGCGGGCCGCTCGGTGCCGGGGCCCGGCTCGTGCGGCCCGTCCGGGCAGGCGGGGTCGGGGGACGCGGGGTCGCAGGAGAACCGGCAGCCGGGGACGACCGGCACCTGCGGCAGCAGCGACGAAAGGGCCCGGACGGCCGTCGACTTGGCGGTGCCCTTCTCGCCGCGCACCAGCACACCGCCGACCGCCGGCGACACGGCGTTCAGCAGCAGCGCGAGCCGCAGATCGTCCTGGCCGACAACGGCCGTGAAAGGAAAGGGAGTCGTCACTGGTCGCCCTCCAGGTCGCCTTCGAGCTCCAGGTAGGTGGCCCGCAGCCGCTCCAGCGTCTCCGCGTCCGGCTCGGCCCACAGACCGCGCTCGGCCGCCTCCAGGAGCCGCTCGGTGATGCCGCGCAGCGCCCACGGGTTGGACTGCTTCATGAAGTCCCGGTTCTCCGGGTCGAAGACGTACTCGGCGCTGAGCTTCTCGTACATCCAGTCGTCGACCACGCCCGCCGTGGCGTCGTAGCCGAACAGGTAGTCCACGGTCGCCGCCATCTCGAAGGCGCCCTTGTAGCCGTGGCGCCGCATGGCCGCCATCCAGCGCGGGTTGACCACACGGGCCCGGAACACGCGGTGCGTCTCCTCGCCCAGCGTGCGCGTCTTCACCTGGTCCGGCGTCGCCGAATCGCCCACGTACGCCTCGGGGTTGGCGCCCGTGAGGTGGCGGACCATGGCGACCATGCCGCCGTGGTACTGGAAGTAGTCGTCGGCGTCGACCAGGTCGTGCTCGCGGGTGTCGACGTTCTTCGCGGCGACCGCGATCCGCTTGAACGCCGTCTCCATGTCCCCGCGCGCCGCCCGCCCGTCGAGCCCGCGCCCGTAGGCGTAGCCGCCCCAGACGGCGTACACCTCGGCGAGGTCGGCGTCGGAGCGCCAGTTGCGGGCGTCGATCAGCGGCAGCAGGCCGGCGCCGTACGCGCCCGGCTTGGAGCCGAAGACACGGGCCGTCGCGCGGCGCCGGTCGCCGTGCTCGGCGGTGTCCTCGTCGGCGTGGGCCTTGACGTAGTTCTGCTCGGCCGGCTCGTCCAGCTCGGCCACCTTGCGCACCGCGTCGTCGATCAGCCCGACGACATGCGGGAACGCGTCCCGGAAGAAGCCGGAGATACGGACGGTGACGTCGATGCGCGGCCGGCCCAGCTCGGCGAGCGGGATCACCTCGAAGCCGGTCACCCGCCGCGAGGCCTCGTCCCACACCGGACGGCAGCCCAGCAGCGCCAGGATCTCGGCGATGTCGTCGCCCTGGGTGCGCATCGCGGAGGTGCCCCAGACGGTCAGGCCCACCGACTTCGGGTACGCGCCGGTGTCCTGGAGGTACCGCTGGACCAGCGAGTCCGCCAGCGACTGGCCGACCTCCCAGCTCAGCCGCGAGGGAATCGCCTTGGGGTCGACGGAGTAGAAGTTCCGGCCCGTCGGCAGCACGTTGACCAGGCCGCGCGTCGGGGAGCCGGAGGGCCCGGCCGGGACGTAACCGCCGTCGAGAGCCCTGAGGATGTGCCCGATCTCGTCCGTCGTCCGGGCGAGCCGCGGCACGACCTCGTCGCAGGCGAACTCCAGCACCGCGACGGCCTCGGGGAGTTCGACCCCGACGACCTCGCGCACCAGCGCGGGCACCGAGGCCACGGCCCAGTCCCGGGCCTCCATGCCCTCGGCGAACCGCCGGCACAGCTGCTCCAGCAGGTCGATCGCGTCGGCGGCGGTACGGGACGGGCCCTCCACCAGGTCCGTCAGCTCCACCGGCACCTTCACCGGAGCACCCGGCTCGGCCAGCAACTCCTTCTCGACCAGCCCGAAGTGGGCGGCCAGCGCGGCCCGCAGGCCCGGCAGCGCGTTCGCCTGTCCGCCCCAGACCTGCGAGGCACGCAGCACGGCCAGCACCAGGTTCACCCGGGGCTCGCCGACCGGGCCGCCGCCCAGGATGTGCAGGCCGTCGCGGATCTGCACGTCCTTGATCTCGCACAGATAGCCGTCGATGTGCATGACGAACTCGTCGAACTCGTCCTCGTCCGGCTGCTCGTCCACATGCAGGTCGTGGTGCAGCTCGGCCGCCTTGACGAGGGTCCAGATCTGCGCCCGCACGGCCGGTGCCTTCGTCGGGTCCAGGTCGCTGACCAGCGCGTACTCGTCGAGGAGCTGCTCCAGCTTGGCCAGGTCGCCGTAGGTGTCGGCGCGTGCCATCGGCGGGACCAGGTGGTCGACGACCGTGGCGTGGCCGCGCCGCTTGGCCTGGGTGCCCTCACCGGGGTCGTTGACGATGAACGGGTAGATCAGCGGAAGGTCGCCGAGGACCGCGTCCGGGGCGCAACCGCCGCTGAGCCCGAGGCCCTTGCCGGGCAGCCACTCCATCGTGCCGTGCTTGCCCATGTGCACGATCGCGTCGGCGCCGAAGCTGTTCTCCAGCCAGCGGTAGGCCGCCATGTAGTGGTGCGACGGCGGCATGTCCGGGTCGTGGTAGATCGCGATCGGGTTCTCGCCGAAGCCGCGCGGCGGCTGGATCATCACGACGACGTTCCCGAACTGCAGGGACGCCAGCACGATGTCGTCCCCGTCGACGTACAGCGAGCCCGGCGGCTCGCCCCACGCCTCCAGCATGGCGTCCCGCAGCTCCGGGTCGAGCTTGTCGAACCACGCCCGGTAGTCCGCCAGCGGCACGCGTGCGGGCGCGGCGGCCAGCTGCTCCTCGGTCAGCCACTCCACGTCGTGGCCACCGGCGTTGATGAGCCGGTGGATCAGCTCGTCACCGTTGTCGGGGTGCCCCTCGACGACGTAACCGGCTCCCTTGAGCGCGTCCAGCACCCGCACCGCCGACGCGGGCGTGTCCAGTCCCACCGCGTTGCCGACACGCGAGTGCTTGGTCGGGTACGCGGTGAAGACCAGCGCGAGCCGTTTCTCCGCGTTCGGCTTGTGCTTCAACTGCGCGTGGCGTACGGCGATCCCGGCCACGCGCGCGGCCCGCTCGGGGTCGGCCCGGTACACCGGGACGTCGTCCGGGCCCTGCTCCTTGAAGGAGAACGGCACGGTGATCAGACGCCCGTCGAACTCCGGGATCGCCACCTGCATCGCGGCGTCCATCGGGGACAGGGCGGCGTCCGACTCGTCCCAGGCCCTCTTCGACGAGGTCAGGCAGAGCCCCTGCAGCACAGGGATGTTCAGATCGGCGAGGGCCCCGATGTCCCACGCCTCCTCGTCACCGCCGGCCGACGCCTGCGAGGCGTGCGTGCCGCCCGCCGCGAGGACCGTGGCGACCAGGGCGTCGGCCTGCCCGAGGATCTCGTACAGCCCGGCATCAGCGCCGCGCAGCGAACCGCAGTACACCGGCAGGGCGTTGGCGCCACGGGCCTCGATCGCGTCGCACAGGGTGTCCACGAACGCCGTGTTGCCGCTGAGCTCGTGGGCTCGGTAGAAGAGCACGCCGACGGTCGGGCGGCCCTCGACGAGAGCGCGCTCGCCGTGGACGCCGTACTCCGGCATCTTCTGCGGCGCGGCGAAGCCCTCGCCGGTCAGCAGCACCGTGTCGGACAGGAAGCGGGACAGCTCGACCAGGTTCTCGGGGCCGCCCTCGACCAGGTACTTCAGCGCCTCCGCCACGACACCCGCGGGCACGCTGGACTCGGCCATCAGCTCGGCGTCCGGTACGGCCTCGCCGCCCAGCAGCACGGTCGGGATGCCCGCCTCCTTCAGCGTGGCGAGCCCGTCCTCCCAGGCGCGCTTGCCGCCGAGAAGCCGTACGACGGCGATGTCCGCGCCCTGGACGAGCGCCGGCAGCTCGGAGGCGACGTCCACCCGGGTCGGGTTGCCGATCCGGTACGGCGCTCCCGAGGCACGGGCCGCCAGCAGATCCGTGTCGGCGGTCGACAACAACAACACTGTGCTCATGCGGGTGCTCCCGGTGGAATGAAAGGCAGTCCTTGTGGCGCGCCGGACTCGATGAGCCGCCACAGCGCGTCGGTGTCCGCGTGCTGTTCGATCAGGTCGCCGAGCCGGTCGAGCTGCTCCTCGCGCAGCGCGGCGAAGGAGGTGTCGGGCGCCGGCACGAAGCGGCGGCCCGCGGCGGCGGCGACCTCGCGCAGGAAGGCGCGCCGGAAGCCGTCGGACTCCAGCGAGCCGTGCCAGTGCGTGCCCCAGGTCTGGCCGACGCGGCAGCCGTCCAGGAAGGGCTCACCCGAGAGGACGGTGGCCACGCCGTGGTGGATCTCGTACCCCTCGACCGGTTCGCCGAGTGCCTCGCCGACCGGCCGGGTGAGGGTCTTCTCGCGGGCGAACCGCACCCTGACGGGGAGGACCCCGAGGCCGTCCACGTGACCGCGACGGCTCTCGACCTCGTCCTCGATGTGCTCGCCGAGGACCTGGAAACCGCCGCAGATGCCGAGGATCGGCCGCTGTTCGGCAGCCCTGCGGACGAGGGCGTCCGCAAGGCCCCGCTCGCGCAGCCACTCCAGCGCCCGTACGGTGCCCCGGGTGCCGGGGACGACGACCAGGTCCGCGTCGGCCAGCTCCTCCGGCCGGTCCACGAACCGCACCACGACGCCCGGTTCGGCGGCGAGCGCGTCCACGTCCGTGAAGTTGGACATCAGCGGGATCGCGCACACCGCGACGCGCAGGACGTCCTCGCCGTGCGGCGGGGCCACGTTCGACTCCCGGACCGTCCCGCGCAGGGACACCCGCAGCCCGTCCTCCTCGTCGATGCCGAGGCCGTGCTGGAAGGGCAGGACTCCGTAGGTGGGGCGCCCGGTGAGGCCGAGCAGCATGTCCAGGCCCGGCTCCAGCAGGGAGACATCGCCCCGGAACTTGTTGACGAGGAACCCCGCGACGAGCTTCTGGTCCTCGGGGGAGAGCAGAGCCACCGTTCCGAAGAAGGACGCGAAGACGCCCCCGCGGTCGATGTCGCCGACGACAAGCACCGGGAGCCCGGCATTGCGGGCGATCCCCATGTTCACGATGTCCGTCCGGCGCAGATTGATCTCGGCCGGACTGCCCGCACCCTCGCAGATCACCGCGTCATACGTGCCCCGCAACTCGGTGAGACACTCCAGCACCGTGCCGAGCAACTGCTGCTGCCGTCCGCCGTGATAGCCGCGCGCACTCAGCTCGCCGACCGGCTTGCCCAGCAGCACGACCTGGCTGCTCTGCTCGCCACCGGGCTTGAGCAGCACGGGGTTCATCAGCGCGGTGGGCTCCACGCGGCAGGCCTGGGCCTGCATGGCCTGCGCCCGGCCGATCTCGGCGCCTTCGCGCGTGACGAAGGAATTGAGGGACATGTTCTGCGCCTTGAAGGGCGCGACCTTGACCCCCTGCCGCACCAGCCATCGGCAGATCCCGGCCGTGACGACGCTCTTGCCCGCGTCGGACGTGGTGCCGGCGACGAGGAGACCCCCGCCCATGCTCTTGCCCCAGCTCATGTTCTTCCGCCCCCACTCATGCTGTTGCGCCCCTTCACGACCAGGCGCCCGGCGACTCCCACGCCGAGCGCGAGCCAGCCGACCCGGCGGGAGAGCCGTACCGCCCGGCCGATGTCGGTGACGGCGACGGCGCGTCCCGTCGCCCCGTTCAGCACGGGCCGGTGCTCGACCCGGCCGCCGTAGGAGAGCGTGCCGCCGAGCCGCACGCCGAGGGCGCCCGCGAAGGAGGCCTCCACGGGCCCGGCGTTGGGGCTCGGGTGCCGGCCGGCGTCGGCCCGCCAGGCGCGTACGGCACCGCGCGGATCGGGTCCCGCGGCCGCGGCGAGTACGGCGGTCAGCCGCGCGCCCGGCCAGCCGGCGAGGTCGTCCAGGCGGGCGGAGGCCCACCCGAAGCGGCGGTAGCGGGGCGACTTGTGACCCACCATCGCGTCGAGGGTGTTGACCGCCCGGAAGCCGAGCAGCCCCGGCACCCCGCCGAGCGCGCCCCACACCAGCGCGCCGACGACCGCGTCGGAGGTGTTCTCGGCGACCGACTCCACGACGGCACGGGCGATCCCGTCGGCGTCCAGCGCCTGCGGGTCGCGCCCGCACAGGTGCGGCAGCCGGGCCCGCGCGCCCTCGATGTCGCCCTCCTGGAGCGACTGCCCGATGGCGCGGGCCTCGCGTGCGAGCGAAGTACCGCCGACGACGGCCCAGGTGGCGGCGCCGGTCAGCGCGACGGAGGCGGCGGGGGAGCGGCGTACGGCACGGGCGGCCGCGGCGCCCAGGGCGACCGTGCCGCCGACGCACACGGCGGTGTGCAGGGCGCCCCGGCCGCGGTGGTCGCGCCACAGCCTCCGTTCCACGGCACCCGCGGCGCGGCCGAACGCGGCGACCGGATGCCCGCGGCGCGGATCGCCGAGCAGGAGGTCACCGAGAAGGCCGGCGGCGGCGCCGTACGCGAACACGCGATCGGCACGCATCGGGCTCAGCCGGCCGGACAGGCGGGCAGGGCAGGGATGGTGAACCGTGTTGGGCAGCCGCGCATGGCGATATGTCCTCACTCAGGGTGTCCGCGCCCTGGTTCGACGAGACCGGCGGTGAGAGTTCCTGGCTCCCGGGGAATGGCTACCCCGGTGACAGTGGCGGGACCGCGCCGGATTCGCACCGGCTTCCTCTCCTGCCGCCGTAGATGGCTCCGGCAGTCCACCACGGCCCGCGAACACCCGTCAACTCGCTGTTGACCTGCGAGGCTGGAGTGTGCCGAGGCCCACACCGCTACCACGCCGGCCCGCCCGCGAGGACCGACTCGGGCGGAAATGCGCTCTGCCGGGCGGCAATCCGCGCCACCGCTTGTGACGCTCCGTCAGTACCGACTGCAATACGTCGGACGGGCGAGACGAAAGGTGCGTACGCAGTGACCGGTGACCGCTTTCCCGAGGCACTCGGCCCCGCGGTGGCCCGGGTGCGGGACGCCGACGGCACGGCGGTCGGCACGGGCTTCCTGCTCGCGCCGGGCCTGGTGGCCACCTGCGCCCACGTGGTGGCGCAGGCCCTGCGCGTCGACGGCCGGGACGCGACGGTCCCCACGGCGTCGCTGACCGTGGAGTTCCCTCTGCAACGGGGCGGCACGGTCCACCGGGCGTCCGTGTCGGCGTGGCGCCCGGTCACGGCGGACGGATCGGGGGACGTGGCGCTGCTGCGGTTGCTGCCGGGGGAGGGGCGGTCCTCGGGGGAGCCCTCAGGGGAGCTGTCCGGGAAGCCCTCAGGGGAGGTCTCAGGGGAGCCCTCAGGAGAGGTTCCAGGGGAGCCCCGCGGGGAGCTGTCCGGGAAGCTCTCGCGGGAGCCCTCCGGGGAGCCCTCGGCAGAACTCTCCGGGGAGCCTTCCGCACAGCCCTCTGCAGAGCCCTTCGGCGGTCCCGTCCCCCTCGCCGGGGTCGGCGATGTGTGGGACCACCGCTTCCGCATCCTCGCCTTCCCCGCCGCCGCCGAGCACGGCGCGTGGATCGGCGGGCGGCTGCGCGGAGCCGTGGGGCACGGCTGGATCTCGATGGAGGCCGAGGGGACGGCGCACCGCATCACCCCGGGGTGCAGCGGGGCCCCGGTGTGGGACGAGGAGGTCGGCGCCGTCGTAGGCATGACGGTCGCGGCGGACCGCGGTCCCGCGGCCGTCACCTCCTACCTCATCCCCGCCGCCACGCTCCTCGACCTCCAACCGGGCCTGCGCCGCTGCCCCTACCGCGGCCTGGACGCCTTCCGCGAGGAGGACGCCGAGCACTTCTTCGGCCGCGAGGAGGAGACGGACCGGCTGGTCGACGCGGTGGAACGCCACCTGGTCGTCCCCGTCGTGGGCCCGTCCGGCAGCGGCAAGACCTCCCTCGTCCGTGCGGGCGTCCTGCCCCGCCTGCGCGCCGACGGCCATACGGTGTCCGAGATCCGGCCCCTGCCCGGCACCCGAGCCTCGCTCACTCTGGCGCGGGCGCTGGCCCCGCTGCTCGCGCGGGACTCCGGTGTCCCGGAGCAGGAACGGGCGGCCCTGGCGCTGGCGGAGGTCCTGGACGCCGAGGGTGCCGGCGCCGCGGCCGCGCTGGGGCGACGGGTGCTGGAGAGCTGCGGCCCGGCCGGACATGTCTTCTTCCTCAACCAGTTGGAGGAGACCGTCGCCGCCGAACCGGCCACCGCACGGACGCTGCTCGGCCTGACGATCGCCCTGGCCGCGGCACCGGCCGAGGGCAGACGCCTGCGGGTCCTCGCCACATTGCGCTCGGCGTCGCTGGACGACCTCGTCGAACCCGCCACGGCCCGCGTCCTCAGCGACTGTGCCCAGGTCGTCGCGCCTCTGGACCGCGCGGCCCTCCTGCGCGCCGTCGAGGGCCCGGCGGCCCGCGTCCCCGGCCTCACCCTCGAACCCGGCCTCGCGGAACGCATCGTGGACGACGCCGAGGGCGAGCCGGGTCATCTGCCGATGGTCGAGTTCGCCCTGACGGAACTGTGGTCGCACGAGAAGGGCATCCGCCTGACCCACACCGGCTACGAGGCCCTGGGCGGCGTCGCCGGAGCCCTGTCCGCCCACGCCGAACAACGGGTCGGCGAGGTCATCGCCGAGTACGGCGAGGCCCCCGTCCGCCGCCTCTTCACCCAACTGGCCCGCCCCGACGACGCGGCGGGCTTCACCCGCAAACCGGTCCGCCTGTCCCCCCTGCCCCCCGAACTCCGCGCCACCGCCGAAGCCCTGGCCACCCGCACCCGCTTCGTCCGCATCACCCACGGCCCCGACGGCGACCCCCTCGTCGACCTCGCCCACGAGGAACTCGTCCGCGCCTGGCCCCGCCTGCGCACCTGGCTGGAGGCCTCCCGCGACTTCCGCGCCTGGCAGGAACGCCTCCTGCAGTCCCTCGCCCACTGGCAGGAAACAGGCCGCGAGACGGGCGCCCTGCTGCGGGGCACCATGCTGGCCACGTCCCTGGAACAACTGGCCTCCCTGGAGCACCGCGACGACATCACCCAGCCCGAGCGCGACTTCATCGAGGCGGGCCGACGGCATCAGCAGCGGGGGCTGCGCAGATGGCGGCTGGCGGTGGCCGTCCTGGTCGTGCTGGCGCTGCTCGCGGGAGGGCTGGCGGTGGCGGCGTGGGACAGGGGGACGCGGTTGGAGTCGAGGGGGCGGGTGATCGCGGCGCGTGCCTTGGCGGAGGAGGCGGGACGCCTGGCGTCGACCCGTCCGCTGATGTCACAGCATCTGGCCATGGCGGCCTGGCACAACCATGAGGGCAAGGAGGCCAGACAGGCCTTGCTGGACGCCTACTTGAGGGGCGCCGCCGTGATCAGGGGACACGCCGGCCCCGCCGACGAGGACATCGGGTCCCTCGACACGACCGCCGACGGCTCCACCGTGGTGACCCTGTCCTCGGCCCAGGCCAATGAGCGGCGGGTGCGCGTCTGGACGGGCCTTCTGCAGGGTCGGCCGCGGTCGTGGCGGGTGTTCGACCAGCCCGGTGTGGCCGACGCCGTCGAACTGAGCGACGACGGGCGTCTGCTGGCGGTCGCCACGGAGGACGGCTCGACGACGCTTCACGACCTGCGCCGTCGCAAGCGGCTGTGGACCCGCGTGACCGAGAGGCGGAACACCACGGCGCTCGACTTCTCCGACAGCGGCGGTCGTCTCCTGAGAGTGGCCGACGACTTCTCGGAGGACCGTGGACGCGGCTGGACGGTCGACGTCTGGGACACCGCCGACGGCCGCCCGGTCCCCGTGGACGCCAAGGGCGAGACTCCGGTGGATGCCGCCCTCGTGGGGGACGGCACCGCAGCCGTCCAGATGATCGAGTCCGACGACTCCAGCACAGGGACGGCGACCGTGCACGACCTGAGCACCGGGAGGGTGCTGCGTACGTTCCGGTCGGCCGAGTCCCTCGCCGGGCGCGGCAAGGGCGTCGTCGTCGACGGCGGGCTCGGGCGGTATACGTTCCATTCCCTCACCGGGCCCGATGCCACCGGCCCGCCGGTCGTGGCGATGCGGATGGGCGGGGTCGACGCCACCGGACGCTATGTAGTGCAGGGCGCCGAAGATCCCGCGCTCTGGGTGACGGACCTGCGCACGGGCGCGCGCTACGGTGCGCCGGTCTGGACCGGCGCGCTGGAGTGGGCACAGCGTCCCGCCGTCGTGCCCGGGCCGGGGGGAGCCCCGTGCGTGCTGACGGCCGTGGGATCCGATCTGCTCGTGCTGCGGACCACGCCGGAGCACCGGAAGCCGTTGCTGAGGCCGGACACCGATGGCGCCTACTCGTTCGGCGCGTACGCGAGAAGCGCCGACGGTGTCCACCACGCCCGGTCGATGGGCACCGACGAGGACGGGGAGACCAGCAACACCTGGCTGACCGTCGCACGCGTGGGTGCGGAGCTGAGCGCCGAACCCATGGTCATGGCTGAATGGGACGCCACTGCCGCCGGCCCTCCGGAGGTGTTCTTCACCGCGGACAGCCGTCATCTCGTCCTCTGGTACGACAGGCACGACATGCTGTCGGTCCGCACCGCGGACCAGGGCGCCCACGAGCACACCGTGCCCGTCACCAGCACGATCGGCTTCGCCGCCCCGTTGTACGGCAGCAGGATCGTGATCCTCACTGAGGACGAGCTGATCCTTTACGACGCCGCGTCGGGAACCCGTCGTGTGGTGGAGAACAGGCCCTGCGGCGTCGGCCCGTGTGCCGGTTTCGCGGTGCGCCCCTCGCATCCGCACGAGGTGGTGATCGCGGACAGCGGGGGCAGGATCGCCGTCCGGAACGTCGACACGGGGGTGAAGACGCCCACCAGTCTCCTCACGATGGCGACGGACGCGGTCAGCCTCGGCCTGACCGTCGCCCCGCAGGGGGAACTGATCGCCGTCCCGCTCGACAGCAGGACGATCGCCCGGCGCGAACTGACCGACGGCGACCTCGTGGGACAGACCATCGAGAGCAGCGAGGACATCCAGGTGATGGCACTCGCCGACGACGGCACCCTGCTCAGCGGCACGGTGGGGCCGGACGAGTTCATGGACGTGTGGCGTCCGCAGGACGTGGACGAGCCCTACGTCACCATCCCGTTGGACGCCGCGTCGGAGGACCTCCGCCTGACCGGCGACCGGCTGGACGTACGGGACGA
Source organism: Streptomyces sp. NPDC096205 (assembly GCF_044763135.1). Lineage (NCBI taxonomy): Bacteria > Bacillati > Actinomycetota > Actinomycetes > Kitasatosporales > Streptomycetaceae > Streptomyces > Streptomyces sp. NPDC096205. The sequence continues at coordinate 56,950 of NZ_JBIWFS010000002.1, read as the reverse complement.
GAACGGCGACCTGGCCATCCCCCTGGACCCCGACACCTGGCAGGCCGCCCTCTGCCGCCACTGGCCCGGCACCTACACCAAGGCCGAGAAGGCCGTCCTCAAGCACGAGGGGGCCGTCACGGACTCTCCTTGTCCGTGACGGCCCCCTCGCAAAGGGCCGGGCGTCAGACGCCGGGCCTCACGCCATGATCAGGTGGATCACGCCATGATCAGGTAGATGCCGTACGCCACCGCCGCCGCGCAGGCGGCGAAGCAGGCGTAGGCGCCGGTGACGGCGAGGGCGGCCGAGCCGCCCTGGGCCGCGGCCCGCTCCTGGCGGGACAGGCCGACGACGCCGAGGGTGAACAGGCCCACCAGGGCCACGGTGACCACGAGGCTGACGCCGAAGACGGAGCCGAGGGCCGCCCAGTCGATCTTCATGCTGCTGATTCCTTAAAGCGGGGTGTGGGGGTCAGACCGCGGCCTTGGGAGCGGCCGGGTCGGCGCTCGCCGGGGCGGGAATGGTGGCCGACAGGTCCTCGGAGAGCTCCTCGGCCATGACGCCCGCCGGCGGCGGGGTGACCGCGGCGATCGCCGTGGTGACCACTCCGGCCGGCTCCTCGTCGTCGGCGTCGTTCACGTTGGTGTGGTCGACGACCTCGCGGCGCGAGAGCTTCCAGATGGCGGCGCTGGAGGCGATCAGGAAGACGGCCACCAGCGCGGTGCCCCAGTCGCCGAAGCCGGTGACGTACTCGGCGAGCGCGCCGACCAGCGCGGCGGCCGGCAGGGTCAGACCCCAGGCGACGAACATCCGGGTCGCGGTGGACCAGCGGACCACCCCGCCCTTGCGGCCGAGGCCGGCACCCATCACGGAGCCGGACACCGAGTGCGTGGTGGAGAGCGAGAAGCCCAGGTGGGAGGAGGCCAGGATGACCGTCGCGGCGGAGGTCTGGGCGGCGAAGCCCTGCTGCGGCTGGAGGTCGGTCAGGCCCTTGCCCATGGTGCGGATGATGCGCCAGCCGCCCAGGTAGGTGCCGAGCGCGATGGCCAGACCCGCGGACAGGATGACCCACATGGGCGGGTCGGAGTCGGGGGCGATGGAGCCGCCGGCGACCAGGGCGAGGGTGATGATGCCCATCGTCTTCTGGGCGTCGTTGGTGCCATGGGCCAGCGAGACCAGACCGGCGGAGGCGATCTGCCCGGCGCGGTAGCCCTTCGCCGCGGCCTTGCCGTCGGCCTTCTTGCCCAGGGTGTAGCTCAGCCGCGTGGCGAACATCGCCGCGAGGCCCGCCACCAGCGGGGCCGCGATCGCCGGGAGCAGCACCTTGGTCACCAGAACGTCACCGTGCACGGCACCGAAGCCCGCCGAGGCGACGGTCGCGCCGATCAGTCCGCCCATCAGGGCGTGCGACGAGGAGGACGGCAGACCGACGAGCCACGTCAGCAGGTTCCAGAGGATCGCGCCGACCAGAGCGGCGAAGATGACCTCGGGACGGATGCCTGATTCGTCGACCAGACCCTTGGAGATCGTGTTGGCGACCTCGACGGAGAGGAAAGCACCCACAAGGTTGAGGACGGCGGACATGGCCACCGCGACCTTGGGCTTGAGCGCACCGGTCGAGATGGTGGTGGCCATCGCGTTGGCGGTGTCGTGAAAACCGTTCGTGAAATCGAACGCGAGTGCGGTCACCACCACAATCGCGAGGATCAGTGAGAGGTTTTCCATTTACCCAGGCAATCGTTCGAAGGTCATTGGCTTGTTGAACGTAGGTAACTCAGGTGAACGCCAGGTGAACTGGGCAGGGCATCGGAGTGTCGGATGAAGGGGCAGGATCAGGGCATGTCCGAGCAGCATCACGACCCGGGGGACGAGACGGCCGCCGCCTGGGCCGACCTGGTGGCGACGGCCCGCCGCACAGTAGCCGACGGCCTCGTCGTCGGCACCTCCGGCAACGTCTCCGTCCGGGTCGGCGACATCATCCTGGTCACACCGTCGGGCGTGCCCTACGACCGGCTCGGCCCGGACGACATCACGGGCGTCGACCTCACCGGCCGCCAGGTCCTCGGCACCCTGGTCCCCACCAGCGAGCTGCCCATGCACCTCGCCGTCCACCGCACCACCGACGCCCGCGCGATCGTCCACACCCACGCCGTATACGCGACGGCCGTCTCCACCCTCGTCTCCGAGCTTCCGCTGATCCACTACATGTCCGCGGCCCTCGGCGGCCCCGTCCGCGTCGCCCCCTACGCGACCTACGGCACCGAGGAACTCGCCGAGCACATGCTCCGGGCCCTCACCGACCGCACCGCCTGCCTCCTCCAGAACCACGGCACCCTCGCCTACGGCGCCACCCTCGACCAGGCCTACGACCGCACCGCCCAACTCGAGTGGATGTGCCGCGTCTGGCTGACGGCCTCCTCGATCCCCGGTCTGACCCCGACCCTGCTGACCCGGGAACAGGTGGCGGAGGTGGGGGAGAGGCTGAAGGGCTACGGCCAGCAGTAGGACAAATGCGCTGAACAAGCCCAAATGCGCTGAACAAGGCCCGATCGCCCCCGCCCGCTGGCCGAGAACCGGGTCCGCCAGGACACTGAACCCGTGCGCACTGTCAAAGCGACGGCCGCCGCCGTCACCGTTGCCCTGGCAGCCGGCGCGGCCGGAGTCGCCGCCGGACGCCTCGCCAGCGACGCCGCGCTCAAGGCGCCGCCCGGCCGTCCCCTGCCCACCGAGCCCAGGCTCACCGTGCACGGCACGGCCGCCGGCCGCATCACCCTGACCCGCGACTTCGCCTCCCTGCGCCCCGGCACCTACGGCCTCGCCGGTGACGGCAGCCACGCCGTCGTCGGCCCCGTCCTGGACGCCACCCCGCACCCCGCCGACACCGTCGTACGCCGTCTGGAACGCGTCACCCACGGCACCCTCGAACCCGGCGACCACGTCTGGCTCACCCCGAACGTGCACATCGGCGACCCCGCGAGCGCCCTCGGCCTGGACCACGCCGACGTCGACGTCCCCGGCGAACTCGGCGCCCTGCCCGCCTGGTTCGTGCCCGGCGCCCGCGAGACCTGGGTGATCGCCGTGCACGGCCTGGGCGCCACCCGCGAACTCGCCATGAACGTGATGGGCTTCCTGCACCGCCTCCGCTTCCCCGTCCTCGCCCTCGCCTACCGCGGCGACCTCGGCGCACCCCGCTCCGCCGACGGCCTCAACCACCTCGGCGAGACCGAGTGGCGCGACGTGGACGCCGCGATCCGCTACGCCGTGCGCTACGGCGCCCAGCGGGTCGTCCTGCTGGGCTGGTCCACCGGCGCCGCGATGTGCCTGCACACCACCGCGCGCTCCGCCGTCCGCGACCGGGTCCGCGGGCTGGTGCTCGACTCCCCGGTCCTGGACTGGCAGACCACCCTGCGCGCCCTGGCCGCGGCCCGCCGCACCCCGCACGCCCTGCTGCCGCTCGCCGTGCGCGCCGCCCAGGGCCGCACCGGCCTGTACGGCGACCCGGGCCGCAGCGCCGCCGAGGCCGACGGCCTGACCGTGCCGACCCTGGTCTTCCACGGCCCCGGCGACACCGTGGCCCCCTGGCGGCTGTCCCGCCGCCTCGCCGACAGCCACCCCGGACTGGTCTCCCTGCACACCGTCCAGAACGCCCCGCACAGCGCCATGTGGAACCCCGACCCCGCCGGCTACCAGGAAGCCCTGCGCCGCTTTCTGACCCCGCTCATGTGACACCCCCCGCCGTCCCGGTCGCAGTCATTCCGTTTAGCCCTGTACCACTGGCCTGTTCCCACCTCCTCCACGCCCTCGCCGCCCGGTGCGTTGGCCAGTCCCGTCGCCCGCCGTGACATTCCGTTTGGGTTTTCCGACCGTCAACCGGAAGACTGCACCCGTGACGTCCCGTATCCCGCGCGACTCCAGGCTTCGACTCGTCCGCCCACGACCCCTGGCCGCCGCTCCCCGAGCCATGGACCAGCGGCGCCCGCGCCGCCCCGCCCCGCGCCCCCCGGAGGGCACCCCGGCCCCCGCGGAGCTGGCCAGAATGGCGCGCTCCCAGCTCGCCGGCGCGGTCCGCGTCGCCCGCTGGGCCGACGCCGCCCTGCGCCCCGGCCGGGCGGGCTCCGCCGACGGCAAGGCCACCCTCTCCGCGGCGACCGCCGAACGGGCCGCGGCCGAACTCGGCCTGACCCCCGCTCAGATCCGAGCCGAATGGGACACCGCCCGGCTCGCCGGTCTCGTCGAGGTGCACGGCGACAGCGCCCGCCCCGGCTGGCGGCTGCGGGCCTGGAACCGCGACGACAGCGCCGTCCTGCGCGGCTGGGTCGCCCTCTTCGACGCCTGGTCGCTCGCCCACCCGGAGCCCGCCGGGCACGAGGCGGCGGCCGTCGCCGAGGTCGTCTCGGCCATGCCCCAGGTGCTCTCCTTCCTCCAGCTCTCCGCCGGCCCCGTCCCCGTGGCGCAGCTGCTGGACCTGCTGGAGCAGCGGGTCACCGAGCTGCGCACCGAACGCTGCGAGGTCGCCTACGGTCCGCAGCCCGAGTCCGTCGAGGCGCAGCCTGTCGAGCCGCAGCCCGGCGCCCCGCTGGCCCCCCTCCTGGACTGGGCGCTGCACGCCCTCGCCTCCGTCGGCGCCCTCACCTGCGACGCCGCCCACGCCACCCTCACCCCGCTGGGCAACTGGGCGGTCTGGGTCAAGCTGGAGCAGATCTGCGTCGCCGCGCAGAGCCCCGCCGGCAACATCGAGGCCTCCGCCGAGGAGATGCTGCGCGGCTGCGCCCAGCTGCGCCCCAACGCCGCCCGCGCCGAGTACCGCGCCTGGCTCGCCGCCCGGCCCGTCGGCAGCGCCGTCACCGAACTCATCGACGCCGCCCGCGGCGAGGACGCCCTGCTGCGCGGCCTGGCCTTCGAGGCGCTGCGCGTCGTCGGCGCCCCCGCCGAGCCCGACGTACGCGCGGTGCTCGACGAGCCGACCCTGCGGCCGTACGCCCTGCTGTGGCTGGCGGAGCACGACGGCGGCGACCCGGAGGACGTGCACGAGGTCCTCACCCGGGAAGAGGCCACGTGGCTGTGGGTCGACACCGCCGCCGCCGTCGCCGACCACGGCGAGGCCCCGATGCTGGTGCGTCACCTGGAGTCCGCGGTCCAGCCGACGGTCCCCGCCCTGCTCGACGAGGTGCGCGCGGTCGGCCACCCCCGCACCGTGCAGGTCCTGGTCGCGCTCGCCGCCGCCCACCCCGACCCGGCCCTGGCCAAGGCCGTGCGCCGCGCGGCCTTCCAGGTGCACACCGGAGGCCTCTGAAGCGCGAGGGGCGGCTCAGCCGCCTATCGCGGGCGCGTACGTGCCGAAGCTCCAGATGTTGCCCTCGGCGTCCCGGGCCATGTAGTCCCGCGAGCCGTAGTCCTGGTCCGTCGGGGGCATCAGGATCTCCACCCCGTGGTCCACCGCACGCCGGTGGTGCGCGTCGACATCGTCCACGACGACGTACACCCCGGCCGGGCCCGCGCCCTTCATCGCCCCGTCGAAGACGCCGCCGCGGCCCTTGGAGCCGATCATCACCGCGCCGTTGCCCTGGACCAGCTCGGCGTGCATCACCGTGCCGTCCTCGCTCTCGTACAGCGACAGCTCGGTGAACCCCAGACCCTCCGTGAGCTGCTGGATCGCCGCCTTGGCGTCCGCGTACAGCACCGTCGGGAAGATGCTCGGACCGCTGCTCGTGCCTGCCATGCCGATCACCCCTTCGTGATCATCCTGCTCCGGAAATCCCGTCTGTCGCCAGTGTTGCAGCCACCACTGACAACGCCCCGCCGGCGAGCTCCGCCGGCCCCGCGACCCTGATCAGTGACGCCATGGTCACCCGGCTGCGGCGGAAATCCGGTTGCATGAGCCCGTTAGACTGAATGCCATGGCCATTCTCCTCGCGCATTAGACAGCGGGAACGTCCTCAGCCGCTCAGTCCCGCCAACCCGTCTGCCCTGGAGTCTGTCCGTGATTTCCGCCTCCGGTATCGAGCTGCGCGCCGGTGCGCGCGTCCTCATCGAGAACGCCACCTTCCGTGTCGCCAAGGGCGACCGCATCGGCCTCGTCGGCCGCAACGGCGCCGGCAAGACCACCCTCACCAAGTGCCTCGCGGGCGAGGGTATGCCCGCCGGCGGCACCATCACCCGCTCCGGCGAGGTCGGCTACCTCCCGCAGGACCCCCGCACCGGCGACCTCGACGTGCTCGCCCGCGACCGCGTCCTCTCCGCGCGCGGCCTCGACGTACTGATCCGCAAGATGCGCGAGAACGAACAGCGCATCGCCAACGGCCAGGGCGCCACCCGGGAGAAGGCGCTCAAGCAGTACGAGCGCCAGGAGACCGAGTTCCTCACCAAGGGCGGGTACGCCGCCGAGGCCGAGGCCGCCACCATCGCCGCCGCGCTGAACCTGCCCGACCGGGTGCTCGGCCAGCCCCTGCACACCCTCTCCGGCGGACAGCGGCGCCGTATCGAGCTGGCCCGCATCCTGTTCTCCGACGCGGACACCCTGCTCCTGGACGAGCCGACCAACCACCTCGACGCCGACTCGATCGTCTGGCTGCGCGACTACCTCAAGACCTACCGCGGCGGCTTCATCGTGATCTCCCACGACGTCGACCTGGTCGAGACGGTCGTCAACAAGGTGTTCTACCTGGACGCCAACCGCGCCCAGATCGACGTCTACAACATGGGCTGGAAGCTCTACCAGCAGCAGCGCGAGGCCGACGAGAAGCGCCGCAAGCGCGAGCGCGCCAACGCCGAGAAGAAGGCCGCCGCGCTGCACTCGCAGGCGGACAAGATGCGCGCCAAGGCCACCAAGACGGTCGCCGCGCAGAACATGGCCCGCCGCGCGGACAAGCTGCTCTCCGGCCTGGAGGCGGTCCGCCAGTCCGACAAGGTCGCCAAGCTCCGCTTCCCCGAGCCCGCGCCCTGCGGCAAGACCCCGCTGATGGCCGAGGGCCTGTCGAAGTCGTACGGCTCCCTGGAGATCTTCACCGACGTCGACCTGGCCATCGACAAGGGCTCCCGGGTCGTCATCCTCGGCCTCAACGGCGCCGGCAAGACCACGCTGCTGCGGCTGCTCGGCGGCGTGGAGCAGCCCGACACCGGCGAGGTCGTCCCCGGCCACGGCCTCAAGCTCGGCTACTACGCCCAGGAGCACGAGACCCTCGACCCGGAGCGCACGGTCCTGGAGAACATGCGCTCGGCGGCCCCCGACATGGACCTGGTCGAGGTCCGCAAGGTGCTGGGCTCGTTCCTGTTCTCCGGCGACGACGTCGACAAGCCCGCCGGCGTGCTGTCCGGCGGCGAGAAGACCCGCCTCGCCCTGGCCACCCTGGTCGTCTCCTCGGCGAACGTCCTGCTCCTCGACGAGCCCACCAACAACCTCGACCCCGCCAGCCGCGAGGAGATCCTCGGCGCGCTGCGCACCTACAAGGGCGCGGTCGTCCTGGTCACCCACGACGAGGGCGCCGTCGAGGCGCTCCAGCCGGAGCGGATCATCCTGCTGCCGGACGGCGTGGAGGACCTGTGGGGCTCCGACTACGCGGACCTCGTCGCCCTCGCTTGATCGAATGAGTGATCCACAGGCTATGGATCATTCGGCCCATCGGTGATCCACCATCTGTGTGAGATCTCCTCGTACCGAGGTGTGTCCTACATCCATTTCCCGGCCGAGCCCTTTGTCGACAAGGGCTCGGCCGTGGTGCGTCACTGACCTGGCACTTCGCGGAATTACCCGTTCGGCGGTACGAACGCCGGCGCGCGGAATCACCGATTCCGTATGTGTGGACCTGCTCCTGTCGTCACAACCCTGTCGCACGGACCTTGCCGAATGGGTGGCCATGACGGCCGGGAGGGGTGATCATGAGGGGACCAGAGCGCACTTCCCATGAGGAGGCACGGGTGGCCGAGACTCTGAAGAAGGGCAGCCGGGTGACCGGCGCCGCGCGCGACAAGCTCGCGGCAGACCTGAAGAAGAAGTACGACGCCGGTGCGAGCATCCGGGCGTTGGCCGAGGAGACCGGCCGCTCGTATGGCTTCGTGCACCGCATGCTCAGCGAGTCGGGCGTCACGCTCCGCGGGCGTGGCGGGGCGACGCGGGGCAAGAAGGCCGCTTCGGCCTGACTCCCGGGCGGCCCCACGGCGTGATGGTGGCCACCCGGTCGGTCGCACGGTCGACCGGGTGGTTACTGTGCAGTCACTTATGGATGCCGGCGTACGGCGTCCACTGCTGACCGCACCCATCGGAGGCGCCGTATGGCTTCGCTCGACCCGGTACTCGACAAGGACGGCGTACGGCTCACCGTCGACGACGCGATCGCCACGGTGACGCTGACCAACCCGGCCAAGCGCAATGCGCAGAGCCCCGCCATGTGGCGGACGCTCGCCGAGGCCGGGCGGTCGCTGCCGGGCTCCGTCCGTGTCGTGGTGCTGCGCGGTGAGGGCAAATCCTTCTCCGCCGGCCTCGACCGGCAGATGTTCACGCCCGAGGGCATCGAGGGCGAGAAGTCCTTCGTCGACCTCGCGCGTGGCAGCGACGCCGAACTGGACGCGGCCATCGCCGAGTTCCAGGAGGGGTTCACCTGGTGGCGGCAGAGCGACATCGTCTCCATCGCCGCCGTCCAGGGCCACGCCATCGGCGCGGGCTTCCAGCTCGCCCTCGCGTGTGACCTGCGCGTCGTCGCCGACGACGTGCAGTTCGCCATGCGCGAGACCAGCCTGGGCCTCGTCCCCGACCTCACCGGCACGCATCCGCTGGTGTCGCTGGTCGGTTACGCCCGTGCGCTCGAGATCTGCGCGACGGGGCGCTTCGTGCTGGCCGAGGAGGCCGTGAACACCGGCCTCGCCAACCTCGCCGTGCCGCTCGACCAGCTCGACGCCACGGTGACCGACCTCGCGGCGGCGCTGCTGGCTGCCCCGCGTGACGCGGTCATCGAGACCAAGGCGCTGCTGCGGGGTGCCTCCGACCGGTCGTACGAGGCTCAGCGTGCTGCCGAGCGTCAGTCGCAGGCCCGGCGCCTGCGGGACCGGGCGGGGCTGGGGGAGTAGGCGTCCGGTTCGTTGCCGACTGCGGACCGTGGCGGGCCGGCCGCGCCCGCGCGGCGGTAGCCGCACATCGGCACAGCCCCGCGCGCCCCTTACGGGGCCACTGATGTGATCAGTACTGCCACCGTAGGGCCGTCCGGCAAGGCCGCTGTCACGGCCGCTCTCACCTCTCGGGCCACCGTCAGTGGGCGGTGGCCCGGGTGGACCGCCACTTCCACGCGGACATGGCGGCGGGGCAGGGACGCCGGCGCCTCCTGGCGTTCCTCGATGTGCACCGCCCTGCCCAGGCCGCCGAGGGTGCCGGTCAGCCGGGAGACGCCCGGGACGGACAGCGCGGCCGCGGCGACCAGGGACTCGTCGCCGGACCCGGGCCTCACATCCGAGCCGTCCGAACGTGCCGCACCCCCGGACGGCGGAACGGCCTCCTCCTCGCCCAGCCCCGTCACCCGCAGATCCACCTCCGTGACCGTCAGCCCCACGGCCTCCGTCGCGGCCCGCGCCAGGGCGTCACGCAGACGGGACGCCGCCGCCGGCAGAGGCTCGGTGCCGCTCGCCGTGAAGTCGGCCGTCACCCGGAGGGGGCCGGGCGGCAGGGCACTCGGCGGGGGCGGCACCGCCGGCTCCTGACCGTCGTCCGGACCGGCCGGGGCGATCCGCAGCGGACCCAGCCGCACCCCTGGCACACCCTCCATGAACCGCCGCAGAATGGACTCTGCGGCGCTCTCCGCGATCCACGAGCCGTCGCGCGGCCCACCAAGGGGCAGCAGCCTGCCCAGGCCCAGCTGCTCCCGCACCACCCGTGTCCATCGATCCGCCGTCATTCCTCCAGCCTGCCGTATCCATGGCGCGCGGCCGAGCAACCCCACTTACGGTGGTCGAAGGACGACGACCGAAAAGGACGTACGGCGATGACCGATATGACGGACCAGAACCGGACGCAGACCTCCGAGGGCGGCAGCGAGCCCTCGGTGCAGACCCGTAAGGCCACCCGGCGTGGCGGCGGCGACCCCGGGACCCGGGGCCGGACCACCATCGCCGACGGCGTGGTCGAGAAGATCGCCGGCCTCGCGGCACGCGATGTCGTCGGCGTGCACGCGATGGGCAGCGGCATCAGCCGCACCTTCGGCGCCGTACGCGACCGTGTTCCGGGCGGCGGCGCCAAGTCGGTGACCCGCGGCGTCAAGGCCGAGGTCGGCGAGGTGCAGACCGCGCTGGACCTGGAGATCGTCGTCGACTACGGCGTGTCGATCTCGGACGTGGCGCGCGACGTGCGTGAGAACGTCGTCGCGGCCGTCGAACGGATGACCGGCCTGGAGGTCGTGGAGGTCAACATCGCGGTCAGCGATGTGAAGCTGCCCGACGAAGAGGAAGAAGAGCCGGAGTCCCGGCTCCAGTGACACGCGGCCGGCCCGACAACCGCACTGCTGAGGGGAGCGCACCATGAGCATGGCCGTGGTCGGCATGATCGCCGGAATGGCGCTGGGGTTCGCCGGGTACTTCGGCGGCTTCGGCGCGTTCCTGCTCGTCGCCGCCCTGGGAGCGGTCGGTTTCGTCGTCGGCCGGTTCGTCGAGGGCGACTTCGAGCTCGGCGACTTCTTCCGTCCGCGTGACGAACGACGGCGGTGACGCCCGTGAGCGAAGGGATCGGCGAGCTCGGCAGACCGCTGACCGTCGTTCCGCCGGGCGAGCGCGGGGCGACGCGGATCGCCGACCGCGTCGTGGCGAAGGTCGCCGCGCAGGCGGCACGCGAGGCCTTGGGCCCGCTGCCGCCGGACGCGGCGCGCCCGCATGCCAACGTCGTCGTACGGCAGGGCCACGCCCCCGGCCGTGAGGGGCAGGACGCGGCCCATATCCACGTCCACCTCGAACTCGACTACCCGACCGACATCGGCGCCCGCTGCCGCTCGGTGCGGCGCCATGTCGCGGAGCGGGTGGGCGCGTTGGTGGGCATGGACGTGCCCGAGGTCGCCGTCCAGGTCGAGCGGCTGCACCTGGCGCCGGGGCACGGCACGGCACAGGGGAGGACGCGATGAGCGGAGCCCACGACAGCGAGCGCCCCGAGGGCACCACCCGGCGCATGCCGGTCCTGGAGAAGGAACCGGAGCCCACCGCCCCGGTCCCGCGGCCGATCCTGGCCGGCGCCCGCCGCTTCTGGTCGCCCCGCCGCGTCCCCGGGGCCCTCGCCGCCGTGCTCCTGCTGGGCGCCGCGGGGATCTTCCTCTACGACATCGCCTCCGTGCGCGCCGGACGGCCGGCCATGCGCTGGCGCCGCGAACTGGCCCACCAACTCGCCCACCGGCCGCTGGACGACACCTGGGTGCTCGTCGGCGCGGGCGTCGCCGCCGCGCTCGGCCTGTGGCTGATCGTCCTCGCCGTCACCCCGGGCCTGCGCGCCCTGCTGCCCATGCGGCGCACCGACGCCGAGGTGCGCGCCGCGCTGGACCGGTCCGCGGCCGCGATGGTGCTGCGCGACCGCGCCATGGAGGTCTCGGGCGTGCAGTCGGTCCGGGTGCGGGCGGGCCGCCGCCGCGCCGACGTCCGCGCGGTCTCGCACTTCCGCGCCGTGGACGACGTACGACAGGACCTGGACGCCGTGCTCGACGAAGCGGTCCGCGCGCTGGGGCTGGCCCGGCCGCTGTCGCTGTCGGTGCGGGTGCGGCGGCCCGGACGGAAGGGGTGAGCCGGTGCCGAAGACCGTGAACCGTGTTCTGCTCGGGCTGCTGGGCCTGGTGCTGCTGGCCGTCGGCGGCTCGGTGCTGGCCGTCGGTCTGGGCGCCCCGGCGCCCTCGTGGTGGATCCACGACGGACGCCACGACGTCCTCCTCGACGACAGCGAGCGCACCCGCTGGCGCGACCACGGCTGGTGGTGGCCCGTCGTCATCGCCGTGCTCGCCGTCCTGCTCCTGCTGGCCCTGTGGTGGCTGACCGCGGTCCTGCGCCGCCGCAGGCTCGCCGAGATCCTCGTCGACACCGGCGACGGCGCGGGCGCCCTCCTGCGCGGCCGCGCCCTCCAGTCCGCCCTCACCACGGAGGCAGCCGCCCTGGACGGCGTCAACCGCGCCCACGTCCATCTGACGGGCCGCAGAAACGCCCCCCAGACCCGTATGAACCTGGTCCTGGACCCGCACGCCGACCCGTCGACGACCCTGCACACCCTGACGACCCAGACCCTGGCCCACGCGAAGGACTCGGCCAACCTGGAGTCGCTGCCCTCGGAGGTGCGTATGAGGTCGCTCAGACATCGTGAGCAGAGAGTCAGTTGAGACACCCAGGGGGGCGCGTCGCGGAACTGCGCCGCACCCGGCAACGGCGCGTCAGAACCCGTGCCGCATCCCGCCGTCAACAGGCACCATGATTCCGGTCAGGTAGGAAGCCGCGGGGGACAGGAGAAACGCCGCAGTCCGCCCGAACTCCTCGGGCCTCCCGTACCGCCGCAGCGGAATCCGCGCCTCGTTCTCCGCCCGGGTGGCCTCGGGATCGGCGGACAGCCCGTCCAGCTCGCGCACGCGGTCGGTGTCGATGCGCGCCGGCAGCAGCCCGACCACGCGAATCCCGCGAGGACCGAGCTCGTCCGCGAGGGACTTGGCGAACCCGGCGAGGCCGGGCCGCAGCCCGTTGGAGATGGTCAGCCCCGGGATCGGCTCGTGCACCGAGCCGGACAGCACGAACCCGATGACACCCCCGGCCTCCAGCTCGGCCGCCGCCGCGCGAGCGACCCGCACCGCGCCCAGGAACACCGACTCGAACGCCGCCTGCCACTGCTCGTCCGTGTTGTCGGCGACGAACCCCGGCGGGGGCCCGCCCACGCTGACGAGCACGCCGTCGAAGCCGCCGAACCGCTCGCGCGCGACCGCGATCAGACGGGCCGCGGCCTCGGGGTCGGCGTTGTCCACGGCGACACCCACCGCGTTCGGCCCCAGCTCGGCCGCCGCGTCGGCGACCCGCTTGTCGTCCCGTCCGGTGACGACCACCTTCGCCCCGTCGCCGACCAGTTCGCGCGCGACGGCGTTGCCCAGCCCGCGCGTGGCTCCGGTGACGACGTACACCCGGTCCTTCAGTCCAAGATCCATGGCCCTATCCTGCCCCCTCGTCCCGGAACAGGGCGAGGGCGGTGGTCACCAGGGCGATGTGGCTGAACGCCTGCGGGAAGTTGCCGAGCTGGTGCCCGGTCTCCGGGTCGTACTCCTCCGCCAGCAGGCCCACGTCGTTGGTGAGGTCCACCAGCCGGTCGAACAGCTCGCGGGCCTCCTTCCGGCGGCCCGTCAGATGCAGGGCCTGCGCCAGCCAGAACGAGCAGGCCAGGAAGGTGCCCTCGGTGCCCGGCAGACCGTCGACGGCGGTGTCGTCGGTGCTGTAGCGGTGCAGGAACCCGCCACGGCCGAGCTCCGCGCGGACCGCGTCGACCGTGCCGACCACACGCGGGTCGTCGGGCGGCAGGAAGCCGACGGAGGGGATGAGCAGCAGGGCCGCGTCCAGTTCGCGTGAGCCGTAGTACTGCGTGAACGTGTTGCGTGCGGGGTCGTAGCCCTTCTCGCACACCTCGCGGTGGACCTGCTCGCGCATCTCGCGCCAGGCGTCCACGTCGCCGTGCAGCTCCGGATACCGCTCCACCGCGCGCACCGCGCGGTCGGCGGCCACCCACACCATCACCTTGGAGTGCACGAAGTGCCGGCGGCCACCGCGCACCTCCCACAGCCCCTCGTCGGGCTGCCGCCAGTTCGCGCGCAGCCATTCGAGGAGCGCCACCTGGATCGACCAGATGTGCGGCTGGGTCGGCAGGCCCGCCTTCCGGGCGAGGGAGAGGGAGTCCATGACCTCGCCGTACACATCGAGCTGGAGCTGCTGCACGGCGTCGTTGCCGATCCGTACGGGGGAGGAGCCGCCGAAGCCGGCCAGCCACGGCACGTCCACCTCGGGCAGCCGGCGTTCGCCCGCGACGCCGTACATGATCTGCAGGTCGGCCGGGTCGCCCGCGACCGCGCGCAGCAGCCAGTCGCGCCAGGCCTCGGCCTCCTCGTGGTAGCCGGCGGCGAGCAGCGCGCCGAGGGTGAGGGTGGAGTCGCGCAGCCAGCAGTAGCGGTAGTCCCAGTTGCGGACGCCGCCCAGCTCCTCCGGCAGGGAGGTGGTGGGGGCGGCGACGACCCCGCCGGTGGGCTGGTAGGTGAGGGCCTTGAGGGTGATGAGGGAGCGCAGGACCGTGTCCCGGTGCGGGCCGTCGTAGCGGCAGCGGTCGGACCAGGCCCGCCAGTCGGTGAGCGACGACTCCAGCGACTCGTACGGGTCGACCAGCGCCGGGCGCGGCTCGTGCGAGGGGTGCCAGGTCAGGACGAAGGCGACCTTCTCGCCCTCGCCGACGGTGAACTCGGCATAGGTGGCGAAGTCCTCGCCCCAGGTGTGCACCGCGGGTTCGCTGCGCAGCCAGACCGAGTCGGGTCCGGCGACGGCGACCCGGTGGCCGCCGCTGTTGCGCACCCACGGCACGATCGAGCCGTAGTCGAAGCGGATACGCAGGGTGCTGCGCACGGTGACCCGGCCGCGCAGGCCCTCGACGATCCGGACGAGGTCGGGGGCGTGGTCGCGCTGCGGCATCAGGTCGGTGACCCGCACCGCGCCCTCGTCGCTCTCCCAGTCGGTGTCCAGCACGAGGGTGCCGGGCCGGTAGGCGCGGTGGGTGCAGGTGCGGGCGCCCTTGGGGGCGATCCGCCAGTGGCCGTTGTTCTCGTCACCGAGGAGCCGCGCGAAGCAGGCCCCCGAGTCGAAGCGGGGCAGGCACAGCCAGTCGACGGAGCCGTCCCGGCCGACCAGCGCGGCGGTCTGCTCGTCGCCGATCAGGGCGTAGTCCTCGATGCGGTGATGCACGGAGTGCGGGTTCCCGGCGGACCGGGCCGACAATCCGCCTGGGGGCCGCCCGAGTGACAGTTCCTGTCGGGCGGCTGCGGTGGATGTGCCAGAGGCGCGAGCAACCACACCCGGCCGGCGGTCGCAGAACAACGGATTTCCCACGGCGAGTCGGCGAAGCCTCCAGCGCCGTCCGAGCTCACACCGAGGCCGGCTCCGCGGCAACGCCCTCCTCGGTCGCCGCCTCCTCGCGGTCGCGCAGTTCGCGGCGGACCAGGACGACCCAGCCGATGGGGACACCCGCGCAGAAGAGCCACCACTGGATGGCGTAGGCGAGGTGCGGGCCGATGTCGTCGTGGTCGGGGGCGGGGATCGGCTCGGGGGAGCCGGTGCGCGGCTCGGGGGCGGTCAGGTCGATGTAGCCGCCGAGGACCGGGGCGCCGAGCCTGCGCTCGGCCTGCTCGCTGCTGATGAGCATGACCTGGCGGTCCGGCAGGCCCTTGACGTCCTTGATGCCGCTGTCCGCGGACGTCTCGTCGGGCATCAGCCGCCCGGTGACGGTGATCTCGCCCTTCGGCGGCGCCGGGATCTTCGGGAACTCCGTCTGCGCGCCGTCCGCGGGGATCCAGCCCCGGTTCACCAGCAGGACCTTGCCGTCGTCGAGGACGAAGGGCGTCAGGACGTGGAAGCCGACCTTGTCGTCGGCGTTGGTACGGCGGCGTACGACGACCTCGCGCGCGGTGTCGAAGCGGCCCGTGGCCGTCACCCGGCGGTAGCGGTCCTCGCCCTCGACCTCCGCCCCGGGGGAGGTCAGCTCCTGCGCCGGCACCGGCTTCGCGGCGAGCGAGTCGGCGATGACCTGGTTCAGCGCGACCCGGTGCTCATGGCGGTGCAGCTGCCAGAAGCCCAGCTCGATCATCGTCGGGACGAGCGCGACGGCGACGAGGGTGAGAATCACCCACTGCCGGGACAAGAGGAAGCGGAACACCCCACGACCGTACATCGCGGGTCGCGGGGTGTTTCCGGAGGGGGGTCCTCAGGGTCCTCATGAGGTCGGGACCGTCAGACCTTGTCGACGATGCCCGCCCTTCCCTCCGCGCGGGCACAGTGCGCACCGCAGTACCAGTGGCCCTCGACCTCGACGCCCTGGCCGATGATCTGCACCCGGCAGTGCTCGCAGATCGGGGCCATGCGATGGATCGCACAGGAGAAGCAGTCGAAGACATGCACCGCGCCCTGCGCGTGCACCTCGAAGGTCATTCCGTAGTGATTGCCGCATACTTCGCATGTCGCCATGCGCCACAGGGTGAGCCGTCACCGCGGCGCGGGCGAGCGGGCGGCGGGCGAGTCGCCCGGCAATCACCCGTCCGTACGGGTCACGTTCTGTGACCTTTTCGTACGGTTCACCCCTCCGCGGCCGGCTCCACATCCCGCAACAGCTGCCCGAAGGCCGCCTCGTCCACCACCGGCGTGCCGAACTGCCGGGCCTTGGCCACCTTGGACGTGCCGGAGTCGGGGTCGTTGGTGACGAGCAGGCTGGTGAGCCGGGACACGCTGGTCGCCACATGCAGCCCCGCCTCGACGGCGCGGTCCTCCAGCAGCTCGCGTTCGATCGACGTGTCGCCCGAGAAGGCGACCCGCATGCCCTGCTTGAGCCTTTTGCCCTCTTCGTACCGGCCGGGGTTGGGGTACGGGCACGCAGGCCGCTTGCGCGAGGGACGCCAACCGCTCGACCGATAGCCGCCGTAGCCGCCCGCCTGCTGCCCGATGCGCGGCGCGGGCCGGTCCGCCCACTCCGTCAGTGGCCGGCACTCCTGCAACGGCAGCCGCACACTGCCCTCCGCCGCGGCCCGCAGGCTCGGCCGGAACGCCTCGGCCAGCACACGCGCGTCGTCGAGCGCGTGGTGCGCGCGCTGCTGCACGACACCGAAGTGCGCGGCCAGCGACTCCAGCTTGTGGTTGGGCAGCGGCAGGCCCAGCTCCTTGGACAGCGCGATGGTGCACAGACGTTGACGCACCGGCGGCTCACGCCTCGCGCGCGCGTACTCACGGGCGATCATCTGCCAGTCGAAGACGGCGTTGTGCGCGACGAGCACCCGGTCCGCCAGCCGCGCGGTGAACTCCTCGGCGATGTCCGCGAACAGGGGCGCCCCTTCGAGCGTCTCGCTCGTCAGACCGTGGATCCACACCGGGCCCGGATCGCGCTCGGGGTTGACCAGCGTGTACCAGTGGTCCTCGACCTCACCGCGCGCGTCCAGCCGGTACACGGCCGCGGAGATGATCCGGTCGTCGCGGGCCAGGCCGGTGGTCTCCACGTCAACGACCGCGTATCCCTGGGGATACACGGCCGGCCACGCTGTGGGGGAGGACGCTTCGGTCGTCCGGTCTTCGAGCATGGTCACTGAGGATACGGGCCGGGACTGACAGCGCCCGCTCCCAGGTGGCCTGTCACCGCCGCCTGTTCGAACCGCGCGGGTCGGTGCCCGCCCGCCGGCGGACCGGGTGCCATCCTCCCGGTGTGACGCAACCAACGCACGACGAGGCCCACGGCGGCGCGCTGGGGGAGCGGCTCAACTGGCTGCGCGCGGCGGTCCTCGGCGCCAACGACGGCATCGTCTCCACGGCCGGCCTCGTCGTCGGTGTGGCCGGCGCCACCGGCAGCCGCGCCGCGCTGCTCACCGCGGGCCTGTCCGGACTGCTCGCCGGCTCGATGTCGATGGCCGCGGGCGAGTACGTGTCGGTGTCCACCCAGCGCGACTCCGAGAAGGCCGCCCTCGCCCTGGAGCGACGGGAGCTGCGCGAACGCCCCGACGCCGAGCTGGCGGAGCTGACCGGACTCCTCGAGGAACGCGGCCTGTCCCGCGAGGTGGCGCGCGAGGCCGCCGTGCAGCTGACCGAGCGGGACGCCCTTCGCGCGCACGCGCGTGTGGAGCTCGGTATCGACCCGGACGAGCTGACCAACCCCTGGCACGCGGCCTGGGCCAGCTTCCTCGCCTTCACCGCGGGCGCGCTGCTGCCGCTGCTCGCCATCGTCCTGCCGCCCGCCGACTGGCGGCTGCCCGTGACGGTCCTGTCGGTCCTCGCCGCGCTGTGCGGCACCGGCTGGAGCAGCGCCCGCCTCGGCGCGGCCGCGCCCGGCCGGGCGATGCTGCGCAACGTCGCCGGCGGGGCCCTGGCCATGGCGGTGACGTACGCGGCGGGGGCACTGCTGGACGCGGCGGGCGTCTAGCCATGCCCGCGGGCGGCGTACCGTGAAGGGCGCTCTCCTACCCCGCGAGCGCATCAGCAGCCGAGCAGAAAGACCTCTCCCATGCGCGCCACCACCATCCACGCCCCGTTCGACATGCGCGTGGAGGACGTGCCCGAGCCGGTGGTGCAGCAGCCCACCGACGCCGTCCTGCGGGTGCTGCGCGCCTGCATCTGCGGCAGCGACCTGTGGGCGTACCGCGGTGAGGCCGCCCGGCAGCCGGGCCAGCGCATCGGGCACGAGTTCCTCGGCGTCGTCGAGGAGACCGGCTCGGAGGTGACCGGCGTGCGCCGCGGCGATCTGGTCGTCGCTCCCTTCATGTGGTCCGACGGCACCTGCGACTACTGCCGCGAGGGCCTGACGACGTCCTGTGTGCACGGCGGTTTCTGGGGCTCGGTCGGCTACGACGGCGGCCAGGGCGAGGCCGTGCGCGTCCCGCACGCCGACGGCACCCTGGTGCGGCTGCCCAAGGAGGCGGCCTCCGACGACCATCTGCTGTCCGCGCTGCTGACGCTGTCCGACGTGATGGGCACCGGCCACCACGCGGCCCTCGGAGCGGGCGCCCGGCCCGGCGCGACCGTGGCCGTCGTCGGGGACGGCGCGGTCGGCCTGTGCGCGGTGCTCGCGGCCAAGCGGCTCGGCGCCGAGCGGATCATCGCGCTCGGCCGGCACCAGGTGCGCACCGACATCGCGCGCCGCTTCGGCGCCACCGATGTCGTCGCCGAGCGCGGCGAGGACGCCGAGGAGGCCGTGCGGGAACTCACCCGCGGCCAGGGCGCGCACGCCGTCGTCGAGGCGGTCGGCACCGAGCAGTCGATGCGTACCGCCGTGAACATCGCCCGCGACGGCGGCGCCATCGGCTTCGTCGGCGTGCCGCACGGCAGCGGCACCGGCCTGGACCTGAGCGTCATGTTCGACCGGAACGTCGCCCTGCGCGGCGGCGTCGCCCCCGTGCGCACCTACATCCCCGAGCTGCTGCCCGACATCCTGGACGGCACCATCGACCCCTCGCCCGTCTTCGACATGACGGTGGGTCTGGACGGCGTCCCCGACGGCTACAAGGCGATGGACGAGCGCACCGCCCTGAAGGTCCTCGTCACCAACTGACGCGCACCGGCGGAGGGCCCCGTCACCCGCCGACCCTCACCGGCCGGAGGTCCCGTCACGCGCCGACCCTCACCGGCCGAAGGCCCCGTCACGCGCCGACCCTCACCGGCCGAAGGCCCCGTCACCCGCCGACCCTCACCACCGGATCGGCACCGGCAGCGCCGTCAGCAGCCCCGACGCCGCGACCACCACCCCCAGCAGGGCGACCTCCCCGCGCGCGGGGACACAGGCGGTCAGCGCGTCGGCGGCGCGGCGCAGCCGGACCCGCGCCCACAGCGCCAGCGCCGCGACGGCGGCCACGAGCAGCACCTTCGCCAGGAGGGTCAGCGGCCACACCTGGCTGCCCGGCCGCCGCGACAGCGCGCACAGCCACGCCACCGCGAACGCATTCACCTCCAGCAGCGCCAGCTTGCCGTCCCGCGACGCGTACAGCCCGCCCACGTCGATCTGTGCCCACCCGCTCGGCACCAGGTTCCCGGTCGCCACGACGGAGGCCGGCCCCAGCGCGGCCACGAACCCGGCACCCGCCGCGAACGCCGCCCGACTGCACGGCCGTTCCGCCGAAGCGCCCGTCACCCCGCGCGCGAGCCGGTTCACGAACAGCTCGCCCAAGGGCACGCACAGCGCGGCGAACAGCACCGTCCGCAGCAGCCCGACGCCGCCCACGCCGGGCGCGGCGGCCTCCCCGGTGCCGTGCAGCGCGGCCGACGGGCCCAGCAGAGGCACCAGCGCGCCCAGGGCCACCAGCACGAGGACGGCGACCGCCCGCCCGGTCCCGGCAGGCCGCGCCGGGCCGCTCGCATCGGCCGTCTCCCGACGGAACGTCACTCCTCCGACGCTCCCTCCCACCGTGCCTCGTCCGCACCCCACACCCCCGGCGGCCTGGCCCAGTCGGCGGGCCCGCCGTCGAAGCCGACCGGGGAGCGGGCGTACCGCAGCCGCCCGATCGGGCTGTCGGCCTGCGCGAGCCACGCCTCGGGCCCGTCGTACGCCTCCCCGGCCTCCTCCGCCGCCGCCCTGCCCGCCAGCAGCCAGGCTGCCGTGCGTGCCAGCGACAGCCGCACCAGGCGGCCCTGACCGTCGTACGACCGCTCGGTGAGCGCGCGCAGGACGGCAGCCGCCAGCAGATAGCCCGTGCCGTGGTCCAGCGCCTGCGCGGGCAGCGCGCCGGGCTGCTCGGGCGAGCCCTCGACGGCCGCGATGCCGGTGGCCGCCTGCACCAGGCTGTCGAAGCCGCGCCGCCCGCCCCACGGGCCGTCCGTCCCCCAGGCCGACAGCTGTACGACGATCAGGCCGGGCCGGCGTGCCGCGAGGGCGGCGGGGGAGAGGCCGAGGCGGTCGAGCGCGCCGGGCCGGTAGCCGGTGACGACCACGTCCGCGGCGCCGAGCAGCTCCGCGAAACGGTCGCTCGTCGCGTCCAGGGTCGTCGAGCGCTTGCCGAAGCCCGTGTCGGCGTGCTGGTCGGGCAGTTCGGGCAGACCCGGCGGGTCGACGCGCAGCACGTCCGCGCCGAGCAGGGCGAGCGTGCGGGTGGCGACGGGGCCGGCGATGACCCGGGTCAGGTCCAGCACGCGCACCCCGGCAGCCGGCAGCAGGGGCGTGCCGGCCGGCGACGGCAGCACACGCGCGTGGGCCGCTCCCAGCCGCTCCGTCTCCACCAGGGGGCCGGGGACGGGGAGCCACTCCTCGGGTGTGCGCACCGCGACGGCCAGGCCACCGGCCGCGTACACGGCCTCCTCGATCTCGCGCGCGGGCCGCTCGGCCAACGCCGCCGCCACGCGCGCGTGGTCGTCACCGACGCCGAGCGCCGACAGCAACCGCGCCGTGTGGTGCGGATAGTTGGCGTGCGTGCGCACCCAGCCGTCGGAGGTGCGCCAGAACCGCGACAGCGGCGCGAACGTCATCGGCGCCCGCCCGTCGACCAGCAGTTGCCGCTCACTGGTGAACGCCGTCGCCACCGCCCCGTCGTCCACCGTCACCCGCGGCACCTCGGCGAGCCCCGCCCGCCGGGCGCCCAGCTCGGCCGCGGCCAGCGCACACGCGCCGACGCAGGCGCGCGCCAACGGCCGTACCGGAAGGCGGGCTTGCAGAACTCCGGGCCGTACGACGGCCGCCACGCGCGCGAGGAGGGCGGGATCGCCGCCGAGTGCGGACCAGGCGGATGCGATGTCTGTCATGACGGCACTATGCGGCAAAGGGCCGGGCGGCGAACCGCCCGGCCCCCCCAGGGACGGATGTCCCTTGCTCCGTCGGCTACTTCGTCACCGCGTCCAGCGCGTTGACGATGCCGAAGCCGTAGAAGCCGTTGTACTGCGGCCCGCCCACGCAGGTCGCGTCCTGCGTGCCGTCACCGTTCTGGTCGTAGGACTCGGGGCAGGCCGTCGGGTCCGCCTGCGCCTTGAGCATCGCCTGCAGCGCGGCCGGGGTCGCCCACGGGTGCTTGGACTTCAGCAGCGCGGCGACGGCCGACGCGTGCGGCGCGGCCATCGAGGTGCCCTGGAGGAAGCCGTAGCCGCCGTTGGGCATGGTGGACAGGATGCGGCCGTCCTTCGACGGGGTGTCCGGCAGCTGGTAGCGGCGGTCACCGCCCGGCGCGGCCACGTCCACGACACCCTTGCCGTACGACGAGTAGTACGACTTGAGGCTCTTCACGCCGGTCGCGCTGACCGTGACGACGCCCGGCAGCTGGGTCGGCACGTCGTAGCACTCGTGCGGGTCGATGGTGCGGTCGACCGCGGTGGAGTCGTCCGGGCTGGAGTCGTCCAGGATCGCGTCCGAGTCCAGGTCGTGGTTGGAGTTGCCGGCCGAGGCCAGCGACAGGGTGCCCTTCTTCTGGGCGTACAGCTGGGCCCGGTTGACCGCGTCGACGATCGCCTTCTGGTCGGGGTCGTCCATGCAGTTGTACAGCCACGGGTCGACGTAGTAGCTGTTGTTCGTGATCTCCACGCCGTGGTCGGCGGCGAACACGAACGCGCAGACCACGCTCTCCGGGTAGAACAGACCGTTGGTGCGGTCGGTGACGTTGATGGCCGACACCTTCACGCCCGGCGCGACACCGGCCACACCGACGCCGTTGCGGGCGGCGGCGATCTCACCGGCGACATGGGTGCCGTGGTAGTCCTGCGGCGTGTACGGGCGCCAGGAGCCCTCGCTGGTGTCGGGGACACCGCCGTCGCAGTTGGCCGACTGCGACCTGGAGAAGTTCGGGGCGATGTCGGGGTGCGTGTCGTCGACTCCGGTGTCGATGACGGCGACGGTCACCTTCGAGCTGCCCGGGTTGATCGTCGCGGCCTTGTCGGCGCCGATCGCGCGCAGGTCCCACTGGTCGGCCTCGAGCGGCTCGCTGCCCGGGGTCGCCGCGGCCTCGACCTTCGCGGCCTCGGCGGCCGTCAGGTAGTCGACGGCCCCCTCTTCGGTGGTGCTCGCGGGCGTCAGCGGCGCCGTACGCGTGGCGCCGGCCGACTGCACGCCGGGCGCCGTGCGTATCTGCTTGCCGAAGTCCGGGTTCGCCGAGTGGACGACGATCACGCCGATCTTCTCGTACGCGATCACGACGGAGCCGCCGGCCGCGGCGATCGCCTTCTTCACCGACTCGATCGTGCGGTGGTCCGTCCTGGTGTTGACGACGTAGGACAGCGTCGAGGCGTCCTGCGCCTGCACACCGGACTCCGCGACCGGAGCCGCGGAGGCGACGGACGGCAGGAAGCCGAGCGAGGCGGTCAGCGACAGCACGACGGGCACGGCGAGAGCGAGACGGCGTCTGGAAGGCAGATGAGCCATGGGGTCTCCACATCATCCTGAAACGGAACCGGCCCGAGGCATCAGTGGGCACTCGGGCAGGTACATGACGGGGTTGGTGCAGGCCCGAAGCTATCCCCCGAACTCGCTGGCCAGCAATGTTCCAGGACCCCTGACTTGAGGCTCCGAGGGTTTTCCCTCGGCCGCGCGCGCAAGTCGCGGAAATCCGGTTGAACCGCGTCGTGCGCGGCGCCGTGACGTTGAGCAGGGCGCACGAGCACGATCGAGCCCCTGTCGGATCGCCGCCGGAGGCAGTACAGTCACCGGCCGGTCATGTGATCCACGTCACTATGAGGTCAAAGCCGTATGCCCGCCGCACCGCGAGGAGACTCCGTGGCCACCGAGACACCGCCCCCCTCGAGCAGCACACGACGGCTGCCCTCCGCCGAGGAGTTCACCGCCGTGCAGGAGAGCGCGGAGTTCGGTGAACTGCGCCGCGCCCACCGCTCGTTCGCCTTCCCGCTCACCATCGCCTTCATCGCCTGGTACCTGCTGTACGTCCTGCTGTCGAACTACGCCGGCGATTTCATGGGCACCAAGCTGTTCGGCAACATCAACGTCGCCCTCGCGCTGGGCCTCGCCCAGTTCCTCACCACGTTCCTCATCGCCTGGTGGTACGCGCGCCACGCCGCCGCGAAGCTCGACCCCAAGGCCGAGGCGATCAAGTCCCGGATGGAGGGCGGCGCATGAGCCCCGCGATCACCCAGATGCAGCTCGCCGCCAACGAGGCCAGCGAGCACCGGCCGCTCATCATCACCCTGTTCGGCCTGTTCGTCGTGGCCACCCTCGTCATCACCGTATGGGCGGGCCGGCAGACCAAGGACGCCGCCGACTTCTACGCGGGCGGCCGCAGCTTCAGCGCCTTCCAGAACGGCCTCGCCGTCTCCGGCGACTACATGTCCGCCGCGTCCTTCCTCGGCATCGCCGGCGCCATCGCCCTCTTCGGCTACGACGGCTTCCTGTACTCCATCGGCTTCCTCGTCGCCTGGCTGGTGGCGCTGCTGCTGGTCGCCGAGCCGCTCAGGAACTCCGGCCGCTACACCATGGGCGACGTCCTGGCGTACCGCATGCGCCAGCGCCCGGTCCGCACCGCGGCCGGCACCTCCACCATCGTCGTGTCGATCTTCTACCTGCTGGCGCAGATGGCCGGCGCCGGCGTCCTGGTCTCCCTGCTGCTCGGCATCACCTCCGACGCGGGCAAGGTCCTCATCGTCGCCCTCGTCGGCGTCCTGATGATCGTCTACGTCTCCATCGGCGGCATGAAGGGCACCACCTGGGTCCAGATGGTCAAGGCCGTGCTGCTCATCGGCGGCACCATCCTGATCACCTTCCTGGTGCTGCTGAAGTTCGACTTCAACGTCTCCGACCTGCTCGGCAAGGCCGCCGAGAACAGCGGCAAGGGCGCCGCCTTCCTGGAGCCGGGCCTCCAGTACGGCGCCACCGGCACCTCCAAGCTGGACTTCATCTCCCTCGGCATCGCCCTGGTCCTGGGCACCGCCGGCCTGCCGCACATCCTGATCCGCTTCTACACGGTGCCCAACGCCAAGGCCGCCCGTAAGTCCGTGAACTGGGCCATCGGCATCATCGGCGGCTTCTACCTGATGACCATCGCGCTCGGCTTCGGCGCGGCCGCGCTGATCGACCAGCAGGAGATCATCGACTCCAACCCGTCCGGCAACACCGCGGCACCCCTGCTCGCCCTGCATCTGGGCGGCGTCGACTCCGCCTGGGGAGCGATCCTGCTCGCCACCATCTCCGCGGTGGCCTTCGCGACCATCCTCGCCGTGGTCGCGGGTCTGACCCTGGCCTCGTCCTCGTCGTTCGCCCACGACATCTACGCCAACGTCATCAGGAAGGGCAAGGCCACCGAGAAGGAGGAGGTCCGGGCGGCCCGCCTGGCCACCATCGGCATCGGCGCGGTCTCCATCCTGCTGGGCGCCCTCGCCCGCGACCTCAACGTGGCCGGCCTGGTCGCGCTGGCCTTCGCGGTCGCCGCGTCCGCCAACCTGCCGACCATCCTCTACAGCCTTTTCTGGAAGAGGTTCACCACCCAGGGCGCCCTGTGGTCGATCTACGGCGGCCTGATCGTCGCCGTCGGCCTGGTGCTGTTCTCGCCCGTCGTCTCCGGCGACCCGAAGGCGATGTTCCCCGACGTCGACTTCGCCTGGTTCCCGCTGAAGAACCCGGGCATCATCTCCATCCCGTTCGGCTTCCTGATGGGCTGGCTCGGCACCGTCGTCTCCAAGGAGGAGCCCGACGCCGCCAAGTACGCCGAGCTGGAGGTCAGGTCCCTGACCGGCACCGGCGCCCACTGATCGCACGAACCCCTGGCGCGGCCGTGTCGTAGCTCTCTACGACACGGCCGCGTCTTACCTGGTGGATCGGGACGGTGTCGTTGTCGGTGCCGTCACGTAGGCTCGCAGGTGACGGAAAACGTGCGATCCGCAGTCCGGGGAGGGCCCACGTGCTCATCGACACCTACGGCCGGGTGGCCACCGACCTCAGGGTCTCGCTCACCGACCGGTGCAACCTCCGCTGCACCTACTGCATGCCCGAGGAAGGCCTGCAGTGGCTGGCCAAGCCCGACCTGCTCACCGACGACGAGATCGTCCGCCTGATCGACATCGCGGTGCGCACCCTCGGCATCCGCGAGGTCCGCTTCACCGGCGGCGAGCCCCTGCTGCGCCCCGGCCTGGTCGGCATCGTCGAGCGCGTCGCCGCCCTGGAGCCTCGCCCCCAGATGTCGCTGACCACCAACGGCATCGGCCTCAAGCGCACGGCGTCCGCCCTGAAGGCCGCGGGCCTCGACCGGGTCAACGTCTCCCTGGACACCCTGCGCCCGGACGTCTTCAAGACCCTCACCCGCCGCGACCGCCACAAGGACGTCCTGGAGGGCCTGTACGCCGCCCGGGAGGCGGGCCTGACCCCGGTGAAGGTCAACTCGGTGCTGATGCCGGGGCTGAACGAGGACGAGGCCCCCGACCTGCTGGCCTGGGCCGTGGAGCACGACTACGAACTGCGGTTCATCGAGCAGATGCCCCTGGACGCCCAGCACGGCTGGAAGCGCGACGGCATGATCACCGCCGGGGACATCCTGACCTCGCTGCGCACCCGCTTCGAGCTGACGCCCGAGGGCGACGAGAAGCGCGGCTCCGCCCCGGCCGAGCGCTGGGTCGTCGACGGCGGCCCTCATGTCGTCGGAGTCATCGCCTCCGTCACCCGCCCGTTCTGCTCCGCCTGCGACCGCACCCGCCTCACCGCCGACGGCCAGATACGCACCTGCCTCTTCGCCACCGAGGAGACCGACCTGCGCGCCGCCCTGCGCTCCGGCGCCCCCGACGAGGAGGTCGCCCGCATCTGGCGGCTGGCGATGTGGGGCAAGAAGGCGGGGGCGGGCCTGGACGACCCGACCTTCGTCCAGCCGGACCGGCCGATGTCGGCGATCGGCGGCTAGGGCCTGTCGTTTGGATCAGGTCGGCTGAAAGGGACTGCGCTTCTTGGCCGGGTCGAGCGGGGTCTGGTGCGTGCAGCTGCAAGGCGGAGGAGGGCGTCGACGCGATGGGGGTCCCCCCGCGCGAGCTCGATTCGAGCGTGGGGGAGTCGGCAACCGACGACAACGCCGCAGATGTGCGTGCCAGGCCCCGCGACGCCGGCATGATCCAAACGACAGGCCCTAGGGCCTTCGCAGGGCCGGGCCCTAGGCCCCTTCGGGTGCCTGCCAGTCCTCGAACTTCACGACGTCCTTGAGGAACCCGCGCACGCCCAGGAACTGGGACAGGTGCTCCCGGTGCTCCTCACACGCCAGCCACGTCTTGCGCCGCTCCGGCGTATGGATCTTCGGGTTGTTCCACGCCAGCACCCACACGGCGTCGGCACGGCAGCCCTTGGCGGAACAGATCGGGGTCTCGTCACTCACGCTTCGTCTCACAGCCGCACACAAAAGGCGACGCCGAGCAGCCACGGGGGGAGCTGCCCGGCGTCGGTCTGTCGCTCCGACGGGGGATGCGGAGCGCGTACGAAGTATGTCACGGGTAACCGGTTGCCGGGCACCGGAAGCACATGATTGATCTGAGCTTTTCCTGAGCTTGCGCGCGGGCGATGACAGGGCTTTCGCGCTCACCTCCGCACCGGCACACTCAGGGCTGCTCGGTCGGCTCGTGTTCCTCGTCCCGCGGCGGCGCGATCATCGGCTTGGCCGGCATCTCCACGAACGTCGACGGCAGACCAGGCGCGTTCTCCCGGCCCGCGTTCGCGATCACCACCGCGATGTACGGCAGGATCAGCCCCAGGACCAGCGCCACCATCGCCACGTGCCGTTCCACGTTCCACAGCACCGCGGCCAGGACCACCGACACCGTCCGCACGCTCATCGAGATCACGTACCGGCGCTGCCGGCCGCGGACATCGTCATGGAGCCCCTGCCGGGCTCCGGTGATCCGGTAGACCTGGGCGCCGCCACCGCCTGAATGCCGCATCCGCATGACGTCCACGGTACGCCGCGCCTGCGTCGCGTACGAGACCGGGTTCCCCTTCTGCCTGCGCGAACGCCGTCGCCCCTCCCACGTACGGCCGACGCCGACATGCGGCGTACGAGGACCGAGCCCAGACTGAGGGCAATGCTTGCGTGGAGCCGAACAGGGAGGCAGCCATGGGCTGGTTGTGGGCGATCATCGTCGGGTTCGTGCTGGGTCTGATCGCCAAGGCGATCATCCCCGGAAAGCAGCACAGCCCCCTGTGGCTGACCACCATCTTCGGCATGCTCGGCGCGATCGCCGGCAACGCGATGGCCCGGGGATTCGGGGTCGAGGAGACATCCGGCATCGACTGGAGCCGGCATATCTTCCAGCTCATCGCCGCGGTGATCATCGTGGCGGTGGGGGACATGCTGTACATGGCGACGCTGGGCAAGAGGAAGCACCAGCGCGCCTGAGCGCCGTCGGGGCGCGGGCCTTTGTGCGGCTGACCGTTCGTCGTGGCTGGTCGCGCCGTCCCCCGCGCCCCTTTGGGGCGCTGTTCTCAGGCCCCGGTCACTTCCACGGCAGCCAGGTTCTTCTTGCCGCGCCGCAGCACGAGCCACCGCCCGTGCAGCAGGTCCTCCTTCGCCGGGACCGCGTCCTCGGACGTGACCTTGACGTTGTTCACGTAGGCCCCGCCCTCCTTCACGGTCCGCCGACCGGCGGACTTGCTCGGGACCAGGCCGACCTCGGCGAACAGGTCGACCACCGGCGCGAGCTCGGCGACCCGGGCGTGCGGCACCTCGGACAGCGCGGCGGCGAGGGTCTTCTCGTCGAGTTCGCCCAGCTCACCCTGACCGAACAGCGCCTTGGACGCGGCGATGACGGCGGCGGTCTGCTCCGCGCCGTGCACCATCGTCGTCAGTTCCTCGGCGAGGGCCCGCTGCGCCGCCCGCGCCTGCGGCCGCTCCTGCGTCTGCTTCTCCAGCTCCTCCAGCTCCTCACGGGACTTGAAGGACAGGATCCGCATGTACGTCGAGATGTCCCGGTCGTCCACGTTCAGCCAGAACTGGTAGAACGCGTACGGCGTCGTCATCTCCGGGTCGAGCCAGACGGCGCCGCCCTCGGTCTTGCCGAACTTGGTGCCGTCCGCCTTGGTCATCAGCGGCGTGGCCAGCGCGTGCGCCTCGGCGTGCGGCTCCAGCTTGTGGATGAGGTCCAGACCCGCGGTCAGGTTGCCCCACTGGTCGCTGCCGCCCTGCTGGAGCGTGCAGCCGTAGCGCCGGTAGAGCTGGAGGAAGTCCATGCCCTGCAGGATCTGGTAGCTGAACTCGGTGTAGCTGATGCCCTGGTCGGACTCCAGGCGGCGGGCGACGGAGTCCTTCGTCAGCATCTTGTTGACGCGGAAGTGCTTGCCGATGTCCCGAAGGAACTCGATCGCGGACAGGCCCGCGGTCCAGTCGAGGTTGTTGACCATGATCGCGGCGTTCTCGCCCTCGAAGGACAGGAACGGCTCGATCTGGCCGCGCAGCTTGCCGACCCAGCCGGCGACCGTCTCCGGGTCGTTCAGCGTGCGCTCCGCCGTCGGGCGCGGGTCGCCGATCAGCCCGGTCGCGCCGCCGACCAGCGCCAGCGGCCGGTGCCCGGCCTGCTGGAGCCGGCGCACGGTGAGCACCTGGACCAGGTGTCCCACGTGCAGCGACGGCGCGGTCGGGTCGAAGCCGCAATAGAACGTGACGGGACCGTCCGCGAGAGCCTTGCGCAGGGCTTCCTCGTCGGTGGAGAGGGCGAACAGCCCGCGCCACTTCAGCTCGTCGACGATGTCCGTCACGGTTCTCGTGTCTCCTCGGATGGTCAGAGGTGATCCTCGAAGGTGCTCTTCGACGATCTCGCGTGGTCGAGCGACCACGCCTATGAGGTTATACGCCCCGACTGACAGAGCTCATATTGAAATCGGGGACCCGCACCGCGGGCATCGCGGCCCTGGTGAACCAGTCGCTCCACTCCCGCGGCAGCGTGCGCTCGGTGCGCCCCGCCTCGGTGATCCGGCCGAGCAGGCCGACCGGGGACTCGTTGAAGCGGAAGTTGTTCACCTCGCCGGTCACCTCGCCGTTCTCCACGAGGTAGACGCCGTCCCGGGTCAGGCCCGTGAGCAGCAGCGACGCGGGGTCGACCTCGCGGATGTACCACAGGCAGGTCAGCAGCAGCCCGCGCTCGGTGTTCGCGATCATCTCCGACAAGGAGCGGTCCTCGCCGCCCTCCAGGATCAGGTTGTCCACGCCCGGCGCCAGCGGCAGCCCGGTCAGGCCCGCGGTGTGCCGGCTGGTGATCAGGTTCTTCAGCTCGCCGTGGTCGATCCACTCGGTGGGCGCGAGCGGCAGCCCGTTGTCGAACACCGACGCGTCACCGCCGGAGGCGTGCGCGAGCACGAACGGCAGCGCCTCCAGGCCGGGCTCGTTCGGGTCGCTGCGCAGGGTCAGCGGCAGGTCGGTGAGCTTCTCGCCGATCCTGGTGCCGCCGCCCGGCTTGGAGAACACCGTCCGGCCCTCGGCGGCGTCCCGGCCCGACGCCGACCACATCTGGTAGATCAGCAGGTCCGCGACCGCGGTCGGCGGCAGCAGCGTCTCGTACCGCCCGGCCGGCAGCTCGATCCGCCGCTCGGCCCAGCCGAGGCGCACCGCGAGCTCGGCGTCCAGCGCCGCCGGGTCGACGTCCTTGAAGTCCCGCGTGGAGCGGCCCGCCCAGGCCGAGCGGGTGCGGTCGGGCGACTTGGCGTTCAGCTCCAGCGTGCCGTTGGGCTGGTCGTGCCGCAGCCGCACACCCGTGGACGTCCCCACATAGCTGGACGTCAGCTCATGGTTGGCGAAGCCGTACAGCTCGCGGCCTCCGGCACGCGCGCGGGCGAAGGCCTCGCCGAGCGCCGGGGCGAAGTCGGCGAACACCGCGGAGGAGGTCTCCGCGGGCGCGTCCGTGAAGTCGGGCGACGCGGCCACGCCCGTGACCAGCGGCTGCGCGTCCTCGGCGGGCGCGGCCCCGCGCGCGGCGGCCTCGGCGGCCCGCACCAGCGGCTCCAGCTCGTCGGCCGTCACGGCGGACCGCGACACCACGCCCGCGGCCGTGCCCTCCTTGCCGTCCACGGTGGCGATCACCGTGAGCGTGCGCCCGCGCGTGACGCCGTTGGTGGTCAGCGCGTTGCCCGCCCAGCGCAGGTTGGCGGTCGACTGCTCGTCGGCGATGACGACACACCCGTCCGCGCGGGACAGCTCCAGAGCCCGCTCGACGATCTCGTACGGCTTGCTCGCGCGGGCGCTCATCGACCGGCCTCCTGCGTGGTGTTGAGACTGTGCTTGCCCGGGGAACGACCCCCGGACCCCCGGCAGATCCTGATGTCGGCGCTCACTTACCGGCCTCCTGGGTGGTGTTCAGAATGTTGACGCCCCGGAACAGGGCGGACGGGCAGCCGTGGGACACGGCGGCGACCTGGCCGGGCTGGGCCTTGCCGCAGTTGAAGGCGCCGCCCAGGACATAGGTCTGCGGGCCGCCGACCGCCGTCATCGAGCCCCAGAAGTCGGTGGTCGTGGCCTGGTAGGCGACGTCCTTGAGCTGCCCGGTGATCCGGCCGTTCTCGATGCGGAAGAAGCGCTGGCCGGTGAACTGGAAGTTGTAGCGCTGCATGTCGATCGACCAGGACCGGTCGCCGACGACGTAGATGCCCCGGTCGACCCCGCCGATCAGATCCTCCGTCGAAAGGCCCGCCGGGTCCGGCTGGAGCGAGACGTTGGCCATGCGCTGCACCGGCACATGGGCGGGGGAGTCGGCGTAGGCGCAGCCGTTGGAGCGCTCGAAGCCGGTCAGCCGCGCGATCCTGCGGTCCAGCTGGTAGCCGACCAGCGTGCCGTCCTTCACCAGGTCCCAGGACTGGGCCGCGACGCCCTCGTCGTCGTAGCCGATGGTCGCCAGGCCGTGCTCGGCGGTGCGGTCACCGGTGACGTTCATCAGCTCCGAGCCGTAACGCAGCTTGCCGAGCTGGTCGAAGGTGGCGAAGGAGGTCCCGGCATAGGCGGCCTCGTAGCCGAGGGCCCGGTCCAGCTCGGTGGCGTGCCCGATGGACTCGTGGATGGTCAGCCACAGGTTGGACGGGTCGACGACCAGGTCGTACGACCCCGCCTCCACGCTCGGCGCCCGCATCTTCTCGGCGAGCAGCTCCGGGATCCCGGCCAGCTCCGCGTCCCAGTCCCATCCGGTGCCGGTCAGATACTCCCAGCCCCGGCCGACCGGCGGCGCGATGGTGCGCATGGAGTCGAACTCGCCGCTGGACTCGTCCACCGACACCGCGGTCAGCTGCGGGTGCAGCCGCACGCGCTGCTGCGTGGTCACGGTCCCGGCCGTGTCGGCGTAGAACTTGTTCTCGTGCACGGTGAGCAGCGAGGCGTCCACATGGTCGACGCCCTGCGCCGCCAGCAGCCGGGCGCTCCAGTCCGCCAGCAGCCCCGACTTCTCCTCGTCGGGCACGGTGAACGGATCGATCTCGTACGAGGAGACCCACGTCTTCTCGGCGTGCACGGGCTCGTCGGCCAGCTCCACGCGCTCGTCGGAGCCCGCCGCCTTGATCACCTGCGCGGACAGCTTGGCCATCGCCACCGCCTGGCCCGCGACCCGCGCGGCCGCGTCCATGCTCAGGTCGACGCCCGAGGCGAAGCCCCAGGTCCCGCCGTGCACGACCCGCACCGCGTACCCCAGGTCGGTGACGTCCGAGGTCCCGGCCGGCTTGGCGTCCCTGAGCCGCCAGGAGGCGCTGCGCACCCGCTCGAACCGGAAGTCGGCGTGCTCGGCCCCGAGCGCACGCGCGCGTGCCAGCGCGGCGTCGGCGAGGGCGCGTAGAGGCAGGGCCGTGAACGACTCGTCAATGCTATGAGGCACCGGCGTCTCTTTCTGTAGCGATGGATCGGATTTGTAGGGATACGTCGGCGGTACGCCCGTTCGGCGCGGCGGCAGCTCCGATCATGGCCCTCATCCAGCGCGCGGACCACATGTTTCGGGCCGGAGCCGACACGGTTCTGTAGGGATCCGACAGTGCGGCCCCTGTGCCACTGTCGGTGCCCGATTGTCCGCCGCGGCGACGGGCCCGATAGGTTTTCGATGTAGCCGCCTGTCATCCAGGTGTTCGGGCGGGTCAGACAGACCGCTATCGAAAGGGTGATCCGTTGAGCCGCTCGGTTCTCGTCACCGGAGGCAACCGGGGCATCGGCCTCGCCATCGCCCGCGCTTTCGCCGACGCCGGCGACAAGGTTGCGATCACATACCGCTCGGGTGAGCCGCCGGCCGGCTTCCTCGCCGTCAGGTGCGACATCACCGACCCCGAGCAGGTGGAGCAGGCCTACAAGGAGATCGAGGACGCCCACGGCCCCGTCGAGGTCCTCGTCGCCAACGCGGGCGTCACCAAGGACCAGCTCCTGATGCGCATGTCCGAGGAGGACTTCACCTCGGTCATCGACACCAACCTCACCGGCACCTTCCGCGTCGTCAAGCGTGCCAACCGCGGCATGCTGCGCGCCAAGAAGGGCCGCGTCGTGCTGATCTCCTCGGTCGTCGGGCTGCTCGGCTCCGCGGGGCAGGCGAACTACGCCGCCTCCAAGGCCGCCCTGGTCGGCTTCGCGCGCTCCCTCGCCCGTGAGCTGGGCTCGCGCAACATCACTTTCAACGTCGTCGCGCCCGGTTTCGTCGACACCGACATGACCAAGGTGCTCACCGACGAGCAGCGCGCGAACATCGTGTCGCAGGTCCCGCTCGGCCGGTACGCGCAGCCGGAGGAGATCGCCGCGGCGGTGCGGTTCCTCGCCTCCGACGACGCCTCGTACATCACTGGAGCCGTCATCCCTGTTGACGGCGGACTGGGAATGGGTCACTGATCACCATGAGCGGAATTCTCGAGGGCAAGCGCATCCTGATCACGGGTGTGCTGACGGAGGCCTCCATCGCCTTCCACGCCGCCAAGCTGGCCCAGGAGCAGGGCGCCGAGATCATCCTGACCGCGTTCCCGCGGCCCACGCTGACCGAGCGCATCGCCAAGAAGCTCCCCAAGCCCGTCAAGGTCATCGAGCTCGACGTCACCAACGACGAGCACCTCGCCCGGCTGGCCGACATCGTCGGCGAGGAGCTGGGCGGCCTGGACGGCGTCGTGCACTCCATCGGCTTTGCGCCGCAGGACGCGCTCGGCGGCAACTTCCTCAACACGCCGTTCGAGTCCGTCGCCACGGCCATGCACGTCTCGGCGTACTCCCTGAAGTCGCTGACCATGGCCTGCCTGCCGCTGATGCAGAACGGCGGCTCGGTCGTGGGCCTCACCTTCGACGCGCAGTTCGCCTGGCCGCAGTACGACTGGATGGGCCCGGCCAAGGCCGCCCTGGAGGCCACCAGCCGCTACATGGCCCGCGACCTGGGCAAGCAGAACATCCGCTGCAACCTCGTCTCCGCCGGCCCGCTCGGCTCGATGGCCGCCAAGTCCATCCCGGGCTTCAGCGACCTGGCCTCCGTGTGGGACTCCCGCTCCCCGCTGGAGTGGGACCTGCAGGACCCGGAGCCGGCCGGCCGCGGCATCGTCGCCCTGCTGAGCGACTGGTTCCCGAAGACCACCGGCGAGATCATCCACGTCGACGGCGGTCTGCACGCCATCGGCGCCTGACCCTCACCTCTTCGCAGGTGACGCCCCGTTTCCCGCACTGCGCGGGGAGCGGGGCGTCACTCGTTCGGCTCAACCGGCCGGGCGGGGGGCCGGGGCGAGCGGGCAGGCTGGACTACGCGTCCACCGCGTGATGTCCCTCCCCAGCCCGGCCGAGGAGGTTCCCTTGTGCGCCTGTCCCGCAGCCTGGCCCCAGTGACCCTCGCCGTCGCACTCGCCCTCTGCGCGCCGTACGAAGCGAGGCCCCACGCGCGCGTGGCCGAGGAGAGCTCGTCGCCGTTCGGCGCCGAGTGCCGCACCGACGTCAGCGGATCCCATGTGGTCGCCCACTGCCACAACGCCTACGTCGACATCGACCGGGTGCGGCTGCACATCGAGTGCGACCGCTGGTGGGACCTCGACACCGACAGCACCCCGGTGGACATCGGCCCGGCGACGACCGTGCGGCTGGCCGGCCGCTGCTGGAAGGAGATCCGCTCGGTGTGGATCAGTCACCAGCGGCTGTGAGCCGCCCCTGGCGGCAGCCGAGCGGGTAGCTCGCCGCCTCGGTGGCCGCCGTCTCCGCGTCGCCCGCGCGGATCGCCTCCATCAGCCTCGCGTGGTCCATGTACGTCTCCGGCGTCAGCTCCTCGCCCACGTCGTCGCGCAGCCAGTCGCGCAGGACTTCGCCCAGGTCGGCGTACATCGCCGTCATGACGTCGTTGCGCGAGGCCGCCACCACGGCCAGGTGGAACGTGGCGTCCGCGGTCACGAAGGCTTCCTTGTCGCCGGACTCCCACGCCTCCTCGCGGCGCCGCAGCAGCGTCTCCAGCTGCCGCAGATCCCGCTCCGTACGCCGCTCGGCGGCCAGCTTCGCCGCGCTCGACTCCAGCGTGGCCCGCAGCTCCGCGATGTGCCGCGGGTCGGCGTCGGCGAAGCGGCGGTGCATCACCCCGGCCAGCTCGCTGGTGGCCGCGACATAGGTGCCCGAGCCCTGCCGGATGTCCAGCAGGCCGTTGTGCGCGAGCGCCCGGACGGCCTCGCGGACGGTGTTACGCGCCACCCCGAGCTGCTCGACCAGCTCGGGCTCGGTGGGGATGCGCGAGCCGACCGGCCACTCGCCGGAGGTGATCTGGTGCCGCAGCGCGGCGATGACCTGCTCGGACAGCGCCGAGCGACGGGGATGGCTCAGGGGCATGGCTCACCTTCGCACGTCCGTGACCGCCGCGGGCCACCCGGGAATGGACAACCAATCATCCCATGATTCTATGATGGTCGGCATGGCAGCCGAGGAGACGCACACGAAGACACGCACGAGGACCCGTACGAGGACAGGTACGCAGACCGGTACGACGGGACGAGACCCGGGGACGAGTGAGGCCACGCGCGCGTTGACGGGATGGCCGATGCGTCTGCTGGTCGTCGGCATCGTGCTGTCGGCCGTCAACCTCCGCCCCGCCATCACCAGCCTCGGCGCGCTGCTGGAAGAGGTCCGCGACGGGCTCGGCATGAGCGGCAGCGTGGCCGGACTGCTCACCTCCGTGCCGCCCCTGTGCTTCGCCGTCTTCGGCGTCACCGCCCCGCGCCTGGCCCGCCGCTTCGGACCCGCCGCGGTGGTGTGCGTCGGCATGGCCGCCATCGCCGCCGGCCTGCTCGTACGGCCGTTCGCGGGCAGCACCCCCGCCTTCCTCGCTGCCAGCGCGCTCGCCCTCATGGGCATCGCGGTCAGCAACGTCCTGATGCCGGTCATCGTCAAGCGCTGGTTCCCCGACCGGGTCGGCTCCATGACCGGCCTGTACTCCATGGCCCTGGCCCTGGGCACCTCCACGGCCGCCGCCGCGACGGTCCCGCTGACCGACGCCCTGGGCGGCAGCTGGCAGACGGGTCTCGCCGTGTGGTCGGCACTCGCCGTGGCCGCCGTACTGCCGTGGATTCCGTTCGTACGGGGCGGGGGTGCGGCTTCGGTCGAGGAGGCCCCCGCGCGGGACGCGGCTTCGGGAAAGGCGGCACACGCGCGTGGGGAGGCGGGGCCGGCGCGGCTGCGCATCACCCGCAGCCGTACCGCCTGGGCGCTGGCCGTGTTCTTCGGCCTCCAGGCGACGGCCGCGTACATCACCATGGGCTGGATGGCGCAGGTCTTCCGCGACGCCGGTGTGGCCGCCTCCACCGCGGGTGTGCTCCTGGCCGTGACCATGGTGATGGGCGTGCCGCTCGCCTTCGTCATCCCGCGGCTGGCCACCCGGCTGCCCCAGCAGGGCCCGATCGTCCTCGCGCTCGGTGTCTGCGGCCTCGCCGGATACGCCGGCCTCTACTTCGCCCCGGCGGGCGGCGCCTGGGCCTGGGCGGTGCTCCTCGGCATATCCAACTGCTCCTTCCCGCTGGCCCTCACCATGGTCGGGATGCGTGCCCGCAGCGGGCCCGGCGTGGCCCAGCTGTCCGCCTTCGCCCAGAGCACCGGCTACCTGATCTCCATCCCCGGCCCGCTCCTGGTCGGCATCCTCTACCAGCACACCGGCGGCTGGGGCGTCCCCATCGCCCTCATGGCCGCGCTGATGCTGCCGCAGATGGCCGTCGGCTACCTCGCGGGCCGCGACCGCACGGTGGAGGACGAGGCGGCGGTCTGAGCCCGCCTGGGCTCAGGGGCGGCGGTGGTCCGACCCCGAGGCGTGGGCCCGGACGCGGGGTGCGAGACTTGCCGTATGCCTGTGCTCGACCCGAACCCCCAGAACGGCCAGAAGAAGATGCTGATCGTCTTCGGCTCCTTCTTCGCCATCTTCGTGATCATCGCCGTCATCGCGTCGATCGCCGCGCCCTGAGCCCGGCCGGGCCGAGGGCCGTGGCCGCGGCTCATGCCGGATGGCGGGGCGATGGTGGGGCCGGTGGTGAGGCCGATGGTGGGGCTAGCCCCACCATCCCCTAGGGGGTGAGGCTCAGGGTCAAGTGGGTGGATCACCGGATGGGTTGAGGGCCGCGGAGCCCGTAGCTTCGAAGTGTGGCCGCGAGAGGCGGACCACGGACCGTTCGAGGAGCTGCGGAGGCACCCATGTCGGCCCCCACGCACACCAGGCCCCACCCGGCGATCACGGGCGGCGTCGGCACCCGCCTGCCCTGGTGGGCCCTCGCGCTGCCCACCCTCGCCTTCATCGCCCTGTTCGCGCTCATACTCAACCCCTCCGAGGCCCACGCCACGACCGGCGGCGAACCGGCCGTCGCCCAGCTCGTGGAGCGCGCGCAGCAGCTGCTCACGCTCGGGCGCTAGGACCCGCCCGGGCTGTTCGCAGTGGTGTTCGGAGTGACTTCCGAGCAGTGTTCCGAGCTGGTGGGGACGCCTGCCAACTCCCTGCGCCTCATGGCATCTTTCATGCGAAGCTGGGACGCATGAGCGTCGCAGAAGCCCGCAGGATTGTCCTCTTCCGGCACGCGAAGGCCGACTGGCCACCGGTGAACGACCATGAGCGGCCGCTCGCCGAGCGGGGCCGCTTGGACGCCGCAGCCGCCGGCCGCAAGCTGGTCGACACCGGCATCCCCTTCGACCTGGCCCTGTGCTCCACCGCGACCCGGACCCGGGAGACCTGGAAGCTCGCCGTCCACGAGTTCCCGCACCGCCCGAAGACCGTCTACGAGGAGCGGGTCTACGAGGCATCTCCGGGCGAGCTGATCGCCCTGCTCAACGAGACCCCTGACGACGCGCGCAACGTCCTGCTCATCGGCCACAACCCCGGCGTGCACGGCCTGGCCGACATCCTCTCCGGCACGGCCGAGGGCGACGCCGCCGAGCGGATGACCCGCCGCGGCTTCCCCGCCGCCGCGTACGCCGTCCTGTCCTTCGAGGGCTCCTGGAAGTCCCTGGAGCCCGGCGTCGGCACCCTGCTCGACTACTGGGCGCCGACGGACTGACCACCCGCACGCACCAGGGGCCCGGCACCGCAGCGGCACCGGGCCCCCGGAGGGCGGGTCAGGCTCAGTCCACGCCGTGCGTGTCCGCCGCCTCGACCTCTTCGCGCGTGATGCCCAGCAGGTAGAGGACCGTGTCCAGGAACGGCACGTTCACCGCGGTGTGCGCGGCCTCCCGCACCACCGGCTTGGCGTTGAAGGCGACCCCGAGCCCGGCCGCGTTCAGCATGTCCAGGTCGTTCGCACCGTCGCCGATCGCCACCGTCTGCGACAGCGGCACGCCGGCCTCCGCGGCGAACCGGCGCAGCAGCCGCGCCTTGCCCGCGCGGTCCACGATCTCGCCGGTGACCTTGCCGGTCAGCTTGCCGTCGACGATCTCCAGCGTGTTGGCCTGGGCGAAGTCCAGCCCGAGCCGCTCCTTGAGGTCGTCCGTGACCTGGGTGAAACCACCCGAGACGACACCCACTTGGTAGCCGAGCCGCTTCAGCGTGCGGATCAGCGTCCGGGCGCCCGGGGTCAGCCGGACCTCGCTGCGGACCTTGTCCACGACCGAGGCGTCCAGTCCCTTCAGCAGCGCCACGCGCGCGTGCAGCGACTGCTCGAAGTCCAGCTCCCCGCGCATCGCGGCCGCGGTCACCTCGGCGACCTTGTCCTCGCAGCCGGCGTGCGCCGCGAAGAGCTCGATCACCTCGTCCTGGATGAGGGTGGAGTCGACGTCCATGACGACCAGCCGCTGGGCGCGCCGGGTCAGCCCCGCCGCGACGACCGCGACATCGACGCCGAGCGCCGCCGCGTCCGTCACCAGCGCCGTGCGCAGCGGCTCGGTCTCCACGCCGGAGACCGCGAACTCCACCGCGGTCACGGGGTACTTGGCCAGCCGGAAGATACGGTCGATGTTGCCGCCGGCCTTGGTGATCCGCGCGGCGATCGCGGCGGTCGCCTCCGCGGTGAGCGGATGCCCCAGCACCGTCACCAGGGAGCGGCCGAGCCCGCGCGGCCGGTTGTCGCCGAGGCCGGAGATGATCTCCGCCTGCATCTTCAGCGACTCGGCCCAGCTGTGCACGGTCGCCCGCAGATCGCCCTCGGCGCCGTGCGGCGGCTCGGTGACGAGTGCGCACAGCACGATCCGGCCTCGGGTGACGACCTGCTCGATGTCGACCACGTCGACCGAGTAGGCGGCGAGGGTGTCGAAGAGTCCGGCTGTGATGCCCGGCCTGTCCTTGCCGAAGATCTTGACAAGGAGGGTGGGGACGTCAGAGGGGGTCTGCGATGCACTCATGGTGCTCCCACCGTATCCGGCACCCAGTGCCGCGCGCCCCCGAGGTCCGCCTGACGGACATGGAACACCGCGTGTCCGTTCGGTGTCGGGCACCGGGCGCGGAGGCGACACCTGGATTTCCCTGGTCGATCATCTCCGTGTGCCCAGGGGCCGATCGGGCGACACGGGCTCCCCGACACCTTCCGCCCTGCCGTCCCGGCCGACCCGTGCGCGCACCTCATCGCCCCCGGGGTGGCCGTGGTGGCCGTGGCGGCGGAGGCCCGGGCGGAGGCGGGGGCCCCTCCTCCGGCGAGGTCGGCGGCCACTTCCCACGCCGGTCACCCGGAGGGCGACGCCCGGGCCCCCGCGGCCTCGGCTCAGTGGGCTGCGCCACGGTGGGCGCCCCGTAGAGATCACCGGCACCCCCTCTCCCGCACCGTCGGCCTCCTCACCCGTGTCCACCTCCGACCACATCACCGTGCGCCCGGCTTCGGTCTGCGCCCCCTCACCTCCCGCCTCCGGCCACACCACCCGGCCTTCCGCCTCCGGCCGGGCGTCCTCCGGCGCCGCCTGCATCCCCTCCGGGAACCGCAGGTACGGGTTGGTCGCAGGGTTGGGCCCCCGATACGGCGTACCGGGCGAGTACGGTCCTGCCGATCCGGGCGTGGGCGGGTACGGCCCCGCCGAGCCGGTCCCGGGCGGGTACGGCCCCGCCGCCCCGGTCCCGGACGGGTACGAACCCGCGGACCCAGTCCTCGACGAGTACGGCCCCACCGCCCCAGGCACGGGCGGGTACGGCCCCACCGCCCCGGTCCCGGACGAGCACGAACCCGCGGTCCCCGTCCTCGACGAGTACGGCCCCGCCGCCCCAGACGCGCCCACGCCTAGTGAACGCCGCGTCTCCCCCCGCACGTCACCGAGTGCCAAGGGCGCCACCCCCCGCCCCGCGGCCCCGCACCCCCGGGCCAACAGCCCACCCGCGGCCCCGGCCCCCGCGCCCCACGCCGCGCCCAGCAGCAGCGCCACGCCGAGCCGCCCCTCCAGCCGCACCCCGGTGCTCACCGGCGGCGAGGCGCCCACCGACACCTCCACCAGCGCGGCCAGCAGGGGGAGCGCCACCGCCGTCACGACCCCGAGCCGCAGTGCGCACACCCCGGCGAAACGAAGGGCTCCGCCGCCGGGCAGGTCCCCGGCCCCCGCCGCGGTCGGCGTGCGCACCCCCACCAGAACCCCCGCCAGGAGCATCAGCAGCGCCGCGGCCACCCCCAGCAGCCACACCCGTCCGTCCAGCTCGGCCAGCCGGGGCAGGGTCACCGGGCCGTCGGAGTCGACGAGGAGGTCGTCCAGCGGGTCGGGAAGGAAGCGGGACATGAGGCCCGTGGCGTCGCCGTCGAAGGGGACGAACAGGCCGATCGGGAGGCCCAGCCACACGCCGTTGGGCGCGCCCAGCAGGGCCGCGCCGGCGATGCGGCGGGGGTGGTCGTCGTCGAGCGCGGCCCACCCCGCGGCCGCCCACCCGGCGGCGACGGCGACGAGCAGCACGGTCACGAAGGCCGAGACGGACGGCCGTACGACTCGGTGCACCACGGCGAGCCGGGCCGGCAGGGGAGTGCGGCGCGAGGCCAGCAGGGCGATGAGCAGCACGCCGACGGCCCAGCAGGCGCCGCCCAGCAGCGTGGGCCCGGTGTCGACGCCGAACCGGACGGAGGCCTTCGCGTCGATCAGGTCCCCGACCCGGTCCGGCAGCAACCCACCGAGGTCACCGAGGCCGGGGACCTCGACCCCGCCCGAGGGCGCGTCGATCGTGATCACATCGTGTCCCGCCCACACCGGCAGGCCCAGCGTCGCGACGAACAGCACGACCATCGAGCCTGCCCGCGCAAGGAGTTCGGCCGGGGAGACCACAACTCCGGCCGCCCGCAAGGACCGTAGGAAGAACCAGGACAAAAGGAGCGCACCGACCAGACTGACGCCCAGTGGCGTGATCTCGACGGCCGCCGGCACCTCAGGTCCCGCCAGCCCGAACGCGGACACATCACCGGAAGACGTCACC
The DNA here is from genome assembly GCF_044763135.1 of Streptomyces sp. NPDC096205. Lineage (NCBI taxonomy): Bacteria > Bacillati > Actinomycetota > Actinomycetes > Kitasatosporales > Streptomycetaceae > Streptomyces > Streptomyces sp. NPDC096205. The sequence goes on along the minus strand of NZ_JBIWFS010000002.1, from coordinate 15,606 downwards.
GAACCACCGGCACCGACCGCCACGACCGCCGCCGTCATCGGCCCGAGTTCGCCTCGCGTATCCGCGTCCAGCAGGTGCAGACCGAGCCCGGCCGTCGTCGCCATACCGATCAACGCCCAGCTCACAGCGGCGATCGCGGACAGCAGGACATCGATCCAGGGCACCTTCGTGTCCGTCCGCACAGCCTCGGTACGCATGGCAGACCCCCCGACCCGCGGCACGGCGCGGACGTCGCGCATGTCCCGCTCGCCTGGAATACCACTCTCCGGGCAGGTTTCAACCCCCGTCAACGGCAAAGCGTCAGTGCGCTGTACGCGGTCTTCACAAGGCCCGACTTTCGGTCAGGGGGCCGCTACTGAAATAGTTCCCCCCGATGTTCGACATCCCTAGACTCCCTGCGACGGGGGTAACTCGGGGGACAACTCAGTGGGGCATGGAGTGCCGGAACTCGTACTGGAATCAAATGGGCGGACCTGGACGCTGGATCCGTCCCGGTCGTACACACTCGGACGCGATCCGCAGGGAGACGTCGTGTTCGACGACGCCAGGGTCTCCTGGCGGCACGCCACGATCAGCTTCAACGGCGGCAGTTGGGTCATCGAGGACCACGGCAGCACCAACGGCACCTTCGTGCAGGGGCAGCGGATCCATCATCTGGAGATCGGCCCGGGCACCGCGGTGCACCTGGGCAACGCCACCGACGGGCCGCTGGTCGGCCTGACCGGCGCCGCGGCCGGCGTCGGCGCACCACAGGCGCAGCAGCCGCAGCAGCAGCCGTACGCGGCACAGGGCGTGGCACCGGGCGCGGCGCAAGGCGCGGGCCCCGGCTGGGCCGCCCAGCAGGCCCCGCAGCAGGCCCCTCCGCAACAGCAGGCCCCGCACCAGGCGCCGCAGCAGCAGGCCGCGCAGTCCGGCTGGCAGCAGCCGTCGCAGCAGCCCGCCGTGCAGGTCCCGCACCAGCAGGGCGCGGGCGCGCCGCCGGTCTACGGCGACCGCAGCCCGACTACGTTCCACCAGTTCTCCATCGGCCGCGTGATGCGGATCGGCCGTGCGCTGGAGAACGAACTCGTGGTCTCCGACCTGCAGGTATCCCGCCACCACGCGGAGTTCCACTCCACGCCCGACGGCCGCATGGAGATCCGCGACCTCGGCTCCCACAACGGCACGTACGTCAACGGTCAGCCGATCGCCAAGGGCGGCTCCGCGCTGCTCGGCCCGGCCGACATCGTCGGCGTCGGTCACTCCACGTTCCGTATCGTCGGCGACCGCCTCGAGGAGTTCGTCGACACCGGTGAGGTCTCCTTCTCCGCCCGTCATCTGACGGTCACGGTCGACGGCGGCAAGCAGATCCTCAAGGACGTCTCCTTCGGCGTCCCCGAGAAGTCGCTCATCGCGGTCATCGGCCCCTCCGGCTCCGGCAAGTCCACCCTGCTCAAGGCACTCACCGGCTACCGGCCCGCCAACCAGGGCGAGGTCCTCTACGACAACCGGAACCTCTACAAGCAGTTCGCCGAGCTGCGCCAGCGCATCGGTCTGGTCCCGCAGGACGACATCCTGCACAAGGAGCTGACCGTCAAGAAGGCCCTGAAGTACGCGGCCAAGCTGCGCTTCCCCGCCGACACCACGGCCGCCGAGCGCGAGGCCCGTATCGACGAGGTGCTGCGCGAGCTCAAGCTCGACATCCACAAGGACAAGAAGGTCACTTCCCTGTCCGGCGGCCAGCGCAAGCGCGTCTCGGTCGCCCTGGAGCTGTTGACCAAGCCGTCGCTGATCTTCCTGGACGAGCCCACCTCGGGCCTCGACCCGGGCATGGACCGCGATGTGATGCAGCTGCTGCGCGGCCTCGCCGACGACGGCCGTACCGTCCTCGTCGTCACCCACTCGGTGGCCGAGCTGGCGATCTGCGACAAGCTCCTGGTGATGGCGCCCGGCGGTTCGGTGGCCTACTTCGGCCCGCCGGAGGAGGCGCTGAACTTCTTCGGCTACGACACCTGGGCCGATGTCTTCTCCGCCTTCGAGAACTACCGCGACTACGACTGGGCGGGCCGCTGGAAGGGCTCGCAGCACTACCAGATGTACGCGGCCGACATCGACGCCGTCGCCCCGCAGGCCGTACAGATGCCGGCCATGCAGGCGATCAGGCCGCCCAAGCCCCAGGGCTGGATGTCGCAGTTCATCACGCTCGTACGCCGCTACGTCTCGGTGATCGTCTCCGACAAGGGCTTCCTCGCCCTGATGGTGATCCTGCCGGCCGTGCTCGGCGCGGTGAGCCTGCTCATCGACCCCGACCGGGGTCTGCTGCCCAATCCGCCCAACCCGCAGTCCGGGCGGATCATCCCCAACGGCACGGCCACCACCGTCCTGCTGATCCTCTCCGTCGGCGCCTGCTTCGCGGGCGCGGCCAACTCCGTCCGTGAGCTGATCAAGGAACGGGTCATCTACGAGAGGGAACGTGCGACGGGCCTGTCGCGTTCCGCGTACCTGATGTCCAAGGTGTTCGTGCTCGGCATGATCACCGTGCTGCAGGGCCTGCTGGTCGGCGTGATCGGCTTCGCCACCCGGGAGATCCCCGAGGAGGGCCTCGTCCTCGGCGGCGCCACCCTCGTCGAGCTGTCCCTGCCGATCATGGCGCTGGGCTTCACCTCGATGATGTTCGGCCTGATCATCTCCTCGCTGGTGAAGACCGCCGAGAAGACCATGCCGCTGCTGGTCATGTTCGCGATCATCCAGGTCGTCTTCACCGGCTGCCTCTTCGCCCTGAACGGCACGGTCGGCGTCAACCAGTTCTCGTACCTGATGCCGTCCCGCTGGGCGGTCGCCGCCGCCGGCGCCTCGCTGGACTTCAACCGGATCAGCCCGCCCGAGGAGGGCGCCGACACCGACCCGCTGTGGGAGCACTCGGTCGGCGCCTGGAGCCTGGACATGGCCGCCCTCATCGTGCTCGGCGTGATCTGCGGCTTCTTCGTGGCCCGCTTCCTGCGCCGCCACGAGCCCGAGGTCATGCGCAAGTAGGTCCCACAAGTACAAGAGCTCATACGCATACGCCGCAGGGCGGCACCCCGTCAGTTGGGTGCCGCCCTGCGGCGCACACGTGGTGAGGTCCCGCGCCGGGCCTCAGTACGCGCTGTTCACATTGTCGATCGAGCCGTAGCGGTCGGCCGCGTAGTTCGCCGCGGCGGTCAGGTTGGCGACCGGGTCGTACTGGCTCCAGGCCGTGCCCGGGACGTGGTACGCGTCGAAGGTCGGCTTGATGATCTGGAGCAGACCGATCGACGGGACGCCGTTCTGGGCGTTGATGTCCCAGTTGTTGATCGCGTTCGGGTTGCCCGAGGACTCCCGGATGATGTTGCGGTACAGGCCGTTGTAGGTACCCGGGATGCCCTTGTCGTGCATGATGTCCAGGGCGTGGCGGATCCAGCCGTCCAGGTTGTTCGCGTAGGTCTTCGCGGCGACCGGCTGCACCTTCGGACGCGCGGCGGACCGGCTCGCGGCCTTCTTCGCGGCACGCTCCTGGGCGGCCTTCTCGGCGGCGGCCTTCGCCCTGGCCTCGGCCTGGGCCTTCTTCTTCGCCGCGGCCTCGACCTCGGCCTTCGCCTTGGCGGCGGCGGTCTCGGCGGCCTTGTGCTGGGCCTCGATGGCCTCGACCTTCACGCTCGCGGCGGCGAGCTGGTCGGTCAGGGTCGCCTTGACGTCGGTGACCTTCTGCGAGCCGTAGGCCACGGGCGCCGCGGCGGCGGCCTCGTCCGTGGTGGTCTCGCCGCCCGCGGGGATCACGGAGAACGCGAGCGCTGCGGCACCGAGGGTGGCGACACCGGCGAGCGCGAGCTTGTGGGTCTTGGTCAGCGTGCGACTACGACCGGGGTTCTGGGTGTTCTTGGGCATGGCGGGATGGACCTCTTCGAATAGCGCGGAGGTCGCTCTTCGTCCGGCGGGGGAACCTCTTCGTCCGGCGGGGCGCGGGTGCTTCCCACACGAACGCCGCGGGCAAAGACCCGCGGCGCTGAGCGACGTGAGCCATTGTTAGCGGCCGCAAAAATCCCAGGCAAAGGTGTGACGTACGATCCCCGATAGTGGATCAGGGAATGGCAAAACGGGACAGACCGGGCCGTCTGTCCCGCTAGGGCGGGTGACCGCGTCTCCTACGCGCCTTCGTACGTGACCTGCGCCCTATGCGCGGGCTCACACCGCCACCACCCCCGTCTCACCCTCAGTTGCCGCTGCAACGCTCAGCGTGAGCGGCCTCCTCCCGCAGGAGGAGATGCACGTCCCCGAACTCGTGCCACAGGTAGCGCTCACGCAGCGCTTCCTCATACGCGCGGCCGACCGCGGCCCGCCCCGCCACCGCCTCCAGCATCAGCAGATGCGAGGCCTCCGGCTCGTGCAGCCCGGTCAGCAGACCGTCCACCACGCGTACGCCGCGCTCCGGCGTGACCACCAGATCCGTCCACCCCTCGGCCGCCCGCACCACCCCGTCGGGCCCCGCCGCCGACTCCACGGCCCGCACCGCCGTCGTCCCCACGGCCACGACCTGCCCGCCCGTCCCCCACCACCGCCCTTCCAAGGAAGCGCTTCGCGCCCTCCGCCTTTCGGCCCGCACGGCGTTGATCAGCCGCGCCGACGCCTCCGGCACCGCGAACCGCTCCGGATACGGCGGTTCGTGCGCCTCCGCGGAGGCCACGCCCGTGTGCAGCGTCACCGGCGCGAACTGCACCCCACGGCTCACCAGCTCCGCCACCAGCCGGGCCGTGAAGGGCCGCGCCGCACTCGGCATCTCCGCGCTCCCGGCCCCGTCGGGCGACGGCAGCGCGAACACCGTCTGATAGACGGACAGCGGCTGATCCCGCTCCGTGTAGGAGTAGCGGATCGGCCTCCCGTGCCGACGCAGCAGCCCCACGACGTCCGGATCGGAGGGACGCGCCCACCACAGCCGCTCCCCGCGCCCGCTCAGCGGCCCCTCCAGCACCAGCCGCCCACCCCCGGCCAGCCCTACGACCGCCCCCGCCGGCCCTCCGGCACGCGCACGCGTGGCGCCCCGGCCGTCCGGCTCCCGCAGCTCGACCGCCCAGCGCCCGTCGTCCCCGTGCGTGGAGAAATGCACCACCACACGCGTGTGCCCGATCCACCCGTCCACCGCCGCCGCCAGCGTCGGCGAGGTGTTCACCACCAGCAGATCCCCCGCCCGCAGCAGCCGCGGCAGCTCGGCGAACGCATGGTGCGACATCGCACACCCCCGCGACACCAGCAGCCGTACGTCGTCCCGGTCCAGCCCCGGCCCCCGCTGCTCGGCCGGCACCCGCGCGGACAGCTCCACCGGAACGCGCAGCGCCAGGCTCACCGCGACCCCAGCAGCGCCGGCGCGCTGTACCGCCCGCTCGGCGGACGCTCGTCCATCAGCCTCAGCAGGACCGGCGCGACGTCCTCCGGCTCCGGCGTCCCCGACAGGTCCTCGTCCGGCTCGGCCGCGGCCAGCATGTCCGTGCGCATGCCGCCCGGGTCCACCCACCACACCCGCAGCCCGGGCTCCTCCACCGCCAGCACCGCCGACAGCTGGTCCAGGGCCGCCTTCGTCGCCCCGTACCCGCCCCACGTCCGGTACGCCTCCACCGCTGCGTCCGAGCTGACGTTCAGCACCGCCCCGGCCGCCGCCTGCCGCAGCAGCGGCAGAGCCTCCTGCACGAGGCCCAGCGGGGCCACCACGTTCGTCTCCAGCGCGGCCCGGAACGCCTCCAGCGGATGCTCCTCCAGCGGCACCAGCGGCTCCACACCGAGGATCCCCGCGTTGTTGACCAGCAGATCGACGCCGCCCAGCCGCCAGGCCGCCGCCACCAGCTCGGCGCGGTGCCGGGCGTCCGTGACGTCCCCGGCCAGGGCCGACACACGCGTGCCGTGCACCGACAGCGCGTCCGCGGCCTCCTTCAGCCGCCCCGCGTCCCGCCCGTCCAGCACCAGGTCCCAGCCCCGCGCGGCCAGCGCGCCCGCGAGCGCCCGGCCCAGCCCCCTCGAGGCCCCCGTGATGATCGCCACCGCCATGACACCGTCTCCCTCGGTCCCGTACGCCGCCGACCGGCGCTGATCCCAACGTAGGAACGTGGCCCGCCCCGCCACCTCGGACGCGGGACGCAAGGAAGCGGGGCCCTTCGCCCTAGGACCGGCGCCCTAGGCGAGGGCCGTCACAGGTCGGATCCTCGCTGTCACACCCCGCCGGTACCGTGAGGACATGAGTCAAGGTCATCGGTCCGGCCTCGCCGCGGTCAGCTCCGCGCTGCTGGCCATGAGCAGGCACCTGGAGATGCGCGACGTCCTCAAGACGATCGTCGCCTCCGCCCGTGAGCTGCTCGACGCGCAGTACGCCGCGCTCGGCGTGCCCGACGACCACGGCGGCTTCGCCCAGTTCGTCGTCGACGGCGTCAGCGACGCCCAGTGGAAGGCCATCGGCCCCCTGCCCCGCCAGCACGGCATCCTCGCCTCGATGCTCCACGAGGCCACACCGCAGCGCCTCGCCGACGTCCGCAAGGACCCCCGCTTCGAGGGCTGGCCCTCCGCGCACCCCGACCTGTCCGACTTCCTCGGCCTGCCCATCCGCGACGGCGACGAGATCATCGGGGCGCTGTTCCTCGCGAACAAGAACTGCGAGAGGCCCGAGGCGGGCTGCGGCTTCACCGAGGAGGACGAGGATTTGCTCGGCATCCTCGCCCAGCACGCGGCGATCGCGCTCACCAACGCCCGCCTGTACGAGCGCAGCCGCGAGCTGACCATCGCCGAGGAGCGCTCCCGCCTCGCCCACGAGCTGCACGACGCCGTCAGCCAGAAGCTGTTCTCCCTGCGCCTGACCGCCCAGGCCGCCGCCGCCCTGGTCGACCGCGACCCCGCGCGCGCCAAGGGCGAGCTCCAGCAGGTCGCCGCGCTCGCCGCCGAGGCCGCCGACGAACTGCGCGCCGCGGTCGTCGAGCTGCGCCCCGCCGCCCTCGACGAGGACGGCCTCGTCGCCACCCTGCGCGACCAGACCCACGTCCTCGACCGCGCCCACACCGCGCGCGTGACCTTCGCGAGCCACGGCGTACGCGCCCTGCCCGCCGCCCAGGAGGAGGCGCTGCTGCGCGTGGCCCAGGAGGCCCTGCACAACGCGCTGCGGCACTCCGGCGCCGAGCATGTCGACGTCAGCCTCGACCGACAGGGCAGCGGCGCGGTCCTGCGCGTCACGGACGACGGCAGCGGCTTCGAACCCCGTACGGTCCGGCGGGCGGGACGCCATCTGGGCCTGGTCTCCATGCGGGACCGCGCGAGCGGCGTCGGCGGACGCCTCACAGTGGAATCGGCGCCCGGAAAGGGCACCACGGTCGAGATGGAGGTCCCCGGTGGCTGACGCAATCAAGGTGCTGCTCGTCGACGACCACCAGGTCGTCCGCCGGGGCCTGAGAACGTTCCTGGAGGTGCAGGACGACATCGAGGTCGTCGGCGAGGCCGCCGACGGCGCGGAAGGCGTCGCCCGCGCCGAGGAACTGCGCCCCGACGTCGTCCTCATGGACGTGAAGATGCCCGGCATGGACGGCGTGGAGGCCCTGCGCAGACTCCGCGCGCTGGACAACCCCGCGCGCGTGCTGATCGTCACCAGCTTCACCGAGCAGCGCACCGTCGTCCCGGCCCTGCGCGCGGGTGCCGCCGGATACGTCTACAAGGACGTCGACCCCGACGCCCTCGCCGGCGCCATCCGCTCCGTGCACGCCGGCCACATCCTGCTCCAGCCCGAGGTCGCCGGCGCCCTGCTGTCCCAGGAGGAGTCCGGGCCCGGCCAGGGCCGAGGCGGCTCGCTCACCGAGCGGGAGCGCGAGGTGCTCGGCCTGATAGCGGACGGCCGCTCCAACCGCGAGATCGCCAGGGCGCTGGTGCTGTCCGAGAAGACGGTCAAGACCCACGTCTCGAACATCCTGATGAAACTCGACCTGGCGGACCGCACCCAGGCCGCGCTCTGGGCGGTACGCCATGGAATGGCCGGTTGATCCGGGCTGAGATTCATACCGTCGTGGGAATGTCACCCGGATGGCGCATCCTCCGTGGATCTCCGGCGTTCTCCAGTGCGTGCTGCGGCGACCGCCGCGGCGATCGCAAGGGAGGGCTTGAGAACAGTGAAGAACCTGAAGAAGGCAGCGGCCGTGACGATGGTGGCCGGCGGTCTGGTGGCCGCCGGAGCCGGGATGGCCTCCGCCACCGAGGCGCACGCCCACGGCAAGGCCGAGCACTCTCCGGGCGTCCTCTCGGGCAACCTCGTCCAGGCCCCGGTGCACATCCCGGTGAACGCCGTGGGCAACAGCGTGAACGTGATCGGTGTGCTGAACCCGGCGTTCGGCAACCTCGGCGTGAACCACTGAGCCGCACCGCGATCAGCTTGTCCGTTCAATGATCCGAACGGGCAGTTCATGAGGACGTTCCGTGCCGTCCACGCCGGACCCGGCGTTGATCAGCGTACGACCCGCGGCCGGGTCGGATTCGTACACGCAGGAGGAACCCTTCCCATGAACATCGCCAAGAAGGCCGCCGTGGCCATCGCCGTCGCCGGTGCCGCCGCGGGCGCGTCCGCCGGTGCCGCTGTCGCGTCCGCCGGTGCCGAGGGCGCGGCCGTGAAGTCGCCGGGCGTCGCCTCGGGCAACGTCGTCCAGGTGCCCATCCACATCCCCGTCAACGTGGTCGGCAACACCGTCAACGGCATCGCCGCCCTCAACCCGGCATTCGGCAACACCGGCGTCAACGACTGAGGCGCCTCAGCCGACAGGGCCCCTCCGCGTCAAGGCCGACGCGGAGGGGCCCTCCGCTGTGCCTGGCCAGGGGCGCGGGGAACTGCGCGACCGGCCACCCACGGCCCGCGGCCGAACGACGTCCTCGGCTACGTGTTGCGCTCCCGCTCCTCCACATACGCGTTGTACGCCGCCACCTGCGCCCGCCGAGCCGTCCGCTCCACCGGCCGCAGCGCGGCCCCACGCGCCGCCATCTCCGAGGCGCTCACCGCACCCCCGTGCCCGTGGTCGTAGGCGAGCGAGACCAGCAGCCCCACCCGCTGAGCCAGCTCCAGCACGCGCACCGCCCGGGGCGGATACCCCGGCGCCAGCACCTCCCGCCCCCGCTCGGCCCGCGCCCGGTACGCCTCCAGCGCTGCCTCGGCCACCGGCCCCGACGCCGCCACATCCAGCCGCGTCAGCACCTCGGTCGCCTCCCGCAGCGCCTCCGCCAGCTCCCGCTCCGCCTCGCCCAGCGACGGCACATCGGCCGGCGGCGCCTCCCGCACGGCAAGGCAGTGCCAGACCACCTCGACATGCACATCACCCTCGGGCCCGGCCTCGTACACCTCCGGTACGAGCCCCAGCGCGGCCCCGTGACAGACGACGGCCTCCTCCGCCTCCAGCGCCCGCGCGTTGAACTCCGGCGGCCCGCTCAGCCCCAGCGGATGCCCCGGCGCGGGCAGCGCCACCCGCAGCCCGGCCGCCCCCAGCCCCCGCAGACGCCCCAGTGCGAGCGTGAGACCCACGGGCGCCGACTCACCTGGCAGCCCCTCCACCCGGTGCACGGCGTCCTCCCCGACGATCGCCGACACGGCGTCATCAGGCGAGACAAGACCGGCAAGTAGGGCATTTCCCCAAGCGGCAAGGCGACCAGAGCGCGGTTCCGAAAGCATGCCTCCACCCTAAGGAACACCCAAGCACGGGACCGATGGAACGGCCCGCCCGACCAGTGGCGTAGATTTCTTCGAGGGCTGCGCCCACCGGCGCGGCGCTACGAGCCACAGGCGTACGCGACAGCCGAGACCGGCCACACTGCAAGGGGAGACAACGCGCTCATGAGCGATGTTCTGGAGCTTCAGGACGTATCCGTGGTCCGTGAGGGCCGGGCTCTGGTGGACCAGGTCTCCTGGTCGGTCAAGGAGGGCGAGCGCTGGGTCATCCTCGGCCCCAACGGCGCCGGCAAGACCACCCTCCTCAACGTCGCCTCGAGCTACCTCTACCCCAGCCAGGGCACCGCCACCATCCTCGGCGAGACCCTCGGCAAGCCCGGCACCGACGTCTTCGAACTGCGCCCCCGCATCGGCATGGCCGGCATCGCCATGGCCGACAAGCTCCCCAAGCGCCAGACCGTCCTGGAGACCGTCCTCACCGCCGCGTACGGCATGACCGCCACCTGGCAGGAGGACTACGACGAGGTCGACGAGCAGCGCGCCCGCGCCTTCCTCGACCGCCTCGGCATGAGCGACTACCTGGAGCGGAAGTTCGGCACCCTCTCCGAGGGCGAGCGCAAGCGCACCCTCATCGCCCGCGCCCTGATGACCGACCCCGAGCTGCTCCTCCTCGACGAGCCCGCCGCAGGCCTCGACCTCGGCGGCCGCGAGGACCTCGTCCGCCGCCTCGGCCGGCTCGCCCGCGACCCGATCGCCCCCTCCATGATCATGGTCACGCACCACGTCGAGGAGATCGCCCCCGGCTTCACCCACGTCCTGATGATCCGCCAGGGCAAGGTCCTCGCCGCCGGCCCGCTGGAGCTGGAGCTCACCTCCCGCAACCTCTCCCTCTGCTTCGGCCTCCCGCTCGTCGTCGAGCAGGTCGGCGACCGCTGGACCGCCCAGGGCCTGCCGCTCTCCTGATCGTCAACGGCCCCGTCGCGCGTACCCGTTCACGCCCCGGCGCGCCCTGTCGGCGACCGGAGCACGGACCTACCATGACCCTGTGAACGACATCGACGCATGGGTGTGGTGGCTCGTCGGCGCGGCCGCGCTCGGAATCCCGCTCGTGGTCACCGCGATGCCGGAGTTCGGCATGCTCGCGGTGGGCGCCGTCGCCGCGGCGGTCGTGGCCGGCTTCGGCGGCGGCACGGTCCTCCAGGTCCTCGTCTTCCTCGCCGTCTCCGTCGCCCTCATCGCCGTCGTACGGCCCATCGCGACCCGGCACCGCACCCAGCGCCCCCAACTCGTCACCGGCGTGGAGGCGTTGAAGGGCAGACAGGCCGTCGTCCTGGAACGCGTCGACGGCTCCGGCGGCCGTATCAAGCTCGCGGGCGAGGTCTGGTCGGCCCGCGCCCTGGACACCGACCGCAGCTACGACGTGGGCGACGCGGTCGATGTGGTGGACATCGAGGGAGCCACGGCGATCGTCATGTGATCTTGTCAGCCAAGGTATGGCGCAACTGAACCGAACGCCCCCCGGGGTACGCGACGGTCTGTCAGACTCGACCAGCAAGATCTTCGACAAACATAAGATCTGCCGAAAGCGCCGAGGCGAGAAGGGTACGGGGAACGACGATGGAACCGATCATCATCGTCCTGGTCATTCTGGTGGTGTTGGTCTTCATCGCCCTGATCAAGACGATCCAAGTCATCCCACAGGCCAGCGCCGCCATCGTCGAGCGCTTCGGCCGCTACACACGCACCCTGAACGCGGGCCTCAACATCGTCGTCCCGTTCATCGACACCATCCGCAACCGCATCGACCTGCGCGAACAGGTCGTGCCGTTCCCGCCCCAGCCGGTGATCACCCAGGACAACCTGGTCGTCAACATCGACACCGTCATCTACTACCAGGTGACGGACGCGCGGGCCGCGACGTACGAGGTCGCCAGCTACATCCAGGCCATCGAGCAGCTCACGGTCACCACACTGCGCAACATCATCGGCGGCATGGACCTGGAGCGCACCCTGACCTCCCGCGAGGAGATCAACGCCGCCCTGCGCGGCGTCCTCGACGAGGCCACCGGCAAGTGGGGCATCCGCGTCAACCGCGTCGAACTGAAGGCCATCGAGCCGCCCACCTCCATCCAGGACTCGATGGAGAAGCAGATGCGCGCCGACCGCGACAAGCGCGCCGCCATCCTCCAGGCCGAAGGTGTCCGCCAGTCCGAGATCCTGCGCGCCGAGGGCGAGAAGCAGTCCCAGATCCTGCGCGCCGAAGGTGAGGCCAAGGCCGCCGCCCTGCGCGCCGAGGGCGAGGCCCAGGCCGTCCGCACGGTCTTCGAGGCCATCCACGCAGGCGACCCCGACCAGAAGCTCCTCAGCTACCAGTACCTCCAGATGCTCCCCAAGATCGCCGAGGGCGACGCCAACAAACTCTGGATCGTCCCCAGCGAGATCGGCGACGCCCTCAAGGGCCTCTCCGGCGCCATGGGCAACTTCGGGGCCCCGAAGCCGAGTTCGGGCAACGGCACGGAGCGCACGGAGAAGCCGAGCATCGACTGACGTTCCTTTGAGGGGCGCGGGGCCGCATCGACATGCGGCTCCGCTGCGGGGGCGCGGTCAACCACAACGGCGGGAGCGCCGAAGGACGACCATCGCCCCAACGGCGAGACCATCAGGCAGCGTGCACAGCCAACCAGTCAGGCAGCGCTGCAAGGTCCTCGGCCCCCAGCGCCAGCAGCATCGCATCCTGAGGGCTCGGCTCGAACGGCTCCCGCAGCAGAGGCATACCCGCCTGCTCAGGAGTCCGGTCCGCCTTGCGGTGGTTGTCCTCCGCGCAGGAAGCCACCGTGTTCAGCCAGGTGTCCTGACCCCCCTGAGCCCGAGGCACGACGTGGTCCACGGTCGTCGCCCTGCGCCCGCAGTACGCGCACCGGTGCCGGTCCCTGACCAGCACACCCCGCCGAGACCACGGAGCTTGTCTTCGGAAGGGCACCCGTACGTACCTGCACAGCCTGATCACCCGCGGCGCCGGTATGTCGACCTCGGCTCCTCGCATCCGCAGCTCGGGGTGGGACTGCTCGACGACGGCCTTGTCCTGGAGCACCAGAACGACGGCTCGGTTCAACGTCACCGTCGACAGCGGCTCGAAGCTCGCGTTCAGCACCAGCGTGTCCCGCATACCAGCCCACCTCCCGTGCGCAGCGGCCCACCCCCCTGGCGGGCTGCGATCAACTCTGGCCGGGCACGCCGAGATGGACAACGCAATAAAAAGTGCCCGCCCCCGATCAATTCCATGACCGGGGGCGGGCAAACGTTCCATGAACGTCAGTCTTCGGCGGGCACCTCGTACTCACCGACGAGCTGGGCACGCGCGAGCGTGTGGAACCGCAGGTTGAAGCCGACGGCGGCGGGCGAGGTGTCCGAGTCCGGACCGAGCTTCTCCTGGTCCACGGCGTACACCGTGAACACATAGCGGTGCGGCCCGTCCCCGGGCGGCGGCGCGGCACCGCCGAAGTCCTTCGACCCGTAGTCGTTGCGCACCTGTACGGCGCCCTCCGGCAGCCCCTCGAACTTGCCGCTGCCCGCACCCGCCGGCAGCTCGGTCACGGAGGCCGGGATGTCGAAGACGCTCCAGTGCCAGAACCCGCTGCCCGTGGGCGCGTCCGGGTCGAAGCACGTGACGGCGAAGCTCTTGGTCTCCGGCGGGAAGCCCTCCCACCGCAGCTGCGGCGAGGTGTTGCCGGCCGCGTAGACCTGAGCCTCCTTGAGCGTCGCCCCCTCCTGGACGTCCTCGCTCGTGACCGTGAACGACGGCACGGGCGGATGGAAGTCATGGGGGAGCGGCCGCCGCTTGAGCTCGGTCACCTCGGTACCTCCTGATCGGTTCCTGCAGTCGGAACCGAGCCTAGAACCAGTTGCGCTTGCTGCCGACCTCGGACAGCCACTGGTTGAGGTACGCCGCCCAGTCGGTCCCCTGATAGTCGTTCAGACCGACCTGGAACGAGCGGAACGTGTCGCTGCCCTCGCCGAACAGACCCGGCTTCTTGTCCATCTCCAGCACCACGTCCATGGCCTGCGCGTCGGCGACGAAGCTCAGCTCCACCTGGTTCAGCCCCCGGTACTGCTGCGGCGGGAAGAACTCGATCTCCTGGTAGAACGGCAGCGTCTGCCGCGTCCCGCGGATGTGGCCGCGCTCCATGTCGGCGCTCTTGAACCGGAAGCCCAGCTGGATGAACGCGTCCAGGATCGCCTTCTGCGCCGGCAGCGGGTGCACGTTGATCGGGTCCAGGTCGCTGGAGTCCACCGCACGCGCGATCGCCAGCTCGGTCGTCACACCGATGTGCATCCCGCGCAGCGTCTGACCGTCGATCGTGGTGACCGGCGTCTCCCACGGGATCTCCAGCCCGAACGGCACCGCGTGCACGGCACCCGCCTGAAGCTCGAAGGCACCACCCAGCTGCTGCTTGGTGAACTCGATGTTCTGCTTGTACTCCTGGTCCTGGCCCTCGACCTCGACCTGCGCCTGGAGCCCGACGGACAGCCCCTCGATCTGCTGGCTGACGTTGCCGCCCTGGATGCGCACCTCGCCCTGGACGACACCGCCCGGCACGACGTTGACCTCGGTCAGCACCGTCTCCACCGACGCACCGCCGGCACCCAGGCTCGCGAGCAGCTTCTTGAACCCCATGACTCTCCTTGTGACGAGTGGACCCTTGTCCCGGACCCTTGTCCCCTAGAAACGCGATCCGGCCGTGGCCGGTTCCGCCTGCACTACTCTCGGACGGCGTGATCGCGAGCCCCGACCGTACGCCCCTGCCCCGAGACTTCTTCGACCGACCCGTCCTCGACGTCGCCCCCGACCTCCTCGGCCGCATCCTCGTGCGCCGCACCCCGGACGGTCCGATCGCCCTCCGCCTGACCGAGGTCGAGGCCTACGACGGCCAGGACGACCCGGGCTCCCACGCCTACCGCGGGCGTACGCCCCGCAACGCGGTGATGTTCGGACCGCCCGGACATGTGTACGTCTACTTCACCTACGGCATGTGGCACTGCATGAACCTCGTCTGCGGCCCCGAGGGCAGGGCGAGCGCCGTCCTGCTCCGCGCCGGAGAGATCGTCGAGGGCGCCGAGCTCGCCCGGACCCGTCGACTCTCGGCCCGCAACGACAAGGAACTCGCCAAAGGCCCCGCCCGCCTCGCCACGGCCCTGGACATCGACCGCACCCTCGACGGCACGGACGCCTGCACCTCAAAGGAGACGCCGCTGAGGATCCTCACCGGCACCCCGGTCCCCTCTGACCAGGTACGCAACGGCCCCCGCACCGGAGTGGCCGGCGAGGGCGGCAGCGGCGACCTCCACCCCTGGCGCTTCTGGGTCGCGGACGACCCCACGGTCAGCCCCTACCGGGCCCATGTGCCCCGGCGGCGCCGAACTTGACTCGCCCCTACGAGGTGCGTAATGTAGCCCGAGCCGCTGGAACGGGTACGGCAATCGCCTGCAGCCGGAAGCGGCCAACCCACTACCTACTACATCCCCTCAGCGGGGGTGAATTCCGTCGTGTCCGCACGTCTGAATTCGAACTCGCGAGACTCGATTATGAGTCGCAGAGGGAATGAGCTAACGTAGTGAATGTCGAAAGGCCGCCGGGCGAAAGCCCGAAAGCCCTGGACATCCCGCCGACAGGGAATCGGATCGAGAAAAAGATCTGATAGAGTCGGAAACGCAAGACCGAAGGGAAGCGCCCGGAGGAAAGCCCGAGAGGGTGAGTACAAAGGAAGCGTCCGTTCCTTGAGAACTCAACAGCGTGCCAAAAGTCAACGCCAGATATGTTGATACCCCGACCTGATCGGTTCCGATCGGGTTGAGGTTCCTTTGAAAAAACACAGCGAGGACGCTGTGAACATCGGGACTATTCCTCCCGATGTTCCGCTCTCGTGTGTGTCGACCGGATTACCGGT
>NZ_JBIWFS010000001.1:1435926-1530735 GCF_044763135.1 Streptomyces sp. NPDC096205 | reverse complement strand
ACCACGAACAACCCCACGTTGTCACAGGCGTGGTGCGGTTGACAGTTTCATAGTGTTTCGGTGGTCATAGCGTAGGGGAAACGCCCGGTTACATTTCGAACCCGGAAGCTAAGCCTTACAGCGCCGATGGTACTGCAGGGGGGACCCTGTGGGAGAGTAGGACGCCGCCGAACAATCATTGATAAGGGTTGGGCCTGGAACTTCGGTTCCGGGCCCAACCCTTTTTTGTTTTGCGTCACTTGACGTTCACGTTGGGCGCCCAGCATCCAAGCATGAGTACTGCTGCGATGCTCAGGGCCGCCGGTGTCGGACTCGGTGACGAGGTGATCGTGCCGGCCTTCGGGGACGTCGAGGTCGCCGAGGCCGTGACACTGGCCGGCGGGCTGCCGGTGTTCGCCGACATAGATCCGGGCACGTACTGCCTGGACCCGGTGGCTGTCGCCGCCGCGGTGACCGGGCGGACGGCGGCTGTTGTGGCCGTCCACCGGTTCGGCCGGCCCGCTGATGTGCCGAGGCTGCTCGAAGTGGGCCGTCGGCATGGGCTGCTGGTGCTCCAGGAGGGCGAGTCCGAGGAGCCGTACGACGAGATCGCGCAGCGCAGGCAGCGGGCCGCGTTCCTCGACGAGCGGTTGAAGGGTGTGACCACCCCCGAGGCGACCGTGGGGCACACCTATCAGCAGTACGTCGTGCGGGTGCCGGGGAACGGGCGGCCCGATCGGGACGCCTTCGCACGAGCCCTGCGGGCCAGGGGAGTCGACTGCCGGGTGCCGGTGAAGACGCCTGTGCACCGGCTGCCCGAATTCCGGCGATGCGTGTCCCTGCCGGAGACCGAGCGGGCCGCCGACGAGACGTTGGCGCTGCCTGTGGACGCGTCGTTGACGAAGCGGGACATGCAGCGGATCGTGGCTGCCTGCAATGCGCTCGGGGGACTGCTGCAGCCGGCGCTCTGACGGCCCTCTGAACGAGTTTGGGAATACGGGTTCGTTCGGGGTATGATCTATTCAGTTGCTGCGGGGGAAACCCCGAGAAAAGCGACCGGCCCCTATAGCTCAGTCGGCAGAGCGTCTCCATGGTAAGGAGAAGGTCAACGGTTCGATTCCGTTTGGGGGCTCCGAACAAAAAGAACCCCGCCCTTTCGGGCGGGGTTCTTTTTGTATGTCCCCCGGCGGGCCGGGGGAGTTGGCTCAGGCGTTGTGCAGACCCGGGACGCGCATGGCCAGGATCGCCATGTCGTCGGACGGGGCGTCCGAGGCGAAGCGTTCCACGGCGCGCATGATGCGGGCGGCGACCGCGCCGGCCGTGAGGCCCGTGCAGGTCGTCAGGACGTCGGCGAGGCCGTCGTCGCCCAGCATGCGGGTGCCCTCGCGGCGTTCCGTGACGCCGTCGGTGACGCAGAGGAGAACGTCGCCCGGGTCGAGCGTGACCGTCTGCTCGTAGAGCTCCAGATCCTCCAGGACACCCAGCAGCGGCTGGGGTTCGGCCGCGGCCTCGACCGTGCCGTCCTGGCGCAGCCGGAGCGGGAGCGGGTGCCCGGCGCAGACGACCTTCAGCTCCGCGCTGCCGTCGGGCTGCGGGCGCAGCTCGCCGTACAGGAGGGTCAGGAAGCGGCTGCGGGCTCCCTCGTCGAGGATGGCGGAGTTGAGGCGCTCCAGGACCGCGGGTCCGCTGAGGCCCTCGCGGGCGAGGAGGCGCAGGGCGTGCCGGGCGAGGCCCGTGACGGCCGCCGCGTTGGGTCCCGTACCGCAGACGTCTCCGATGGCGAAGCCGTAGGCGCCGTCGCTGATGGGGAAGACGTCGTAGAAGTCACCGCCGACCTCGTTGCCCTCGCCGGCCGCGCGGTAGATGACCTCGACCTCGACGCCGTCGATGGTGGGCAGTTCCGGGGGCAGGAGGCTGCGCTGGAGGGACTGGCTGATGGCGGTGCGCTCGGAGTAGAGGCGGGCGTTGTCCAGGGCGAGGGCGGCCCGGCGCGAGAGGTCCTCCGCCAACTCCAGGATCTCCTGGCGGAAATGCTCGTCGGTGGGCTTGCCGAGGGTCAGCATGCCGATGACGCGGTTGCGGGCGACCAGGGGCAGGACGACGGTCTCACCGCCGACCGCGCCCGCGGTGGCGAGGGTGGTGCCGATGCCGGAGCTGACGGTGGCCGGTTCGCCGCGGCCGAGGCTGCGCATGGAGGTGCGCAGGGCGGCCTGGTGGGCGACTTCGGCGGGGGCCGTCCAGACGCGGGCGCCCGGGGTGGGGACCGGGTCGGGCGGGGCGATCTTCGAGAGCAACGACTTGATGCCGTCGATGAGTTCCTCGTCCTCGTGTAGGACGTACGACAGATACGGCTCGGAGGCCTGGTCGGCGATCGTGTAGACGGCGCACCAGGTGGCCAGGGTGGGGACCGTCATCTGGGCCATCAGGGCCAGGGTCTGGTCGCGGTCGAGGGTGCCGGCCAGGAGGTCGGAGGCCTCGACGAGGAAACTCAAGGAGCCGCGGCGCAGGCGTTCCAGTTCGCCCAGGCGGGCCGACTCCACGGCGAGGGCGATGCGGTCGGCCGCGAACTGCAGGCGCAGGGCCTCTTCGTTGCTGTAGCGGCCCGGTGCCTCGGCGGCGACGCCGAGCGAGCCGGTGAGGCGGCCCTCGACCTTCAGCGGCACGGTGACGACCGAGCGCATGCCGGTGCCGTTCAGCAGGGGCACGGCTCCGGGGACGGCGGTGAGGTCGTCGTGCACGGCGGGCATACGGGCGGAGCCGTAGCGGCCGGGGCCGGCCTCGACGGGCACGCGGGCGAAGCGCTGGCGGGCGGAGGGCAGGCCGGTGGAGGCGCGGACCTCCAGCTCCGTCTCGTCGTCGGTGGCCAGGAGCAGGAACGCGGAGTCGGCGTCGAGCATGTCGCGGGCGCGTTCCACCGTGCGCTGCAGGAGGCCGTCGAGGTCGTCGGGTGCGGGGGAGCCGATGAACACCTCGAACGGGTCGGTGTTCTTGCCCTCGCCGGAGCCGCCGCTGTCGGAGGTGTTGACGCGCAACGGGGTCTGCAGCACCGCGCGTTCGTGGTCGCGCACCAGGAGGCAGACGGTGGAGGGGTCGCCGCCGGTGTCGCGGACGCGCAGGTGGGAGGCGTAGACGGGGACGACCCGGCCGGCCGCGTCGCGGATGCCGTAGCTGCCTTCCCAGCGGGAGAGCTGGAGTGCCTCGGCGACGCCGGTGCCGGTGCCCGGGGTGTGCGGCCAGGCGGCGAGGTCGGTGAGGGGTTTGCCGGTGACCTGGTCGGCGGGGTAGCCGAACAGTTCCTCGGCGTCCTCGTTCCAGGCGGAGATGGCGCCGCTGCGGTCGATCTGGACGACGGCGACCCGGATGCGGCCGTCGGCGATGGGCAGCAGTTCGGCCGGGAGGGACGGTCCGGCGGAGCGGGTGCCGACGGCGCGTTCGGGCAGCTCCAGTTGGAACCAGACCTGCTTGTGAGTGGGCGTGTACTCCACGCCCCAGCGCCCGGCGAGGGCCGCGCAGAGCTGGAGGCCGCGGCCGCCCTCGCGGTCGGGGCTGCCCATGTTCACGGCGGCGCCCTGGAGGGGGATCTCACGTTCGGGGTAGCGGTCGGCGACCTCGATGCGTACGCCGACCTCGGTGCGCAGGCACAGGACGTCCGCCGAGGTGCCCGCGTGGACGACGGCGTTGGTCACCAGTTCGCTGGTGAGGACCACGGCGTCGTCGACGATGTCGGCGAAGCCCCAGCCCTGGAGGGTGTCGCGGACGAAGGAGCGAGCAGAGGCGACCGATCGCCCGACGGGCTCGAAGCTGGCAGCCGCGCGCGCGGTGATCACGGAACTCCTCGGCCGGTTGTCGGTGTGCTGGGCTGTCCCGTCGTCCGGGGAGCGGCGTGCCTGTGAGGGCAGACCGCTGTCCGGCCGGGGTTCCGGGGGCTGGGCTCCCGGGATCAGTCCGGTGGTCATGTGTGCGGCCGCCCCTCCGATGCCCGCTCGTGTCCGATGCCACCGCCCAGGCCGGACGGACCGGCGCGGCTGGACAGCCGCATGCAAGGTTACTTACCTTCCCCGTCCATGCGGATGCCGGTCGCCCGTGTTTTACGTCCCGAGGGTGTGCGGACGATGTGCGAAGCTGCCGAACTGTTATGGCCTGGTTCCGCCGGGGTGAAACACTGGGCAGGCTTGATGGCGAAGTCGGGGCAGGCCGAGTGGCTTGCGGGCCGGGCGGGCAGTGGTCCTTGATGGGCTGGTTCGCCGGCCGGTGACGATCGGTGACGGACGGCGATCGGAACGTCGGGCAGCATCCGAGCACAGCAGTGACGGTCGACCCCTGCGGGAGGGACACAGTGGAGTCTGGCGCAGCGACGCGGGGCACGAAAACGCGCGATCCGCGCAAGGCGCGCGGTGGGACCACCGCGGTGGACACGGCTGCCCTGAACCGGCTGCTGGCTGCTCTGGTGGCGATGCGGGACGGCAATTTCCGCAAGCGGCTCACGGTGTCCGGCGGGGACGGCGTGATGTCGGAGATCGCGGCCGTCTTCAACGAGGTGGCCGACCGGAACATGCATCTGACCGGTGAGCTGTCGCGGGTGCGGCGGATGGTGGGCCGTGAGGGCAAGCTCACCGAGCGGCTGGAGACGGGGGCCTGCGAGGGGTCCTGGTCGGCCGCGATCGACGCCTCCAACGCGCTGGTCGACGATCTCGTATACCCGGTGTCCGAGGTGGGACGGGTGCTGTCGGCGGTGGCCGAGGGGGATCTGTCGCCGCGTATGGAGCTGCGGACGCAGGCGCCGGACGGGACCGGGCATCCGCTGCGCGGGGAGTTCCTGAAGGTCGGGCGGACCGTGAACAACCTGGTCGACCAGCTGTCGACGTTCACCGACGAGGTCACGCGCGTGGCCAGTGAGGTGGGCACCGAGGGCAAGCTGGGCGGGCAGGCGCAGGTGCGCGGTATGTCGGGTTCGTGGAAGGACCTGACGGAGTCGGTCAACACGATGGCGGACCGGCTGACCGCGCAGGTGCGGGACATCGCGCTGGTGACGACGGCGGTCGCCAAGGGTGATCTGTCACGCAAGGTGACCGTGCATGTGGCCGGCGAGATGCTGGAGCTGAAGGAGACCGTCAACACGATGGTCGACCGGCTCTCGGCGTTCTCCTCGGAGGTGACGCGGGTCGCCCGTGAGGTGGGCACCGACGGCATTCTGGGCGGCCAGGCGCAGGTGCCGGGTGTGGACGGGGTGTGGAAGGAACTCACCGACTCGGTGAACACCATGGCCGGCAATCTGACGGCCCAGGTGCGCGGGATCGCCGAGGTGACCACGGCGGTCGCCAACGGTGATCTGTCACGGAAGGTGACCGTCCCGGCGCGCGGCGAGGTCGCGCAGCTCGCGGAGACGATCAACCAGATGACCGAGACGCTGCGGATCTTCGCGGACGAGGTCACGCGCGTGGCCAACGAGGTCGGCTCCGAGGGGCGGCTGGGCGGCCAGGCGAACGTGCCCGGTGCCGCGGGCACCTGGAAGGACCTCACGGACTCCGTCAACACCGTGTTCCGGAATCTGACCATTCAGGTGAGGGACATCGCGGCCGTGACGACGGCGGTGGCGAACGGCGATCTGTCGCAGAAGGTCACCGTCGACGTGGCCGGCGAGATGCTGGAGCTGAAGAACACCGTCAACGGCATGGTGGACCAGCTGTCGGCGTTCGGTTCCGAGGTGACCCGCGTGGCGCGGGAGATCGGTGTCGAGGGTGAGCTGGGTGGTCAGGCGCAGGTGCCGGGGGCCGCGGGGACGTGGAAGGACCTCACCGACAGCGTCAACACGGCGTTCCGGAATCTCACCGGACAGGTGAGGAACATCGCCCAGGTGACGACGGCGGTGGCCAACGGCGATCTGTCGCAGAAGGTCACCGTGGACGTCTCCGGCGAGATGCTCCAGCTGAAGAACACCGTGAACACGATGGTGGACCAGCTGTCGTCGTTCGCCGACCAGGTCACGCGGATGGCGCGCGAGGTCGGCACGGAGGGCCGTCTCGGCGGGCAGGCCCGGGTGGACGGCGTCTCCGGGCGGTGGAAGGAGCTGACCGACTCGGTCAACTCCATCACCGGCAATCTCACCTCGCAGGTGCGGCAGATCGCCCAGGTGACGACCGCCGTGGCGCGCGGTGACCTCTCCCAGAAGATCACCGTGGACGCGCGCGGCGAGATCCTGGAGCTGAAGAACACCATCAACACGATGGTCGACCAGCTGTCCGCCTTCGCCGACCAGGTGACCCGGGTGGCCCGCGAGGTGGGCACCGAGGGCCGGCTCGGCGGTCAGGCGCAGGTGCCGGGTGTCGCGGGTGTGTGGCGTGATCTGACCGACTCGGTGAACGGCATGGCCGGGAACCTGACGGCCCAGGTGCGCCAGATCGCCCAGGTCGCCACGGCGGTGGCCCGCGGTGACCTCTCGCAGAAGATCACGGTCGATGCGCGTGGCGAGATCCTGGAGCTGAAGAACACCCTGAACACGATGGTCGACCAGCTGTCCTCCTTCGCGGAGGAGGTCACCAGGGTCGCCCGCGAGGTGGGCACCGAGGGCCAGCTGGGCGGTCAGGCCGAGGTGCAGGGCGTCTCCGGCACCTGGAAGGACCTGACCCAGTCGGTGAACTTCATGGCGAACAACCTCACCGTGCAGGTGCGGTCCATCGCCGACGTCACCACCGCGGTCGCCAAGGGAGACCTGTCCAAGAAGATCACCGTCGACGCCAAGGGCGAGATCCTCGAACTGGTCACGACCGTCAACACGATGGTCGACCAGCTCTCCAGCTTCGCCGAGCAGGTGACCCGGGTGGCCCGTGAGGTGGGCACCGAGGGCATCCTGGGCGGCCAGGCGCACGTACCGGGTGTCACGGGCATCTGGAAGGACCTCAGCGACAACGTCAACCTGATGGCCAAGAACCTGACCATGCAGGTGCGCAACATCTCCCAGGTCGCGGTGGCGGTCGCCAACGGCGATCTGACCCGGACGGTGACGATCGAGGCGCGCGGCGAGGTCGCGCAGCTCGCGGACACCTTCAACACGATGGTGAAGACGCTGAGTTCGTTTGCCGAGCAGGTCACCAAGGTGGCCCGTGAGGTGGGCACGGACGGCATCCTGGGCGGCCAGGCGCATGTGCCGGGCGTGGCGGGCACCTGGAAGGACCTCACCGAGTCGGTGAACCAGATGGCGTCCAACCTGACCGGTCAGGTGCGCAACATCGCGATGGTCACCACGGCCATCGCGAAGGGCGATCTGACCAAGAAGATCGACATCGACGCCCGCGGCGAGATCCTCGAACTGAAGACGACGATCAACACGATGGTCGACCAGCTGTCGTCGTTCGCCGAGGAGGTCACGCGCGTGGCCCGCGAGGTGGGCACCGAGGGGCAGCTGGGCGGTCAGGCACGCGTGCGTGACGTGGACGGCACCTGGCGGGACCTGACGGAGTCCGTGAACGAGATGGCCGGGAACCTGACCCGGCAGGTGCGTGCCATCGCGCGCGTGGCGACCGCGGTGACCCGTGGTGACCTGAACCTGAAGATCGACGTGGACGCGTCCGGCGAGATCCAGGAACTGCAGGACTACATCAACAAGATGATCGCCAACCTGCGCGACACCACGATCGCCAACAAGGAGCAGGACTGGCTCAAGGGCAACCTGGCCCGTATCTCCGCGCTGATGCAGGGCCGCCGCGACCTCGACGACGTGGCCTCGCTGATCATGAGCGAGCTCACCCCGGTGGTGTCCGCGCAGCACGGGGCGTTCTTCCTGGCGATGCCGCTGGTGGACGAGCCGGACCTGGCGACCGAGAGCGAGGACCAGTACGAGCTGCGGATGCTGGGGTCGTACGGCTACTCGATGGGCTCCATGCCGACGTCGTTCCGGCCGGGTGAGGCGCTGGTGGGCACCGCGGCCCTGGAGAAGCGCACGATCCTGGTGGAGAACGCGCCCAGTGGCTATCTGAAGATCTCCTCCGGGCTGGGGGAGGCCCCGCCGGCGCAGGTGATCGTGCTGCCGGTGCTGTTCGAGGGCAAGATTCTCGGCGTGATCGAGCTGGCGTCGTTCACGCCCTTCACACAGATCCAGAAGGACTTCCTGAACCAGATCGCGGAGATGATCGCGACCAGCGTCAACACCATCTCCGTCAACACCAAGACCGAGGTGCTGCTGAAGCAGTCGCAGGAGCTGACCGAGCAACTGCGCGAGCGGTCGGCCGAGTTGGAGAACCGGCAGAAGGCGCTGCAGGCGTCCAACGCCGAACTGGAGGAGAAGGCCGAGCTGCTGGCGCGGCAGAACCGCGACATCGAGGTGAAGAACACCGAGATCGAGGAGGCGCGGCAGGTCCTGGAGGAGCGCGCCGAGCAACTGGCCGTCTCCATGCGCTACAAGAGCGAGTTCCTGGCCAACATGTCGCACGAGCTGCGCACGCCGCTGAACTCGCTGCTCATCCTGGCCAAGCTGCTCGCCGACAACGCCGAGGGCAACCTCACCCCGAAGCAGGTGGAGTTCGCCGAGACCATCCACGGGGCGGGCTCGGACCTGCTGCAGCTGATCAACGACATCCTCGACCTGTCGAAGGTCGAGGCCGGCAAGATGGACGTCTCCCCGACGCGTATCGCGCTGGTGCAGCTGGTCGACTATGTGGAGGCCACCTTCCGGCCGCTGACCGCGGAGAAGGGCCTGGACCTGTCGGTGCGGGTCTCGCCGGAGCTGCCCGCGACGCTGCACACCGACGAACAGCGGCTGCTGCAGGTGCTGCGCAATCTGCTGTCCAACGCGGTGAAGTTCACCGACTCCGGGTCGGTGGAGCTGGTGATCCGGCCGGCGGGCATCGATGTGCCGGTGGCGATCAGGGAGCAGTTGCTGGAGGCGGGCTCGCTGACCGACGCGGACGCCAAGCTGATCGCGTTCTCGGTAACGGACACCGGCATCGGGATCGCGGCGAGCAAGATGCGGGTGATCTTCGAGGCGTTCAAGCAGGCCGACGGCACCACCAGCCGCAAGTACGGCGGTACGGGCCTGGGCCTGTCGATCTCGCGGGAGATCGCCCAGCTGCTCGGCGGTGAGATCCACGCGCAGAGCGAGCCGGGCCGCGGCTCGACCTTCACGCTGTACCTGCCGCTGCACCCGGGCGAGCTGCCCCCGCACGGCTATCCGCAGGCCGCTCTGCCGCCCGGGCAGTCGGGGGCGGGGGATCACGACCTGCTGCCCGAGCCGACGATCGAGACGCCGGCGGAGGTGAAGTCGTACCACGAGACGCAGAACGGCGCCGCCGCGCTGTTCCGGCGCCGCCGCCGGGCCTCCGTGCACACGCAGGGTGACGACCTGGCCGAGCGGTGGTCCGCCGGGGAGCAGGAGCCAGCGCCGCAGCCGCGCGGCGGCATCCGGTTCTCCGGGGAGAAGGTGCTGATCGTCGACGACGACATCCGCAACGTCTTCGCGCTCACCAGCGTCCTGGAGCAGCACGGACTGTCGGTGCTGTACGCCGAGAACGGCCGCGAGGGCATCGAGGTGCTGGAGCAGCACGACGACGTGGCGGTCGTGCTGATGGACATCATGATGCCGGAGATGGACGGGTACGCGACGACGACCGCGATCCGCAGGATGCCGCAGTTCGCGGGGCTGCCGATCGTGGCGCTGACCGCGAAGGCGATGAAGGGCGACCGGGAGAAGGCGATCGAGTCGGGCGCCTCGGACTACGTGACCAAGCCGGTCGACCCCGATCATCTGCTGTCGGTGATGGAGCAGTGGATGCGGGGGGAGTGAAACGCCGGCCGGGAGACCTGGTGGGAACTCTGTGAGTTCACGCGGAGTTGCTGATTGAGGCTGCCCCACGCCGTGTAGAAGTACGGCGTGGGGGGAACCTTCTGGACTCACGCCGCGTTTCCGCTATGTGCACAGTGACATCGCGGTGACAGGGTGTGGCGACGGGCGGGGTGCGGCTACCATGACCGGCACGAGGACGGGCGGCGAAAGGGAGTCGTCCCCTGGGGCGGCATCCGCGGGTGTCACCCCGAGTCCTGAGGACAGGGGAGGCCCCACGCCGGGGCGAGGAGGGCGGGCCATGGTGCAGAAGGCCAAGATCCTCCTGGTCGATGACCGGCCGGAGAATCTGCTCGCGCTGGAGGCGATCCTCTCGGCGCTCGATCAGACACTGGTTCGGGCATCGTCCGGGGAGGAAGCGCTCAAAGCACTGCTCACGGACGACTTCGCGGTCATCCTGCTGGATGTCCAGATGCCAGGTATGGACGGCTTCGAGACGGCCGCGCACATCAAGCGCCGGGAGCGCACCCGGGACATCCCGATCATCTTCCTCACCGCGATCAACCACGGTCCGCACCACACCTTCCGTGGCTACGCGGCGGGCGCGGTCGACTACATCTCCAAGCCGTTCGACCCGTGGGTGCTGCGGGCGAAGGTGTCGGTGTTCGTCGAGCTGTACATGAAGAACTGCCAGCTGCGCGAGCAGGCGGCGCTGCTGCGACTGCAGTTGGAGGGCGGCAACAAGGGCGGTGCGGCCGTCCCCGGCAAGGAGTCGGCGGGGCTGCTGGCCGAGCTGTCGGCGCGGCTCGCGGCCGTCGAGGAGCAGGCCGAGGCGCTGTCCAAGCAGTTGGAGGGCGACTCCGCGGACGCCGCGGCGGTGGCCACGGCCGCGCATCTGGAGCGCAAACTGACGGGGCTGCGCCGGGCGCTGGACGCGCTGGAACCCGGGACGGGCGGTCCGCCGTCGCTGCCGTCGCAGAACTGACGCCCGTGACGGGCCTCTTGGCTCGGCGTCAGTTCCGTGTGTCCGCGAGGGCGACACGAACGGGTGAAGCAGCGGCCACACGTGTCCCCCGTCGCCTCCACAGGTAACCTCACACCCATGGCCTCACGTCCCTCCGCAGCCAAGAAGCAGCCCGCCAGGAAGGCGGCCGCTCCCGCGAAGGCTCCGGCGAAGAAGGCCGCTGCGAAGAAGGCTCCCGCGAAGAAGGCACCTGCCAAGAAGGCGGCGGCGAAGAAGCCGGCGCCCAAGCCAGCGCCGAGTCCGACCGGGGGCGTCTACCGGCTGGTGCGCGCACTCTGGCTCGGCCTCGCGCACGCGGTCGGCGCCGTGTTCCGCGGCATAGGGCAGGGCGCCAAGAACCTGGACCCGGCCCACCGCAAGGACGGCGTCGCCCTGCTGCTGCTCGGGCTCGCCCTGATCGTCGCCGCGGGCACCTGGTCGAACCTGCGCGGCCCCGTCGGCGACCTGGTCGAGATCATCGTGACCGGCGCCTTCGGACGGCTGGACCTGCTGGTGCCGATCCTGCTCGCGGTCATCGCCGTACGGTTCATCCGGCACCCGGAGAAGCCCGAGGCCAACGGCCGGATCGTGATCGGACTGTCGGCCCTGGTGATCGGCGTGCTCGGGCAGGTGCACATCGCCTGCGGCTCGCCCGCCCGCGAGGACGGCATGCAGGCGATAAGGGACGCCGGCGGCCTGATCGGCTGGGGCGCGGCGACCCCGCTGACGTTCGCCATGACCGAGGTGCTGGCCGTACCGCTGCTGGTCCTGCTGACGATCTTCGGCCTGCTGGTGGTGACGGCCACCCCGGTCAACGCCATCCCGCAGCGGCTGCGGCTGCTCGGTGTGAAGCTGGGCGTGCTGCAGGACCCGGAGCCGGCCGCGGACGGCGAGTACGGGGAGTACGGCGAGTACGGCGACGACGACGCGCGCTACGACGAGCAGTGGCGCGAGGCGCTGCCCGGACGCCCCCGCAGGCGCGGTCCCGCGCCCGAGGCGTACGACCCCGAGGTGGCCGAAGAGGCGGCGCTGTCGCGGCGGCGCGGGCGTCCCCGGCGCTCGGCGGTGCCGCAGCCCGCGGCGGACCGGCAGCCGGACGCCGTGGACATCGCGGCGGCGGCCGCCGCGGACCTCGACGGGGCCGTGCTGCACGGCATGCCGCCCTCGCCGATCGTCGCCGACCTCACCCAGGGCGTCCAGGTCGCCGATCGCGAGCACACCGCCACCGCGCCGACGCCCGTGCCGGGCCCGGCCTCGCGGCCCCGGAAGGCCACGTCGGACACCGGCGGCGTCCCCGACCTCACCAAGACCCCGCCGCAGGAGACCCGCGACCTGCCGCCGCGCGCCGAGCAGCTCCAGCTGTCCGGCGACATCACATACGCGCTCCCCTCGCTCGACCTCCTCACGCGCGGTGGTCCGGGCAAGGCGCGCAGCGCGGCCAACGACGCCGTCGTCGCCTCGCTGACCACCGTCTTCACCGAGTTCAAGGTCGACGCGGCCGTCACCGGCTTCACCCGCGGGCCGACGGTCACGCGCTACGAGGTGGAGCTGGGCCCGGCGGTGAAGGTCGAGCGGATCACCGCGCTGACCAAGAACATCGCGTACGCCGTCGCCAGCCCCGACGTGCGGATCATCAGCCCGATCCCCGGCAAGTCGGCGGTCGGCATCGAGATCCCGAACACCGACCGGGAGATGGTCAACCTCGGCGACGTGCTGCGGCTCGCGGAGTCCGCCGAGGACGACGACCCGATGCTGGTCGCCTTCGGCAAGGACGTCGAGGGCGGCTATGTCATGCACTCGCTGGCGAAGATGCCGCACATGCTGGTCGCGGGCGCCACCGGGTCCGGCAAGTCGTCCTGCATCAACTGCCTGATCACCTCGATCATGATGCGGGCGACCCCGGAGGATGTCCGGATGATCCTCGTCGACCCCAAGCGGGTCGAGCTGACCGCCTACGAGGGCATCCCGCACCTGATCACGCCGATCATCACCAACCCCAAGCGGGCCGCCGAGGCGCTGCAGTGGGTCGTACGCGAGATGGACCTCAGGTACGACGACCTGGCAGCGTACGGGTACCGGCACATCGACGATTTCAACAAGGCCGTGCGCGAGGGCACCGTGAAGCGGCCCGAGGGCAGTGAGCGGGAGCTGCAGCCGTATCCGTATCTGCTGGTGATCGTCGACGAGCTGGCCGACCTGATGATGGTGGCGCCCCGGGACGTCGAGGACGCGATCGTGCGCATCACGCAGCTCGCGCGGGCGGCCGGCATCCATCTGGTGCTGGCCACGCAGCGTCCCTCGGTCGACGTCGTCACCGGCCTGATCAAGGCGAACGTGCCCTCGCGGCTCGCGTTCGCCACGTCGTCCCTGGCGGATTCCCGGGTCATCCTCGACCAGCCGGGCGCCGAGAAGCTGATCGGCAAGGGCGACGGGCTGTTCCTGCCGATGGGCGCGAACAAGCCGACCCGTATGCAGGGCGCGTTCGTCACCGAGGCCGAGGTCGCGGTGGTCGTGCAGCACTGCAAGGACCAGATGGCGCCGGTCTTCCGCGACGACGTCACCGTAGGGACCAAGCAGAAGAAGGAGATCGACGAGGACATCGGCGACGACCTGGACCTGCTGTGCCAGGCGGCCGAGCTGGTCGTGTCGACGCAGTTCGGGTCGACGTCCATGCTCCAGCGCAAGCTGCGGGTGGGCTTCGCCAAGGCCGGGCGGCTGATGGACCTGATGGAGTCGCGCAACATCGTCGGGCCGAGCGAGGGGTCCAAGGCTCGTGATGTTCTTGTGAAGCCTGATGAGCTGGACGGCGTGCTGGCGGTGATCCGTGGGGAGTCTGACGGGTAGGGAAAAACAGGGCCCGCGCGGGAGGTCGTTGTGGATCCGAGACGGTGCGGATGTTCGATCGTGACTCACCCGTAAGGGATCATTGAGCAACCGTTTCCCTTCGGCGTACGTCAAGTTGAGCGAAGCGACAAAGAGGTACCCGACCATCGGCGTGACCGGCCATTCCGATGGCGTACAAAGTCCCACCGCCCGGTTGCCCCAGCCCTTTTGCACCCCCCTAGACTGAACCTCCAGCACAGGCGGCTACACGCTCGAAAGGCGCCCCCGTGTCCATCGGCAACTCCCCTGAAGACGAGCGTCCGTTCGAAGACGTTTCCGAGGAAGCCCGCCCCTCCATGTCCATCGGCCGTGCCCTGCGTGAGGCGCGCATCGCGGCCGGGATGACCGTCGACGACGTCAGTACCGCCACTCGGGTCCGGATCGCGATCGTGCACGCGATCGAGGCGGACGACTTCGCGCCCTGCGGCGGCGACGTCTACGCCCGCGGTCACCTCAAGACCCTGGCCCGGGCCGTCCACCTCGACCCGGCGCCGCTGCTCGCGCAGTACGACGCCGAGCACGGCGGCCGCCCGGCCCCGACACCCGCCGCGCCGCTGTTCGAGGCGGAGCGCATCCGGCCCGAGCGGCGCGGACCCAACTGGACCGCGGCCATGGTCGCCGCGATCGTCGTCGTGATCGGCTTCGTCGGCTTCACCGCCGTCAAGGGCGGCTCCGACGGTGCCGGTGACGAGGTCGCCGGCGGCGCCGCGCCGACCGCGACCAAGACCGCCTCTCCCTCGTCCGGCGGCAAGAAGCCGGCCGACCCCAAGCCCGACCCGACCGAGAGCGCCATCGCCGCAGCGCCCCAGGACAAGGTCACCGTCCGGGTCAGCGCCACCGACGGACGCAGCTGGGTCGCGGCCAAGGACCACAACGGCCGGCTGCTCTTCGACGGACTGCTCGAACAGGGCCAGTCCAAGACCTTCCAGGACAGCTCCAAGATCAACCTGGTGCTCGGCGACGCCGGCGCCATCCAGCTCTACGTCAACGGCAAGAAGATCGACGACGACTTCCAGCCGGGCGCCGTGGAGCGGCTGACGTACACCAAGGGTGACCCGCAGATCGGCTGAGCGGGGGCCTTCAGGATGGTTCGGGACGGGGTTGGCCAAGATCGGCCAACCCCGTCGACGTGGGGTGTCGGTGGGACGAAGTAGTCTTGAGCCCATGCCTGAACGCCGTACCGTCGCACTGGTCACACTTGGCTGCGCCCGTAACGAGGTGGACTCGGAGGAGCTCGCAGGCCGTTTGGAGGCGGACGGCTGGCAGCTCGTGGAGGACGCCGCGGACGCGGACGTCGCCGTCGTCAACACCTGCGGATTCGTCGACGCCGCCAAGAAGGACTCCGTCGACGCCCTGCTGGAGGCCAACGACCTCAAGGACCACGGCCGCACCCAGGCCGTGGTCGCGGTCGGCTGCATGGCCGAGCGGTACGGCAAGGAACTCGCCGAGGCCCTCCCGGAGGCCGATGGCGTGCTCGGCTTCGACGACTACGCCGACATCTCCGACCGCCTCCAGACCATCCTGTCCGGCGGCATCCACGCCGCCCACACCCCGCGCGACCGGCGCAAGCTGCTGCCGATCAGCCCGGCCGAGCGGCAGGAGTCGGCCGCGGAGGTCGCCCTGCCCGGGCACGCCCCCGCGGACCTCCCGGACGGCCTCGCGCCCGCCTCCGGCCCGCGCGCGCCACTGCGCCGGCGTCTGGACGGCTCCCCGGTCGCCTCCGTGAAGCTGGCCTCCGGCTGCGACCGGCGCTGCACGTTCTGCGCCATCCCGTCCTTCCGCGGCTCCTTCATCTCGCGCCGCCCGAGCGATGTGCTGAACGAGACGCGCTGGCTGGCCGAGCAGGGCGTCAAGGAGATCATGCTGGTCTCCGAGAACAACACGTCGTACGGCAAGGACCTGGGCGACATCCGCCTGCTGGAGTCCCTGCTGCCCGAGCTGGCCGAGGTCGACGGCATCGAGCGGGTGCGGGTGAGTTACCTCCAGCCCGCCGAGATGCGCCCCGGCCTGATCGACGTACTGACCGGCACGCCGAAGATCGCCCCGTACTTCGATCTGTCCTTCCAGCACTCCGCGCCCGATGTGCTGCGCGCGATGCGCCGCTTCGGTGACACCGACCGGTTCCTGGAGCTGCTCGACACCATCCGGAGCAAGGCGCCCCAGGCGGGTGTGCGGTCCAACTTCATCGTCGGGTTCCCCGGCGAGAGCGAGGCGGACCTGGCCGAGCTGGAGCGCTTCCTGAACGGCGCGCGGCTGGACGCCATCGGTGTCTTCGGCTACTCCGACGAGGACGGAACCGAGGCCGCGACGTACGACAACAAGCTCGACGAGGACGTCGTCGCCGAGCGGCTTGCGCGTGTGGCGCGGCTCGCCGAGGAGCTCGTCTCGCAGCGGGCCGAGGAGCGCGTCGGTGAGACCGTGAGCGTGCTCGTGGAGTCGGTGGACCCCGAGGAGGGCGTCCACGGCCGTGCGGCCCACCAGGCGCCCGAGACGGACGGCCAGGTGCTGCTCACGAGCGGCGAGGGCCTGAGCGTGGGCCGTATGGTCGAGGCGAAGGTGGTCGGCACGGAGGGTGTCGACCTGGTCGCCGAGCCGCTCCCTGGCTCGCATGCATGTAGTGAGGAGGCGGGCAGATGAGCGGAATCCCGGCATCCGCCGCGGGCGGCTCCTCCAAGGCGGGCCCCTCCGCGGGCGGTGCGCGCGCTCGTGCGTCCCGCGCGTCCCGGGCCGACATGTCCGGGGGCGGCGGGGTCCCGGGGAGCGCGTCCGGGGCGGGTGCGCCGGGTGGCGGTGCCACTGGTGACACGTCTGCGGCGGCGGGGGTCTCCGCGGGTACGTCCGCCGGGGCCGGCGTCTCTGCCGACGGTGGGGCCGCGGGCGCCGGTGGGGACGACGGCGGTGCCCGGCCCGCGCGGGGCGGGAAGCTGGCGGCGGCGGCCGTGAACCAGGCCAGCGTCTGGAACATCGCCAATCTGCTGACCATGCTGCGGCTGCTGCTCGTGCCGGCGTTCGTCGCGCTGATGCTGGCCGACGGCGGCTACGACCCGGCGTGGCGCGCGTTCGCCTGGGCGGCCTTCGCCATCGCCATGATCACCGACCTGTTCGACGGGCATCTGGCGCGCACCTACAACCTGGTCACCGACTTCGGGAAGATCGCCGACCCCATCGCCGACAAGGCGATCATGGGGGCGGCGCTGATCTGTCTGTCCTTGCTCGATGATCTGCCGTGGTGGGTGACCGGTGTGATCCTCGGCCGGGAACTCGGGATCACGCTGCTGCGTTTTCTTGTCATCCGGTACGGCGTCATCCCGGCGAGCCGGGGCGGCAAGCTGAAGACGCTCACCCAGGGCGTGGCCGTGGGGATGTACATCCTGGCGCTGACGGGGTGGCTGGCCACTCTGCGGTGGTGGGTGATGGCCGTGGCGGTCGTGCTGACCGTGGCGACCGGGCTGGACTATGTGAAACAGGCCATTGTGCTGCGCAGGCGCGGAATGGCCGCACGCGAGAGTGCGTCGGAGGAGACGGAAGCGTGAGTTCCACGGCCGCCGACGTGCTGCGACTACTGAGTGTGAAGGGCGAGACGGTCGCCGTCGCCGAGTCGCTGACCGGCGGACTGGTGGCCGCGGAGCTGACCGCGGTCGCCGGGGCCTCCCAGGCCTTCCGCGGCTCGGTGACGGCGTACGCCACGGCCCTGAAGCAGGAACTGCTCGGTGTCGACGCCACTCTCCTGGAGGAGCGCGGGGCCGTTGACGCGCAGGTGGCGGCCCAGATGGCGGCCGGCGTGCGCAAGGCGCTGGGCGCCGACTGGGGTATCGCCACCACCGGCGTCGCCGGGCCAGAGCCGCAGGACGGCAAGCCCGTCGGCACTGTCTACGTCGCCGTGGACGGGCCGCGTACAGCGGATTCCGGTTCCGCCGGTGGCGGAAAAGTGCAGGCACTGCGGTTGAACGGCGACCGCGCGGAAATCCGTATGGAGAGTGTACGGAGCGTACTCGCCCTGCTTCTGAGGGAGCTCGGGGGCGAACAGACCGGGAATGAGCGGGCACAGGATACGGAACAGAACGGGGGGTTTTGATGTTTGCAGCCCTGAGTGAACACGACATCGCTCCCCGCACGGCCGCAGCGCGAGGCGGTACGGTGGGGCGTGAAGGATGCGGTTACGCGGTCCGAGGAGGGAGCCACCGATGATTCTGCTCCGTCGCCTGCTGGGTGACGTGCTGCGTCGGCAGCGCCAGCGCCAGGGCCGTACTCTGCGCGAAGTCTCCTCGTCCGCCCGAGTCTCGCTCGGCTATCTCTCCGAGGTGGAGCGGGGGCAGAAGGAGGCTTCCTCCGAGCTGCTCGCCGCCATCTGCGACGCGCTGGACGTACGGATGTCCGAGCTCATGCGAGAAGTGAGCGACGAACTCGCCCTCGCCGAGCTGGCCCAGTCCGCTGCGGCCACTCCCAGTGAGCCTGTGCCCACACCGGTGCGCCCGATGCTGGGTTCTGTGTCGGTGACCGGTGTGCCACCGGAACGGGTGACGATCAAGGCGCCCGCGGAGGCGGTGGACGTCGTCGCCGCGTGAGCG
Organism: Streptomyces sp. NPDC096205; assembly: GCF_044763135.1. NCBI lineage: Bacteria > Bacillati > Actinomycetota > Actinomycetes > Kitasatosporales > Streptomycetaceae > Streptomyces > Streptomyces sp. NPDC096205. Next base: position 1,512,530 of record NZ_JBIWFS010000001.1, on the reverse strand, counting down.
TGTGCGCCGACACGGCATGTACGTGTGAGGTCCCACCGAGGCTTCTCCGGGTGAACCGGAGGGGCACGGGCGGGGCCTTTCGCGTTTGTGCGGGGGCTTTTTCGGCGGCCCCGTGAGCGCTGATTTCACGGCCCTATGGGGACTGTTGTGACGGCCCCGTGGGGCTTTTTTCGCAACCCCATGCCCGTTGTGCTCCATTTGCCCGGGTCGAGGTGGGCGGTCATGGTGGAGACACGTGTTCCGTCGTCGCGATCCACGGAGTTGTGCATGTACGTCGTGAAGAGCCCGCTGTCCGACACCGATCTGAAGACTGTGTCCGAGGCGCTGCAGGGCGCCCTCGTCGATCTGGTGGACCTGTCCCTCGTGGCGAAGCAGATTCACTGGAACGTGGTCGGACCGCGCTTCCGGTCGGTGCATCTCCAGCTCGACGAGGTCGTCGCCACCGCTCGGACCCACTCCGACACGGTCGCCGAACGGGCTTCGGCGCTGGGTGTGTCGCCCGACGGCCGTGCCGCCACGGTCGCCAGCGGCAGTGGCATCGGGTCGGTGCCCGGGGGCTGGGTGAAGGACGCGGACGCGGTGGGCGTGCTGGTGGACGCCCTCGGAGCCGTGATCGGGCGCATGCGGGAGCGCGTGGCGTCGACCGGCGAGCCTGACCCGGTGACGCAGGACATTTTCATCGGGATCACCGCCGACCTCGAGAAGCATCACTGGATGTTCCAGGCAGAGAACGGCTGACGGTCGAGTCGGCGGCTCCGCGTCGGCCGCCGGTGCTGCACCCGTGTGCCGGGGGTGCGCCCTGTTTCGGTGGGGGTGGAGGTGCCTAGCGTCTTGTCGGTCGGCGGAGGTGCCGGCGTCGGGGGTGTCGTCGGGCTGGAGGTGGGGCCATGGTGGGGCGGACAGCGCGTTGGGGGGCCGGCCTCGGGCTCGGGGCGTTGTGGTGGTGGGCCGTGCTGCGGCTGGCCGTGGCGCCGGACGCGGGTGTGCTGGAGGGGGCGGTCGCGGCCGGAGGGTGGGGGCTCAGCCTGCTGCCGGTGCACTGTGTGCCGAAGGGGCGGGCTGTGGGGGCGCTGCGGGAAGGGCGCTGGATACGGGCCTGGCGCACGGGTGGTGGGGCTCTCCGGCCGGAGCGGGTCTCACCAGGGCATGGCCACCCCGCCGTTGGGGCGGAGGATCTGCCCCGTCATGAAGGCTGAGGCGTCCGAGGCCAGATAGAGCACGGCGTGGGCCACATCGTCCGGCTCACCCACTCGGCCCAACGGGGATCTGCGGGCCATCAGCGCTTCGGTGTGCGCCTGGGCACCGGCTTCGTGACGATCGGTCATGGGCGTGCGGATCCAGCCCGGCGCGACGGCGTTGACGCGGATGCCGTGCGGGCCGACCTCCGTCGCGAGGGTCCTGGTCAGCTGGACGACGGCCGCCTTCGCGGCGCCGTAGCAGAACAGGCCCGGGCCGCCGGTGTCGACGGCTCCGGAGGCCATCGTGACGATGCTGCCCTGCACGTCCTGCGCGAGCATCAGCCGGGCGGCCTCCTGGCAGGCGTGGAACACACCTTTGAAATTGACGTCCAGCACCCGGTCGAGATCCTCGTCCCGGGTCTCCAGGACCGGGCTGCTGTGCATGATCCCTGCCACCGCGGCCATCACGTGCAATCGCTCGCAGGAGGCGACGGCTTGGCACAGTTGCGCGCGGTCCGTGACATCGAGGTGGTGGGGGACGGCTGTGCCGCCTTCCCTCTCGACCAGCGTGGTCGTCTCCGCGAGACCCGGCGCGTCCCGGTCCGCGCAGTGCACGGTGGCGCCCGCGCGGGCGAGCAGCAGCGCGCAGGCGCGGCCGATACCGCTGGCGGCGCCGGTGATGAAGGCGGTGCGTCCGGTGAGGTCGTACGCGTCGACGGCCATACGGGGGACCGTACGAATGTTTCTGACGGGTCGTCAATTGGTGCGGGGCTGGTTTCTTCGGCCGGTGTCGCCGGGGAGGGGCGCCGTCCGGGTGCGGTCGGGGGCGGGGCCCGGCTGGCAGGTGGGGCACCAGTACGTGGGGCGTTCGCGGGAGCCGTCGCCCTGGTCCGCGACCCGGACGGGCGTGCCACAGCGCAGGCAGGGACGGGGGGCCCGGCCGTACACGAACAGGTCCTGGCCGCGCCGGCCCGTCGTGGCGCGGATCGGGCGGTCGCGGTTGACCTCCAGCAGGCGTTTGGCCAGGCCGGGGAGCGCGGCCGCGCGGTCGGCGGGGAGGTCCCCGACGGGGAGCCAGGGGGTGACGCCGAGGAGGAAGCACAGCTCGCTCTTGTAGACATTGCCGATGCCGGCGAGGTTGCGCTGGTCGAGCAGGGCCTCGCCGAGCGGGCGGGCCGGGTCCGCGAGGAGGTTCGCCAGGGCGCGGTCGGGGTCCCAGTCGGGGCCCAGCAGGTCGGGGCCGAGATGGCCGACGGCGCGCTCCTCGTCCGTGGTGCGCAGGAGTTCCAGTACGGGGAGGCGGTAGCCGACCGCCGTGTGGTCGGCGGTGCCCAGGATCGCGCGGATCTGGTGCCCGGGGCCGCCGCTCCAGCGCTGTCCGGCCGCGTACACCTTCCAGGAGCCGTCCATCCGCAGATGCGAGTGCAGGGTCAGGCCGCCCTCGATCCGGGTGAGCAGGTGCTTACCGCGCGGGGTGACGTCCAGGACGGTACGGCCGGTGAGGTCGGCCGTGGCGTACTTGGGCACCCTGAGGTCGGAGCGGGTCAGCACGTGGCCCGCGAGGGCGGTGTGCAGGCGCTTCGCGGTCTGCCAGACGGTGTCGCCTTCGGGCATGGGTCAAGGGTGGCATGGGGGAGGGGGTGTGGGGGGAGGGGCCTTGGGTGGGACCTGGCCTGGGTGGGGCTGGCCTTGGCTGGTGGTGGCTTTGGGTGGGGGGTTGGGTGCCTTGGCTGGTGGTGGGCGGTTGCCGTGTGTGAGGGCGCTTGAGCAGCAGGGGTAGCTGCCGGGCTTCGCGGCGCCCTTGGTCGAGGTGGGCGCCTTGTGTCGGAGTGAGGGTCCCTTAGGGGCGTACGCGTGTGTGTCCCCCAGGGGCGTACGCCTGGGTCGTCTCAGTCGTCTCAGTTGTCTCAGGCCCGTAGGCGGAGGCCGCGCGGTGTCGCGATGAAGCCTGCTCCTTCCAGGAGGGTGCCCAGGGGGGATGTCAGGGCGGAGGTGCCGTTGATGCGTTCCACCGTGACCGTGCCGAGGGAACCCGCGCGGGCGGCTGCTGCGAGGGCCTCGGCGGCCTCGCGCAGCCGGGGGTCGTCGGCGAGCGTGCCGCTGTCCGCGTCGGTGAGCCAGGCCAGCAGGGTCTTGCCGCCGCGCTCCATGTAGAGGGTCAGCTCGCCATCGACGAGGACGACGAGCGAGCCCGCCTTGCGACCCGGCTTGTGCCCGGCGCCGGTCGGGGGTTCGGGCCAGGACAGGGCGGCGCCGTAGGCGTTGGCCGGGTCGGCGGCGGCGAGGACGACGGCCCGGGAGGCGGGGGTACGACGGCTGCGGCCGGGGTGGCCCATGGGGCCGGTGCCTCGCCAGGCGGGGCCGTTCGCGCCGTACGGGCCGTTGGGCGGGGCGAGGTCGCGCGGCGAGACGTAGCCGCCGGGGTCGGTCGGCCGGCCGGGGAAGGCGCCGTCGTCCACGAAGGAGGGGGACCCGGATGCGGGCAGGCCGTCCGAGAAGGCGGGCGGGGAGGTCGGGTCGTCCAGGAAGCCGCGTACCCCAGCGGAGGTGGGGTCGCCCGGGAAGGCGAAGGTCTCGTCCGTGAAGGGGGCCGTCGTGCCGAAGGCCGCTGCCGGGGTGCTCCCACCCTGATCGCCGCTGAAGGCCGGGCCGGACAGACCCTCGCGGGCGTTGGCCACCGCGCGCAGGCGGTCCACCGCGCCGTCCATGGCGAACTGGGCGGCGCCCAGCCCCTCCACCACATAGCCGCGGCGGGCCTGGCCGCTCTCCTCGAAGACGGACAGCACGCGGTAGATCGCCGAGAAGCCGCCCTCGACGCCCTCGGAGGCGACCGCACCCCGGGTCACCACGCCGTGCCGGTCGAGGAGGACACGGGCCAGGGCATGGGCCCGCACGGTGGTGTCGGCGTCGCGCTGCGGCAGCACCGACCAGCGTCCGGCCACGGTCGGGGGGCCGGTGCGCGAGGCCGGGCGGGCGGCGGCCGTCAGGGAGCCGTAACGACCGCGCGGGACCGTGCGCTTGGCGCGGTGGGCCGTGGAACCGGCGGTGCGGCCGGAGCCCAGCACGGCGCGCATCGGGGCCAGCGTGTCGTTGGTGAGCCGACCGGACCAGGCCAGATCCCAGATCGCGTCGGCCAGTTGGGGATCGGTGGCTTCGGGATGCGTGGTGGCGCGGACCTGGTCGGCGATCTGACGGAAGAACAGGCCGTAGCCGCCGGAGAGGGCGTCCAGGACGGACTGGTGCAGGGCCGTCAGCTCCAGCGGGTGCGGTGGCGGCAGGAGGAGCGGGGCCGCGTCAGCCATGTACAGCGAGACCCAGCCGTCCTTGCCGGGCAGAGAGCCGGCCCCGGCCCACACGACCTCGCCCGCGGCGGTCAGTTCGTCGAGCATGGCGGGGCTGTAGTCGGTGACGCGGGACGGCAGGACCAGCTTCTCCAGGGCGGACGCCGGTACGGACGCGCCCTGCAACTGCTCGATGGCCCGCACGAGTCCGTCGATGCCACGCAGCCCGTGGCCCTTGCCGATGTGCTGCCACTGCGGCAGGAACTGGGCGAGCGCGGCCGGCGACACCGGCTCCAGCTCGTGCCGCAGCGCGGCGAGGGAACGGCGGCGCAGGCGGCGCAGCACGGCCGCGTCGCACCACTCCTGGCCGATCCCCGCCGGGTGGAACTCGCCCTGGACGACCCGTCCGGCGGCGGCGAGCCGGTGCAGCGCGCCGTCGGTGACAGCGACGCCGAGGCCGAACCGGGCGGCGGCCGTGGCCGACGTGAACGGGCCGTGGGTGCGGGCGTGGCGCGCGAGGAGGTCGCCCAGCGGGTCCTTCACCGGTTCGGTGAAGGCCTCCGGGACACCGACCGGCAGGGCGGTGCCCAGCGCGTCGCGCAGCCGCCCTGCGTCCTCGATCGCCGCCCAGTGGTCGGCGCCGGCGATCCGGACCCGGATGGCACGCCGGGCCGAGGCCAGCTCCTGGGCCCACTGCGGTTCGGCGCCGCGCTCGGCCAGTTCGGCGTCGGTGAGCGGGCCCAGCACACGCAGGGCGTCGGCGACGCCCTCGACGTCCTTGACGCGCCGGGTCTCGGTGAGCCACTGCAGCTCCCGCTCCAGCTCGGTCAGCACCTCGGCGTCGAGCAGCTCGCGCAGCTCCGCCTGACCGAGCAGCTCGGCCAGCAGCCGCGAGTCCAGGGACAGCGCGGCCGCGCGGCGCTCGGCGAGCGGCGAGTCACCCTCGTACAGGAACTGGGCTACGTAGCCGAAGAGCAGGGAACGCGCGAACGGGGACGGCTCGGGGGTGGTGACCTCGACGAGGCGCACCTTGCGGGACTCCAGGTCGCCCATCAGCTCGACCAGGCCGGGGACGTCGAAGACGTCCTGGAGGCATTCGCGGACGGCCTCCAGGACGATCGGGAAGGAGCCGAACTCGCTGGCCACCTCCAGCAGCTGGGCGGCGCGCTGGCGCTGCTGCCACAGCGGGGTGCGGCGGCCGGGGTTGCGGCGCGGCAGCAGCAGCGCGCGGGCGGCGCACTCGCGGAAGCGGGACGCGAACAGCGCGGAGCCGCCGACCTGGTCGGTGACGACCTGATCGACCTCGCCCTTGTCGAAGACGACGTCCGCCGCGCCGACGGGCGCCTGGTCGGCGTCGTACTCCGTGCCGGCCTTCATGGGCTCCTGGTCGAGCAGGTCCAGGCCCATGAGGTCGGCGTCCGGCAGGCGCAGCACGATGCCGTCGTCGGCGTGCATCACCTGGGCGTCCATGCCGTAGCGCTCGGACAGCCGGGCGCCGAGCGCGAGGGCCCAGGGGGCGTGCACCTGGGCGCCGAAGGGGGAGTGGACGACGACGCGCCAGTCGCCCAGCTCGTCCCGGAAGCGCTCCACGACGATCGTGCGGTCGTCGGGGACATGGCCGCAGGCCTCGCGCTGTTCGTTCAGGTACGACAGCACATTGTCGGCGGCCCATGCGTCCAGGCCTGCGGCGACAAGGCGCAGGCGGGCGTCCTCCTTGCTCAGGGAGCCGACCTCGCGCAGGAACGCGCCCAGGGCGCGGCCCAGTTCGAGGGGGCGGCCCAGCTGGTCGCCCTTCCAGAACGGCAGCCGGCCCGGGACGCCCGGCGCGGGGGAGACCAGCACGCGGTCGCGGGTGATGTCCTCGATGCGCCAGGAGCTGGTGCCGAGCGTGAAGACATCGCCCACGCGGGACTCGTAGACCATCTCCTCGTCCAGCTCGCCGACCCGGCCGCCGCCCTTCTTCGGGTCGGATCCGGCGAGGAAGACCCCGAACAGGCCGCGGTCCGGGATCGTGCCGCCGGAGGTCACGGCGAGACGCTGGGCGCCGGGGCGGCCCGTGATGGTGCCGGCCACGCGGTCCCACACCACGCGCGGGCGCAACTCCGCGAAGGCGTCGGAGGGGTAGCGGCCGGCCAGCATGTCCAGGACGGCCGTGAAGGCGGACTCGGGCAGCGAGGCGAAGGGCGCGGCGCGGCGGACGGCGGCGAGCAGGTCGTCGAACTGCCAGGTGTCCAGGGCCGTCATGGCCACCAGCTGCTGGGCCAGCACGTCCAGCGGGTTGGCCGGGACCTTCAGCGACTCGATGGAGCCGGTGCGCATGCGCTCGGTGACCACGGCCGCCTGCACGAGGTCGCCGCGGTACTTCGGGAACACCACGCCGGTGGAGACCGCGCCCACCTGGTGTCCGGCGCGGCCGACACGCTGGAGTCCGGACGCCACGGACGGCGGGGACTCCACCTGGACGACCAGGTCCACCGCGCCCATGTCGATGCCCAGTTCCAGGCTGGAGGTGGCGACCACCGCGGGCAGGCGGCCCGCCTTGAGGTCCTCCTCGACCAGCGCGCGCTGCTCCTTGGACACCGAGCCGTGGTGGGCGCGCGCGATGACCGGCGGGGCGCCCTGGGCCGCGCCCGAGCCGCCCATCAGCTCGGCGGGGCTGTGGTGCTCCTCCAGGGTCTCGCCGGTGGCCCGCTCGTAGGCGATCTCGTTGAGCCGGTTGCACAGACGCTCGGCCAGGCGGCGGGAGTTGGCGAAGACGATGGTGGAGCGGTGGGACTGGACCAGGTCGGCGATGCGCTCCTCGACATGCGGCCAGATCGAGGGGCGCTCCGCGCCGCTGTCACCGTCGGCCGCGGGCGCGGCGCCCAGCTCGCCGAGGTCCTCCACCGGGACGACGACAGACAGGTCGAACTCCTTGCCCGACTCGGGCTGGACGATCTCCACCTTGCGGCGCGGGGACAGATAGCGGGCGACCTCGTCGACGGGACGCACGGTCGCCGACAGGCCGATGCGGCGGGCCGGCTTCGGCAGCAGCTCGTCCAGCCGCTCCAGGGACAGGGCGAGGTGGGCACCGCGCTTGGTGCCGGCCACCGCGTGCACCTCGTCGAGGATCACCGTCTCGATGCCGGTCAGCGCGTCGCGCGTGGCCGACGTCAGCATCAGGAACAGCGACTCCGGTGTGGTGATCAGGATGTCCGGCGGACGCGTGGACAGCGCGCGGCGCTCGGCGGCCGGGGTGTCCCCGGAGCGGATGCCGACCTTGACCTCCGGCTCGGGCAGACCCAGCCGGACGGACTCCTGGCGGATGCCGGTCAGAGGGCTGCGGAGGTTGCGCTCGACGTCCACGGCGAGGGCCTTCAGCGGGGACACGTACAGCACGCGGCAGCGCTTCTTGGGGTCGGCGGGCGGAGGCGTGGAGGTCAGCTGGTCCAGCGCGGCGAGGAAGGCGGCCAGGGTCTTGCCGGAGCCGGTCGGGGCGACCACCAGCACGTCCGAACCCTCACGAATGGCCTGCCACGCGCCCGCCTGGGCCGCGGTGGGCGCGGAGAAGGCCCCCGTGAACCAACCGCGGGTCGCGGGGGAGAAGCCGTCGAGGGCCCGGTGGGCGGAGCTGACCATGCGTCCATCCTGCACCCCGCCACTGACAATGGCGCTGAGCTGCGGATTTCGGGCCGGCGGCCCCGTTCCGCCACCGCGGGATCCCCGAGTACGGCCATCATCCACTTGGCCGACAATGGGCGTATGGCAGGTTCCGGGGAGCGGGCGCGGCACTGGCAGTACACGGAACTGCCGGGGGTCGACCTGCTGCGGGCCCGGTACATCCGCAAGACGTTCGTACGGCACACGCACGAGAACTTCGTGATCGCCGCCATCGCCGACGGAGTCGAGGTCTTCCACCACGGCAGCGGCGACCAGTACGCCGGCGCCGGGGCGCTCGCCCTGGTCAATCCGGACACCCCGCACACCGGCCGGGCCGGAGTGCCCGAGGGATGGCGCTACGGAGCGGTCTACCCGTCCCCCGAGGTCGTGGCCGGCATCGCCGCAGAGACGACCACGATCCGCGGCACCCCCGGCTTCGTCAGTCCCGTGCTCGACGACCCCTACACCGTCGCCCTGGTCCACCAGGTGCTGCGTGCCACCGACGAGGCCAACGCGCTGGCCGCCGACACGCTGCTGCGCGTGGCCGTGACCCGGCTGCTTCGGCTGAACGGCGGACCCCTGCCGCAGCGGGTCGTCCGGACGGCCGGCGCGCGCGTCGCGGCACGCGCGCGTGCCGTGCTGGAGGAGCGGATGGCCGAGCCGCCGACGCTGGAGCGCCTCGCCGAAGACCTCGGGACCAGCCCCTTCGCCCTGCTGCGCGCCTTCCGCGACGCCTACGGAATGCCGCCCCACGCCTGGCTGACCGACGCCCGGGTACGGCGCGCCCGGCGGCTGCTGGACACCGGCACCGCCCCCGCGGAGGCCGCGCTGGCCGTGGGCTTCACCGACCAGCCACACCTCAACCGCCACTTCAGCCGGATCGTGGGGGTGCCCCCGGGGGCGTATCAGCGGGAGCGCAAGAACGTACAAGACGGCTCGCGCGGGCTCGTCCTACCGTCCGAGGCGTGGCAGAACAGACAGCTTTCGCAGCAGGCACACGGGCCGACGGCCCAGGCGGGCCGGGCTCCACGGGCGAGGGAAAACCCGACCGGGCCGTCGTCCGGGACGCGCTCGGGGTCGGGATCGCCGTAGGACTCTCCGGCTTCGCCTTCGGGGTGACGTCGGCGGGCAGCGGGCTCACGGTGTGGCAGACCTGCGCGCTCAGCCTGCTGGTCTTCACCGGCGCGTCCCAGTTCGCGCTGGTGGGGGCGCTCGCGGCTGGAGGGAACCCGCTCACGGCCGCGGTGGGCGCCTTCTTCCTCGGTGTGCGCAACGCCTTCTACGGCCTGCGCCTGTCCCAGTTGCTGGCCCTCCCGCGCGCGGTGCGCCCGTTCGCCGCGCAGTGGGTCATCGACGAGACCACGGCCGTGGCGCTGGCCCAGCCGACCCGGCGTGCGGCGAGGATCGGCTTCGCCGTGACCGGGCTCAGCCTCTACCTGCTGTGGAACCTCACCACACTGCTCGGCGCCCTGGGCGCGGAGGCCATCGGCGACACGGACGTATGGGGCCTCGACGCCGCCGGTCCAGCCGTCTTCCTTGCCCTGCTCGCCCCCATGCTCACCAGCACGACCGAACGGGCCGTCGCGGGCCTCGCCGTCGTCCTGGGCCTCGCCCTGCTGCCGGTCCTGCCGGCCGGCGTACCGGTCCTGCTGGCCGCCCTTGCGGCACCGGCCGTGCTGTGGGTACGGGGGCGGCGTGGGGGCGCGCTGTCGGAACAGGGGCGGGCCGAGACGGAGGGAGACGGGCTCTGCGAGGCGCCCGGGCGGAGTGGCTGCGGGGATTCCGAGGCGCCCGGGCGGAGTGGCGGCGGGGATTCCGAGGCACCCGCGCCGGGTGGCGGCGGGGATTCCGAGGCACCCGCGCCGGGTGGCGACGGGGAGCAGGAGGGCGAGCGATGAACTTCTGGATCGCCATAGCGGTCACCACCGTCGGCTGCTACGCCGTCAAGCTCGCCGGGCTGCTGGTCCCCGCGGGCGTACTGGAGCGGCCCCTCGTGAGGCGGCTGGCCGCGCTGCTGCCGGTCGCCCTGCTCGCGGCCCTCACGGCCCAGCAGACCTTCGCCGACGGCCGGTCCCTGGTGCTGGACGCGCGCGCGGCGGGGCTCGCCGCGGCCGCCGTGGCGCTGGTGCTGCGCGCCCCCTTCCTGATCGTCGTGGCGGCCGCGGTGGTCGTGACGGCGGGGGTGCGCGCGCTGGGCGGTTGAGGGGCTTCCCGATCGAAACCGGCGTAGCCGGGCAGGTCGGTGAGGCCGCGGGTGGATCGGTGACACAGTCGCAGGTCGGCCGAAGCCGTCATAGGCCGGCGGGCATGGCTGCAGGGCGCCTCCGCCGGTCCCTCCCCGGCGGCCCGCGCGTCAGCCGATGAAACGGCCGTACGCCCGGAGCGTGCGCAGTGCCTCGATCGTCACCATGGGGCGGGCCTCCAGGGCCGTGCCCGGTGCCCACTGGCGCCAGCGGACCGGCCAGCCGCCGTCCTCCGTCTGCTCGGTCGCGAGGAAGTCCAGCGAGCGCGTCATCTCCTCGTCCGTGAACCACGCGCGCGCGAGGGACCGTGGTGTCCGGGCGAAGTCGTGCGGGAAGTGGTGCTCGCCGGGGGCGTACCCGGGAGCCACTGGATAGGCGTCCGGGTCGCCGGGGTCGAGCGCGGCGAGCCGCTGCTCTCGCACCAGGCGGCCCAGCCGGTCGGCCGCGGCCTCCGCGCGCGAGCGATCGGGTACGGAGTCCAGGAAGGCGACGGCGGCATGGACCTCGTACGGATGCGAGGTCTTCAGCGACTCGATGGCGTGCCAGCAGAAGTCGGTGGCCCGGAACAGCCACGCGTGCCACACCTCGTTGCGGTGCAGCAGCCCGACCACGGGCCCGGTGGAGAGGAGCTCGCCGGGCGGGTCGTCCACGATCGGCACGAACGGCGCCGCCGGATAGCCCCGCTGGCTGGGATGCACCGCCGGAAGAGCGCCCTCGGGCGTGGAGACGGCCGTCAGGTAGCGGCAGATGCGCTCCACCCGCTGCCCGCCGCAGCGCCCGAGGGAGTCCAGCACGCGCAGCGCGTGCGCGGTGTGCAGCGGCTGGCTGACGGGGCCGCGCAGATCGGGCTCCAGTGCGTGCCCGTAGCCGCCGTCCTCGTTGCGGTAGGCGTCCAGTGCCGTCTCCACCGGGTCGGCGGGGCCGTCGAGGAAGTGGTACGCGAAGAGCCGCTGCTCCAGCACGCGCGCGGTGAGCCAGACGAAGTGCTCGGCGCGGAAGAGTGGGGAGTGCGCCGGGGGCATTGCGGGGAGTGGGGATGCTCCTGTTTCGGCCATGGTCAGACCGTAGGGCCGAAAACGGTCCTGGCAAGCCGTCCGGGCCGGGGCCCACCCCCAGGGGCGGGATACTGGTGTCATGCGGTTGACGGTCTTCTGGGAGCGGATGGCGGAGCACTTCGGTGCGGGGTACGCCGAAACCTTCGCGCGCGATCACGTGATGTCGGAACTCGACGGACGCACTGTGCAGCAGGCGCTGGAGTCCGGCTGGGAGGCCAAGGACGTGTGGCGTGTGGTGTGCTCCGTCATGAACGTTCCACACGAAAGGCGCTGACCGGTCACGAAGACGGCAGGACGGCTCCCGGCTGTCAGTGACGTGGGCGAGACTTGATCCGTGGCATCCACTGACGAGACCGGGCAAGCAGCCCCGCAGGCATCCCCGATCGGCACGACTCCGCCCACACGGCCCCCGGCCGAGGGCGCCGCCGCGCCGGGCGGCCGCATGCCGCGCTGGCTGCCGCGCGCCATGGTGCTCGCGCTGGCGCTCATCGCTTGCTTCCAGCTCGGCAGTTGGGCCTTCCACCAGCTGACCGGCCTGCTGATCAACATCCTCATCGCGTTCTTCCTGGCGCTGGCCATCGAGCCGGCGGTGAGCTGGATGGCCTCGCGGGGGATGCGCCGGGGCCTGGCCACCGGGCTGGTCTTCCTCGCGGTGATCATCCTGTCCGCAGGATTCGTGACGCTGCTGGGCTCCATGCTCGCGGGTCAGCTCATCAAGATGGTCGAGGGTTTCCCGGACTATCTCGACTCCGTCATCAACTGGGTCAACGCCCACTTCCACACCGACCTCAGACGAGTGGACGTGCAGGAGGGCCTGCTGCGCTCCGACTGGCTGCGCAACTACGTCCAGAACAGCGCCACCGGTGTGCTGGACGTCTCCGCGCAGGTGCTCGGCGGACTCTTCCAGCTGCTGACGATCACCTTGTTCTCGTTCTACTTCGCCGCCGACGGACCGCGGCTGCGCCGCGCACTGTGCTCCGTCCTGCCGCCCGCCAAGCAGGCGGAGGTACTGCGCGCGTGGGAGATCGCCGTGAACAAGACCGGCGGGTATCTGTACTCGCGCGGTCTGATGGCGCTGATCTCCGGTGTGGCCCACTACATCCTGCTGCAGGCGCTGGGGGTGCCGTACGCGCCCGTGCTCGCGGTGTGGGTGGGCCTGGTGTCGCAGTTCATCCCGACCATCGGCACCTACCTCGCGGGTGCCCTGCCCATGCTGATCGCCTTCACGGTCGATCCCTGGTACGCGCTGTGGGTGCTGGTCTTCGTCGTGGTCTACCAGCAGTTCGAGAACTATGTGCTGCAGCCCAAGCTGACCTCCAAGACCGTCGACATCCACCCCGCGGTCGCCTTCGGCTCGGTCATCGCGGGCACCGCGCTGCTCGGCGCGGTCGGTGCCCTGGTCGCCATCCCGGCCGTCGCCACGCTCCAGGCGTTCCTGGGCGCGTACGTGAAGCGCTACGACGTCACCGACGACCCGCGCGTGCAGGGACACCGCGCGGGAGGCAGAGGCGGCGGCCCGAGCCCGCTCCTGCGCGCCCGGCGGATATGGGGCCGGTCGCGAAACGGCACCTCGGGCGCCTCGGGCGACCGCACGCAGGCCGACTGAGAGGTCCATCACTCCGGAGGGCCGGTTCAGGCGGGGCCTCGACCGGTTCGCCCTGCTGTTCCGTGACCCTCGCGCGCCGACGAAGCCGCCGTGACGCAGGGGCGTGGTGCGCTTGACACGAAAATCGAACATCCATTCTTATGGAAGCGCTGGCGAGGTTCTCGGTGGGTGTTTTTGGCATGCTTTGCATGGATGGATCCCCGAGTTATCCACAGGCCGGACCCGCGTCGGGGCGCATTGTCAGTGGCAGGCGTTAGCGTCTTTGACGTGAAGCGATCGACTCAAGCAAACCGGGTGGAACCCATGGCAGGAACCGACCGCGAGAAGGCCCTGGATGCCGCGCTCGCACAGATTGAACGGCAGTTCGGCAAGGGCGCGGTCATGCGCCTGGGTGAGCGGCCGAACGAGCCCATCGAGGTCATCCCCACCGGGTCGACCGCACTCGATGTCGCCCTCGGCGTCGGCGGCCTGCCGCGCGGCCGCGTGGTGGAGGTGTACGGCCCGGAGTCCTCCGGTAAGACGACCCTGACCCTGCACGCCGTGGCCAATGCGCAGAAGGCCGGCGGCCAGGTCGCGTTCGTCGACGCGGAGCACGCCCTCGACCCCGAGTACGCAAAGAAGCTCGGCGTCGACATCGACAACCTGATCCTCTCCCAGCCCGACAACGGCGAGCAGGCCCTGGAGATCGTGGACATGTTGGTTCGCTCCGGTGCCCTCGACCTGATCGTCATCGACTCCGTCGCGGCGCTCGTCCCGCGCGCGGAGATCGAGGGCGAGATGGGCGACAGCCACGTCGGCCTGCAGGCCCGTCTGATGAGCCAGGCGCTGCGGAAGATCACCAGCGCCCTCAACCAGTCCAAGACCACCGCGATCTTCATCAACCAGCTCCGCGAGAAGATCGGCGTGATGTTCGGCTCGCCGGAGACCACGACCGGTGGCCGCGCGCTGAAGTTCTACGCCTCGGTGCGTATCGACATCCGCCGCATCGAGACCCTGAAGGACGGCACGGAGGCGGTCGGCAACCGCACCCGCTGCAAGGTCGTGAAGAACAAGGTCGCGCCGCCCTTCAAGCAGGCCGAGTTCGACATCCTCTACGGCCAGGGCATCAGCCGCGAGGGCGGCCTGATCGACATGGGCGTGGAGCACGGCTTCGTCCGCAAGGCCGGCGCCTGGTACACGTACGAGGGCGACCAGCTCGGCCAGGGCAAGGAGAACGCGCGCAACTTCCTGAAGGACAACCCCGACCTGGCCAACGAGATCGAGAAGAAGATCAAGGAGAAGCTCGGCGTCGGCGTGCGTCCCGAGGAGCCGGCCGCCGAGCCGGGCACGGACGCCGCGGCCTCCGCCGCCGCGGACGACGCCAAGTCGGTTCCGGCCCCGGCTGCGGCCAAGAGCGCCAAGCCCAAGGCCGCGGCTGCCAAGAGCTGACGGCGTGACACGGCGAACCGACTGGACCGAGTACGCCCACCCCGGCAGTTCCCGGGAGCCGGGGCGGCAGGGCGACTCGGGCTTCGCCGGGGAGAGTGACGGGCCGGACGGCACCGCGTACTCCCCGTACGACGGTGACGACTGGCAGGACGGCGTCCCGCCCCCGGACGACGGCGGACTCCGTCGCGGGCGCGGGCGGCGCGACGAGGGCGGCTCACGCACAGGTCGTGGGCGCCGTCGGCGTGCCGGGCAGGAGCCGTCCACCGAGGACGGAGGCACCTCTGCCTCGTCGAGGGCCGAGAAGGGGGAGCCCCCGGGGGACCCGGTGGAGCAGGCACGGGCGATCTGCCTGCGCCTGCTCACCGGGACCCCACGCACCCGCAAGCAGCTCGCGGACGCCCTGCGCAAGCGGGAGATCCCGGACGAGGCCGCCGAGGAGGTGCTGTCCCGGTTCGAGGAAGTCGGACTGATCGACGACGGCGCCTTCGCCGACGCCTGGGTGGAGTCCCGGCACCACGGACGGGGCCTCGCCCGCCGCGCCCTCGCGCGGGAGCTGCGCACCAAGGGCGTCGATTCCACCCTGATCGACTCCGCCGTCGCCCAGCTCGACTCCGAGCAGGAGGAGGCGACCGCGCGGGAACTCGTCGACCGTAAGCTGCGCGCCACCCGCGGCCTGGACCGCGACAAGCGACTGCGCCGTCTCGCGGGCATGCTCGCCCGCAAGGGCTACTCGGAGGGCATGGCCCTGCGCGTGGTCCGCCAGGCACTGCAGGAGGAGGGCGAGGAGGCCGACTTCCTGGGGGACGAGGGGTTCTGAGCGTGCCCGTCGTGCTCTCGAAGAGAACACGCCTGGGCCCTCGGAAGCCGCACGGGCAGTCGGCTCACCCCCTTGCCTGCCTCACCCCGTTCTCCGGCTCGGACGGCGGCGTCACCGGCAACCCCGCCTGCTTCCACGCCTGGAAGCCGCCCACCAGGTCCGTGGCCCGGCGGAGTCCCAGCCGGTGCAGGGAGTCGGCGGCCAGGCTGGAGGCGTAGCCCTCGTTGCAGATGACCACGACGCGCAGGTCATGCCCGGTGGCCTCGGGGAGGCGGTGGCTCCCCTGCGGGTCGAGGCGCCACTCCAGTTCGTTGCGCTCGACGACGAGGGCGCCGGGGATCAGACCGTCCCGCTCGCGCAGCGCGGCGTAGCGGATGTCCACCAGCACTGCCTCGCCTGAGCGGGCGGCGGCATGGGCGTCGAGGGGCTCGATCCGCTCGTAACCCTCACGCACTCGCTCCAGCAACTGGTCGACGCCGACGGGCTGTTGGCCGACCTCGACGGCGGTATGGCTCTGTTCACTCATCCGACTCCCCGCCCCTCCTCGCGCGACCCGAAAATGGCCGCGCGTCCCGAAATGACCGTCTTCGCCGTAAGGTGCTCGCCTCCTGCCTCCCCGCCCCACCTCACTGCCAGTCCTCCGGGCGCTCGACCTGCTCCAGGCGCAGCACCTGCCCCGTGCGGCTGTAGCGGCGGATGCGGGGCAGCGGCGGGTAGTAGGCGTGGACGGAGATCGCGTGCTGCTCAGGTGACTCGTTGAGGACCTCGTGGACGTGGTGCCGACCGAAGGCGCGGCCCTGACCGGCCGGCAGTCGGCGTTCGCGGTCCACGCCCTCGGTGAGCTCCAGGGTCTTCCAGCCGTCGGTGGGCAGCCGGGCGGCGAGCGCGTTCTCCCGCAGCTCCCCGCGGGCGGTGAGGAACGCGCCGACCGAGTCGGCGTGGTCGTGCCAGCCGGTGCCCGAGCCGGGCGGCCAGCCGATGAGCCACGCCTCGCTGCCGCCGGGCCCCTCCAGGCGGATCCAGGTGCGGCCCTCGGGGTCGAGCGGCAGCGAGGCGATCAACTCGGCGTCGGCGGCTGTGCGTCGTACGAAATCAAGGAGGTCCGTCTCGGTGGGGACACGGGCGGACGCGGACACGGAGGGGGCAGGCGAAAGGGGCCCGGACAGGGCGGGGGAGACAGACAACGGAGACCGTCCTGGGAGAAGTCGCGTGAGCGCGCACGAGAAGCCGAAAACGGCGGCGCGCGGAGACGAGGGAATGCGAACTCAGCAGGACGGACGACACACGCAGCCTGCGTAGCGGACCAGGTCCATGTGGACCCTCCGCCACAGGCGCACATCGGTGTCGGTCACGGTTCGGAGTACACCACGGCGGTCGAGGGCGGTCAACTCACCGTCACCATGCGGACGCAGGGTGACGGTGAGGACGGCCGGGCACGCGGGCCGGCCCCGGCCGCTCAGTTCGCCGAGGCGGCGGAGGCCGAGGCCGTCGCCGCTGCCTCTGCCTCCCTCGGTCCTCCGAGAGCCGCCTCCGCCGCCGCGTACAGGTCGGCCGGGCGCACGCCGCTGAGGGCCGTGACGAGGTGGCCGTCGGGTCGTACCAGAAGGACGGTGTGGGCGGCCGCGCCCGGGTAGCTCTCGGCGACGAGGAGTTCCGCGGGGTGCGGCAGGGCCGTGACCGCCGCGGCCAGCCGGGGCATCACCCCGGCGGACACCCAGTGCCGGCGCTCCCACACCCCGGTGCCCGGCGCGACCAGCACGACCAGCAGCGCGCCGCGGCCCAGCCGATCCCGCAGCTGTACGAACGTGCCGTCCTCGGCCGTGACCCGTACGTCGGCGACGGGCGCGCCCGGAAGGGTGCCGACCGGGACTTCGGCCTCGATGTGCCGAGGCGCGAGCGGCGAGTCGGCGTAGCCGCCGGGCGCGCCGACCGGGCCCTCCCCCAGGTGGCCGTCGGTGAGCAGCGCGTCATGGCCCCGGGCGGCGCCGAGGACGTACGAGCGCAGCCCCTTGCCGCCGCGCAGCAGCGGCAGCACCTGGTCGGCGGCGCGCAGCCGGGCGGCGACGACCGCGCGCCGCTCGGCCTGGTAGCTGTCGAGCAGCGTCTCGTGCGGCCCGTGGTGCCAGGCGAGCGCCAGCTTCCAGGCGAGGTTGTCGGCGTCCCGCAGCCCCTCGTCGAGGCCCTGGGTGCCGAGCGCGCCGAGCAGATGCGCCGCGTCCCCGGCGAGGAAGACACGGCCCACCCGCCAGCGGCGGGCCAGCCGGTGGTGCACGATGTGCACACCCGTGTCCAGCAGTTCGTACGACGGTGTGGCGCCGTCGGTCCAGCCCGTCAGCGTCTCCCGGATGCGGGTCACCAGGAGCTCGGGGGTGACGAGGTCCTTGCTCGGCGGCAGCAGCCAGTCCAGCCGCCAGACGCCCTCCGGCAGCGGGCGCGCGGTCACCTCCCCGGCCGAGGGTCCCGACGTCCGCCACGGCGGTGTCCGATGGAGCAACGCGCGACCGGCCCATGGAAGTTCCGTGCGCAGTGCGGCTACGGCGTGTCGCTCCACCGCCGTACGGCCGGGGAAGCGGATGTCCTGCAGCTTGCGCACGGTGGAGCGGGGACCGTCGCAGCCGACCAGGTAGCTGCCCCGCCACCAGGTGCCCTGGGCTCCGCGGGTGTGGGCGGTGACGCCGGACGGCTCCTGCTCCAGGCCGTCGAGCCTGCTGTCCACGGCGATCTTGACGAGCCGCTCGCGGGCGAGGGCGGCCCGCAGCGCGCCCGTGAGCACATGCTGCGCGACATGCAGCGGGGCGGTGGGCGCAGAGACGGTCTCGATCCCCGACTCGGAGTCGTCCGGTGCGTCGAAGTCGACCTCACGCATGATCTGCCGACGCCGCACCGACCGCCAGCCTGACCAGCGGAGTCCGGCCTCGGCGATCGGCAGCCCGGTCAGCCGTTCCATGAGAGCGGTGGTGTCCTCGCGCAGGACGACCGTACGGGCGAGGCGCGGTTCGTCCTTGCCCGGCCCCTCGTCCAGGACGACGGACGGCACTTCCTGGCGGGCGAGTGCCAGCGCGAGCGTGAGCCCCACGGGCCCCGCCCCGACGATGATCACCGGGTCCACGGCGCGGCGCTCCCTGCTCGTGACGGCGTCTCAGGATACGGGTGTGAACAGGAGTTTTGAGCAGGGTGCACGATCACAGAACGTATGCAACCTATTGCCGGTGCTTGCGTCAAGTGACGAAGGCAGTGGCGTCGTCACGCCACTGCCTTCACCCGTTCACGTCACTTGACCACTCGTCAGGCGCTGGCTCCTGAGCCGAAGCTGCCACCGACCTCGGCGGCGTTGAGGTCGTCGACGTCGTCCTTGCCGAGGACCGCGCCCGTGGAGCGCTTGCTGCGCCGCAGCCGCTGCTCCAGCCAGCTCGCGAAGGTGGTCAGCAGGAAGTTGAGGATGATGTACATGATCGCCACCACGACGAAGCTCGCGACGGGGTTGGCGTAGAAGGCCGCCAGCGTGCCGCGGGAGTTCAGCAGCTCGGTGAAGCCGATCATCACACCGCCGAGCGCCGTGTCCTTCACGATGACGACGAGCTGGCTGACGATCGCCGGCAGCATGGCGGTGACCGCCTGCGGGAGCAGGATGCTGCGCATGGTCTGGCCCTTGCGCAGGCCGATCGCCTGCGCGGCCTCCGTCTGACCCTTGGGAAGGGAGAGGATGCCGGCCCGTACGACCTCGGCGAGGACCGAGGCGTTGTAGAGCACCAGGCCCGTGACGACCGCATACAGCGGCCGGTCGTCGGTGCCGACGTCCGTGGAACGGGCGTAGAACTCGTTGGCGAACAGCATCAGCAGCAGGACCGGGATGGCCCGGAAGAACTCGACGACCGCGCCGGCCGGAATGCGGACCCAGCGGTGGTCGGACATGCGTGCGATGCCGAAGATCGCGCCCAGAGGAAGGGCGATGACCATGGCGAGCGCGGCGGCCTTGAGGGTGTTGGTGAGGCCGGGCAGGAGATACGTCGTCCACGCCTCGGACTGGGTGAACGGTTTCCACAGGGCCCACTCCAGCTGGTTCTTGTCGTCCATGACCTGCCAGACGAACCACAGCACCAGGGCGAGTACGGCGAAGAAGGCGATGGACCATAGGAGGTTGCGCCGCTTGGCCTTGGGGCCCGGAGTGTCGTAGAGGACCGAGCTCATCGCTTCACCGCCAGTCGCTTGCTGAGCCAGCCGAGGATCAGGCCGGTGGGAAGGGTCAGGACCACGAATCCGAAGGCGAAGATGGCGCCGATCAGGAGGGTCTGCGCCTCTTTCTCGATCATGCCCTTCATCAGGTAAGCCGCCTCGGCCACACCGATCGTCGCCGCCACCGTGGTGTTCTTGGTCAGCGCGATCAGGACGTTGGCGAGCGGGCCGATGACCGAGCGGAACGCCTGCGGCAGCACGACCAGTCGGAGTACCTGGCTGAAACTCAGTCCGATCGCGCGGGCGGCTTCGGCCTGGCCCACGGGCACCGTATTGATACCGGAGCGCAGTGCCTCGCAGACGAACGCGGCGGTGTAGACGACGAGCCCGAGAACCGCCAGGCGGAAGTCCCGGACCTCGAAGTTGTCCGGCGCCCCCATGCCCACCCGGAAGATGTCCGCGAGACCGAGCGAGGTAAAGACGATGATCACCGTCAGCGGGATGTTGCGGACGATGTTCACGTACACCGCGCCGAAGCCGCGCATCAGCGGGACCGGGCTGACCCGCATCGCGGCCAGCAGAGTGCCCCAGATCAGAGAGCCTAGGCCGGAGAAGACGGTGAGCTGCACCGTCACCCAGAACGCGCCCAACAGGCTCGGGTCGTCGTAGTCAGAAAGAAAGTCGAACACTGTCTCCCGCGCTTCCGGGGTGTAGGGGTGTACGGGTGCGGCGCCCCTGGAGGCGCCGCACCAGTCAGTGACCTCAGCTCTTGATGTCGCCGATCTTCGGAGCGGGCTCGTTCTTGTATTCGGCCGGACCGAAGTTGTCCTTCACGGCCTTGTCCCAGGAACCGTCGCTGACCATCTTCTCGAGGGCCTTGTTGATCTTGTCGACGGTCGCCGTGTCACCCTTCTTCACGCCGATGCCGTAGTTCTCGTTGCTCAGCTTCAGGCCGGCGAGCTTGAACTGACCCTTGTACTGGTCCTGCGAGGCGAAGCCGGCCAGGATCGAGTCGTCGGTGGTCACCGCGTCGACGGCGCCGCTCTGCAGGCCCGCGATGCACTCCGAGTAGGTGCCGTACTCCTTGAGCTGGGCCTTCGGCGCGATGTCCTTCTTGACGTTCTGCGCCGAGGTCGAGCCGGTCACCGAGCACAGCTTCTTGCCGTTGAGGTCGGTGCCCTTGGTGATGTCCGAGTCCTTCTTCACCAGCAGGTCCTGGTGGGCCAGCAGGTACGGACCGGCGAAGTCGACCTTCTGCTTGCGCTCGTCGGTGATCGAGTAGGTCGCGGCGATGAACTTGACGTCACCGCGGGCCAGCGCGTTCTCGCGGTCGGCGCTCTTGGTCTCGACGAACTCGATCTGGTCGGGCTTGTAGCCGAGCTCCTTGGCGACGTAGGTCGCCACGTCGACGTCGAAGCCGGAGAACTTGCCGCCCGGCTCCTTCAGGCCCAGACCGGGCTGGTCGTACTTGATGCCGACCTTGATCGTGTCGCCGCCACCGGAGCCCGAGCCGCTGTCCTTGTCGTCGTCGCCCCCACAGGCCGTCGCGGTCAGGGAGAGGACGAGCGCAGCCGCGGCCGCGGCGGAGACCTTGCGGAGCTTCATGGTGAACATCCTTCGTGTGGTGAGGAGATGCCGTGTTGCCGGATGACGTAGTGCGTCGCGGGAGCGACGTGGCGTCAGTGGTGCAGGATCTTCGACAGGAAGTCCTTGGCGCGGTCACTGCGGGGGTTGCTGAAGAACTGGTCGGGCGCAGCCTCTTCGACGATGCGTCCGTCCGCCATGAACACCACGCGGTTTGCGGCCGATCGTGCGAATCCCATCTCATGGGTGACGACAATCATGGTCATGCCGTCCCGGGCCAGCTGCTGCATGACCTCCAGGACCTCGTTGATCATCTCCGGGTCGAGCGCCGACGTCGGCTCGTCGAAGAGCATGACCTTGGGGTCCATGGCCAGCGCGCGGGCGATGGCGACGCGCTGCTGCTGGCCGCCGGAGAGCTGAGCGGGGTACTTGTCCGCCTGGGTGGCCACGCCGACGCGGTCCAGCAGGGCGCGGGCCTTCTCCTCAGCCTTCTTCTTGTCCGACTTACGGACTTTCATCTGGCCGAGCATGACGTTCTCGAGCACGGTCTTGTGCGCGAAGAGGTTGAAGGACTGGAACACCATGCCGACGTCCGCGCGCAGCCGCGCGAGCGCCTTGCCCTCGGCGGGCAGCGGCCTGCCGTCAATGGTGATGTCGCCGGAGTCGATCGTCTCCAGCCGGTTGATGGTGCGGCACAGGGTGGACTTCCCGGACCCGGAGGGCCCGATGACCACGACGACCTCGCCGCGCGCGATCGTCAGATCGATGTCCTGGAGTACGTGCAACGCGCCGAAGTGCTTGTTGACGCTCTTCAGGACGACCAGTTCGCCACTCGCGGCCACATCTTCCTTGGCCACCGATACTTCGGTCATCGCTCTCTGGCTCCGTCCTCCTCGGTTTCGGAGGACAGTAGTAACCCTACGCGACCAGCGTCATTACATCTGAGGGGAATCTGAGCATCACGATCCGGTTGCAATCGGACACGTGTCGTAGCACTTGCGACCTGGACGCGTATCGGCCGGATAACGGAAGCTCCGCGCAACCGGAACCCTCTTGACGCCGTCCTCATCCATCGGCGTGACTGCCTGGGTGCACGCACGCGCGTGCACGCATTTTTGTCGGACGACACCGTACGCGCGATGAACCGAAGGAGGCCGGGATGAGACTGCTTCTCGTCGAGGACGACAACCACGTCGCCGCCGCCCTGTCCGCGGTGCTGGCGCGGCACGGCTTCGACGTGACACACGCGCGTAGCGGCGAGGAAGCCCTCCAGGCGCTGGTCCCCGGCGGCCCGGGCTTCGGCGTCGTGCTGCTCGACCTCGGCCTGCCCGACCAGGACGGATACGAGGTCTGCGGCAAGATCCGCAAACGCACCAGCACCCCCGTCATCATGGTCACCGCCCGCTCCGACGTTCGCTCCCGCATCCATGGCCTCAACCTGGGGGCCGACGACTACGTCGTCAAGCCGTACGACACCGGAGAACTGCTCGCCCGCATCCACGCGGTCAGCCGGCGCACGGTGCACGAGGACGCGGCCGGAGCCGGCGAGGCCGTGCTGCGCCTGGGTTCCGTACACATCGAGCTGCCCACGCGGAGGGTCAGCGTGGACGGTTCGGTTGTCCAACTGACCCGCAAGGAGTTCGATCTGCTCGCCCTTTTGGCCCAACGGCCCGGAGTGGTCTTCCGCCGGGAGCAGATCATCAGCGAGGTGTGGCGCACCAGCTGGGAGGGGACCGGACGCACCCTGGAGGTGCATGTGGCGTCCCTGCGCGCCAAGCTGCGCATGCCCGCGCTGATCGAGACCGTGCGCGGCGTCGGCTACCGGCTCGTCGCCCCCGCCGCCTAGCGAGCCAGGGTGCGCACTCGACTCCTGCCGCTGCTCATCGTCCTGATGGCTGCCGTGCTCCTGGCGCTCGGCGTGCCGCTCGCCGTCAGCGTGGCCGCGGCGCAGCAGCAGAAGGTCATCGTCGACCGCATCGACGACACCGCGCGGTTCGCCGCCCTCGCGCAGTACGTCACCCCCGCGACGGCCGGCCCCGGCACCACGTCCCCGGACGAGCGCACTCTCAGCACGGAACTGACGAGCTACCACGAGGTCTACGGCATCCGTGCCGGGGTCTTCTACCGCAACGGCACGCCCATGGCGCAGGCGCCGGGCGACTGGCTGCTCCCCGAGAAGGGGGAGGTCCGCAGGGCGTTCGCCGAGGCGCTGCTCAGCCGGCGCAGCCAGGACCCGAAGCAGATCTGGCCCTGGCAGCGACGGACCCTGGTCGTCGCCTCGCCGGTCATCCGGGACGGCGACGTCGTCGCGGTCGTCGTCACCGACTCGCCCACCGGCGCCATGCGCTCGCGCATCCTGCAGGGCTGGCTGGTCGTCGCGGCGGGCGAGGTCGCCGCGATGCTGCTCGCCGTCGGCGCGGCGCTGCGGCTCACGGGGTGGGTGCTCAGGCCCGTACGGATTCTCGACGCCACCACGCACGCCGTCGCCAGCGGCCGCCTGAAGTCCCGCGTCGCGGTGGCGAGCGGGCCGCCGGAACTCAGACGGCTGGCCCGGTCGTTCAACGAGATGGCGGACAACGTCGAGGACGTGCTGGAGCAGCAGCGCGCCTTCGTCGCCGACGCCTCGCACCAGCTGCGCAACCCCCTTGCGGCGCTGCTGCTGCGCATCGAGCTGCTCGCCCTCGAACTGCCCGAGGGCAACGCGGAGATCGCCTCCGTCCAGGCCGAGGGCCGCCGGCTGGCCCAGGTCCTGGACGACCTGCTCGACCTCGCGCTCGCCGAGCACGCCGAGGCCGACCTGGCCCTGACCGACATCGGCGCGCTCACCGCCGAGCGCGTCGCCGCGTGGTCCCCGACGGCCGAGGCGAAGGGCGTACGGCTGGTGGGGGACTGCCCGCCCACCACCGCGTGGGCCGACCCGGTCGCGCTCTCCAGCGCCCTCGACGCGGTGATCGACAACGCGGTGAAGTTCACCCCTGAGGACGAATGCGTGCGCGTCTGCGTCGCGTCCAACGGCGACACTTCGACCATCGTCGTCGCCGACCGCGGGCCGGGCCTCACCGACGAGGAACTCATCCGCGTCGGCGATCGTTTCTGGCGTAGCGGGCGACACCAGAACATCAAGGGCTCAGGGCTGGGCCTGTCCATCTCCCGGGCTCTGCTGGCGGCCGGGGGCGGCTCCATCGCGTACGACCATCACGAGCCGCACGGCCTACGGGTGACGGTGACAGTGCCTCGGTCGGGGCCTGCGCGGTAGGGCTCCCCTGCAGGGCTGGGGCGGTGCACAGGCGCACCCCGGGACAGCCACGTGCGGCTACGGCTTGACCGACCGGTAGTAGCGGCGAGCACCCTCGTGGAGCTGCACCGGATCGGTGTAGATCGCCGTGCGCAGGTCCACGAGCTGGGCGGAGTGGACGTCCGCGCCGATCCTGTCGCGGCTGCGGATGACGGTCCGGGTCAGCCACTCGGTGAGCCGCGCGTCGACGTCCGCGCGCGTGACGAGCAGGTTGGAGACCGCCATCGTGGGCACCGGCGTGCCGTGCTGGACCGCCGGATAGGCGGACTCCGGCATGACCGTGGGCCGGTAGTAGCGGGTGGCGCCGCCCCGGCTCTGCAACCTGGCCACAAAGGCGGCGTCCAGCGGGACGAACCGGAGCTCGAAGTCGTCGGCGAGCTCGGTCAGGCCGTCCGTGGGCAGGCCGCCGGACCAGAAGAAAGCGTCGATCTCGCCCCTCTTGAGCCTCTCGGGGCCGGTGTCGATGCCATCGGGCAGCGGGGTGATGTCCTTGCGCGGGTCGATGCCGGCCGTCTCGAGCACCTGGGTGGCGATCAGCCGCACCCCGGAGTCGGGCAGCCCTATGGCGACCCGCTTGCCCTTCAGGTCCTCCACGGACTCCACGTCAGACGCGCGCGGGACGACGATGTGCACATAGTCGTCGTACAGCCGAGCGACGCCGCGCAGCTGGCCGGCGCCCGGGCCCCCGTCCTCGCGGTACGTCTCCACCGCGTCGGCCGCGGCGATGGTGAAGTCGGCCGTGCCGGTCGCCACCCGCGCCACGTTCTTCTGCGAGCCGTTGCTGAGCTGGAGCCGCACGTCCAGCTCCGGCATGTCCCGCTTGAACGCCTTGCGCAGGAGGCTGCCGTACTTCTGGTAGACCCCGTGCGGCGTCCCCGTGCTGAACGTGATCGTCCCGCTCGGCGGCTCCTCGCCCAGCGGCAGCAGCCACCACAGCAGCAACCCCAGCACCACGAACAGGGCACCCGCGCCTTGCAGCGCACGCCGCCTGCCGAGGCGGGAGAAGAGCTTGGACATGCGCGAGATCCTGCCAGCAGGCACGCGCTGCTGACCAGGGCCACCGGGCAACAGGGGGCCTGTCAGTGGTGGTCGTTAGAGTCGGGGCATGAGTTCTTCCGCTGCCGATCTCGTCCGTGAGTTCCACCTGGCCTTCGGCCTGGACGCCCGCACCACGCCCACCGAGGTCGCGCCGGACCTCGCGGCGCACCGCGGTGAGCTGCTCGCCGAGGAGGCGGCGGAGGTCGCCGAGGTGTCGGTAGCCGGCCCGCTGGACAAGCTCGCGCACGAGCTGGCGGACGTCGTGTACGTCGCCTACGGCACGGCGCTCGTGCACGGCATCGACCTCGACGCGGTGATCGCCGAGATCCACCGCTCCAACATGACCAAGCTCGGCCCCGACGGCCAGGTCGCCCGCCGGGCCGACGGCAAGGTCCTCAAGGGTGAGCACTACGAGGTCCCGGACGTCTCGGCCGTGCTGCGCCGCCAGGGCTGGATACCCGCCGAGCGGGCCTGAGCCACCCGCGCCCGAACACCGGGGCGAGGCTCCTCCGGGACCGCCTACCCTTGAACGCATGACCAGCAGCAGCGACCGGAGCCCGGCAGTGGACGTTCACGGACCCAAGACCTACGAAGTGCGCACCTACGGGTGCCAGATGAACGTCCATGACTCCGAGCGGTTGTCCGGACTGCTCGAAGATGCCGGGTATGTGCGTGCCCCGGAGGGCTCGGACGGCGACGCCGACGTCGTGGTCTTCAACACCTGCGCCGTCCGCGAGAACGCCGACAACAAGCTGTACGGCAACCTCGGCCACCTCGCCCCGAAGAAGGCCGCCCGCCCCGGCATGCAGATCGCGGTCGGCGGCTGCCTGGCGCAGAAGGACCGCGACACCATCGTGAAGAGGGCGCCCTGGGTGGACGTCGTCTTCGGCACGCACAACATCGGCAAGCTGCCGGTGCTGCTGGAGCGCGCCCGCGTTCAGGAGGAGGCGCAGGTCGAGATCGCCGAGTCCCTGGAGGCGTTCCCCTCGACGCTGCCCACCCGGCGCGAGAGCGCGTACGCCGCCTGGGTCTCCATCTCCGTCGGCTGCAACAACACCTGCACCTTCTGCATCGTCCCGGCGCTGCGCGGCAAGGAGGAGGACCGCCGCCCCGGCGACATCCTCGCGGAGATCGAGGCGCTGGTCGGCGAGGGCGTCTCCGAGATCACCCTGCTCGGCCAGAACGTCAACGCCTACGGCTCCGACCTCGGCGACCGTGAGGCCTTCAGCAAGCTGCTGCGCGCCTGCGGCGAGATCGAGGGCCTGGAGCGGGTCCGCTTCACCTCGCCGCACCCGCGCGACTTCACCGACGACGTGATCGCCGCCATGGCCGAGACGCCGAACGTGATGCCGCAGCTGCACATGCCGCTGCAGTCCGGCTCGGACACCGTCCTGAAGGCGATGCGCCGCTCCTACCGGCAGGAGCGCTTCCTCGGGATCATCGACAAGGTCCGCGCCGCCATCCCGCACGCCGCGATCTCCACCGACATCATCGTGGGCTTCCCCGGCGAGACCGAGGAGGACTTCGAGCAGACCATGCACGTGGTCCGCGAGGCCCGGTTCGCCAACGCGTTCACCTTCCAGTACTCCAAGCGCCCCGGCACCCCCGCCGCGACCATGGAGAACCAGATCCCCAAGGAGGTCGTCCAGGCGCGCTACGAGCGCCTCGTCGCCCTCCAGGAGGAGATCTCCTGGGAGGAGAACAAGAAGCAGGTCGGCCGCACCCTGGATGTGATGGTCGCCGAGGGTGAGGGCCGCAAGGACGGCGCCACCCACCGCCTGTCCGGCCGCGCCCCCGACAACCGCCTGGTCCACTTCACCAAGCCGGAGCAGGAGGTCCGCCCCGGTGACGTGGTCACCGTCGAGGTGACGTACGCCGCCCCGCACCACCTCCTCGCCGAGGGGCAGGTCCTGGAAGTGCGCCGTACGCGCGCGGGCGACGCCTGGGCCAAGCGCAACGCCCAGGAGCAGGAGAGGAAGGCCGGCGTCATGCTCGGCCTGCCCAGGATCGGCGCCCCGGCTCCGCTGCCGGTGGCCACGGGAAGCGGCTGCGGCTGCGACTGACCGCCTGGCACCATACGGGAGCATCGCGTGCTGCCGTTCAGGGTCACGTACACCGAAGAGGCCGCCCAGGTCCGCGACAGCCTGTCCGCCAAGCGGCGTGAGGTGCTGGAGCGCGGCCTGGCGATATTGGTGACCGACCCGCGGCACAAGCTCTCCCGCTCCGTCCGCGGCGACTAGGCAACCTGCGCGATCGCGCTGTCCCGCAACCTCTTCGTCGAGTACGCGATCAGCGACGGCAAGCCGGTGGTGCTCGTCCTCACGGTCATCGACCTCACCGACGTGCTGATCGAGGAGTGACGCCCCGGGCGCCTTGGGGGGTTACGCTGCCGATCATGCTTGTCGCCGCCGCCGTCTGCCCCTGTCCTCCGCTGCTGGTCCCCGAGGTCGCCGCGGGTGCCGCCCCCGAGCTGGACCCCGCGCGCACCGCGTGCGCGGACGCCCTGGGGCTGCTCGCCGCAGCCCGGCCCGACCTGCTCGTCGTCGTCGCACCGGCTGACGAGACCGGGCCGGTGCCGTACGCGCAGGGCACACCGGGCTCCTTCAGCGGGTTCGGCGTCGATCGCCAGGTGACCCTGGGGCCTGTGGCCGAGGGCGGGGTGGCCGTCGGCACGCTTCCGCCGTCGCTGGCCGTCGCCGGGTGGCTGCTGGAGCGGGCCGGATGGGCGGATGCCCCGATCGAGGGACTCGCGGTAGGGGAACCTCTGACGGCCGAGCGGTGTATTCAGATCGGAAGCGAAATCGCCGCCCGGGCCGAGCGGGTGGCACTGCTGGTGATGGGCGACGCCAGCGCGTGCCGTACGGTCAAAGCGCCCGGCTACCTCGACGAGCGGGCCGAGCCGTTCGACGTGCAGGTCGCACGGGCACTGGGGGCGGCAGACCTCGCGGCCCTCAAGGGGCTGGACGCCGGCCTAGCCCATGAGCTGAAGGTGTCCGGCCGGGCCCCCTGGCAGGTCCTGGCAGGCGCCGCCGAGGGCGCCGACCTGTCGGGCACCCTGCTGTACGAGGACGCGCCGTACGGCGTGGGGTACCTGGTCGCGACCTGGTCGTAGGGCGGCACCGCGCGCAGAGGCGGCGCTGCACGGAGCGGCCTCCGTAGAGCGGCGCTGCACAAAGCGGTGCTGCGCAGAAACGGCGGCGGCATGAACGGTGCTGCACACATAGCGGTACGGCACACAGCGGTGCAGAAAAACGGCGGACGGCCGGGAGGCGCTGCTCCGCGGCCGTCCGCCGGTAGGTGCGTCGGTGCGTCGGTCAGGTCGCCGGCGGCGGGGAGTCCGGCGGGGTGGCGGGGCGGTCGGCGGCCCCGGTGTCGTCCTTGTGCGCGAGTCGGTCCATGGCCTCCTTGGCCTTGCCCGTGCCCGACTGGATCCTGTCGCTGTACTTGCCCTTGGTCTTCTCGTCGACGACCTTCGCCGCCTTGTCCAGACCGTGCTGGATCTTGTCCCCGTGCTGCTGCGCGAGGCCCGAGACCTTTTCCTTCGCCGGGGAGAGCTTGCCCTTCAAGTTGTCCAGGAGACCCATGGTCCACCTTCCGTCGCGGGGCGGGTTATGTGCGGGCGCCCTCGCCGGCCTCGTTGTCGGCCGCCTCGTCGGCGGACTGCTGCTTGGGGATCCCGACGCCGTCGTCGGCGCTGTCCGTGCCGGTTGCAGGCGCCGACGCCTTCGTCGCCGCCCCGGCGTCGGCCGTGGCCTCGGCCGGCTCCGTCGCAGTCGGCGTCACCGTCGTCGTCTCCGACGTCTTCGTAGCCCCGGAAGCTTCCTCCGCCTCGTCCGCGTCGGCCCCGGTCGCCGGTGCGGCGGCCTGGGCCTCGACGGTCGACGCCTCCTCCGTGGCCTTGGACCTGCGGAGAAGTCGCGCAAAAACGCCCATATCAACTCCATACGTTACTCGTGCGGGGGAAATCCCGCGTTACCCGGAGCGTCCGATTGCGTCGCCCGGGTCACCGCCTTTCGGGAAACGGGCGGCAAGAACCTCGCATCGGGCAACGACCTCGCAAGGCCACCGTCACGTAACTCGTTCGGGGTCACCGCGGGAGGTTTGCGAGACTGGTGCGGTGAGCAGCGCAGCCCCCGCCCCCCGAGTCATCGCCGTCGTCGGACCCACCGCGGCCGGAAAATCAGATCTGGGCGTCTTTCTCGCCCAGCAGCTCGGCGGCGAGGTCGTCAACGCCGACTCCATGCAGTTGTACCGAGGGATGGACATCGGTACCGCCAAGCTGACGCCCGAGGAACGCGGCGGCGTCCCGCACCACCTCCTCGACATCTGGGACGTCACCGTCACGGCGTCCGTCGCCGAGTACCAGCGGCTGGCGCGCGAACGCATCGACGCGCTCCTCGCCGAGGGTCGCTGGCCGATCCTGGTCGGCGGCTCCGGGCTCTACGTCCGTGGCGCCGTCGACCACCTGGAGTTCCCCGGGACCGACCCCGAGGTCAGGGCCCGGCTGGAGGAGGAACTCGCGCTGCGCGGCTCCGGGGCGCTGCACGCCCGCCTCGCCGCCGCCGATCCGGAGGCCGCGCGGGCGATCCTGCCCAGCAACGGACGCCGTATCGTCCGCGCGCTCGAGGTGATCGAGATCACCGGCCGGCCGTTCACCGCCAACCTCCCCGGCCATGACTCCGTCTACGACACCGTCCAGATCGGCGTCGATGTGGCGCGCCCCGAGCTGGACGAGCGCATCGCACGCCGGGTGGACCGGATGTGGGAGGCGGGGCTCGTGGAGGAGGTGCGCGCGCTGGAGGCGCAGGGGTTGCGAGAGGGGCGTACGGCCTCGCGCGCGCTCGGCTACCAGCAGGTTCTCGCGTCTCTCGCGGGCGAGTGCACCCTGGAGGAGGCGCGCGCCGAGACGGTCCGTGCCACCAAGCGCTTCGCGCGCCGTCAGGATTCATGGTTCAGGCGGGACCCGCGGGTGCATTGGCTCAGTGGGGCTGCGGCGGATCTCACAGAACTTCCGCACCGGGCACTGGCGTTGGTCGAACGACCGGTTACAGCCTGATCACGTCATGGCATCGGGACGCTCCGGCCGTCATCGGGGCCTCCGGCGCCGTGCCATCATCGAGCTTCGATCGACCAAGTGGAGTCCGAGTTGGGAGGGCGCGTGGCGATGGAGGCCGGCCCTCGCGACACCGCACAAGACACCGAATCCGTCACCGCCGACAGCGCCGGGGCGGAGCCCGAGGAGCAGCGTCTCAACTCCGACGGGCCCGACGAGACGCCCGACGGTGTGACCGACGACGGCCCCGAGCCCGAGGAGATGTTCGCGGGCGGGCCCGAGGTCGAGGTCGAGCTGCGGCCCCAGCGGCGGCTGCGGATCTGGCAGCTCGCGCCCATCGTCGGCCTAGCCGCGCTCGGCTCGCTGATGTTCGCCTTCCCGCTGGCCTTCGACTTCGGCGACAGCGGCGCCGTGATCGCCATGCTGGGACTGCTGATCTCCTCCTGTGCCGCGGGCTGGGGCATGATGGCCGCCCGCCGCGTCGGCTACACCTGGCCCGGCCTGCCGCAGCGCGGCTCCGGCCGACGGGCCGATTGGCGGGTCGTGCTCGCCTACGTCGTCGTGGTCCTCTCCGTGGTGGTGCTGGCGGTGTGGCGGGTCGCGCGGCTGCGCTGACGCCGATCACCAGCTGATGCCGGTCATCAGCTGATGCCGGTCATCGGCTAACGCCGGTCACCAGGTGATACGGCCCGCCCCGGTGTCGTACCCACCCCGTACGATCGAGGAATGAGCACGCGGATCGCCTTCCTCAAGGGGCACGGAACCGAGAACGACTTCGTGATCGTCCCGGACCCCGAGAACGCCATCGACCTCACCCCGGCCACCGTGGCCGCGCTGTGCGACCGCCGCGCGGGCATCGGCGGTGACGGACTGCTGCACGTGGTGCGCTCCGCCGCGCACCCCGAGGCGCGGTCGATGGCCGACGAGGCCGAGTGGTTCATGGACTACCGCAACGGCGACGGCTCGGTCGCCGAGATGTGCGGCAACGGCGTGCGGGTGTTCGCCCGCTACCTCCAGCGCGCCGGACATGTCACCGAAGGGGACCTCGCGGTCGCCACGCGTGGGGGCGTGAAGACCGTGCACATCGCCAAGGACGGAGACATCACCGTCGGCATGGGCAGGGCGCGCCTCCCCGAAGGGGATGTCACGGTGAGCGTCGGCGAGCGCAGCTGGCCTGCGCGGAACGTGAACATGGGCAACCCGCACGCGGTCGCCTTCGTCGACGACCTCGCCCACGCGGGGCACCTGTACGCACCGCCGCCCTTCGAGCCGGCCTCCGCCTACCCGGACGGGGTGAACGTGGAGTTCGTCGTCGACCGCGGCCCCCGGCATGTGGCGATGCGCGTGCACGAGCGCGGCTCCGGTGAGACCCGCTCCTGCGGCACGGGCGCGTGCGCGGTCGCCGTCGCCACGGCCCGCCGCGACGGCACCGACCCGGCCGTCACCGGCACGCCCGTGACCTACACCGTGGACGTCCCCGGCGGCCGTCTGGTCATCACCGAGAACCCCGACGGCTCCGTCGAGATGACCGGGCCCGCGGTGATCGTCGCCGAGGGCGAGATCGACCCGGAGTGGCTGACCGCCGCCGCGGGCTGATCGCTGCCGCGGGCCGAGCGCGCCGAAGCGGAGTGCGCGCTGCGGCGTGTCAACGTGCGATGCGGAGTGCGTGATTCGGTGTGTCAACGGGCGCGGGTTGTCGGCGTTTGCCGACGCCCGCTTGCCCGCGTCCCCTCCGTGCACCTATGCCCCAGCGGCCCGACACGCCGGAATCCGGGGGAGTGACTGAACGCCGGTTCGACACGGCGTTCGCCGCGCCTTATGCGACCCCCAAACCGTAAACCTCCTCAGCTTCGCTCGAATGGGTGATCCGTTTCACGCTCGGCGAGAGGCGGTCAGCCGGGCGTGATGGGCTCGGTAGCATCAAGCACCGGCCCGGACGGGGACGGTCACCCTTTCCCTGAGCCGTGTCCGCCGCGAGGCACCCCGTCCGCCGGTCCACGCAGCCGGAGGTGCCCATGAGTGCGGAGGCCACGAATCCTGCGACCCCAGGCCCGGTGACCGGAGCCCTGACAGGGCTGCCGACGACCCCGTCGGCGCCCCGCAAGAGGGCCCGCCCCCGGATCGACCTGCGTCGCCTGGGCCGCGCCGCGCTGCTCGGCCCCACCGGCCGTGACCGGCTGCCCGACGCGATCAGCCATGTCGTCGACGCGCACCGCGCCCACCATCCCGACGCCGACATCGAGCCGCTGCGCCGCGCCTACGTCCTCGCCGAGTCCTCGCACCGCGGCCAGATGCGCAAGAGCGGCGAGCCGTACATCACGCACCCGCTCGCGGTCACCCTGATCCTCGCCGAACTCGGCGCGGAGACCACGACGTTGACCGCCTCCCTCCTGCACGACACCGTCGAGGACACCGAGGTGACGCTCGATCAGGTCGGCACGGAGTTCGGCGAGGAGGTGCGCTATCTCGTCGACGGCGTCACCAAGTTGGAGAAGGTGGACTACGGCGCCGCCGCCGAGCCGGAGACTTTCCGCAAGATGCTCGTCGCGACCGGCAACGACGTCCGCGTCATGTCGATCAAACTCGCCGACCGGCTGCACAACATGCGCACCCTCGGCGTGATGCGCCCCGAGAAACAGGCGCGCATCGCCAAGGTCACCCGCGACGTGCTGATCCCGCTCGCCGAACGCCTCGGCGTACAGGCGCTCAAGACCGAGCTGGAGGACCTGGTCTTCGCGATCCTGCACCCCGAGGAGTACGAGCACACGCGCGAGCTGATCGTCGAGAACACCGCCCGCGCGGACGACCCCCTCGCCGAGATCGCCGAAGAGATGCGCACCGTGCTGCGCGAGGCCGACATCACCGCCGAAGTCCTCATCAGGCCCCGCCACTTCGTCTCGGTCCACCGCGTCGCCCGCAAACGGGGTCAGCTGCGCGGCGCCGACTTCGGACGGCTTCTGGTGCTGGTGAACGAGGACGCCGACTGCTACGGCGTCCTGGGCGAACTGCACACCTGTATGACGCCCATGGTCTCGGAGTTCAAGGACTTCATCGCCGTACCGAAGTTCAACCTCTACCAGTCCCTGCACACGGCTGTGGCCCGCTCCGACGGTCAGGTCGCCGAAGTCCTCATCCGTACGCACCAGATGCACAAGGTCGCCGAGGCCGGAGTCGTCGCCCTGGGCAATCCGTACGCGCCCGCCTCCGACGACCCCGCCGAGGGCGAGCGCGCCGACCCGACGCGCCCCGGCTGGCTCTCCCGCCTGCTGGACTGGCAGGAGGCCGCCCCCGACCCCGACACTTTCTGGTCGACGCTGCGCGAGGACCTCGCCCAGGACCGTGAGATCACCGTCTTCCGCCCCGACGGCGGCACCCTAGGCCTGCCCGAGGGAGCGACCTGTGTGGACGCGGCCTACGCGCAGTACGGCGAGGACGCGCACGCGTGCATCGGCGCACGCGTCAACGGGCGCCTGGCCACGCTGAGCACCGTCCTGCGCGACGGGGACACCGTGCAGCTCCTCATGGGCCAGGACCCCGCCTCCGAGCCGTCCAGGGAGTGGCTGGACCACGCCCACACGCCCGCCGCCCGGATCGCCATCCAGCGCTGGATCGCCACCCACCCGACGGCCGCCGAGCCGGAGACGTCCCTCACCGGGAGGCACGGGGCCGCCGCCGACCCCGCCGTACGGGTGCCGGCGCCGGAGCGGTCGTACCGGCCGGAGTCGGACAGGGCTGAGGGAGGGCGACCTGTCACCGCTGCCGAGGAAGGCCGAGCCCTTCCTGACGCCGACGCGCCGGGTGCCCCCGATGTCCTCGTGGCCCGACCTCGCGTACGGTCCTCCGGTGCCGCGGCCGTCGTCGTCGAGAGACCCGGAGCGGCCGTGCGGCTCGCCCGGTGCTGTACGCCCGTACCGCCCGACGAGGTCACCGGGTTCGCCGTACGCGGGGGAGTGGTGACCGTGCACCGGGTGGAGTGCCCGGCGGTGGCGCGTATGACAGGCGCGGGGCGCGCGGAGGTCGCCGTGCGCTGGGGGGACAGCACCGGGTGCCGGGTGACGCTGTTCGCCGAATCGTTCGTCCGCCCCCATCTGCTGGCCGATCTCACCGAGGCCATGGCTCTCGAAGGCGCCGAGATCGTCTCCGCGACGGTCGAACCGCCGAGCCAGCAGCGCGTCCGGCACACGTACACCCTCACACTGCCCGACGCCGCCGGGCTGCCCGCGCTGATGCGGGCGATGCGCAATGTGCCGGGCGTGTACGACGTGAACCGGGCGCAGGCGGATGGGGCGTGAGTGACTTGAGGGGCCGGAGAGGCTGACTCGCTGCGCGACCCCGCCCAGGGTTCCCGCAGGGACCTTGTTCGGGTGGTCGAGGGGCTGAGGCACGCCTGCGCGGCCCGCCCAGGGTTCCCGCAGGGACCTCGTTCGGGTGGTCGAGGGGCTGACACGTCTGCGCGGCCCCGCTCAGGGTTCTCGCGGGGACCTCGTTCGGGTGATCGAGGGGCTGAGGCACACCTGCGCGGCCCTGCCCAGGGTTCCCGCAGGGACCCCGTTCGGGTGGACCCGGCGCGCGTCGTCGCGGCGCGGCACGCGCGCGCTGGTAGCGGTGGTGCATGCTGCTCACTCCCCGCGCCAAGTCCCCTGCGCCCCCGCGGGCCGGGGCTACCCGCGCCCGGCGGTTGAAAGCCGCCTTGCTGGCCTCCGCCGTCTCCGTCTGCCTCGTCGCCGCGAGCGCCCCGCCGACCCCGCTGGGTGTCGGCGACCGTCTCTTCCCGCACCTCGGCAATCCCGGGTACGACGTGGCGGCGTACGACCTGTCCTTCACCTACGCCGGCTCCAACCGCAAGCCGCTCCAGGCCGTCACCACCATCGACGCCTGGACCACGGAGTCCCTCGAGCGCCTGAACCTCGACTTCGCGCACGGCGAGGTCGAATCGGTCGAGGTCGACGGCGAGCCCGCCGACTTCGCGACCGCCGGGGAGGACCTGGTGGTCACGCCCGCGGAACCGCTGGACGAGGGCGACTGGACGCGGATCACTGTGCGGCACACCAGCGACCCGGTCTACGACGAGAAGCGCGAGGGCGGCTGGGTGCGCACCTCCGACGGCCTCGCGATGGCGAACCAGGCCGACGTCGCCCACCTGGTCTTCCCGTGCAACGACCATCCCTCCGACAAGGCCATGTTCACCATCCGCGTCTCCGCGCCCGACGGCTACACGGCCGTCGCCAACGGTCTGCAGATCGGTGTGGACCGCGCGCGCGGGACGACGACCTGGACGTACCGCACCCGTCACCCCATGGCGACCGAGCTGGCACAGGTCTCCATCGGCCGCTCCACCGTGCTGCACCGCACCGGCCCGCACGAGCTGCCCCTGCGTGACGTGGTCCCCACCGAGCACCGCGAGACGCTCGAACCGTGGCTGGAGAAGACCCCCGCGCACATCGCATGGATGGAGGAGAAGGTCGGGCGCTATCCCTTCGAGACGTACGGCCTGCTCATGGCCGACGCGTCGACCGGCTTCGAGCTGGAGACCCAGACGCTCTCCCTCTTCGAGCGGGGCCTGTTCACCGAGCCCGCCTATCCCAAGTGGTACGTCGAGTCGATCATGGTGCACGAGCTGGCGCACCAGTGGTTCGGCGACAGCGTCACCCCGCGTACCTGGTCCGACCTGTGGCTGAACGAGGGACATGCCACCTGGTACGAGGCCCTGTACGCGGAGGAGACGGCCGACCGGCCGATCGAGGCCCGGATGAAGGCCGCGTACGGCGCCTCCGACCGCTGGCGCGCCTCCGGCGGACCCCCGGCCGCCCCCAAGGAGCCCCGGCCGGGCAGCAAGATCAGCATCTTCCGGCCGAACGTCTATGACGGCGCCGCCCTCGTGCTGTTCGCGCTGCGCCAGGAGATCGGCCACCGCGCCTTCGAGCGCCTGGAACGGACCTGGGTGACCGTCCACAAGGACGGCACGGCCGGCACGGCCGACTTCGTCGACCTCGCCTCCGACATCTCCGGACGCGACCTCGGCGGCTTCTTCCAGGACTGGCTGTACGCCGAGAAGACGCCGCCGATGCCGGGGCACCCGGACTGGAAGTCCGCGGCGCCTAC
The DNA here is from genome assembly GCF_044763135.1 of Streptomyces sp. NPDC096205. Lineage (NCBI taxonomy): Bacteria > Bacillati > Actinomycetota > Actinomycetes > Kitasatosporales > Streptomycetaceae > Streptomyces > Streptomyces sp. NPDC096205. Next base: position 1,476,038 of record NZ_JBIWFS010000001.1, on the reverse strand, counting down.
CGGGACCCGGAAATAGCCGGGAATCCGTAAGGTCGGGAATCCGTGAGCGCGGGGGAACAGTCGGGAATCCGGAAGCGCGGGGGAACGGTCGGAATCCGGAAGCGCGGGGGAACAGTCGGAATCCGGAAGCGCGGAGGAACAGTCGGGAATCCGGAAGCGGGGGCGGCCGAGAATCAGGAGGCGGAGACAGCCGTGGAATAACGCCGTGACGAGACGTGGCGTCCCGTGCGACCATCTTCGGACGGACACGGCGCCGGGTCCCGGAATCTCCGGGGAGTCCGCGGGAATCTCCCGGGGTACTCGTACGTTGTGACCAGTGAAGAACCCCCATCGACGTAAGGATCCAATGACCTCCTCTTCTTCCCCTTCCCAGGACAACAAGCGCCTCGCGCACAGCTACCCCGAGGGTCTTCGGGCCGATGCCCTGATGGAAGAGGACGTCGCCTGGAGCCACGAGATCGACGGAGAGCGGGACGGCGACCAGTTCGACCGCTCCGAGCGCGCGGCTCTGCGCCGTGTGGTGGGCCTCTCCACCGAGCTCGAGGACGTCACCGAGGTCGAGTACCGACAGCTTCGCCTGGAGCAGGTCGTCCTCGTCGGCGTCTGGACCTCGGGAACCCTTCAGGACGCGGAGAACTCCCTCGCGGAGCTCGCCGCGCTGGCCGAGACGGCCGGTGCCCACGTCCTCGACGGTGTCTACCAGCGCCGCGACAAGCCCGACCCGGCCACCTTCATCGGTTCCGGCAAGGCCCTGGAGCTGCGCGACATCGTCATCGAGTCCGGCGCGGACACCGTGATCTGCGACGGTGAGCTCAGCCCCGGCCAGCTCATCGCCCTCGAAGACGTCGTCAAGGTCAAGGTCATCGACCGTACGGCCCTGATTCTCGACATCTTCGCCCAGCACGCCAAGTCCCGAGAGGGCAAGGCGCAGGTCGCGCTCGCGCAGATGCAGTACATGCTGCCGAGGCTGCGAGGCTGGGGTCAGTCGCTGTCCCGTCAGATGGGCGGCGGCAAGGGCGGCGGCCTCGCCACCCGTGGTCCCGGTGAGACCAAGATCGAGACGGACCGGCGCCGGATCCGCGAGAAGATGGCGAAGATGCGCCGGGAGATCGCGGACATGAAGACCGGCCGTGAGATCAAGCGCCAGGAGCGCAAGCGCCACAAGGTGCCGTCCGTCGCCATCGCGGGCTACACCAACGCCGGCAAGTCCTCGCTGCTCAACCGCCTCACGGGCGCGGGCGTCCTGGTCGAGAACGCCCTGTTCGCGACCCTGGACCCGACCGTCCGCCGGGCCGAGACCCCGAGCGGCCGGCTCTACACGCTGGCCGACACCGTCGGTTTCGTCCGGCACCTGCCCCACCACCTGGTCGAGGCGTTCCGCTCCACGATGGAGGAGGTCGGCGAGTCCGACCTGATCCTGCACGTGGTGGACGGCTCGCACCCGGTCCCGGAGGAGCAGCTCGCGGCCGTGCGTGAGGTGATCAGGGACGTCGGCGCCACCGACGTACCCGAGATCGTCGTGATCAACAAGGCCGACGCGGCCGACCCGCTGACCCTTCAGCGGCTCATGCGGAACGAGAAGCGCTCCATCGCGGTCTCGGCCCGCACCGGCCAGGGCATCGCCGAGCTGCTCGCGCTGATCGACGCCGAGCTGCCGCGGCCCGCGGTGGAGATCGAGGCGCTCGTGCCGTACACCCACGGCAAGCTGGTCGCCCGTGCGCACGACGAGGGCGAGGTGATCTCCGAGGAGCACACCGCGGAGGGCACCCTGCTCAAGGTGCGGGTGCACGAGGAACTGGCGGCGGAACTCACGCCGTACGTTCCGGCCGCGCTCGCCTGAGCCGGGCCAGGCACCGGCCTGAGCCGGACCGGTCGCTCGCCCGAGCGACCAGGCAGTACGACGGAAGGCCCGTCCCCTCACCGGGGGCGGGCCTTCCGTGTGCTCAGGGGGTCACTGCGCGGCGGCGTACTTCTCGCTCACCTCGTTGAAGACGCCCTCGGCGACCTCACCGAGGCGCGGGCCGGCCAGCCAGCCGCCGGTGATCGGGCCGATGGAGGTGTTGGACACCAGCGCCGGCTTGCCGTCCGAGCCCTCGGCGACCCAGCCGCCGCCGGAGGAACCGCCGGTCATGGTGCAGCCGATGCGGTACATCGTCGGGTCGGAGGCGTTCAGCGACAGCCGACCGGGCTTGTCCTCGCACTGGTGCATCGACTGGCCGTCGAACGGCGGCGCCGCCGGGTAGCCGGTGGCGGTGAGGCTGTCGATCTTCGGCACGGCCGGCGCGTTGAAGTCGACCGGCAGCGCCGAACCGACCGTCTCCTCCAGGGACTTGCCCGAGCCGCCCTCTTCCGGCGTCACATGGATCACCGCGAAGTCGTAGCTGGCACCGTCACCGCCGGTCGCGCCGCCCTGCTCGATCCACTGGTCGGAGGTCTGCACCCAGTCGCCCCACCAGACGCCGTACGGAGCGACCTGCTCCTTCGTGGCGTTCTCCAGCTCGGCGGCCGACAGGCCCGAGTCGTTGTACGACGGCACGAACGCGATGTTGCGGTACCAGCCGCCCTTCTTGCCCGCGTGGACACAGTGGCCGGCCGTCCACACCATGTTCGACTTGCCAGGGTGGGCCGGGTCCGTCACGACCGTCGCCGAGCAGACCATCGTGCCCTCGGGGGAGTCGAAGAAGACCTTGCCCGCCACGGGGACGCTCTCGTGGTACGGCGTCGACACCGCCTGCGCGTCCACCGGCTCCGGCTCCGGGTCGGTCACGCCCTGGTCACCGGAGATGTCGTTCTCGTCGACACCCTTGTCCGGGTCCTCGGCGTCCCGCATCCGGTCCGGGTCCCACAGGTCCTCGATGATCGGGTTGACGAAGTCCTCGGCCTCGCGGAGCCAGTCGTCCTTGTTCCAGTTCTTCCAGGCGCCGTTGCGCCACTTGTCGATGTCGATCCCGTGTTCCTTGAGACGCTCCTTGATGTCGTCCGGGATCTTGATCTTGTCGTCGCCGGCCACGGCGCTGGCCGAGGCCTCGCTGCCCGCCGCCTCGTCACCCGTCTCACAGGCCGTGGCAGTCAGCGTGAGCGCCGACACGAGTGCGACGGCGGCCGCGGCACGGACGGGGCCGCGGCGCGTGCTCCCCCCTCGGCGAGCGGTGAACGACGGCCGTATGGAACGCATGTGCTGACTCCCCCTGCTGTGGACGAACGTGGCGCTGCACGCCAGGACGCCCCGCACCGGCGGGGCGTCCTGGAACGGCACCCCACACTATGCGGTCGCTGTGGGGGACTTCCGACGGAACGGCAACGGTTCGGATACAAGCGGCCTGACCTGGGCGGGACTTCGGGGTGACGCCTCTCGGTGCCGCAGTGCTCGTCTCGATATGTGGCGGCTGGGAGTCGGGGAGTGGCGGGCATGGGAAGGCGGAGTTGGGGCGTATTGAGGGGTGCATCCGGGGGATCGGCGGAGGCGTGCATGGGGGCTCCGCCAACTGGTGTGCGCGGACGGGGTGGCGCGCTGTAGTGCCCTCACCGCAGGGATCTCGGGACAACCCGTAACCCGGTCGCCGGAGCGGGGTTGGTAGCGGTGGGCGGGCGATTCGAACGCCGTCGGGCGGCGGGAACGATGAACGGGTTTCGAGCATCGGCATGTGCGTGCCGGTCGCCGGACACCGGGTGCCGGGTGCCGGGTGCCGATTGCCGGGTGCCGGACGCCGGATGTCAGGTGCCCGGGTGGCGGGATCGGGAGGCCGGCGGCCGGACAACGACCGTCCAGGAGCCGGGCGTCGGACGTCGGTGAGCTGGGCTCGAGTTCGGCCGGCTCGTGGGGGAGTTCGGGGCCGGGTGTCGCCAATGGCGGGCCACCAGGCCTTGCTGTGGGGCGGGGGAGCGCGAGCGATGGCTCGGCTTCTGACAGTGGGAGGACGGAGAAGAGTGACCGTGACCGAGGAGACTTCGCGCAGCCGGACGGTGCGCGAATCGGCGGCGCGTACTTATGCGCACGCACTGCCGATCGTGCCGGTCCGGGCACGCGGACTGACCATCGAGGGCGCCGACGGCCGCCGCTACCTGGACTGCCTCTCGGGCGCCGGCACACTCGCCCTCGGCCACAACCACCCCGTCGTACTCGAAGCCATCCGCACAGTCCTCGACTCAGGCGCACCCCTGCACGTCCCTGACCTGAGCACCCCCGTCGAGGACGCCTTCGTCACCGAACTCCTCCGCACCTTGCCCCCCGACCTGGCCGCACATGCCCGCGTACGCTTCTGCGGCCCCTCCCGTACGAGCGCCCTGGAGGGGGCCCGCCGACTCGTACGGTCCGCGACCGGCGGCACGGAGGTACTCACCCTCGGCCCCGCCCGAACGGAAGGCGGTTCGCCGGCCGCTGCCGGGAGCCCGCCCGATCTCGAACTCGCCGAGAGAGAGGGCGAATCGCGTGCCGAAGCCGTCGAGGCCGCTGGCTGCAGCCCTCAGCCCGTCACGGTCTGGCCCGAGTCCGTCCATCCGGCAGGTGTGATCGTCGAGGCCGTCCGGAACGACGACCGGGTCGGCCCCACCCCCGACAGCTGGATGAGGGAAGTCCGCAGACTCACCGCCGACCGGGCCGTCCCGCTGATCGCCGACGAGACCGAGACCGGAGTCGGCCGCACCGGCGCCTTCTGGGCCGTGGAGCACAGTGGTGTCACACCCGATGTGATGGTCCTGTCCAAGGCCATCGGCGGCAGCCTGCCACTGTCCTTGATCGTCCACCACGCCGACCTGGCACCCGACGCCCCGGTGAGCACGGTCCGCGGCAACCAACTGGCCATGGCCGCCGGCACGGCCACCCTCAGGCACGTGCGCGAGAACGGCCTCGCCGAACGGGCAGCCATCTTGGGACGCCGCGTATTGCTTCAACTCGTGGAGTTGTCACGAGAGTTCCCGTGCATCGGTGATGTCCGGGGAAGAGGGCTCCTGACGGGCATCGAGTTCGTCCCACCGGAGTCGGACGCGGCCCTGGCCGCAACCCACGCAACCCCCGTATCCCCTGCCCCCGGCCCCAGCTCCGCCTCAACCGGGGTTCCCTTCCGTTCAACCGCCTCAGAACTGGCCGCCGGCGTCCAGCGCGAGTGCTTGCAGCGAGGCCTGATCGTCGGTCTCGGCGGCACGGACTCGAACGTCGTGCGGCTGCTCCCGCCTCTGACCATCAGCGACGAACAGGCCGAGGCCGTGATCGACCGACTCTCCGAAGCGGTGGCGGCAGCGGCCCGTGACCATCGGGCCGTGTAACCCACCCCAGCCCTGCCGGAACCGCCGTGCCACCCCACCGACGTGCCACCCCGCCGAAGGCATCACCCTGAGGAACCGCGTTGAACACCACCCCTGCTTCTGATCACACCTTCCCTCCCTCTCCCTCGATTCCGGTTTCCGGCTCTACTGAGCCCCGTCCCGATGTGCAGGACCTGACAGTCCCTCGGCAGTACTCCGGCGCTGCCGAGCCGGCTCATTGGCGGCCCGCGACACCCGAGCCCCGCGAACCCGCCGACATCGCCGAGCCCCTTGACCACCCCGACTCCCACATGGCCGCCCAGGCCGCCGCCACGGAGAACCTCCTGCGCTGCTGGGTTCGTGAGACCCGCCTTCCCGCTCCCTCGGACGGCGTCATCCGCATCCCCCTCCCCGCCACCGGCGTGACCCTCCTGGCCCCAGTGCGCTACTGGTCGCCAACCGGCTGGCACCGCTTCGGCCCACCTTCCCTTCTCGGCGTCCCCGCTCATGCGCCGACGATCGACCCGGTCACACTCGCCGCACTTCTCGCGCGGGAGGCGGAGAGCGCGGCGAGCTCGGAGAGCGGGCTTGCTTTGACCGGCGCAGCTGGTCGCGCGGCGGCAGTCAGTGCGTCGGCCTCCAGCGGTTCAGGGGGCGGGCAGTTGGAAGCTGCAGGGGGCGCGCCTGACAGGCCGGCACCTGGTATGTCGGCACCGTGCGGGGCGGCGCCGGAGAAGTCCGCACTCGGCATGTCGGTACCCGGCGGGGCGGCGCCCGACAGGTCCGCGCCGGTCGGTTCGACTCCCAACGACTGTGCATCAGGCCCGTCCACAGCCCACCGGTCCGGTGCCTCCCCTATCTCTGGCCCCTCCGGCACCAGCGAAGCAGCCGACTTGGTCGCCCGCGTCGCCGATTCCGTCCGCCGTACCGCCGCCTTCATCAGTGACCGGCGGAGCCGACCCACTGACGGGCCGGACCTCTTCCTCTCCGCCGAACAGGCACTCGTGCTCGGTCACCCGCTGCACCCCACTCCGAAGAGCCGCGAAGGTCTCACCGAGACCGAAGCGCTCCTCTACTCACCTGAGTTGCGCGGCTCCTTCCCTCTGCACTGGATCGCCGTCTCTCCTTCCGTTCTGGCCACCGACTCCGCCTGGACCGAGCGCGGCCGGCCCATCCCCGCGGCACAACTCACCGCGCGTCTCGCCGGCCCGGGACTGCCACTGCCCGATGGCCACGCCGCGCTGCCCCTGCACCCCTGGCAGATGCGAGAGGTCCGCAACCGTCCCGAGACCGCGCCCCTGTTCGACGCCGGACTCCTCAAGGACCTCGGCACCCACGGTGCTCCCTGGCATCCCACCTCCTCCGTTCGTACCGTCCACCGCACCGCCGCTCCGGCCATGCTCAAGCTGTCGCTGGGCCTGCGGATCACCAACTCCCGCCGCGAGAACCTGCGCAAGGAACTCCACCGAGGCGTGGAGGTCCACCGTCTGCTGCGCAGCGGCCTCGCCCGCCGATGGCACGCCGCCCATCCCGGCTTCGACATCGTCCGGGACCCGGCATGGCTCGCCGTGGACGGACCGGACGGTCACCCCGTGCCCGGACTGGACGTGGTGATCCGGCACAACCCGTTCACCGCTTCGGACGACGTGAACTGCGTCGCCGGACTCGTCGCTCCCCGCCCCTGGGCAGAGTCTTGCGCCGCAGGCAACCGCAGGGGACCCGGCAGCGACAGGGGAGCCGGCAGCTCGGTGGTGCGGTCGCGGCTCGCCGCATTGGTCACCCGGCTCTCCGCTCGGACCGGCCGGCCGCGAGGCGCGGTCGCCGCCGAGTGGTTCCTGCGCTACCTCGAACACGTCGTCCGTCCGGTGCTGTGGCTGGACGCGGAGGCCGGCATCGCCCTGGAGGCGCACCAGCAGAACACACTGCTTCTGCTGGACCCCGACGGCTGGCCCAGCGGCGGGCGTTACCGCGACAACCAGGGCTACTACTTCCGAGCCTCCCGACGCGACGACCTCGACGCCCAGCTTCCCGGCATCGGGGAGCACAGCGACACCTTCGTTTCCGACGAAGTCACCGACGAGCGCTTCGCCTACTACCTCGGCATCAACAACGTGCTCGGTCTCGTGGGCGCGTTCGGATCCCAGTGTCTCGCGGATGAACGGCTGCTGCTCGCCGCTTTCCGCCGCTTCCTCGAAAGCGTCGCCACCGGCCCCGCCCGGTTGCGCACCTCTCTGCCGGCCCGACTGCTCGACTCAACCGACCTGTGCTGTAAGGCCAACCTGCTGACACGGCTGCACGGTCTCGACGAACTCGTCGGCCCGGTGGACACCCAGTCGGTCTACGTCACCATCACCAACCCCCTTCGCTCCTGATGGCCCCTTCGTCATCTGCTGTCACCTACTCCCTTCGCTTTGAGGAACGTGCCTCAGCCCGCCTCCCGAGAGGAGCGTCGTCGTGCCTCCCACCGACCCGAGCGCCGACTCCGGCCACCCGGCCGTCACCGAGCTCACTGACCTCACTGACCTCACCGAGCTCACGGATCTCGATGAGCGAACCGAGAGGCCCGAGCAGGTCCTGGGCGGGGACGTCGAGGACACTCTGGACCTACGGCTTCCGGACGACTTCCTCGCGTGCCTCTCCGGAGAGGCGGGAGGAGCCGGTGCGGCAGGCATTCCCGAGGCGGCCGCGGGGCGGGGCGTCGGCGAGCCGGTCGCGGACCGGGCGGACCTGCTCGACGGGGTCGGTGCATGGGGACCGGCTGTCACCCCCGCGGGCGAGTTCCAGCTGATCCCCGTGCGCCTCGAACGCGACCTGCCGCTCATCGTGCGTTGGATGAACGACCCCGCCGTCGCGGCCTTCTGGGAGCTGTCCGGCCCCCCTCAGGTGGCCGAGGAACACCTGAGGGGCCAGCTCACCGGCGACGGGCGCAGCGTTCCCTGTCTCGGCCTACTGAACGGCAGCCCTATGAGCTACTGGGAGATCTACCGGGCAGACCTCGACCCGCTGGCTCGCCACTACCCGGCCCGACCTCATGACACTGGAGTCCACGTGCTCATCGGCGGTGTCGCCGACCGCGGCCGCGGGCTCGGCAGCACGCTCCTGAGATCCGTCGCCGACCTCGTCCTCGACAGCCGGCCCGCCTGCGCACGTGTCGTAGCGGAACCTGACCTTCGCAACACCCCCTCCGTCTCCGCTTTCCTCACCGCAGGATTCCGGTTCGCCGCCGAGGTCGACCTTCCCGGGAAGCGAGCCGCCCTGATGGTCCGCGACCGGTCCCTGCGTCATCTGCTGTAGCCCTGCGCCACAGCGCCGTCACTTTTGGTACACCGCTCGCGGGGTTGCGGTTCCCATTCACTGAGGACGATTTCCGCCCCTTCCATCCGCGGCGTGCGACGGGGGCCCACGGCGTCTGCGCGGGTGTCTGTCATTCGTCATCGGCGCGGCAAGCGAGCCGACCCTCATCAGCACCAAAGGCACTCCGCCGATCACCAGCACGACACGAGTCGCCGCTTGCCCGCACCGGGCGAGTAGAACTGACCCCACCCCCTCACCCACAAGAGACCCACAGCCTTGATCCCACCCCTCGCATCACCCACGATCACCCGTTTGTCAGTGCCGAGCCGTAGGGTGGTCGCGCTATGACGAAGCCCTCACTCCCCGAACTCCTGCATGCCGCCGTCTCCGCTGTCGGCGGCACGGAGCGCCCCGGCCAGGTGACCATGGCCGAAGCTGTCGCGGAAGCGATCGACGACGGCGCGCATCTGCTCGTCCAGGCCGGCACCGGCACCGGAAAGTCGCTGGGCTACCTCGTGCCCGCGCTCGCGCACGGAGAGAGAGTCGTCGTCGCGACGGCGACGCTGGCCCTGCAGCGCCAGCTCGTGGAGCGGGACCTGCCGCGGACGGTGGACGCGCTGCACCCGCTGCTGCGCCGCCGGCCGGAGTTCGCGATGCTGAAGGGCCGGTCGAACTATCTGTGCCTGCACCGCCTCCACGAGGGCGTGCCGCAGGACGAGGAGGAGGGCCTCTTCGACCAGTTCGAGGCCGCCGCACCCACCAGCAAGCTGGGCCAGGACCTGCTGCGGCTGCGTGACTGGGCGGACGAGACCGAGTCCGGTGACCGGGACGATCTGACGCCGGGCGTGTCGGACCGGGCCTGGTCCCAGGTGTCGGTCTCCTCGCGGGAGTGCCTCGGTGCCACGAAGTGCGCCTACGGCGCCGAGTGCTTCGCGGAGACGGCGCGGGAGCGGGCCAAGCTGGCGGAGGTCGTCGTCACCAACCACGCCCTGCTGGCCATCGACGCCATCGAGGGCGCCCCGGTCCTGCCCCAGCACGAGGTGCTGATCGTGGACGAGGCGCACGAGCTGGTGTCGCGCGTCACCGGCGTCGCGACGGGTGAGCTGACCCCCGGCCAGGTCAACCGCGCGGTGCGGCGCGCCGCGAAGCTGGTCAACGAGAAGGCCGCCGACCAGCTCCAGACGGCCGCCGAGGGCTTCGAGCGGCTGATGGAGCTGGCCCTGCCCGGCCGCCTGGAGGAGATCCCCGAGGACCTCGGCTACGCGCTGATGGCGCTGCGGGACGCCTGCCGCACGGTCATCTCCGGAATCGGCGCGACACGTGACAAGTCCGTGCAGGACGAGGATGCGGTCCGTAAGCAGGCCCTGGCGTCCGTGGAGTCGGTGCACGACGTCGCCGAGCGGATCACGAACGGCTCGGAGTGGGACGTCGTCTGGTACGAGCGGCACGACCGCTTCGGTGCCTCCCTGCGCGTGGCGCCGATGTCCGTCTCGGGCCTGCTGCGCGAGAAGCTGTTCGCGGACCGCTCGGTGGTCCTCACGTCCGCGACGCTGAAGCTGGGCGGCGACTTCAACGGCGTAGGGGCGTCCCTGGGGCTCGCCCCGGAGGGCACCGAGGGCGATGATTTCCCGCAGTGGAAGGGCGTCGATGTCGGGTCGCCGTTCGACTACCCCAAGCAGGGCATCCTGTACGTCGCCAAGCATCTGTCGCGTCCCGCGCGGGACGGCGAGCGCACGGACATGCTCGACGAGCTGACGGAGCTCATCCAGGCGGCCGGCGGGCGCACTCTGGGTCTGTTCTCCTCCATGCGGGCCGCCCAGCTCGCGGCGGAGGAGCTGCGCATGCGCATCCCCGAGTTCCCGATCCTGCTCCAGGGCGAGGAGACCCTGGGCGAGCTGATCAAGAACTTCGCGGCCGACCCGAAGACGTGTCTGTTCGGCACGCTGTCCCTGTGGCAGGGCGTCGACGTCCCCGGCCCCAGCTGTCAGCTGGTGGTGATGGACAAGATCCCGTTCCCGCGCCCGGACGACCCGTTGATGAGCGCCCGCCAGAAGGCGGTGGAGGACGCGGGGGGCAACGGCTTCATGGCGGTCGCGGCGACGCATGCAGCCCTGCTCATGGCTCAGGGAGCCGGTCGTCTCGTGCGGGCGACGGGCGACCGCGGCGTGGTCGCCGTACTCGATCAGCGGCTGGCCACGGCCCGCTACGGCAGCTATCTGAAGGCGTCACTGCCCGACTTCTGGTACACCACGGACCGTAACCAGGTGCGGAGGTCGCTGGCGGCGATCGACGCCGTGGCGAAGCAGGCGGAGGAGAAGTGATCGGTGGGTGGCCTGTCCCGGCGCCGGGACAGGCCACCCACCGATCGAAATGCGCCGGTCGTCGGGCCTGGACAGGGCCCGGACAGCACAGGGCCCCGGAACCGGCGCAGGGGTTCCGGGGCCCGGTCAGGGAGGCGGGTGGTCGGCGGTCCCGCCGGTGGGAGGGTCAGACGCGGCGGAGGACGGCCACGACCTTGCCGAGGATGGTTGCGTCGTCGCCGGGGATGGGCTCGTAGGCCGAGTTGTGCGGGAGGAGCCAGACATGGCCGTCCTCGCGCTTGAAGCGCTTGACGGTGGCCTCGCCGTCGAGCATGGCGGCGACGATGTCGCCGTTCTCGGCGACGGGCTGGCGGCGGACCGTGACCCAGTCGCCGTCGCAGATCGCGGCCTCGATCATGGAGTCGCCGACGACCTTCAGGACGAACAGCTCGCCGTCACCGACGAGCTGCCGCGGCAGCGGGAAGACGTCCTCCACCGACTCCTCGGCGAGGATCGGCCCACCGGCGGCGATCCGGCCGACCAGCGGCACGTACGACGCGGCGGGCTTGCCCGCGGTGTCCGTGGGCTGCACGGTGGCGGCCTGGTCCGAGCCGCGCACCTCGTACGCGCGCGGGCGGTGCGGGTCGCGGCGCAGGAAGCCCTTGCGCTCCAGAGCCATCAGCTGGTGTGCGACCGAGGACGTGCTGGACAGGCCGACCGCCTGGCCGATCTCGCGCATCGACGGCGGGTAGCCGCGGCGCTGCACCGAGTCCCTGATGACCTCGATCACCCGGCGCTGCCGGTCGGTCAGACCGGAGCTGTCCGCCCTGATTCCTGGAGGTCGCCCCGGCAAGGAGCGCTTGTGCCCCTCGGGATTCACGGATTCGTTCATCGCATGCACCGGCTCGAGTCGGCCCTGGGAGCGGTCCTGGGCGGTGATGGTGGCGCTGTCTGTGGTGGTGGTCACGTCGGCCCCTCTCGATTGTCTCCCTGCCCGGACAACGGTAGTTGCTTTCGAAAGGTTGCGCCAAACACACGTTCGAGTGAAAAAACGCGTTTCGCCTGACGTGATCATGTGTCCGGGTGTATGGCTGACGTGCCGTCTAGCGGGCAAAAGGGTGCATTGCTGTACTCTTCACCGCTGGGTCCGCCGCGCGGGTGTTGCCCCAGTCTGCCATCCGTCGCTCCGGTGATCGGGCACCGGCCCTCGCCCTGTGCGGGAGTCTTACATCTCCTCCCTGCGGCGCCCACGCTATCCCTGCCGGCCGCCTTCCTGGGTGCGAGGGCGCCATTCCGGGTGTCCCGGGCGTGCCGTGCGGGCCGTCGGGCGCGGGGTCACCGGGTGTGGCGCGGGCGTCCGTGTGCTGTGGGAGGCTGCGACACGCGGCCTCGCGTGCATGTATGCGCCAATCCCCACATCTAGTGGTTGGATTGCAGCAGCAGCCCACAAGTTGTGTTCCCCCGGGTCTTCAGGCCCTCCGGCATCGCCTATGCTTGTGGCTGCTTCGAGGGGCCCAAGAGGCTCCTGAGGCTATTGAGTCTGCTGTGAGGAGGGTTGGGAGTTCATGCACTGCCCCTTCTGCAGGCACCCCGACAGCCGGGTCGTCGACAGCCGTACGACCGACGACGGCACGTCGATCCGCAGGCGCCGCCAGTGCCCTGACTGCTCCCGTCGTTTCACGACCGTGGAGACGTGCTCGCTCATGGTGGTGAAGCGGTCCGGAGTCACCGAGCCCTTCAGTCGTACGAAGGTCATCAACGGCGTGCGCAAGGCGTGCCAGGGGCGACCTGTCACGGAGGATGCGCTCGCCCAGCTCGGCCAGCGGGTCGAGGAGGCGGTGCGGGCCACCGGAAGCGCCGAGCTGACCACCCATGACGTGGGGCTGGCCATACTCGGTCCGCTACAGGAGCTCGACCTCGTCGCCTATCTGCGGTTCGCCTCGGTCTACCGGGCGTTCGACTCGCTCGACGACTTCGAGGCGGCCATTGCGGAGCTGCGGCAGACGACCTGCCCCGTCGCGGACGAAGAGGACCGCGAGAGCGCCGGCGCGGGGAGCCAGGAAGACGAACGCGGGAGCGGGGAGACCGTGCAGGTCCCCGAGCCCGCGGGTGCCGCCGACTGACGGGCGGGCCGGATCCGGACGCGGCAGTCCGGACCGGCCGGGCCACGGCGGCCAGATGAAGACCTGTTGCGGGCGGCACGCGGGTGCCCGCAACACCAGACAGAACACCGTGCCACGGGAACATTCGGGGCACTTCAGGGCGTTTACGCCCGTACCAGGGAGGCGGCATGACAGAGACGGCGAGCGGTCCGGCACGAGGTTCCCGAGCAAAGGGCGCCAAGGCCACCAAGGGACTGCGCATCGAGCGCATCCACACCACCCCCGGCGTGCACCCGTACGACGAGGTCCAGTGGGAGCGCCGTGACGTCGTCATGACCAACTGGCGCGACGGCTCGGTCAATTTCGAGCAGCGTGGCGTCGAGTTCCCCGACTTCTGGTCGGTGAACGCGGTCAACATCGTCACCAGCAAGTACTTCCGTGGTGCCGTCGGCACCCCGCAGCGCGAGACCGGCCTCAAGCAGCTGATCGACCGCATCGTGAAGACCTACCGGAAGGCCGGCGAGGACTACAACTACTTCTCCTCGCCCGCCGACGCCGAGATCTTCGAGCACGAGCTGGCTTACGCCCTCCTGCACCAGATCTTCAGCTTCAACAGCCCCGTCTGGTTCAACGTCGGCACGCCCCAGCCCCAGCAGGTCTCCGCCTGCTTCATCCTGTCCGTCGACGACTCCATGGAGTCGATCCTCGACTGGTACAAGGAAGAGGGCATGATCTTCAAGGGCGGCTCCGGCGCCGGCCTGAACCTCTCCCGGATCCGCTCCTCCAAGGAGCTGCTGTCCTCCGGCGGCAACGCCTCCGGCCCCGTCTCCTTCATGCGTGGTGCCGACGCCTCCGCAGGAACGATCAAGTCCGGTGGCGCCACCCGCCGCGCGGCCAAGATGGTCATCCTCGACGTCGACCACCCCGACATCGAGGACTTCATCGAGACCAAGGTCAAGGAAGAGGAGAAGATCCGCGCCCTGCGCGACGCGGGCTTCGACATGGACCTGGGCGGCGACGACATCACGTCCGTCCAGTACCAGAACGCCAACAACTCGGTCCGCGTGAACGACGAGTTCATGAAGGCGGTCGAGGAGGGCGGCAAGTTCGGTCTGCGCGCCCGTATGACCGGCGAGGTCATCGAAGAGGTCGACGCCAAGTCCCTCTTCCGCAAGATGGCCGAGGCCGCCTGGGCCTGCGCCGACCCGGGCATCCAGTACGACGACACGATCAACCACTGGCACACCTGCCCGGAGTCCGGCCGTATCAACGGCTCGAACCCCTGCAGCGAGTACATGCACCTGGACAACACGTCCTGCAACCTCGCCTCGCTGAACCTGATGAAGTTCCTGAAGGACGACGGCAAGGGCAACCAGTCCTTCGACGCCGAGCGCTTCGCCAAGGTCGTCGAGCTCGTCATCACCGCGATGGACATCTCCATCTGCTTCGCGGACTTCCCGACCCAGAAGATCGGCGAGAACACGCGCGCGTTCCGCCAGCTCGGCATCGGCTACGCCAACCTCGGCGCCCTGCTGATGGCGACGGGTCACGCCTACGACTCCAACGGCGGCCGCGCCCTCGCCGGTGCCGTCACCTCCCTGATGACCGGCACGGCCTACCGCCGATCCGCCGAGCTCGCCTCGGTCGTCGGCCCGTACGACGGCTACGCCCGCAACGCCGACGCCCACAAGCGCGTCATGAAGCAGCACGCCGACGCCAACGACAAGGCCGTCCGCATGGACGACCTGGACACCCCGATCTGGGCCGCCGCCACGGAGGCCTGGAACGACGTGCTGCGCCTCGGCGAGAAGAACGGTTTCCGTAACTCGCAGGCCTCCGTCATCGCCCCGACCGGCACCATCGGTCTGGCGATGTCCTGCGACACCACCGGCCTCGAGCCCGACCTCGCCCTGGTCAAGTTCAAGAAGCTGGTCGGCGGCGGCTCGATGCAGATCGTCAACGGCACCGTCCCGCAGGCCCTGCGCCGCCTGGGCTACCAGGAGGAGCAGATCGAGGCGATCGTCGCCCACATCGCCGAGAACGGCAATGTGATCGACGCCCCCGGCCTCAAGCCGGAGCACTACGAGGTGTTCGACTGCGCCATGGGCGATCGCTCCATCTCCGCGATGGGCCACGTCCGCATGATGGCTGCGATCCAGCCGTGGATCTCCGGTGCGCTCTCCAAGACGGTCAACCTGCCGGAGTCGGCGACCGTCGAGGACGTCGAAGAGGTCTACTTCGAGGCCTGGAAGATGGGCATCAAGGCCCTCGCCATCTACCGCGACAACTGCAAGGTCGGCCAGCCGCTCTCCGCGAAGACCAAGGAGAAGGAGAAGGTCGAGGAGAAGGCGGTCGAGCCGACCAAGGTCGAGAAGGTCGTCGAGTACCGCCCGGTCCGCAAGCGCCTCCCGAAGGGACGTCCCGGCATCACCACGTCCTTCACCGTCGGTGGCGCCGAGGGCTACATGACCGCCAACTCCTACCCGGACGACGGTCTCGGCGAGGTCTTCCTGAAGATGTCCAAGCAGGGCTCGACCCTCGCGGGCATGATGGACGCCTTCTCCATCGCGGTCTCCGTCGGCCTCCAGTACGGTGTTCCGCTGGAGACGTACGTCTCGAAGTTCACCAACATGCGCTTCGAGCCGGCCGGCATGACGGACGACCCGGATGTGCGGATGGCCCAGTCGATCGTCGACTACATCTTCCGCCGCCTGGCGCTCGACTTCCTGCCCTTCGAGACCCGCTCCGCCCTTGGCATCCACTCCGCCGAGGAGCGTCAGCGTCACCTCGAGACGGGCTCCTACGAGCCGCTGGACGACGAGGACGTCGACGTCGAGGGCCTCGCCCAGTCGGCACCGCGCGCCCAGGAGCTCAAGGCCGTCGCCACCCCCAAGGCCGAGGTCGAGGCGGCCAAGCCCGCCCCGAAGCAGGCCCACACCAGCGCCGAGCTGGTGGAGATGCAGCTGGGCATCCAGGCCGACGCCCCGCTGTGCTTCTCCTGCGGCACCAAGATGCAGCGGGCCGGCTCCTGCTACATCTGCGAGGGCTGCGGCTCGACCAGCGGCTGCAGCTGAACCGCTGAGCTCTGAGTGAGAGGGGCGCCGGCTTCCGTGCCGGCGCCCCTCTTCGCCGTACGGGGCCGGCGCTCGGCCACACGCGTGTGCGCCTTCCATGTGCCCACGCGCGTGTGGCCGTTGTTTTTCGTACGAGCACACGCGCGTGCGTGCGTGAGTCTGGCCAAGTCCATTCGTGCGTAGGCCGCCGCCCTCCTGAGCCGACCGGCGCCTTCGGTGCTAGCCCGATCCGCCTGGGCTCACCGGTTCTCGGTGTCCGCACCCGCGCGCGCCGACCCCGCCGTAGGCTCCGCGCATGCCTGCCTCACATCGATACGACGGTGACGTCCGCGCGCTCGGCGGCGCGGACCGCGCTGCCGCACTGGACGCGCTCGTCGGTGACCTGTGCTCGCCGGATCCGCGCGTCCGGGACGACGGGGCGTACTTCACCGCAGCGCGCTGGATACCCGTACTGGAACAGGCCGAGCGGCGGGAGTTGGGCGACCGTGTGGTCGCGTACTTCGCGCATACGGCCGTACAGGCGCGCGCGTTCGCCCCGCTGGTGCTGGCACGGATCACCGAGGCCGGCGGCTGGCGTGAGGAGTGGTGGCGGCCCTTCGCGCAGTGGTACCCGGCCGAGCGGGACCTGCGCGGATACGACGTCGACCTGGGCTGGCTGCACGCGGTCGCGCACGGCGCCGATCTGCTGGCCGCACTGGCCCGGCAACCCGCCCAGGACCCCGTGCGCCTGGCGAACCTCGCGGTCGACCGGCTGCTGGCGCCGACAGAGCACCTCTTCGACGCCCAGGAGGACGACCGCCTCGCCTACGCGCTCGCGAAGATCCTCAGCCACCCGGACCTCGATCCGGAGGAGTCCACCGCGTGGCTGGGACCCGTCGAGAAGGCCTTCCGGACGGGCGAGCCGGGGCCGGTCCCGCCCTGGGCCTCCAACACCATGCGGACCCTGCGGATGCTCTACATCCTTACCGATCGGGGTCTGCGCACTCGCAACACCGACGAACCACTCCACACGGTCACCCACCGCGAGAGCGTTCTCGACGCCCTCGCGGGGACACTCGCCGTCGTCGCGCCGTACTCGGGGTGAGGATCAGGGGCGGCCGAGCGCGCCCATGGTCTGCGCGAAGGCCGCGGGGTCGTCCTCGAAGCCGCGCACGCCGGGCTGGAAGTCCCAGTTGCCCGCCGCGTCGCGGACGAACTCCGCTACCGTCGCCACCGTCGCTCCCAGGACGCCGCCGAAGTCGTCCTGGGCCAGGTCGGTGTACCCCTCGCGGATACGCAGGCCCGGGTTGGCGACGCTGACGAAGGTCCGCCCCGCCGGACGCTGCTGGACGATGACACCGACCACCACGCGCGCGTAGCGGGCATCCAGCCGGTCGAGCTCCAGCGTCATGACCTCGTCCCAGCCGAAGCCCTTGCCGTCCTTGCTGTCCCGGTTGAGGTGGATCGTGCCGTCGGGGGAGCGGCTGTCGAAGTGCACGAGGTAGTCGGGATCGCCGTACGGGGCGCTCTTGAGGTAGGTGCCCGCCACTATGTCCAGGTCGGTGGGAGGCTGCCCGGCCGGGCTCGGGTCCCACCTCAGGGCCACCTCGACCTTGTGGATGCCCTTGATGAGGTCGTTCACCAGTTTCCCCTTCCCCCTGTGTCCGTGACTCAACTTCCGCGCAGCGGAGGCCGGTTGCCATCCTGCCACGCGCGAGCGTGCCGCTGCCGGGTGGCTGTCCACGCGAGGGCGGCCCTCGCCACGTTCCCTGGCCTTACGATGGCGCGGTGCTGGTCAAGTGGATTCGCTGCACCGTGGTGGACCGCCGCGGTTTCGAGCGGGGGCAGCGGAAGTGGGCGGGGCTGCCCGGCGAACCGGGCTTTCGCGGACAGGGCGGAGGCTGGAGCCGGGGACGGCCGTCGGTGGCCCATGTCTTCGCCTTCTGGGAGAGCCGGGCGTTCTACGACTCCTTCATGGCGCGCTCCCACGACCGGTTGGCGGCCGCCCAGGCCGGCACCTACAAGGACGCCCAGGTCAGGCTGTTCGAGTACCGCTTCGACGTGAAGACCGGGTTCGAACCGCGCTTCACCGACGCGGACCTGATCCGGGTCGCCCTCTGCCGTGTCCACGAGAACCGCGTCGAGAACTTCACCCTGATGCAGGAGAAGGTCTGGAACCCCGCGATGGCCGGCTCGCCCGGCATGATCCGCGGTCTGTTCGCCGAGGCCCCGGGGAACGAGTTCATGGTCATGTCGATGTGGCGGTCGGCCGCCGAGCACGGAAAGTACCGCACCGAGCGGGTGGAACGGCTGGCTCTGCGGGCCCAGACGGAGGCCGACATAGCGGCTCTGACCGGGGACATCGTGGAACTGGAGCCCACCTGGACGGTGTGATCCGCCCACATGTGATCCGCGCGCACTGTGTGTTCGTTGATGTGTGGACCGTGTGACCTACGCCGTATGGAGCCCGTACAGGTGCTCGGCCGGGCCTCGGCCGATCTAGGGTTTTGGCATGGCACGACCACGGCGCATCGTCCTTGTCCGGCACGGCGAGTCAACCGGCAACGTTGATGACACCGTGTACGAGCGCGAACCCGACCACGCGCTCGCGCTGACCGAGCACGGCTGGCAGCAGGCAGAGGAGACGGGAAAGGACCTGCGGGAACTGTTCGGGCGCGAACGTGTCAGCGTCTATGTGTCCCCCTATCGCCGTACGCACGAGACCCTGCGCGCCTTCCACCTCGACCCCGAGCTCATACGCGTACGCGAGGAGCCCCGGCTGCGCGAGCAGGACTGGGGAAACTGGCAGGACCGCGACGACGTACGACTGCAGAAGGCCTACCGGGACGCCTACGGGCACTTCTTCTACCGCTTCGCCCAGGGCGAGAGCGGCGCCGACGTCTACGACCGGGTCGGCGGATTCCTGGAGAGCCTGTTCCGCAGCTTCGAGGCGCCCGACCACCCGCCGAACGTCCTCCTGGTGACCCACGGCCTCGCCATGCGGCTGTTCTGCATGCGCTGGTTCCACTGGACGGTCGCGGATTTCGAGTCGCTGTCCAATCCCGGGAACGGCGAGATGCGGATGCTCGTTCTCGGTGACGACGGGAAGTACACGCTCGACCGGCCATTCGAACGCTGGCGAGATCCGGAACCGTACGGGATCACTGGATAGAGTGGCAGGGCGATGACCGCTGATACCTCTCCTTACGGGCGCCTCGAGCGCGCCCTGGCAAGCCTGCGCGGACTGGCGGTGGGAGACGCGCTGGGCTCACAGTTCTTCGTGCCGGTGAACTATCCGCTGCTCAAGCAGCGCGAGCTGCCGGCCGGCCCGTGGCAGTGGACGGACGACACGGAGATGGCCTGCTCCGTGGTGGCCGTGCTCGCCGCCCACCACCGCATCGACCAGGACGCCCTGGCGCTGTCCTTCGCCGAGCATCATGACTTCGACCGGGGGTACGGCCCGGCCGTCAACCGGCTGCTGCGACTGGTCCGTGAGGGCGGCGACTGGCGCGAGCTGTCCGCCGCGCTCTTCCAGGGCCAGGGCTCGTGGGGCAACGGCGCGGCGATGCGCATCGCGCCGCTCGGTGCCTGGTACGCGGACGATCCCGAGCAGGCCACCCACCAGGCGGAGATCTCCGCCTATCCCACGCACCAGCACCGCGAGGCCGTCGTCGGCGCCATGGCCGTGGCCGCGGCCGCCTCACTGGTGGCCGCGCCGAGCGGGCCGCCCACCCCGGAGGCCCTCCTGGACGGTGTGGTCGACCTCGTGCCGAAGAGCGCAGTGGGGGCCGGTCTGCGCCGCGCCCGGGACATGCTCGACTACGGCGACCCCGCCACCGTCGCGGCTGTGCTGGGCTGTGGACGGCGCACGTCGGCTCACGACACCGTGCCCTTCGCGCTTTGGTCGGCCGCCCGCAGCCTCGGGGACTACGAGGAGGCGTTCTGGACGACGGCTCAGGTCGGCGGGGACGTGGACACCACCTGCGCGATCGTCGGGGGCGTGCTCGCCGCCGGCAAGGCGGGGGCACCGCCCGCCGCATGGGTGGAGCGCACGGAAGCCATGCCGGACTGGGTCCCGACCGCCGGCTAGACCTGCTGGGCGACGAGCGGAGGCCGAGCTTCCGTCGACAGCTCGGAAACTCTCCGTGCACGCCGGGAACTCTCCGTGACCCCGAGGCGTTGTCGTGGTGACCGCTGCACAAGATGGGTGCGGTGGTGACGGCGACAGCAAAGGGGGTGGGCGGTGATGGAGGTCTTGCGCGTGCCGTCCGCGTTCCTTGTTGTGGGGCTGCTGCCGGCTTTCCCCTGGCTCGTGCCTGTACTCGTGGCCCTGTGCTGTGCGGCGGCTTGGGCGGCGCCCCGGAGTGGGCGCGTGCCGACCCTCGCCGCCGCTGCGGGAGCCCCGCTGCGCCCGGCCCGGCCCGGCAGCGCTGGGCGTACCCCCGTAACGCCCGTCGGGGTGCTGCCGGGACCGGGCCGGTGCGCGTCCCTGTCAGCCGGCCATCGGTCCGGCGGTCCCGGCGAGCGCTTCCAGGTCGCTCTTGCGGACGCGGATCACCAACACGGCGGTGAGCAGGGCGAGTACGGCCATCACGGCAGCCGGGATGAAGGCGGTGGCGATGCCCTCGGCGAGCACCTCGTGCCCCCAGGGCGCCGGCAGCTGATGGGTCTGCGCGAGCTCCGCCTTCTGTTCCGGCGTGCTGTTGGCCAGGAAGTCCGGCATCTGCTTCTTCGCCTCGTCCGAGCTGGCCGTGCCGAAGACGGTCGTCAGGATGGACAGGCCGAGCGAACCGCCGACCTGCTGAGTGGCGTTGAGCAGGCCCGACGCGGCGCCCGCCTCGTGCTGGGCGACCCCGGAGACCGCGGTCACGGTTACCGTGACGAAGTTCAGCCCCATGCCGAAGCCGAACACCAGCATCGGACCGAGCACCCCGCCCGCGTAGGAGCTGTCCGGGGTGATCAGGCTCTGCCAGGCGAGGCCCAGCACCACGAGGGTGGAGCCCGTGACCATGAAGGGCTTGGGCCCCAGCACCGGCAGGAACCGCTGCGACAGCCCCGCGCCGACCGCGATCGCGACCGTGACGGGCAGGAAGGCCAGACCCGCCTTGATCGGGCTGTAGCCCAGCACGTTCTGCACGAACAGCACGATGTAGAAGAACATGCCGAACATCGCGGCGGCCAGACTCAGCATGATCACGTATGTGCCGGAGCGGTTGCGGTCGGCGAACATCTTGAGCGGGGTGATCGGCTCCTTGGCCCGCATCTCGATGAACACGAAGGCGAGCAGCAGCACGACCGCGGCCCCGAAGGAGCCCAGCGCCAGGCCGTCACGCCAGCCTTCCTCGGCGGCCCGGATGAAGCCGTAGACCAGCGAGGCCATGCCCGCGGTCGAGGTGAGCGCGCCCGCGATGTCGAACCGGCCGGGGTGCCGTTCGGACTCGTTGATGTACAGCGGGGTCAGCACGGCGATCAGCACACCGATGGGCACGTTGACGAAGAGCACCCAGCGCCAGTCGAGCCATTCGGTCAGCATGCCGCCGGCGAGCAGTCCGATGGCGCCGCCGCCCGCGGACACCGCGGCGAAGACGCCGAACGCGCGGTTGCGTTCGGGGCCCTCGGGAAAAGTGGTGGTGATCAGCGCCAGCGCGGTGGGCGAGGCGATCGCTCCGCCCACACCCTGCAGGGCGCGCGCCGCCAGCAACTGCCACGGCTCCTGGGCGATCCCGCCGAGGAGCGAGGCGAAGGTGAAGAGCAGGATGCCGGTCATGAACACCCGGCGGCGGCCCAGGATGTCACCGGCGCGGGCGCCCAGGAGCAGCAGGCCGCCGAAGGTGAGCGTGTAGGCGCTGACCACCCAGGTGAGATCGGTGGTGCTGAAACTGAGCGCGGCTTGAATGTGCGGGAGTGCGATGTTCACAATCGTCGCATCGAGGACCACCATGAGTTGGCAGGCCGCGATGACGGTGAGCGCGACGCCGGGATGCCCCTCCCGGCGTGCCGCACCTGGTTTCTGCTTCTGGGTCAACTGAGAGGTCGTCACTATGGGTCCCCCACAAGTGCGTTAGTGAACGCTTGCGTTCACTGTCACGTCCACGGTAGTGAGCCTCCCGTAGTGAACGCAAGCGTTCACTGGGGTCGCCTCGGTGTGTCGTGTCCCCCGTCGTCGTCGGACGACGCGTCCCCGTTGTCCCGGCCCGCCGCCGGGATCCCCGCTTCTGCTCGCTGGAGAAGACTCGATGGTTACCTCGCGCTGGACGGCCGCCCCCGCTCGGTCGGCCTCGCTCCGTCGGCGCGGCGCGGTGCTCGAACGCGCGATCCTCGACGCCGCCCTGGATCAGCTCAGCACGGTCGGCTGGAACGGCCTCACGATGGAAGGCGTCGCGGCCGGCGCCCAGACCGGGAAAGCTGCCGTGTACCGCCGCTGGCCCTCCAAGGAGGACCTCGTCGCCGACGCACTCCAGGCGGGCCTGCCCCACCTGGAAGGGGCGCCCGATCTCGGAACGGTCCGGGAGGATCTGCTGGCCCTGTGCCGTCAGGCGCGGGACGCAATGTTCTCGCGCCCCGGTCACGCCCTGCGAGCGGTCATTCACGAATGTGATCCCACGCAGGCCGAGCGCTTCCACGGCGTGATCTTCGAAGGAGTCGTGGAGCCCACGATCAGGATGCTCCGTGAGGTCATCACCCGCGGAATAGAGCGCGGCGAGGTGCGGAGCGACGCGGCCAACGGCTACGTCTACGACGCCATTCCGGCGATGATGATGTACAGGTCCAAGATGTGCGCCAGCGAATGGAACGATCAGGATCTCGAGGGGCTGATCGATCAGCTGATGATGCCGCTGCTTCGGCCGGTCGGTGACTGACAGGGGTCTTCGACACGGATCACGTCCGCCAGGGGAAACCGGGGTGTCGCGGCGGGTTCCGGGCGTCGTAGGCTAAGCACGCCATGCCGTACGAACCACCTACTCACACCGTCGAGCGCTCCCTTCGCGCCACGACCGGAGCGAAGATCATTGCCGGTGTCGACGAGGTGGGGCGGGGCGCCTGGGCCGGACCCGTCACCGTCTGCGCGGCGGTCACCGGTCTTCGCCGGCCCCCCGAGGGTCTCACCGACTCCAAGCTGATCACCGTCAAACGGCGGACCGTGCTCGCCGCGGAACTCCAGAAATGGGTGACCTCCTACGCCCTGGGGCACGCCTCTCCCGAGGAGATCGACGACCTGGGGATGACAGCAGCCCTGCGGCTCGCCGCGGTACGCGCGCTGGACGCCCTGCCGGTCCTCCCCGACGCGGTCATCCTCGACGGCAAACACGACTACCTCGGTACTCCGTGGAGGGTCCGAACGGTGATCAAGGGCGACCGGTCCTGTGTGGCCGTCGCCGCGGCCTCGGTGATCGCCAAGGTTCAGCGCGACAAAATGATGGCCGAACTGGGTATCGACCATGCACACTTCGGTTTTGCGGACAACGCCGGGTATCCGTCACCGGTGCACAAGGCCGCACTGGAGGAATGGGGACCCACTCCCTTCCACCGGTTGTCGTGGGCGTATCTTGATGCGCTGCCCCAGTGGCGGCACCTCAAGAAGGCCCGCAGCTGGGCGGACGGAAGCGTTCCGGAAATCGAGGGTCAACTCGGCTTCGATTTCTGACCGTTCTGCTCGCATGTACGTGCCACCCGCCGACGCGAGCCGCACCAACGTTTGATAAATATCAAGTCATGCCTCTCATCCCCGAGGAGCCTCAGATTCACGAGAGTGCCCAGGGTCCCCGCGCCACTCCGGCCAGCGGCCGCACCGCGCCGACCCCCCGCCCCGTACCCGGCCCCCGCCCCGTGGCGCCGGCGCGCCCCGGCCGCCCCGGGCCGCTTCGGCCGACGCCGCCGGCCCAGCGCACCCCGCGCGACGTGACGGCGGCCAAGCCCGGTCCTTCGGACCCCGCCCCCGCAGCTTCCGGCCAGGCCCCGGCCTCGCCGCAGATCCAGCTGATCCCGGCCTCCGTCGAAGGCGCGCTCGACGCCGCCGAGGAAGCCGTGGATCTGCTCCTGGACTCGGGCCGAGCCCCGGGTGACGTGCTGGTGATCACCACCGGCGAACAGCACCCGTGGGCCGTGCACGAGCTCTCCTTCGGAGCGACCTCCTACTGGGCTCAACACGACGCGGGCGACGATGTCTTCTACGCCGATGCCGCCGCCGCGGACCGTGCCGCTTCCCGCCCTGTGGTCGTGGTCGCGATCAACGGTGGCTCCGACGCCGTGGCCGCCCAGGCGCTGCCGCTGGCCCTCAAGCGGGCCGGTGCCCTGCTGATCGTCTGCGGTGACCCGCAGGAGATCAACTCGCTTCTGGGCGCCGGCGTCTGAGCCGGGCCCTGGGGCGTCCGGGGGGACGAGGCGGGCTCTGAAAGCCCGCCGCCTCGACGGTCACCGCACGGGGGCCGCTACGCGGATGACCGGAGGCGCGCAATTTTGCGTGCCTCCGTCTGTGCGTGTTCTGGTGTTGCGCAGTTGCGGGGGCTGCCTGCCGTGCCGAGTGCTCACCACGGCCCCGGTGTCTCGCGCGTGGACGTCCATGGTCGGGTTGAGCCGGGATGCCTCGTCTCAGCGGAGCGGCGTAGCCCCCTTTGCGGTCCGGGCACCGCGGAGGTAGCCGCGACGGCCGACGAGTCGCCGCCGCGGACAACTTCAGCGCAGGGACCCTCAGCGGGCCGCCACACGGCGCAGGTCGCCGGACGCCGCTCCGCCGGTGTGCGGCAGGGACGGTGGTGCCCCGGGGGCGCCGAAGGGCTCGGGCGCCGAATCAGCGCTCGGCCGGCGGCCACCGCGGCCCTCACCGAGCACCTGCCAGCCGTCCTGGGTCAGCGTGATGTACGCCCCACAACGCAGCCCGTGCAGCGTGCAGGCATCGCGCAGCCCCCACATCCACGCGCCGTCCTCCTCGGTCCAGCGCGCGTCGCCCTCCCGGCAGTAGAGCAGGACGGCGGTACGCACCGGGGTGCGGCGCCGCAGGTCGTGCGGGATGACCCGGCGCAGCTGGGAGAGCAACGCGTTACGGAACATCCAGCCGTCGGCCGGTGCCGTGCGGCGGGTGAACGAGGCGCTGGCGCGCAGCCGTTCGTCGGGATCCAGCACGGCCACGATCGCCGTCGCCGGCTCGGGACGGTGCCGGGCGTGCAGCCCGCTGACGACTTCTCGGGGGTTGCGCAGCAGGGGGATCCCGGCTGCGGCCCACTCCGCGGGCTCGAGCACCCGAGTGGCGGAAGCGGTGGACAGGTCGGCGGACGTCGACGTCGATGCCGTGGGAGACGGAGGGAATCCGAAGGTCACGATCCTCCCTTCGGCTACGCGCCCACACTGCGGGCGGGGTCGGATTAGGGGGAGCGCGCACCGCAGTGAAGCCCTTCCGGATCACGGCCGAGCGTGCGGGGAGCGGACCTCAATTCTTCCTGTCGAACTGGGATGCGGCAACGAGCAATTGGGGCCACCGCCCCTTATCTGGCGATCCGTGTCTTATATCTCTACCCAGTGGGTCTCCGGGTGATGCCGGGACGGCAGACGCCCGCCCGTCGCCTGCCTGTTCAGAGACGGAATTCCAACCGACCGCGACCCCCTCAGCCCTGGACGGCGAGGACCAGAGGCAACACCCCGGCGGCACCTGCCTGCCGGAGCATCCGCGCCGCGACCGCGAGGGTCCAACCGGTCTCGGTGAAGTCGTCCACCAGAAGCACGGGTCCCTGCGCCTCGGCGAGCGCCGCCCTGAGCTCCGGCGGTACGACCAGGGCTCCGTCGAGCGTCTTCAGGCGCTGGGCGCTGTTGCTCCGGGGGATGTGCGACACGTCGTGCGCGTACTCCAGGGAGCCCAGCAGGGGCAGCCGACCGACCTCGGCGATATGAGCTCCCAGGGAGCCGATCAGCTGCGGGCGGGTGTGTGAGGCGATGGTGACCACACCCACGGGCCGTGGCTGCGCGTCCGCAGCGCCACTCGCCCAACCGCCGGGGCCCCTGGCCCAGTCGGCCAGGACGTCCACGACCGCGCGCGCCACGTCGTCGGGCACCCGACCGTCCGCCGCCCGGGGCGCGAACATCGGCCGGAGCCGGTTGCCCCAGCCGATGTCGGACAGCCGCCCCAACGCCCGCCCGGGCGCGGCCTGCTCCCCGGCCGGAATGCGCCCCTTGAGGTTCACTCCGATCGCGGGAAGACCTGTCGGCCACATACGACGGGGCTCCACCTCGACTCCGGCCCGCCCCAGATCGACGCGCGCGGCGTCCACCGAGGCGCTGGAGGTGTCCGCGGTGAACCGCGCCCCCGCGCAGTTGTCACAGCGGCCGCAGGGATGGGCGGCCTCGTCGTCCAGCTGGCGTTGCAGGAATTCCATACGGCAGCCCGTCGTCGACGCGTACTCCCGCATGGCCTGCTGCTCGGCCGCTCGCTGCCGCGCGACCCACTCGTAGCGCTCGCCCTCGTACGTCCACGGCTGACCGGTCGCGATCCAGCCGCCCTTGACCCGCCGGACCGCCCCGTCCACGTCGAGGACCTTCAGCATGGTCTCCAGCCGGGATCGGCGCAGTTCCACCAGCGGCTCCAGCGCGGGCACGGACATCGGTCCGTCAGCGCGCCCTAGGACGTCCAGGGTGCGGCGTACCAGGTCCTCCGACGGGAAGGCCAGGGACGCGAAGTACTCCCAGATCGCCTCGTCCTCCTTCCCGGGCAGCAGCAGCACCTCGGCGTGCTCGACGCCGCGGCCGGCGCGGCCGACCTGCTGGTAGTAGGCGATGGGGGAGGACGGCGAGCCGAGGTGCACGACGAAGCCGAGATCGGGCTTGTCGAAACCCATCCCGAGGGCGGAGGTGGCGACCAGCGCCTTGACCTTGTTGTTCAGCAGGTCGTCCTCGGCCTGCTGGCGGTCGGCGTTCTCGGTCTTGCCGGTGTACGAGGCGACGGTGTGGCCCCGTTGCCGGAGGAAGGCGGTGACCTCCTCGGCGGCGGCCACGGTGAGCGTGTAGATGATGCCCGACCCCGGCAGCTCGTCGAGGTGGTCGGCTAGCCAGGCCATGCGGTGCGCGGCGTCCGACAGACGCAGCACCGAGAGGCTCAGACTCTCCCGGTTCAGCGGGCCCCGAAGCACCAGCGCGTCCGATGTACCGCCCGTCCCCAGTTGTTCGGCGACATCGGCCGTCACCCGTGCGTTCGCGGTGGCGGTGGTCGCCAGGACGGGCACACCCGGCGGAAGATCGGTGAGCATGGTCCGCAGCCGCCGGTAGTCCGGACGGAAGTCATGGCCCCAGTCGGAGATGCAGTGCGCCTCGTCGACGACGAGCAGTCCGGTGGCGGCCGCCAGCTTGGGCAGCACCTGGTCGCGGAAGTCCGGGTTGTTGAGCCGCTCGGGGCTGACCAGCAGGACGTCGACCGCGCCGGCCGCGATCTCGTCCTGGATCGAGTTCCAGTCCTCGGTGTTCGACGAGTTGATCGTGCGTGCGTGGATACCGGCCCGGGCGGCGGACTCGACCTGGTTGCGCATGAGCGCGAGCAGCGGCGAGACGATCACGGTGGGGCCCGCGCCCCGCGAACGCAGCAGTGACGTGGCGACGAAGTACACCGCGGACTTGCCCCAGCCCGTGCGCTGCACGACCAGTGCTCTGCGCTTGTCGGCGACCAGTGCCTCGATGGCCCGCCACTGGTCCTCGCGCAGCCGGGCCGTGCCGGTGGCGTCCCCGACGAGACGTGCGAGGACCGTGTCGGCCTCCGCCCGCAGATCCGCGTTGCTCGTGTGCTCCATGCGTCCATACAACAGGACGCCACTGACATCGCGAGCCCGTCGGAGGTCGAGGCAGGTCCGCCTGGGGCCCTGTGACGTGTCCCTGATCGGAGTTATCCACAGGCTCCAGCGGGACATCGCGATCCGCGAGATCGTCTGCGCATGACGAATCACAGCGAAACGACTGGATCCTTCGGAAACGACGACATCGCCGGGCGGGACGGACAGATCCGACCGGGCCGCGGTCGGGTAGACGGCGCGTCCGCGCCGTCCGGCGACGGCATTCCGTCCGCGGATCGCGTGCCGTCCGGCGACCGCACCGCGCCCGGGGATCGCCTGCCGCCGAACGGCTGTACGGTGCCCACGGATCGCATGCCGTCCGGTGACCGCACTCCGCCCGGGGATCGCCTGCCGCCCAACGGCCGCACGGTACCGGCGGATCCCGTGCCGTCCGGTGACCGCACTCCGCCCGCGGATCACGTGCCGCCCAACGGCCGTACGGGGCCCACGGGTCGCGTGCCGTCCGGCGACCGTACGTCGCCCACGGGGCCCATGCCGCCCCTGGACCCCACCCCGTTCATCGACCACGCACAGCCGACCGATCTTGCGCGTCCCCTCACCGCGGGGGACCCCGTGGGCCCGCACCAGGTCACCCTGCGCACCCCGTCCGAGCTGGCCGACGCCCTGCCCTATCTGCTGGGTTACCGGCCCGAGGACAGCATCGTGATGGTCGCCCTGCACGACCGGGACGGACGCAGCAGGTTCGGCGGCCGGGCCCGCCTGGGCATCCCCGCGAACGAGGAGGACTGGCCCGCAGCAGCCAAACAACTCGCCCACGGCCTTGTCATGGGCGGCGAGCGGCGCGGCGCCCGCCCCGAGCAGATCGTCGTCTTCCTCTGCCAGGAGCCAGAGACAGGGGAGACGGGCCGGCAGGTCAAGGAGCGGCTGAGCCCACTGGCCCATCAGCTGCGCGTCGAGTGCGGCCGGCTGGACGTGCCGGTCGTCGAGGCGCTGTGCATCTCGGGCAGCCGGTTCTGGTCGTACTGCTGTGACGAGGAGGCCTGCTGCCCGTCCGATGGCCGGCCGATGGGCCTGCCCGGCACGTCGGTGCTGGCCGCCGCCGCGACGTACGCCGGCCTGCAGGTGCGCGGCACGCTGCGGGAGCTCCGGGCCCGGCTGCAGCCCTGGGAGACCTCGGCCGCGCTGCAGCAGGAGATCGCCCTGGACGCCGCCGGCATGGCGCTGGTGCCCAGGATTCTCGACGAGGCGAGCCGCGCAACCGTCACCGAGGAGACGCTGGAGCTGGCCCGGCAGGCGATGGGCCGGCTCGCGGAGGCACCGCCCGTCTCGGGTGCTTTCGCCGCGGACATGCGTGACGACGAGCTGCTCGGCCACGACGAGGCCGCCACCCTGATCCTCGGCCTGCAGGACCGCCTCACGCGCGACCGCGCCGCCGAGTGGATGGAAGGAGACGAGGCGGTTCCCGCCCTCCGGCTCTGGCGGTCCCTGGCCAGGCGCTGTGTCGGCCCCTACGGCGAGCATGCCGCGGCTCCGCTGACCCTGGCCGGCTGGGTCGCGTGGTCGACCGGCGACGAACTCGAAGCCCGCGAGGCCCTCGCCATGGCCTTGGGCGCCGACCCCGGCTACCTCTTCGCCCGCCTCCTGCACCAGGCCTGCAACGAGGGCCTCGACCCTGAGTCCCTCCGCCGCTGCCTGCGCGCGGAACGCGCCGACCGGGAACGTGGCCTGGTTGCCCGGTCCGGGCAGACCAAGAACCTCACGCCGAGGAACACCACCGGCACCGAGTCCAGCCCCTTCGACGAGGCCCAAGGCGCGGAGCTTGCGGAACGAGGGGGCGCCGAGCGAGGAGATGCGCGTCCCGAGTTGGAATCCCGCCCGCCATCAGTCCGGAGCCGGCCGTCCCGCCCCCAGTACCAAGCCCACCCCCAGAACCAAGCCCACCCCCAGAACCAAGCCCACCCCCAGAACCAAGCCCACCCCCAGAACCAAGCCCACCCCCAGCACCAAGCCCACCCCCAGAACCAAGCCCACCCCGGCTCTCAAGGAGCCG
Organism: Streptomyces sp. NPDC096205; assembly: GCF_044763135.1. NCBI lineage: Bacteria > Bacillati > Actinomycetota > Actinomycetes > Kitasatosporales > Streptomycetaceae > Streptomyces > Streptomyces sp. NPDC096205. The sequence continues at coordinate 1,446,233 of NZ_JBIWFS010000001.1, read as the reverse complement.
ACAGCACCCCCACACGAGGCGCGACCCGCGAACCCAGCGGCACCCCTGTCCCCCGTCCGCGCACACCGGGCATGCGCAGCGCAGGCACAACGCCCGAGGGAGCCCCGCGCACATGCCCGTTGCGCCCCACGACCCCGGGCCGCTCCGGAGCAGGAGCCACGCGTCCGAGCACAACCTCCGCACGCGGCAGGGGTCCGGCCTCCGCACGACCGGACAGCACCCGTCCCTCACGCACTTCGGCCAAGGACGCAGCAGGACGCCGAGGCTCCTGCTCGGCTCCCCGGCCCGCAGACGGCAAGGAGGGCAAACCGTGACCCTGTGCCGCACGGGATCCTCTGGTCGGTGCGGGGCCGTCGCCGGGTGGCTCGCGCGAGCGGTCGGCGGTGCCCGTGCCTGGCTGGGCCGCGCTTGGGTTCAGTCGTGCCGTGTGGGGCGCGACCAGGGACAGCGCGCCCGTGCCGGTGCGCGGCTGCGCCGCCATCCAGTTCGATCGTGCGCTCCGGACCGTGGTCAGAGGAAGCGCGACCGCGCGGGCGTGTGTCTGGGTCGCCATTCGATTTGGTCGTGCCTTTCGCGGCGTGACCGGAACGTGCCCGACCCAGCCAAGCCACGCCGCCATCCGACTTGGCCGTGCCCTCCGGCGCATGACCAGGTAGAGCCCGACCGAGCCCTGCTGCGCCGCCATTCGGCTCGGTCATGGCTCCCGAGGCGTGACCAGAGGAAGCCCGGCCCAGTTCACCTGAGTGGCGGAACGCCCTGCAGGTCAGGCCGGACCGCCGCCGCCCCTCCCACACCCCTTCGGAACCCTCACCCGCCGCCGGACCCGCCCGAGGCGAACCCAGCGCAGAAAAGCCGCCGCATGCATCAGCCGCCCCAGCCCGCCGCCGACGACGGCCGTGCCACCGCCAGAGGCCCCCGCCCTTTCATGGGGGAGGGAGCAAGTCCGCGTGCAGACGGCACGAGCAGGCACCCGCTGTCGCCCACACTCGGCGGGGGCCGGCCGGGTGCACAGGCGGCCGGACGCGTCACGGCCCGAACCGCCCGTTCATCGGCTCCCTCCGCCCCGCCCTCCGGCACGTTTCCGCCGCCCCGCACCCCGGCCGAACTGCCGCCCGCACACACGGTCATGATCTGCGTCGCTCTTCCCGGCCTCGCCGTCTCCACCGAACAAGGGCAACTGAACGGCCACGGACTGGAGGGGATCTACCACGCGGGCAGGCGCGTCCTGTCGCGCTGCCAGGTGCGAGTGGCCGGACGCGAACCGCTTGCTGTGCGGGGCCAGATGATCGCGGCAGACAGCGTGCGCTTCGTGGGCACGCTGCGCACGTCGCCGCACGCCGGCCCGGACCCGGACGTGGTGGTCGAACGCATCCGGCACGCCGACGGCAGAGAGCGGATCACCCTGCACAGCGCGGCCCCCCGCCCGCTGCGACTGCCCGTCGAGGTCGCCCTCGGCGCGGACCTCGCCCTGCTGGGCACGATCGTCGCCGGCCGCCCCGGACCCGAACTACCGGCCAGCGTCCATGACTCCGGCCTGCGCTGGACCGGTGCCGGAGGTGGCTCATCGATCACCGCCGACCCGCCGCCGGCCGATGCCCTGGCCTCCGCCGGACTGCTGCGCTGGGAGTTCGCGATCCCGCCGGGCGGCAGCGCCATTCTCGAACTGCGGGTCAGGCCGGACGGCGCGGGCGCCACCCGCCCGGTCGGACGTACGGCGGTCAGTCCGCTCACCACCGCGGAGGCGACCGGCGACGATCCTCGGGTCACGGCCCTGCTGCGCACCAGCATGGAGGACCTCCAGGCCCTCCTGCTCCGGGACCCGGCGCACCCTGCCGACACCTATCCGGCAGCCGGTGCCCCCTGGCGCTGCGGCCTCGCCCCGGCCGAGGCGCTGTCGGCCGCCCGGATGGCGTTGCCCCTGGGCACGAAGCTCGCCGCGGGCACCCTGCGTGCCCTCGCCCGCACCCAACTCACCGGTGTGGGCCCGGAGTCCGGCATGATTCCCGGGCCGCGACGGGACGCGGGCGGCCACCTGCCGCCCAGCTGCACCGGCACCGAGGCGACGCTGCTGTTCCCCGTCCTCCTGGCCGAGGCCCGCCGGTGGGGACTGCCGGAGCAGGAGACGGAGGAACTGCTGCCCGCGGCCGAACGCTGCCTGGCCTGGCTGCGCAGAACCGTCGGCGACGGCGTCTACCTGCCCGACCCGCGGCCCGGCGGCCCCGCCCGCTGCGAGACACAGGCCCACGCCCACCGGGCCGCCCTCCTGGGCGCCGACCTTCTCGACGCCTGCGGCAGACCGGGCGGTGCCGGGCTGCGGGAATGGGCGCAGACACTGAGGACGGCGTTCCGCCACGAGTTCTGGATCGAGGACCGGGCAGGAGGCCGCCCGGCCGCCGCCCGAGCCCCCGACGGGCGCCTTGTCCCGCGTCTCGGCGCCACCGCCGCGCACCTCCTCGACACCGGGCTCCTCGGCGGAGGCCGGCTCGCCGACGGGCTGCTCGGCAAGGTGCAGACCGAGCAGCTGGCACGGCTGCTGGGCAGCCCGCCATGGGACTCCGGCTGGGGCCTGCGCACCCTCGGCGCGAAAGAGGCCGGGTACAACCCCTTCGGCCACCGCACCGGAGCCGTCCGCGTCCACGAGACGGCGGTGGCCGTCGCAGGCCTCGCCACCGCGGGCTACGAGAAGGAGGCGACCGCGCTGCTGAGAGGCCTGCTGGCCGCGGCCGAGGCCTTCGGTCACCGGCTGCCGGAGATGTACGCGGGGGAGCAGCGCACCGCAGCGGGTGCTCCGCTTCCCCATCCCGCGGCGTGCCGCCCCGCCGCCACGGCCGCCGCCTCCGGTGTCCTGCTGCTGACCGCGCTCGCGGGGGTCCGCCCCGACGCCCCGGCCGGGACCGTCACGCTGCGCCCCCTGCGTGGTGCTCCCCTCGGCGAGCTCTGCCTGACCGGCCTGAGGATCGCCGGTGCCCCCTTCTCCGTAAGGGTGAGCCGGCTCGGCCTCGCGATGGTCGAGGAGGCGGCCGACGGACTGCAACTGGGAGGGTGACCGGGCGAAGCCTCGAGGCTGCCGGCCCGTGCGACTCACAGGGCTGTGACCTCGTACGACGACCAGGATCGTGCCGTACGACAACTCCGACCGCGACGTCGTACGACGACGCCCCGCACACCGCCCGACTCCGTGAGCCGCACGTCGGACCGGTAACGATCAACCATCGATGCGGCCGAGGAAGGGAGTGTTTATCGTCAGGAAGACGACTATGATCGCGGCATGCCCTACGACCCGTCAGCCTTTCCGCCCTTCGCTGTCACCGTGGACCTGGTCGTGCTGACCGTGCGCCGCCATGCCCTGTGCGCGCTGGCGGTACGCAGGGGAGAGCCGCCGTTCCAGGGGTGCTGGGCGCTGCCCGGCGGCTTCGTGCGGGACGACGAGGACCTGGCGCAGGCCGCGGCGCGCGAGCTGGAGGAGGAGACCGGGCTGCACGCCCACGACCCGTCCGCGCCCGTCCAGGACAACGGCGCCCACCTGGAACAGCTCGCGACGTACGGCGACCCCAAGCGTGACCCCCGCATGCGCGTGGTCAGCGTCGCGCACCTGGCGCTCGCCCCCGACCTGCCCGCGCCGCGCGCCGGAGGGGACGCCAGCAACGCCCGCTGGGCCCCCGTCGAGGAGCTGTTGGAGCAGGGCGGTTTCGGGCGCGACGACGAGCCCGTGGCACCACTCGCCTTCGACCACGCGCAGATCCTCGCGGACGGGGTCGAGCGAGCACGGTCCAAGATCGAGTACTCGTCGCTGGCGACGGCGTTCTGCCCGCCGGAGTTCACCGTCGGCGAGCTGCGCCGGGTCTACGAGGCCGTGTGGGGCGTGGCGCTCGACCCGCGGAACTTCCATCGCAAGGTGACGGGCACGCCGGGCTTCCTGGTGCCCACGGGCGGTACGACCACGCGCCAGGGCGGCCGTCCCGCCCAGCTCTTCCGGGCCGGCGGTGCCACGCTGCTCAACCCGCCCATGCTGCGCCCCGAGGTATGAGCCGAGCCCGGCCGACCTGAGGGTCGAGGGGCGAACAAGAAGGCGGGCATCGTCGTCGCACCCTGGCAGTAGATCGCCCGGTGCCCGAAAAAACGGATATAGCGCGCTATCTTGCTGCGGGTGATCCAGGCCTTCGGACTGACCAGCAACTCCCGCAAGGACCTTCCGCCCGCCGTCGACGACGTCTCCTTCGAAGCGCGGGCGGGCCATCTCACCGCGCTGCTCGGAGGGCCGGGCGCAGGCAAGACGACCGCGCTCAGGCTGATGCTCGAACTCCAACAGGGCCGCGGAATCACCTACTTCAGAGGCAGACCGCTGCACCGCATCGCCCATCCCTCGCGCGAGGTCGGCGTGCTCCTGGGGGATGTGCCCGGTCATCCGGCCCGCAGCGTCCGAGGGCACCTGCGGATGCTGTGCGCCGCAGCGGGCGTACCGGTGCGGCGTGCCGACGAAGTGCTCGAAGTGGTGGGCCTCGTCAGCCTCCGCGACGAACGCCTCGGCACGCTCTCCCGCGCCATGGACCGCCGGCTGGGCCTCGGCTGTGCCCTGCTGACCGACCCGCACACCCTGGTCCTCGACGAGCCCGCCGACGGGCTCTCCGCACGCGAAAGCCGTTGGCTGTACGGCGTTCTGCGCGCCCACGCGGAACAGGGCGGCACCGTCCTGTACACCGCCGCCGACCCCAAGGAGGCGGCTCGCACGGCCGACCGCGTCATCAGCCTGGAAGAAGGCAGGGTCGCCGCCGACCAGGAGGCCGAGGCCTTCGCCCGCACCCGGCTGCGGCCCCGCGTCGCCGTCCGCACCCCTCACGCCGCCCGCCTCGCGGCCCTGCTGGCCAAGGAGGCCCGCACCTCGCGACGCTCCGTGGAAGTCGTACGTGAGGACGGCAACCGCCTGCTCGTGTACGGCAGCAGCTGTGCCGACGTGGGGGAGACGGCCTTCCGGCACGACATCCTCCTTCACCAACTCGCCGACGAGATCGGCGACATGGGTGCGCGCGGCGCCCAGTCCTCCACCGATAGCCCGCTCGGCTCGGGTCCTGTGGACGCCACCCCGGAGCCCGGACCTATGAGCGCCACCCCCGAGGCCGAGCCCGCCCGTACTGTGCCCGTGACCCGGTCGACCAGCGACGACGGGGAGACTCCCGGCCCTGCCGAGGGCACGCGCGTGCCGGAGGGCGAGGCCGGCGAGGAGTCGGACCCGGTCGAGGGGCAGGCGCGCTCCGCCTCTGATGAGGCCACGCCCGAGCCCCCTCCCTCCCCCCGCCCCGCCCCCTCCCTCCCCTCCCTCCCACCCCCCATCTCCGTCCGCTCCGCCCCCAGCCCCCTGCGGCCCCTTCGCTACGAGCTGCGTCGGGCGGCCGGGGTCGGGACCGGGTTTGTGACCGGTGCCGCGGTGCTGGTCGTCTCCGCGTTGACCGCCGTGTTCGTGGCGCGCGTGGGGCACACCCCGCAGGCGCGGCTTCTCGCGGCCTGGCCGCAGGAGCTGCCGCTGCCGCCTGCCGCGTTCGGGGCGGGGCTGCTCGGTGCGCTCGCCTTCGGGGACGAGTTCCGCCACCCCGCGCTGGCGGCGGATCGCGGCACGGTGCCCCGCCGGCTGGGGCTGCTCGCCGCCAAGCTGCTCGTCGCCGCGGCCACCGCTGTGGTGCTGGCTGCCCTGACCGTGGGGTGCGACGCCGAAGTGCTGTACCTCGTATACGGACGGGAGCTCGCGAGGGTTCCCGCGGACTGGCTCTCCTCGGGCGCGAGTTGGATCGGGCTCGTGGTCGGCTGCGCCTGGGCCGGGGTGCTGGCGGCCGGGATCTTCCGGTCGACGACGGCCGGGCTCGCCGCCGTCGTCGCCGTGCCGGTCGTCGTCGTACCGCTCGTACAGAAGGCCTTGGAGGGGCCGTCCGTGCGAACCGCGGCGGGGTTCCCGCTGCGGCTGCGGGAGCTGCTGCTGTCGCAGTGGCCCTTCGGCGGGGAGCGTTATGTGGCCGGGGTGGCGCGGATGATCGCCCAACCTGTGGGCGGGGCGCTGACGTTGTCGCTCACCGCGTTGTTCTGCGCGTATGTGTTCATGACCCTGCGGAGCCGGGTGCGCTGAGGGCCGGCGAGCCGTTCCGGACACGGGCTGCGCACAACTCCTCGGGGAACGCCCATTTCTTTCCGATAAGGCGTCAATTGCGACGGGGTGAGCGATCACCCTTTCGTGTGCTTTTCACCAAAGCCCTCAAGGGAGTTGAGGCCAGCGCCGACAAAAGATCCGTGAGTACCCTTGCGCACACCATGATGACCCCCGCCCGCACTGCCGACGCCGGCCTCGCCGGTCCGGGCGATCTAGACCGCTACCCCTACGCGGAGGCCCCCGGCGCCGACCGTGTCGGGCCGCCCGCCTGGGAGAGCGCGGACCCTGAGCTGGGCCGCGTGGGCCGGCGCACCGCGGGCAGCCGCGGGCGTGGCCTCCACGGCCAACTCGTCCAGCAGCTGGGTCAGATGATCGTCTCGGGCGATCTGGGCGCCGACCGCCCACTGGTGCCCGAGGAGATCGGCCAGCGTTTCGAGGTGTCCCGCACCGTCGTCCGCGAGTCGCTGCGCGTCCTGGAGGCCAAGGGCCTGGTCAGCGCCCGCCCGAACGTGGGCACGCGCGTGCGTCCCGTCAGCGACTGGAACCTGCTCGACCCGGACATCATCGAATGGCGCGCCTTCGGGCCGCAGCGCGACGACCAGCGCCGTGAGCTGAGCGAGCTGCGGTGGACGATCGAGCCGCTCGCCGCGCGCCTGGCGGCCGGGCACGGCCGTGAGGAGGTCCAGCAGCGGCTGGCCGACATGGTCGAGATCATGGGGCACGCGATGGCGCAGGGCGACGCGCTGACCTTCTCGCGCGCGGACGCCGAGTTCCATTCGCTGCTCATCCAGGTCGCGGGCAACCGCATGCTCGAGCACCTGTCGGGCATCGTCTCCGCGGCCCTCCAGGTCTCCGGCGGTCCGGTCACCGGCTGTGACCGGCCGACCGAGGTGTCCCTGGTGCACCACGGCCGGATCGTCGACGCCCTCGCCGCCGGCGACGGCACGGCGGCCGAGACCGCGATGCGTCAGCTGCTCACCGTCCACCCGGAGGTGGAGCGCGTCGTGCCCGCCCCGCGCGAGCACTGATCGCGTCCCACGGGCGGTTCCGCCCGGGGATGCCTCCCCCCTCCTGTGGCATCGCCGGACGCCGAACCGCTCCCCGTCGGACCCCGCAGGACACTGGTTCCTGCGGGGTCCGACGGCGCAACGGTGCGGCTTGCTCGCTGATCGAGGCTCGATCGCGCACCTCCGCTGGCCTGCTTTGATTACTTCTGACCGTTTTTGAGTGCTTACGGGGTGTGACTCGGGCCACGCAGATTGGGCGTAACGCTCATGGAAACTGCGCGATGACCTAAGAGGTGACAGCCGCGGAGGGAATACGGACGCCATAGAAGGCGCTGTGCATCTTCCCGGCCCCCGCCCGCGCCGTCGGCCCAATCCCCAAGCCGGCGGTCGGCTCCTGTCCACAGTGGACGGGGCCGGAAGCCGTTTTCCAACGTTCCGAGAGGTTGTTCGTGTCGGCCAGCACATCCCGTACGCTCCCGCCGGAGATCGCCGAGTCCGTCTCTGTCATGGCGCTCATTGAGCGGGGAAAGGCTGAGGGGCAGATCGCCGGCGATGACGTGCGTCGGGCCTTCGAAGCTGACCAGATTCCGGCCACTCAGTGGAAGAACGTACTGCGCAGCCTCAACCAGATCCTCGAGGAAGAGGGTGTGACGCTGATGGTCAGTGCCGCAGAGCCCAAGCGCACCCGCAAGAGCGTCGCAGCGAAGAGTCCGGCCAAGCGCACCGCCACCAAGACGGTCGCGGCGAAGACGGTGACCACGAGGAAGGCCACCGCCACGACGGCCGCTGCCCCGGCCGCGCCTGCCGCCGACCCCGCCGTCGACCCTGCCGAGGAAGCCGAGCCCAAGAAGGCCGCGGCGAAGAAGACGACCGCCAAGAAGGCGGCCGCGAAGAAGACCGTCGCCAAGAAGACCGCGGCGAAGAAGACCGCGTCCAAGAAGGACGACGCCGAGCTGATCGAGGAAGAGGTCCTCGAGGAAGCCAAGCCCGGTGACGAGCCGGAGGGCACCGAGAGCGCCGGCTTCGTACTGTCCGACGAGGACGAGGACGACGCGCCCGCGCAGCAGGTCGCCGCCGCGGGTGCCACCGCCGACCCGGTCAAGGACTACCTGAAGCAGATCGGCAAGGTTCCCCTGCTCAACGCCGAGCAGGAGGTCGAGCTCGCCAAGCGCATCGAGGCGGGTCTGTTCGCCGAGGACAAGCTGTCCAACGCCGACAAGCTCGCCCCCAAGCTCAAGCGCGAGCTGGAGATCATCGCCGAGGACGGCCGCCGCGCCAAGAACCACCTGCTGGAGGCCAACCTCCGTCTGGTGGTCTCCCTGGCCAAGCGCTACACCGGCCGCGGCATGCTCTTCCTGGACCTCATCCAGGAGGGCAACCTCGGTCTGATCCGCGCGGTCGAGAAGTTCGACTACACCAAGGGCTACAAGTTCTCCACGTACGCCACCTGGTGGATCCGTCAGGCGATCACCCGCGCGATGGCCGACCAGGCCCGCACCATCCGTATCCCGGTGCACATGGTCGAGGTCATCAACAAGCTCGCGCGCGTGCAGCGCCAGATGCTCCAGGACCTGGGCCGCGAGCCCACCCCGGAGGAGCTGGCCAAGGAGCTCGACATGACCCCCGAGAAGGTCATCGAGGTCCAGAAGTACGGCCGTGAGCCCATCTCCCTGCACACCCCGCTGGGCGAGGACGGCGACAGCGAGTTCGGTGACCTCATCGAGGACTCCGAGGCCGTCGTTCCGGCCGACGCGGTGAGCTTCACGCTCCTCCAGGAGCAGCTGCACTCCGTGCTCGACACCCTGTCCGAGCGCGAGGCGGGCGTCGTGTCCATGCGCTTCGGTCTCACCGACGGTCAGCCGAAGACCCTCGACGAGATCGGCAAGGTCTACGGCGTCACGCGTGAGCGCATCCGCCAGATCGAGTCCAAGACGATGTCGAAGCTGCGCCACCCGTCCCGTTCGCAGGTGCTGCGCGACTACCTCGACTAGGTCGCCGTTCGGACTGTCGTACGACCATCAGGGCCCGGCTCTTCCCGTCAGGGGGAGCCGGGCCCTTGTGGTGTGCGCGGGTGCGGTGTCCTCGCTGCTGGAACACTCTGGGTGTCTCAACGAACACCACAGAGTGAGGAGCGCGTATGCGTCGCCCTTTTGCCCGGGCGCTGACCCGGCCGCTGGTCCTGGCGGCCGCGGTGGCCGCGATACCGCTGGCGTCCGCCGCCCCCACAGCCGCCGACAGCGTGGTCGTGGGCGGCTTTGCGGTCGATGTCTCAGAAGGTCCCTGGACGGTCGCGCTGTCCAGCCGTGACCGGTTCGGGGGTACACGCGCGGGACAGTTCTGCGGGGGCGTGGTGGTCGGGAGGACCACTGTCCTCACCGCGGCCCACTGCATGGGCGAGGAGGTGCTCGGTGCTCCGCCCGACCGTGTGCGTGACCTCAGGGTGATCGCGGGCCGCACCGATCTGCGCTCGCGGGAGGGCCAGGAGATCCCGGTGCGGGACGTATGGGTGAACCCGGAGTACGACAGCGTCAGCAACGCCGGGGACTTCGCGGTGCTGACCCTCGCCGAGCCCGTGGCGGAGGACGCGGCCGTCCCGATGGCAGGCGAGGGCGACCCGGCGTACACGCCGGGGACGGCGGCCCTGGTCTACGGGTGGGGTGATGTCACGGGAGCCGGGGACTATGCCTACCGGTTGCGTGCGGCACGCGTGCATGTGCTGGCCGACGAGGCGTGCACCGAGGCCTATCCAGGCGGCGCCGAGGGAACCTACCGCGCCGACCGGATGCTGTGCGCCGGGGAAGCGGAAGGCGGCCCGGACGCCTGTCAGGGGGACAGCGGGGGGCCGCTGGTCGCCCAGGGGCGTCTGATCGGGCTGGTGTCCTGGGGCAGCGGCTGTGGTCGGGCCGGCAGCCCGGGGGTGTACACGCGGGTGTCGGACGTCGTCCGCACCTTGGGGTGGAGCGCCGCGGAGAACGCTGAAGGGGCCCAGGAGGGCTCCTGAGGGGGTCTGACCGCCTCACACGGTCCACACGGTCCACGAGCACGGGCGGGGGGGCCGGGGGGGGGGGGGCCCCCCCCCCCCCCCCCCCCCGCCGGGGGGGGGGGGGGGGGGGGGGGGGGGGGGGGGGGGGGTGGAAGGACGCGGGGGGCGGCGGGGCGCGGGAGCG